>NZ_CP172952.1:847500-2285000 GCF_050546705.1 Enterococcus sp. AZ104
GTGCGAATAAATACAAGGGTTACAGAAGAATGTGGGGGTTCTGCATCGTCGTCATTAAATGTTCCTGCAGTAGGAATATGAATTTCTGTCATATTATATTCAATAACTTGAACTGTGATGATTGCAACAGTTCCAATGATTGCTAACATAGTAGTCATACTTTCACTCCTCTCTTAATTTTAAATAAAAGTACTTAACTGATTAACTAGAGACTAAAAAGATACATCAACATGAACGTTGAGCTTTAGCACTATACAACGTAAAGATCACTCTTAGCTATTTTGAGAAAAGCCTTCTCCTCGACCAGTCTTGTTCTACTCATTGGTGTCTCTCGACATTTCTGAGCAATAGCTTATGTTTGTATAGGAGCCTCACCTAACTTATTACAAAGAAATAATAGTCTTTTAAGTAACTCTTTGTCAAGACATAAGCAGAAGTCAAAACAGTTCTATTTACAAATGAATGCGACGAACCATTTCTTCTGTTATTTGTTCTACAATATCAATGGTTGTTTTTGGCGAACGTTGATTTCTGGGGATATCGATTGAGTAAATTTTGGCAATACGACCAGGATTTGCATCCATTAATACAACCCGATCAGAAAGTTGAACTGCTTGTTGAACATCATGCGTGATCATCACAATTGATTTAGTCGCAATTTGATTGTTTAGCCAAATTTCTAATAAATCGTTAGATAATTGGCTGGCTGTAATGATATCTAAAGCTGAAAAAGGTTCGTCTAAGAGCAATAAGCTAGGTTCGATGGCTAAAGCACGAGCAAAGCCTACACGCTGTTTCATTCCACCAGATAACTCTCTGGGATAAGCTTTTTCAAAACCAGTTAAACCAATCATTTCAATGAGATTACTGACTCTTTTATTTATTTGTTCGCGAGAAATTTCTTTACGGTTTTCTAAGCCAAAGCTGATATTTTTTTCAACTGTCAACCAAGGAAAAAGGGCAAAATGTTGAAAAACCATGCCGATATTGGCATCAGGCTCATTAATGATTTTATCTTCAAAAGTAATTTCACCTCTAGTTGTACGAAGAAGTCCAGCAATACTTCTGAGCAACGTTGATTTTCCTGTTCCTGATTGTCCGATAATACTTAAAAATTCATTCGTTTTAACTGTTAAATCAATATTTTCAAGGACTTTTAAATGTTCTGAATGTCCTTCAATTTCAAATTCTTTATATACTGATTTTATGCTTAATAATTCTTTATTTTCCATCGTCTTATTAGATAGGTCAAGGGAAATCACCTATCGTTCTCCTCTCTAGTTTATCTTAAAAATTTAGTCGAGTTGAGTCGTCCAGCTATTAATAGTGAAATTTTTGTTTTGCTGCTCGATATAAAGGTTGCCAAACAAAGGCGATACATAAACCAACAACGAAACACATCGCTAAGGTTCCTAAGGCAGATTTATCTTTTACGCCATCGTTTGCCGCAATATATTGTCCTAGGCCAGTAACATCTATTGATTTTTTGCCCCATTGAATGCTTTCTGCTGCGATATCAGCGTTCCAAGCAGCACCAGCAGCGTTAATAATTGCTGTAATGAGGTAAGGTAAAATAGAAGGGATCAAAAATTTTGTCCACCATTGCCATTTAGATAATTTAAAAAGTTTGGTTACGTCACGAATATCATCAGGGATGGCTAAGTAGCCAGCAATTACATTAAAGAAAAAATACCATTGGCAACCAACCATGATGAGTGGTAAAATCCACCATTCTAATTTGTTGAAGCCCATACTAATAATCAACACAATGAATGGAGTATAAACATTTGACGGAATGGAGCCTAAAATTTGTCCAATCGGTTGAACGATACTTAAGCGCCGATTATCATTCGCAACCCAGATTGCTAAGGGAGTAAAGATAATGCCAGCAACGACCATAGCCAAGGTAACCCGTAGCGTAGTATAAAGGGTTAATCTAGGAATCATGCTGAAATCTTGATGGGGCAAAAAATGATAGAGCTTAATAGAACAATAAACCCCAATAATGGTTAAGCTGACATACCATAATGTTTTGAAGAAATGGCGTAATTTTGCTAGTAATCGATAGAGATAGTCTAGCTTGAAAAAGTACCAAACTTTTGGTAAATCGTAAATCCAAAAATGACTGAATTTCACAAAAGCTTTTGAAAAGTATTTCGTTAAAGTTGCTTTTTTTAATAAATGATAAATGATGGATTTAGGTGGCGTCGTACTTTCGACATCTGTTTCATATTTAAAATAATAAGTGGCTCGAACTAAAGGTTGAAAAACTAAAAAGTTTAAAATCACCACATTGATTAATAAGGCAAAAACAGCCCATAAACAGGATTTAAAGTCGGCTCGATTTAATGCTACTTGGATATAAGAACCAATTCCTGGTAAATAAAGGTTGGTTTCTTTAGGAAAGGCAACAGAAGCTTGCTCGCTGGCCACCAAGGCAAACCAAGCCGCAGTTTGAGAAATAATAACGTTCCAAAGTAAGCCAGGAATTGAGTAAACAAATTCAAGCCGCCAAAATTTTTCCCAAGCATTGTACTTGAACTGATCGGTCACATTGACTAGATCTGAAGGAATAACTTCCATTATTTGATAAAGAGTCAACATGATGTTCCAAGCTTGACCTGTGAAGATGGCAAAAATAGCAACCGCTTCTGCGCCCATCACATTTCCTGGAAATAAACCAAGTAACCAAGCAGTTGTAAAGGTCAAAAAACCTAGCAATGGAACAGATTCAAGGAAATTAACTAATGGTAAAATGACTCTTCGAGCCGTTTTATATTTTACGGCTAAAATACCAAAAACAAAGGAAAACAGGAAGGACCAAGCCATCCCCACAATCATTCGAAACATGGTTCGAATTGAAAAGTAAAAAAGATTTAATGGAGATAAGAAATCATCTGTTTTACTTGGTGTTGCGAGGAATTCTTCTGAGGGAAGGGTGTGAAGAGGGCGATTCATTTTTAGCCAAGAGAAGACGATGATAAAAATGAAAATGCCTAAAATGATGAGCAAGGTAAGATTCCCGATACTTTTAGCAAGTAGGGTATTTTTCTTAGATGATGCAGTGACAGCTTTCAATTTAAAAACCTCCAATTAATCATATTAAAGAGGTCGCCGAATAAAAGAAGAAGATTATAGGGTAATCACAATAATTGAGCTTTGGCTTTCTGAGACGTAAGAAAAAAATTCTAGTTATCTTAGGAAAGCCTTAATTCGACAATCCCTGCTTTACTCGTTACTGTCTCTCGACATTTCCGAGCGATAACCTGTGTTCTTCAGAGTAACCTCACCTAATATGATTCTATTTGATTTACATGCTTATCATACTCGTGACTAAAAATAAAACAATTTCTAGCTGGTTATACCTGAATTACTGTTTGTTGTTATTCTATTCAATTATTCTTAAAAAGATTGCCCACATTCTGTTTTTTTAGGGAGAAATTATCAGATGAGTATGTTATATAACCCAAGGTTAATAGCGTAGGATGTTGTATTTTTAGTTTGTCTCGTTTACTGTTAAAGATGTAAGTAGTAACTATAAGTGAATGGCTAAAAAAATTAAAAGTAATCTAGCACCTAAATTAAACAACAAAGAAATTTGTTCAGAAGAAAGGAAATTATGATGATTATTTGGTTAAACGGTGCGTTTGGAGCCGGAAAAACGACCATTGCACATGAGTTACAACAAAAACTTCCCAATGCAATCATTTATGATCCAGAAATTATTGGTAGTGCATTGATGGAGTTAGTTCCCGAAGAAATGAAAGAAAATGATTTTCAAGAGTATCAGGAATGGCGTTGCTGGAATGCTCATTTATTAAAACGAATGTCCAAAGAGTCTGGACGGCCGATTATTGTTCCAATGACCCTTTATAAAAAAGAA
This sequence comes from Enterococcus sp. AZ104, assembly GCF_050546705.1. NCBI lineage: Bacteria > Bacillati > Bacillota > Bacilli > Lactobacillales > Enterococcaceae > Enterococcus > Enterococcus sp. AZ104. Next base: position 851,384 of record NZ_CP172952.1, read on the forward strand.
TATGAAGAAGAGCTGATTGGTTATTTGAGACGAGCTGGCATTGACGTTTATCATTTTTTGTTAGCGGTCGAGAAAGAAGAAATTTTACAGAGATTATTGAAAAGAAATGATGGAACTTTTGAATGGGGGAAAAATAAGTTGCCCGAAGTACTTGAAGGTTTTCGTCAGATTAAGTTTACCGAGATTTTTAGAAATCATTCAGCTGACACGACAGAAATTGTAGCATCCATTCTTAATAGAATAACCGAATAAAAATAAAATAAGGGACCTAAGCCGAAATGACTTAGGTCCCTTATTTTCTACTTCTTAAGATAATCAACTACCAGCTACCCTGATTTCTTCAAACTTTAAGATCGCACATTTACGACAATCTATTTTTACACTGTCAAAATTTTCTTTCAAGTCTTGCATTTTGTTATTTTTAGCAGTATATTTTAGGTGTACCTAAAATATATTAGAGGTTAACCTTCTAACGGGAAGGGCCTTTTAAAATTATTGCAAAACGAAAGAAGGAATTGAATTGAAAAATTCAGAAGAACATGAACCAAAGCAAAGACATCATTTGATTGAATATGCAAATGGTCCTTCGCTTGAAGAAATTAATGGCACCATCGACGTGCCTAAAAATATGAGTTTTTGGAAAACGTTATTTGCTTACTCAGGTCCAGGAGCATTGGTAGCAGTGGGGTATATGGATCCAGGAAACTGGTCTACTTCAATTACTGGGGGACAAAATTTTCAATATTTATTGATGTCGATTATTTTAATTTCCAGTTTGATTGCAATGTTGCTCCAATATATGGCTGCTAAATTAGGCATTGTTTCACAGATGGATTTAGCACAAGCGATTCGTGCTAGAACTAGTAAGACGTTAGGTATTGTATTATGGATTTTAACAGAGTTAGCAATTATGGCTACAGATATCGCTGAAGTTATCGGGGGCGCAATTGCCTTATATTTATTATTTCATATTCCTTTAGGTCTGGCTGTCTTCATTACGGTATTTGATGTTTTACTTTTGTTGTTATTGACAAAAATTGGTTTTAGAAAAATTGAAGCTATTGTTGTTGCTTTAATTGTTGTTATTTTTGTGATTTTTGCTTATCAAGTGGCATTGTCAAATCCAGTATGGGGAGATGTAATTAAAGGGCTGGTTCCTAGCGCAGAAGCTTTTTCTACATCACATGCGGTGAATGGGCAAACGCCATTGACAGGTGCATTGGGGATTATTGGTGCAACAGTGATGCCTCATAATTTGTATTTACATTCTTCTGTTGTGCAAAGTCGTAAAATTGATCGTAAAGATAAAACCGATATTCAACGCGCTTTACGCTTTTCAACTTGGGATTCTAATATTCAATTAACGATGGCATTTTTTGTTAACTCTTTGTTATTGATTATGGGTGTGGCCGTTTTTAAATCCGGCAGTGTCAAAGATCCTTCATTCTTTGGTTTGTTTGATGCTTTATCAAATCCAGCGGTTATGAGTAATTCTATTTTAGCGCATATTGCAGGTTCTGGAATTTTATCAATTTTATTTGCGGTAGCCTTATTGGCATCAGGACAAAATTCAACAATTACAGGAACCTTAACTGGTCAAATTATTATGGAAGGGTTTATTCATATGCGCGTACCAATTTGGTTACGTCGGATGGTCACACGTTTGTTATCTGTTATTCCTGTCTTAATTTGTGTTTTAATGACCAGCGGAAAAAGTACAGTGGAGGAGCATATTGCGATTAATAATTTAATGAACAATTCACAAGTTTTTCTAGCATTTGCTTTGCCATTTTCGATGTTGCCTTTACTGATGTTTACAGATAGCCGTGTTGAAATGGGTGAACATTTTAAAAACTCGTGGTTAATTAAATTGTTAGGCTGGGTTTCTGTCATTGGCTTAATTTACCTCAATATGAAAGGCTTACCTGATCAAATTGAAGGATTTTTCGGTGATAATCCGACAGCGAGTCAAATTACGTTAGCCGATAATATTGCCTATGTCATCATAGCACTCGTCATCCTCTTGTTAGTTTGGACGGTTGTGGAATTATATAAAGGCGATAAACGATATGCACAGCAGCTTGCAGCTATGGAGCAACAAGTAGAGGAGGTTAAATAATGAAATTTTCAAAAATTATGGTTGGTGTTGAAGAGTCGCCAGATGCGTTAAAAGCATTTCATTATGCTATCCAAAAAGCAAAAGAAGAACAAGCTGAATTGGTTATTGTTTCGATTTTAGAAGAGAAAGAGATTAATGTTTACCAATCGTTAGATAAAAATTATTGGCAAGAACAGTTGGCGAAATTAGAGAAACAAACGGAAAAATATCAACAAGAAGCGTTAGCGAATGGCATCGATAAAGTAAGTGTAATTGTCAATGAAGGGAACCCAGGAGAATTAATTATTAATAAGCTTATTCCTTTGAATAAACCAGATTTGTTAATTATTGGCTCCAAGTCAACTAGCAAATTAAAAAGCTTTTTTGGTAGCCAAGCAGCTTATATGGCTCGATATGCACCAATTTCTGTAATGATTATTCGCTAACAAAATTGAAACAGTTAAAAAAGCCGCCACGATTTACTATTCGTGGTGGCCTTTTTATAGTAATTTTTGTTTATATAAATAAACAGCCAAACTTAGTTGTAGCGAACTATCAGGAAATTCTAAAGTTAAGTGAAGAATCTCTTCTATTTTTTTTAAGCGGTAAATAATTGTATTACGATGTACATACATATTTGTGGCAGTCAACGAAATATTTTTATTCGACTGAAAGTAGGTGTTGATGGTTTCTAGTAGGGAACTTTCATGTTTTTGATCTTCTTTTTCTAATGGTTCAATCAATCGTTGATATATTTTTTGTTTGGCTTGTTTGGTCAGGGTTTCGATCATTAAACGATAAAAAAAGAGGTCGTCATAATTCAAAATAGTTCGTTGTTGTAATTCTTGACTTGCTTGTGCTAAGTGGAATGTTTCTTGTGCTAATTTATAAGAATCACACAGATTGGTGATTTTTTTGACAGTTGGTCCAATCGCTAATTTAAATGATAATTTTGGATTCAGTTTCATTAGTTGCTCTAGTAAATTCTTGGCAAGATGAGTGGTTTGTGCAAGATAGGTGGCTTCCTCTTGTGCTGGATTTTCTAGTAATAAAATAAAGCCAGTTTGTGTAGGAAAGGCAGTAATTTTTTGTCGATATCCTTCTAAAATATGATTCAATTGATGGCCAATGCTATTCATTTGAATAGTCGGATTAAACAGTTGTTCCAATTGTTCAATGGCTACAAGCAAGAGACTAAATGTATCTTTTTCATTTAATTGCAGATAATTACTAAATTCTTGCCAAGCTTGAGGATTGGTATTTTTTTCTTGGATAAGGTCTTGAAACAGCGCCCCGATCTTTTGCCTCGTTGTTAAATTTTCCGAAGATTCTAATTGAAGTTGTGGTAAAAGGTAGTGAGCACAGACCTCCACAGATAATAAATCAATCGTCTGTAATTTTTTGGTAGTTTGCCAAATCACTAAGTAAGATAAGCTGAGATTTTTCTTTTTGATGGGTAAAATTCGCAAAGATAACTGATGATTCGCTAAGGAAAATTCAACAGTCAATGGTTCTTTATAAAATAATAGGAGCTCATTGTTCTGGGCTTTTAAAGCTGTCTCAAACTGTTTTTTGAGAGTCGCGTTGTTTAAAATACTGGTGATTCTTGTTGGCGCATCAGGTAAATCAAAATGATTCATAATCTGAAAATGCTCGTCTAAAAGCATTACAGGCGCTTGAATCGCGGCACTTAATACTTCCAGTAATTGGGTACTTTTTCCGCCAGCTTTGATAATTGTATAAAATTTATTATGCATATGAACAGAATGTTGGCTAATCGTTTCGTCAGGTTGATTGACTCGGCGATTGACCAATGAAATAATTTGAGAAAAGTTGTAATTATAAGGTATTGAGAGAATTGGTAATCCGACGTCATTCGCTAATTGGATCATCTCTTGTGGAACTTCATTGAAATAACGTTGGACTTTAAAGCCTAGAGCAGCGCAGTTCATATTTGCTAGTTCTTGAATAAGACGTTTTTGCAAGCAAGGCTGATCTTTGAAAATATAGCCGGTAGTTAATAAAATTTCTCCTGGCGTTAACCAGTCAAAAGCATCAGGATTTTCTAAAATATTTGCTTGTAGAATTGGCGCATCTAAATTGGTCTCGTGCGTCAATAAGGTTAAACCAGGTAGTTCTTCTGCATGGAGTAGATCATTGACCGTCATCATTAGCAAGGCCTCCTTTTGTATGAATTATCTAAAAATTAAGTGTATTTATTGTAAGATGTTACAAAACTATTTTAGGGAAAATAAGGTATCCTTATACTAATAGAAAAAAGTTCCAAGTCATCACGTGATTGGTAGTCACAAGTGACCAAATAAGAACAATCAGCGCTTACAACCTATAGAAACGCATCGTTTAAAGATATAGCAATAGTATACTTAATTTTTAATGCTTTTACTATTGTTTCAGCTACTTTAAATTTCTCAAGTATTTCTATAATCTGTAAGTTTTTTGAGACTCTTATCAGATATGCTTCTTTTTCTATATTTTATCAGAAAATTCTGGTAAATTTGAAGGTTATAGTTTGTAAAATGGAGGGATTGGTATGAAGAAATTAAAAATGTTAGGATGCGTCGGTTTGCTTTTAGCTTTAACGGCTTGTCAGGCGGGAACGGGAAACTCGGCTGATAGTAACAAAGCAGCGGAACAAAAAATTGCAATTAGTTCTGAAGCGGCTATTTCGACAATGGAACCACACACAGCGGGGGATACGACCTCGACTTTAGTCATGAATCAAGTTTATGAAGGACTCTATGTTTTAGGTAAAGAAGATGAATTAGAGTTGGGGGTCGCTGCCGAAGAACCAGCGATTTCTGAAGATGAAACCGTTTATACATTTAAGATTAGAGAAGATGCCAAATGGTCGAATGATGATCCAGTAACAGCAAATGACTTTGTTTATGCATGGCAACAAGTTGCTTCCCCTAAATCAGGGTCGATTCATCAAGCTTTATTTTTTGATGTCATTAAAAATGCTAAGGAAATTGCTTTAGAAGGCGCAGATGTGAATACTCTTGGGGTTAAGGCGCTAGATGATAAAACGTTAGAAATAACTTTAGAACGGCCCACCCCTTATTTGAAATCTTTGCTTTCGTTTCCTGTTTTGTTTCCGCAAAATGAAAAATATATCAAAGAACAAGGGGATAAATATGCCACTGATGCAGAACATTTGATTTATAATGGTCCTTTTAAATTGAAAGAATGGGATAATGCCTCTTCCGATGACTGGACCTACGAAAAAAATGATACGTATTGGGATGCTGAAAAAGTTAAATTAACAGAAGCGAAAGTTTCAGTAATTAAGAGCCCAACGACAGCGGTGAATTTGTTTGACTCGAATGAATTGGATGTAGTGAATAAGCTAAGTGGTGAATTTATTCCTGGTTATGTTGATAATCCAGCCTTTCTTTCAATTCCTCAATTCGTCACATACTTTTTAAAAATGAACAGTGTTCGTGATGGAAAAGAAAATCCGGCTTTAGCGAACAACAATATTCGTAAAGCGTTGGCACAAGCTTTTGATAAAGAAAGTTTTGTAAAAGAAGTCTTGCAAGATCAATCAACGGCTACAGATCAAGTAATTCCGCCAGGACAAACGATTGCGCCAGATGGAACAGATTTCACAAAACTAGCTGCTAAGAAAAATAACTACTTAACCTACGATACAGCGAAAGCAAAAGAATTCTGGGAAAAAGGGAAAAAAGAAATTGGGCTGGATAAAATCAAATTAGAATTTTTAACAGATGATACAGACAGCGCCAAAAAAGCTGCTGAGTTTTTCCAATTTCAATTGGAAGAAAATCTAGATGGATTAGAAGTGAATGTTACTCAAGTTCCTTTTACTATTCGTGTTGATCGTGATCAAACGAGAGACTATGATTTAGAATTATCTGGTTGGGGAACCGATTATCGTGATCCATTAACAGTTATGCGCATCTTTACTTCGGATAGTACCTTGGGCGGCGTAACGTTCAAGAGTGATACGTATGATCAATTAATTCAAGAAACTAGAACAACACATGCGGCTGATCAAGAGGCTCGTTTAAATGACTTTGCTCAAGCACAAGATATTTTGGTGAATCAGGAAACGGTTTTAGCACCAATCTACAATCGAAGCATTTCTGTATTAGCTAATCAAAAAATCAAGGATCTGTATTGGCATTCATTTGGACCTACGTACAGTTTAAAATGGGCTTATGTTAACTAATTGAATGAAGGTAGGAAGGGGTTTGTCATGCTTTTAAAAAACTGTAAATTAGAAACAGGATTTTCTACTGTGAATCAGCGAATTGTTGCGACAGAAACAGCTAGCTATGATATTCGAATTGAAAACGAGGTCTGTACTGCGGTCGCACCGCAGTTAAGGCCTTTAGAGAACGAAACAGTTATCGATGTGAATCAGCAACTCGTTTTACCTGCTCTAAGAGAAATGCATATTCATATTGATAAAACGTATTTTGGGGGACCTTGGAAGGCCTGTCGTCCACTAACGAAAGGAATTTTAACACGTATTGAAGAAGAAACTTGGCTGTTGCCTGAACAATTACCAACTAGTTTAGAACGTGCTTGCCAAGTTATTGAGCAGTATATTCAACAAGGCCATTATCATATTCGCAGTCATTGTAATGTAGATCCATCTATTGGAACGAAACATATTGAAATCACTAAAGAAGCATTTAGTCGATATGAACAATACATTACTCATGAAATTGTGGCTTTTCCTCAACACGGATTACTCCGCTCACAAGTCGAACCTTTGATGCGCGAAGCCTTACGCATGGGGGCAACTCATGTCGGCGGCGTTGATCCAGCCCTTGTGGATCGTCATGTGGATCATTCAATCGCAAAAATATTTGAATTAGCTACCACATTTAATAAAAAAATTGATGTTCATTTACACGCCCGTGATACTTTGGGACTTTATGAATTTAATAAATTTGTTGATTATACAGAACAAGCAAAGATGTTTGGCAAAGTCACTTTAAGTCATGCTTTAGCCTTAGGGAGCTTAGAAGAAGCAGCAATTAGAGACATTGCGCAAAAATTTATCGAAACAGGTATTGATTTGACTTCGACTGTACCAATTGGAATGACCACCATGCCGATTCCAACCTTGGTTGAACAAGGTGTTAAGATTTCCGTGGCTCATGACAGTTTGACGGATCATTGGTCGCCTTTTGGCAGTGGCAATACAATAGAAAAATTAAATACAGCCGCTCAAAGATTTAAAATTAGCGATGAGTATCGCTTGAATCGTTTATGGGGCTTAGCGAGTAATTTTGTAACGCCTCTTGATCCTAACGGGCAGCGAGTTTGGCCTAACGTCGGCGATTCTGCAGATTTCCTACTATTTAATGCTGAGAGCACTGCTCACGTGATTGCACGCCAACAGCCAATCCAACAACTGATACTAAAAGGACAACTGGTTGAAGCCGTTCAAAAGGGGGAAAGAGAATGACAGCATCCATTGTTTATTTGAATAATGTTCGTTTAGAAACTGGTTTTGCTAAAGACCACCACGAATTAACGTATACTAAAACCGCACGCTATACTTTAGCGATTCAAGAAGGCAAAATCCAAGCGATTATTCCGCAAAATCAAGTCACTGAAAAGCAACAAGGCACTGATTTAAACGGACAACTGGCTATTCCCGCTTTTCAAGAGAGCCATAATCACTTAGATAAAACCTACCTTTCATTAGGCTGGCGTGCTAGCCAACCTGTTAAGAATTTAAAAGAGCGTTTAGCAGACGAAGCCAGTGAACTTAAATTGTTAGCTCCGTCAACAGAACAACGAGCGACGGCCATGATTGAAAAATTAATTGGTTATGGAGCCTCTTATATTCGGACACATGTCAACATTGATCCTTATGTAGAACTAGAAAACTTCTGGGGCGTCAAAAGAGCCTTAGAAAAATATGCGCATGTGATTGATTATGATATTGTTGTCTTTCCACAGCATGGATTATTAAAAAATCCCCAAACGGTTTTACTCATGAGAGAAGCCCTAAAAAATGGTGGAACAATGGTTGGCGGTTTAGATCCTGCAGGCATTGATTATGCAATTGAAGAATCTTTAGAAACCATTTTCGATCTGGCAGAAGAATTTCAAGTAGGAATCGATATTCACTTGCATGATACGGGGGAAGTGGGTGTTTATACAATTGATAAATTTTTAGACATTTTGGAAGAACGAAAATTTACTCAGCGAACCGCTATCAGTCACGCCTTTGCGCTGCTAGATGTACGACCAGCAGAAAAAGAAAAACTATACCAACGCTTGGCAACGCATCAAACAGCGATTATGTCTACAATTCCCTATGATCCTCGTTATTTATTGCCACCAATTGATGTGTTACGCCAAGCTGGTGTATCGGTTCATTTAGGTAGTGATGGCTTTTTTGACTCTTGGAGTTCTAATGTTTCAGGTGATTTATTTGAAAAATTACGTAATTTTTGTGAAATGACAGGAAAGATTACAGAAGAGCAACTTACTCAAGCTTACGTCCATGGCTGCGGCAAAGAAGCACCTTTTTCATTTGAAGAAGAACGTCTTTGGTTTACAGAAGGCGACGAAGCAAACTTTATCTTTACAGAAGCAGCTTCTACAGCAGAAGTGATTGCTAGAAAACCGCAGAAACGCCAGATTATGTTGAAAGGACAATGGGTTTAACTTGCTTTAAAATTAGGTAGAAATAGAATGTTAAAAAGCCAAACAGAGGAAACAGGGTTCAGCTCTGAGCAACGCATAGTGTCAGTCCAGCGGTTACTCGTCACAGTTTAATCCTTATAAAGTGCTTCTGCTCACAACGTGGATCAGCGTTTCAAGTTTGTTTGACTCACTTTAACATAGCACTTTTGCGTATCTTCCTTTATAATAAGACAAAATGAAGGAGATGAACCAAGCATGACTGAACAAACGAGAGAAAACAAAAAAGCAGCCTACGAATTGTGCTTACAACAATTGAGCGGTTTGTTAGAAATAGAAACGGATGCTATTGCAAATTTAGCAAACTCGTCCGCGTTACTTGCACAAACGTTACCAGACACCGTTTTTGTTGGGTATTATTTATATAAAAATGAAGAATTAGTTTTGGGGCCTTTTCAAGGGAAAGTCTCTTGTACCAGAATTAAAATGGGCAAAGGTGTTTGTGGTGAGTCCGCGGAAAAACAAGCTACATTGATTGTTGATAACGTGAAGACACACGCCAATTATATTTCTTGTGACTCAGCTGCGATGTCTGAAATCGTTGTACCGATGGTAAAAAATCATCAATTGGTCGGTGTTTTAGATATTGATAGTGGTGTAACAAATAGCTATGATGCGGTTGACCAACTGTATTTGGAAAAATTTGTTACCTTGTTACTAGAAAAATCAGATTTTTAAGCAGACTATTTTTGCTTTCTGACAAATCATGAGAAAATAAAGTATAAAATTTGATCATGAAAGAAGGTGAGTCATTTGTTAGAGCTGTATATAAATTTTAAAGGTGAAGCAAAAGAAGCAATTGCGTTCTATGAAGATGTTTTTGATACAAAATGTCAAAATTTAATGACTTTTGGCGAAGCACCTGAGGATCCTGAGCATCCTATAAACGACGAGATAAAGGATTTAGTGATGAACGCAAGTATCATTATTGAAGGAACCTATGTAATGATTTCAGATGTTCCTGATATGTTTGGTTTTGAAGTTACGGAAGGAAATAACCTTTCGCTCGTGGTTAGCACAGATGATGATGAAAAAATTGATCGCTTATTTAAACGATTATCTGAAGGTGGCACTGTTACAATGCCATTATCTGAAACTTTTTGGTCCAAAAAGTATGGTTCCCTAAAAGATCAGTTTGGCATCCATTGGATGTTTAATTATTATGAAGAAGATTAAAATAAAAAATCCCCAATCCGTTATTTTCATTGGATTGGGGATTTTTTATTCATGAAAGAATTGCTTCTTAGCGATTTGATACTGCCGTTGCTTTTCTGTCCAAAATTGCTGATCGTTTTCATCAATTTTGCGAATGACTTTTGCTGGATTACCCCCAACAATCGTGTTGGCAGGAACGTCTTTTGTAACCACAGCACCAGCAGCGACAATAGCATTTTTTCCAATTGTAACGCCAGGTAAAATGGTGGCACTTCCGCCAATCCACACGTTATCTTCAACAATAATTGGCGTCCCGAATTCTAATTCTGCAGTTCGAATCGTTGGATCAATTGGATGGCCGGCAGTATAAAAACTAGCACGAGGGCCAACCATGACATTATCACCGAAGATGATTTTGTTTACATCTAAAAAAATGCAATCCATATTTGCATAAAAATTTTCTCCTACCTCAATATGGCGACCGTAATCTACATAGAGGGGTGGGGTGATATATAACTCATTGCCAGTTTTTCCTAATAATTCTTTTTCTAGGGCCACAATTTCTTTCACGTTATCGATAGGAAGTTGATTGATTTTTTGAGCTAACACCTTGCCTTTTGTTGATTTATTTTCGGGTAAAATGGTGGGGGCGTAATATAATTCACCTTTTAACATTTGCATATAATCAAAGTCATTTTGTTTCATGTAAGCGCTCCTTTAGGCTTTTTCTCTATTGTATCAAATCAATACAATAAGTCGAGGAATATGTAAAATAAAAAAGGATAGATAGCAAAATAGCCTTGCTTATCTATCCTTTACCTAAGGTTATCCAATTTTTTTAACTCTCCCGCCAATTTTATCTGCTAATTTTTGTGCTTCTTTTTCAGAGTGGTAAACTAAACAACCTGATTTATCTCGCGTACGTTTACCATCTGCAGTTAAATAGCCATGAAAAAATTTGATTGCATACATAGACATCACCGCCTTTCTAATTGAAAATAGTGTAAATGGAGCGATTAAAAATGTCAAATAATAGAAGTGCTCTTAACCATTCTTATCTTTTTTAGTTCGAAGATAAGCTTGGTTAAGAGCACCATTTCACTTAATAAATTAGTTTGAAACGGGTCGTTGAGTGAAATTCCTGTTCAGGTGAGAGGGTGATAGAACCGAACAACGGAAATCTTTCAGCACCAGGACAGACTTGGGTTTCAAATGTGAGCGCTCCGTGATTGACTAATTTTTGCCCTTGAATATCGGGACCGTTATCAGCAAAATTTGCTGAAAAAATAACAACTGAAGGTTGATCAGTGAACATCTCTAAGGTGATATCTTTAGTAGGACTTTTTAAGATAACATCTGGGTTAATTAAATCATGATTGGTTAAGATGAAAGGGTGATCGAAGCCGTTCATCTTTTGAATTTGTTCATCGGTACTTGAAAAAACCTCAGCTAATTTTTTAGGTTTTTGTAAATCAAAAGCTGTCTGGTCGACGGAAGCTAATTCTCCAAGCGGTAAAACTCTTTCATCAAGCGGGACAAACTTTTGGGCATTTATTTGTAACTCATGCGCATCAATGGGGATTGCGGGATTTCCAGTTAAATTAAAGTAGACATGATTGGTTGGATTAAAAAGTGTTTGTTCATCTGTAGTTGCCTGATACTCAATTTGCCATTCATTTTCTTCAGTCAATGTATACGTGACTGAAACAGTGAGATTTCCAGGAAAACCATTTTCACCAGCAGGACTCTCTAGCCAAAATTTCACAGAAGGATTCACTTGTGCCTCTTGGATTTCGCTGTGCCATTTTTTACTTTCAAACCCAGGTGTGCCGCCGTGAAGTGTTGTTTGAGTAGGAGTATTAATCATCGTTTGATACGTTTTACCCGCTAGTTTAAAGGAGCCATCGGCAATTCGACCAGCTGTTCGACCAATTGTTGCACCAAAATATAAGTCTTTAGACAAATATTCATCTGCTGAGGGAAAGCCTAGCACGAGTGATCGGGATTCATTTTTTGTAAGAGGAACGTCGAGCGCAACAATTCGCGCACCAAAATCTGTTGCTTTTAAAGTCACACCATTTTTATTCGTCAGTGTGTAAAGAAGCATTCCTTGTCCAAATGATTCAGTTGAAATAGTCAAAATAATCAATCCTTCCTTTAAGTAAATATTTAGTAAATTTAATTTTGTTTTTTAGATTATTTAAATAGTCGAAAAGAAACACTAAGAAAATAAATCTTTATTTAATTGTATTGTACACGTTTTCAACCGAAATGACAATTAAGGAAATATTAAGTAAATATTTGCAAAAGTTTAGTAAATATTATACAATTTGTTTACTAGTGAAAGGAGCGATTAGTGATGGAAGAACTGTTAATGAATCGATTTGTAGAAATATTTGGTGAGAAAGGGACAGCCTGTTATTTTGCCCCTGGAAGAATTAATTTGATTGGTGAACATACAGATTACAATGGCGGTCATGTTTTCCCAGCGGCTATTACGTTAGGGACATTTGGTGTGGCAAGAAAAAGAGACGACCGAAAAATTCGGATGTTTTCTGATAATTTTAAAGAGGTTGGTCTCATCGAATTTTCATTAGAAGATTTAACCTATTCAGATTCAGATGATTGGGCAAATTATCCGAAAGGCGTTTTAAATTACTTGATTGAAAGCGGACACAATGTTGATTCTGGCTTAGATGTGCTCTTCTACGGTACGATTCCTAATGGTGCTGGCTTGTCTTCTTCTGCTTCTATTGAACTTTTAATGGGGACGATCTGTAATGATTTATATGCTTTACACTGTCCAATGCTTGAATTGGTGCAAATCGGTAAAAAAGTGGAGAATGAATTTATTGGAGTTAATTCGGGAATTATGGACCAATTTGCCGTAGGAATGGGAGAAAAAGATCAAGCTATTCTACTAGATACCAATAATATGCACTATGAAATGGTTCCCGCCAAATTAGGTGAGTATACGATTGTCATTATGAATACTAACAAACGCCGTGAATTAGCAGATTCAAAATATAATGAACGTCGTGCAGAATGCGAAGAAGCCGTTCGTTTGCTTCAAAAAGAGTTATCTATTGAATTTTTAGGTGAATTAGACAGCGAGACATTTGAACAATATCAAGCATTGATTGGAGATCCAGCGTTGATTAAACGAGCGCGTCATGCCGTCACAGAAAATGAACGAACTTTATTGGCAAAACAAGCGCTAACTGAAGGGGATTTGGAAGAATTTGGCTTATTATTAAATGCCTCACATCGTTCGCTAAAAGAAGATTACGAAGTAACTGGCATTGAGTTGGATACCTTAGTGGCTTGTGCGCAAGAACAACCAGGCGTTTTGGGTGCACGGATGACTGGTGCAGGGTTTGGCGGTTGTAGTATTGCTTTGGTACCAAAGCAAAATATAGATGCATTTATTGAAGCTGTTGGCCAGAGTTATCAAGATAAAATTGGCTATGCTGCTGATTTTTATCCTGCATCAATTGATGATGGTGCCAGAAAGTTATTTTAGAAAGGAAGGCTTTAAATGTCTATTTTAGTATTAGGTGGCGCAGGCTACATTGGCTCACATGCCGTTGATCAATTAATTTCAAAAGGATATGCCGTTGTTGTTGTTGATAATTTATTAACGGGGCATCGTTCAGCAGTTCATGAACAAGCGACTTTCTATGAAGGCGATATTCGTGATAAAGCTTTTTTACGTAGTGTCTTTGAAAAGGAATCAATTGAAGGGGTGTTGCACTTTGCGGCCAATTCTTTAGTAGGAGAATCCGTGGAGAAACCGTTAATGTATTTCAATAACAATGTTCACGGCACTCAAATTGCCTTGGAAGTCATGCAAGAATTCGGAGTGAAACATATTGTTTTTTCTTCCACAGCGGCCACTTATGGCGAACCAAAAGCAATGCCTATTACAGAAGAAACCCCAACGAATCCTAAAAATCCGTATGGGGAAAGTAAATTAATGATGGAAAAAATCATGAAATGGTGCGACAACGCTTATGGAATGAAATATGTTGCTTTGCGTTATTTTAATGTTGCAGGAGCAAAAAAAGATGCCTCAATTGGTGAGGATCACACGCCAGAAACGCATATTGTGCCAATTATTTTACAAGTGGCATTGGGCCAACGAGCAGAGCTAAGTATTTTTGGGGATGATTATGATACACCAGATGGCACGTGCATTCGAGATTATGTTTATATTGAAGACTTGATTGCAGCACATATTTTGGCTTTAGAATATTTGAAAAATGGCGGCGAAAGTGACGTCTTTAACTTGGGAAGCAACAACGGCTATTCTGTTAAAGAAATGTTAGATGCTGCTCGCGAAGTGACAGGTCAAGAAATTCCTGCGACAATCGCGCCACGCCGAGCAGGGGATCCTAGTACGTTAATTGCTTCTAGTGAAAAAGCCAAACGAGTTTTAGGCTGGCAACCAGAAGTAACTGAGGTCAAGGACATTATCGCCACCGCTTGGCAATGGCATGTGAAACATCCTCAAGGCTATAATGAATAGGAGAACATCAGATGATGAAAGAAAGTAGTAAATGGATTGCTGCATTTGTAGAGATAATCATAGAAAATGGCGATTGGACGGAAACAGACCGCTATTATTTGACGAATCGGATTACCAAACTAGTTGGCTGTGATTTTTTTGAACAACCAGAAGCGGTTGCTTGTGAGCAAGAACCGTTGCGTGTGGTGGAACATCTTTTAAACATTGCACAAGCCAATCACCAAATCGATGACTCAATTACGGAAGCAGAACAACTAGAAGCGGAGTTAATGGATTTTATTACGCCGACCCCAACCATCATTAATCAGAAGTTTATGGATTATTATCAAGAGTCTCCACGAAAAGCAACGGATTATTTTTATCAGTTATGTAAAACGAATAACTACATTAAAACGAAAGCAATCGCCAAAAATATTATTTTCCCAATGGACTCACCCTATGGTAAACTAGAAATTACCATTAACTTATCGAAGCCAGAAAAGGATGCTCGAAAAATTTTGGCTGAAAAGAAAATGAGTCAAAAAAAATATCCAGCGTGTATGTTATGTATGGAGAATGAAGGCTATTATGGTCGTGTGAATTATCCAGCACGAACAAACCATCGGATTATCCGACTAAATTTAGAGGACGAAGCTTGGGGCTTTCAATATTCGCCATATGCTTACTATAATGAGCATGCGATTTTCTTGGACCAACAACATCGAGAAATGAAAATCGAGAAAAAAACGTTCCAGCGGCTCCTTAAAATTACGGAGTTATTCCCTGAATATTTTGTGGGCTCTAATGCAGATTTGCCAATTGTTGGTGGTTCTATTTTATCTCATGATCATTACCAAGCAGGACGTCATACATTTCCAATGGATTTAGCACCAATGGAAACAAGATTTTCTTTGAAAAAATATCCTGAGATAACTGCGGGTATTTTAAAATGGCCGATGTCTGTGATTCGTCTTCAAAGTGATCATCAAGAGGAACTAGTTGAGGCGGCCGAATTAATTTTGACCAAATGGCGCAATTATTCTGATGAACGTGTCTCAGTTCGGGCCTATTCAGAAGATGGCACACCGCATCATACGATTACGCCAATTGCCCGACGCAAAGGGTCATTATTTGAATTGGATTTAGTTTTACGAGATAATAATGTTTCGGAGGAATTTCCAGATGGCATTTTTCATCCACATCCAGAAGTACAACATATTAAGCAAGAAAATATTGGCTTAATTGAAGTAATGGGACTAGCTATTTTGCCACCAAGGCTAGCACAAGAATTAAGAGAAGTCGAAAAGTATTTATTAAAGCAACCCAATCAAATTGCTGAAAGTCATCGAGCTTGGGCGGATGAACTCAGTCAGCAAACCATCACTGAAGCCAATGTCAAAGACGTGATCCAACAAGGAATTGGGACAATTTTTGTTCAAATTTTAACAGATGCCGGTGTCTTTAAACGTGACGAAGAAGGCCGTCGTGCTTTTGAACGATTTATTCAATGTATTGAAAATGATTAATTTGAGGTGAGGAACATCGTAACCATTAAAGATATAGCAGAGCAAGTCGGTGTTTCTTCAGCGACAGTTTC
This sequence comes from Enterococcus sp. AZ104, assembly GCF_050546705.1. Classification (NCBI taxonomy): domain Bacteria; kingdom Bacillati; phylum Bacillota; class Bacilli; order Lactobacillales; family Enterococcaceae; genus Enterococcus; species Enterococcus sp. AZ104. The sequence continues at coordinate 867,455 of NZ_CP172952.1, forward strand.
GAGAGTTTTGAACTATGATGAAACATTATCAGTTAGTGATGAAACGAAGAAGAAAATATTTGAAACAGCAGAAACGTTAAATTATAAAAAGCGAGCCAGAAAAAAACAAGCAGGCAAAAAGAAAATTCGGTTTGTCCAATGGTTCAGCGATCCAGAAGAACTGGATGATATTTACTATTTATCGATTCGTTTAGGTGTTGAAAAGCGGGCAGAGGAATTGGGTTTTCTTTTAGTCAAAGAATCTCTGACAAACCTGTCTCAAAAAAGATTTGATGGGACAATTGCCCTAGGAAAATTTGATGAAAAGCAAGTGGCGGCCTTAGCCGCCTTAGGCGCACCTCTTCTATTTGTAGACTTTGATGCAATGGCTTTTGGCCAAAACTCCATTGTTGTTGATTTTGCTGGAAGTGTTAAAACAATTGTGCAAGAATTTTTGGCGCAAGGGCATCAGAAAATTGGTATGCTTTCTGGGCAAGAATATACGAAAGAGTCCCACGTGGCATTGGTTGATCCACGTTTTGTCGCTTTTAAAGAAACCTTAAAAGATCTGGACCTTTATCATCAAGAATGGGTTGTCGAAGCAGCTTTTTCTGTTGAAGAAGGCTATCAAGCGATGAAAGACTTTATTGAAGAAGCGGACACTCGTCCAACCGCTTTTTTCGCTGCAAGTGATACGTTGGCAATTGGTGCGATGCGGGCGTTACAAGAAGCAGCCATTCGTGTGCCAGAAGATATTTCTATCATTGGTTTTAATGATATTAGTGTCGCAAAATATGTTTCACCCACATTAACAACAGTCAAAGTTCATACTGAATGGATGGGTGAGCTAGCCGTTGAGACAATGAAAGAGTTATGCTTGAATACCCCACCAGTTCCTAGAAAAATTATTGTCGGAACGGAATTCATTCAGCGAGATTCAACGAAACATTCATCAAAATAACAGCAAAACTTGGAGAGTTTTTTCCAAGTTTTTTGCTCTTTTGTGCTGGTTTTCAACAATCAAGAAAATGGAGGGAAACAGATGCAACCGAAATTAATTATTTTACGTGGTAATTCTGGTAGTGGTAAAACAACGATAGCTAAAGCGCTTCATCAGTGTCTTAAAGAACAATCGTTATTGATTTCTCAAGATGTGGTGCGCAGAGAAATGCTTCGTGTTAAAGATGAAACAGTCTTTTGGACGTAAGTCGAAACGACTTACCTTCTTAGACTTGAATCTTAAGATAAACGGCGGGAGAGGAGCAGCTTCTTCGGAAATAAGCCGAAATTCCTCGAAAGACGAAAAGCATCTTTCGGAAATTTATTCTTATTTCTTGAAGCTAAACACTCCTGTCCCGACCTCTGGCTTTTGGTTATCAAGAATGCCAGTATGTGATTGTTGAAGGGATTTTTCAAAAAGCCATTTATCATTCCTTTTTTCAGGAAATAATCCATCTCTTTGAAGGAAACGTTCAGGTTTATTATTTTGATATTTCTTTTGAAGAAACGTTGAAAAGACATAGCCAGAGAAACAAGAATCAAGAATTTGGTGTCGTGGAAATGAAACGTTGGTGGCTACCAGAAGATTATTTAGGGCTTGCGGGAGAACAGCGGTTATCTGAACAACTGTCTGAAAAGCAGATTATCAGGCAAATTTTAGCAGATATTCAGTAGTAAGTGCTGCGCTTTTTAGAGAAATGGATGTTGTGGTATGATAAAAAAGAAGGAGTGGTTTCAATGGATTACCAAGAACGATTAAAAAATTTACCACCTGAAGTCATGACAGCTTTTTCAGAATCGTTTATTTTTTTAATCAGTAACGATAAAGTTCAACATTTTCCTGCACGAGACTTAACGCAAGCTGAAATGATTCAACGAGTGAAAGAGAAATTAGGTGAAGCGGTGACGTGGTCCTTATGGCAAGGGTTCGTTATTGCTGTTAATTCAGAAAAAACATGTGTTGCTGTTTTGCCCAAATATTATCAACTCGATGGTTTTGAAAATGAATAAGGGAGCGAAGAATTATTCGCTTCGTTTTATAAAATGAAAACGCTTTTCGGGAGGAAATGCTGATGTCTGAGCTAGTGGTTATTAGAGAAATGCAAGAGAAAGATATCTTAGCGCTGGATACTCAATTTGTCCAACAAGGTTGGCCAAGTCGCCAAGAGATTTTAATGAACTATTTAGAAGAACAATTAGTCAAGCAACGAACGGTTTTTGTAGCGGAGAAAAAGGCAACGCTGTTAGGTTATGTGACGTTACTGCCATTAGCTAAGGAAGGACCTTTTAAAAATTTATATCCTGAAATAGCTGATTTCAATGTATTCTTACCATTTCAAAAACAAGGAGTGGGGCGGTTATTATTAAATCGTGCAGAAAATGTTGCCAAAAGTTATGCAGATACTGTTTCTTTGGGAGTAGGCCTGCATCCTGGTTATGGTGCAGCGCAAAGATTATATATCAAACAAGGATATGTGCCAGATGGTTCAGGAGTCTGGTTTCAAAATAAGCAGCTGAAACCAAACGAACGGTGTGTTAATGATGATGCGTTAGTTCTTTATTTATCGAAAAAACTATAGAGTAGCCAAAGTAATACTCTATAAATATCATTTAGGAGGGTGTTACCCTTGATTAGAAAAATGAAGCCAACAGATGCAGCGGCGTTAACTATCATTAATAAAGAACAATTGGGCTATGAAGTTCCCGTTGACGTGACCTGTAAACAGATTGAGAAATTACTACTAGCCAGTGACAGAGAGTTTTTATATGTTTATGAAGAAACGAAGACAGGCAAGATTTTAGGCTATGTGCATGCGCAACTGTATGAAACAATTTATTCCCAAACGTTATTAAACGTTCTGGGATTAGCAGTGGCAAAAGAAGAAGAAGGCCGTGGAATTGGCAAACAATTAATGATGAACCTAGAAACGGAAGCTAAAAAGTATAACTTGTCTGCGATTCGCTTAAATTCAGGGGAACAGCGTACAGCAGCACATCAATTTTATGAACACATTGGCTATGTTTCTGATAAAAAACAAAAGCGATTCATTAAATACTTGGATACTTAAGTTATGTCTTTAAAAAATAACAATTTCCTTTAAAAAAATAAGTAAAAACTAGTGAAATTTTCAGTGAATTAGTGTAAAATGTATCTCAATGACTCAACGAGTGTTTCAGCCGAAACACTGTCAAAGAAAGTACATACAAAGAAACAGAAATAGCCATTTTTGATGGCTGTTTTTTTATGGAGGAGGCAAATTATGACGAAAAAAAATAGTATGATGTACTTAGCAATTTCTAACTTATTTCTTGTTTTTCTAGGCGTAGGCCTAGTCATTCCCGTAATTCCCCAATTAAAAGAAGAAATGCATTTTTCTGGTACCACAATGGGAATGATGATTTCTATTTTTGCGATTGCCCAATTAATCACATCGCCAATCGCAGGTGTCCTTTCGGATAAAATTGGTCGGAAAAAAATGATTGCGACGGGTATGTTGGTTTTTTCAATTTCTGAGTTATTATTTGGTTTAGCCCAAGCGAAAAGCGGTTTTTATATTTCTCGTGGTTTAGGTGGGATTGCCGCCGCTTTATTAATGCCGTCAGTGACAGCTTTTGTGGCAGATATGACCACGATTTCTGAACGTCCGAAAGCGATGGGACTTGTGTCAGCTGCAATTAGTGGTGGTTTTATTATCGGACCAGGAGTTGGTGGTTTTATTGCTTATTTAGGTATTCGCGCCCCGTTTTTTGCAGCCGCATTTTTAGCGTTTATTGGTTTTATTTTGACATTAACTGTTTTGAAGGAGCCAGAGAAACGAATTTTAGCCGCTGTTGAAGCGAAAAAAGGTTCATTTATGGATATTTTAAGAAATCCAATGTTTACCTCATTATTTGTGATTATCTTAATTTCCTCTTTTGGCCTGCAAGCGTTCGAATCTATTTATAGTATTATGGCGACTATTAATTTTGGCTTTACCACAAGTGAAATAGCAATCGTGATTACGGTTAGTGGTATTTTAGCGTTGATTTGTCAGTTGTTTTTCTTTGATGCAATCGTCCAAAAAATAGGTGAAATGGGTTTAATCCAATTAACCTTTTTTGCAAGTGCCATTTTTATTGCCGTGATTGCCTTTACAAAAAATAATTTAGTTGTTGTATTTTCAACGTTTATTGTCTTTTTAGCGTTTGACTTGTTTAGACCAGCAGTAACTACTTATTTATCCAAACATGCTGGAGATCAACAAGGAACCATCAACGGACTAAATTCGACATTTACAAGTTTTGGTAATATTTTAGGACCAATGGCAGCAGGAGCTTTATTTGATATCAATCACTTTTTCCCTTATTATGTTTCAGCAGTAATTCTGTTAGGAACGGGCTTTTTATCGTTATTTTTAAATCGAAATAAGATGTAAAATAAAAAATAAGTATTTGGAATATAATAATTCCGAATACTTATTTTTTTGATCACCGACCGTTCTTGAAAAAAACAAAAAAATAAACAGTGTTCGCTTGATTAATCGAACGTTTGTTCGTATAATGGTTTTGCAAGTGAGGTGATGTTTGTGAAATTTGATTATGAAAAAGAACCTAGTCGCGATATTCTTTGTATTGATTGCAAAAGTTTTTACGCTAGTGTAGAATGCGCAGAACGTGGGTTAGATCCGTTGAAAACGATGTTAGTAGTGATGAGTAATGCCGAAAATGCGGGGGGATTAGTTTTATCAGCATCGCCAATGGCAAAAAAAGTTTTAGGTGTTTCAAATGTTACGCGTAAAAATCAAGTGCCCGCTCATCCTGATTTATATGTGGTTCCGCCACGAATGAATTTGTACATGAAAAAAAATCAAGAAATCAATAATTTATATAAAAAGTTTGTCGCAGATGAAGATCACTCTGTGTTTAGTGTAGATGAATCATTTCTTGATGTAACGGCTTCTTTAAGTTATTTTCATTGTGAAACCGCCTATAAGATGGCTCGGATTATCCAAAGAGTCGTTTATAATCATGTGGGTATTTATGTGACCGTTGGGATAGGGGACAATCCGTTACTGGCTAAATTGGCGTTGGACAATGGTGCCAAACATTCGCCAGATTTTATTGCAGAATGGCGGTATGATCGTGTACCAGATACTGTCTGGCAGTTGCCTTCTTTGACAGATTTTTGTGGGATTGGTCGCAGAATGGCTAAACGACTGAATCGTTTAGGAATTGATTCTGTATATGAGTTAGCGCAAGCGAATCCGCATCTTTTACAAGAAACATTTGGCGTGATGGGGCTTCAATTGTATGCTCATTCATGGGGGATTGATCGTACCTTTTTAGGGAAAAAAGCACCACATAAAGCTGAAAAATCATTTGGGAATAGTCAGATTTTACCGAGAGATTATGCGCGAAGAGATCAGATTGAACTAGTCTTAAAGGAACTGACAGAACAAGTGGCTGCTCGTTTAAGAAAAGCGCATTGTCAAACGGAATGTATCACAGTCTACGTTGGTTATTCCAAAGGACAAATTGACCGTGAAGGACGAACTGGTTGGCGAAAACAACAAACGATTCCTGCAACAAACAATACAAAAGTTTTGATTACCTATGTATTAGCCCTTTTTAGAGAACATTATCTAGCGGGAACCGATGTCCGGCAATTAGGGCTTTCTTATGGAAAATTAGTTTGGAATGAATCTTTACAATTAGATTTATTTTCGGAACCAGAAGAGCAAATTAGTGAAATGGAGTTAAACTATCTGATTGATAAAATCCGACAAAAATTTGGCTTTCAAGCTTTAATTCACGCCTCTTCTTTGTTGGAAGGCGCGACGGCAATTCATCGTTCAGGATTAGTCGGTGGACATGCTGGAGGAAATGTCGGTTTAGGAGGATAACATCATGAAACGAACAAAAAAAGAATTTACACCTTATAATGAGTACCATGATCGGCCCTTTGAACTGAAATGGGCGACCGCTTTTGCATTGGGGGAGTTACAAGAAGGAATCGAAGCTTCTGACGAATATTCTAAGAGAGCGTTTGAACGCTTACCGCAACAGACAACAGAAGAAATTGAAGAATACTTAGAGCAGTCTTTAAAAAATAACCAGGTTTTAGAAATCCAATTGAATACATTGGATGATTATGGCCGTGTTCAACCGCCAATTGTTGGTGTTTTTGAAGGGATGAGTTCAATGGAGTATGCAAAAGTTGGACATACACATATTTTATTTGAAGAGATTCGGCATATTAAAAGTCATGAGTTTACAAAGTGGTCGAGCCTTGATTAAAAAACTATTGTTATACGTGCGTTTTGTGAAAACATATGAGATAATGTTCATAGGTAATAGAAATAAAAATTATGGAGGTGGCTAGGATGGGACATCATTTAAAAGGACACCATGGCAAAAAAACAAACGCAAATGGCGGTTTTTTAACAAAGTTATTGGCAGGCGGCGCCTTAGTGGGCGTAGGAAAAAAGTTATACGATAATCGTGAAAAAATTAAAGAGCTGTTAAGTGACGACAAAGAAAAAAGCAACGACACTGAAAACAAATAAAGGACTGGATTGACGGAATGGTAAAAGATGCAGCGTATATTATTGAAGAGATTACCACGATTTTAGAGGGAACCTATTTTGTGATAACCAAGAAAGCGAATAAGCGCCGCATGTGTTTACATGTTTCGGATACCGCGAAAGAATTTTTACGTTGTCGACTGGAGTATGAAACATTCTTAGAGCAACAGTTTGATTATGCCACAATGTTTTTAGAAACATGTACGGAAGATGTTTCTGTTGAAATTCAAACGGGACTACTTGAAGAAACAAATTATCAAGCATTAACCGTGGAAAAATTACAACAGATAGCCACTAAAATGTAACACAGCTGTTGTGTTAGTTTTGATTCTTAATTTGGTTAAGGAGGCGTATAAAATGTCAGTATATCAACATATTTTGGTTGCTCTTGATGGCTCAGATCAATCTGAAAAAGCTTTTCAAGAAGCTGTCAGGATTGCCAAAGAGGAACAAGCTACTCTTTATTTAGCTACAATTATTAATGATGCTGAATTTACGACGAGTCCATTTTCTTTTGAAGAATTGTATGATTTAGAAAAACACAAGTCAGAAGAGGTGCTCACTGAAAAGGCAAAACAAGCGAGTGAAATTGGTGTAAAAACAGTCAAAAAAATTGTTGAGCTTGGGAGCCCAAAACGTTATCTTGCCAATACGATTTCTGAAAATTATGCCATAGATTTAATTGTGCTAGGTGCCACGGGAAGAGGTGCTATTCAACGAACCTTGATTGGTTCTACTACAGATTATGTAGTTACCCATGCTTTGTGCAATGTCTTAGTTGTTCGCTAATTGTGAGTAAATAATCAAGGAAACAATGTTTTATCGGGGCGTTTTTTTAAATTAAACGAGAGGTGAGTTTATGAAAACAAAAATCGGAAAAACAGTTATCTTGTCAGCGTTTTTATTCACAAGTTTCCTTTTACTGAGTGGTTGTACCTCGGCTGGCGAAGAGATGGAAAAAACAATTGATCGACAGAAAGAAAAAGTCGATAAAACGGTCGATAAGCAGAAACATAAAAATGAAAATTCCATGGAAAGTTACGACGAAAAAGTTGACCGTTCTTTAGATAGTCAAGAAGACAAAATCGATACTACTGAGTAACGGGAAAGTTTTCAACTATCGGCTAGTAAATAAATAATATACAAAAGGGAGCATCCACTGCAGTTATTTCTCACAGCGGATCCTCTCTTTTGTGGTTAAAAAGAAAAAGTTAACTGCTCCCCAACAGTTAACTTTTAATCATGTTGCACATAGTTAAAACACTCTATATATCATTTATATCATTTGAAACGGGTAGTGTAAAAAGAAATCTCTTGAAAAGAGTCTCCATTTATAGGGAAGATTTCCCATAAAAAAGAGAAACGTATAATCACAGAGAGTTAGAGAAAGCAAAGGGAAATAAGTATGTTAAAATAAGAAGCAAGAAAGAATACAAGTATGCTGAAAATAACAACTAATTAGGTGAAAACAATGGAAATACATTTTGAAAAAGTAACAAGCGATAATCGTAAAGCAGTGGAAAACCTACAAGTTTTCGCTGAACAACAAACCTTCATTGAATCAATGGCAGAAAATCTAAAAGAATCGGACCAATTTCCAGAATGGGAATCGGCAGGTATTTATGACGGCAATCAATTAATCGGCTATGCCATGTATGGACGTTGGCAAGATGGGCGCGTTTGGCTAGACCGCTTTTTAATTGATCAACGGTTCCAAGGACAAGGTTATGGGAAAGCAGCCTGTCGACTTTTAATGTTAATGCTAATAGAAAAATACCAAACAAACAAGCTATACTTGAGTGTTTATGATACGAACAGCTCAGCAATTCGGTTGTATCAACAACTTGGTTTTGTATTTAATGGTGAATTAGATACGAATGGTGAGCGGGTAATGGAATGGACATATCAGAATAAGTAGATAGAACAGGTGAGACAAAAGCCACAGCGCATTTTGTTTCACCTTTTTCTTTTAATTGGCTTCATTTGTTTACTTTTAGTAAGTAAAATGGTAAATTTAGTTCAATCTGTTTTGAAAAAAGAGTTACTGGAGGGTAAGGATGAAAATAGAATTTTTCCATGATGTTATTTGTAGTTTTTGTTTTCCAATGTCTGACCGCATGCATGAGATTCAACAAGAATTTCCTGAAATTGAATTGATTCATCGGTCGTTTGCGTTGGGATGGTCAGCAAACGATTTTGAAACAATGTTTGGCTCACGATCAGCAGTAAAAGAAGAAGTTTTGACGCATTGGGTGCATGCCAATCAAAACGATTCAAAGCATCGTTTTAATATTGAAGGGATGAGGAAGCAACGATTTGATTTTCCAACATCAAAGAATGCATTATTAGCAGCAAAAGCAGCTGGATACATTGGCAACCAAGACACTTATTGGTTACTGTTTGATAAGTTACAAGAAGGTTTATTTATGAGAAGTTTAAATATTGAAGAGCCAGAAGTAATTGAGGAGCTAGTAAAAGAGACAACGATTGATTTTGCTTTATGGAAAGAAGCTGTTGCTTCCGAGGCTGTTTGGACGGCGGTTCAAGAAGATTTTGCGCTAGCTTCTGCTTATGGTTTACAAGGAGTTCCCGCACTAATCATTAATCAAAAATATTTAATTAATGGTGCAGTACCGAAACAGCAAATCAGCCAAACTATTCAAAAAATTCTCGCAGAAGAAAAACAACAGCAACCGTTAGTTTCATTGACTCCTTCTTCTGAAGAGTCAGCTTCGTGTGAGTTTAAGGAAGGCACATGGACGTGTCATTAAGCAGCATAAAATAACGTTATTCTTTGACAAAACGAAAGACTTCTGTAATAGTTAATGCGGGGGTGATAATATGTTTAACGCGTATAGAGAATACTGGAATAATATTACAACAATGAATGCGTCAGCAACACGAGCACAATATTGGTGGCCACAATTAATTAATTATTTGGTGTTAGGGATTTATTCAGCAATTACGGGCGTTTACAGATATATTGAAGTAACACCCAATGATGGAACAATCATTAAAGAATGGAATACTGTGACCATTATCTTTTTCTTGCTGACTGCTTTAATTTGGTTGGCAAACTTTACTGTTCGAGCAAGAAGATTGCATGATCGCGACCACAGTAACTGGTGGATTTTATTCTATTTACTTCCTTTTATCGGTACTTTAGTGATCTTCATTACATTAATTTTGCCAAGTAAAAGTCACACAAGATGGCCAGTGAATCAATCAGAAATTTAATTTGCTGGTTTCGTTTAGCTGATTATCTTAAGAGTGAAAATAGGACATAAGTCATTTCGACTTATGTCCTATTTTCTTTTTTATTTCAGAAAAATAAAAATATCTTCTGTATGATGGCACCTCACATTACGCGGTTCTTGCTAAAAGGGCTATCTTTTTGGTAGATAGGGAAAACCATTAAGACGTTAAAAGTTTAATAAATCGAGCAATTCTCTTTTGTTAGAAAATAAGATAGCATCATTAATTAAAATACTTGGAACACTGGTTTCAATAATTGGTTGATTGGTAATAATCAAGTCAAATTCTTCGAGTCGATGGTCACCTAATTGTTCTTCCGTAATTGCTAACGTATTTGAACGAATCCGATGCAAAGCTAAAATATCGTGGACATAGTTTCCAATATATTGACTATGATTCAGGCCCATGTCGCTAATAATCAAAATCTTTTTTGAGTCGAAACTCTGGTTAATTTCTGGAAAAGTATTAAGCAACCAAAAAATATAAGAAGATGAATAGTTTAATAGATTTGTTTCTAAAAGAGCGGAAAAGAAATGCAATTCTGCTTTTAATCGTGCATATAAGTGAAGCTGAGTAAAATGAATTTGTCGAGTGAAAAAGGTGGCCCTTTGTGTCAATTCGGAGGTGTCAAAAGGCACTAATTGAGAAAACAAATAAAGACAGGTTAACAAGTGAACAGCGAAGTCGACGACTTCTTCTGTTAATTGTTCAATCTGTGAAAAAGCATTAAATTTTAAATTTTCACGTATTCTTTGACTGATGACTTCTTGGTCTTCGGAGTAGTATTGCTGAAAAGCGCCTCTTTGAAAATACCGGAGAACTTCCCGATAGGTTTCACGGCTGAGCCCAGTAAAATGACGACTGAGTAAAAGATAATCTTCCATTTTGATTGGACTCTTTTTATCTGTTTTTTTCTGGAAACGTTGCTGAAAGCCTTGATGCTCTCTTAATAAATCAACAATAAAATACATAATAAAGAAATCGTGTTCATAACTGTTATCCATACTAATAATATTTAATTGGCATTGATTACGGCGCATTAATTGTTTGATTTCCTGCTTATCTAATTGATAAGGCAATTCATAATGACCATAATACATTAAAAAGAAAAAGGTTGTAAAAATACGTAAAGGCAATTCTTCTGTTTGGCTAGTTAATTGATAGCCTTGATCAACGATAACGCGAAGAGAGTAAGTTTCCAAGACCTGATTACACTGCTTCAATTTTCGAGCAAAAGAAGAGCGACTAATATTGATGGTATCGCAATAATATTCGATGGTTTTGCCAGGATTTTGGATAAACTCATGGAGCAATTGGGTGGTCGTTGACGTTTTTGCCATATCCGTCAGCACGTTTAAATATAAGGACACATTAAAGTTTTCTAAACGATAGCCTAATTTATGCGATGTTTTAATGGTTAAACTTTCGCCCCAACGCTGTTTAATCTCCTCAATATAACGAATAAAAGTAGACTCAGAACTACCAATATATTTTGCAAGTTCTTTTTTAGTCATCCATTTATCAGAAATGGATAAGACACGAATGATTTCTTCCATTTTCCGATAATTTTTTTCTAAAAACCTAATCATATTGTTTCCTCCCAAGTCCTTTACTTTAATGAAACAATCATCGAAACAATAACGCAATTTCAGAAATGAAACCGCTTGGTATGAAAGCTGGTGTGATTTAATGAGCTCCTTCTCTGTATAATAATTATCAGATTAGAATAATGAAATTTTACGTGCTAGGCAATTCTAATTTAACTGTTAATTCATAAAAGAAAGGAGAGAACAGACATTAAATTACTAAAGAAATTTGGGGTTTTCGGCGTAGTCTTTTTACTTGTCTCATCCTATTTCATACCGCTCATTGGCTATGCAGAAACAGCCAAAGAAGTTGAAATTACATCCGCTCAAATGATAACAGATGAGAATGATAAAACGAATATTAATATCGAGTTAAATCTTCTCAACCAAACAGAGCAGCCATTACAACGAGAAATTCAATTGAAAAATGCACAGTTCATGGATACTGCTGTAATTGAAAAAGACGGATATTCTTACCAAGTGACTAATGGTACGCTTTATCTGACTTTGGACGCACAAGTAAAAAAGCCGGTACAGCTTTCGTTAGCTGTTGAGCAAAGTTCGCTTCAAACAGCTCAGCCACCTAAGTTATTGTATGAAAACAACGAATATGATGTTTCAGTTACTTCTGAAAAAATAACAGTAGAGGATTCTGCTAAAGAATCAACTGAACCAGAAAAAATAACTGTACCAGAAAATACGAAAGAAACTAACAAAAATGATTCGGCTCCAGAAAAAACAGAACAGCCGACCGCAACAGAAGAGGTAACCAATCCATTTGCAGAAGCAAGAATGGCGCCAGCTACTTTGAGAGCGAATCTGGCACTGCCTTTAATTGCACCACAATACACGACGGATAATTCTGGGACTTATCCGACAGCTAATTGGCAGCCCACAGGCAATCAAAATGTGTTAAACCATCAAGGGAATAAAGACGGTAGTGCACAATGGGACGGCCAAACGAGTTGGAATGGGGACCCTACTAATCGCACAAATTCTTATATTGAGTATGGCGGTACAGGAGACCAAGCCGATTATGCCATCCGAAAATATGCTAGAGAAACAACAACACCAGGGCTTTTTGATGTATATCTTAATGTGCGTGGGAATGTTCAGAAAGAAATCACGCCATTGGATTTGGTCTTAGTCGTTGACTGGTCCGGTAGTATGAATGAAAACAATCGGATTGGTGAAGTTCAAAAAGGAGTGAACCGTTTTGTTGATACATTGGCAGATAGCGGTATTACCAATAACATCAACATGGGCTATGTTGGCTACTCAAGTGACGGTTATAATAACAACGCCATTCAAATGGGGCCGTTTGATACAGTCAAAAATCCAATTAAAAATATTACGCCAAGTAGCACTAGAGGAGGAACTTTCACTCAAAAAGCATTAAGAGATGCTGGTGATATGTTAGCAACGCCAAATGGACATAAGAAAGTCATTGTACTTTTAACGGATGGCGTCCCAACCTTCTCTTATAAAGTGAGTCGAGTTCAAACAGAGGCGGATGGTCGCTTTTACGGGACACAATTTACGAATCGACAAGATCAACCAGGTAGCACTTCTTATATCTCTGGTAGCTATAATGCGCCAGATCAAAACAATATCAATAAACGGATTAACAGTACGTTTATCGCCACGATAGGTGAGGCAATGGCCTTAAAACAACGTGGGATTGAAATACATGGATTGGGCATTCAATTGCAAAGCGATTCACGAGCTAATTTATCTAAACAACAAGTTGAAGATAAAATGCGTGAGATGGTGTCAGCCGATGAAAATGGAGACCTTTATTATGAATCCGCGGATTATGCACCAGACATTTCTGATTATTTAGCGAAAAAAGCCGTTCAGATTTCAGGAACGGTTGTAAACGGAAAAGTAGTTGATCCAATTGCTGAACCTTTTAAATACGAGCCAAATACATTATCAATGAAAAGTGTGGGTACTGTTCAGGTTCAAACATTACCAGAAGTGTCGCTAACAGGCGCTACAATTAATAGTAATGAGATTTATTTGGGTAAAGGGCAAGAAATTCAAATTCATTATCAAGTACGTATTCAAACAGAGTCAGAAAACTTCAAACCTGATTTTTGGTATCAAATGAATGGTCGGACAACGTTTCAGCCATTAGCCACGGCCCCTGAAAAAGTTGATTTTGGGGTTCCTTCGGGAAAAGCACCTGGCGTGAAGTTAAACGTGAAAAAAATCTGGGAAGAGTATGATCAAGACCCAATAAGTCGGCCAGATAACGTGATTTATGAAATTAGTAGAAAGCAAGTAACTGACACAGCCAACTGGCAAACTGGGTATATTAAATTATCAAAATCAGAAAATGATACCAGCAATAGTTGGGAGCGCAAAAATGTAACCCAACTTTCCAAAACCGCGGATGAAAGCTATCAAGAAGTTCTTGGACTTCCCCAATACAACAATCAAGGACAAGCTTTCAATTACCAAACAACCCGTGAATTAGCAGTTCCTGGTTACAGTCAAGAAAAAATCGACGATACTACTTGGAAAAACACGAAGCAGTTCAAGCCATTAGATTTAAAAGTAATCAAAAATTCTTCCTCAGGTGAGAAAAACTTAGTGGGAGCCGTCTTTGAATTGAGTGGTAAAAATGTTCAAACAACATTAGTGGACAATAAAGATGGGAGCTATTCCTTGCCAAAAGATGTGCGCCTACAAAAAGGGGAACGCTATACATTAACTGAAGTAAAAGCACCTGCAGGACATGAGTTAGGTAAGAAAACGACTTGGCAAATTGAGGTGAATGAGCAAGGCAAAGTAAGCATCGATGGACAAGAAGTGACCACCACAAATCAAGTTATTCCATTGGAAATTGAAAATAAATTTTCTTCTTTGCCAATCAGAATTAGAAAATACACCATGCAAAATGGCAAACAAGTGAACTTAGCAGAGGCGACTTTTGCGTTGCAAAGAAAAAATGCTCAAGGAAGTTACCAAACTGTGGCAACTCAAAAAACAGATACTGCAGGATTGAGCTATTTTAAAATTAGTGAACCTGGTGAGTATCGAATGGTGGAACAATCAGGACCATTAGGCTACGACACTCTTGCTGGAAATTATGAATTTACTGTTGATAAATATGGGGAAATTCACTATGCAGGCAAAAATATTGAAGAAAATGCGCCAGAATGGACACTGACACATCAAAATCATTTGAAACCTTTTGACTTAACGGTTCATAAAAAAGCCGATAATCAGACGCCACTTAAAGGAGCGAAATTCCGTTTAACAGGACCAGATACGGATATTGAATTACCAAAAGATGGCAAAGAAACGGATACTTTTGTTTTTGAAAACTTAAAACCAGGGAAATATGTCCTAACAGAAACTTTTACGCCAGAAGGATATCAGGGGTTAAAAGAACCAATCGAATTAATAATTCGCGAAGATGGTTCAGTCACGATAGATGGGGAAAAAGTAGCAGATGTTTTAATTTCTGGAGAGAAGAATAATCAAATTACTTTAGATGTTACTAACCAAGCAAAGGTTCCTTTACCTGAAACTGGTGGCATAGGACGCTTGTGGTTTTACTTGATAGCGATTAGTACATTCGTGATAGCGGGTGTTTATCTCTTTATTAGACGACCAGAAGGGAGTGTGTAATCAATGAAAAACGCACGTTGGTTAAGTATTTGCGTCATGCTACTCGCTCTTTTCGGGTTTTCACAGCAAGCATTAGCAGAAGCATCGCAAGCAAGCGTTCAAGTTACGTTGCACAAATTATTGTTCCCTGATGGTAAATTACCAGAACAGCAGCAAAACACAGGGGAAGAGGGAACGCTGCTTCAAAATTATCGGGGCTTAAATGACGTCACTTATCAAGTCTATGATGTGACGGATCCGTTTTATCAGCTTCGTTCTGAAGGAAAAACGGTCCAAGAAGCACAGCGTCAATTAGCAGAAACCGGTGCAACAAATAGAAAACCGATCGCAGAAGATAAAACACAGACAATAAATGGAGAAGATGGAGTGGTTTCTTTTTCATTAGCTAGCAAAGATTCGCAGCAACGAGATAAAGCCTATTTATTTGTTGAAGCGGAAGCACCAGAAGTGGTAAAGGAAAAAGCTAGTAACCTAGTAGTGATTTTGCCTGTTCAAGATCCACAAGGGCAATCGTTAACGCATATTCATTTATATCCAAAAAATGAAGAAAATGCCTATGACTTACCACCACTTGAAAAAACGGTACTCGATAAGCAACAAGGCTTTAATCAAGGAGAGCACATTAACTATCAGTTAACGACTCAGATTCCAGCGAATATTTTAGGATATCAGGAATTCCGTTTGTCAGATAAGGCGGATACAACGTTGACACTTTTACCAGAATCAATTGAGGTAAAAGTGGCTGGAAAAACAGTTACTACAGGTTACACATTGACGACGCAAAAGCATGGATTTACGCTTGATTTTTCAATTAAAGACTTACAAAACTTTGCAAATCAAACAATGACTGTGTCGTATCAAATGCGTTTAGAAAAGACCGCTGAACCAGACACTGCGATTAACAACGAAGGACAATTAGTCACGGACAAGCATACCTTGACTAAAAGAGCCGCAGTTCGTACAGGCGGCAAGTCTTTTGTCAAAGTTGATAGTGAAAATGCGAAAATCACCTTGCCAGAGGCTGTTTTTATCGTCAAAAATCAAGCGGGGGAATACCTCAATGAAACAGCAAACGGGTATCGTTGGCAAAAAGAAAAAGCATTAGCTAAAAAATTCACGTCTAATCAAGCCGGTGAATTTTCAGTTAAAGGTTTAAAAGATGGCCAGTACTTCTTGGAAGAAATCTCTGCACCAAAAGGTTATCTTCTGAATCAAACAGAAATTCCTTTTACGGTGGAAAAAAATTCTTACGCAACGAACGGACAACGAACAGCACCGTTACATGTAATCAATAAAAAAGTAAAAGAGTCAGGCTTCTTACCAAAAACAAATGAAGAACGTTCTATTTGGTTGACGATTGCAGGCCTGCTAATCATTGGGATGGTAGTCATTTGGCTATTTTATCAAAAACAAAAAAGAGGAGAGAGAAAATGAAGCAATTAAAAAAAGTTTGGTACACCGTTAGTACCTTGTTACTAATTTTGCCACTTTTCACAAGTGTATTAGGGACAACAACTGCATTTGCAGAAGAAAATGGGGAGAGCGCACAGCTCGTGATTCACAAAAAGAAAATGACGGATTTACCAGATCCGCTTATTCAAAATAGCGGGAAAGAAATGAGCGAGTTTGATAAATATCAAGGACTGGCAGATGTGACGTTTAGTATTTATAACGTGACGAGCGAATTTTACGAGCAACGAGCGGCAGGCGCAAGCGTTGATGCAGCTAAACAAGCTGTCCAAAGTTTAACTCCTGGGAAACCTGTTGCTCAAGGAACCACCGATGCAAATGGGAATGTCACTGTTCAGTTACCTAAAAAACAAAATGGTAAAGATGCAGTGTATACCATTAAAGAAGAACCAAAAGAGGGTGTAGTTGCTGCTACGAATATGGTGGTGGCGTTCCCAGTTTACGAAATGATCAAGCAAGCAGATGGTTCCTATAAATATGGAACAGAAGAATTAGCGGTTGTTCATATTTATCCTAAAAATGTGGTAGCCAATGATGGTAGTTTACATGTGAAAAAAGTAGGAACTGCTGAAAATGAAGGATTAAATGGCGCAGAATTTGTTATTTCCAAAAGCGAAGGCTCACCAGGCACAGTAAAATATATCCAAGGAGTCAAAGATGGATTATATACATGGACAACGGATAAAAAACAAGCAAAACGCTTTATTACTGGGAAAAGTTATGAAATTGGCGAAAATGATTTCACAGAAGCAGAGAATGGAACGGGAGAATTAACAGTTAAAAATCTTGAGGTTGGTTCGTATATTTTAGAAGAAGTAAAAGCTCCAAATAATGCAGAATTAATTGAAAATCAAACAAAAACACCATTTACAATTGAAGCAAACAATCAAACACCTGTTGAAAAAACAGTCAAAAATGATACCTCTAAAGTTGATAAAACAACACCAAACTTAGATGGTAAAGATGTGGCAATTGGAGAAAAAATTAAATATCAAATTTCTGTAAATATTCCATTGGGGATTGCAGACAAAGAAGGCGACGCTAATAAATACGTCAAATTCAATTTAGTTGATAAACATGATGCAGCCTTAACTTTTGATAACGTGACTTCTGGAGAGTATGCCTATGCGTTATATGATGGGGATACAATGATCGCTCCTGAAAATTACCAAGTGACTGAACAAGCAAATGGCTTCACTGTCGCCGTTAATCCAGCGTATATTCCTACGCTAACACCAGGCGGCACACTAAAATTCGTTTACTTTATGCATTTAAATGAAAAAGCAGATCCTACGAAAGGCTTTAAAAATGAGGCGAATGTTGATAACGGTCATACCGACGACCAAACACCACCAACTGTTGAAGTTGTGACAGGTGGGAAACGTTTCATTAAAGTCGATGGCGATGTGACAGCGACACAAGCCTTGGCGGGAGCTTCCTTTGTCGTCCGTGATCAAAACAGCGACACAGCAAATTATTTGAAAATCGATGAAACAACGAAAGCAGCAACTTGGGTGAAAACAAAAGCTGAAGCAACTACTTTTACAACAACGGCTGATGGATTAGTTGATATCACAGGGCTTAAATACGGTACCTATTATTTAGAAGAAACTGTAGCTCCTGATGATTATGTCTTGTTAACAAATCGGATTGAATTTGTGGTCAATGAACAATCATATGGCACAACAGAAAACCTAGTTTCACCAGAAAAAGTACCAAACAAACACAAAGGTACCTTACCTTCAACAGGTGGCAAAGGAATCTACGTTTACTTAGGAAGTGGCGCAGTCTTGCTACTGATTGCAGGAGTCTACTTTGCTAGACGTAGAAAAGAAAATGCTTAATTTCTAGCATCACCGAAGAAATTTTTAGAAAAACAAAGAGCCTGGGCCAATCACTGTCCCAGGCTTTCATGCTTTATTTTTAAGGAGGAAGCAATGAAGTCAAAAAAGAAACGTCGTATCATTGATGGTTTTATGATTCTTTTACTGATTATTGGAATAGGTGCATTTGCGTATCCTTTTGTTAGCGATGCATTAAATAACTATCTGGATCAACAAATTATCGCTCATTATCAAGCAAAAGCAAGCCAAGAAAACACCAAAGAAATGGCTGAACTTCAAGAAAAAATGGAAAAGAAAAACCAAGAATTAGCGAAAAAAGGCAGCAATCCTGGATTAGATCCTTTTTCTGAAACGCAAAAAACAACGAAAAAACCAGACAAATCCTATTTTGAAAGTCATACGATTGGTGTTTTAACCATTCCAAAAATAAATGTCCGTTTACCAATTTTTGATAAAACGAATGCATTGCTATTGGAAAAAGGAAGCTCCTTGTTAGAAGGAACCTCCTATCCTACAGGTGGTGCGAATACACATGCGGTCATTTCAGGCCATCGTGGTCTCCCTCAAGCCAAATTATTTACAGATTTGCCAGAATTAAAAAAAGGCGATGAATTTTATATCGAAGTCAATGGGAAGACGCTCGCTTATCAAGTGGATCAAATAAAAACCGTTGAACCAACTGATACAAAAGATTTACACATTGAGTCTGGCCAAGATCTCGTCACTTTATTAACTTGCACACCGTATATGATAAACAGTCATCGGTTATTAGTTCGAGGACATCGTATCCCATATCAACCAGAAAAAGCAGCAGCGGGGATGAAAAAAGTGGCACAACAACAAAATTTACTATTATGGACATTACTTTTAATTGCCTGTGCGTTAATTATTAGCGGCTTCATTATCTGGTACAAGCGGCGGAAAAAGACGACCAGAAAGCATGGAAATTAACGATTCGTATAATAAAAGTGACTATGTTTTTATTTTTTTAAACCCTTTACGTAGTAAATCAATGACCAAACCTAAGCAAAAATAAGTACAAAAATGAAGCCCAGAAGAAATCAACATTTTGGTTGTTAAAGGCTGCTGGGAATAATAAGTATCCAGCACAGGCGTTTGGTGAATAATAGAAAAACCTAGAAAATCTGTAAGGGCCAATAGAAATCCCTTACTATCATATCCAGAAAACCAAAGTAGTATGACGAAAAGGCTAAACATACTAAAAAAAAGAGTAAAAAAATAGCTTTTCAATTTTTAATCCTCCTTATCGTGCATAATTGAACCAGAGAAACAGAAGTATTAACGAAATAACTAAAAGAGCAAGCCCTGAATAAAAAGCGACAAAGGGCCAATCAATCGACTGTTTAAATTCCTGCCAAGTTTGGATTTTTCTGTTTTTTTTCGCGCTATCCTCAAGCGTGAGTAAATAATTCAATAGTAAGAGGAGCAGCAACACCGTGAAATCATTTGTGGTAAAAAGCACATGTAAAAATAGAATGACAAAGACAACACGGGATAACACTCGATTCCGCAAAATTAAAAATAACTTAGCACGCATAATAAACCACCATTTCTTATCAGAGATAATGAATCTGTTTTTGTCTACTCTTTAGTTATATCATAAAATTCTTAATAATGAAAAAATGATTCGAGAAAATAATTGAAAAAAGTTTTTTTCCTGAATCATTATTTTCGTAAATAAAGAATAAACGTGTTACTCTTGGCTTATCAAATTTGGAAGGAGTGTTAAAAATGAAATATCTGGATATTATTGCTTTAATTTTATTGATTGTCGGAGGTTTAAACTGGTTATTAGTTGGTGCATTTAATTTTGATTTAGTTGCAACAATTAGTGGCGGTGCAACCACACCATTAGCAAAAATTATCTATATTATTGTCGGAATTTGTGCGATTTATTCTATTAAGTTTTTAGCTCCTTTGTTCCGCGAACCATAGGACTGATTTAAAAGATTTAGATAACGTGAAGTTATTTTGACTTAGCAATTGAGAGTTTCCTTGAGAAAGGGGACTCTTTTTTTATTTTCTATATTCGTTTCAGAAGGTTTAGACAAGCTCGAAAAATATTTCAAGAGAGCTGCGTTGTTTTCAAAATAGAACCTAGCATTACCTCGAACGTACCTCAAATAACCTGTGTCTTTTTTTGAATCATTAGTTCAAATTGATGTGATCACTAGTGAGAAAAATCAGCTCTAGGATATATAGGAAAATATAAGCATCAAATAGGGATTTTGATGATAAATTATCTTTTTCCTTGTTATGATTATAACAAGGAAAAAGAAAGTAGGGATTTATTTATGGAATTACAGGTGACAAAAAAGGCTAAATTTTTTTGTTTGGCGATGGCATTACTAATGACATTAGGTATTTTTATCAGCGCTGGTACAAGTGTTTATGCATCTGACCAGCTAGAGGATTCAGAAGTTGAGGCTGTAGCAAAAGGACTGGAAGAAATGTATGCGAATGGAGTGACGGAAGATAACTTTAAAAACTATGTCAAAAATAATTTTTGCTCAGCAAGAGATTTCTTCAGTTGAGGAAGAATTAAATGTAAATATTTCTGATGCTTCAACAGTAGTTCAAGCACGTTTTAATTGGAATGCATTAGGAAGTTGCGTTGCTAACAAAATCAAAGATGAGTTTTTTGCAATGATTAGTATCAGCGCAATTGTAAAAGTTGCACAAAAGAAAGCCTGGAAAGAATTAGCAGTGACTGTATTACGCTTCGCTAAAGCCAATGGGTTAAAGACGAATGCTATTATTGTGGCTGGACAACTAGCTTTATGGGCAGTTCAATGTGGGCTAAGCTAATGAATTTAAAAGATCATGTTACGGAAATAGTAATTACTTTTATCATCGCTTTTGTGTATACTTGGATAGATTCAGGAGAAATTGAAATCTTAAAAACTCTTTTGATAACAATAATATTTTTAGCCATGTTCTATGCAATACCCAAAATCACCAATAGAAAAAGAAAATGAAGTGGTTTTAGAAAGATAATGTGATAGGAAGTGTAAGAGGAGGTAACGAGCCTTCTCTTTATTTTTTTATTGACTTGCTATGTAGATGGTTCAAGATAGCTAAAAAGCCTACCAAACCGTTAAAATGAAGTTTGGTTCACGACAACCACATTAACAGTTTAAGAGGTAATACTTATAAAAAAGCCATAGAAATTTCATTACACTTAAGGTAGAAATATAAGTATCCTATATAACATTCAGTTTTAAACTATTCAATGTTTCTTTGATAAGCTTAGCATAACTTGATTCCTACTTAGAATGGGTTCAGTAACTTTAATTCTACAGAATTTTTGGGGGTCTTTTTTTGTGAATCAAAAAAGATGTTGAAAAAAATATTGATATTAGAAATATAGAAGCTAAAAACTACATCATATCAAGATATGTTTTTTTCTAAATCATCAAAATACTTTACTAATATTTCCGCTTTTCCAAGTCCAATATTTTCAATAGCTGTTTTTCCACTTCTGATTTTGTCAATGTATTGCGTGCTGATTCCAGTTTCTTTTGCAATACGATAGCTCGTTAAATCTAGGTCTATTAATTTTTCGATTTTTTCAGTGTAAGTCATTTAATCAACTACTTTCTTTTGCTTAATATGCCTACAATTAACAAGATCACTGAGTAAGTAATCCAATTAATTACAGTAAAAAGTGTCAGTACTAAACCGACTAACACGATAGTTAATAATAGTAATACATAATTTTTATTATTCATGTTATTCTTGCTAGAATTATTCTATAGAGAAGGGAATACTAGCAAGAATAATAGGGTTAGTTTATTTCTATACTATCTAGATTTGATATAAAACATAGTTATTAGTAATTGAAAAGATGGCTAAAAAGATAAGTTTTGTAGCAGTCTTTTTCTTAATTCTTCCTTCCTATCTGTATACATTTGGATGAATTCATTCTTTTTATAAACTTTATTTAGTAAATTCCTATTTAGATAATAATCCAGTTCCTCGTTAGAATTATATCTTTTTAATAACCAATCATCGAAATACTTATTATTTTTTTCTGTATTAGGAATGCCTTCTAGTAATTGTAAATTTACAATTGTATCGATGTGTTCAACAATAAATGTTATTTCTTCTTCTGAATAACCTATTTCTCTTAAATTCTTTTTATTTTTATATTTGCTTGAAGGGAATATATGATCTTGGTGAAACTTATTTTTTAAATCTATGGCTGGAAAAATTACCGATAAAAGTGTGAAAGAGTACTTTCCAATTTTTGTATCTAGTAAATAATCAATGTCTTCATCCGTTAGGATTAAAGATTTGTTTGTATCTCTAACTTTAAGAAGTTTTGACAATGGGAACCCTTCGGATAAATCCTGCATATTTTCTCTCATTTTAAGTAATATTGAGTCTGGAGTTCCTCCAAAGATTCTTTTTAACAAAGAAATCTGAACAAAATATTTTATTTTATTCCTATCATTTAAGTATCTATCAGCTTCTAAATAGTTATTTGGGCAATCAATTTTGTATAGGTAATAAACAACAGGGATGATTACACTATTAGCAATTAAAGTATCTCCATTAAACCCAAAATTTGAAAGTAAATTCACTGCTAAAGATATTGCTTTTTTTGTCTTTTCCCAGTTAGTTTCGATTAGGTTTGTGGTTTGTTTGTCAAAATTGGAAGCTCTAAATTTAATATTCTTTTTATCAGTTAACACTAAAGCAGCCTTTAAAATATTATCTTTGTTAAAATTGAAACCGTTTCCTATCATATTTAGTTCATCAACTAATGAATAAATTTCTTCTCGAGCATTCAGATTTTGCCATTTAGCAGTCGCTAAAGAAAGCAAAAGGTCAGAATAAGTTAGCGTAGTACCACCGCTATTCATTCTGATAAAGATATCTAAAACCTTATCAATTTCTTGTGAGTTTTCTTCATAATATGCCAATATATCTTTTTCCATCATTTGATGTAAAGTTCCTAAAGAATTCATAATATAACTTGTTTTTTCAACGGATTCATTAGGAAAATTTTTCCGATAAAGCTCTTGATATCTAGCAATCACAGTAAACATTTCACCTACTTCAAATTGCAAAATATCGGAGACAGGGTACCAAAGAGTATCTTCGGTAAAATCTTCTGCTTCCTCATTAGTTAAAAATCTAAAATCAAATTGAACATCTTTGTTGGTATCTAAATTTGGAGAAACGATATTTAAATAAAGCTGTCTCGAAGGATAAGCATTGTCATTATTTTTCCATGCTCCTTTTATTTTGTAGCTGTAGGTACCTTTCAAAGCTATATAGATAGATGTTATTCTTTGTTGCCCATCTAGTATTGCTGTAACACTATCTTTATGTGAAATATTGATTTTTGTATTATGTCTAGCATCTCTTTGATGGTATTCTTTTAATATGTTATAAAATTCATATTTATTTATATTTTCATTTTGGACGTTCCAAAATAAGAACGAGCCGATGGGATATCCTTTCATAATGGAATCGAATAATCTTTCAATTTGTTCTGGTTTCCATACAAATTCTCTTTGAAGCGCAGGTAGTACATATTCATTGTTATCTATTTTCTTAATTAAATTTTTTATAGTGAAATTTACGTAACCCATTTTGAGAATCTCCTTTAACATTATTTAATTAATTTTACCACATAAAATACAAAAATATTGAATCTATTTTTATTATACAAATTTGTTATCTGGATTCTATAAGGTAATATAAATCGAAATTTCTACAGGTTTATCCATTAGAATATCTATTCATAAATATGAAATAATTACAATGGAGATTCATTTTAGAAAAAGTGGATATCCATGTGAAGCTAATCGAATCAAGTATAATTTAAATAAATTGAAATTATTCAGCAGAAAATTGGTTCGTTATGTAAAAGATTACCTTTTTAATAATGTTTTCTTGAAAGTATTCACCAAATTTTGATTATTAGTTGATACCTTTTTCTATTTTCTTTATGATTTTTCTCAAAAGTCCGAGTTCAGTCCAACTCCCAAGAAAATAAGGAACTTACTAAATCGTTGATTTAACAACGTTTAGCAAGTTCCTTTTTAATGGAGACGGCGGGAGTCGAACCCGCGTCCAAACATATTGCCACTTAAATCTCTACGTTCATAGACACTCATTTAAAGGTTCGCTTTACAGCGTGCCGAGTGACAGGCATTCTGTATTGCTAGTCTGGTAAGCTCTTCTAAATTTTACAGACGGAAAAATTTAGCGTATCCCACTTCGATTAGGACCCTGACCCGAGCACATGGGCGATACCGGGAGGATCTTCGCTAGCTGGTTTTTAGGCAGCTAAAGCGAAAGAATTGTTTTCGTTTTTAGCAGTTATATTTAACTGTAACGTTTTAACGTAGCCGTAACCTACGAAACGCAATTCAAGCTCAACTATGCCTGTCGAATCCGTAACGCCCCCGAAATAACATAAGTATCCCTTGATACTTATCAAAGTATAGCATAAATTCCTTGTTTTTTCAAAGAGTAGGATAACACTCTGTTAGATATTCATAAAAAGAGGAAGGATGAACCGTAACTCAGTTCATCCTTCCTCTTTTTATGAAAGTGTGTGGGTATGTTTTGTAATCCATTGTTGCAAACGGATATTCAACCAAAAACCATAAATTCCTAAAGTAATTATAGTTAATAAAAGCCATTTAATCCAATGACCGAATAATTGCATAGCTGTACCATCAAAATAAAGGCGTTTACCATCAATAACGGTATGCTTGATTTTCCAGTTGTACATCATACAAATTCCCCAAGGTGCGCAAATGCCTAATGTAAAGACAGTAATCAAGGTTGCTAAAATTGAAGTCCCGATATACGTTGCTAAACCACCGTCAAAATATGAATTTTTCATTCTTTTCCTCCTTAACTCATAAACTTTATTATAACAAGAATAAATGGCCTGGGAAACAAAATGAGGATGAAATAAGTATTTTTATTCATTATTGATGTGAAATATGTTATTTATGCAACTCAAACTTGGCAGCATTAGATATTTTGTAACAAATGTTATCTAATGTAACTACCATAATAAAACGTTTTCCTTAGGAAGTGAATTAGAAATTTAAAAAAAAGGCTACTTAAATGAGCATTAATATTGTACGAGACATATCTTTTTGCTATTGTCAACTTCTGAAAAAGACCACTAAGTGGAAAAAATAAGAGAAAAGAAAGGTGAATAATTTTTTATGACAAAAAGTGTAAAATTTTTAGTGTTACTGTTGGTAATGATTCTACCAATTGCGGAGGCGTTATTGATTGGTCCAATTTCGTTTGGCGCCGAATTGAGCAAAAGTCCAATCGTTGACAAAGTAGAATTGGATCATACTACTTTATATCAAGGAGAGATGACCTCCATTAAAGTATCTTTTAGTGACAAAGAGAATCAGAAAATAAAACCTGGAGATACTATTACTTTAACTTTACCAGGTGCATTAGTTGGAATGACCGAGAACGATGGCTCACCACGAAAAATCAATTTAAATGGTTTAGGGGAAGTTTTTATCTATAAAGATCATGTTGTAGCAACATTTAACGAAAAAGTTGAATCTTTACATAATGTGAATGGGCATTTTTCTTTCGGGATTAAAACGCTTATCACCAATAGTTCGCAACCGAATGTGATAGAAACGGATTTCGGAACAGCAACGGCGACTCAACGTTTGACGATTGAAGGAGTGACTAACACAGAGACTGGCCAAATTGAGCGAGACTATCCGTTTTTTTATAAAGTAGGCGATTTGGCTGGAGAGTCAAATCAAGTACGTTGGTTTTTAAATGTGAACCTCAATAAATCCGATGTCACAGAAGATATTTCAATTGCGGATCGACAAGGAAGTGGTCAACAATTAAATAAAGAGAGTTTTACATTTGATATTGTGAATGACAAAGAAACTAAATATATTTCACTTGCCGAGTTTGAGCAACAAGGTTATGGCAAAATTGACTTCGTAACAGATAATGACTTTAATTTACGTTTTTATCGGGATAAAGCACGCTTTACTTCCTTTATCGTCCGTTACACTTCGACAATCACAGAAGCAGGCCAACATCAAGCAACATTTAAAAATAGTTATGACATCAATTATCAACTAAACAATCAAGACGCAACGAATGAAAAAAATACATCACAGGTTAAAAATGTTTTTGTAGACGGTGAGGCAAGCGGCAATCAAAATGTGGAAATGCCAACAGAAGAAAGTCTAGACATTCCTTTAGAGACAATAGAAGAATGGGAACCAAAGACACCTACTTCGGAACAGGCAACAGAAACAAGTGAAAAGACAGACACAACAGAAACCGCAGAAAGCAGCCAACCAGAAGTTCATGTCTCACCAACAGAAGAAGAAAATCCAGATGAAAGTGAAACACTAGGCACGATTGAGCCAATCATACCTGAAAAACCAAGTGTGACAACTGAAGAGAATGGCGCAACAGAAACGGCAGAAAGCAGCCAACCAGAAGTTCATGTCTCACCAACAGAAGAAGAAAATCCAGATGAAAGTGAAACACTAGGCACGATTGAGCCAATCATACCTGAAAAACCAAGTGTGACAACTGAAGAGAACGGCACAACAGAAACCGCAGAAAGCAGTCAACCAGAAGTTCATGTCTCACCAACGGAAGAAGAAAATCCAGATGAAAGTGAAACGTTAGGTACAATTTCACCAATTATTCCTGAAAAACCAAGTGTGACAACTGAAGAGAACGGCACAACAGAAACGGCAGAAAGCAGCCAACCAGAAGTCCATGTCTCGCCAACAAAAGAAATTACTACAACTGAGAAAAAACAGCCATCCACAGAAACAACTGTGGAGACAAATAAAACTATTACATCAAAAAATCAACCACAAATACTAAACGTTCCATTAAATACATTGAAAAATGAAGGAAGCCCACAATTGGCTCACCAACTGCTTAGTGAACCAATTCAAAAATTAAATGAAGCAAACGGGCAACGAGAACTTCCCAAAACAGGCACAACAAAAACACCGTTTATGCTAATAGCAGGAATACTGGCAAGTACATTTGCCGTTTTAGGTGTAAGTTATCTACAAATCAGAAAGAATTAACAATAGAAAAGCCATCCAACTTTCGCTGGGGGGCTTTTCTATTATCTGGAGATAAATTGCTGATAGGCGCCAATCAAAAACTATGCTACAGTAAGGTATGTACTGCTCGAAAAGGAGGGAGTAAATGACTAAAAAAATATGGTCGCACTTTCGGAAAAGCTTCACTTGGTACATTTTGATTGGCGTGATTGTTTCATTATGTAGTGCTTTAGCAATTTATTTTTTCAACAGTTGTTAGATCATTATCAAAAAAGTTTCCAACTAGGGTTGTTAGTAGCGTATGGAACGACAATTATTTTAATTCCGCTATTGTCTTACTGTGAACAGAAACCGAAAGCTTACTTAACTAATGGCATCTATTTCTATTTGAAGAAATTAAGTTTAATAAAAATGAGCAAGATTTCCTATGAAGAATATCTAAAACTGGGAGCGGGAGCTTTACTACAAAAAGTAGAAGTTGGTGCAGCAGCTGGGAGAAATATCCACTTGAATTTTTATGGGCGCTTATTTCGAGAGTTAATTCCAGAGACGTTATTTAATTTATTTTTCATAGCATTGATTGATAAAAAATTATTACCAGCAATTCTAATTGGTTATGTGATTGTATTTATTTTAACCAAAATACTTTTGAAAACGCTACAAAAAATGAAAGAAAAAACACTTATTTCTGAAGAAGCAATGAATGCTACTTTGATACGAGGGATGACAGAACTAGTAACTTTTAGAATTAATCGAAAATATAAAAAAGAGATTGAAAATTACGCGTTAATGGCAGAGGAAAATAGTCAAAATATAACAAAAATGACTATGATCCATGAATTTTTCTTTGGCTTTTTTGCCTTGTTAGTTGCACTTATCAAAGTAAGTATTGTCGTACTTAGTTTTACTAACGTCGTGACGCTAAGTTTAGGTGGACTTGTAGCGATAGTGATGTATATCGATCGAATTTATACGCCGATAGCCATATTTAATGTTTTATTTGTTCAATATAATTTGGATAAAGTAGCCTATCAGCGCTTGGAAGATTTTTATAAAAAAGAAGATGATCCTGACTTAGCGGTTCCAGGCAAAGCGTTACCTGAAATTCAAACAATTTCATTAAAAGAGGTGTGTTTTAGCGTAGATAGTCAAACGATTATGTCCCAACAAAATCGACAATTTTCAATGAACAAAACCTATGGCTTGATTGGAAAAAGTGGGACAGGCAAATCTACCCTGATTAAATTGATTTTAGGATTATTGAAGCCGACAGAGGGGACAGTTTATGTGAATCAATTTCCTCTAACACAATTCAATTTGGAAGATTATTATGAAAAAGTTTTTTATTTATCTCAAGATGTGCCAATATTTCAAGGAACGTTGAAAGAAAATATTGTATTTAATCAAGAAATTTCTGATGAACAAGTAATTGAAGCTATGTATCGTTTTCAGTTGGGGGAACTTTATGAACGGTTACCGGAAGGCTTAAACACTATTGTGAGTGAAAAAGGAATGAATTTTTCTGGTGGCGAGAAACAACGGATTGCTTTTACACGCTTAGCATTTACACAAGCAGAGATCCTTATTTTAGATGAGGCGACTTCTGCATTGGACGAAAAGACCGAAGAAAAAGTGTTACAAGAAGTACAAAAATTTACCCATAATAAGTTGACTATTTTGGTTACTCATCGACCTAAAACCCTGCGATTTGTAGATGAAATTATTGATTTAAATGAGTGAACTTGTTAGCTCTTTGGCGCTTCTTTTGCTACACTTTTTATAAGAATTGAGAGAAAGGGGCAACTGTTGATGAATAATAATGAGCAAGAATTAGCGGAATTTTGGGATGAATTTGCAGAAGAATATGAAGAAATTCAACAAGAATCGCCATTTCCAATTGCTCGAGAATTACGTGATTTCTTGGTCCAAGAAGGCATTTTTCCGTGTCAGACATTTCTGGATATCGCAGGTGGGACGGGACGATATTTACCTTTTTTTCAAGAGCAAGTCACGGAGTATACGCTAGCCGATATTTCTCAGAGAATGTTGGAGATTGCGGAAGCAAAAGCACAAAGCAACGTTGTTTTTCTTCACCAAAGCCAAGAAAGACTGATTGAGACTGGGAAAAAATTTCAAGTCGTTTTTTCAGCGATGAATCCTGCTTTGGATACGCCGGAAAAAGTTAATGCATTGTGCCAA
Source organism: Enterococcus sp. AZ104 (assembly GCF_050546705.1). Lineage (NCBI taxonomy): Bacteria > Bacillati > Bacillota > Bacilli > Lactobacillales > Enterococcaceae > Enterococcus > Enterococcus sp. AZ104. The sequence goes on from NZ_CP172952.1 coordinate 897,079, forward strand.
TTAAGTGAGGAATGGTGTCTTATATTTCGGCTAGTGGAAGAGCAAGATTCGTTATTTTCTCCTTTTGAGCAAGAGAGCAACCCGCAGTTAAATTGGATGGCAAAATACAAAGCATTTCTAAAAAAAGAACAGCGACCTTTTTTCACAAAAAAATTTTTCTTTGAAGCATCAGAAGCTATTTCAAAAGACTTTTTCCGCAACTATTTTGAAGAACAATGGTCAGTTCCAATTTTAGAACAACGCGTACAAGAAATTTTTGGTTCTCATGAAATTAAGCAAAATCAGCGTACCATTATTTATGAATTAATTGTTATTCCATGTAAAAAAACAACCAGCGATGACTGATTATCGCTGGTTGTTTTTCGGTTATTTAATTGTGCGAAAGCTTTTTCTGGAATCTCTTTTTTATCAATTTTGACAGGAGATTGGATGATTCTTTTTTTACTAATGGTTGCTTCTATGTAAGCATTTGGTTCCAAAGGTTGAGGATTTTTGTCTGTCCGTTCGTAGTCCATAACTTGCGTTTTTCCATTACTTTTAACAAAAGTTAGTCGATAGTGTAAAGAATATTGGCCATCTATGCTTTTTTGATTGTCATCTACTGTTTGTTTTCGTTCAGGAATTTCTAGAGGAACTTGTGCATAGGCTTTTTCACCCTTATATGTATCTGCATAATAACGATAGCCTGTATAACCACCAACAATAAATAAGCCAATAAATAAAATAGCGCCGATTTTTTTCATTTTTTCTCCTCCTAACAATTTACAAAAATAGCATAGCAAAAGAAGAAGGAGATGGAACATCGAAAAAACGAACAGTTATCTTACAAAACTGTTCGTTTTTTTGGTCTATTTAGCTTTCATCAGAGAGTAGAAAGGAATCATTTTTATTACGATAACTAAAGAAAATAACAAAGTACAATAGGCCTGTTAAAAGAGTAACGCCTAACGAATTTGTAAATAAGATGCCAATAAAGATGAGTCCTAAAATGATTAAAGCAAGGAGATTAATACTTTTTTCAAAGAGAGACCCTCGTTTTAAAGACAGAACAAACGCCGCAGCGCTAATTAAAATCCAAATTAGCAAGACAGTGTAAGAGAGAGAACCGGCTAAGTAACCAAATAATTCATCGCCAACAAAATAAGAAAGAATAACGCCCAGATATAAAACACTGGCGCAGAAGAAAACTGAACGTTGAGGTACTTGGTGCTTGTTTAAAACCGCTAGTTTACTCATGGGTCCTTTTTTATCTTTTAAGCGAAAATATAAAAGGCGAGAAGAGGCGTATACCCCAGAATTAATAGAAGAAAACAAGGCTAAAATAATCACAAAATTTACGATGTCAGCAGCAAAAGGAATATTCATTTTTTCAAAAACCATAACAAATGGACTCACCGTTGTGCCTGCTAAGGTATTCCAAGGGAAAATAATCAAAAGTAAGAATAATGGAATGATATAGAAGGAAATAATCCGTCCCATCACACCACGAATCGCTTTAGGAATGGCTTTTTTAGGATCATCTGCTTCACTGACAGTAATCGCGATTAATTCTGAACCGCCATAAGAATAAATAACTACTAATAAAGAATTAACAATACCTTTCATGCCATGTGGGGCGAAGCCACCATGCTTGGTGATACTTTGTAAAGTAGGGAAGACACCACTGCCTAGCATTTGTTGTCCCACCAGATAAACACCAAAAATAATTAACAAAATGATGACACTAATTTTAGCAAACGCCAACCAATATTCTGTTTCTGCAAATAAACGAACCGAGTAAAGATTAATGAGCGTCGTTAAAATAGCTAAAATGAAAACAAAAAACCAAGCAGGAATATTAGGAAACCAAAGTTGTAAAAAGGAAGCTGCGGCAACCGCTTCTGCGATAATATTAATTGTCCACATGGAATAATAAACCCAATCAATAAAATCAGCAGAATGTGCACCTAAAAATGGTCGAACTAAGCCAGACAAACCATGATGTGTGTCTCCGCCATCTAAAACAAGTTTTCCTAAACCACTCATGACGATGAAGAGAACAGCACCGCCAATTAGAAAGGCGATTAAAACAGAAGGACCAGCAATACCAATTGCTTCGCCACTTCCTTTAAAAAGACCTGCGCCAATCGCTCCCCCTAAGGCTAACATCGTAATGTGGCGCGAGCTTAATTGTTTTTTTAAGGTTGTTTGTTGTGTTTCACTCATAGGATTCTCCTTTAATTGAAAAAAATAATATGAAAATAACTTTCTTTATTATATACAATTTTCTGACAATTACAACTATTCTGTCAATGAAAATGAAAAAATAAGTGAAAAATATTATGAAAATAAAAAAATTGAGCAATTTAAGTGATTAAAATTGCTCAATTTTTTTATTAATTTTTATTTTTTAATAGAGTCATAATTGTTAATGGAACAGTAATGACTACATAGCCGATGATACTAGCCACTACTAAATAAGCTATAGGACTCGAGAAATTAAATAAGTCCGTTAAAAGTATTGCGACAATCATTGAAATAGCATAACAAATGAATAATTGAATAAACCGCTTTGCAGACAAAAAATCACCTCTTCCTAATTAGTTAAAGTCTCTTTTCAATCATTTAGTATACACCTGAAAAGAAGAATAAACTATCATTAATTAAAAGAAAAAGTGAAACCACTAGCGGATTTTTTGTTCAGCTGATTATCTTAAGAATTAGAAAATGGGCCATAAGTCATTTCGACTTATGTCCCATTTTCATTTATGACGTTGGCTTCGTGTAAATTGAGAAGTCTCGTCTTCTCTAGTGGTTGGTTGCTGTGTTCGTTGTACGGTTTGCTTTTCCGGCTCGCTCTTTTTTGCAACATCAGTCACAACATTTGGCTTCTGAGAAGGGGGAACGGTTGTTTTTTTGTTTGAAGTTGGCGTAGTTCTTTTTGCTTCTTTCTTTTGTTTCTTTTTATTATTTTTATCATTTCCAGTGACTGTCAAATAGATAATCAGAAAAATCATTAGGATCGTTGCAACAATTAATAGAATAAACATGTTAAATGAAATGAACATGCATGGCCCTCGTTTCTCGTTTTTTCTTAGTTTACCAAAATTTCAAAATTTCGTCACTCTTTTCTTCAGAAAAAACGAATTTCAAAGGGGTTAAAAGAAACTTTTATAAAAAAGCCTCCTTTTTTGTGTGAAAATGCACAAAATTTCTGGAATCGTTTGCTGTTAAAACCAGATACTGGTAAAATAATTATTGTATAAGAATCATTTTAAAAAAGATTTTTGTTACAAATAACGTATTTGTTGAAAAGGCACTGTGAAGTAGTTAGAGACGACAGCCAAGTGACTTTTAATGACAGCCGCCCAATTAATTTCATGGAGCCTTTTCGTAGAAAACGAGGAGGTTATTTTGCGTGAAAGTGAGTATATTTTCGACATGCGTGGTGGATTTACTTTTTCCAAATGTAGGGCAAGCAATGGTAGAGGTTTTGGAACGATATGGCTGTGAAACGGTTTTACCAACAAGCCAAACGTGTTGTGGTCAGCCAACGTACAATAGTGGCTATGTGACAGAGAGCACGACAACGCTTAAGAATCAAATTGATAGTTTTGACGGTGCCGATTATGTGGTGGGACCTGCGGGGTCTTGTGTCGGCATGATGAAAGAATACCACAAATTTTTAGCAGATGATCCTATTTATGGACCAAAAGCACAACGTTTAGCTGAGCGAACTTATGAGTTTAGTCAGTTTCTTTATCGTGTCTTAGGGGTCAAAGATGTTGGCGCAACGCTATATGGGAAAGCCACTTATCATCGTTCTTGTCATATGACGCGAATTTTAAATGAACGAGAATCACCCTTTGTTTTGTTGGATCATGTGAAAGGATTAGAAATGATTCCTTTAGGACATCTTGAAAATTGTTGCGGATTTGGCGGAACGTTTTCAGTGAAAATGCCAGCTATTTCTGAACAAATGGTGACGGAAAAAATGAACGATGTGATTGATACAGGCGCAGAAATTTTAATTAGTGCGGATATGGGTTGCCTGATGAATATCGGGGGTAAATTCAATCGTGATGGGAAAAAGATTAAGATTATGCATATTGCAGAAGTCCTTAATCACGAAGTGGATGAAGCACGCATGGACCAACCGCAAATCATATCGGTAGGGTAAGGGGGAAGAACTGTGGGATTATCAACGAGCAATAAGCCGTTAAGTGAACGAATTGAAGAAAGTAAAAAAGATGTGTTTATGCAAAAGGCTGTCGCCAAAGCACAAGATGCCCAATGGGAGAAACGAGAAGGTGCGCGGGAAGCTTTAGGCAATTGGCCACAATGGCGTGAACTGGGAGAACAAATTCGCCAACATACCATTCAATATCTGCCTGACTATTTAGAAGAGTTCAGTGATAACGTTGCCAAACGAGGTGGCAAAGTCTTTTTTGCTCAAACCGCCGAAGAGGCCAATGAATATGTGAAACAAGTGGTTCTAGAAAAAAGGGCGAAAAAAATTGTGAAATCTAAATCAATGGTGACGACCGAAGTCGATATAGATCCAATGTTATTGGGATTAGACGATGTTAGTGTGATGGAAACAGATTTGGCGGAATTCATTTTACAAATGGATGACTGGGATGAGCCGTCACATATTGTTTTCCCAAGTATTCATAAAAATCGCGAACAGATTCGTCAGGTTTTTGCGAAAAAATTAGGGTATCAAGGAGATAATGACCCGGTAAATTTGGCACGCTGTGCACGAGAAGTGATGCGCAAATTCTTTTTGGAAGCGGAGATTGGCATTACAGGTTGTAATTTCGCTATTGCGGATAGCGGCTTAATTAACTTAAATACAAATGAAGGAAATGCTGATTTGACCATCAGTATTCCTAAGACACAAATCGTGTTAATGGGAATGGAAAGAATCGTACCAACAATGCGTGAAGCAGAGGTTTTAGATAACCTTTTAGCCAGAAGTGCCGTTGGTCAAAATTTAACAACGTATGTGACGTTTGCTGGGCAAAAAAATGCGGATGAATCCGATGGTCCGGAAGAATTTCACGTAGTCATTTTGGATAACGGGCGTTCAAAAGCTTTAGGAACAGCCTTTCAGCCAGTCTTACAGTGTATACGTTGTGGGTCTTGTCTGAATGTTTGTCCGGTCTATCGCCATATTGGAGGGCACGGTTATGGCTCTATTTATCCAGGACCAATTGGTGCTGTGCTTTCTCCAATTTTAGGTGGATATAAACAGTTTGGGGAATTGCCTTATGCGTCTAGTCTTTGTGGGGCATGTACGGAAACGTGTCCTGTGAAAATTCCATTGCACGAATTATTAATTGAACATCGTAAAGTGATGACCGATGATCTGAAAATGAAACATGGATTTGAAGATTTCCAAATGCGTATGGTAGGTAAAGCCACTGGTTCACCAGCAATGTTTAAAGCAGCCATGAAAGTCGATCATGCTGCAGCGGGCATTTTAAGTAAACAAAAAGACATTACTGTTGAAAACATGTACAATCATGGGGGCTACCTTGATAAAGGACCAGGGTTAGTAAAAGGTTGGACCGATGTTCGTGATTTGCCAAGACCACCAAAATCTTCAGAAAACTTCAGAAGTTGGTTCAAAAAACATCAAGAAGGTGAAAAAAATGACTAACGAAGCGATTCAAAATCGAGAACCTTTTTTACAAAATCTACGAGAAAAATTAGGCGTAGAAAAACAGCCTGTTTCGGCCCATCCATTTGAGCCAGTTAATCATTTACCAGAAGAACAGTTGGCAGATAAAACACCAGCAGAGCTATTAACGATTGTGAAAGAACGTGTGGAAACGATTCACACGAACTTAGTGGAAACCACACAAGAAAATTTACTGACGACGATTCAGCAAATTGTTGCTGAGTTTGGTGGGGGCAATCTTTTATTGCCAACAGATGCACGTTTTGAAGCCTATGGATTAGCTGATTTAGCTAAGTCATTAGAGGCTGTTTCTGTTAAGCAATGGCAACCTGGAAGTGAGCAACGAGAAGCGAATATTCAAACAGCTGCTCAGGCAAATATCGCGATTGCCTTTGCTGAGTTTTTACTAGCTGAATCAGGAACGATTGTGGTGGAGTCCAATGCGGGACAAGGCAGAGCCTTACATTTTTTACCGAAGCATTACATTTCAATTATACCGTTTAGCAAACTCGTTCCACGTTCGACTCAGCCAGCAGCTTTTTATACAGAAAAAATAGAAAAAGGCGAAAAAATCGGCTCAGCGATTCACTTTATTTCAGGGCCTTCTAATTCAGGAGATATTGAAATGCAACTGGTTGTCGGGTTGCATGGTCCTTTAGAAGTTTGTTACGTGGTTGTGATGGATCGCTAAAACGCTAGAAGCATAATCAATTCAGCCCTTTTTAGAATTGATTGTGCTTTTTTTATGAGCAGGATCAAAAAAGTAAGAATCAAATTTGAAAGAAATACGTTTTTTTTCTGACCATTTTGTAAAAAAAGCGTACATAAAAATTAATTGAGTGTTAAGCACTATAGGATTGATTTACTTTGTGGTAGAATATGAGACATAAGATAATAAGGTTTTTGGAGGAATGAGTTTGAAATCAAAAGAATTAATTAAAACAGTCGTCTTTTTTGCCTGTTTAGCTTTGGGTCTGTTTTTACTGAGACAATTTGTATTTACGCCTGTCGTAGTGAGAGGTCATTCAATGGATCCAACGTTAGCAGATGGTGAACGGGTAATTACGTTAAAAAACACAGAAATTAATCGTTTCGATATTATTACTTTCCCAGCGCCAGATGAACCAGATAAAAATTATATTAAACGTGTGATTGGTTTACCTGGAGATACAATTGCGTACAAGGATGATACGTTGTACATCAATGGAAAAGAAGTTGACGAACCCTATTTAGATGAATTTAAAAAAGCCTTAACAGATGGTCAACCTTTGACAGGCGATTTTTCATTAAAAGAAAAAGTACCAGCAGATAGCTACTTTGTTTTAGGTGATAATCGACGGAATTCAAAAGACGGTCGTGTCATTGGTTTTATTCATAAAAAAGATATTTTGGGTGAAGTGAAATTTGTGATGTGGCCATTCTCACGGTTTGGTCCAATACCAGAAGTGTCAAAACAATAAAAGAGACAATGAGTAAAAGAGAAGGACGGAAATGTGTAAAAACAAACACATGTTTCCGTCCTTCTTTTGTGGTAAAATAAAGGCAGTGCAAAGGAAAAGGATGTGAAACCATGAGTGTGCAGTTTATTAGAGGAACCGCCGTGGCAGACTTAGAAGCGCCACTTATACAGGCGACAAAACAATGGCTAGAGGAAGACGCACAGCATGAAGTATTCTATTTAGTCCCGAACCATATTAAGTTTGAGCAAGAAATTCAAGTCTTGCAAAAGTTACGTCAATTACAGACAACTACGTCTGATTCAATAACCAGTACCCGTCTGCAGGTTTTTAGTTTTTATCGTTTGGCTTGGTACTATTTACAACATACACCTTTTTACTCGGCAGATGTTTTATCTGATGCAGGCGCTGCGATGATTTTCCGCAAAATTTTAGTAGAAGCAGAAGAAGAGTTACAAATTTTTAGAGGTGAAATTAACAAGCCCGGCTTTATTCAGCAACTATTTCAGCTTTATCAAGAAATGCGCGAAGGCAATATTGAGATTGCGGAGCTTTATCCATTTTTAGAAAAACAAACGGAGAACCCTAAAGGACAAGATTTACAACTTAAGTTTCAAGATTTAACGTTAATTTTTACGCGATTCCAATTACAAATGAGTCAGTATGGCTATGAATCAGCGGAGATTATTCAACATTTAAGCGAGTATTTACAAACGGTTGATTTGTCGAATGTTCAATTCGTTATTTCAGGCTATCAGCAGTTTACTGCCAGAGAATTAAAGTTGATTGAAGTGCTAATGGCGCAAGCAGGTTCTGTGAAAGTAGCCCTCGTATTGGACAAACAATATCCGCATGACTTACCTGATCCGCGGTCGTTATTTTATGAAGCGGGACAAACCTATCATCAGCTTTATCAACTAGCAAGGCAGAAGCAAATCCCGATTCTTTCAGATTATGTGGAAAAGAAAGAGGTATTAATTACAAATCCAGACTTGCAAGGATTAAACGATTATTGGATTCAATCGCAAGAACACCTGCCTCCATTAAGCACATCTGACTGGAGTGGCGATGGCTTATTTCTGTGGCGTGCTGAAAACGTTAAAGAAGAATTAACACATGTTGCAACCGAAATTCGCCGTTTAGTAGTGGAAGAAGGGTATCGGTACAAAGAAATTCAGGTGTTGACTCGTGATTTAGATTGTTATGAAAATTTATTAGAACCGATTTTTGCGGAACACGAGATTCCTGTTTATGTCGACCGAGATATGGCTATGGATCGGCATCCTTTAGTCGAATGGATTGAATCTTTATTTGCTATTCATTCGTACAATTATCGTTATCGCGATGTGCTCCGTTTTTTGAGAACGGAATTATTTATGCCAATGAATCAACTCGCTACTTCTGAAGAAAGCTTGACTGATTGGTTAAACCAACGGAACGCTTGGCGCAGAAAAGTTGATATTACCGAAAATGTGGTCCTGGCATACGGCTATGAAGGTTATTATTGGTCGCAAGAAAAAGATTGGGAATTTATTCGGTATGATTTTGAAGCGGAAGAGCAAGAAGATGTCGCTACGATGGAAGAAGAGTCAAATGCGATTCGTCAATCGCTTCAACGGCTGTTACCTAGTTACTTTCAAGCAATGATAAGTGCCAAAACTGGTTTGGAAGCAGCGACCGTCTTCTATCACTTTTTACTGCAAAGTGGTGTGGCAACACAATTAAAAATGTGGCGCTTACAAGCTATCGAAGCAGGTCAACTAGAAACAGCTCGTAACCATGAACAGACTTGGGATGCATTGATGTCGTTACTAGATGAATACGTCACTGTTTACGGAGAAAGTTCGTTTGATTTTACAACGTTTCAAGAAATATTTGTTAGTGGCTTGGAAGGTTTGCACTATAGTAAAGTGCCGACAGCGATTGACCAAGTACAAGTTCGCGCAATGGATTTAACTCGACCTGGCGCTGCCAAGGTTACTTTTGCTATTGGGATGACGGAAGAAATTTTTCCACAAAAGATTGAAAATAAAACACTGTTGTCTGATGAAGAACGTCAGACAATCAATGATACGTTAACGGAAAACCAATATTTACGTGGGACAACCGGACGCAAAATTGCGCAAGAACCTTATGTTGCGTATCTCGTCTTTTCTTCTGCGCGAGAACGGTTATATTTAACCTATCCAAGTGTTAAAGACACCGCTCAAGAAGTCAAACCGTCTCCTTATTTTAAAAATATCCAAAAAGATTTAAACTTGCCCGTTTTTGAAAAAAATGAAACAACCATTTTCGATGATGAAACGACCAGTTTAGCCCATATTAGTACGTATCGGACGTTAATCGGTGAATTAACGCGTTTGAAAAGACAACGGAAAGAAACACAAGAAGCATTGTTGCCTTTCTGGTTAAATATGGAAAAAGCGCTAATGAACCAATCAATTGCGCCGCTAGCCAAGCAAGTTTTCGAAAGTTTAACGCATCAAAATATTCCTGAAAAGATTGATGAGGTCTTAGCAGAACCTTTATATGGTAAAGATATTTATACGTCCGTTTCTCGGATGGAGAGTTTTTATCGCTGTCAGTATCAATACTTTTCTCGCTATGGCTTACGTTTGAAAGAAAGAGATGTCTTTGGGCTTTCGCCAGCAGCTACAGGGGAATTTTTCCATGAAGCATTGGATCAGTTCTTTAAATTATTGATTATGAATCAACGGAACTTATCTGAATTAACCGATCAGGAAGTCAATTTATTGGCGGAGGAAGTGCTAAATAGTATTTTAGGGGATGCGCGTTTTTCTGTATTAACGACCTCTAGTCGCATGAACTATATTCGCTATCAATTGAGTCAAACAATTAAAAAAGTCAGTTGGGCGCTGAAACGTCAAAGCCAACGAAGTGGCATGACGACTGTTCAAACAGAAGTGTTATTTGGCCAAATTGCCGCTAAAAAAGGAATTTCTGGTTTGGAATTACCATTAAAAAATCAAGGGAAAATTCATGTTCGGGGGAAAATCGACCGGATTGATCAATTGGTTACACCCGAATCAACCTATTTAGGTGTGATTGATTATAAATCGAGTCACCGTAAATTTAATATGACAGAAGCGTATTACGGCTTAGCCATGCAAATGCTGACGTACTTGGATGTGGCTTTAATGGATGCTGTGCAATTAGTTGGTCAAGAAGCTAAACCTGCTGGCTCACTTTATCTGCATGTACACAATCCTACATTATCTTATGAAGGCAAAGACGACATTGAACAACAAATGCTTAAAAAATATCAGTTTGATGGTCTTTTGATGAAAGACCCAGATTTATTGGATCATTTAGATACGAGTCTGCAAGCTAAACAAAGTTCGTTGCTGTTTCCGATTGAAGAATCCGCCAAAGAACAAATTAAACCTGGTCGTCGCCAAGAAGATAAATTTGTGACAGAACCAGAATTAGGCGCGTTGCTTTCCCATAACCGAAATAAATTTATTGAAGCGGGGAATCAAATTATTGGCGGCGAAGTTCAACTTAATCCCGCTTATCAAGGCAAGGAACGGATTGCTTGTCGCTATTGTCCGTTTCGAAGTGTCTGTGATTTTGATGTGATGCTAAAAGAAAATAATTATCATCGTATTGAGAATTTATCCAAAGAGGAAATTATGGCGCGCTTGTTAAACAAAGATGAGGAAGGAGCAACCGAAGATGAGTAAAACAATTCCACTACGTCCAGCCAATGAGCAATTCACCGACAGTCAATGGCAAGCGGTGTTTGATGGCGATGAAAATATCTTAGTTTCTGCTTCGGCTGGCTCAGGAAAAACCACTGTTTTAGTCCGCCGTGTCATTGAAAAAGTCAAAAGCGGCGTCGATATCGATCGTCTCTTGATTGTGACGTACACTGAAGCCGCCGCCCGTGAGATGAAAGAACGTATCCAAGTGGCTTTACAAAAGGCAATGAATGAAGAACAAGATCCAGAAAGAAGACGGCATTTTTCTCGTCAAATTGCTCTTTTGCCAACAGCCAATATCAGCACGTTACATGCCTTTTGTTTAACTGTTATTCGTCGTTTTTATTATTTAATTGACATAGATCCAGTTTTTCGGATGTTAACAGATGAAACAGAAACATTGTTATTAAAAGAAGATGTTTGGGATGCATTACGTGAACAATTTTATGCGGAAAATCAAGAAGAATTTTACCAATTAACAGCGAATTTTTCCAATGATCGTAGTGATGACGGACTCACTAACTTAATTTTTTCTTTTTATGAATTTGCCAAAGCCAATCCTGATCCAGAGGCGTGGATTAATGGCTTAACACAAGCCTACGAAGTAGGGGATCAGCTAGGCGAATCAACGTTATTTCAGACGTATTTAAAACCGCTAGCCGTTGAGACGTTACAACGAACTCTTCAGCGTTACGAAGAAATGGTGACCTTAACAGAGGGCGAAGAGAAACTTCAAAAGATTTGGTATTTAGCTCAAAATGAAAAGGAACAAACAAAACAATTTTTACAATTTTTAGAGAGAAATGATTTAGAAAGCGCCTATAATTTGACTGAATTGTTAAGCTTTGACCGCTACCCAACGGTTCGTGCCGAAGAGTTGAAACCAACCGCGGAACAAGCCAAACAGTTACGAGAACAAAATAAAAAAGCGTTAAATGATTTGAAAAAGCAACTGTTTACACTTTCTCCAGATGCCATGAAACAAGTCTTGAAAGAGGCCACGCCCATTGTTCAAGAAATGGCTCACGTGGGGAAACAATTTATGGAGGCCTATGGCACAGAAAAACGGCTTAAAAATTTAGTGGATTTTAACGATTTAGAACATTATACGTTAGCTATTTTAGCGAAAAATCAGGCAGATGGCTGGCATGCATCAGAAGCCTCTCTTTACTATCGCGAAAAATTTGATGAAGTGTTAGTCGATGAATACCAAGATATCAATCAATTACAAGAATCTATTTTGTATTGGTTGCGCCGCCCGCTTAGCGCAGAAGGAAACCTTTTTATGGTAGGGGATGTGAAACAGTCTATTTATTCTTTCCGCTTGGCAGATCCTACGTTGTTTATTGAAAAATACAATCAGTATGGGCAAGGCAAAGAGGGCAAACGAATTATTCTAGCTGAAAATTTTCGTTCCCGCAAAGACGTTTTAGACTTTACGAATTTAGTATTTAGTCAATTAATGGATGAGCGAGTGGGCCAAATTGCTTACGATGAGTCAGCCGCTTTGCTTCATGGCTTTGATCAATTTTCGGAGGCGGCTGATTATTCAACTGAATTGCTAATTTATGAAAAAAAAGCAACAGAATCAGTTGAATTTCCAGAATTACAATCCCCTGAGTTGTTGATTGAAGATAAGACAGAAGGGGAACTTTACGTTACTGCTTTGAAAATTCGTGAATTAATTGACCAAAATTTCTTAATTTATGATAAAAAGCTGAAAACGGATCGACCGATTACTTATCAAGATATTGTCTTATTAACGCCTACAAAGAAAAATAATTTAACTATTTTAGATGTTTTTAAATCATTAGAAATTCCAGTTCAAGTCAATGATGCTCAAAATTATTTCCAAGCAACGGAAATTCGTACAATGATTGCCTTGCTTCAATTGATTGATAATCCCTATCAAGACATTCCTTTGGCAGCTGTGTTACGTTCACCAATTGTTGGATTAAAAGAAAACGAATTAGTGCTTATTCGTTTGGCTAATAAGGAAACCAGTTACTACGAAGCATTTTTAACGTTTAATCAAAAGATGGAACCAACCATGGAGGAAGCAGTTGTTCAGGAAAAAACTATACGTTTTGCTGAATCATTAGAAAAATGGCGGGAACAGGCTCGACGCAACCAGATTAGCACCTTGCTGTGGACGATTTATCGAGAAACGGCCTACCTTGATTATGTTGGCGGGTTGCCTGTTGGCAAACAACGCCAAGCCAATTTATATGCGTTGGTCGATCGGGCCGCGGCGTATGAAAAAACAACCTTCCACGGATTATTTCAATTTGTTCGCTTCATCGAAAAAATGCAAGAAAAAGACAAAGATTTAGCAGAACCAGTCGTTTTAAGTGAAGAGAATGCCGTACGCGTCATGACGATTCACGCTAGTAAAGGGTTAGAATTTCCGGTGGTATTCGTTTTAGATATGACCAAAGAATTTAATGTCAGTGATTTGAATGAACGCTATATCTTTGAAGAAAATTTAGGGGTAGGCATTCGTTATTTACAACCTGAAGAACGAGTTATGTACGATACTTTACCATTTTTGGCGATTAAACAAGTACGATTGAGAAAATTACTATCCGAAGAAATGCGGAAGTTATATGTGGCGTTGACACGTGCAGAACAAAAACTTTTTCTGGTGGGCTCCTATAAAGACCAAGCGGCAATGTGGAAAGAGTGGCTGAAAGTTGGCGATGTGGAAACACTGGTGCTACCAGCTGAAAATCGCTTGCAAAGTAAAAGTAGTTTAATGAATTGGGTTGGGATGACATTGGTACGCCATCAAAAAGCCGATGAATATCAGCAAGAAGTAGTAGTAAGTAACGTTCCGCAAGTCAAAAAGCACCCAGCTAACTTTCATATTCAGTGGTTCAACGAAGAACAACTACGAGCAGCCATTCAGCAATTACAATTGCCAGAAAGACAAGCAGAGGATTTAGCCGAAAAAGCGCAATTATCTGCTGACAAAATCAATCGTGGTCTTGCACGGTTAAGTTTCAATTATCCGTTTGAAGTGGCTACTCGGACTACCAGTTATCAGTCTGTTTCTGAAATCAAGCGAGTATTTGATGACCCCGATAACAAAGAAATTGGTAAAATTGAGGTTCGGGAAGACAATACTATTCAAGCGCAACCGTTGATTGTCAATCGAATGATTGAAGGAGATTTAAGTAAGCCTAAATTTTTAGATACGGTTCAAGCGCCCTCAGCAGCTGAAATTGGGACAGCAACCCATTATTTATTACAACTAATTGATTTAAGTAAGCAACCTTCTTACGAGGAAGTGCGAGCTGTTCAAGAACGCTTAGTGGAAAATAAATTGATTTTACCAGCAATTGCTGAAAAAATGAATCTGGAACAAATCGTGGCCTTCTTTGACACCGCCCTAGGAAAACAATTGATTCAACACCATCAAACCGTTAGAAGGGAACAACCTTTTTCTATGCTGATTGAAGCAGAAGAGCTCATTCAAAATTATCCAGAAACGTCACAAGATGATTTATTAATTCATGGGATTATTGATGGCTATATCGAATTAGACAATCAATGCATTTTGTATGACTATAAAACCGATCATGTAAAAAGCACCTCTCCCCAAGCGATTTCTGAAATTGTCGAACGGTATCGCGGACAGATGAATCTTTATCGTAGAGCACTACAAGAGGCAACGCATAAAGAGGTGTCGCACGTCTATTTAATTTTATTAAATGGAGGAGTAATTATTGACATGCAGACAGGAAATGTTGTAGATTTTATAAAGTAGAAAAAATTAGAAGCAGAAACACTTACATTTTGTAAGGAATGTGCTATACTCATTGAAGAGGTGAGGAAGATGGAAAAAGTAAAAACAGAATCGTTTGTACTTTGTCCCAAATTTGAAAAATCATTTTCAATACTTGGTAAAAAATGGAATGGTTTAATTATTGATGTTTTATTAGAACGAGGTCCTCAACGTTTTGGCGAATTAAAAGAAAAAATTCCAATGTTAAGTGATCGTGTCTTAGTAGAGCGATTGAAGGAACTAGAAGCTGAAGGAATTATCACCAAAGCTGTTCGTTGCGGTGAAGGAAATCGCTTAGAATATTTCCTAACCGAAAAAGGCGAAGACTTGCAATTAGCAATGGAACAAATTCAACATTGGGCAGAAAAATGGGTAAAAGACGAAGAATGCAGTTGACCGCAAGCAAAACTTCTTGTAAACTAAACGTAATTAAATAACTAAAAAAACAGTGATGGAAACAAGTAGTTTGAATTGACGTGTTTTAGGGAGAGTCAGCCAGAGACTGGAAGCTGATTTACACAGTCACCAAGCGAAATTCACTTCCTGAGTTTGTTTGTTTTCAAGAAGAAAGCAAACCGGTAATTGCCGTTAAATGAAATGAGTGCATGACAACAATTTGTTATGAATTAGGATGGTAACACGATAGCTCGTTCCTTTGAAAGGAATGGGTTATCGTTTTTTTTAGTTTAAATAAAAGATAGAGGGGAACGCATAATGACATTACAAGCGCAATTAGAAGCTCTTAGAGACAATACGCTCAAAGAAATCGCACAAGTTGCTACTTTAAAAGAATTAAACCAAATTCGCGTAGAAACATTAGGAAAAAAAGGACCAATCACCGAAGTATTAAGAGACATGAAAAACCTTTCACCAGAAGAACGACCAGTGGTGGGGGGCTTTGCAAATGAAATTCGTGATTTATTAACAGAAGCAATTGAAGCGCGCAAAGTTGTTTTAGAAAACGAAGCGTTAAATGCGGCACTAAAAGAAGAAAGTTTAGATGTAACTTTACCTGGAAAACAAATGCCTCAAGGCACACGTCATATTTTGACACAAGTTATGGAAGAGATTGAAGATATTTTCTTAGGCATGGGTTATCAAGTAGTGGAAGGATACGAAGTAGAATCCGATCATTATAATTTCGAACGCATGAATCTACCAAAAGATCATCCGGCACGCGACATGCAAGATACGTTTTATATTTCAGATGAGATGTTAATTCGTACGCATACTTCACCAGTTCAAGCTCGAACAATGGAAAAACACGATTTTTCAAAAGGTGCATTACGAATGATTTCTCCTGGGAAAGTATTCCGTCGTGATACAGATGATGCGACACATAGTCACCAATTCCATCAGATTGAAGGCCTTGTTGTCGATAAAAATGTCACAATGGGTGATTTAAAAGGGACGTTAGAAGTCATGATGAAAAAAATGTTTGGTGAAGATCGTAAAATTCGTTTACGTCCTAGCTATTTCCCTTTTACAGAACCTTCAGTCGAAGTAGATGTTAGCTGTTTTAAATGTGGCGGCGCAGGTTGTAACGTCTGCAAACATACAGGTTGGATTGAAATTTTAGGTGCGGGGATGGTTCATCCAGATGTGTTACAAATGTCAGGGATTGATCCAACAGAGTACTCAGGCTTTGCCTTTGGCTTAGGACCAGATCGCGTTGCTATGTTACGTTACGGTGTAAATGATATCCGTAATTTTTATCAAAATGATTTACGTTTCTTAAATCAATTCAAGGTAAAGGAGTAGTTGAAAAATGTTAGTTTCTTATAAATGGTTAAATGAATATGTTAATCTTTCAAACGTTACTCCGCAAGAATTAGCGGACAAAATGTCTGTGACAGGTATCGAAGTTGAGGGAGTTGCTGTACCTGAAGAAGGATTAAAGAAAATTGTTGTCGGTGAAGTAAAAGAATGTGTTCCTCATCCAAACTCTGACCATTTATCAATTTGCCAAGTAGACATCGGTGAAGAAGAATTGTCACAAATTGTTTGTGGAGCACCAAATGTAAAAGCAGGAATTAAAGTCATCGTAGCGTTACCTGGTTCAAGAATTGCAGGAAATCAAAAAATTAAAAAAGGTAAAATGCGTGGCGAAGTCTCTAACGGAATGATTTGTTCGTTAGAAGAGCTAGGGTATTCAGATAATGTCGTACCAAAAGCCTACGCTGAAGGGATTTATTATTTACCTCAAGAAGCAGTGAATGGGACACCTGTTTTCCCTTATTTAGACATGGATGATGCGATTATTGAATTATCAATTACACCAAACCGTGCAGATGCACTAAGTATGAGAGGGGTAGCCTATGAAGTTGGCGCAATTTATCGTCAAACGCCTCAGTTTAATGATCCCGAACTCAAAGAAGATGCTTCAGATAACGTGGGAAATTACGTAACAGTGACTGTTGAAGATTCACAAGATGCACCAGCGTATCAAATTCGTGTCATTAAAGATGTGACGATTGCAGAAAGTCCTCAGTGGTTGCAAAATCGATTGATGAATGAAGGAATCCGTCCGATTAACAATGTGGTGGACGTGACAAATTATATTTTATTATTATTTGGTCAACCATTGCATGCATTTGATTATCAAAAATTAGATAGCAAAGAAATCTTGGTTCGTCGAGCAACAGCAGCAGAAGAACTAATTACATTAGATGGTGAAACACGTCAATTAACAGAAGAAAATATCGTCATTACGAATGGAAAAACGCCTGTCGGCTTAGCCGGAGTAATGGGTGGGGCTAATTCTGAAATCAGTCAAGAAACAACAACTGTGGCTTTAGAAGCGGCATTGTTCAATCCATTGTCTATTCGCAAAACGTCTAAACAATTCAATTTACGGAGTGAATCTTCAAGTAGATTTGAAAAAGGCATCAACCAAGCGACAGTTGGGCTAGCTTGTGATGTGGCAGCCGCGATGATTGCAGAGTTAGCCAACGGAACAGTGGTCTCAGGCACTGCAGTTGGTTCTGAAGTGGCCGTTAAAGAAGCGCAGGTAGCTGTGACTTTAGAGCGAATCAACCAATATTTAGGCACTGCATTAGATGAAGCAACGGTGAATGAAATTTTTGAAGCACTCGGTTTTGCTTATGAAGTAAATCAAGGCGCATATGAAATTACGATTCCACCAAGACGTTGGGATATTGCAATTGAAGCAGATATTATTGAAGAAGTGGCGCGCATTTATGGATATGATCATTTACCTTCAACATTGCCAAGTGGAGAAACAGTTGCTGGAAGTCTAACCAAAGCACAACATGTTACGCGCCAATTAAAGAGCTTACTGGAAGGTCATGGTACGAGTGAAGCCATCAGCTATGCGTTGACAACAGAAGAAAAATCCCGTCAATTTATGATGAAAGAAAGTCAAACAACACGTTTGCAATGGCCAATGAGTGAAGAGCGTTCTGTGTTACGTATGAACTTAATTTCTGGTTTATTAGATGATGTCGCATACAATGTGGCACGTAAAAATAATAATATCGCCTTCTACGAAGTAGGACGCGTTTTCTACCAAACAGAAGATCCAACAAAAAATTTACCTACAGAAGAAAATCACTTAGCACTTGCTTTAACTGGTAATACAATGGTTAAAGATTGGCAAACAAAAGCAACAGCCGTTGATTTTTATACAGTAAAAGGCTTAGTGGAAAGTATTGTAGCTGTTTTAGGATTAACAGAAAAAATCAGTTATCAAGCGACAACGGCGATTCCAGAAATGCATCCAGGCCGGACAGCATGGATTTATTTAGAAGATGAAGTGGTTGGTTTTGTCGGACAAGTTCACCCAACGACAGCAAAAGCGTACGATATTCCTGAAACATATGTTGCTGAATTAAACTTGCAACAATTAGTAGCCACAGAAGCAGGCGGGGTTACTTATGAAGCAGTTTCTAAATTCCCAGCAGTTTCACGAGATATTGCTTTATTAGTCGATGAAACAGTTACTAATCAAGAACTAGTTAAAACTATTTCAGATAACGCAGGTAAATATTTGAAAGAGATTCATTTATTTGATGTATATCAAGGTAAAAAACTAGGCGCTGGCAAAAAATCAATGGCGTATAGTTTAACTTTCGTTAATGCAGAAGCGACATTAGTGGATGAAGAAATTAACCGTTCAATGGAAAAAGTTGAAAAAGCGCTAATTGAAAAACATCAAGTAGAAGTAAGATAAAATAAAAACAGGAAAGTGGGGCATAAGTCGAAATGACTTATGCCCCACTTTCTAAATCTTAAGATAATCAGCTGAACAAAAGCAGCTCCTTCGGAAATAAGCCGAAATTCTCCAAAAATTAAAGAACAATTTTCGGAAATTCCTTCTTATTTCTTGGAGCTAAACACTTTTGTCTCAGCCTCCTGTTTTTAACTACATTAATAACTTTTCGCCCAATTTCGTGAAAGCCAACGTGAAAATTGTGAGATACTAAAGTTAATAATGAAATAAATTAGGGCGACGATTCCGTAAATAGTGAATACTTGTCCTGTTTGTGCGTAGCGCCCCATTAAGATATAAGATTTGCCAAAGAGTTCTTGTAAAGCAATTACGGAATACAAGAAACTTGTATCCTTGATGACAGTAACAAACTGAGAAACGATCGCTGGTAAAACATTGCGAATGGCTTGAGGCAAAACAATATGATAAAGAATTTGCCAATTTGAAAACCCTTGAGAACGCGCCGCTTCAATTTGTCCTTTATCAACACCATTTAAACCACCACGAATAATTTCCGCTAAAGCAGCGGTAGTAAACACAGTAAAACTCACAATTCCAGCAGGTGTGGATTTGATTTTGAAAATCAAAAAAATAACATAAATCCACAATAAGTTTGGAATATTACGCACTACTTCTACATAAATACTGGCAAGTAACTTCAGTGGTCCATTGGTTTGATTTCGCAAAACGGCTAGAATGGTGCCAAAAATCGTACTCAAAATAATTGAGACGAAGGAAATATAGAGCGTCAATTTTAAGCCGTTAAATAGAAATTGAAAATTATTTGCTGTCAGTAATTGACGCATTTCTTCTGAAAAAGGCATCTGTTTTCCTCCTATCTGCTATATGCTTTCTTATTTTTTTCTTCCATTTTTCTAGCCAAATTCGCTAATGGGAAGCAAAGAATGAAATATAAGAAACCAGCGAGCGCAAAGGCGGGAATATAGTTCAAGTTGACAGACGACCAACTATTGGCAGCAAACATTACGTCTGCGCCAGAAATAATGGCAACTGTTGACGTATTTTTAATTAGGTTCACTACTTGATTGGTTAAAGGCGGTAACATAATCCGCCATGCTTGTGGTAAAATCACATACCGCATCGTTTGACCATACGTTAATCCTTGGGAGTAAGCCGCTTCAAATTGCCCTCTTGGAACAGCTCCGATTCCTGAGCGAACCACTTCAGAAATGTAGGCGCCATGATAGAGGCCTACACACAGAATGGCAATCGTAGTAATAGAAAATGAAAGCAGCGGGCTTAGCAGAGGAAAGCCATAATAGACTACGATAAATTGAATCAACAAAGGTGTGTTTTGAAAAAATTCTACATAGACACGACTAATTGCGTGTAAAAGTTTACTTTTGGTCGCTGATAAACTGCCAAAGAAAATGCCTAAAGCAAAGGCAACTAAGATCGCTCCTAAAGAAAGCAGAATAGTATAGAGAAATGCCTGACCAAAAATTCGCCAATCTTGAAATAAAGCTTCCCAACGATATAAGGCAAATGGCCCTTCTTCAAGCCAGGAAATATTGGCTAACAAAAACATAAAAATCCCTCCTAAAATTTTTGATTCTTCAAGTCTTAGGAATGATTAATTTTTTAAGCCCCAGTCTTGATAAATTTTTTCTAGTGTGCCGTCTTTTTCCCATTTTTCAATTAAACCATTTAGATAATCATTTAATTCAGTATTTGCTTTCTTTGTGGTAATTCCATATTCTTGTGGCGAAAAACCATCTTTTAAAATTTCTGTCTTGCCATCCACATAGCCAGATAGGATTGATTTATCCACTGAAAATGCATCAATTCGTTTAGAAGTTAACGCTGTTTTTAATTCTGGATAGGAACCTAATTCTTGATAAGTAAATTTGATTCCTTCCTCTTGCGCTTTTTTCTCTAAGTTTTCTTTTGTCGTAGCAGATTGTGCAACGCCGATTGTTTTTCCGTCTAAATCTTTCATGCTGGAGAAGTTATCCTCTTTGCGCACAAGGAAACCAATCTCATCTGTATAATAAGGAGTTGTAAAATTATAAGTCTTTTTACGTTCATCAGTAATTGTAAATGTAGCAATTACCATATCTAGTTCACCATTGTCTAAAAGGGGACCGCGCGTTTTTGCTGTCACGCCCACAAATTCCACATTCTCTTCGCTGCCGGTAATTTCTTTCGCAATCAAGCGTGCAATATCTGGTTCCATTCCTTCATTTTTGTTTGTATCAGGATTCATATAGCCAAAATTAGGAATGTCTTCTTTGACACCTACTTTAATTTTCCCCGCTTTTTTTAATTGTTCTACTGTGACCGTTTTGTTTGATGAAGCACTTTTTGAAGTTGAGTCATTGTTGCCGCTACCACAGCCCACAATGATGCCTGCTAATACAAGTAAGGAGAGTCCAGCCAGCCATTTATTTTGTTTTTTCATTCCTTCATTCCTCCAATTTTTTGTTTTTTATTCATTACCCGTTATGAATAATTTTGCTTAGAAATTCTTTTGCACGAGGGTTTTCAGTGCTTGTAAAGAAATGTTCAGGCGTTCCTTGTTCAATAATCTGTCCTTGGTCCATGAAGATTACACGGTCAGCCACTTGACGAGCAAAGCCCATCTCATGTGTGACACAAACCATGGTAATATTTTGTTTGGAAAGATCGACCATTACATCTAAAACTTCTTGAATCATTTCTGGATCAAGTGCCGAAGTCGGTTCATCAAAAAGGATAATCTCAGGATGCATATTTAAGGCACGAGCAATAGCGACCCGTTGTTGCTGCCCGCCAGAAAGCTGCGAAGGATAAGCAGAAGCTTTATCAGCCAAACCGACTCGTTCTAAATACTCCATGCCAGTACGAACCGCTTCTTCTTTGGAAACGCCCATCACTTTAATCGGTGCTAACGTTAAATTATCAATAATCGTTTTGTGAGCATATAAGTTAAAATTTTGAAAGACCATGGCAACTTTCTGGCGAACCTTTTGAATCGGTGCTTTCGGTTTGGTGATGTCAATGTTATCAATTACGACGGAACCATCATTGACTTTTTCCAATTGGTTCATACACCGTATTAATGTACTTTTGCCAGATCCAGAGGGTCCGATAATGACAATTTTTTCTCCTTGCTCTACATTCAAAGTAATATCTTTTAAAACGTGATGCTCCCCAAAATACTTATTTACATGTTCTAAAGAAATCATAGGCAGTCTCCTTTGCAATCATTTGGCAGAAAAGATAACAGAGGATTCGGTGAGAAACGTGTTATTTAAATTAAATTAACCAAATGTATTTCTAATTGTATTCTCAATGTCAGGAATTATAACATACAAAAAAATGAATTACTAGTTTTTTAATCGAAAAAGATTTCCTTCAAAAAAAGAAATAAATGAGAGCAAAACAGGAAAAATTGACAATAGTCCTTAAAAAGTAGAAAATAAAGGCAGTGAATAAAAGGCAAAGGTAGGATGAGAATGAGCAATCAAGAAGCCATTGGATTAATTGATTCTGGCGTTGGTGGATTAACTGTTTTAAAGGAAGCGCTAAAACAATTACCAAATGAACGATTAATTTATTTAGGAGATACAGCCCGTTGCCCATATGGTCCACGACCAGCCGAACAAGTCGTTCAGTTTACTTGGGAAATGGCCGATTTTTTATTGAAAAAACGAATAAAAATGCTAGTAATCGCATGTAATACCGCGACGGCTGTCGCATTAGAAGAAATTAAAGCTGCCTTGCCAATTCCAGTTGTCGGTGTTATTTTACCTGGCGCACGAGCAGCCGTTAAAGTCACAAAAAATAACAAAATTGGTGTCATAGGTACCTTAGGGACAATCAAAAGTGCTTCCTATGAAATCGCCATTAAAAGTAAGGCACCAGCAATTGAGGTGACTAGTTTAGCTTGCCCTAAATTTGTCCCCATTGTTGAAAGTAATCAATATCGTTCTTCCGTAGCAAAAAAAATTGTGGCAGAAACACTTCAAGCACTACAATTAAAAGGACTTGATACGTTGATTTTAGGTTGTACCCATTACCCGTTGTTACGTCCGGTGATTCAAAATGTGATGGGGAGTCATGTGACATTAATTGACTCAGGAGCCGAAACAGTTGGCGAAGTCAGCATGCTTCTCGATTATTTTGACATTGCCCACACGCCTGAAGCGCCTACACAGCCCCATGAATTTTATACAACTGGTTCTGCAAAAATGTTTGAAGAGATTGCAAGCAGTTGGCTTGGTATAGAGAACTTAAAAGCACAACAGATTCACTTAGGAGGAAACGAAAATGATTAGACATGATAGTCGTGCACCAAAAGAATTGCGAAAGATCACTATTGAAACCAATGTTTTTAAACATCCAGAAGGTTCGGTGGTTATTTCGTTTGGCGATACAAAAGTAATTTGCTCAGCCACTGTCGAAGAAAAGGTTCCCCCATTTTTACGAGGCGGGGGAACAGGTTGGGTAGCAGCTGAATATAGCATGCTCCCTCGCGCGACGAACACAAGAAATATTCGGGAAAGTGCGAAAGGAAAATTAACAGGGCGAACAATGGAGATTCAACGTTTGATTGGGCGGTCATTGCGAGCTGTTGTTGACTTAGAAAAGTTAGGGGAACGGAGCATTGTTGTCGATTGTGATGTGATTCAAGCAGATGGGGGAACCCGTACAGCTAGTATTACAGGCGCTTTTGTTGCTCTACGCTTAGCAGTCAATCATTTATTGATGACTGGTGCGCTAGCGGAAGACCCAATTAAAGAGCATTTAGCTGCTGTCAGCGTGGGTATTTTACCCGATGGTTATTGTGTGCTGGACTTAGATTACGCAGAGGACTCGAATGCTGCAGTGGATATGAACATCGTGATGACCGAGTCTGGTGAATTTGTGGAAATTCAAGGAACGGGTGAAGAAGCTACCTTCTCAGGAGATGAGTTAAATGCCATGCTCTTTTATGGAAAAACAGGGATCGAGGAATTAATTGCGTATCAGAAAGAAGCGCTTTATGCTTTAGCCTCTGAAGAAGTCCCTTCGCAAGATTCAGAAGAGAAAGTGATTGTCATTGCAACTAGAAATCCTGGTAAAGCGAAAGAGTTTAGTTCAATTTTTGGTGAAAAAGGATATACAGTTAAGACGTTATTAGATTATCCGAATTTGCCAGATGTAGAAGAAACTGGTCGAACATTTGAAGAAAATGCTCGTCTAAAAGCTGAAACAATTGCAGAAATTTTACAGAAACCAGTATTAGCAGATGATTCAGGATTAATTGTTGATGCGTTAGGGGGAATGCCGGGAATCTATTCTGCTCGTTTTGCTGGTGAACCAACTAACGATGCTTCAAATAATGCGAAACTATTGCACGAGTTAACGGGCGTGCCAAAAGAAAAAAGACAAGCGCGTTTCCATTGTACATTGGTTTTTGCTGAACCAAAGAAAGAAAGTCTGGTGGTCGAAGCTGAATGGCCAGGAGAAGTCGGCACGATTCCTCGTGGTGAAGGAGGCTTTGGGTACGATTCACTTTTCTATGTTCCAGAGCTTGGTAAGACAGCAGCTGAATTGTCTGGAGAAGAGAAAAATAAAGTTAGTCATCGTGGACAAGCAGTGGCAAAATTAAAAGAACAATGGGAAGAATGGCTAAAAAAATAGGAGTTGAAACGTATGAAAATCTTGGTAGTAAGCGATAACCATGGCGATCGCGACTGTTTAGTTGACTTAGTGAATCATTATGAAGGACAAGTCGATGCACTCTTTCACTGTGGTGATTCTGAATTAGAACCGACAGATGAACTTTGGCAGAAATTAATTGTAGTCCAAGGAAATTGTGATTTTTATGATGAATTTCCCAAAACTGTGACTAAAAAAGTGGGGGATCAAGTTATTTATATGACACATGGTCATTTAGCCAATGTTAGAATGGGACTCACGACACTTGCTTTACAAGCGGAAGAAGCAGGAGCGACAATTGCCTTATTTGGTCACACTCATGTACTCGGCGCAGAGCGACACAATAACATTCTCTTTGTTAATCCGGGAAGTATTCGTTTACCTCGTGGACCAGTTCAAGAGAAAACATATGCCATAATTGAAAGTACACCTGAACAATATCTCGTTCAGTACTATAACAAAGAGCACCAACCATTGGAACGATTAAAGGCAACGTTTACGAAGTAAGTGAATGTTAAGAAATAAGTGCTACTTTTTTATTTATCAGATTTTGAGCGTAGGACAAAAATCCAAAAGAGATTTTTGTCCTACGCTCTTTTTTTAGTCGACTTGGATAACCTTTAAGCCGGTCTTACGAAGTTCTGTAATTAAAGTTGATGAGCAATGTTTGTCTGTAATCAAACAATCAAAAGCGGTAATATCAGCAATTTTAAATTTAGATGTCAAGCCGATTTTTCGATGGTCCGCGACCAGAATTTTTACTTTTGTTGTTTGTTTTATCATAAGCTCATTAATTTTTGCTTCATTGAAAATTTTTGTAGTGACGCCATGTTCTAAACTGACCCCGCTACAGCCAATTACGCAAACATCGGCATGCGTTGCGGTGATTGTGTTAATGGCAATATCTCCTACCAGAACTTCTTTGGGAAAACGTAATTCGCCTCCGGTCAAAATATAATTGTATTGAGAAACATGAGGCTTGGTGGCAATTTTTAAATTATTCGTTACGATGGTCAGATGGTCGGCCTTTAAATAATGGAGAATATTCAAAGCAGTGGAACTTGAATTAATGAAAACGGTATCATAATCACTTAGATAGCTACAAGCAACACGAGCAATGGCTTGTTTTAATAACTCCGGTCCTGATTGATCAAAGTCTTTCTGATTTTGGTCGTTGTAAATACAATACCCATATTTTCGAATGATGTCATTCTTAGTTTCTAAGACATTTAAATCACGACGAATTGTGCTTAAGGAAACATTTAAAGCATCTGCTAATTTATAGGTAGTCATTTGTTTGTTTTTTTGCAGCAGCGCGAGAATGTTTTGTTGCCTTTTTTCAATGGTTTCTAATGAACTTTTCAAGTAATACAACCTCCTTTAGTTATTTTTTTGGACACGGTCCCCCATGAAATAGTATAACTCATAGGAAAACAAAACACGTAAAAGAATCATTAAAAGTGCAAACAATCATATAAAAGGGTTTTCATTGTGATTTTTTGCGGCTATGATTTTCTTATAAAGCATAACACAATCATTTGAGAAGAGGAGTGGTAGCATGAACAAATCGATTCATGAAATTACAAAAGAAAGTTGGTTGAAGGCGACATTTCCAGAATGGGGCACTTATTTAAACGAAGAAATTAATCAGACAAATGTGCTTCAAGGAACGGTTGCACTTTGGTGGCTTGGTTGTACAGGCATTTGGCTGAAAACGCATGAGAACACGAATATTTTATGTGATTTATGGTGTGGAACAGGAAAACAAACGCACGGGAACGGCTTAATGAAAAATGGCCATCAAATGATGCGCATGAGTGGTTGCCAAAAAATGCAACCTAATTTAAGAACACAACCTTTTGTGATTGATCCTTTTGAAATAAAAGAGGTAGATGCTTTAGTTGTCACACATATTCATTCAGACCATTTGGATATTCACACAGCTGCTGCTGTTCATCAAAATTGTCCTAAGGCTCTATTTATTGGTCCAAAAGAAGTAGTGAAAACATGGCAGCGTTGGGGTGTTCCGGCAGAAAAAACACGGGTTATAGAACCTGGTCAAGAAATCAAAGTGAATGATGTGAATGTAGTGGCCTTGGAAGCTTTTGATCGAACCGCGCTAATTACTTCTGATGATCCTAAAAATACATTTAAAGGTAAAATGCCTCAGGACATGAATGAACTAGCTGTCAATTATCTATTTGAAACCTCAGGTGGTACGGTATATCACGCCGGAGACTCTCATTATTCTAACTTGTTTGCGAAACATGGTAATCAATATGCAATTGATGTTTGCTTAGGAGCATATGGCGAAAATCCTCGCGGTATCACAGATAAAATAACTTCTGTTGATATGTTGAGAATGGCAGAATCTTTAAATGCGAAAGTAGTCATTCCTGTTCATTATGATATTTGGTCTAATTTTATGGCGGATCCAAAAGAAATCATGGAAATTTGGAAATTTAAAAAAGATCGTTTACATTATCAATTTAAACCATATATTTGGCAAGTGGGTGGCAAATTTGTTTATCCAAATGACAAAGACAACTTAGAATTTAACTTTGATCGTGGCTTTGATGATGTTTTTGTTAAAGAAAATGATACACCATTTCCTTCATTCTTGTAAGAAAGGCTGGATGTACAATGTTAACTTATTTTTGGGAGCAAGAGCTTATTCATTACCCTGATAAAGAACCGGTTAGTTGGCAAGAGGCGATTCAGGAAAGTTGTTTGATTTTACTCCAAAAACACATCATCGATCAGAGTTATGTCGATGAGATTATTCAGTGTGTCGAAACGTTTGGACCTTATATCATCATTGCTCCTGAAGTAGCCATGCCACATTCATCAGAGGAAAGCGCAGGCGTTTTTGGAACGGCCATTTCTTTTACAAAATTTAAGCAATCTGTCACTTTTACTGGCGATCAAGAAGCAAAAACAGCAACATTATTTTTTACATTGGCAGCCCAAAATCCCGCCGAACATCTTGAAAATATTCAGCAATTGATGGATTTATTGATGACGGATGGCGTGATTGCTGACTTGTTAGAAACAAATACGCCAATGGATTTTAAAGAAGTTATGGAGAAATATCAATTATAGGGGGAAAAATCAATGGGGGAGTACTTGTTAAATAGTTGGACTTATTTTGCTACGAACGTTTTAACACAGCCAGCATATTTGATTGGTTTCATCGTGTTATTAGGTTATCTCTTGTTACGGAGGCCCTTTTATGAATGTTTAGCAGGTTTTCTGAAAGCGACAGTTGGTTATTTTATTTTGAGTGTTGGTTCTGGTGGTTTGGTTAATAATTTTCGCCCTATTCTAGTAGGCTTGAAAGAGCGATTTAATTTACAGGCAATGGTTACCGATCCATATTTCGGGCAAAATGCAGTCGATGCTGGATTGATGAAAACCTTTGGACGAACCTTTGGTGATGTGATGATTTTGTTATTGATCGCATTTATTATGAATATTTTGTTGGTTCGTTTTCAAAAATATACAAAATTGAGAGCCGTTTTTACAACAGGGAATGTTCAGATTCAACAAGCAGCTACCGCTTTCTGGATTTTACTCTTTTGTTTTCCTAACTTAGGTAGAATCGAAGTACTAATTTTTATGGGCTTAATTCTTGGGTGTTATTGGGCAGTTGCTTCAAATTTAACGGTAGGGATTACGCAGGAATTAACAGAAGGTGCTGGTTTTGCGGTAGCCCATCAACAAATGTTTGGCATATTTATTTTTGCAAAATTAGCAGAATGGTTGAAAAAACGTGATCAAAAGAA
The DNA here is from genome assembly GCF_050546705.1 of Enterococcus sp. AZ104. NCBI lineage: Bacteria > Bacillati > Bacillota > Bacilli > Lactobacillales > Enterococcaceae > Enterococcus > Enterococcus sp. AZ104. The sequence goes on from NZ_CP172952.1 coordinate 925,372, forward strand.
ACATCGTTCAGAGAAGGTCGATAAAAAATTGGAAGATATCGAATTACCAGGATTTCTATCCATTTTTAATGAAAATATGGTTGCTACGTCCATTTTGATGCTCTTTTTCTTTGGCATTATCTTGCTTGTTTTGGGACAAGATTATTTAATTCAAGCTAAATTTATGCAAGAAGGGCAGAGTTTCTTCTTTTATATCATGACCACTTCATTAAATTTTGCTGTCTATTTAGCTATCTTACAATTGGGTGTTAGAACTTTTGTCGACGAGTTGACGCAGTCATTCCAAGGGATTTCAAATACCATTTTACCAGGCGCTGTTCCTGGGATTGACGTAGCAGCGACTTTCGGATTTGGCTCGCCCAACGCAGTAACAATTGGGTTTCTCTTTGGCGCATTAGGCCAGTTTTTAATGATTGGCTTACTGATTCTATTAAAGTCTCCGACAATCGTTATTGCGGGTTTTATCCCATTGTTTTTTGATAACGCTGTCATAGCTGTTTATGCAAATAATCGTGGCGGAGTAAAAGCTGCTTGTTTATTCCCATTCCTTTCAGGTTTAATCCAAGTAGGTGGCTCAGCTTTATTTGCTACATGGATTGGATTATCTCAATATGGCGGTTATTTGGGCATGTTCGATTGGGCAACAGCTTGGCCGTTATTTACAATCATTATGAAAGTTCTAGGCTATGTTGGCGTAGCAGTGGTGGTGATTGGGTTACTAATAATTCCGCAACTTCAGTATCGGAAAAATCCAGAAGGCTACTTTATGATTGTCAATGATTATGAACAATATGCTAAAAAATTTCAAGAGAATTAAAGGAGGAATTTAAAATGAGAATACTTGTTTCCTGTGCCAATGGTTCTGGCACGAGTCTAATGATGATGCGGAGTGTTGAAAAAGCAATGAAAGAACTAGGTGTACCGATTACAAAAATTCATCATTGCGCCATTTCAGAAGGAAAAAGCTCTGCTAGCCAATACGACGTTGTTTTTACTCCAGTCAATTTTTTACAAATGTTTCAGCAAGCAGAAAAACGTGGAGTCACAGTGATTGGCATTAAAAATGTAATGTCTGCAAAAGAAATTCAAGAAAAATATATGGCTTCAGATCGTTATCAAAAATCTGAATAAAAGGATGGGAAAGATGAAAAGACCAAACTTACAAATCGCTTTAGATCATAATAGCTTAGAAGACGCTTTAGCAGATTGTATGAAAGTCGGAGAAATTGTCGATATTATCGAAGTTGGCACTATTTTGTGTTTACAAGAAGGCCAAAAAGCAATTCGTTGTTTAAAACGCATGTTTCCTAATAAAACGATTGTTGCTGATACAAAATGTGCTGATGCGGGCGGTACAGTTGCTCGTAATGTCGCACAAGCAGGCGCTGATTTCATGACGGTCATTTGTTGCGCCACCTTACCAACGATGGCTGCAGCTCAAAAAGAAGTCCGAGAATTACAAGTAGAACTATATGGAAATTGGACAATGCAACAAGCTCGACAATGGCGAGAATTAGGGATTAATCAGGTGATTTATCATCAAAGTAGAGATGCTCTTTTAGCTGGCGGCAGTTGGGGAGAGAAAGATTTGAATAAAGTTCAAGAACTAATTGACTTAGGCTTTGAAGTGTCCGTCACAGGTGGTTTAACTGTCGAAACGCTTGAATTGTTTCAAACAATGGCAGTTGCAACATTTATTGCGGGCCGTGGGATTACTGAATCAAAAAATCCTGAACAAGCAGCCAAAGATTTTCAAAAAAAAATCGATCAGATTTGGAAGTGATAAAATGGCACGAATTGGACTGTATGAAAAAGCACTCCCGCAAAATTTAACTTGGGCAGAACGATTAACATGGGCCAAAAAGTTAGGGTTTGATTTTTTAGAAATGTCAATTGATGAATCCGATGAACGTTTAGCACGATTGGCTTGGACACCAAGCCAGTTACAAGAAATTTCTCAATTAATGGTGAAAGAAGATTTTTTTATCCATTCTTTGTGTTTAAGTGGTCATCGGCGGTTTCCTTTAGGCTCTTTAAATAAAGAAACACGTGAAAAAGGGCGGAAAATTTTATCTCAAGCGATTCGTTTGGCTCATCAATTAAACATACGGGTAATTCAAATAGCTGGCTATGACGTCTTTTACGAAGAAAAAACTGCTGAAACAAGGGAATTTTTTCTTCAAGGTCTGAAAAAGGGCGTTGAGGAAGCTGCACAATACGGTGTCATTCTGGCTGTTGAGATTATGGATGATCCTTTTATGAATAGCATACAAAAATTTCTAGAGATTAAGGAACAAATTCCGTCCCCTTTTTTGCATGTCTATCCTGATTTAGGTAATTTGTCTGCTTGGCCGGAAAATAATCCGGCGGTTGAGCTTGAAAAGGGAATTGCTGAAATCGCTGCTATTCACTTAAAAGATACCTTCGCTGTAACAGACACATTTGAAGGGAAGTTTCGGGAAGTTACTTTTGGAGAAGGCTGTGTTGATTTTACAGGCTTATTGAAAACACTCAAGCGGTTAAACTATAGTGGTCCTTTTTTAATTGAAATGTGGAATGAAACGGATTTGAATTTTCAAGAAAAAATTCAAGCCGCGCAGCAGTATCTCTATCCCAAATTAGCAGAGGTGGATTATTATGAACAATAAAGCGATCATCCAAGCAATGAAACAACGTGTTTATGAAGCGAATCTGGCTTTGCCAAAACTGGGCTTAGTCAAATTAACGTGGGGCAATGTTAGTGAAATCAATCGGTCATTAGGGATTATCGTAATTAAACCAAGCGGCGTCAAGTATCAAGAAATGTCCAAGGAACAGATGGTAGTGACTGATTTAAACGGACAACTATTGGAAACCAATGCATTAAAGCCGTCTTCTGATTTACCCACGCATCTTTATCTCTATCAAAAAATGCCAGAAATTGGAGCGATTGCGCACACGCACTCCCTGAATAGTGTTACGTGGGCTCAAGCAGGGCGAGCCTTACCTCCTTACGGTACCACCCATGCGGATGCTTTTTATGGCGCTGTACCTTGCACAAGAGCGCTCTCTGAAAATGAAATTAAAGAAAACTATGAAGAAGAGACTGGCAAAGTCATTGTTGAAACATTTCATGAACAAGAACTAGATCCTTTAGCAATTCCAGGAGTGCTAGTTTATGGACATGGCCCATTTACTTGGGGAATGACTCCGGAAAAAGCAGTTGAAAACAGCTTGATTTTAGATGAAATCTGTTCAATGGCACGTTTGACGGAAATAATTAATCCAGCTGTTGAACCAATTGATCATTTTTTATTGGATAAACACTATCTTAGAAAACATGGGATTTCCGCTTATTATGGTCAGTGATGGCTGTGATGAAACGTGTGAAAAAGAAGGATAATTGACTGATTAATTGGTCTTTTATAAAAACTTAGTTGTCTGTTATGGGACAACTAAGTTTTTATTTTTTAAGAAAGCGTTCTCTTTTTTGGGGGAGAATAGAACAAAACGTTAATTTTCGTTTGTTAAGTTATGAAGAATTTGCGAATTCCAAGACTTTTTCCGCAGAATTAGGTACAATAAGTTACGTGTTAAAGAATTAGAAATGGAGGCAACCCAATCATGATAGGGACTGCTGTAAAAGAATTATTATTAGAAAAACAAGAAACATTTTTAGTACCCGCCGAAAATGTCGCCAATGTAATGTGTTTAAATCCGTTAAGTCACGCGGCATTAGTCTTATCGCAAGTTCGCTATTCCAAGATTCCTGTGTTAGATAAGGGAGATCGCTTTGTTGGCTTAATCGGCTTGACAGACGTTGTAGATAAAATGTTTGATTTGACTTCAGTGGATTTTGAAAAATTGAATGAATTTACTGTGGCCGATGTAATGGAAGTCAATGTTCCTGTAATTGGTGAATCGTGGGATTTAGAAGAAGTGTTACATTTATTAGTAGATGCTTCTTTTTTACCAGTGGTTGATGATAATCAACGCTTTAAGGGCATCATTACACGCAAAGAAATTTTAAAAGCGGTCAATCATATGGCGCATGAATTAGAAAAACATCATCTTGTTCTGCCTAAATCAGAAGAAGAAATGAAAGTAATTTAAATAAAACGCAAGAAACTCTTTACTTTTTTCTCATAAATGCGTTATTCTGTATGATAACACGAAGTAAAGGAGTGCTGTGAGTGGACGCATATGAGATTATTCAATATATTGGCGATGCCAAAAAGCAAACGCCTGTTAAAGTAACACTGAAAGGGCAATTAAAAGAAGTTACGTTTCCGGAAACAATTAAGGTCTTCAATAATTGTAAAACTGGGACATTGTTTGGCGATTGGGCTGACGTAAAACCTTTTTTAGAAGCAAACAAAGAAAAAATTGAGGATTATGTTGTAGAAAACGATGCACGTAACTCAGCAATTCCTTTTCTTGATCTGAAAGACATTAATGCTCGGATTGAACCAGGTGCTTTGATTCGCGAAAAAGTTGAAATTGGCGATCAAGCGGTGATTATGATGGGGGCTATTCTAAATATTGGCGCCGTCGTTGGTGCAGGGACTATGATTGATATGGGCGCTGTTTTAGGCGGTCGTGCAACTGTAGGGAAGCATTGTCATATTGGCGCAGGAACGGTTTTAGCTGGTGTCATTGAACCACCAAGTGCCGCACCTGTGGTTATTGAAAACGAGGTTGTCATTGGAGCGAATGCGGTCGTACTAGAAGGGGTTCGTGTTGGTGAAGGTGCCGTTGTGGCTGCTGGGGCAGTAGTTGTGGAAGACGTTCCAGCGCATACCGTTGTTGCAGGCGTGCCAGCAAAAGTAATTAAACAAATTGATGATAAAACCAAGAGTAAAACAGAGATTTTAGAAGAATTACGTAAACTCTAAAAATAAATTAGTCAGTCGCGATGAAGGAACTTCTTCATGGCGGCTTTCGATTACCCAAAAAATGAAGGAGTGGCTTTTGTGGAGCAAGAAGAATTAATTGCGATTAGACGGCAACTACATCAAATACCTGAAATCGGTTTAGAAGAAAAGGAAACACAAGCCTTTTTACTTAATGAAATTGATAAAATGAAGCAACCTTATCTGCAAGTTCGAACATGGCAAACTGGGATTTTAGTCTTCATAGAAGGCAAAAATCCTCAGAAAACCATCGGCTGGCGTGCTGATATTGATGGTTTGCCTATTCAAGAGGAAGTGGTTTCTGCTTTTCAATCAAAACGACCAGGGTTTATGCATGCCTGTGGGCACGATTTTCACATGACAATCGGTTTAGGGGTTTTGAAAGAATTAAGTCAACAGCAACCAGACAATAACTTTTTATTTTTATTTCAACCTGCTGAAGAAAATGAAGCAGGGGGGATGTTGATGTATGAAGACCATGCGTTTGGTGAGTGGTTACCTGATGAATTTTATGCGCTTCATGTTAATCCTGATTTGCCAGTCGGAACTATTAGTACCAGAGTAGGGACATTGTTTGCTGCCACTTGTGAAGTGAACATTACCTTAAAAGGAAAAGGTGGACATGCGGCTTTTCCGCATCAAGCGAATGATATGGTCTTAGCGGCCACCAATTTAATTCAGCAAGCGCAAACGATCGTTAGTCGAAATGTTGATCCTGTGGTCGGGGCAGTCGTTACTTTTGGGACTTTTCATGCAGGGACTGCCTGCAATGTGATTGCCGAAGAAGCAACTTTATCTGGTACAATTCGCACATTGACAGCAGAAACGAATGAACAAACGCAGCGAAGAATTCGCGAAATTAGTGAAGGTATTGCGCAATCTTTTCAATGTGAAGTAACTGTTCATCTTGATCAGAAAGGGTATTTACCTGTAGTGAATGAACCAGCATGTACCACGAATTTTATTGAATACATGAGCAAACAAGCAACAGTTCAATTTCAACAAGCACCGGTTGCAATGACAGGTGAAGATTTTGGCTATCTATTGTCTAAAGTCCCAGGCACGATGTTTTGGTTAGGCGTGGCAAGTCCTTATAGCCTTCATTCTGCCAAGTTTGAACCGAACGAAGAGGCGTTATTGTTTGGAGTGGAGGCAGTTAGTGGGTTTTTAAAATCATTGGACAATTAGAAAAACAGCCACCAGATAACTAATAAGTATCTTGTGGCTGTTTTTTATTTTGCAATAATGGGCGTATTGGGAATCGTAAAGCCGGCCTCTGTTAATGCTTTGATATATTGAGCTAGAAATTCTTCTTTGACCGCAAATTGTTTGCCGTTTAGTACATACATGGTCGTTCGTACCGCAAAGTTGCCATTGCCTAAATCGACCATACCAAAAATATCTGGCCCAGTTTGAATACTTTCGATATACGTTTCTTTTAACGTTTCATTGACTTCTGTAATCACTTCACAAATTTTTTCATAACCTTCTTCAGGATTGATGCGGACATCAATTAACACTTGCATATTGGCACGAGACAGGTTACTGATTGTGGTGATGTTTCGGTTTGGAATAAAATGAACAGTTCCATCAACCGCTTTAATTTGAGTGGTTCGTAATCCGACAGAAGTAACAGTTCCTTCAATATTTAACGCCAATAAGCGAATATAATCGCCTACATCCATTTGTTGTTCTAAAATAATGAAAAATCCGGTAATTAAGTCATTCATGAATCCTTGAGCCCCTAAACCAATGGCAACACCGGCAATTCCCGCTCCGGCTAATAATGAGCCAACAGGCACACCGACAATGGTCAAAAGAGAATAGATGAAGAAAAAGAACAGCGTATATTGAAATGCATTAATAATTAAAGTGTGTAACGTTTTTAAACGGCTTTCACTAAAATGTTGCTTTTTACTATAATTTGCATAGGTGCGATCAATTAAATATTTCCCGATTCGCTGAATAATAAAAAATAGAAAAATTAAAAATAAAATTGATAAACTTTTTTCAATTAAGGTAGCGACAATGGCATCCCAATTAATATTGTTCCAAAAGCGTTGTAGCGCGCTCACTTTTTTTACGGTCGCTTCTGCTAAATCAGGAGCAGAAGAATCGACTGTTTCAGTACTGGCTAAACCAAGTATCAACATAAAAATCCAACTTTCTCTAAAATTTCTTCTTTTAGTATACTAAATCTCTCGGCGAAAGGGGAAGAAAATAGAAAGTTTTTTTAAAGACTTAACATGTTTTTTTAGGAATGTTATAATTTTGTAAATAAATAATATATTTTTTAATTTTGTTAAAGGTTGTGAGTGCTGCGTGAAAGTTTCAATTGAATGGGCAAAAAATGATTTACTTTCTAAATTACCTGTAACAATTTTTATTGATGAACGATGTGCCACTCGCTTGACGGCTGACAAGCGACGAACATTCATCTTCCATAATCCAGTCGCTTTACGATTAGGGAGCCGTTTTTTTAGTAGTCAGATAATCGAAATTGCGGAATCATGTACATTGAAAGTTTCCTTTAATTGGTCCTGTGTTTATCTCTTTTGTATCTGGTTACTTGCAGTTAAACTGTGGATTGGAAGCGTTAGCGGTCGAACAATTGTAGTTGTGGCACTAATCGGAGTGCTGACTTATTGGCGTCGTTATTTATTAAAAATAAAGAAAATGACCTGACAAGTCGTGATTGTTTCGTGAAAGAAGAATGCGTAGTATACTAAAAGTAATGAAAATGAAGGGACTGAAGAAACACATGACTTTGGATAAAACAAAAAAATTAGCAAACGGCAATGAAATGCCACGCCTAGGTTTAGGCGTTTGGCGTGTAGAAGATGGCTCAGAAGCAACAAATTCAGTAAAATGGGCTTTAGAAGCGGGTTATCGCTTGATTGATACGGCAGCCGTTTATAAAAACGAAGCAGGGGTGGGCGAAGGCATTCGTCAATCGGGTATTCCCCGCGAAGAAATTTTCGTGACGACGAAATTATGGAATGAAGATCAAGGCTATGAAAATGCGATTAAAGCATTTGATAAAAGCTTAGAAAAATTAGGGCTAGACTATGTTGATTTATATTTAATTCACTGGCCTGTTGCTGGTAAATATAAAGAATCATGGAAAGCATTAGAAGAAATTTACGCAAGTGGTCGTGCCAAAGCAATTGGCGTTTCCAATTTTCATCAACATCATTTGGAAGATTTATTAACAGAAGCAAATGTTGTGCCAATGGTGGATCAAATTGAATTACATCCTACGTTAACACAAGAACCGCTACGAAAATATTTAGCCGAAAATAAGATTGCCGTGGAGGCTTGGTCTCCTCTAGGACAAGGTAATTTATTATCTGAGCCAGTACTAGTGAAAATTGGTGAAAAATATGGCAAATCAGCGGCCCAAGTGATTATTCGTTGGCACTTACAAAATGATATTATCGTGATTCCTAAATCTGTTCACGAAAAAAGAATTCAGGAAAATTTTGCTGTCTTTGATTTTGAATTAACGCCAGAAGAAATAACCGCAATCAATCAGTTAAATAAGGATCATCGTTTTGGTGCAGATCCAGATAATTTTGATTTTTAAGTATGATAGCAAGTAAAAACGGAGGGGCGAAAGACGTCCCTCCGTTTTTACTATAATTTTTGAACAAAGTAGTTAAAGAGTGCTTGGGATTTGGCATCACGTGCGTACATTAGTTCAGGATGCCATTGAACAGCTAATAAAGGCTGCTGTTCATTTGTTGATTCCACTGCTTCTGCAAGGCCATCAGAGGACCAAGCAGTAACGCGTAAATCTTTTCCTAAAGTATGTAGTGCTTGGTGATGGTACGAGTTGACTTTACCAGTTGTACCATATATGTTTGATAATTGACTGTCTGGTTCAACATCAATACGATGCGTCGCAAAGATTGGTTGAGTGGGTTGTTGTCCGTGCTTAACTGACCATTGAGGATACATCGATAAATCTTGATATAATGTGCCACCTAAAGCAACATTGACTAATTGCATTCCACGGCAAACCGCAAAAATAGGTTTGTTTTGTTTTAAGGCTTCTTCAATTAGGGCTAACTCAAACTCGTCACGATCACGATTCGTTTCTTCTAATTTTATATGGGGGTCTTGTCCGTAAAATTCAGGGGCAACATCTTGACCGCCTGCTAAAAGTAGTTTATCAATTTGTTGTATATACGTAGCGGCTAATTCTTTGGGGCCAATTGGCAAAACGAGAGGAACGCCACCTGCGGCTTGAACAGCGCTAACAAAACCTTGCGGGGTGTAAGTCACTTGGTTACCGTGAAACACTTCAGCTGCCTGCAAAAGTTGATTGCCAGCGATTCCAATAATTTTTTTTGTCATAATAACATCACATCCTCAACAAATTCATACGTTCTATTGTAGCACTTTTTTTGAAAAAAGTGTTTGAGAAGAAGTCGAGACAAGTTTTGTCTCGGACAGCTCTCAAACACAAAAAGCTCAGTAAGTGAACAAGTGAAACTTTTTAACGTTCACGAATGACTTCGATTTTATAACCATCTGGGTCGACAACAAAGTAATAAGATGGTGCAGTTCCAGGTAAGCCTTTTAAGTCAGTGACAGTTAAGCCAGCCGCTTGATGTTTTTCGTGTAATCCTTCTAAATCATCTGTACTGATGGCGATATGACCATAACCGTTTCCTAAATCGTATGCTTCATGATCATAATTATAAGTTAGTTCTAGTTCGTAGTCGTCTCCTGGTAAAGTTAGATAAACCAAAGTAAATTTATTTTCTGGAAAATCACGACGGCGACTTTCTTCAAAATTGAAGGCTTTTTGATAGAAATCTAATGATGCCTCTAAATCTTTTACACGCACACATGTATGAGCCATTTTCATAGTTAAAAACTCCCTTTCAAACTTAATTATATTTCCAACGTTAATAGTAGCATAGATAAACGTGAAATGTAGAGAAAAACGCTTGGTTTCTGACTTGTTCTAAAGGAATTTCTCAGGTAAAATAGATGAAAAGAGAAGAGGTGCGCCAATGAAAACGCCAACGTTTGGAAAAAGAGAAGAGACATTGACCTATCAAACAAGATATGCTGCATACATTATTGTTTCAAAGCCAGAAAATAACACAATGGTTCTGGTACAAGCGCCAAATGGAGCTTATTTTTTACCAGGAGGCGAAATTGAAGGCACCGAAACGAAAGAAGAAGCGATCCATCGAGAAGTGCTAGAAGAATTGGGAATTAGTGTAGAAATTGGCCGTTATTTAGGGGAAGCTGATGAATATTTTTATTCGAACCATCGCCAAACTGCCTATTATAATCCTGGCTATTTTTATGTAGCGAATACTTGGCGGCAACTTAGCGAACCCTTAGAAAGGACCAATACTTTACACTGGGTTGCACCAGAAGAAGCAGTCCGTTTATTAAAAAGAGGAAGCCACCGTTGGGCCGTTGAAAAATGGCTAGCGGCAGCATCATAAAATAACAACGAATAACCCTCAATCTATGTTGATTAGATTGAGGGTTATTGTTATTGAAAAGAATGTTTAAATTAAAACCATTTTTTCAATAATTTGAGCGACACCATCTTCGTCATTACTAGTGGTATGCACATCGGCAATTGTTTTAACATTTTCTGTCGCATTGCCCATCGCAACACCAATCCCAGCGTAATCAATCATGGATAAGTCATTTTCATTGTCACCAATGGCCATCACTTCGTCTTTATTTAAGCCTAAATGGTCTGCCAATTTTGCTAGAGCATTGCCTTTACTAGCATTTTTATTCATGATTTCATAGTAAAAAGGCGTACTTTTAACAGTCGTATATTTTTCGGTAAAATGTAATGGTAATTTTGCAATGGCAGGATCTAAAACTTCCGGCTCATCAATCATCATCATTTTAATAATGTTCATCTCTGGTGTCATTTCATCCACCGTACGATATTTCAAAGGCATGTTCACTAAAGATGCTTCGTGAATCGTATATTTACCAATATTGCGATTGGCAGTGTAAATAGCGGAATCATCAATTGTGTGCAAGTGAGCGCCGACTTTACGAGAATACATTTCAATTTCTAAAAAATCCTCATAACTCAAGGTATAGCGTGAAATAATCGTATTATCTTTGGTTGCTTGGACAAGCGAACCGTTGTAGGTAATCACGAAATCATTTTCACCATATAAGGCTAATTCATCCAATTGTTCTTTCACGCCTGGCAAAGGACGGCCTGTACATAAAACAATACGAACGCCTTGATCATTTGCTTTTTGGAGCGCTTCTTTGACCCGTGGGGTAATCTTGTGTTGTGAATTTAGCAATGTTCCGTCGATATCAATAGCAACTAACTTAATTGACATAGAATCCTCCTAGAAAACCTATTTTTTTAAAACTAACGCACCATTATGAATGTAACTTGAAAACTCACGATACGTCTCATCAAATAAATCGTAATGTTTTTTATTTCCTTGGTCAAGCATTTCTTTAGGGAAATAGAAACGTTCATCTCCTTGACTTTGACCAGCAAGTGCTGCAACTAGGGGACTGACCGTTGCCAATTCCACTAATGAGCCATCTTTTTGCATCAATTCAATTTGTGTACGATGACGGTCTTTATTTGGACGATAAAAATCGTAAGGTAAATCATAGCTTGAATTAATGGCAGTATAATATTTAGGGTTGAAACCAACTTTTTCAATCAATTCCCTTAAATAAGCAATCGTTGCTGCGCTCTCTTTTTCGTTCGTAAAGGTGGCTGACTTCAGAGGCTTACGCATAAGGAAACGTTTGGCTAAATCACCTAGAATTGAATCAGGCACATCCATCCATTGTGTAAAGTACGTAGAGAGGACGCCATCATCCAATTTTAAATATTCTTGTAAGGTGAAGTCCCCTTTAAAGAATGGTACAAGCAGAGAGGCTTGTAAATCATAGTCAAATTCAGGGTTTTCAAATAATTCTTTCGCTCGATGCAATAAATGATCAAGAATCACTTCCATCCCACGAGAAACAGGGTGGAAATAGACTTGGACATACATTTGGTAACGACTAACGATATAGTCTTCCACCGCATGCATCCCATTCATAGCAAAGGCAATGCCTCCTTTGTAGGGTCGAATCACACGTAAAATTCTAGTTAAATCGAAAGTTCCGTATTCCGTCCCTGTAAAGTATGCATCACGTAACAGATAGTCCATGCGATCGGCATCAATTTGACTAGAAATCATTTGCACCACTTGAGGATTTGGGTATTGTTTAGTAATAACGCTGGCGACTTTTTCAGGAAAATCTGCCGAAACACGGTTTAAAATTTGATAGACTTCCGTTTCTGGTGAGGTGATGATTTGGACCGTGATTGCTTCATGGTTTGTATCAAAAATATGCTCGAATGTATGTGAATAAGGACCATGACCGACATCATGTAATAAAGCTGCGCAAAGTGTAATCAGGCGCTCGTCGTCATTCCAGCCGTTTTCACCTAATCGTTCCACAGAGTAGTTACGTTGGAAAATCTCACAAATCCGACGTGTAATTTCGTAAACACCCAAAGAATGGGAAAAACGACTATGTTCGGCACCGTGAAACGTAAAAGAAGAAGTACCTAGTTGCTTAATGCGACGTAATCGTTGCACTTCAGCAGAATTAATAAGATCTAAAATCACTTGATGTTGGACATGAATATAATTATGGACGGGATCACGAAAAACTTTTTCGATTGGTAATCGTTGCTCTTTATACGGAATCGTCATACGATCTCTCCTTTAATTAAGGCGTTTCGTTGCGCCATTTTTTCCAGCTGGACAGTTAAATTTGTTTGGAACCATTCTGAGGTTATAATTGGTTCGGTTAAGTTTGGATCAATAGATTTTTCAAATTGTTGAGGTAATGCTTCGATTAAACGGGTTTTTACGGCGTCTATTGTTAATGGAGTCTCAATCAGGGTTTCTAAATTTGCCATCACTGCTGGATCAACGGGTGGATAGCCATTTTCACCAAATTGTTCTTGTAAGCCAGCAAGGTAAAAGTCTCGAACCACTTCTCCACGAGCAAGTTGATTGCCGTTAACGCTGATGTAAATCATGACAGCAATACCGTCTTTGACGCGTCGTTGGGCAATCCCAGCAAACTTTTGACCGCCAATACTTAAATCATAAGTACCGGGACAATAGGATGTAGTAATTTCAAAGGCGTCAATCTCTTTCTCCGGAAAACTCTGACGGAGCCAAGCCCACATTAATTCATAAGCCGCATCGATACTTAATTTGTGTTCAGAATTATTTGGTAAAATAAGTGAAACATTTAAAATACCCGAATCGGCAATCACCCCTAAACCGCCGGCATTGCGAACGACTACAGAATAATCGTTTTCTTGCAGAGAAGTGATGCCTTCTTTTAGATGTGGTACACGGGTATCTTTCATGCCAAGAATCATTGCTTGATCCAATTGCCAGAAATGAATGATTGGTTGGTGATGCATTCCTGAAAAAGTAGTTAAAACATCGGTCAAGGCAAAAGGTAAAAAATAGTCACTGTTTGTTAAACAACCTGAATCAAGGAGCATAAATGATTCGGTGTGAAGGGGAAAAGTTGTGCTCATAAAAAACGTCCTGTCTATTTATAATTACGTCATTTAATACGTTTATTTTCTTACTCTCTCTTATATTATATACAAAAAACGCAAAAAAGCATGTTATATAAACGAATTCTGAAGGAATTCTCTAAAATAGTAAACGGTTTTCTTATTAAATGGATGAAACAAATGCTTGCAACCCGTGAAAAGAGCTTATACAATAAGAAAAGGTACATAAACAAGGAAAAATTGACTTTAGTTGACAAATATATTGAAAAAGTCAACAATAAGAAAGTTATATTTTGGAAAAGGAGTGACCATTATGGATTTATCAACAGGCGTTCCTGTATCGATTCAACTAAAAACGATTGTCCAACAAGGCAACGAACAAAAAGATTTTTTCTTTGACCTAGAAGGTCAATTAGTAAAAATGGGTGATACATTATACATTCGTTACAAAGAAGAATTATTAGAGGATACAGAACCAACCCCCGTAACCATTAAAATTGAACCAGACGGGCATGTTCAGCTGATTCGTGCCGGCGAATTACGGATGCGTTTAAGATTTGGCTATCAGGAAAAATTAGATACAAGTTATCGAACCCCTTATGGCTTGCTACAGATTAGTACGTTTACACATAATTTGCGTGTTAGTTTAAAAGATCAACCAATGTCTGGTAAGATTTTAGTTGATTATGATTTATACTCTCAAACAGAGCGAATCGGAGAATATCATTTAGAATTAGAATTTACTGCATAAATATTGCAGAATAGAATTGATTTTTTTTCAATGTTTTTGTATGATAAGGAGTAGACTGTGAAAGGACGTGTACCTCTTGGAAATTAATGTATTTGAAGGGTTAAACAAAAAAGAATTATCCATGATTGAAGTAGCACACGCTATTTTAGAACAACATGCAGATGTAATGGATTTTTCTGATTTAGTTAACCAAATCCAAAATTATCTTGGCAAGTCTGATAGTGAAATTCGTGACCAATTAGCACAATTTTATACAGATTTAAACATCGACGGTAGCTTTATCTCATTGGGAGACAATCGTTGGGGCTTACGTTCATGGTATCCAATCGATTCAATCGATGAAGAAGTTACACATGGCTTGGAAGAAGACGAAGAAGATGCACCACGTCGTAGAAAACGTAAAAAAGTAAATGCCTTCATCACTAATCCAAACGATGAAGATGTAATTGACTATAACGATGACGATCCAGAAGATGCTGAATTAACAAATGATGATGAAGAAGACATCTTGTACGATGATGAAGAAGATGAAGATGAAGAAATCAAAGCATACAACTCTGACTTACAAGAGATTGGTGCAGATTCAGACGATGATGAAGAAGACATTCCGCAAATCGAAGAAGATTTAACAATCATTGATGACGATGATGTTGAAGATGAAGACGATTTTGATGACGAATATTCTGAAGAGTAAGAAACCAAAAAGCTTGATTCCTAAGAAGGAGTCAAGCTTTTTAGTTGAATGCCCAAGAAAAATGAGAAAATAGAAAAAATTATTTTCTTGAATAGAAGTACTTGACCTGATGTCCGTTTGCTTGTATTATACTACTTGGGCACCTTTAAGAAGGTCAGAAGTTTGAACGAACTTACAAGCTCCCTATTCGTAATGGATAGGGAGCTTTTCTATTTTTGTTTCTTTTTTATTTGGAGAAACGTAAGAGTCTCAAAGTTGTTTTACTTCTCTCTACAAAATATTATCAAAGAAAGGGTTTTTAACTATTATGACAAAATACATCTTTGTTACAGGTGGCGTGGTTTCTTCTATCGGAAAAGGGATTGTCGCAGCATCTTTAGGACGATTATTAAAAAATCGTGGATTAAAAGTAACGATTCAAAAATTCGATCCATATATTAATGTGGATCCGGGGACAATGAGTCCTTACCAACATGGAGAGGTTTTTGTCACAGATGATGGTGCCGAAACAGATTTGGACTTAGGTCACTATGAACGTTTTATTGATATTAACTTAAATAAATACTCAAACGTAACCACTGGGAAAATTTATTCAGAAGTCTTACGTAAAGAACGTAAAGGGGAATACTTAGGTGCAACAGTGCAAGTTATTCCACACATTACCAATGAAATCAAAGAAAAAATTATGCGTGCAGCGAAAATGACGGATGCCGATGTGATTATCACAGAAGTAGGTGGTACTGTCGGCGACATCGAATCATTACCTTTCCTAGAAGCATTGCGTCAAATGAAAGCTGATATGGGTAGTGACAATGTAATGTACATCCATACAACCTTGATTCCTTACTTAAAAGCGGCTGGCGAAATGAAAACTAAACCAACACAACATAGTGTCAAAGAATTAAGAAGTTTAGGGATTCAACCAAATATTTTAGTGGTCCGTACGGAATTACCTGTTTCTCAAAACACTAAAAACAAATTAGCACAATTCTGTGATGTTAATCCGGAAGCGGTAATTGAATCTCGTGATGTTGAAACGTTATACTCCATTCCATTAGCACTTCAAGCACAAAACATGGATCAAATTGTTTGTGATCATTTAAAATTGGATGCACCGGCTGCAGACATGACTGAGTGGCGTGCATTAGAAGAAAAAGTTCTTAACTTGAAAAAGAAAACAAAAATTGCGCTGGTTGGTAAATATGTTGAATTACCAGATGCCTATATTTCTGTTGTAGAAGCATTAAAACATGCTGGGTTTGATTTTGATTCAGATATCGAAATTGATTGGGTTGATTCACAAGAATTAACTGCTGAAAATGTCGCTGAAAGAATTGGTTCAGCAGATGGTATTTTGGTTCCTGGTGGTTTTGGTGATCGTGGAATTGAAGGAAAAATTGAAGCGATTCGTTTTGCTCGCGAAAATGACGTACCATTCCTTGGCATTTGCTTAGGTATGCAAATGGCCTGTGTAGAATTTGGTCGTAACGTTGTGGGCTTAGAAGATGCTGGTTCTGCAGAAACTAATCCTGACGTGACAAATAACATTATTGATTTAATGGCAGATCAAGAAAACATCGAGAATTTAGGTGGCACACTACGTTTAGGTTTATATCCATGTAAATTGAAAAAAGGAACGAAAACTGCGGCAGCATACGGAAATGAAGATGTTGTCCAAGAACGTCACCGTCATCGTTATGAATTTAACAACAAATATCGTCAATTATTTGAAGAAAATGGCTTAGTTTTCTCTGGAGTTTCACCAGATAATCGTTTAGTTGAGATTGTTGAAATTCCTGAAAAACAATTCTTTGTGGCTTGTCAATTCCACCCAGAATTAATTTCTCGTCCAAATCGCCCACAACGCTTAATCAAAGGATTTGTTGGTGCAGCTTTGGCAAATAAAGAAAGTAAATAAGCAAAAATGGACGAAGTGATTCAGTTCACTTCGTCCATTTTTAATCTAAAAAAGTACGGGGCTCATCATGAGCCCCGTACTTTTTATGCTGCTTTATTTTCATCTGGTTTAGAACTACTTTCAGGTGGTTGCGGCGGTTCTTGTGAACTAGAACTTGATGGTTCAGGTGGTTGTTCCGATGTTGCCGGTTGCTCTGCTGAGGAAGAGCTTGCCGGTTGTTCGGTTGAGGGTGGCGCTTCAGAGGAAGAAGGCGCACTTTCTGAACTAGAACTTGATGAACTTTCCGCTTCTTTTGTGGAAGAGGATTCCACCGTACTGCTAGATTCTGGCTGTGGTGCTGAAGAGGTAGTACTTGGTAAAACTTGTACATTTGGTACCTCATAGGCATCTTTCACGTATAATTCATTACCTACCCGCACAACACTGTCTGGCTGCACCCAGTCATCGTTTGAAACATTTTGAGACAAGTAACTCATTATTTCACGATAAACATCCGAGGCAATTCCATAGTATTCTTGATAGATTGGTGTATTTCGATCATTGTATCCAGTCCAAACAGAAACGGCATAGTGTGTTGTATAACCAACAAAGGTACTATCCGGGGCAATTCCTTTTTCTGTTGTGCCCATTCGCGCTAAATCTTCATCAGTATAGTTAGAAGTCCCTGTTTTGGCCGCTTGGATTAAGCCTGGAATGGCGCCGTTAAATCCTGTTCCGCCGTTTAAAACATCTTTTAACATATCCGTCATCATATAGGCGGTAGAGTCTTTCATCGCACGTTTACCATCAGGTTGATAATCAACGCTAGTTCCATCATTGAAAACGACTTTGTTTACGTAATACGGTTTGTTATAAATCCCGTTATTGGCGAAAGCCGCATAAGCTGCTGCTAACTTCAATGAGGAAATTCCATATTTATCGCCATCTACATCGCTTGTGTTACTTGAAATGGCATTCGACGCTTCTAAGTTTTTATAGTCAATTCCTAGTCCTTTAATGAAAGGCATGATGTTTTCTTTACCAACTTCATCAAACGTCTGGACCGCGGTGGTGTTACGAGAACCCATAATCGCACGGCGCATAGTAATGACGCCTTGATATGTTAAATCAGAGTTGAAGACATCAATGTCGGTACCAGGATATTTCGTTGGTTTATCCACCATGAGGCGACCTGTCGAATAATTTAAATTCTCAATTGCGGGACCATAATCCATGATTGGTTTCACGGTTGAACCAACATCACGTTGGGTGTTAACAGCTAAATTGTTTCCTAATTGTACATCATCAGGAATGTGACGACCACCAATCTGTGCTCGGACTTGTCCAGAGGCAACATCAATAACGGTTGAAGCCACTTGCATTTTATCATCTGGAAACGCAACGTATTGATCACTGTTGACAATATCGTAAAGTTGTTTTTGGGCATTCATATCTAAGTTTGTGTAGATATCTAGTCCGTCTGTGTAAACATTTTTACCAGTTTTTGCTTTCACTTCATTGATTACTTCTTTGACATAATTATCTACGACTTTTCGATTGTCATCACTGGCTTTTAATGGCACTAAGCCTTCATCGATTGGGGTAGCTTTAGATTTTTCGTACTCTGCTTTCGAGATTTTTTTATTGTCGTACATTGTGTAGAGTACAACATCCCGGCGTTCTTTAGCAGTATCTGGCTTTGTATAGGGATCGTATGAGTTTGGCGCTTGTGGCATTCCTGCCAGTAGGGCCGTTTGTGGTAAATCAAGTTCAGATAAATGTTTACCATAATAATTTTCAGCCGCTGTTTCCATTCCATAAAAACCATTCGCCATGTAGACTTTGTTAATGTAGTAAGTTAAAATTTCTTCTTTTGATTTTTCACGTTCTAAACGAACAGCCATCCATGCTTCTTGTGCTTTCCGTTTCAAGGTTTGGTCAGATTCTTTTGTAGAGAAGTAGGACAATTTAATTAATTGTTGGGTTAAGGTACTTCCGCCTTGTAATCCACCATTTTTGACATTTGAAAGGGCAGAACCGATAATCCGAATCGGATCCACACCAATGTGTTTATAGAAACGACGGTCCTCGACAGAAACAATGGCATCTTTTAATAATTGAGGCACATCATTTGGTTGAATTAATTCACGCTTTTCTGCGCCTAAATCCTCAAAAATTTCATTATTAATATCGTAAAGCTTCGATGAAACTGTCGCATTCAGTTTGTCATCTTCTAATTTTGGGGCTTGTCGTGCATAGAACCAAAAAAGACCAACGCCTGCTAAAAAAGCGACCATCCCAGCGATAAGTAAGCCAAGAAAGATTTTTAAAACAAGCCGTTTTTTCTTTTTCGGCGGTTGTGTCTTTTTCTTGTAACTCGACTTCGATGAGGTGTTGGATGCATGTCTAGCAGTTCGCGAGCCTGAATTTGCGGTTGGCATAAATAGCAACTCCTTTGTTATACTTTCAAAACTTTATGAATCTAGTGTGTCTGAATATATTGTTCCACTGCGTCGAGATAAGGGATTCGCGGTGCGATTCCAAAAGATAATTCAATTCCTTCTTTCTCGATGAGTGCAAGCGGCATAGATTTTTTCCCAGTAACTGCTTGGTTTTTCCAATGCGTTATTAGATTTTCACCACTAAAAAAGAAGCAGCGTTTTAAGCTTGAAAACCATAATAGCACAAAACAAATCCCTTGTTGTGCTATACATTGTTCCATATGATCAATTTGATGTTGATGAAAATTTTTAAAGGGAAAGGACGTGGTATTTTTCGTTTCTTTCGCTTCAAAATCTATGTAACGGCCTTGATATACACCGTTATAATCAGTCGTTGAAGCTTGTCTAAAGTAGGCCTCCTTAATAACAGCCGCACTTCGTTTGGGATAATCTACTTTAACAATTTGAACAGGAGTGGGTTTCTTATGAACGACTGCTTGCTTATTCAATAGATAATATTGATTGCTTTGATTGATCGCTTCTTCGAAATCCATCCCACGATTACCAAATTCAACGGGGCGTTTCTTTTTTACTTGTTTTTTTGGTGATTGTGCTTCATGATGATTATAAGGTATTCCGTTAGGATAATGGAACGTCACGTTTATCACACTCCTAGCCTGTATTATACCAAAAAAAAGACCTGAAAGAAAAGGGATGACTTATGGAAATGATAAAAACCCTCTATGTCACCGGTTATCGCAGCTTTGAATTGGGGATATTTCAAGGAAAAGACCCGAAAATCACAGTTATTAAAAATGTCTTAAAAAAAGAGTTAGCCAGTTATATTGAAGCGGGAGTAGAATGGATTTTGATTTCTGGCAATTTAGGTGTTGAACTTTGGACAGCTGAAGTAGTTGGGGAATTAAAAACGGAATATCCAGAAGTCCAGCTAGGTTTGCTTTATCCATTTAAAGACTTTGGCAATAATTGGAATGAACAAAATCGAGAACTGTTAACGAAAGCGGAAAGTTTGGCTGATTATATCAACTCAGTAAGTCACCAGCCCTATCAATCGCCAGCACAATTAAAAATGCATACAAAATTTCTTTTGGAACATTCTGGGGGCAGCTTACTTATTTATGACAAAGAGTACCCTGGCAAAACGGAGTATTTTTTAAAGGATGCACAACATTTTTCGGAACGAGAACCCTATGATATTCGCTTAATTACAATGGATGATTTACAAAACTCGGTGATTGATTAGAGAATCTGTTTGATTTTCTAGCTATTTTTCGTTACAATAGTATTTGTGGAACTATGAAATTTTCTATCGTAAATAAACAAATGAGGTGTAAACATGGCAAATTTAGTATATAGTCCTAAAGACATTTTACAAAAAGAATTTAAAACGAAAATGATGAACGGGTATGACCCAATTGAAGTAGACGAATTTTTAGACAATGTCATTAAAGACTACGAAGCTTATAATAAAGAATTATTAAGCTTGCAAGAAGAAAACAGCCGCTTAATGGCAAAATTAGACCAATTATCAAAAGCCCAACCAACGCCTCGTGTTGCTCAAGAAGTACCAAAAAGTGCAGCAGTGACCAACTTTGATATTTTAAAACGTTTATCAAACTTAGAGCGTGAAGTTTTTGGTAAAAAGTTAGATGAAACACCTTCAACACCTGTAACGCCTTCCGCACCGTCAATGACTGCAGAACCAGCGAACCATGATGTTGATAATGCACAAACTCGTCAATTTTAGCAAGACAATTTAAGTCAAGTTTTCACGAGGAACAAAAAGCATTTGTTAGAATAGCGGACACTTGTTTTAGTGTATAAATTTTTGCTGTTCGTTTAAACAGATTTGTAATTTTCGGGTGATCGCGGTTTGCTTTTGCAAGCTGAGGAAAGTCCATGCTCGCACAAGCTGAGATGCTTGTAGTGTTCGTGCTTAGCGAAATCATAAGCTAAGGTACTCTTTTAGAGTAACGGCAGGAAAAATGACTAAGGTTTCGACTATGTCAAAGTATCCTTGAAAGTGCCACAGTGACGAAGCGATGTGGGAAACTCCATCGGTGGAACGCGGTAAACCCCTCGAGCGAGCAACCCAAACAATGGTAGGGGCGCTCTTCTAAAGGAAATGAACGAGTAGAAGAGGCAGAGTTTACTCTGCAGATAGATGATGACCGTCACCAATTTTTCCTGAAGAATTGGTGATACAGAACATGGCTTATAGAAAATTACAAGTAATTCAGGAAGACCTTCCAACGTAGTTGTGAAGGCTTTTTTTACGAAAAGAATAAAAAAATGTTAAAATAAAGAAACTGAGATAAAAGTAGTAAGCTGTCTGTTCTAAAGAGGCCGGGACAGGACCGTTTAGTTCAGAGAAAGCGGACAATTATAAAAAACAAGCGGAGCAGTAGTCGGCAGGACTGTTAGCTCCAGACAATAAAAAAGAGTCAAGAAGGAGTTTTTATGACGAAAGAAAAAACATTCAAACTTGTTGCAACGGCTGCTAGTGGCTTAGAAGCATTAGTTGGAAAAGAATTGCGTGATTTAGGGATTCCCTGTGAAGTAGAAAATGGCCGGGCCGTCTTTGAAGGCACTGTTGAAACAATTGCTACTGCCAATTTATGGCTACGGACAGCAGATCGGATTAAAATCGTCGTTGGCGAATTTAACGCCTATAGTTTTGATGAATTATTTGAAAAAGTTAAAGCACTTCCTTGGGAAGATTATTTGCCTTTAGATGCAGAATTTCCAGTTGCAGGTAAATCAATTAAGTCAAAATTGTATAGTGTTCCTGATTGCCAAGCCATCACCAAAAAAGCCATTGTTAACCGTTTAAGAGAAGTTTACCATCGTCCAGCGACGGTGCCTTTAACCGAAACAGGAGCTTTGTTTAAATTAGAAGTGGCTCTTCTAAAAGATAAAGTGACGTTGACGTTGGACACGACTGGACCAAGTTTATTTAAACGAGGCTATCGCATTGAAAAGGGGGGCGCACCTCTTAAGGAAAACATGGCAGCTGCTTTAGTGATGTTGACCAATTGGCGCAAAGATCGTCCTTTTTATGATCCAGTTTGTGGTTCTGGAACAATTTGTATTGAAGCAGCATTAATTGGCCATAACATTGCCCCTGGCTTTAATCGTAGTTTCACTTGTGAAACATGGGATTGGGTTGATCCAGCGATTTTTGAAAAAGTACGTAACGAAGCCGAGGCAAAGGCAGACTACGATGTTGAATTAGATATCTGTGGTTCAGATGTTGATGGGCGAATGATTGAAGTCGCAAGAGCGAATGCTGAGGAAGTTGGTTTAGGTGATTCAATTACTTTTAAACAATTGGCATTAAAAGATTTTACAACCGAGAAGGAATATGGTGTAATGGTAGCTAACCCGCCTTATGGTGAGCGTTTAGGAGAAGAGGAAAGTGTTCGTCGTTTGTATAAAGAAATGGGCCATGTTTTCCGTCCGTTAACTACTTGGAGCAAGTATATACTGACGAGTGATCTTGCTTTTGAAGAATATTATGGTGCCAAAGCTACTAAAAAACGGAAGCTTTACAACGGAGCCTTACGAACAGATTTATTCCAATACTGGGGAACACGTCCACCAAGAAAACCACGGGAAGACTAAGAAAGCTGGTGTAAAAAAATGAAGGAAGCTGTATTTTTACAAGAAGTGAAAGAAATTCAATTACTAAAAAATGCCTTGACATTATTAGACTGGGATTCATCAACTGGAATGCCAGAAAAAAGTAGTCCTTTTCGAGGAGAAGTAGAAGGGTATTTAACCGGATTATATTTTGAACGAAGTATTGGCCCAGTTATTCAAGAAGCATTGGCCTATTTTGAGACACGCCCTGAAGAATTATCTGAATTAGGGAAACTGGTTTTTGAAAAAGTAAAAGAAGAATATGCTTTGAATAAAAATGTTCCAGCTGAACGTATGCAAGAGTATGTTAAAGTATTAAACCAAGCACATACAGATTGGCTAAAAGCACGCGCTGCACAAGATTTCGGCTTGTTAGAAGAAACCTTAACGAAGGTCGTTGCGTTCCAAAAAGAGTTCATTCCTTATTGGCAAAAAGAAGAAAAAACACCGTACGATGTGTTATTAAATCAATTTGAACCGGGGATGACGGTTGAGAAGCTAGACCAAGTATTCGACCAAGTAAAACAAGGGATTCAAGAAATTCGGACCGTTTTGGCAGAAAAAGGTACGCCGCCTAGAACTGACTTTTTATCTAGAAAAATGACCAAAGAACAACAACGCCGTTTTGTGATTGGTGTGGTTGAGCAATTAGGCTATGATTTTTCAAAAGGCCGATTAGATGATACAGTTCATCCATTTATGACAGCTCTAAATCGAAATGATGCGCGGATTACTACGCGCTGGGAAGAAAATAATTTCTCAATGGCAACATTTGGTGTGATTCATGAAGCGGGTCATGGGATGTATGAACAAAATTTTGATCCTAAATTTGACTTTACGCCGCTAAGCGAAGGTGCCTCTATGGGGATTCACGAATCACAATCGCTCTTTAATGAAATTATCATTGGTAGCAACCGGGCTTTTTGGCAAAAACAATACCCGTTTTTCCAAGACTGCGCAGAAGGTACTTTTGATGATATTGCTTTTGAAGATTTCTATGCTTCTTTAAAAGAAACGAAAGCAAGTTTGATTCGGATTGATTCCGATAGTCTCACCTATCCTTTGCATATCATTATTCGTTATGAAATTGAAAAAATGTTATTTAATGGTTCTTTGGAAGTCGCTGATTTGCCAAAAGTGTGGAACGAAAAATACCAAGAGTACTTAGGCGTATCACCTGAAAATGATTTAGAAGGTGTCCTTCAAGATGTTCATTGGTCTGGAGGTAGCTTTGGTTATTTCCCATCTTATGCCTTGGGTTATATGTACGCCGCGCAACTATTTCACGCAATGAAACAAGAATTATCTGTTGATGAAATTTTAGCTTCGGAGGATTATTCTGATATCCGTAAATGGTTAACACAACATATTCATCAGTACGGCGCTTCACGTAAACCAAATCAATTAATTTATGATGCAACGGGAGAAGAATTGAATCCTAGTTATTTAATTGATTATATGAAAGCTATTTATTTTGATGTTTATCAAGTGCAATAAGTGAAACAAGCAAGGGGAAGTGGACAACAACAATGTTATCAATTCGTGAATATTTAGAAGCTGGTGAAACAACAATCTCAAACTTACTATTTGATCATTACCAAAAAATTGGTTTGAAAGATGATGAATTTCTCTTTTTACTGCAACTTTTTCGTTCGCAAAATGCAGGCGATTTATTTCCAGACTTAATGGCGATTGCAGAGACGATGGGTAAAACGCCAGATACGATTTATAAGTTGTTAAATCAATTGGTTTCTCGCGGATTTATTCGAATTGAAACACAACAAAACCAAAAAGGTCAAATGATGGATACGTATGATTTACTGCCTGTTTTTCAAAAGATTCAATTATTTTTACAAACGAGCAAAGAAAAACAAGTTGTCGCAAACCACGAAGATGAAATTAAACAGCTTTACCAAGGCTTTGAAAAAGAATTCGGACGTCCACTTTCACCAATTGAATTAGAAATGATTGGTCAGTGGTTGAACACGGACCATTATTCCCCTGAATTAATCCGGTTAGCGTTGCGAGAAGCTGTTTTAAATCAGGCGTATAGTTTGAAATATATTGATCGTATTTTACTTGCGTGGGAGCGTAAAAATATTACCACCAAAGAACAAGTTGCTGCTGATCAGAAAAAACGAAAAGATTCTATGATTCAAAATGAGATTGAACAACAAGGTCAGACACAAGAATCGTTGCCAAAGGTTACATTACACAATTGGTTAAATCCAGAAGACAGTGAATAAAAAGGAGGTGGGCCATGCTATCAAAAGAGAAAACAATGGAAGCTATTGAAATTATGTATGAGATGTTTCCAAATGCAGAATGTGAATTAAAACATAAGAATCCTTTTGAATTATTAATTGCTGTGATTTTAAGTGCGCAAGCAACCGATGTATCGGTAAATAAAGCGACTCCTGGTTTATTCGCAGCTTTTCCAACACCAGAAGCTTTAGCAGCTGCGCCGGTGGAGGAGATTATTGCTAAAATAAAAACCATTGGCTTATATCGCAATAAAGCAAAAAATATTAAAGCGTGCGCACAACAACTTTTAGAACGTTTCAATGGAGAAGTTCCGCAAACCAGAGATGAACTGGTCAGTTTACCTGGCGTGGGGAGAAAAACAGCCAATGTAGTAATGGGAGATGCTTTCGGCGAACCGGCTTTTGCAGTAGATACACATGTGGAACGAGTGTCCAAGCGCCTTAGAATTTGTAAGCTAAATGCGAATGTTACTGAAGTTGAGCAAACCTTAATGCGTAAAGTTCCGAAAGAACTCTGGGTGAAAACGCACCATACCATGATTTTCTTTGGGCGTTATCACTGCCTAGCAAGAGCGCCTAAATGTGAAGCCTGTCCGCTACTCTATATGTGTCAAGAAGGCAAAGAACGGATGAAAGGGAAATAACACATTTTTTCCTAAAAAAGCGAGCCACAAGTCCAACCGACTTGTGGCTCGCTTTCTTTTTTTGATTTTTAAGAAACGCAACAAATGATTGCGGTTTCTTAAAAATTGATTTAGTATAGACAGTGTGGTATATACTAGAAAATTTATTTTTTTGAAGAAAGATAGGCGATGAAATGACAGAAAATGCACCCAAATTTAAGCAAATTTCTGCAGAAATTGAAAAGAAGATTCGAGACGGTCTGTATGTAAGTGCACAAAAATTACCTTCAGAATATGATTTAGCTAAAGAATATAACTGCAGTCGCTTGACCATCCGTAAAGCGATTGATGATTTGATCCGCAAAAATATTTTGGTAAAACGACATGGTAAAGGTAGTTATGTGATGTCGCAAGCGAAAATTCAAAGTGGTCGCGCTGGCTTACAAGGTTTTACTGAGGCAGCCAAAGCTTACGGGAAAAAAAGCCAGACAGAAGTCATTTCCTTTGAAGAAGTAGTACATCCCGCTGAGAAAATTCGGGAGGCGCTCCAAGTAGGCAAAAATGAGGCAATTTATGAACTGATTCGCCGCCGAATGTTAGACGGCGAACCAATGACAGTTGAAAAAATTTATTTGCCACAGGCATACGTACAAGGCCATACGAAGCAAGACTTCGAGGGCTCTCTTTTCTGCTTAATCGAGAAGAACGTCGAGATTGCTTATTCGCATCAAGAAATTGAAGCAATCTTAGTTGAAGCGGAAATTTCAGAATTATTGAATGTTCCTGTGGGCCAACCACTTTTACAAGTCCACTCTATCACCTATGCGCTTGATGCAACTCCTATTTTATATGATGTCTCTTTATATCGAGCAGATCGGTACACGTTTAAAAACACACTGACCCGCTATAGCCCGTCTGAAAACAACCAAGTGGAGCTAGGAGGTTCTTGGAACGAATGAAGATCAAAGAAGAAATAGCCGCTCAAAAAGATTTATTTTATGAAGACTTAAACAAAATTATCGCGATTCGAAGTGTGAAAGGGTCGCCTAAAAAAGAGGCACCTTTTGGCGAAGGACCGAAAAGAGCCTTGGAAGAAACGCTGAAACTTGCAGAGCGTTATGGTTTTCAAACTGGGATTGTCAATGACGCAGTTGGCTATGCGCAATGGGGAACAGCGGAAGAATATCTGGGAATTATTGGTCATTTAGATGTAGTACCAGAAGGTTCTGGTTGGTCAGTGCCGCCCTTTCAATTAACGAAAAAAAATCAACGTTTGTATGGTAGAGGAATTCTAGATAATAAAGGTCCTATCTTGGCTTGCCTGTATGGAATGAAATTACTGAAAGAACTTGGTTACCAACCAAAGAAAACCATTCGCTTAATGTTTGGCACGGATGAAGAAAGTGGGAGTGGAGATATCCCCTTATATTTAGAGAAGGAAAACGCACCCGTTTTTGGATTTACTCCAGATTGTAAATATCCAGTAGTTTATGGGGAGCGAGGGATTGTTAATTATGAGATCACAACGACCATCCCAGATGATTCAAGTGAACAAATTGGTCAGATTATAGGTGATCAAGCAAAAGACCACGTACCTGATCAATTAAGTGTGGTGATTGCGGGAAAAACAACAGCAATCACGGGAAAACGTGCTCCTTCCAATGCGCCAGAACTAGGCAAGAACGCGATTACTTTATTGGCACAGAAAATTAGCGAGGAACAGTTAGTCAAAGGAAATTTATTACAGTATTTCGACTGGTTAACCGCTAGTTTTCACGAAAAGCACTATGGCGAAGGAGTAGCTCTGGACTTTAAGGATCAGGATAGTGGGCAATTGATTTTAACGCCCTATGCGTTGGAAAAAAGAGGACAGCAATTGGTGTTATCATTGGCCGTGCGTTATCCTGTTTCTATTACAGAAAACGAAGTAACCACGCAGCTAACGAAGGCACTATTTCCAGAAAGTGAAGTGACCGTCATCCGCCGCCTCCCTAGTACGCTGTTTCCAAAAGATGAGCGCAATGTTCAAAAATTAACCAAGGTTTATGAACAAATTACTGGCTTAGATGGGACGCCAGTCACAACTACAGGTGCTACGTATGCTCGCTTTATGCCGAATATCGTTGCTTTCGGTCCATCATTTCCTGGTCAAAAAGGCATTGCACATAACCAAGATGAATATATGGATGAAAAAGATTTACTGCTTAATCTGGAAATCTATATGCAAGCGATGATTGCATTAACAGAAGCATAAAACCAATAGAAGATACACGTATGAGAAGAAGCCAATGTTTTTCGTAGAGGTCGCATACGTGTATCTTCTATTTTTCTGTATAAAATTTCATTTTCAGTATATACAAAACAGTATATACTAGTTTATAATGGTGGAGAAATGTAAGCGTTAACGAAAGGGCGGATGGAAAATGACTTGGGGTGCAATTGCGACATGGCGGATGGCACATGATGGGTTACTAAAAGCTACAGAAGAATTACAACAAGGAGGTGCTGCAGGCACGGCCGTGGAACAATTAATTAAAGAAGTAGAAGACTATCCTTTTTATAAGTCAGTGGGCTACGGCGGTTTACCTAATGAGGAAGGGATTTTAGAAATGGATGCTGCCTATATGGATGGAGACACATTTGCAATTGGTGCTGTGGCGGGAATTACAGATGTTAAAAATCCGATTTCAGTGGCTAAAGCATTAAGTAAAGAGAAGTTTAATAGTTTTCGTGTTGGCGCAGGTGCAACGAAATATTCAATGTTGCACGGTTTTGAAAGAAAGAATATGTTGACAGAACGCGCTAATCAATGGTGGCAAAAGCGTTTAAAAGAAATTCAGGAAAATCAGTTGAACCCCTATGATGGGCATGATACTGTCGGCGCTATTACGTTAGACCAAACAGGATCAATGGCAGCTGGCACTTCCAGTTCGGGACTCTTCATGAAAAAAGCAGGACGTGTTGGCGATTCACCACTGTCAGGTTCTGGTTTTTATGTTGATAGCGAAATTGGTGGTGCTGCGGCTACAGGCTTAGGTGAAGATTTAATGAAAGGCTGTCTTTCTTATGAAATCGTTCGTTTAATGGGGGAAGGGCGCTCGCCACAACAAGCATGTGATCAAGCCGTCTATGCTTTTCATGAAAAATTGACCCAACGTTATGGGAAAGCAGGAGCTTTTTCACTAGTGGCCATGAACAAACAGGGAGACTGGGGCGTAGCTACGAATGTGGAATTTACTTTTACGGTTGGTACTGATATGCAGCAACCAGAAATCTATATTGCAAATCCAGGCAAGAATCATACCACAGAGATTCAGCCGATTTCACAAGAATGGTTAGCGGCCTATGAAAAAAGAATCAAAGCACCAATTGAATAAATGAGGAGAGTGAAGGAACATGAGTAAAAAACAAATTTATCTTTTTTGTGATGCAGGGATGTCTACAAGTATTATGGTGAATAAAATGATGGAAGTGGTGGAAAAACATCAAATGCCTTTAATGATTACTGCTTTTCCTATTGCAAGAGCACAAGAAGTGGTTGAAGCAGAGAAGCCTGTTGCTATTTTATTAGGACCACAAGTCCGTTTTTTATTAGAAAAAACAAAAGAACAATTTGCTCCTCAAGGGATTCCTGTCGCTGCAATTGCGCCAGAAATTTATGGCATGATGGATGGCGAAAAAGCATTGAAAGAAGCGCTGCGGTTAATTAAGCAAAATAAAAAATAATAGATAGGAGTGACGACCGTGCAAAAATTTTTGGATTGGTTAGAGCGCGTATTGACCCCTTTGGCAAAAGTGATAGGAGAAAATAAGTATTTAGTAGCGATTCGTGATGGCTTCCTTTTATCAACGCCCTTGTTGATTGTTGGTTCGGTCTTCTTATTAATTGCTAATTTTCCTTTGCCACAATGGGATACTTGGATGTCTCATTTGCTTGGTAAAGACTGGGCGACAATGATGTCTGTTCCAGCTAGTGCTAGTTTTGATGTAATGACTATTCTGGCCGTTGTCGGTATTGCCTATAGTTTAGGAAAACAATTCAATGTGGATGCAATGCAAGCAGGAATTATCGCATTGGTTTCATTTTTTATTGTAACGCCTTATCAAACATTATTTACACCGGAAAATAGTTCAAAGGTTTATGAAGTTACTAGTTTACCTTTAAAATGGATGGGTTCCAGTGGCTTGTTTTTAGGAATGATTGTCGCATTAATTGCGACTCGTTTATTTGTGGCCATTGTTCGTAAAGGGTGGACAATAAAAATGCCAGAAGGAGTGCCACCAACAGTGGTTAAGTCTTTTGAGGCCCTGATTCCGAGTTTTTTAGTTGTTACTCTCATGTTTTTAGTCAATTGGCTGGCTGCTTTAACTCCTTATGGTAATTTACAAGATGTTATTTTTGAATTTCTACAAACGCCCTTATTGAGTCTTGGTAATACCTTAGGTGCAATGAGCATTGCTTATTTATTTTTACACTTCTTTTGGTTCTTTGGCATTAACGGAGGTAGTGTGGTTGGCGCAGTCTTTAATCCTGTTTTGCGGGCATTGTCTGTTGAAAATTTACAAGCATTTAAAGACGGTCATGAAATTCCCAACATCATCACTGGACAATTTCAAGATATGTTTGCAACATTTGGTGGCGCCGGTTCCACACTCTCATTAATCATTGTGATGGTCTTATTCTGTAAAAGTCAACGAATTAAAAAGCTTTCGCAACTTTCACTAATTCCTGGTGTTTTTGGGATTAACGAACCAATCATTTTTGGGTTACCAATTGTTTTAAATCCAATCCTTTTAATTCCATTTGTCTTAGTACCCGCAATTAATATTATTATTGCCTATTTTGCTATGGATTGGGGCTTAGTTCCATTGACGAATGGTATTCAATTGCCGTGGACGACCCCGCCAATTATCTCAGGATTTTTAGTCAGCGGTTGGCAAGGATCAATTCTGCAAGCTCTCTTATTGGTACTAGGAATGTTCATTTATTATCCTTTTATTCGAGTTATGGATGACCAATATTTACGTGAAGAATGGAAAGCACAAGAAGAAGAGAGTGAAGAAATTGATTTTGATTCCTTTGACTTCGATGATTTATAAATAAGGAGGAAATAGGCATGAAAAAAATCCTTTTAGTCTTAAACCACAGTTTAGCAGGATTTGGCAGTGATGAACAAGCTCAGCTGAAACCAAGTGGTAAAAAAGCTCCCTTAGGTCCAGGGGTAACATTGCTACCATTTTTACAGAAGCAAGGAGCGGAAATTGTTGCGACACTTTATTGTGGTGACCAATATTATTTGGAAAACGAGGAAGAGGTAGCAAAGAAATTTATTGGCTTTGCAAAAAAGTTTCATGCCGATGCGGTTCTTTGCGGACCAGCCATGCATTATCCTAATTTTGGAGAAATGGCTGCTCGTCTAGCTTGTAAGTTTAATGCTGCAGGCATTCCTGCAATTGCAGCGATGGCAGAAGAAAATCCAGCAGTTAGTCACTATTATCAGCAAGTACCGATTGTGAAGATGCCCAAAAAGGGCGGCATTGGTTTAAATAATTCGTTTAAACAAATGGCGCAATTGGTCGTGGCAAAAGCAAATGGAAAAGAAACCAAACAGTTAGAAGAAACAAGTTGTTTTTAATTGTTGATAATCTAAAGAGAAATCCAGAATGAACGCATGATTGTGTTCGTTTTGGATTTTTTGCTTTTGTTTAGCGAATGTATGTTCTATAATAGGGAGGCAGATAGGTGGGATTACGTGAAATCAACGAGAAAAATTGCGGTGCGTCAAGTGGTCGAATTTATTTTAAGGCGGGGAAGTATCGATTCTCGCCATGTGAGTGAACATACACCACAAGAAGGTAGTCGCCTTCATCGAATGTTGCAAAAGGAAGCGGGGAGCCTTTATCAAAAGGAAGTATCTTTAAAAATTGAGGTGCCTTTAAATGGCCATAATTATTGTGTAGAAGGTCGTGCAGACGGCATTTTTGTGAAAGAAACTGGGCAAGTGGTCATTGATGAAATTAAAACATCCGAACCAGCGTTTGAAGAATTGCCGCCAGAAAAGGTCGAATTGTTTTGGTATCAAGCGATGTGTTATGGTCACATGTATTGCCAACAAGAACAACTTTCTGAAATAACGCTTCAACTCACTTATTATCAGACCACCACAAAACAAATCACACGACAAGAACGCCATTTTACAGAAGCTGCATTAGCGGAGTTTTTTACTGATTTGATGAAGCGCTATGAACAGTGGGTAATTTTTAAAGAAGAGTGGCGTATTTTGAGAAATAAATCATTAAAAAATCTTAGTTTTCCTTACGGGGAGTATCGCAAAGGGCAACGAGAATTGGCGGTAGCCGTCTATAAAACAATTCTTAGTAAACAGCGGCTCTTCGTGGAAGCACCAACTGGAACAGGCAAGACAATGTCCACTCTTTTTCCAGCAATGAAAGCAATTGGTGAAGAAGAAGGTGAACGGATTTTTTATTTAACAGCTAAGACCATCACGCGGCAAGTGGCTGAAGATGCCGTCAAAGCGCTGTCCGAAAAACAAGCGCAAACTAAGAGTATTACGTTAACAGCAAAAGATAAAATTTGTTTTTTAACTGAACGAAATTGTACACCAGAACATTGCCCGTTTGCTGATGGCTATTATGATCGTTTAAATGAGGGACTGTGGGATTTATTGCAACATGAAAATCATTTAACGAGAGAGGTTATTGAACGGTATGCACAAAAGCACCAATTGTGTCCATTCGAGTTGTCGCTAGATGCAAGTCTTTGGTGTGATTTAATTATTGGCGATTACAATTATCTATTTGATCCAACGGTTTATTTACGGCGCTTCTTTGAAGAACCCCAAAGTGCAGAAGAGAATATTTTTTTAGTGGATGAAACCCATAATTTGGTTAATCGTTCACGGGAGATGTATTCGGCCGCTATTTCTAGGAATGCGGTTTTGCAAATTCAAAAAAGATTGCAAAAAGAATCTGTTCAATTGAAAAGAGCTTGTCAAAAAGTCTTAACTACGTTTGATGATATTGAAGCAATCTGTGAAGAAAAAGACACGGATTTTTTTGCCCAACGCGCGCCAATTGATTCATTAGTTAAACAGATACATCGATTAACAGAAGTAATTGCAGAATGGTTGCCAGAAAATCAACACATTGAGGAATTGGCGTCGATTCTCAGTTTTTATTTTGATTGTTTAAGTTATCTTCGAATCAGCGAGTATTACGACAACGGCTTTTATACGTCTATTTCTTTGCGAAACTATGACTGCGTTGTGAAACAATTTTGTGTCGATCCGGCTTATTTATTGTCACAACGATTAGATAAAGGGAAAGCGAGTATCTTATTTTCGGCAAGTTTAACACCTCTGAATTATTATCAAGAAGTGCTTGGTGGAGGTGAAGAAAGCCTACGTTATCGGATTCCGTATCCTTTTCCGGAAGAAAATCAATTGTTGATGATTGGTAGTCATCTTCAAACAACCTATAAAAACCGTGAAAAAAGTTATCCACAGATTAGTGAACTTTTAGGGAAGTTAAGTGAAACAAAAACAGGTAATTATTTAATTTTCTTTCCTTCCTACGCCTATATGGATGATGTCTATCAAGTATTTAGCCAACGTTACCCGCAAGTAAAAACTCAAATTCAGGGAACGGACTTAAACGAAAAAGAGCGAGAAGCATTTTTAGCTGAATTTAAAGAGAATCCTCAAGAAACTTTCATCGGTTTTTGTGTTTTAGGTGGTATATTTTCAGAAGGAATTGACTTGAAAGGTACCCGATTGATTGGTACGATAATTGTTAGTGTCGGGCTACCACAAATGAACCCAGAGCAAGAACTGATTCGCACTTTTTATCAAGAAGAGCGAGGGCAAGGGTTTCAATTTGCGTATCAAATTCCTGGCATGAATAAAGTCTTGCAAGCGGCTGGACGTGTCATTCGAGATGCGCAAGATAAAGGCTTTGTGTTGTTATTAGACGAACGATTTGAATTACCAAGTGTCCAGCGTTTCTTTCCGCCGCATTGGTTGGCGCATCGAAAGGCAAACACCAATGAACAACTCATTCAACAAGTGAAACAATTTTGGTTAAAAAATAAAGAAAACAAAGGAGGAAACAAATGAAGACCATTTTAGTCCTTCATACAGGTGGGACCATTTCCATGTCGAAAGTAGCAGGAGGAAGTGTTGCCCCGAATGAAAAAAATCCGTTGATGGAACAAGAAGCATTATTTTCTGGCAAGGTTCATTTAGTTGTTGAAGATATTTTTAATATTCCCTCACCACACATGACCTTAGAACGGATGTTTCAATTAAAAGAACGGATTCAAAAAGCTTATTCTGAACCAATTGATGGCGTGGTTATTACGCATGGAACAGATACATTAGAAGAAACTGCTTATTTTTTAGATATAACCTTAGAGAAAAAAATCCCCATTGTTTTAACAGGAGCAATGCGGTCAAGTAACGAAATCGGTAGTGATGGCTTGTATAATTTCATCAGTGCTATTTGGACTGCTTGTTCAGACGAATCGTACGATAAAGGTGTTTTAGTCGTGATGAATGATGAAATTCATACGGCGCGTTATGTGACAAAAACACATACAACGAACGTAGCGACGTTTCGGACGCCAACTTTTGGACCAATAGGAACCATTGCGAAAGAACGTGCTTTTTTTGCGAAAGAGGTCTTACCGCAAGAAGTTTGCGATGTTTCTTCTGTGAAAGGAAATGTTCACGTAGTGAAGGCCTATGCGGGGATGGGTGAACGGATGTTTGAATTATTAAACACCCCAGAAACGGATGGGTTAGTAATTGAAGCGCTAGGCGCGGGTAATTTACCGCCAGAAACGCTCCCAGCATTACAAAAAATGCTAGACAACGGGATTCCAGTCGTTTTAGTTTCTCGTTGTTCCAATGGCATTGCTGAAGATATCTATGATTATGCTGGTGGTGGCGTTGGCTTGAAAAAAATGGGGGTCGTTTTTGCCCGTGGTTTAAACGGACCGAAAGCGCGGATTCGTTTAATTGTTGGTTTAAACAGCGAAAAAAATCCTGCAGAGTTAAAAGAATTTTTGGAACAGTAACTAATTTTAAGGAGAAAATAAATGAAGCTGTTTGAACGCATTCATCAAGATACTGAAATTCGACAAATTTATGATGCAATTGGTCAAATGGAAGATGAAGAAGCTGGGTGGGCATACCATAATTGGTTTCATGTAACCAATGTCGTAGCCATGACGGAAATGATTTTGAAACAACTTGCTGTTTCAGAGGAGTATTTAGAGGCGGCAAAAATTGCGGCACTGCTCCATGATGTGGGTGCGCTACAAGGAAAAGCAGGACATGCACTTCGTGGGAAACAATTTGCAGAAGCATATTTTCGTAAGCAAAAGATTTGTTTGCCTTATCAAGAAGAAATTTTATCTTCTATAGAAAATCATAGTAACGGCTTTGATTCGGAAGAGTTAATGACACTAGCGCTAATCATTAGTGATAAGTTAGATATTACAGCCTCTCGTGTTGCAAAGGCTGGTTATTTCGTACCGGGAATGCGGCAATTTCAATTTTTAAAGAAAATTGAAATTATGCTTTCAGAACAAGAAGTTTGTGTCTCGTTTACGGCAGAAGAAGAACTGGATTTAGAAGAATTAAATGCGTTTTATTTTATGCCAAAGGTTTTAAAAGCAATTGCCGCTTTTTCAGAAAAAATCCAACGCCGACCAATCGTTTTATTGAATAAACAAGAATGGCCGGTACCAAAACAAAAAAATCCTTCAACTGTTCATTAACAGTTGAAGGATTTTTTTAGCGATAATTATTAAACTCAAGAGCCATTGGTAAATCTAATTCTCGTAAAAGAGCCATGACTTTTTGTAAATCATCCCGACTTTTTCCAGTTACCCGAATTTTGTCTTCTTGGATTTGTGACTTAACTTTAATCCCAGAGTTTTTGATAGCTGTGTTGATTTTTTTCGCATTTTCTTTATCAATACCACTGATTAAATCACCATATTGGCGAGCGGTACCCCCTAAGGCTTTTTCACTTTCTGAGAAATGAATATTTTTAATCGGAACATTGCGTTTGACTAATTTTCCAAATAAAATATCCTTCACTTGCTCGACTTTATAATCATCTTCAGCTACGACTACTAGTTTATCGTTTTCCAATTTAATATCAGCAATTGACCCTTTAAAGTCAAAACGATTTTTCAATTCTTTCAAGGCAATTTGAATTGCGTTTTTGACTTCCTCCATATTGACCTCTGAAACTACATCAAAACTTGCTTCTTTTGCAGCCATGTAAAAACCTCCTAAAATATTCTTTGCTTCATCATATCATGAAATAGTAAAAAAGGTTAGGCTAGAATCATTTTGAATAGAGAAATAAGAAGATCAATTTTTAGGGATATCTTCCCGCATTCTTTCATGAAAACGTTGCAAAAAAAATTTTTTCAATGTTCGTTTTTAGCCCCTTTTCTTTTAGGATAGAACCTGTTATTCTAAGTCAGAAGAATAGCGAAGGAGCGAAGAAAAATGAGTCGATTGGTTAGTACTTACCAAAGAAATGAATCGATAAAAAAAATAGCAGTGATGGCGATAACCGCCTTGACTTCTGCGGTCGGTTTGAATTTCTTTTTGATTCCGGCAAAAGTTTTTTCGGCAGGGATGAACGGAATTGCGCAAATCATTGCTACATTATTATATACAAATTTAGGAATCCATATTAATACAGGGATTTTCATTTTATTTTTAAACATTCCCGTCTTCATTCTAGGGTTTGTAAAATTAGGGAAACAATCAACGATTCTTAGTTTCATCAATGTTATTGGCATTTCCGTTGTCACTATGTTTGTGCCAATCGTAACAGTCACAACGAATCCTTTGATGAACGCAATTATGGGTGGTGTCTTAGTCGGCGTTGGCGCAGGGCTTTCATTGAAAATGGGCTTTAACACTGGCGGCATGGACATTATTTCACTGATTCTTTCAAAAACAACAGGGAAAACCGTTGGTAATTTTATGTTCTTATTAAATGGTATTATTGTGCTGTTGGCTGGTTTTGTATTTAACTGGGAAAGTGCGTTGTATACTATTATTTCTATTTACTGTTTGAGTCAGGTGGTCGACATGATTCATACCAGTCACCAAAAAGTCACAGCAATGATTGTCACCACGAGACCAGAAGCCGTTGCCTTAGAAGTTTCTCAACAAATCGCTCGTGGCATGACCTTGTTGCCTTCAATCGGCGGCTATTCAGGTGCAGAAGGTCGGATGATTATGATGGTCATTACTCGCTACGAACTCTATGATTTAGAACAAGCAGTTTACAGTATCGATGAGAATGCCTTTGTAAATATTTTACCAACACAATCGGTTTTAGGGCGTTTTGCCAATGAAGATGAACAACGGATTTTTCATAGTACAGGAACATTTCCTGAGCTTCAATCTTACAAGGTGAAACGTTATCCACCAAAGAAAAAATTAAAATAGCAAGTCGGCCTTCAGGTCCCAAAGTCTTAACGGGAAAACTGGAGGTTTTTTTATAAAAATGAAGGTTATGTGAAAGAATAGACAAAAATTTTCTGAAAAAGGGAATTTTACTAGAAAAGTGTCAGGAATTCTGCTAAAATAGAACCGTTGGTTAGGGAACACCTAACAAATAAAGTTTTTAAAAACTTAGGAGGAATTTTTTATGCCAGTAGTATCAGGAGCAGAATTCTTAAAAGCAGCACGTAAAGGCGGGTATGCAGTAGGTGGCTATAACACAAATAACTTAGAATGGACACAAGCGATTTTAGAAGCAGCAGAAGCTAAAAAAGCACCAGTTCTAATCCAAACATCAATGGGCGCTGCTAAATACATGGGCGGCTACAAAGTAGCTAAAGACATGATTACTAATTTAGTAGACTCAATGAATATCACAGTTCCAGTAGCAATTCACTTAGACCACGGTGACTACGAAGCTGCTTTAGAATGTATCGAAGTTGGCTATACTTCAATCATGTTTGATGGTTCTCACTTACCATTCGAAGAAAACTTAAAATTAGCGAAAGATGTAGTTGAAAAAGCGCACGCTAAAGGTATTTCTGTCGAATGTGAAGTTGGTTCAATCGGTGGTGAAGAAGACGGAATCATCGGTACTGGCGAATTAGCTGATATCGAAGAATGTAAACAAATGGTTGCTACAGGTATTGACTACTTAGCATGTGGTATCGGTAACATCCATGGTCAATATCCAGAAAACTGGAAAGGTTTAGCATTTGATCACTTACAAGCGATTGCTGAAGCTGTCGGTTCTGATGTACCTCTAGTATTACACGGAGGTTCTGGTATTCCTCAAGAACAAATTGAAAAAGCAATTTCAATGGGTATCTCAAAAGTTAACGTAAATACAGAATTCCAATTATCATTCGCTAAAGCAACGCGCGAATATATTGAAGCTGGTAAAGATTTAGAAGGTAAAGGATTTGACCCTCGTAAATTATTAGCACCAGGTAAAGCTGCAATCATCAAAGATGCAGAAGAACACATTGATTGGTTCGGTTCAGCTAACAAAGCTTAATCAACTAGTTACGTTAAAGACAGCCACAGCACGTGGCTGTCTTTTTTATTTTTTGTTATTTTTTCATTCTATTAAAATACCTGAGAAGTTTTCTTTTTTCTTAAGCTTGATTATGATAGAATGATTGGGTAGTTTATTTAGAAAACGTATATTACAGATAGGTGAGAATATAAATGAAAAAAATTGTAATCAATGGGAATCGTCCATTAAAAGGCGAAGTAACCATTAGCGGCGCTAAAAATAGTGTGGTCGCTTTAATTCCAGCTGCTATTTTAGCAGATTCGCCCGTGACTTTAGATGGCGTTCCTGACATTCAGGATGTTCACTCATTAATTGAAATTTTAGAAATTATGGGTGCTAAAATTACTTTTGAAAATAATACATTAATTATTGACCCAACAGAAGTTGTTTCTGTGCCAATGCCAAAAGGAAAAATCAATAGCTTACGTGCGTCCTATTATTTTATGGGCTCACTTCTTGGTCGATTTGGGGAAGGCGTTGTCGGCTTACCTGGCGGTTGTTACTTAGGCCCTCGTCCAATTGATTTACATATCAAAGGATTTGAAGCATTAGGCGCTCATGTAACCAACGAACATGGGGCGATGTACTTGAGAACAGACGAAGCTGGCTTACAAGGAACACGAATTTTTATGGATATGGTATCTATTGGCGCTACAATCAATGTCATGTTAGCCGCAGTTAAAGCCAAAGGCAAAACGATTATTGAAAATGCTGCGCGTGAGCCAGAAATTATTGATATTGCTACATTATTAAATAACATGGGTGCAAAAGTTCGAGGAGCTGGAACGGATGTTATTCGGATTGAAGGAGTCGAAGAATTACATGGCTGTCGTCACTCGATTATTCCAGATCGAATTGAAGCTGGGACTTATTTAGCTATGGCAGCAGCTATGGGTGAAGGAATCAAGGTTCGAAATGTTATTTATGAGCATTTAGAAAGCTTCATTGCGAAATTGCAAGAAATGGGCGTTAAGATGACAATTGAAGAAGACATGATTGAAGTTCATCCGTCACATGATCTGAAAATGACGACGGTGAAAACCTATCCGTATCCTGGTTTTGCCACAGACTTGCAACAACCGTTAACGCCATTACTTTTAAAAGCGCAAGGAACTGGTGAAATTATTGATACGATATATGCTCAACGAAATAAGCATATCCCTGAGTTAGTGCGGATGGGGGCTGATGCTTCGGTTGAAGGCAATATGATTATCTTAAATGGCCCAAATCAATTGCACGGTGCAGAAGTAGTCGCCTCTGATTTACGGGCAGGCGCTTGCCTAGTCACTGCCGGCTTGATGGCTGAAGGTACGACCACGATTTATAATGTAGAATATATTTTACGTGGGTACGACCACATTATCGAAAAGTTAACTGCTTTGGGTGCTGATATTCAAATGCTAGAAACCGAAGAACAAGAAGGTCCGTTTGAGGTGGATCAATGAGCGACTATTTAACAATGGCTGAATTGGAAAACAGTACGTTAAAAGATATTTATGCGTACGCGAAAGAGTTTAAAATTCCTTATTATAGCCAAATGAACAAAAAAGAATTGTCTTTAGCTGTGATTCGTGCACAAGCTGAGAAGCAAGGGTTTTTCTTCATGGAAGGAATTTTAGATATTGTTTCTCAGGATGGTTATGGCTTTTTGCGGCCAATTAATTATGGACCAAGTGCAGAAGACATTTATATTTCTTCTTCTCAAATTCGTCGTTTCGGATTGAGAAATGGGGACAAAGTAGCTGGCAAGGCGCGTCCGCCAAAGGAATCAGAACGTTACTATGGACTCATGCATGTTGAAAGTGTCAATGGGAAAGATCCTGAAGAAGCGAAAGAGCGGCCACATTTTCCAGCGCTAACACCGTTGTATCCTGAAAAACAATTAACGTTAGAAACAACGGCTGGCAGATTATCAACACGAATGATTGATGTATTTGCCCCAATTGGTTTTGGGCAACGTGGTTTAATTGTAGCGCCGCCAAAAGCGGGGAAAACAAGTGTTTTAAAGGAAATTGCTAATGGGATTACAGAAAATCATCCTGATGTGGAATTGATTCTGTTGTTAATTGACGAGCGTCCTGAAGAAGTGACTGATTTAGAGCGAAGCGTTAAAGGCGATGTAGTTTCTTCAACTTTTGATCAACAACCACAAAATCATACGCGAGTTGCTGAATTGGTTCTGGATCGAGCAATGCGCTTAGTTGAAGACAAACGGGACGTAGTTATTTTAATGGACAGCATCACTCGTTTAGCAAGGGCCTATAATTTAGTGGTCCCGCCTAGTGGTCGAACCTTAAGTGGCGGAATAGATCCAGCTGCGTTTTTCAAACCTAAACGATTTTTTGGTGCTGCCAGAAATATCGAAGAAGGGGGCAGTCTGACTATTTTAGCCACGGCATTGGTGGATACAGGTAGCCGAATGGATGATGTCATCTATGAAGAATTCAAAGGCACAGGCAACATGGAGCTCCATTTATCTCGTGAATTAGCAGAGCGCCGTATTTTCCCAGCAATTGATATTAAAAAATCAAGTACACGAAAAGAAGAGTTGCTAATGACACCAGAACAACTAGAAGAAACGTGGAAATTGAGAAATAATATGTCAGGAGACTCGCTGGAATATACGGATCAATTCATAAAAATGTTGAAACGGACCCAAAATAATCAACAATTATTTGAAGTTTTCCATGATGTTTCGTTTGGCAAACAAATTAAAAGAAATCCAAAAAGATAATTGCATACCAACTGAAAACATGGTAAGATAGCATTGTTGTATACCGACAAAATAACTCTGATACAGCAAATGGATCAGGGCAAAGGAGCGAAAAAACGTATGAAACAAGATATCCATCCAAATTACCAACCAGTAGTATTCATGGATTCAACAACAGGTTTCAAATTCCTTTCAGGTTCAACTAAAGGATCTTCAGAAACTGTTGAATGGGAAGATGGCAACACTTATCCATTATTACGTGTTGAGGTTACTTCAGACTCACACCCATTCTACACTGGTCGTCAAAAATTCACACAAGCCGACGGACGTGTGGACCGTTTCAACAAAAAATACGGTCTCAAAGACGAAAACGCAAATCCAGACGCATAGTCTTTCAAAACATTGTTATGACAAGGTTTATAGAGGTTTTCCACTGTGGTGGGAAACCTCTTTTTTTTGCGTTAAATATGTAGTTTTAATTCAGAGAAAAGAAATAAAGCAACTTACCAATCTTTTCCTCTTTCTTTTCAAGATTATCCTTCCCAAAAGTCAAAGATTGATCAGCTTTGTTTCGCTGATTTGTTAGACTAGTAGGTACATTCAGCTTTATAAAGGAGATCTTGAAGAAATGAGTAGAAAAAAAGTCGGTGTTTTCTGTCTATTTCTGTTTTTCACATTTTTTATTATTGTTCCAAAAGTAGAAGCTACAGAAGAAATGAAGACTAAATTTACAGTAACGCCTGTTTTACCAGAAAATCAAGTGTCAGGAACATCTAGTTATTATGATTTAATTCTGGCACCAAAGCAATCTTCCACTATTGTCTTAGACATAAAAAATAAGACAGACGAAAAATTGTCCATCGTATTGACTCTAGCAAATGCATCAACAAATGATAATGGGTTGATTGTGTACAATGATTTTGATAAACCACTTGATTCATCGTTAAAGGTTCCGCTGACAGACTTGGTTACTTTAGAAAATGAGGAAGTGAGTGTGCCGCCTCATCAAACAGTATCAGCAAAGATGAAGGTGAAGGGACTTGATCAGCCTATCAAAGGAGTTGTGTTAGGCGGGGTTTATGCGCATCTCAAAGATGAAAAAACAGAGGAAGAGAACCAAACAACGGGATTAACCAGTCGCTACGGGTTTAATGTTGCGATTGCCATGAGGAGTGCTGAGAATGCTCCTTTAACAGAGGTGAACCAACTGAAATTAGCGAAAGTAACACCTACAATTGCTTTAGGGGCCAAATCACTAAAGGCGGTCATTCAAAATCCATATGCTGCTATTTTTCCAGAAGTTCGTTTAGAAGGTCAAGTGATAAAAAAAGGATCCTCTAAAAAAATTGCACAACGGACACTAAAAAATGTTCGCTTTGCCCCAAATAGTTCCATGAATTTTCATCTTGATTTGGGCAAACAACCGCTAGATGCTGGGACTTATATATTTACAGGACGTGCTATTTTACAACAAGATGAACAACAGTCTTGGCCTTTTCAACAAGAATTTACGATTAACACTCGTGAAGCAAAAAAATTGAATCAAGAAGCTACGGTCAAATGGGTCCTACCCACATGGTGGTTACCGACTTTCTACACGTTGTTAGTAATCACAATTGGGGCAATTTATAGTGTCATTTGGCGCAATAATTATCAAAAAACAAGCGAAAAGGAGAGTGAGAATAATGGCTAGTTGGTTTTGGTTGTCTGGCGGTTTAGCGGTCATTTGTTTTATGTTTTTCCTCTTTTCTTTGCTGACTAGTATGAGTTTTATTCAGCATGCAAAAGAACCCAGAAGTATTCTAAAAGAAACGCTTTTAAGTTGGTTAATGCTTTTACTTAGTGGTGGATGGATTACAATCGGACTATTGTTATATTTTTCGCTAAAGAATCAATAAACAAAAAACGAGCATTCATTGTTAGATAACCATGAATGCTCGTTTTTTTGTTTTAGAAAAATGCTCTTTAGCAACTTGCCAGATTTCATTGGGCAACCTGACTGAAATTGTTAAATTGTTCTGTCGAAACGACAAAAAAGTGGTAAACTAAACGTGTATGTTAGTTATTTAATCAAAAGTAATGTATCCGCTTACTTATAAAATGGAAACGAAGGAGCATATTGCAATGACAGAAAAACTTTTAGGAAGTATCGAAGCCGGTGGCACAAAATTTGTATGTGGCGTTGGGACAGATGATTTGACCATTGTGGAACGTGTCAGTTTTCCCACAACAACCCCAGAAGAAACAATGAAAAAAGTAATAGAATTTTTCCAACAATATCCTTTAAAAGCGATTGGGATTGGTTCGTTTGGTCCGATTGATATTCACGTTGATTCTCCTACGTATGGTTATATCACTTCTACACCAAAATTAGCTTGGCGTAACTTTGACTTGTTAGGGACTATGAAACAACATTTTGATGTGCCAATGGCTTGGACAACGGATGTGAATGCTGCGGCATATGGTGAGTATGTTGCTGGAAATGGGCAACATACATCTAGTTGTGTATATTATACAATTGGAACTGGTGTTGGCGCTGGAGCGATTCAAAACGGTGAGTTTATTGAAGGCTTTAGCCACCCAGAAATGGGGCATGCGTTAGTCCGTCGTCATCCTGAAGATACGTATGCAGGAAATTGTCCTTATCATGGAGATTGTTTAGAAGGGATTGCAGCAGGACCAGCAGTTGAAGGTCGTTCTGGTAAAAAAGGACATTTATTGGAAGAGGATCATAAAACTTGGGAACTAGAAGCTTATTATTTAGCGCAAGCGGCGTACAATACGACTTTATTATTAGCGCCAGAAGTGATCATTTTAGGCGGCGGCGTCATGAAACAACGTCATTTGATGCCGAAAGTTCGTGAAAAATTTGCTGAATTAGTCAATGGATATGTGGAAACACCGCCTTTAGAAAAATACTTGGTGACGCCTCTTTTAGAAGATAATCCAGGAACAATTGGTTGCTTTGCCTTGGCAAAAAAAGCTTTAATAGCTCAAAAATAACCGTTTATTCGTAGTTCATGCATTATATTTGAAGGAAATGGCTAAGAATGATACTCTTATT
The DNA here is from genome assembly GCF_050546705.1 of Enterococcus sp. AZ104. Lineage (NCBI taxonomy): Bacteria > Bacillati > Bacillota > Bacilli > Lactobacillales > Enterococcaceae > Enterococcus > Enterococcus sp. AZ104. The sequence goes on from NZ_CP172952.1 coordinate 969,540, forward strand.
ATGTAATTAATTATTTAGGAGGGATTAGCATGGCAGATTTAAAAGGACGTTTTGACGATGCAAAAGATAAAGTAGAAGGTACTGCAAAAGAAGCGCAAGGCAAAGTTACGGATGATAAAGGCAAAGAACTTGAAGGAAAAGCTCAATCAACCTTTGCTGACGTAAAAGACAAAGCACGTGATGCCGGCGACGACCTTAAAGAAGGCGCTGAAAAATTAACTGATAAAGTTAAAGAAGGCTTTGAAGACTTAAAAGACAAATTTAGTAAAGATAAATAAAAATTAACAAAAGAGCGTGGGCTTACGTTATTTCAACGTAGGCCCACGCTCTTTTGTTTAGACATCAAATCCTTGTTTTTGCAAGAAAATTTTTACTTCTGGGCGACGATTATAAGAAAAATAGGACAAAGATTTCTGTGACCAATCCGCTGTTTGGGCGTTACTTGAGCGGCTGGCATAATAATCTTTTAATAATTCATCATACGCGTGCATATCTGTCAATTTGTCTGGTTGATAGTGATTTTCGCTTAAAATATTTTCAAAAGGCATCCGTGGTTTTACACCATTTAACGTTTCTGGTACACCGATTGTTAATCCAAAAAGTGGTACAGTTAATTCAGGCAAAGATAAGCGTTTGGCTACTGTGTCTAAGTCATTTCGAATGCCGCCAATATAACAAATCCCTAAATCCATAGATTCAGCCGCAATGGCCATGTTTTGCGCAGCAATCGTTGTATCAACGGCAGCTACTAATAATGATTCTGGTGTTTTTAAGGGTTCCAATGATTGCCCCTCTTTTGACAAAATCGTTGCATGACGATACAAATCAGCAACAAAAACATAGAACACACCAGTGTTAACGACATAGTCTTCACAATTCGCTAAACGTCCCAATTCTCTGCGTAGCTCAGGATCTTTGATTTCTATAATTGTATAAGCTTGTAAAAAATTGGAGCTTGATCCTGCTTGAGCTGCAGTAATTAACTGTTGTTTCTGCTTGTCCGTTAACGCTTGCTTTTTAAAATGACGAACGGAACGGTGACTTAGTAATTGTTCGATTGTTTGATTCATAAAAAACCTCCGTTTAAATTAAGAAAGAGAACAGAAAAACCCACAGCTTAATAGTGGGTTTCTCTGTCGTTAATTGCTAAAGATTACAGAATACGTTCAAATGGATCTAAACTAATTCCTTGGTCTAAGACGATTTTTGCGTATTCTTTCGCTGCAAATAAAGAATGATCTTTGTAGTTTCCGCACTCTTTTGCAGAGACTGCTGGAACAACTTCTGTATTGATTACTTTGTTTAAAACGTTGACTAATGCATCACGGATTTCTTGTGGTGAATGTTGATCCCACATAATCATATAAAAACCAGTGCGGCAACCCATTGGCGAAATGTCAATGATTCCTTTTAATTCATCACGCATGTTAACTGCTAACAAATGTTCCAACGTGTGTAATGCGCCTGTTGGTAGGGCATCTTTGTTTGGTTGTAAGAAACGTAAGTCATATTTTTCGACTAACGCATCACCATTTTGTTCTGTGCCAGCAAGGCGAACATATGGTGCTTTTACTGTGTTGTGATCTAATTCAAAACTTTCTACGCGTGCCATGAAATTTCGCTCCCTTTATAATTAAATTCGTTTTAACTATAACAAATTTAAGTCAAAAGTCAATGGATAGTCCTTTGATGGGTAATAGTTTTAAAATATCATGGGAAAATAAAAAAATCATTTTTTTGACTATGTAGGTTTTTTCAATACTATGGTAAAATAGGACAAGTAGCTTTTACAAGAAGGTAAGAGGGGAGTATGAAAATATGGGAAAAGAATATCATGTTGCCGTGGTAGGAGCAACAGGTGCTGTCGGGACAAGAATGATTGAATTGTTAGCAGAGACAAGTTTGCCAATTGCCAGTGTGAGGTTATTGGCGTCTAAGCGTTCTGCTGGACAAGAGATTCAGTTTAAAGGACAACCTCTTATCGTGGAAGAATTAGTCCCGGAATCATTTGAAGGAATCGATTTAGCATTATTTAGTGCTGGTGGGAGTATTTCCGAAAAGTTTGCACCAGAAGCAGTTAAGCGCGGAGCTGTCGTTGTTGACAACACTAGCCATTTTAGAATGGCAAAAGATGTTCCTTTAGTTGTTCCAGAAGTGAACCCGGAAGCCTTGAAAAATCATCAGGGAATCATCGCAAATCCCAATTGTTCTACGATTCAAATGATGGTGGCCTTAGAACCAATTCGGCAAGCGTTTGGCTTAGAACGAATCATCGTTTCAACGTATCAAGCTGTGAGTGGCGCAGGTATCCGTGCAATTAATGAGCTAAAAGAACAAGCCGAAGATTTTTTAGAGGGAAAATCTGTCAGTGAATGGTCAGCTGAAATTTTACCAGCTGGCAGTGACGAAAAACATTATCCAATTGCTTTTAATGCGTTGCCTCAAATTGATGTTTTTTCAGAAGCAGGGTATACCTACGAAGAATGGAAAATGATGAATGAAACAAAAAAAATCATGGGAGACAACAAGCTAAAAGTTGTTGCCACCTGTGTCCGTATTCCGGTAATTTCAGGACATTCTGAATCTGTTTATATAGAAGTGAAACAAGCAGATGCATCGGTCTCAGCCATCCAAGAATTAATGGCGCAAGCTCCAGGTGTAATTTTGCAAGATGAGCCAAGTGAACAACTATATCCACAAGCGCTAAATAGCGTCAACCAGAAAGAAACATTTGTCGGCCGTATTCGTCAAGACGTTGACGTGAAGAACGGTTTCCATTTATGGATTGTGTCAGACAACCTATTAAAAGGAGCTGCTTGGAACTCGGTCCAAATTGCTGAAACGCTACACGAAATGAATTTGCTTCGTGTACCTGAAAACGACTAGAAGGTTTGTATTGTATACTCGGGAGGGAATAGGATGGATTTAACGAATGCAAAAATTATTACGGCAATGGTTACGCCGTTTCAAGAATCGGGAGAAATAGATTTTGATAAACTACCGCAATTGGTAGACTATTTATTGGCCAATCATACAGAAGGCGTTATTTTAGCAGGAACAACTGGTGAATCACCCACGTTAACTCATGAAGAAGAATTACAATTATTCCAGCGAATGATTGAACTGATTGATGGACGTATTCCGATTATTTGTGGTGTGGGTACGAATGATACACGTGACTCAGTCGCTTTTGTGAAAGAGTTAGCGACAATCGCTGGTATCGATGCTGTTTTGGCGGTTGTTCCTTATTATAATAAACCAAATCAAGAAGGTATGTATCAACATTTTAAAACCATCGCAGAAGCAAGTGAACTACCAATTATTTTGTACAATGTTCCTGGTAGAACGGCTGCATGTCTAGAAGTGGAAACTACTTTGCGCTTAGCACAATTGGAAAAAATTGTGGCGATTAAAGAATGTGCAGGGTTAGATGCAATTACTGAGTTGATTGAAAGAGCGCCAAAAGACTTTCTAGTGTATACTGGAGAAGACGGGTTGGCTTTTGCCACCAAGGCACTTGGCGGACAAGGGGTTATTTCGGTAGCCAGTCATGTCTTCGGTTCGTCAATGTATGAGATGTATCAAGCGCTGGAGCAGGGGAACTTGCCGGAAGCGGCTAAAATTCAACGACAGTTATTACCAAAAATGAACGCATTGTTTTCAGTGCCTTCGCCGGCACCCGTGAAAGCGGCCTTAAATCATTTAGGTATTCCTGTTGGAAATTTACGTTTACCTCTAGTTGCTTGTACACCAGAAGAAGAGCAAAGAATTATTCGCGCGTTAGAGATTTAAAGAACGTGTAATCATAGAGAGGTGAAAAGAGTGAGTACAATAAAAATCGTTCCATTAGGCGGCGTTCGTGAAAATGGAAAAAATATGTACGTTGCTGAAGTGGAAGATGAAATTTTTGTACTGGATTGTGGATTACAATATCCAGAGAACGAACTTTTAGGAATTGACGTTGTCATTCCGGATTTTACGTATTTAGAAGAAAATAGTGAACGAATTGCAGGGGTCTTTTTGACACATGGCCATGCAGATGCAATTGGGGCCTTACCGTATTTGCTTTCAAAAATTCAAGTGCCTGTTTTTGGGACAGAATTAACGATTGAACTAGCAAAACTAAGTGTCAACAGTCATGCGGAAACGAAGAAATTTAAAGATTTCCATGTGATTGACCCGCATACAGAAATTGATTTTGGTCAAGCAACGGTGAGCTTCTTTAAAACAACGCACACCATTCCAGATTCGATTGGCGTTAGCATCAAAACAAAAGAAGGTAACATTGTTTATACTGGTGATTTTAAATTTGATCAAAGTGCGATTGAGATGTATCAGACCGATTATGGCCGCTTGGCTGAAATTGGGAAAGAAGGCGTCTTGGCGTTACTTAGTGATTCATCAAATGCTGAAAACCCAGTCCAAGTTGCTTCCGAAGCCCAAATCGCTGATGAAGTGTTCGACACGATTCGCTATTGGGAAGGACGAATCATCGTGGCATGTGTGGCAAGTAATTTGCAACGGGTCCAACAAGTATTGAATGCAGCGGATCGTTCTGGTCGTAAAGTCGTTTTGACAGGCCAAGATTTTGAACGGATTATTCGGACGGCGATGAAATTGGAAAAATTACAATTGCCAAGCGAAGATCTATTAGTGAAACCAAAAGAAATGAAAAAATATGCACCCGAACAGTTATTAATTTTAGAAACAGGCCGGATGGGAGAACCGATTAAGTCACTTCAAAAAATGGCTAATAATACACATGGTGTCGTTCGAATTGAAGAAGGCGATTTAGTTTATATTACGACAACGCCGACAACGGCCATGGAAACAACGGTTGCCAAAACAGAGGATATTGTCTATCGGGCCGGTGCTACGGTGAAGCAAATTTCCGACAATTTACGTGTGTCTGGTCACGCTAATCCGAATGACTTGCAATTGATGCTGAACTTAATGAAACCAAAATATTTCATTCCTGTCCAAGGTGAATACCGCCAGTTAGCTGCGCATGCGGACTTAGCACACGAAATTGGCATGCCTTATAAAGATATCTTTATTACAGGTCGTGGGGACATTCTAGAGTATACAAAAGGTAGAATGTCGGTAGCTGGCAGCACAACGGCCGAAAATATTATGATTGACGGGATTGGTGTCGGTGATATTGGTAATATCGTTTTACGGGATCGTCGTATTCTTTCCGAAGATGGTATTTTTGTGGCTGTTGTGACAATTAATCGTCGAGAAAAACGAATTGTTTCACCAGCTAAAATTACTTCTAGAGGTTTTGTTTACGTTAAAACAAGTAAAGACCTAATGAAAGAAAGTAGCAATATTGTTACAGAAATTGTTGAAAAGCATTTAGAAAGTGACGATTTTGAATGGAGCAAACTGAAACAAGAAATCCGTGAAAACTTAAGCCGTTATTTATTTGAACAAACCAAACGTCGTCCTGTGATCTTACCAGTTATCATGGAAGCGACGCAACGCAAGCGTCCCAAAAATAACGCATAGTTCGTCCTGATAAAAGCAGGTGATTTTAGGAGAAATTCTTCTAAAGTCATCTGTTCTTTTTTGTAACTTTCTTCTATAAATATGGTACTATTAATCAGAGCGCTGAATAAAGGAGGCGATTTTAATGGAAGAGATTGTGTTGTTCCATACCAATGATCTTCATTCTCACTTTGAAAATTGGCCCAAAATACGGCGTCTGGTTAAAGCCAAACGTTCGCTGCACCAAAAAGAGGGCAAAACAGTCGTAACCATTGATTTAGGTGACTTTTCAGATCGGTGTCATCCTTTGACCGAAGCAACAGATGGTCGAGCAAATGTAGCTATAATGAATACATTAGCGTATGATCTGGTTACAATTGGAAATAATGAAGGAATCGGCAATTCAAAGAAACAATTAGAGCATTTATATGATCAGGCAACATTTGAAGTGGTCTTAGCTAATTTAGAAGACCCAAAAACCCAAACGTTACCAGATTTTTGTCAAGCATATAAAATTATGACAACTAAAGAAGGCACGAAGTTAGGGTTTATTGGCTTAACCGCACCATTTCCTTTAACGTATAATCCCAATGGCTGGACAATCAAACAAGTGGAAGCAGTCCTTCCTCAACTGATTACAGAAGTTGCGCCTCAATGTGATGTTCTCATTTTGCTTAGTCACTTGGGGATAGATACTGATTTTATGATTGCGGCGAATTATCCTGAAATTCAAGTGATCTTAGGTTCCCATACACATCATTTATTTAAAGATGGGGAAAAAATTAATCATGTACAACTAGCAGCTGCTGGAAAATATGGACAGTATATTGGTGAAGTGCATCTGTTTGTGGATGCCGATACGAAGCAAGTCACAAGTTATGCGAAAACCATTGAAACAGCAAGTTTAGAAGAGCAAGCAACTGATGCCAAGGAAATTGCGGGTTACTTAACGGAAGGTCATCGACTATTGCAAGCGCAGCAAATTGCACAAATCTCTGAAACCTTATCAACGGACTTACGGCAACCGCACGCCTTTATAACTGTTGCCTTGAAGGCGTTAAAAGAAGCGGGGCAGACCGAAGCGGCTGTGTTAAACAACGGATTATTTTTAGCAGATTTACCAGAAGGAATAATCAATGCAGACCAATTACATGAGGCCTTGCCTCATCCAATGCATTTAATCAAGGTTACCTTGAAAGGGTCAGACATGAGCCGTTTGATTCGTGAAATGGAAAAAAGTCGTCAATTTCTGCGGAAATTTCCGATTCGCGGGATGGGCTTCCGCGGGAAAATTTTTGGCGAATTATGTTATGATGGGATTCGTTTTGAGCGAAATAGCCAGACCGTTTTTTGGCAAGGGAAACCTATTCAGCCAGAGCAGAAGTATACGCTGACAACAGTGGATCACTTTCAATTTGTTCCGTTTTTCCCAACGATTGAGTTAGTTGGAGAAGTCGAATTTTTATTTCCAGACGTTTTAAGAACTGTCGTGGCGAACTATCTGCATGCCCACTATCCAATCAAATAAAAACAAGGTATAATAAAAACTAGGTGGTGAAAAAATGACAGACAAAAAGACAACCGAAAAAAAAGAAACAGAAACTGCTGCAACCTTTACAGAAGAACTAACAGCAGTTCTTGAAGAAATAAAAGAAGAACCTGTAAAAGAAAAGAAAAAAGGGGAAATTGTCACCATTGTGAATGAAACAGATATTCAAATTGGTGAAAGAGAGTACCGAATTGTTAAAAATCATCGTGATGCCTTTGATCCTGAACGCTTAGGTGAACGGTTTAGTGAAGTATTAGCGCGTTATGATTATATCGTAGGAGACTGGGGCTATGAACAGTTACGCTTGCGTGGCTTTTTTGATACTTCTAATCGTCGGGCAGCGCCAGATCAACGCATTGATACACTAGAAGACTATTTGTATGAATATTGTAATTTTGGCTGTGCCTATTTTGTAATTGAACGAACAGGGGAACGTAAAGAAAAAACAACGCATCGTCGTCGTCGCCATAAAAAGAATAATCGTTCTAACGCGTTTGTCGAGGAAAAGAGTGCGCCCGCTAATAAAAATAGCAAGCCAGTGATTCGTACGCGAAAAGAAGAAAATAAAAAAACGACTACACCCAAACAGCCTAGTCCCAAAAAATCTGGCAAAGGCTTTACGATTCGTCAACGTGAGGAGTAAACAGAGTGAAAAAAGACTATCAAGGATATTTAATTGATTTAGATGGAACGATTTATTTAGGAAAAGAACCAATTCCAGCCGGAAAACGTTTTGTCGAGCAGTTACAGGAAAAAGATTTGCCTTTTTTATTTGTAACGAATAATACCACTAAATCTCCTGAAACAGTGGCACAACGTTTAGCAAATGAATTTGATATTCATGTCCCAGCATCCCTTGTTTATACAGCGACTTTAGCGACGATTGATTACATGAAAGAAACCAATCGAGGCAAGAAAGTCTTTGTCATCGGCGAGGCTGGTTTAATTGACTTAATTTTAGAAGCAGGTTTTGAATGGGATGAAACAAATCCTGATTATGTTGTCGTGGGACTTGATACAGAATTATCTTATGAAAAAGTGGTTTTAGCTACCTTAGCCATTCAAAAAGGGGCGTTGTTTATTGGGACCAATCCAGATAAGAACATTCCGACAGAAAGAGGCTTATTACCTGGTGCAGGTTCAGTTGTGATGTTTGTGGAGACAGCTACTCAAACAAAACCAGTTTATATTGGCAAACCAAAAGCGATTATCATGGAACGAGCGATTGCGCATTTAGGCGTGGAAAAAGAGCAAGTAATTATGGTTGGAGATAATTATGAAACCGATATTCAATCAGGGATTCAAAATGGTATTGATAGCTTGTTAGTTACATCAGGTTTTACCCCTAAGTCAGCTGTTCCAACTTTGCCAACGCCACCAACCTATGTTGTTGATTCCTTAGATGAATGGACTTTTTGAGTATGATGAGGTCGAAATTGCGTTTAAGGGAAACACTTGGACTCATTTGTTTGTTTTTAACGATTGTGGCTTTAAGTATCACGATCACGATTAATTTTCGTCCATTGTATCTTTTTGATATCCAACACTTAAATATTTTAAAAGACGTAGAGGTTGATCGTGTGACCTTGATTAAAAATTACGATCATTTAATGATGTACTTAAACAATCCTTTTGAAAAAACATTAGTATTTCCTGATTTTCCAATGTCTGATAGCGCGGCTTTTCATTTTTATGAAGTGAAAAAATTGTTTTTATTGTGCTATGGCGTATTACTAGTTACGTTGATGCCTAGTGTCCTTTATTTAAAATATTTGGTAAAAAATCAGCGTTTATGGACATTGATACGGCCATTTCAGTGGGGCATGTTTTTGCCTGTGCTTTTTGGCTTTTTCATGCTGATTGGCTTTGATCAATTTTTTATTGCGTTTCATGGATTATTTTTTAACAACGATGCTTGGTTATTTAATCCGCTGACTGATCCGATTATCAATGCCTTACCTGAAGCCTACTTTATGCATTGTTTTATCTTGTTTTTTGTTTTATTAGAAGGCCTGTTTTTGATAGGTGTTTTAATCGGAAAACGTTCTTTAAAAAAATAAAGAGAGAAAAGTGAACAATTCCAAAATTGCTCGCTTTTCTTTTTTATTCAATCTAGTTTTAAAAACTAGATTGAATAATTGTCAAAAGTATGATATTCTTTTTTAGAAATGGTTAGGAGGGTTTTTATGGACGAGATAGAAAAATCACTACAAAATTGGGGCCAACAATTGGAAAATGTTCATTTGCCAAGATGGCATGAGTTACCAGACATTGAATTATATATGGATCAAGTGATTACTCTGATAGAAAAATACTTATCCCCATTGATTACACTGGAAAAACATACTTTGTTAACGTCCTCAATGGTTAATAATTATGTCAAACACGGGTTAATCCCGGCCCCAGTGAAAAAGCGCTACAATCAAAAGCATTTAGCGTTTTTAATTGCGATTACGTTGTTGAAACAAGTGTTAACATTGCCAGAAATTAAGCAAGGCATTTTATTCCAAGGAGCCACGGTTGGTATTCGTGAAGCGTACAATTTATTTTGTCAAGAACAGGAACGAGCGATTTATGTGATTGCTGCTCAAGCGCAAGAAAAAGAAGTTCAGGCCAAATCACAAGAACCTATGGGGATTGAATATTTGGCTGTAAAAGCAGCGACAATGTCTTTTGCTACTAAAATGTTTAGTGAAAAAGTGATTGAATTGGAACAAGAATACTTAAAAGAAATGGATGAGATGACACATGAATAAAGAAAAGATCGCACTACTGGTTGATTCTGGGACAGATGTTCCAGAGGCATTAGTCAAACAATACGGCATGTATGTCTTGCCTTTACAGATTATTTATCCTGAAAAAACCTATACAGATAAGGTAGATATTACACCAGAAGAAGTGTATCAACGTTTAGAGAAAGAAATCCCGAGTACTTCATTGCCAGATGGCGCAACAATCCAAGCTATTTTTGACAAAATTAAAGAAGCGGGTTACGAAAAAGTCTTAGCGGTGACCATTTCTAGTGGTTTAAGTGGAACCTATAATGTGGTTCGCTTGCTTGGAGAACAAACCGAAGGACTAGATGTATTTGTTTTAGATACAAAGAACATTGGTATCGGGGCTGGCATTCAGGCGATACGAGCAGCAGAATTAATTGAAACAGGATTAGGCTGGCAAGAATTACAACAAAAATTAACAGAAGAAGTAGCCAACGCAAAAGTATTTTTTAATGTAGCCACTTTAGAATATTTACAAAAAGGTGGACGAATTGGTTTAGTCACTTCTATTTTAGGGAATGCGCTAAAATTAAACCCCATTATTTCTTGTAATGAAGAAGGCATTTACTATACGGTGGCTAAGTCTCGCGGCCGTAAAAAAAGTCTTGATAAAACGTTTGAGTTGGTGACGAACTTTATAGGTGAGGCACCCCGTTTTCGTTTGGCAGTCGCTCACGGTGCGGCAGAGGAAGAAGCAAAAGCAATGATGGAACGCTTGAAAGCGGCTTTTCCACAAGCAGAAGAAATTTACTTTGGAACGATTAGTCCGGCATTAGTTGTTCATACAGGACCAGGACTTTTAGGTGTTGGTATACAGTTATTAAATGATTAATTAAATGAAAAATCCCCTCAAATTTTTTTGAGGGGATTTTTCATTTAAGATTTCTCTTTTTCATAGAAATATCATTTTGCTGGAAAAACAACGAAAATTATATTGAAAATTTCACGAATGTGTTACAATTTGTCTGCAAAGGGGGAATTTTTTGTGAAAAAAGCAATAGCAGAATGTTTAGGAACATTTATTCTTGTCTTTTTTGGGACAGGAACAGCCGTTCTAGGAAATGGTATGGAAGGGATTGGAACAACGGGGATTGCCTTAGCATTTGGCTTAACAATCGTTGCTGCTGCCTATAGTATTGGCACAATTTCAGGTGCACATCTAAATCCAGCTGTTTCTTTAGGAATGTGGCTTAATAAACGAATAACAACAATGGAACTAATCTACTATGTAGTGGGACAAATTGTTGGTGGCTTGATTGCCTCATTTGCATTATTAAGCATTCTAAAAGGTGCTGGTAAAAGTATTGAGAACTTAGGTCAAAATGGCGTAGGGGAATTAAGTGTTGCTGGTGCATTGACAGTCGAAATTATTTTAACATTTATTTTTGTTTTAGTTGTCATGACAGTTACAAGTGCTAAGAAAGGCAATGCTTCATTAGCAGGAATCGTAATTGGGTTAACACTAACAATGATTCACTTAGTCGGCATTCCTTTGACAGGAACTTCTGTCAACCCAGCTCGTAGCATCGCGCCAGCCGTTTTTGCGGGTGGTTCAGCGTTATCTGAGTTGTGGATTTTTATCGTTGCGCCATTAATTGGTGGATTATTAGCCGCTCTTGTAGCAAAATTCGTCTTAGATACGGAAGAATAGATTAGCAGAAGAAGAATCTTTGATAACAAGCGTCAATTGTTGTCAGAGATTCTTTTTTTGTTATACTAGGAGAACCTAAAGGCGCATTTTTAACCAAAGATGAAAACATCATCAAAATAAGGTATAATAGGAAAGTATCAAATAAGATTAGAAGGAAAAAGAGGTGTCTCTTTGTGAAGAAAATTTTAGTAGTTGATGACGAGAAGCCAATTTCAGAGATCGTTAAATATAATTTGGTTAAAGAAGGATATGAAGTATTTACTGCTTATGATGGAGAAGAAGCACTTGAAAAAGTGGAAGAAGTGGAACCAGACTTAATTATTTTAGACTTAATGCTCCCTAAAATGGATGGCTTAGAAGTCGCGCGAGAAGTGCGCAAAACACATGATATGCCAATCATTATGGTGACTGCCAAAGATTCTGAAATTGATAAGGTTTTAGGATTAGAATTAGGAGCCGATGACTATGTAACGAAACCATTTTCAAATCGTGAATTAGTTGCTCGTGTAAAAGCCAATTTACGGCGAGGTGCAACCAATGCGAAAGAAGCCGAGGTGACAACACAATCTGAATTAACGATTGGTGATTTAACCATTCATCCTGATGCATACATGGTCTCAAAACGAGGTGAAAAAATTGAATTAACCCACCGTGAATTTGAGTTACTTTATTACTTAGCAAAACATATCGGACAAGTGATGACTCGTGAACATTTGTTACAAACCGTTTGGGGTTATGATTATTTTGGTGATGTGCGGACAGTGGACGTAACCGTGCGTCGTTTAAGAGAAAAAATTGAAGATAGTCCAAGTCATCCAACGTATTTGGTTACTCGTCGTGGGGTTGGTTATTATCTAAGAAATCCTGAACAGGAGTAATCAGGTATGAAGAAAAAAGTTCACTTTTTTCAATCTGTTAATTTTAAGATTGCGTTATCATTTATTCTGCTGTTACTGATTGCGATTCAAATCATTGGTGGCTATTTCATTCGTGAATTGGAAGCCACTACAATTTCCGATTTTAAAAAAAATATGGATTCCCAAGTTGTCCAATTGTCAAACACGTTAAGTACGCAGATGAGCAACAAAGATCTCGAACGTAGTGACGTTGATGCAAATTTAAAAAAAGCGTTATCTGATTTTTCAAATGCAGATATTTCTGAAGCGAGAATTGTCGATGATAAAGGGATTATTCGGGCAACCAATGATTTAAATCAACAAAATATTATTGGGAAAAAGAATGATTATCGTGATTTAAATGACTTTACGAGTAAAAAATATCAAGCTTTAGATAATGATAAACGCGTGTATGTGAATGTCCAGCCGATTCAATCGCCTACTGGAGAAACAGTGATTGGCGTCCTTTATGTGAAAAGTAATTTAGAAAATAAATACCAAGAAATTACCAACACAGCAAGTATCTTTTTCACTGCTTCTATTATTGCCGCAGCAATCTCGATTATTGTGACTTTACTGATTGCACGATCAATCACGAAGCCGATTGGTGAAATGCGCGAGCAAGCCATTCGAATCGCTCGTGGTGATTACGCTGGAAAAGTAGAAGTCCATGGAAAAGATGAATTAGGCCAATTAGCAGAAACATTTAATCAATTATCAGAACGGATTGAAGAAGCACAAGAAACAATGGAAGCAGAAAGAAATCGTTTAGATAGTGTCTTAACGCATATGACAGATGGTGTCATTGCGACGGATCGCCGCGGAAAGGTGATTACGATTAATGAAATGGCCCTTTCATTATTAAATGTAAAAAATGAAAATGTGATTGGGACCTCGTTATTAGAGTTGTTAGATATTGAAGAAGATTACACATTGCGGAAGCTGTTAGAAGAGCCAGATGAACTGCTGATTGATCGCTCAACGTCTGATCGTGAAGAAGACCAAATGATTATCCGGGTAGACTTTACAATGATTCGTCGGGAATCAGGATTTATTACTGGCTTAGTTTGCGTACTTCATGACGTCACAGAACAGGAAAAAAACGAACGGGAAAGACGGGAATTTGTTTCCAATGTTTCTCATGAGTTGCGAACGCCTTTAACAAGTATGCGTAGTTATATAGAGGCTTTGAGTGAAGGAGCTTGGGAAAACCCTGAGATTGCGCCGAATTTCTTAAAAGTCACGTTAGAAGAAACCGACCGGATGATTCGTATGATTAATGATTTGTTAAATTTATCTCGGATGGACTCTGGGAATACACATCTTCAATTAGAGTATGTGAATTTTAACGAATTGATTAATTTTGTCTTGGATCGCTTTGATATGATGATTGAAAATGAGCAAAAAAATTACAAAATTTGCCGTGAATTTACTAAACGCGATTTATGGGTAGAATTAGATACAGACAAAGTAATTCAGGTTTTAGACAACATTTTGAACAATGCGATTAAGTATTCGCCAGATGGCGGCGTCATTACCTGCCGACTAGTTGAAACACATAATAATGTCGTCTTTAGTATCTCGGACCAAGGTTTGGGCATCCCTAAAAAAGATCTCGGGAAAGTCTTCGAGCGTTTTTATCGTGTGGATAAAGCACGTGCGCGAGCACAAGGTGGGACTGGTTTAGGTTTAGCAATTTCTAAAGAAGTAATTCGGGCCCATAACGGGAGTATTTGGGTGGAAAGTACAGAAGGTGAAGGATCGACTTTCTATATTTCACTACCATATGAACCTTATGAAGAGGATTGGTGGGAATGATGAAATTATCAGAATGGATTACAAGAATTGGCTTGATTTTGATGGTCATTTTAAGTATATATTTTTCAGTCAATATCTGGCTGAATTCTGCCAAAAAAATACCAGAAATGAAGTCGGGAAGCCAAGTCACAACAGCTGTAAATGAAAAAGTCATTGGCGATGTCTATTTACCTTTGCAATTGATTCGAATAACTGATGGAAAAGCGATGCAAAGTAATCGTGAAACATTAATTAGTAATGTTCAAAATGATATTAAAATGGCTACGTTTGGTAAATTGACACAAGTTGTGACAAAAAATGCAGAGCAACTTAAGCGCTACAACCAAATGGAACAAGGCATTGAACTTCTTTATCAAGGTCCCTTTTTAATCTCGGACTATGCTTCGATTTATAATCTATCCATTAATTTTACTAACTTTAATGAGTTGACGGACCAGTATTTTACGAAAATTCAATTGGATTTTAACGAAAATAAGATACGTTTTTTAGATTATGATCAATCCAACGTCTATGAAGCGCCCATGACTGTTAATAAGGCGCGCTTAATGGGAATTATCAATAAAGAGGGATTGCAATATCAAGACGTTTCCGAAAATACGCTAACCAAACAAGGACAATGTTATTTAACCAATGATATGAAGTTGAAAAAGTACAGTTATATCTTAGCTTCGCAACCAGTTACTCGTTTTAGGAATGCTTTTTTCAATGAAACGGAAGATATCCAAACCAATGAAGACAGTCAAGACTTAACCTACACGAGTAAAGAAGAACGATTGTTTGCAGAAGAAAAACTGGGGAAAATCGATTTTAAAGGGACCTTGCCAGAAGAGAATAAACGGGACTCAATCTATAATCAAAGCTTTTCTTATGTAAAACGTTTAGGAACCAATATGGGGAATTTACGTTACTTTGATCGAACGAAAGATAGTGTCAATTATCGGACTTTTGTGGAAGGTTTCCCAGTGTTCAGTAATGATTTAAAAGGCCAAGTGGATATTCGCATCACGAACAACGATGGTGCTGCACCAAGCGTAACCATTAACACAAGTGTGAATACGATCCAAGTGCCGATTCCTTCAGAAGAAGAAGTGACGCTGGAAAGCACGGAAAAATTGATTAAGCGTTTAGAAACGGCTGGTGCTAAAAAGGAAAAAATTCAATCGGCTGTTATCGGTTATACGTGGCAGACAATTGAAGAAGTCAAACAAGTCGTTGATTTAAGTCCGGAATGGTATGTCCTTTATAACAACAATTGGTACACTGCAACGGACTTGGTAAAACAATTACCAAGCTTGGAGGTGGGCTAATGGATTTTAAACGAATTGAGTGGATTTTCTTCTTAGCGTTTTTAGGATTAAATATCTTTTTATTTGGAATTTATCGGGAAGGTCAACAAGAGGAGAGCAACGTCTCTTCTTCCAGCCAAACAGAATCGATTGAAAGTCGGTTGGAAAAAGATAACATCTCGTATAAAGGGACACTTTCTTCAGAACGATTGGAAGGCTATTATTTAAGTGGCGAACAAACCAATTTTTCTGCTGCTTTAAAAATCCAACGTGAAAAGAATAAAAATTTTTTGAGAAATGGGCTGCAAATTGCGGATAATACTTTAACGAGTGTACCTAGTAAAAACTATTTTATTGATCCTAAGAAAATTGATAAAGATTTAAGTACCTTTTTAAATGAAAAAAATGCTTTATTATTCGGAGACGAATATCAATACTTACCAGAATTTTCTCATTTAAAAGAGCCGACGGCAGAAATTGTAGCTGCACAATCGTATAAAGGAATTCCTTTTAGAGACGACACGGCAAAATTAAGTATTTTAGCAGATACGTCAGGTGAATTATGGAAAATTAGTAAATATTCGCAAACGCACATTGAAAATATTGAAGAGTTACGGGACAAAACGGATTTATATTCCAATCGTGATGCGATAGACACGCTCTATATGAATAACCGGATTCCTAGTAATTCCAAAATAACATTCATTAAATTGGCCTATTCAAGAATTTATAAAATTCGTGAGAAAAATGTATACGTTCCAGTCTGGTTTGTAGGAATTTCTACTGGTGAAGATTCAGTTGAAATTGAACAGGTGAATGCCGTAAGTAATACCATCATCACAAATAATACTGTGCCAAAGGTGGAAAAACATTAAGGTCCGTTGTATAATGAAACACGTTAATGTTGTAATGTAGAAGGGAAGAGTTTTAAATGGATTCAGAGTTTGCTTTTAATATCAGTGTTCTTGCCAGTGGCAGTACAGGCAATTCCCTTTTTATTGAAACCAACCAAAAGAAAGTATTAGTAGATGCGGGTTTAAGTGGCAAAAAAATCACTTCACTGTTAGCAGAAGTCAATCGCAAACCAGAAGATTTAGATGCGATTTTAGTTACACATGAACATCGGGATCACATTCACGGCGTTGGCGTGTTAGCGCGAAAATATAAGTTAGATGTCTATGCCAATGAAAAAACGTGGCAAGCGATGGATCCCATGATTGGCAAAGTCGATGTCGCTCAAAAACATATTTTTGAAATGGGCAAAGTTTTGACCTTGGGAGATATGGACATTGAAAGTTTTGGTGTCTCACATGATGCGATTGCGCCTCAATTTTATCGTTTTCATCGCAATAATCGTTCCTTTGTTGTTCTAACGGATACAGGTTATTGTAGCGATCATATTCGTGGCACGATTGAAAACGCAGATGCTTATTTAGTCGAAAGCAATCATGAAATTGAAATTTTGCGAGCAGGACCTTATCCATGGAGTCTTAAACAACGGATTTTAGGAGATAAAGGCCATCTATCCAATGATGATGGTGCTCTTGTGATGGCGGATGTGTTAGGTGATAAAACAAAACGCATTTATTTAGGTCATCTTAGCAAAGAAAATAATACGAAACTTCATGCGCGAATGGCAATGGAGTCTACTTTGAAGCAAAAGGATTTAGGCGTCGGTGAAGCATTTAAGGTATATGATACAGACCCCGATTCAGCCTCAGAGTTATTTCAAATTTAGAATAATGGTGGTTTATCAGTTTTTGAGCGTGGAGCAAAAATCCAAAGTGATTTTTGTCCCATGCTCATTTTTTGTTCTTTTATCTAGCTGGTTTGACAGAGACATCGGTGATAATACTTTTAAACTCTTAGTTAATTTTTTGACAAATACTTGTGTTTGTCTGATGTTAGGAGTATAGTTAACTAGATTTTTACTAGTGGGAGGTCTATAATGTTTCAATTTTTACCAAACTCTGTTTTACAGATGAGCACTATTTTTCTTTCGATTATTATCGAAGCATTGCCTTTTGTCATGTTAGGTTGCTTGATTTCAGGCGCTTTACATGTTTTTTTAACACCAGAACGAGTAAAAAAAGTGTTACCTAAAAATAAATTTTTATCAATTTGTGTAGGGAGTTTCCTAGGGTTTTTCTTCCCTTCTTGTGAATGCGGGATCGTCCCAATTGTGCATCAATTTGTTAAAAAAGATGTACCAACACATACCGCTTTTGCTTTTATGTTAACGGCACCAATCATTAATCCAATTGTGCTATTCTCAACATACGTAGCCTTTAGTGGCGCAACAAAATTTGTGATTTGGCGAGTTTTAGGCAGTATGATTGTCGCGTGGGTTATCGGCATTTGGTTAGCTTATTTTCGAAAAGAATCAATTTTAACAGAAAAAGAGTTGGCGCAGATTAAAGAAGAGCAGGTTGCTCATACGCATGAACACGTTGATGAAGCTCGTTCATTTTGGAAAAACGGCTGGTCAGCGTTAACCCATAGTATTGATGAATTTTTTGATACGGGTCGTTATTTAATTTTTGGTTCTTTGTTAGCAGCAATCATGCAAACCTATATCCCAACTGGTGCGCTTATGCAATTGGGCCATTCAAAGATTTTAGCGATTCTAGTCATGTTAGTCATCGCTGCCACTCTATCACTTTGTTCAGAAGCAGATGCATTTATTGGTTCTTCTCTTTTGAGTTTATTTGGCACAGGACCAATTGTCGCCTTCTTAGTTTTTGGTCCAATGGTAGATATTAAAAATTTATTGATGATGAAACGTTATTTTAAGATGTCATTCATTGTACAATTTGTTTTGATAGTGGCGCTTGTCGTAACTATTTATGCGGCAGTAGTTTAGAAAGGAGGCCTACAATCGATGATACGATTTATTATTTTAATTGGATATATGGGGTTGATGATGTATCTTCAAATTTCAGGTGAACTGAACCAATATATCAATATTCATTATAATTACTTAGCTGTTTTATCAATGGTTTTAGCTTTTATTATGGCGATTGTCCAATTGATTTTGTGGAACCAAGCAGATCCATCAATGCAAAAAAAACATGAAGACATGCACCAACATGGGGGACATGAACATCATGGCCATCAGCATAATTTGGAAAAACCCAGCCAAAGAGGGCTTGCCTATTTACTACTTTCTTTACCGTTGATTGTTGGCTTATTATTTCCGACAGTTAGTTTAGACACAACAATTGTTGAAGCAAAAGGATTTAACTTTCCAGTAAGTAAAGAATCAGTAGGGGATCCTGATATGCAAACGCAATATTTGAAACCTGATACAAGTATGTATTTCAATAAGACGGATTATGACAAGCAGATGGCAAAAGCCATGAAACAATATGATGGCCAATCTGTGATTTCAATTACGGATGAAAACTATTTGGAAATTATGGAACTAATCTATAATTATCCAAGTCAATTTGCAGGGAAAAGGATTTCTTATAAAGGCTTTGTCTATAATTCAAAACGAGAAGAAAGTGTTGACCAGTTTGTCTTCCGTTTTGGGATTATTCATTGTGTCGCTGATTCTGGCGTTTTTGGCTTGTTGGTTCATTTTCCTGAACATACTCAATTTCAAAACAATGATTGGGTAACGATTACCGGAACGGTTGAGTTATCCTATTATCCACCGTTTAAACGGCAAATACCAACTGTGCAAGTGGAGAAAGTCAAAGCAGATCAAGCACCAAAAAATCAATATGTCTATCGTTCCTTTTAAAAAAAAGTTGGTTGCTTCCTTATCAAATGGAAGCAACCAACTTTTTTGCTGTCTATTTTTTAATTTTGTTGCGCTTACGACGAATAAAACCCAAAGATTCTCTTTTTTCCCGAAAGCTGCGGATATTCTGATTGAAAACCTCAGAAGCGACTAAGCCTAACGCAATTGCCCCAGCAATCATTACAGCTTGCACGGTAAAATAGGCACCTTTTTCATAATTGCCAATTACGATATTCCGAACAGCTTGATAAGCTAAGCCACCAGGTACCAATGGAACAATACCAGGAATATTAAAAATCGTGACAGGCATTTTCAATATTTTTGAGAATAGGTAGCTTACTGCCGCAACACCGACAGCACCGATGAGGGAACCTAATGCTGCATTTCCACTAAAAACTTCAACGATTACCCAATAAAGCATCCAGCTCACACTACCAGTTAGACCACAAGCCACCAGTGATCGTCGAGGAACATTAATAATAATCGCAAACGCCGCAGAAGCTAAAAAACTAAAGATAAATTGTACCAAAACGATTCCTAGCAAGTAAGTCACTCCTTTTAATAGAAAAGTTGAAAGACAAAAGCAATGCCAAAACCAATCATTCCTGAAGTCATTAATGCTTCAGTCCCACGAGAAACACCCGATAAGTAGTGTCCAGCTAGCAAATCGCGAAGAGCATTGGTAATTTGCACACCAGGCACTAAAGGCATGACACAACCAATGATGATTAAATCTTGTGATTGTCCGAGTCCCAATTTGACTGAAAGAATAGCGGCTGCACCAATGAACAGCGAAGCTAAAAATTCAGATAAAAATTTAATCTTGAGAAACTTTAAACTAAAATAATAAAGACTATAGCCGCAACCACCAATCAGAAAAGTCAAGAATAAATCGGACCAGACACCACCAAAAAGAATCATAATTGTAGCGCTGACAACAGCCGCACTAACAATGCGTGCGCTAATTGGAAAATGTCGGTGTTCACTATCAATCACTTTTAGTTTATTCAGTAATTCCTCTAAAGAAAAATCACCAGCCACATAAGCACGAGACAGCTGATTCACACGAGAGATTTTTTCTAAATCAATGCCACGTTTCATTACTTGAACCATACGAATCGTGGAGGTTCCATCTATGCCAACAAATAACCCGGTTTGTGTCACATAGCTAACCATTCGATAGTTGCCAGAAGCAAGCGCAATTCGGCTCATTGTATCTTCAACACGGTACATTTCTGCATCGCTTTCTATCATAATTTTACCAGCTAACAAACAGGTTTCTAAAAGTAAATCCAAATGAGCAGGAGTCATTGAGCAAGCCTCACTTTATGTATTTTCTTCTAGTGTACTACAAACGAACCAAAAAGAGGAAATAAATAACAGCTGCAATCGAAAATTTACATCGTAAACAGATTGTTAGCGAATTGTAACATTAAAAGGCTGATATTATTTAATCATAGATATTTAAAAGTTTTTAAAAGAAAAACGTCGATTTTTTCGCAAAATGAATTGGAGGGAAAGGTGATATTCTGGCGATTTAGCAGAGTTTTATTCTTGTTTTATAAAGTTGTGTATTTGTTTTTATAATTTTAAAATTATCGATGGCTGTCATTTTTTTACGAAGCCTTTATTAATAAAAGACTAAGAAATAACAAAAAAGAGAGAAGGAGAAGAAATTTTGTTTGTAGTTTCGGTTCTTTTCTAGTAAAATGAAATTGTATAAAAGTAGAAGTGAGGTGTAGTAAAATGGGTTTTACAGACGAAACAGTACGCTTTGATTTTGATGATAATCGAAAAAAAGCAATCAGTGAAACGTTAGAAACCGTATATCGGGCATTAGAAGAAAAGGGATACAATCCTATTAACCAAATAGTAGGGTATTTACTTTCTGGGGACCCGGCTTACATTCCTCGTTATCAAGATGCTCGAAACTTAATTCGTCGTCATGAACGTGATGAAATCATGGAAGAATTAACCAAATATTACTTAGCGAACCACGGAATCGATATCAAATGAGGATCATGGGGCTAGATGTAGGTTCACGGACAGTCGGTGTGGCTGTTAGTGATTTATTAGGTTGGACAGCACAAGGCATCGAAATTATTCGCATCAATGAAGAGGAAGAGAACTTCGGTTTTGAGCGATTAGGTGAATTGGTGAAAGAATACGAAGTCACAAAATTTGTCGTAGGTTTACCGAAAAACATGAATAATTCCATCGGTCCTAGAGCTGAAGCATCCATGGCATATGGTGATAAGATTCAAGAATTATTTCAATTACCTGTTGACTATCAAGATGAACGATTAACAACTGTCCAAGCAGAGCGTTTCTTGGTGGAGCAAGCAGATGCTTCAAGAGCCAAAAGAAAAAAAGTCATTGATAAACTAGCGGCAGTAATGATTCTACAAAATTATTTAGATGCACATAGCCGATAATTATCGAGCTTTGAATACATCAAGGGAGAGAAGAAGAATGACAGAACATAACCACGATCATGATCACGAAGGACATGAACACATTACTTTAGTAGACGAACAAGGAAATGAAACATTATACGAGATCTTACTAACTGTTGACGGTCAAGAAGAATTCGGTAAAAATTATGTTTTATTATATCCAGCAGGAATTCCTGAGGATGAAGATGTTGAATTGCAAGCTTACTCATATGTGGAAAACGCAGAAGGTACAGAAGGCGATTTACAGCAAATCGAAACAGACGCTGAATGGGATATGATTGAAGAAGTTTTCAATACATTCATTGCTGAAGAAGAAGAGTAAAACTGTAACGAGAGAAGCGCTACTTCTCCTATTGAGAAGTAGCTTTCTTAATAATAATTGTTATAATGTACATGTTGTTTCTATCATAAGATACTATCACTATCATTGAGTGTGGTGGATAAAGAAGGACAGCATTGTCTAGTTTTACAAGATGTTGTAAAAACGTAACATCCTTGTAATGACGTTAATTTGGTAACTATCTAGCATAATTTATAATTTGTGTTATACTAAGTATGAGGTTTTGGAAATACTGTTAATTTTATAATATTAAATAAAAAATGGCTCCACCTACTGGCATAGGTAGAGCCGTCAGAAATTCAGTTAAACAAACACGTAATTATTGGTGTGGTGCATTGCCACGAACTGAAATTCCAGTTAATAAAGCAAGTAAATCAAACATATATTTCACCTCCTTTATTATGATAGCTTCATTATAACATTATCTGTAAAATGATGGTATGTTTAATACAAAAAAATAGAAAGATTGGAGTTTTGACTGTGAGAGTAGCGGGAGAAAAAATCAAAACAGCGCGTAAAAAGAAAAAATTATCGCAAGCTGAATTGGCAAAAGGAATTTGTACACAAGCAACAATTAGTAACATTGAAAACAAAAATGTGTGTGACAGTTTAGACATTTTCTCATCTGTATGTCTACGTTTAGACTTACAAGTAGAAGAATGTATCGAAGGTTCTAGTGAGAAAAAACTCGAAAGCTTATTAAATAAAGTAGAAGAATTATGCTTTTACTTTAAGCACGATGAAGCCTATGATTTGTTGAAAGACTATCCAGATGATATCGAAAGTTCAAACAGAATTTTAGAAACAAAATTTTTCTATTATAAAGGAATTACGAGTTTATTAGGTAAGAAAAATAATAGCGAAGCATTGTTCTATTTACATCGTGGTTCTGAAATTAGTCGTGATATTAATATTTATAATATTTTGAGTATGAATGCGATCGGTATTTTATATGAATTAGAAGATGATATTGAAAAAGCAAAAGTTTATTACGATAAATCTTTACAATTGCTAAGCGAATTCAAATTAGATTATCCATTAGAGCAATGCCGTATTTATTATAATACCGCAAAATTCTATTCATTAATTAAAGACTATGCAAAGAGTATTGAATTAAGTGATAAAGGAATCGAAATTAATCGGACGCACAGTTCTATTTACTCTTTAGATTGCTTATTATACGAAAAAGCGTTTAATAAACAAATGCTAGGACTAGATGCTGTTGAAGATTATCGTATTGCGTACTACTTTACACGTTTCTTTGAAAATAAAAAATTACTTACTTATATTGAAAAAGATATGCAAGAGTTTAATATCAGTTTTAAATAATAAATTATTGTTTCAGATTTTAAAAAGGAACAACCTAACTCCTCTTGAGTTAGGTTGTTCCTTTTTTCTCTTTTTAATTTGTTTCTTTGACAGCGTTACGGACGCTTTCGGCGACGACTTTTGCGACTCCTTCTTGGAATGGATCGGGAATAATATTAGTCGGCGTGAGTTCATTATCGGGAATCAATTTTGCAATACCTTTGGCAGCGGCAATTTGCATTTCAATCGTAATCTTTTTCGCCCGAGCATCTAAGGCACCACGGAAGATACCAGGGAAGGCTAACACATTATTAATTTGATTCGGAAAGTCACTACGACCAGTTCCGACAATATAAGCGCCTGCCGCTAAAGCTTCATCAGGAAAAATTTCAGGAACTGGGTTAGCCATTGCAAAAATAACTGGCTGCTCATTCATCTGTTGAATCCACTCAGGTTTTAAAACACCTGGTGCCGAAACACCAATAAAGACATCAGCGCCTTCAAGAGCAGTAGCTAAATCACCGGTACGGTGTTCCCGATTGGTTAGCTTCGCAATTTCTGCGTGGTGTGGTGGCAGAGCTGTATCTGTTTCGCTCAGAATCCCTGCACGGTCAACAATGATAATATGTTTTACACCAGCAGCTAAAAATTTTCTTGTGATCGAAAGACCAGCGGAGCCACCGCCGTTGATTACCACATGAATGTCCTCTATTTTCTTGTTGATTAATTTTAAGCTGTTGTACAAAGCCGCTAGAACAACAATCGCTGTCCCGTGTTGATCATCATGGAAAACGGGAATATCTAGTTCATCGATTAAACGCTGTTCAATTTCAAAACAACGAGGAGCGCTGATATCTTCCAAGTTAATTCCCCCAAAGGTTGGAGCCAAAAACTTCACTGTTTGAATAATTTCTTCGGTATCTTGTGTATCTAAAACAAGGGGAATCGAATCCACACCAGCAAAGCGTTTAAACAATGCAGCTTTTCCTTCCATGACAGGCATCGCTGCTTCAGGACCAATGTTACCTAAACCTAAAACTGCTGAACCATCACTGATAACGGCGACGGTGTTTTTCTTTGTTGTTAATTCGTAAGCGCGTTCTTTTTTTTCATGTATGGCAGAAGAAACAGCCGCAACACCTGGTGTGTAGGCAATTCCTAAATCTGCTTTTGTTTCAATCGGAACTTTAGGGCAGACTTCTAATTTTCCCCCAAATTTTTTTGCTTGCTCAATCGCTAATTCTTTTACATCTTTTGTTGACATATCATTTTCCTCCTAAATAATTCACTTATAGTTAAAAAAGCATTCTAAAAATAGCAGTCATTGTTATTACTGTAATGGCACCGCCTAAACGTGTCGCAACTTGTGCAAACGGCATTAAGTTCATTCGATTGGCTGTACTTAAAATAGCCACATCGCCAGTCCCACCCATACCACTCTGACAAGCGGAGACAATGGCAGCCTCAACGGGATTCATATTCATGAAGCGTGAAACGAAAAATCCTGTAGCAATAACAGTGAAAACGACACTAATTACCACAACAAAATATTGCCAGCTAAGCATTCCTACGACATCTTTTAAAGGAATATATAACATACCTAAGCCGACCATTAACGGGAACGTAAAATTGCCAGAGATAAATTTATAAAGCTGTTTTGATCCGCGTTGGGTTTCTTTCGGTACTACGTTTAAGTATTTTAAAAAGGCTGCGACAACAATCATCAAAACAGGACCAGGAAAGCCTGTTAAGTGTTGCAATAAACCGCCTGTAATAAATAAGGTACACGCAATTAAAACACCAGCGCCCATTAATTTTACATCAATTGGTACTTTGTCTTCTTCTAAAGCATCACTTAAATCATCTGAATTGGTAATTTTAATCAACTGACCTTGTCCAGAAAGTTCAGGGCGTTTTTCTCCTAAACGACTAAGTAAACCAGAACACATAATAGCAAAAAAATTACCAATAATGGTTGCGGGAATTAATTGCCCCACTAATTGTTCACTTGGCAATCCAGTAATGGCACTATAACCAAGGGATAAAGGAAGAATGCCTTCACCGATTCCACCAGCTAAAACAGGAGTGACGATATAGAAAAGGCTATGTTTCCAACCGAGACCTAACAGTGTTCCAACAAGGGTTCCAACGCCCATTGCTAAAATCATTCCTAATGCCATCGGGACAATCATGCGCATTAAACCTTGGACTAAAATTTTGCGGTTCATTCCAAGGATACTTCCACAAACTAAACAAGCAATATAGAAATAGAGAAAGTTTGCTTGTTTCATTAAAATATCTGTTGAGTCTAAGACATTCTGGTTGAGTAAATTGAAAAAGACCATAATTGATGGTACTAATAAAGATAAAATTGCAGGACCGCCAAAATGTTTCAAAATAGGAATATTTCCACCAATTGTTCCAAGTAACCAACCCATTGTTAAAATTACGGCAAAACCACCTAACATATTGACTGGTAGTTGTTCTAATAGAGCCGTAACAAGAATAATGCTAGCTGTTACAAGATAAACAGGTAACGTAACCGAACCAATCCTCGTTTTGGTTAATTTGTTGCGCCAATCTGTTTCATTAGCAGCTGTTGCGTGCAATTTCTTTTCCATGCTATTTCCTCCTATAACTTTAATCTATATTCATCATAATGTAAACGTTTTCTGTAGAGTAGATTATTTAATTAATTTAACTAAAGAAAAGTTTTTTAACCAAATCTTCCTATGCTATACTTTATTTGAAGAGAAAAGAGGGATGGAATGAAGCGTGGCGGGAAATTATGGTGCTTCTTATCAGTGATTTTTATTGCAACATTAATTATTATGATTACTTTCTTTTACGGAGTAACGACGGTCCAAACAATTAAAGAAGTTCGTAAAAACCAAGAGCAAGCACTTTTAGCCGTCGGGGAACAGTTGGCTATTGAACCGAATGTTATTGAAGCCTTAAAGAATGATCACTATTCAGATGAATTGGAAGCGTATACGGTTCGTTTAGGTGAAATCCATCAGTTGGATTTTATCGTGATTATGAATATGCAGGGGATTCGTTTAACACATCCTGATCGCCAAAAAATAGGTAAGCATTTTGAAGGTGGCGATGAAGTGCGAGCATTAAAAGGGGAGGAACATTTATCTGTTAGTCAAGGGAGTTTAGGAGAATCATTACGAGGTTTTGTCCCAGTCTATGATCAAGGAAAACAAATTGGGGTTGTGGCAATGGGCATTAAAATGACCTCGCTTTCACAATTGATTGAACGAACAAAAAATGATTACACAGTGAGTGTCCTTTTAAGTGTTGGTTTTGGCTTTATATTAGCCATCGTAGTTTCTTATTATTTAAAAAAACAACTTCACGATTTAGAGCCAAGAGAAATTGCTCGTCTATTAGAAGAGCGAAACGCCATGCTTGAGGAAACGAAAGACGCAATCCTTGTGATTGATACCGATCAAAATATTTTATTAGCAAATATTGAAGCAACTAAAATGTATCATAATATAACAAATAGTGAAGAAAATTTACTAGGAAAGAAACTTTCAGCATTGGTTTTATCTCCTGAAAAATTAATCGTACATTCAAAAACAGAGCAATTCTATCGTCAAAATGGCCAGGATTATTTCGTCTCAATCGCCCCGATTAATGTCCGTAAAAAAACAATTGGGCATGTTATCTTTCTGAAAAATGCGACGGAAACGTTTATTGTCGCAGAACAGCTTGTCAGCACAACAACATATGCTTCGGCATTACAAAGTCAATCACACGAATTTATGAATAAGATGCATGTCATTTATGGCTTAGTCGATTTAGAAGATTATGAGGCGCTAAAACATTATCTAGCCGATTTATTGAAACCAGAAAAGGAATTTGCACAGCGCTTAGCTATTTTGGTTAGGAATCCTATTCTAGCAGGTTTTTTAAGTGGGGAAAGAATCAAGTTTGCAGAAATTAAAACACAATTAGCTATTGAAATTTATCCAGAAATTCCACCAAATAAACGAGATGAAGATACGCAAAATTTGATTGCTATCTACCGTTATATTCATCGTTTCCTGATGGAGCAAACGTTGCCAGAAGAG
The DNA here is from genome assembly GCF_050546705.1 of Enterococcus sp. AZ104. NCBI lineage: Bacteria > Bacillati > Bacillota > Bacilli > Lactobacillales > Enterococcaceae > Enterococcus > Enterococcus sp. AZ104. The sequence goes on from NZ_CP172952.1 coordinate 996,944, forward strand.
ATCATTGAAACCATTGATTATCAGCCAGGAAGTTTGACGACGACTTATTCGTTTGCTTATCCAAAAGAACAACTGGAACGCTTTGAACAAGAGTTTTTCACTTCTTATTTGGCAAGATTATTAGAGAATGCGGAAGCGACATTGGCTTGGGAAAACCAACAAAACAATTGGCTTGTCATTCGCATAAATGTTCATTACGAAGGAGCAGAGGAAAATGAACCTATTGATTATTGAAGACGATCCTATGGTTGCATATATACATCAAAAATATCTTGAAAAATTAATTCACCAACCGACTATTTTTACGGCGGCAACAATTGCTGAAGGTCTACAACTAACGATAGAAAAACAACCAGCACTTGTTTTATTAGATGTTCATTTAAAAGATGGCAATGGCTTGACCTATCTGGCAACAATTAGAGATGAAAAAATTGATACAGAAGTTATCCTGATTACGGCTGCCAATGAGTTGGAAAACGTTAAACGAAGCTTACATTTAGGCGTTTTAGACTATTTAGTTAAACCCTTTTCTTTTGAGCGATTTCAACAAAGTATCGAAAACTATCAGAAAAAAGCTGCTCAATTCACGCTGGAAACGAAGGAGCTTTCGCAAACAAAAGTGGACCAATTGTTTCATTCTTCACAGACAAACGCACGTAAAAATGAACAAGATCTTCAAAACCTGTCCTTAGAAAAAGGACTAACACAAGCAACATTACAATTATTGTTAAAAAAAATAGACGAATTTACCGACTATTTTACGATTCAAGAATTATCAGAAGCGAGTCAGCTTTCACATGTTTCTGTTCGCAAATATGTGTTGTTTCTAGAAAAAAATAACCTTTTAGAAAGTAAAAATAGCTATTTAAAAGTGGGGCGTCCCTATCAATCGTATCGGAGAATTTAGTATTTTTTATTTTTTAGTAAATAAAAAAAGTAATTGAAAAGTGGCGAAATACAGAGGATACTCCTTTTTATTCTCATTTAAAGAACTTAATTGAGAATGGAAAAGAGGATATTATTTGTTATTTTTTGAGAATATATGATATTCTTTATTATGTAAGAAATAATATTATATGGGAGGAACGAGCGATGAAAGTTATTGTTTTAGGATCATCACATGGAGGTTATGAAGCGGTAGAGGAATTACTAAATCTTCATCCTGATGCAGAAATTCAATGGTATGAGAAAGGTGATTTTATCTCATTCTTGTCTTGTGGCATGCAGTTGTACCTAGAAGGAAAAGTGAAAGATGTTAATTCTGTTCGCTATATGACTGGCGAAAAAATGGAGAGCCGTGGTGTAAATGTCTTTTCTAATACTGAAATTACAGCGATTCAACCAAAAGAACATCAAGTGACAGTGAAAGATTTAGTGTCAGGTGAAGAACGTGTTGAAAATTATGATAAATTAATCATCAGTCCCGGAGCTGTCCCATTTGAATTAGATATTCCAGGTAAAGATTTGGATAATATTTACTTGATGCGTGGTCGTCAATGGGCCATTAAATTAAAACAAAAAACAGTAGATCCAGAAGTCAATAATGTGGTTGTGATTGGTAGTGGTTATATTGGGATTGAAGCTGCCGAAGCATTTGCAAAAGCCGGTAAAAAGGTTACCGTTATTGACATTTTAGATCGTCCATTAGGGGTGTATCTAGATAAAGAATTTACAGATGTTTTAACAGAAGAGATGGAAGTTAATAATATTACCATTGCAACTGGTGAAACAGTTGAACGTTACGAAGGCGAAGGTCGTGTGCAAAAAGTCGTTACAGATAAAAATGCGTACGATGCTGATTTGGTCGTTGTAGCGGTTGGTGTCCGTCCAAACACTGCTTGGTTAAAAGGTACCTTAGAATTACATCCGAATGGCCTAATCAAGACGGATGAATACATGCGGACAAGTGAGCCAGATGTATTTGCAGTAGGGGATGCTACGTTAATTAAATACAATCCTGCAGACACAGAAGTAAATATTGCCTTAGCAACGAATGCTCGTAAACAAGGTCGCTTTGCTGTGAAAAACCTAGAGGAACCAGTTAAACCTTTCCCTGGTGTTCAAGGATCTTCTGGCTTGGCCGTCTTTGATTATAAATTTGCTTCAACAGGGATTAACGAAGTCATGGCTCAAAAATTAGGAAAAGAAACAAAAGCGGTGACAGTAGTAGAAGACTACTTGATGGACTTTAATCCAGACAAACAAAAAGCTTGGTTTAAATTAGTGTATGATCCTGAAACAACACAAATTTTAGGCGCTCAATTAATGTCGAAAGCAGATTTAACTGCAAACATTAATGCTATTTCATTAGCGATTCAAGCCAAAATGACGATTGAAGACTTAGCCTATGCGGACTTCTTCTTCCAACCAGCGTTTGACAAACCTTGGAATATTATTAATACAGCGGCTTTAGAAGCGGTGAAACAAGAACGTTAATAGAAGAGAAAATAAAACCCATGAGTATTTATAGTACTCGTGGGTTTTATTTTTATTTTGTATTCAATTGATTTTTCAACTCTTGTTGGACACGAGTTAATTCTTGTTCATCCACACGTTGATAGGAAACACCATCTTGCATAAAACCAGTACCTTGAAGTTGGTCTTGTTTCACTTTACCAAAGGCACTGCGATAATCTAAGGCAATTTTTTTCATGTCATCAAAACTTAAATCTGTCTTCATATTATCAGAAACAGCTGTTAAAATTTCTTGATAGTTGCTCACGCTATTAAGACTTAAGACTTTTTGGACGATGCCTTCAATCACTTTTCTTTGACGTTCTTGGCGGCCGTAGTCACCATTAGGATCTTCGTAACGCATTCTTGAATAGGAGAGTGCTTGTTCACCATCCAATGAAATTTTACCAATCGTAAAATCATATCCGTCTTGAGAAAAAGTCAAATTATTGTTCACTTCGATTCCGCCAACCGCGTTGACTAATTCTTTTAAACCAGCCATATTAATTGAAACATAATGATTAATAGGTATATTTAAATAGTTTTCAACTGTATCCATTGCTAAAGATGCGCCACCAAAAGCATAGGCGTGATTCAATTTATCTTGTTTTCCTTGACCTGGAATATCAACATAGGTATCGCGAGCAAGACTGACTAAGGTTGTTTGCTTGTCACGAGGATTAACTGTTGCAACAATTGTTGTATCCGAACGACCTTGCTCGACACGCCCATCATCGCCTGTATCGATCCCTAATAATAAAACAGAAAAAGGTTCCTTATTGTTTAAATTGACCTGACTTTTTTTAGATCGTTCTACTGTTTCATAGGTTTTATCCATTGATTTAGAAACATCCCAATAAAGTTTTGCTCCCATTCCAACAACTGCAAGAAATAGAACCAAGATAATCCCAAAGATAATGGCAAAAATTTTCTTCCCTTTTGACATATTTTTCCTCCAATAATTTATCACAGGTTGTGATTTTTTTCTTATAGGTTAATCTTACTAATTTTTAGTGAAGAAGTATATAATAATTGTTGAAAGACTATAAAACTTTAAGGTATTTTGCATTATTTTTGCTTAATCTTTTGAAATATCTCAATTCTATTAAAATATGCGAATTAGTATATTACACGTTTTCAAGGTGTTTCATTGTTGATTAATTAGAATTTTAGTGGTATTTTTGTATTTGTAATTAGTACAGATTTTAATCGGAGGTATAACAGTGAGTAAAAAAGGATCAGATATCATAGTAGAAAGTTTAATCAATCACGAAGTGCCCTATATTTTTGGGATTCCCGGTGCAAAAATTGATGGGGTTTTTGATGCATTAGTTGATAAAGGCCCAGAATTAATTTTAGCTCGACATGAACAAAACGCTGCCTTTATGGCACAAGGGATTGGTCGTTTGACGGGAGAGCCTGGCTTAGTTATTGCAACTAGTGGACCTGGTGCCAGCAATTTAGCAACTGGGTTAGTAACTGCGACTGCAGAAGGGGACCCTGTTTTAGCATTGGCTGGACAGGTGAAACGGTCCGATTTGTCAAAATTAACTCACCAAAGCATGAATAATGCTGCATTATTTAGTCCAATAACAAAATTCAGTACAGAAATTCAAGATCCAGAAACATTATCTGAAAATATTGCCAATGCTTACCGTATCGCCAAAACAGCGAAAAAAGGCGCAACATTCTTATCGATCCCACAAGATGTCACAGATAGTCCGGTGACAGGCGAAGCGATTAAGCCTTTGTCGGCTCCGAAACTGGGCCATGCATCAGCAGAAACAATCGCAGCTTTAGCTGAACGAATCAAGCAAGCGAAATTACCTGTTTTACTTTTAGGAATGCGGGCCTCTGCACGAAAAGTTACCGCAGCCATTCGTGAATTGGTTGCTATAACTGGTTTGCCAGTCGTGGAAACGTTCCAAGGAGCAGGAATTATTTCAAAAGAATTAGAAGAACATTTCTTTGGGCGTGTTGGTTTATTTCGAAACCAACCTGGGGATCGTTTGTTAAAAAGAAGTGATTTAGTGATTGCGATTGGTTATGACCCAATTGAATATGAGGCACGTAATTGGAACGCAGAAAAAGATGCGCGCGTTATTGTTATTGATGAAGTTCAAATGGAAATTGATCAATATATGCAACCGGAAGAAGAGCTAATTGGTGATATGTCTAAAAATATTTTGAAATTATCAGAAGCATTTAGTGAACCAATATTAACAGAAGATGCGCAAGATTATTTAGAAACGCTTCAAGAAAAATTAACGATTAAAGAAGTAAAAACAAGTACAATTGAAAATCGATTACATCCATTAGAAATTGTTCAAACGCTTCAAGAAAAAACCACGAATGAAATGACAGTTACTGTTGACGTAGGGAGTCACTACATTTGGATGGCTCGCCACTTTAGAAGTTATGAACCGCGTCATTTATTATTTAGTAACGGTATGCAAACATTAGGTGTCGCTTTGCCTTGGGCAATCTCAGCTGCACTAGTTCGTCCAAATACACAAATTATCTCTGTTTCTGGGGACGGCGGTTTCCTATTTTCGGCGCAAGAATTAGAAACAGCGGTTCGTTTAAAGCAAAATATCGTGCATATTATTTGGAATGATGGTAGTTATGATATGGTTAAATTCCAAGAAGAAATGAAATATAATCGATCCTCTGGCGTAGATTTTGGTCCAGTTGATTTTGTGAAGTATGCTGAAGCTTTTGGTGCCAAAGGGGTTCGAGTTCATTCACAAGCAGAATTTGCCGCAGCTTTAGAAGAAGGAATGCAAACAGAAGGCCCAGTGATTATTGATGTTCCTGTGGATTATTCAGATAATCAAGAATTAGGTAAAACATTGTTACCAGATCAACTTTATTAGGAGATGGAAAAATGAGCGAACAATATGTTTATCAACATGGTACGCTAGGCGGTTTAATGGAAAGTTTGATGGCAGGAACGGCAGAAATTGGTACGTTACTCACGCAAGGTGATTTTGGAATTGGGACATTAGAAGGCTCAAATGGCGAAATTATTTTATTGGACGGTACATTGTATCATGCAAATCAAACTGGCGAAATTACTATTCTAGAAGGCGAAGAATTAACGCCATATGCCGCAGTTACTCGTTTTCAAGAAGATGGCGCATTCCCTGTATCAACGGAAACCGATGAAAATATTAAAGCACAAATTTTAGAAAAAATTAGTCCTAATTTTTTTGCGGCAATTAAAATTAGCGGTCTTTTTGCGAAGATGCATGTCCGTGTGGCACCTAAACAAGAAAAACCGTATCCACCATTTGTAGAAGCAGCACGCAATCAACCTGAATTTACAGCGGAGAATATTCAGGGAACAGTTGTAGGGTTCTTTACACCTAAATTATTTCATGGTGCCTCTGCCGCAGGGTTTCATTTGCACTTTATCAGTGAGGATCACCAATTTGGTGGGCACATTCTTGATTTTGGCATTAAACAAGGGACTGTTTCGTGGATGGAAACAGCAGAATTGCGACAGCATTTTCCAGTTCATGATGCTGATTATCGGAATAAAGAAATTGATATTGCAAAAGCTTTGTCCGCAATTGAAGAAGCGGAATAACTGAATAACAAGGCACATTTCTCCACGCCCATTCAAGTTGACTAACTAGGTCAACTTGAATGGGCTTATTGCTGTTCGTCGCTTTTTGTTGTTATTTTTCAAAAAAAAATAGTATCCTTTTTATAATAAGCAAATAACAATTGGAAAGGATGGCGTAATGGACACACTTTATAGAAGTTGGCAATTGTCTGGTTGGCTCTATCATGATATTTTTGTTATCATTGTAGCAATTATTTTTATAGTAATTAGTGGTATTTTGGTTATTTCCTTAATAAGAAGGCGGAGTACAAGGAGACTGGTTCCCTATGCGTTAATTTTATTGGTTTATCTTGCAGTGGTACATTTTGCTGGTTTAATCTTTTTCGGAATGTTTCGTTCAGTAACGATTGAAGAGAAAAGTGCGACGTTTTATTCTGAAAAAACAAAAGGCTTAACTTCAATCGAGCGAATGATTATTCCAAATGGACGAACGAATGGCATTAGCACCAGTAACTCATTGTTCCAAGTGATTTCTGTTAATAGTCAGACGGGCGAACGAATGTGGAGTAAACGTTTAGGTTGGCGTGATTATTTAATTGGTCAAACAGATCAATATGTGGTTTTGAATAATGCTGATAACGAGGCCATTTACTTACTAGATACAAAAACAGGGAAAAAACAGTTTTCTGAAGCAGATTTAGTGAAGAAATTCTCTGAATTAAAAGACTATTTAAGCTCTGATTTCGTTGATTATCGTTTTATGGATAATCGCTATCTCTATATTTATGGATTAAACAATCGATATTATCAATTAGATTTGAAAAATTGGCAGTTAAAACAAGACCCAACTTTCAAAGAAGTCTTTCAAACACAAGAAGCGCCTAAATGGACGGTAGATTCAAATGAGAGTCAAATTGGTCAAGTGCTGTCATCGGAAGAGCGTACAACAGTGCAAGGAAAACTAGAAGAGCAACTAATAGCACCAGTTTTACTAGGCAAGAAAGATGAAGCAAATTATTATGTTCTGTCATACAAGAAAAGACAAAGTAATCAAGCGATAGTTGGCTTATACAATTGGCAGAAAAAAACATACGAGTGGCAAACACCGTTGCTTTTAACTAAAGAAAATGTACCTATTGATGCTTTTCAAGTAGAGGATGCGTTATTCATTAAAGTCCCGCGTTATTTATACAAAATTAACCTGAATAATGGTAATCAAGAGTATCAGTTTGATTACCGTTGGGGCCAAGTGATTCGTTAAACGAAAAGTGGTAAAGCATGCTTAGACAAATAGAAGGAGCAAATAGTCCTTATGATATAAAAAAACGCTTAGAAGAGTAGTGATTCCGCTAGTTTTCTAAGCGCTTTTTTATTTTATGCAGGTCCAGAGATTAAATTCCAGATAATCGAACCTGTATATGCGCCAGGAAATAATTGTGAAACAGGGGTTTGGATTGCAAGAGAAATATCGGTCATGCGGCCGCTCCACATTCCTTGTCCTTTTCTATCACCAGCGTTACTCATTAAAGTCGCACCGTTACCGATAATAATTGGGTTGGTCGGGAAGTCGGGTGCAGCAGGATCTTCTGAAAAATCCAGTCCATACATTGTATTTGTCATAAAGAAACGCCTTAACGTTTTGTCATAGCGAGCATAGCCGCCTGTTAATTGAAACGTAATGATGCCTAGTAAAGAATGAGCTTCGTTTCGCATGTGTGGGATTTCAGCAGTGACATGCCAACCAGTTAAGGCTCCGCGAACATCCCCCATCCCGAAGTGTCTCATTGTATGAGTATTGCCTTCAGAAGGTCGTATAGGAACTGCCGTTAAATCACCAGAAATCGCTTGGGTTTCAAAAGTAAATTCTTTCGGAATAAAGAGCAAGTCAAAACTAGTGTTAGGATTTTCTAAATCAGGATCAATGGCATCGTCAACCGATTCATCACCAGGCAGCCCTCCAATTTCTAGTTCAACTGAAACGGGCGTTTTTCCAGAACGGGTGGCAAAAGAAACCGATGGGTCAAAACTAAAGAGACTGAATACTAGCAACAAGGCTGCAAGTGATTGATAAGTGAGTAGATTTTTTTGCTTCAAGAAAGTTCCTCCTTTAGGTGCTGATAATATAAGTATACGCAAAAGGAGCTGTTTTTATTTATCAGTAATTTACAGGGAATTCGAAAATATTGAGACAGATAGTGTTTAATATTAGTAGAGAAAGATGAGTCGACAATTTTTACTTGTTGATTCTGTCTTTTTTGAGCACAATTCGTTATATCAAGCATGCTAAAATATAAAAGAAATCATCAAGTATCACTAATCAAAATGGAGAGGAGGAGAAAACTTTGAGTAAGTGTTTCGGGTTGTTGATGATTTTATTTGTATTATCTGGCTGTTCAGGAAGTAGGAATTCGCAACAGGAAGTCGTTATAGAAAAGTCTGCTAATAATGACAAAGCAAGACAATTTGTTGATCAAAAAAATCCGCATTTAGGAACGCAATTAGAAGCAGAATCTTATACTAAACAGGAAGCGATTGAATTTTTACAAAATGGTTTAGGGATACCAACGAATGACTCGGCGTTTCATTATACGTTTAAGCAGTCAAATAAAGGAAGTTATGTTGTTCAAATTATATCTGAAAAGAATAGTGTCTCAAAAGAGAATGAATTGTTCGGATATTATCAGGTGTATCAAGATGGTATTATAGTGAAAATGATGGAAAAGGATCAAACATTCCAAGAAAATTAAGTGATAAATAAAAAAGTTGACAAAAAACACAAACAGTCTTGTTTGTGTTTTTTTGTTTAATGTTCGTGTTTTATTTTTTAATAACCTTTTTCGAAAAAATATACGAACGTTCGGGTTTAAAAACGAACAAAAAGATGAAAATGTGTTGAAATATACGTTTTCCTTGCGTATACTGATGAAGTGAAAAAACGAACGAGGAGTGTACGAATGAACAAGAAAGTTCCTTATTTAATTGTGGCACCGGGGCTAGTACTATTATTATTTTTCTTAATGATTCCATTAATTACTAGCATTTTGCCAACCATTTTTACTGATCATGGCTTGACACTAAATCAGTATGTTACTTTTTTTAAAGATGACTATAATGTTTCAATTTTCTGGCGAACGATAAGAGTTTCGTTAATTGTGACGGGTATTTCAATCGTGTTGGGCATTCCAACGGCATACTTTATTGCTGGAGTTTCCAAAAAATGGCGTGGCTTTTTAATGGCTATGACCTTGTTTCCATTATTAACCAATTCAGTTATTCGAAGTTTTGCTTGGATTAACATTTTAGGAAAAAACGGTGTAGTGAATACGTTGTTATTAAAAACAGGCTTAATTGAGCAACCGCTGAATTTATTGTATACAGAATTTGCAATTATTATCGGTTCAGTGTATTTATTTTTACCAACAATGATTATGACCTTAGTTGGGGTTATGGAAAACATTGAAGGAGAAATGCTAGAAGCGGCTGAGACGCTAGGCGCCAATCCAATGACGGCTTTTCGGAAAATTGTTTTACCTTTATCAATTCCAGGCACCATTGTAGGAAGTATATTAGTGTTTACAGGAACTTTAACGGCTTATACGACGCCACAGCTGTTAGGTGGTAACCAAAAAATGATGATGTCGACCTTCTTATATCAAAAGGCTAATACTTTAGGTGATTGGCAATCGGCGAGTGTTCTTGCATTTATTATGATTTTAACAACATTAATTGTGATGAAAGGCCTAGACATGGTAGCTAAGAAAGTAGATCGGAGAGAAGCAAATCATGCGTAAGCAAAAAGGACTATCTGTTATTGCAATTCTAGTTTTTCTGTTTTTATTTTTACCATTATGTTTGATTGTGGTGACTTCTTTTGGAACAGCCGCAGCGATTCAATTTCCGATTAAAGGATTTACTTTAGATTGGTACGCCAAAGCCTTACAATCGGAAACGTTTATGGACAGTTTTAAGTTAAGCTTGTTGATTGGGGTATTAGCGACTGTTTTAGCATTAATAGTAGGGATTCCGGCTTCCTATGCGCTGGCACGTTATTCCGTTCGTGGGCGCAACTTTATTAAAAGCTTTTTCTTATCCCCAACTGTGATTCCAGGAATTGTGGTCGGGTATACGTTATTTCAATATATTGTTATTAAATTAGGTTTGCCTGTCTTTCAAGGATTGTTAATGGGGCATTTTTTAATTAGTTTGCCTTATATTATTCGAGTGGTTGGATCAAGTATGGAACAACTAGATTATTCAATGGAAGAAGTAGCTTGGACATTAGGTTGTACAAGATTGCGAGCTTTTATTCAAATTGTTTTACCCAATGTGTCTTCAGGAATTTTTGCAGCCTTTATGTTAGCATTTGTCAATTCGTTTAACAATGTTCCTGTATCGATGTTTTTATCAGGTCCCGGTGTGACGATGCTGCCTACTTCTTTATTAAGTTATATGGAATACAATTATGATCCAACTGTTTCAGCAATTTCTGTATTGTTGATGCTACTAACAATGGGCTTAATGTTTTTAATTGAAAAAACGTTGGGACTAGCTTCCATTGCCTAAAACATGGAAGAAGCACGAGATAGAAAGAGGAGAAAATTTTGACTTTTGTGGATTTAAAAGATATTCGCGTCAGCTATGACGGAAAACAAGATATTTTAAAAGATTTAAATATTTCAATGGAAAAAGGAGAGTTAGTTTCTTTATTAGGACCGAGTGGTTGTGGTAAAACGACTACGCTAAGAGTGATTGCTGGATTAATTAAGCCAAACGACGGACAGTTTTTCGTTGACCAAGAAGAACTAACAAAGGTTCCTGTCCATAAAAGAAACTTCGGGATGGTTTTTCAAAGCTATGCGTTATTTCCCCATTTAACGATTGCAGAAAATGTCGCTTTTGGGCTGAAATTACGCAAAGAAAACAAACAAACCATGGACCAAAAAGTCACGGAAATGCTAAAAGTATGTGGTTTAGAAAGCTTGGGCGACCGTTATCCAAAACAATTATCTGGTGGTCAAAGACAGCGGGTTGCGCTAGCACGTGCTCTGATTATTGAACCTAAACTATTACTACTAGATGAACCGTTGAGTAATTTAGATGCAAAATTGCGAGTGGCAATGCGGATTGAAATCAAACGGATTCAACAACAATTAGGCATTACGACAGTTTTTGTCACACATGACCAAGAAGAATGTTTTTCTATTTCAGATAAAGTGGCCATTATGAATAATGGCGTGATTGAACAATATGATTCACCAGAAACGATTTATCGTTTGCCTCGTACTAAGTTTGTTGCAGAATTTATCGGTTTTGAAAACTTTTTCTCTGTCGAAAAAATGGAAGCCGGTCATTATCGGACACAAACAAATCAAATAGTGAAAACGACTAATCCTGAACCAAATGTTACAACGACGGTGGCAACGATTCGTCCAGAGGACATTGAGATTGTTTCAGAAGCTGCTACTAATACTGTCGCAGGTATTGTCGCTGTCCGAACATTTTTAGGGAAAAGCTATCAATATGAAGTGGAAACAGCGTTAGGTACATTGCTGGTTAATGGAACAAGTGAACAGTTATATGAAACAAACGAAACCATTCACTTGGCTTTTCCAGCTGAGAAATTAGTTATTTTAGAAAAATAAAAACCATTTTGGAGGAAGATTTAAAAATGAAAAAACGCGTAATTTTAGGGACATTAGTCGCTGCAACGTTATTAATGACTGCTTGTGGAAACAGCGAAGCAACTACGAAAAGTGAGAGCAAAGGTGGAAGTAATGCTTTAGTCGTTTCAACTTTCGGATTAAGTGAAGATATTGTCAAAAAAGACATTATCGCTCCGTTTGAAAAAGAGAATGAAGCGAAAGTTACCTTAGAAGTAGGCAATAGCGCAGACCGCTTTACGAAATTAAAAAATAATCCCAATGCGGGAATTGATGTCATTGAATTAGCACAAGCAAATGCAGCACAAGGTGGAAAAGAAGGGTTATTTGAAAAAATTACAGAAAAAGAAGTACCTAATTTAAGTCAGTTAACACCAGGAGCAAAAGAGGTTTTTGAAAGTGGTGCTGGCGTACCAATCGCTGTAAACAGTATCGGGATTGTTTACAACAAAGAAAAATTAGGCAAAGAAATTAAAAACTGGGATGACTTATGGTCAGCTGATTTGAAAGGTAAAATTTCTGTTCCAGACGTTGCCACGACGGCAGGTCCTTTAATGTTATACGTTGCCAGTGAACATGCTGGTCAAGATATTACAAAAGATAACGGGAAGGCCGCTTTTGAAGCGATGAAAGAATTAAAACCAAACGTTGTTAAAACGTATTCAAAATCGTCAGACTTAGCTAATATGTTCCAATCTGGTGAAATTGAAGCAGCTGTGGTTGCTGATTTTGCGGTTGATATTATTCAAGGCGCAGCAGAAAACGTGACGTATATCGTTCCAGAAAGCGGCACGTATGCCAACTATAATACAGTCAATATTCCTAAAAAAGCACAAAACAAAGAAACCGCCTTTAAATTTGTTAACGCACGGATTAGTGAAGAATCACAAAAGGCCAAAGCGATTTCATTAAATGAAGGACCTACAAATCAACAAGTAACGCTAAGCGAAAAAGAAGCGAAAAATAAAACATATGGTGCCATTGCCGAACGTGCCAAAACAGTCGATTTTAATTTTATTAATAGTCAACTAGCGGATTGGATTGATCAATGGAACCGGACGATGAATCAATAGTTTTAGAAAAGAGGGACAAAATGAACGTCGATGTATTACTAAAAAATGTGTGGCTGTATCAAACAGTCACTCAAACATTCGTTCAACGAAATGTTGCGATTAAAAATGATAAATTTTATTACATTTATGAAGAAGAGAACGTCAATTTGCAGCCCAAAAAAACAATTAATGCCGAGAATCAATGGATGATTCCCGGCTTAATTGATGCACACATGCATATTGAAAGTTCCATGACGACACCTACTATTTTTTCCAAAGCAGTAGTGCGTTACGGTGTGACAACGGTGATTGCCGATGCCCATGAAATGGCTAACGTATTTGGCTTAGAAGGCTTAAAAGCTTTTATGGCCGCTGAAACAGAACTAGATATCTTTCACGCAATTCCTTCCTCGGTTCCTTCGACCACTCCCGAATTAGAAACAACTGGTGGGATTATCGGCTTAGCAGAAGTAGCAGAATTACTCAAAGAGCCAAAAGTGATTTGTTTAGGGGAAGCCATGAATTTTAAAGGGATTTCCTATGAGCCAGATTCTTTAATTCGTCAAATTATCGATTTGTGCCAAAAACAACGACCAACTATGCCTTTAGAAGGCCACTGCCCTAAAATCGAAGATCAAGAGTTAGCAGATTTTCTATATAGTGGTATCACTTCAGATCATACCCATCAATTTCCTAAAACGTTAAAAGAAAAAATTGAAGCGGGCGTCTTTATTCAATTTCAAAATAAATCAATCACTCCTGAAAACATTCAGGTGATAGTAGACAATGACTTCTACAATTATGCAAGTATTATCACGGATGACGTGATGGCTGATGATTTGCTAAAAGGTCATCTAAATGAAAATGTCAAAAAAGCCGTTCAAGCAGGGTTGCCTATCGAAAAAGCCATTTATATGACAACTTATACGCCGGCCAAACGAATGGGTCTCCATGATCGTGGCGAAATTGCACCTGGTAAAAAAGCTGACTTTTTGTTATTAAATGACTTAGAAAGTTTTGATATTAATACGGTTTATAAATCTGGAAAGGTCGTTTTTGAAAAAGGCGAGCCCTTCCATTATCCAGAAAAAATCGAAGAGTTTCCAGCCGCTTACCAACAAACCATCCAATGTAAAAAGTTAACAGAAGAAGATTTACTTTTAAAGGTGGCTACAACAAAAGAAACAGTTCGTTGTAATGTGATTCAAAAACAAGAAATTGGCACATTTACAGAACGAATTACAAAAGAAATTCCTGTTGAAAATGGATTGTTGCAATGGAAAAAAGCCAACTGCGCCTTATTAATTGTGATGGAACGTTACGGAAAAAATGGTAATATTTCTTTTTCTTTAATGGATCAACCCCTTTCCGAGAAAGGAGCCATTGCGACAACCTGGGCCCATGATCATCATAATTTAATGGTGATGGGTAATACGATTGAGGATATTCTGTTAGCGCAGAATGAATTATTAGCGATGCAAGGCGGCTATTTGGTTGCTTCGGATCAGCAAGTGATGGCAACTTGTCCTTTACCAATTGGTGGGATTTTATCGCAAGCACCGATTGAACAATTAGGCGCTTCTTTACAAAAAGTTCGACAAGCTATGCAAGCGTTAGGCTATCAAAATATGAATGAAATCATGTCCTTTTCCACACTATCATTGCCTGTCTCGCCAGCCATTAAAGTGACAGATTTTGGGATGATGGATACGAAGTCACAACGTTTCTATCCATTAGTTTTTCCAGAGGATGGAGTCTTTTTGTATGAAAACACTCATTAAAAATGTGCATATACTAACAATGGATGAGCAATTTTCAGAAATCAAAGCCGGCTATTTAGTGATTGAAGAAGACACAATTGTGGAATTAGCGCCAATGACCACACTTGATGAAAAGCGAATGGCTGCAAATCAAGTAATCGATGGTCAAAATGGAATTTTAATGCCTGGGATGATTAACACCCATACCCATGTAGGCATGATTCCGTTTCGTTCGTTAGGAGACGATGTGCCAGATCGACTCCGGCGTTTTCTTTTTCCATTAGAACAATTCATGACAAAAGAATTAGTAGGATGCAGTAGTGATTATGCAATTGCCGAAATGTTACTGAGTGGTATTACGAGCTTTTGTGATATGTATTATTTTGAAGATGAAATTGCTAAAAGTTGTGAAAAAATGAGTGTTCGTGCTTTGCTCGGAGAGACGATCATTGATATGCCCACTTGTGATAGTCCGGAGCCTTCAGGCGGTCTTTTTTACGCGGAAACCTTTATTCGCAAGTGGCAAGGCCATCCGTTGATTACGCCTATACTTGCGCCACATGCACCGAATACCAACTCACCAGAAGTGTTGGCAAAAATTATTGAACTTAGTCGGCGATACCAAGTTCCTGTGACCATGCACGTTGCTGAAATGACTTATGAAATGGCTGAGTTTGAAAAAGCCTATCAAAAAACACCAATTGCTTTCTTAGAAGAACTGGGTTATTTGAGCGAGCCGTTTATTTTAGCGCATTGTATTTTGGCAACAGATGAAGATCTTGCGAGTTTAGCTGCGACTAATGGAAAAGCGCGTGTCGCTCATTGTATCGGTGCGAATACTAAATCAGCCAAAGGCGTAGCGCCGATTAAGCAAATGCTTGATCAAGGGATTATTGTCGGTTTAGGCACGGATGGACCTAGTAGTGGGAATACATTAGATTTATTCACCCAAATGCGCATGGTTGCGAATTTTCATAAGACAGCACACCAAGATCGCTCTTTGTTTCCTGCTAAAGAAATTGTTTATCTGGCAACGATGGGGGGCGCTAAAACGTTAGGCTTGGCGGAGCAAGTCGGCTCATTGGAAGTGGGCAAAAAAGCGGATATAACATTAATTGAAACGCAATCAGTTAATATGTTTCCGATTTTTGATGCCTATTCAGCGTTGGTCTATTCAGCAAATGCTAGCAATGTTGAAGCCGTTTGGGTGAACGGTCAACAGTTAGTTGCCAATAAAGAATTACAACAAGCTAATCTCAAAGAAATCAAGGAAAAATTATATCAGGCCATGAATACGTTTGTGAAAGAAGCTAAAAAAAGAGCTGCTCTCTAAACAGAACAAGTAGGACGTATCGGATTGATTAAATAACGCTGGATTGACGTTTAGTGATTCAGGTTCTAATAGAGCGCAGACAAACTTTTAATGAAAGAGTTGTCTGTGTTCTTTTTTGTTATAAACATTTTTCTTTTTCTATATATATTTTTAAGGTAAGTTGTATTATAGTAAGTTTGAGAAGATGAGAATGAGAGGAAAAGCAATGAATATACAACGGTTTATAGAAAAACGCAAAGCACGTGGTTTGTCGCAAAGTGAATTGGCTAAAGGGATTTGTACGCAAGTTACGGTTAGTCGCTTTGAAAAGAATGGTCAAGTCCCAACTTTAAAAATATTGATCCAACTATGTAATCGTTTAGAGCTACCTTTGGGGGAACTCTTCCCGCGCGTAGGGATTAAACAACCTGAAATTCTTGAAAAAATGGAAGAAGCAGAATTCTTCTTGATTACCAGCGAACATGACCAATTGCAAACAATTTTAAAAAATATTCCTTTTGATGAAATCAAAGATTCCCAACTGTTATTAGAATATTATTATTTACAAGGCTTTGTCATGATTTTTCAAAATGCTTCGTTGATGGATTGCTTATTTACCTTTGAAAAACTTCTGTTTGAAGAGCAAAAATACACGAGCGATATTTACCGTTTGTTAGCTTTTACTGGAATTGGCATGGCCTATGCCAAAGAAGGCGAAATTGAGAAAGCCGAATTTTATTTCAATAAGGTCTTCAAGGAAATTTATCTCTATACTATTCAATCAATGGAAGATACTTGGCGAGTATTAAATGTTGTCTTTCACTGTGGTGTTTTTTATGCAGAAAAAGGCGATTTAGAAACAAGTGATGCTTTGTTAGAGTATGCGATTTCCATCTGTTCTGATAATCACGTCACGTATTACTTGGCAAGAGCAGCTTTCCAACTTGCGAAAAATGCCTTAGCTGAAGAAAAGCCGCAAGAGCAAATTTTAGAACTACTACAAGATGCCCGCGCGTATGCAAAAATCAATAAAAACCGCATCTTGTTGGAAGCAATTCAAACATTGAAAGAAACAATTTTATCTAAGGAGAATTAGTTTATATAGAAAATTATATATTTATTTTAAAAATATAATAAAAAAAGCGTTTTTTAAAAGAGTTAAAGACACGTTACGACCTTAAATGAAAATTTTAAGGTCGTTATTTTATATAAAAAAATATATAAACGACTTGACTGGCATCAAATAAAGGCGTATGATTCATTTGTGAATAAATGTGAAATAAAACACAATCTTTCGTGGAGAGGAAGTCTTGAGGTGCAACAAAGTCAAACTATTTATTTGATGGGCACAGTAATAGATGTATTTGTAGACCATGAAGAACCTGAAAAAATTCTAGAAGAAGTGCATCAACGATTGATCACTTATGAACAACGCTTTAGTGCAAATGATTCAACTTCGGAACTGATGGCTGTCAATCAACAAGCTGGGCAAAAACCAGTCAGCGTTCATCCAGAGTTGTATCAATTAATTGCATTAGGGAAAAAGCATAGTTGTGATCCAGCTAGTCATTTGAATGTTACCATTGGCCCACTAGTTCAAACGTGGCGAATCGGTTTTAAAGATGCCCGTGTCCCGTCAGAAAAGGAGATTAAAGCCTGTTTGAAAAAAATTAATCCAGAAAAGATTCACTTAAATCCATTAAAACAAACGGTTTTTTTGGAAGAAGAAGGAATGAAATTAGATCTGGGGGCTTTAGCAAAAGGCTATATCGCTGATTTACTAATTGCCTATTTGAAAGAAGTCCATGTGACGTCTGCTTTGATTAATCTGGGCGGCAATATTGTGACGTTGGGGCCCTCTACGCATCAAAACAAAAAATGGCGAATTGGTATTCGCAATCCGCAAGAATCCAGAGAAACAATCAGCTTACTTGTCGAAGTGGCTAATCAATCGGTTGTGACGTCGGGCATTTATGAAAGAAGTTTAACCGAAGCTGGGCGAGTCTATCACCATCTGTTGGATCCGACAACCGGTTACCCATTGGAAACTGAAATGGCCAGCATCACAATTATCTCGGATGCTTCAGTGGATGGTGAGATTTGGACAACGCGTTTATTTGGTTATCCAATTCCAGAAGCGCTTGAAATCCTCAATCAACTAGATGGGATTGAAGGAGTCATCATTACACAAGACCAGCAAATTTTATATAGCAGTGGGTTAGCAGATACTCTTCACATTATCCATTCATAGAACCGAAAAAGAAAGGACAGCTCATTATGAAAAAAATTATCGGCTTAGTAGGAACGAACTCAGAGCAATCAACCAATCGTCAACTTTTGCAATTTATGCAACACTATTTTGCGCAGGAGGCTGACATTGAACTAGTTGAAATTGTTGACTTTCCTATGTTTAACAAGTCAGAAGACAAAGTTTTACCAGAAATAGTTAAAACGGTTGCTGAGAAAATTGAAGCAGCAGATGGCGTCATTATCAGTACGCCTGAATATGACCATGCGGTGCCGGCTTCTTTGATGAATGCCCTAAGTTGGTTATCTTACGGGATTTTTCCGTTTGTTGATAAACCAGTTATGATTACTGGTGCATCCTATGGTACGTTAGGTTCCTCTAGAGCACAAGCGCATCTGCGTCAAATTTTAGATGCTCCTGAATTGAAAGCACGAATTATGCCAAGCTCTGAATTTCTATTAGCGCATTCCTTACAAGCTTTTGATGAAAACAATGCGTTAAAAGATTCAGAACAAATAGATAAACTAGCTGGTTTGTTTGCAGATTTTTGTGTATTTATTGAAATTACAGAACAGCTGAAACATGCGCATGCGCAAAATAAAAAAGAAGCAGAAAATTTCTCATGGGAAACGATTTAACGAAATGGAGTGAATAAAATGAAATTAATTGGGATCGTCGGATCAAACGCTGATTCTTCTTATAATCGGTTACTACTGCAATATATTGGCAAAGAGTTTTATAAAATGTTCGACTTGGAAATTTTAGAAATTAAAGATATTCCAATGTTTAATCAAAGTAAGGATCAAACGAACAGTGTCTTAATTCAGAATATGAATCGCAAAATTTTACAAGCAGACGGCGTAATTATTGCGACGCCCGAACATAACCATACCATTCCTGCCGGTTTGAAAAGTGTGTTAGAATGGTTATCTTTCAAAATTCATCCGCTGGAAAATAAACCAGTAATGATTGTTGGTTGCTCTTATTATGATCAAGGAACCTCGCGTGCGCAATTACATCTCCGTCAAATTCTTGATGCACCTGGTGTCAATGCAATCGTGATGCCTGGAAACGAGTTTTTATTAGGAAAAGCGAAAGAAGCATTTGATGAAAACGGCAACTTAATTGCGGAGGGAACACGTCAATTTTTAGAAAGCACATTACAAAAATTCGTGGAATTCATTGATGTGATTTCAAAATTAGAAGGGGCTAAGCCAAAAGACTTACCTGAAGATTTACATGCAAAAGGAACCATTGAAACAACGATCGAAGGGGTTGATATGGCAGCAGATGATTGGGTAGAACAAGCAGCAGAAGCGGTTCAGGCTGTGGAAGGCGACACATATGTAAAATTAGATCGAGGCATTTTAACCGTAGATCAGCTAAATTATTTCTTAAAATCAATGCCAATGGAATTGACTTATGCAGACAGTAACAATCAATTTTTATATTACAATAAAAAAATGGCTGCTGAAGAAATGTTTGCTAAACGGCAACCAGGACAAGTTGGTAATCCATTAGCGAATTGCCATCCGCCAAAAGCATTGAAAAATGTAGAATGGGTGATTCAACAATTACGGTCAGGAAAAACAGATGCTATTCGCGTTCATGTTCCAATGCACGGACCAGATACCTATGTAGTGCATAACTATCAAGCGATGTATGATGATAATGGAAATTACGCGGGAATTAATGAGTATATTTTAGACTTTAAACCAATTGTTGATTGGTATTTAAAACAAACTGGGCAAGAATTAGTCGGTGGAAAAAACGTCGATGCAGTCAGTGGTGCCTCCAAAAAAGAAGCGCCAGAAACGGCAGATAGTGTCTCAAGTGCATCAGTCCATGAAGAAGAGTCAGCGACCGAAAAGCCAACAGTTGACAGCGTTTCTAGCGCTTCAATTAAAGAGTAAAATAACAGCAAAAAATAGCGGCAACAAGTAGTCATACTGTATTCAGATTAGCAATGCCAAATGAGGACTTTTATTGACAGAAGCTGATACTTAAAAGAGTAAGAACTTTATAGGAAGATAGTATAGAAGACGAACCAAAAGTTTCAATCATTTTTGACGAATAGGCTAGAAAAGAAACAGAAAATTAGTCAAACAAATCAGCTTTTCTTTAAATTTAAAGTAAAAAAATAACAAAAAAAGCCTCCTTGGTGACGCAAGGGGGCTTTTTTTGGTTAAAATAATACTTTTCTATGAAGATTCCTAAATATTGAAAGAATCATTTTTAAATTTGTGGAAAAACTAAGCAAGATTGACACTCACGTCTTGTCAAAAAAATAGATACTTAAGGCGTGATAGTTTGGAGTTGAAAATGTGACTACTTTGTTAGATGAATTATTAGACCAAGAATTCCGAGATAAATTACTTATTTATCAAACTTTTATGAATAGTGAAGGTCCATTATTAAAAGAAGAATTTTATGGATATTTTGATTTATCCACTCAAAAGTTAGAATCGTTGTGCCGTCAAATAAATTATGAATGTACACAGATTTCTTCAAGGAGTCAAATTCTTTTTCCAGCTAAAGGACTGATTAGTGCGCAAAAATTATCGCAAATTGATTATCAAGCCTTAAGAAAATATTATTTTGATCAATCACTAATGGCCAAGTTGCTTCTTGATGTGGGTCTCTATCAAAAGCATACGATTCAAGAGTTTTCTCAAATTCATTTTATGAGCAAAAGCAAAATTTATGCCTTCTCGTATAAGCTAAATCTGATTTTAGCTAATTGGCGTATTAAATTAAAGTCAACAGGCTTGGTTGGAGAAGAGAAAAATATCCGAAGTTTTTGTTTTCAATGCTTGTATTATTTTTATGGAAGTAATCAAGAAAGGCTGCCTAACATTTTGCTGGAAAATAGTCCTGGCATTAAACGATTTATAAACGATTTACAACTGATGTATCAAAGAACGTTTAGTCTTAATCAAAGCGCACAACTATTTATTCTTTTAACGATCCAACGTTTTCGTGTATTTTCTGATCATGTAGTGGACTCTTTTACGGAAGTTCATGTGCCTAGCTGTTTACAGCATGCGTTTGAAAAAATTTATACAAGCGAAACCCCTCTTTTTAAAGAGGATTTTGGCAAAGAGACTTCATATATTTTTCTTTTTTTAAGTTTAAATGAATACATTGATAGTCCGATTGTTTTTCCAGATAAGTTAACCATGTTAGACGAATTTATTGATCATATGAATAGTGTTATTCCTTTCTTTGAAAAGCGAATTACGGTGGAAACAAAAGAAAAATTAAAGTTGATTTGTTATCGCTGGGACCGCCTATACTTTTCAGTGGCTGCATTTATTCCCGCCAAGCAGAGCAGTTTCTTTGAAGAGAGGTTTCCTCAAATTCATCGCGCCTTAGATGGTTTTATACAAAAGACAGAGTCGCTGCATCAAAAACGATTTTTAATGTATGAACGCGTGCATCTATATTATGATTTTATGTTTTGTTTGTTAAATGACCGGTCTTTTTGCGCAATTGAAAAAACGATTCATGTATTTGTTGATTTTTCTGGTGGGGAGGATTATAACCGCTTTATTGCAAAAATTATTGCTTCTTTCAATTATATGGATGTCATGATTGATCACAAATTAACCTTAGAAACCGATTTGTATTTGTCCGATTTTTATAGTTCGAAAGTACGGTGTCGTCAATTGACATGGCGTCATTTGCCGGAAACAAAAGATTGGCAAGTATTTGCTGAGGTGGTCAGAGAACTAAGAAAGGGAGAGACTCAGAAAAATGAGCACTATGAGAGAGACCCAATCAAGATGTGGCGAGAACAAGAATACGAAGGATAGTCAATTGAGACAAGCAGTTAACTATAATGACTTAACTGGTCAAAAGTTTGGTGAGTTGACAGTAGTAGCACCAACAGCAAAAAGAAAAGAAGGGCTGATTGTTTGGGCCTGTCGCTGTTCTTGTGGGAGCTATGCAGAAGCTTCAAGAAGACAACTAATTCGTGGGTATCGAACCAAATGTGCGCACCATCGCTATCAAACAATGTTGAAAAAAAACTATCATGAATTAGTCGTGGTACGGATCGAAAGTATTCAACAGACAATGAAAGCGTATTGTCTGTGTTCGTGCGGACAATCTTGCTGGGTTCGCTGTGAAAATTTGTTGAATGGCCATACCAAAAGTTGCGGTCATCGTAAAAAGAAGGATTACCGACAAAGAGTTGCTGGCGTAATTCCAGGGAAGTTACAAAGTAAACGCCCCAAAAATAATAGCAGTGGACACAAAGGGGTGAGCCAGACCGCTTCTGGGAAATGGCTGGCTTATATCTCTTTGAAAGGCAAGCGCCATAACTTAGGTATCTTTACGAAAAAAAGTGAAGCAATTTTAGCAAGAAAATTAGCAGAACGTCGTCTATTTCAACCAATTTTACAACAAGAAATAGTGACTATAAATAAGGAAGATTAGCAACAGAGAGGATGCGAAAGATGTTAGCAGGCTTATTTTCAGTAACTGGAATGATTTTATTGGGGATTTTATTTTGCTTAATTGGTTATCAAACGTTTCGAAAACATCATCATTAAGAGAAGAATGTTCTAGCTAGATAATTTCATCGACAGATGAAATTATCTAGCTTTTTTTATAAAAAAGCTAAGAAAAGGATAAGAGATTGTGGAAATTCTTTAGGTTGTTTAACAAAGCCTTAATTTCCTTTGTTTTAGATTGTGGTTAAGAAGATTTTTCTCTATACTAAGTCTTCGGAAATCAAAGAAAAGAAAGGAGCGAGTGATGTGGTTAAAAAAATTGGTTTAAGTATAATGCTCTTATTTTTTTTCTTAATTATCGCACTCCCAATCTATGCGTGGAAGATTGAGCCGAATTTAGTTCACGTTAATCAGGTGACTTTGGGAAAGAAAAATCAACGAGAACCATTGAATGTTGTGCAACTTTCGGATATACAAGTTTCAGAATTTTATGAGACGAAGCGGTTAGATAAAGTCATAAAAAAAGTCAATCGTGAAAAACCAGATATTATCGTTTTTACAGGTGATTTATTTGACAATTATGCCAAAAATCCGCAACAAAAAGAACCGATGATTGAAAAATTAAAACAGTTGCAAGCGACAATTGGGAAATATGCAGTTTGGGGAAATCATGATTACGGTGGCGGTGCTTCTGCGGTGTATGATGAAGTCATGGAGGCCAGTGGCTTTACCGTTATGAAAAACCAAGGAGAAACAGTAACCTTAGCAGATGGACGCCGTCTTTTTATTGGTGGTTTAGATGACTCGTTATTAGGAAATCCTTCCGTTTCAGAAACATTGTCCTATCGAGAAACGTATGACTATGCGTTATTAATGACCCATGAACCAGATGTCGCGGATGCATTTGTTGGTACGGGTACACAGTTAGTTTTAGCAGGACATAGCCATGGCGGACAAATTTGGATTCCTTTTTATCCAATCACAAATGTTTTAGCAGAAAAATATACCAGAGGATTGTATCAGTTGGACCAAGAAACGCAACTATATGTTAATACAGGCTTAGGAACGACCGCCATTCATGCCCGTCTTGGGGTGATCCCTGAAATTACACATTTTACTATCTATATTTAAAAAGTCTGGTCAATCCGACCAGACTTTTTTCTGTTATTTAACAGAATTATTTTTAAGAAAAAGATGTTCATATTTTGGTGAAACGTTTCTATAAAATGCTTTAAAATATCTAGAAAAGAGTATTTTTATGGAAAAAGAAGCAGGGGAAATAATTTCTTTATAAATGGTCTATAGCGCTTTTTAATGCTGTTATTTTTAAATAAAACCACAATGTAAGGGTTTACAACCGTTTGGAGTGAATGTATAATCTGTTTGTAGAAACGTTTCACTAAAAAGAAAGGAACCCTGCTTATGAAAAAACTAAAAAAGTTTTATGATCAGCGGCAATTGCATTGGATGGTACTTCCGGGTGTAGCATTCATGATTGTCTTTAACTACATTCCAATTTATGGAATTATCATTGCTTTTAAAAATTATACGATTGTTGATACGGTTTCTTCTGCACCATGGGTTGGACTTGAAAATTTTCGAATCATTATGGAAGATAGTTTTTTTTGGGAAGCAGTTCGTAATACCTTAGCGATTAGTTTAATGAAACTTTTTTTAGGATTCGCTATTCCGATTATCTTAGCGGTAATGATTTTTGAAATGAGAGATGGACATTTAAAAAAAGTGATTCAGACAATTTCTTATATTCCGCACTTTTTTTCTTGGATCGTTTTAGGCGGGATGTTGATTTCGTGGCTTTCAACAAATGGCTTTATCAACCAAGTCATGATGTCGTTAGGCTTAATGAATCAGGGCGTCAA
Source organism: Enterococcus sp. AZ104 (assembly GCF_050546705.1). NCBI lineage: Bacteria > Bacillati > Bacillota > Bacilli > Lactobacillales > Enterococcaceae > Enterococcus > Enterococcus sp. AZ104. The sequence continues at coordinate 1,021,338 of NZ_CP172952.1, forward strand.
TCATTTGTTAGATCCTGATAAGTATTGGTGGATTGCTGTTCTTTCTGATTTGTGGAAAGAAGTAGGTTGGGGCACGATTCTCTATCTTGCTGGCATGTCTCGCATTGATCCAACGTTTTATGAAGCGGCGAGAATTGATGGTGCTTCAAAATTAACACAAATCCGAACGATTACTTTGCCCTTATTAGCGCCGATTATTTCGTTGAACTTAATTCTAAATGTTAGCGGTTTATTGGGATCGAACTTAGATCAAACGTTGGTTTTAATGAATGCTCAAAACCAAAACAAATCAGAAGTAATTAATTCATTTGTTTATCGTATGGGGCTAACGCAAGGGGACTTTTCTTATGCGACGGCAGTTGGTTTAGGGATTTCTGTTATTTCAATTGTTTTATTAGTCATTACAGATCGCATTACTAGAAAAATGAACAATGGTCGGTCGGTTATTTTATAAAGGAGGCAACAGCTGTGATTAAAAGAAAATCAAAAGAAAACAAATGGTTTTACTTTTTCAATACGTTAATTCTTGTGTTGTTTTCTTTATTAATTATCGTGCCAATTTGGAATATTTTAGTTTCCTCAGTTTCGTCAAGTTCGGGTTTAGCCGGTAAAGGCTTGGTTTTATGGCCGAAAGGATTTACGCTAGAAAATTATCGGAAAGTTTTTTCGGATAGTAGCATTCCGCGAGCGTTTTTGATTTCTGTTTTAAAAACAGTCATCGGTGCGTCGACGCATACGCTGTTCTGTGCAATTGTCGCCTATGGACTTAGTAAATCTAGACTAGTCGGGCGTAACATTTATACAACGATGGGTGTCATTACAATGTACTTTGGTGGGGGCATGATTCCCACGTATCTTTTGATTAAGTCATTAGGACTCTTAGATACCTTCTGGGTATATATCATTCCAGCTTTATTTAGCTATTATGATGTAGTTATCTTAATGAACTTTTTCCGAGAAATTCCACCATCTTTAGAAGAATCCGCCAAAATAGACGGCGCCAGTGAGTTTCAAATTTTTTATAAAATCTTTTTACCTTTAACAAAACCGGCATTAGCCACCATTATTTTATTTAATGGGGTAGGTCAATGGAATGACTTTATGACCACGAAATTATATATTACCAAAGAATATCTGTATCCATTGCAGATGAAAATTTATGAAATTATTGTTCAATCAAACTTGAGTACCATGACAGAGAGCGGCAGTACAGATATGGTGGTGCAGGCAACGACACGTGGTGTTCAGCTGGCAACAATTGTCATTACAACGATACCAATTTTAATCATTTATCCATTACTACAAAAACACTTTATCGGCGGTATGATGGCCGGTGCAGTAAAAGAATAAAGAAAGTAGGGAACAATATGAAAAAAGTTTTAGGCGGTTTATTGGTGGCAACGGCGGTCGTTAGTTTAGCGGCATGTAGCGGTGGGGAAAAGAAAGCTAGCTCAGATGTCTCAATTAAGGATCGGTATGAATTAGATGAAAAGACGCCTGCTTGGAAGTTAGATAAGAAGAAAGAACCGACCAAGATTAAATGGTATATTAACTCAGATTGGACGGCGCTGCCTTTTGGAAAAGACGTGACCACTGCGCAGATTAAAAAAGACTTAAATGTGGATATTGAATTTATTTCCGGCGATGATTCAAAATTAAATGCCATGATTTCAAGTGGAGATATGCCTGATATTGTGACATTAACTGAAAAAACTGGACAAGCAGCATTGAAAGCAGATTCTTGGGCCTATTCTTTAAACGATTTAGCTAAAAAATATGACCCCTATTTAATGAAAGTTGTTAACCAAGATACGTTTAAATGGTATGCCTTAGAGGATGGAAAAACATATGGTTACCCTAATTACTCTAATACAAAAGCGGATTATGAAAGTGGAAATATCCCAGTAAATGATAATTTTGTTATTCGTGAAGATGTCTATAATGCATTAGGCAAGCCAGACGTTTCAACACCAGAAAATTTTGAAAAAGTCATGCAACAGATTAAAGAAAAATATCCTGAGATGACCCCAATGGGCTTCACCACAGTGGGCGATGGTGCAGGACCATTTTTAGACAAATTACAAGACTTCTTAGGTGTTCCTTTAGAGGATAAAAATGGTAAATACTATGATCGAAATTTAGATAAAGAATATTTAGAATGGTTAAAAACATTTAATGATGTTTACCGAGCAGGCAATATTAGTGATGATAGCTTCACAGATGATGGGGCAACGTTTGATGAAAAAGTGAAACAAGGAAATTATGCAACCATGCTCGTTGCTGGAACCAGTGGTCAAGGTGGAAACTTTACAGAATTTATGAAAAAATCTGGCACACGTTATATAGCCATTGATGGACCAAGTAGCACTTCTGGCCGAAAACCAACATTAAATCAAACCGGCATTTCAGGTTGGTTAAGTAATTACATTACGAAAGATGCGAAAGATCCAGCGAAAGTCACTCAACTATTCACATATTTAATTGATGAACCAGGACAAATTTTAACAAAATATGGCGTTGAAGGAGTTACTTATGCGTACAATGATCAAGGAAAAATTGATTATTTACCAGAAGTGAAAAAATTAGAACAAACAGACAATGATGCCTACAACAAAAAATATGGCATTAGTCGTTTCCTATACTTTAACAATGACCGTGTTAATAAACTAAAAGTGCCAATGGAAAGTGCTTTAACGCAAATGCAAGAATGGGGCAAAGGAAAATTGGTCCCACATTTCGTAATTGAAAATATTAATCCAGATGCAGGAACGCCGGAAGCTCGGGCGAATGAAGCGATTGAAACCAAACTAAATACAACCGTTATTTCAATGATTCGTGCGAAAGATGATAAAGCCTTTGACAAATCTTTAGAAGACTACAAAGCATTCTTAAAATCAAATAAATGGGATGCAATTGAAAAAATAAAATCTGAGAAAATGGCGGAAAACAGAGACAAACTTAAGTAAGAGAGGAGGAGAGAAAAGCGGATAAAGCAACGAGAAATCCGCTTTTCTCTTTTAATATGAATAAGCTATTTGCATATGAAGGTTGGTATTATCGGATTTTTTCTTTTATTGCCAACTTGATCATTATTAATTTTCTCTTTTTAATTACCTGTATAACAGGCATCTTTAGCGGTGTCGGCTTAATTGCGTTGTATCGAACGATCTATCGTTTTTATCGTGAAAAAGATATTCCTGTTTTGCGAACGTTTTGGACAGCATTAAAAAATAACATCATGCGAGGTTTTATTTTAACAGGTGTCTTGTTCGTTGCTTTTTTACTGGGCGGTATTGTCGTAACAAGTTTATTTAAAATAGCCACTAGTTTAGGTTTCTTAGCTATTTTTCTATTAAGTTTTGTTGCATTATTTTTGACGAGTTTTCTTTTTCTCTTTTCCGTTTTTAATTGGTCCGTTAAAAAGACACTAGGTGAGACGGTTTATGTGGTCTTAAGTAATAGTGCAAATGCGATTATTTTGTTTATTTTACCTCTTTTAACGTTTGTTTTTTTCTATAAGCTTAATTTGTTTTTATATATTGCGTTAGGATTCGGGACAACGGCTTTTCTTCAAGTAGCGTTTTTTCAGAAAGTGTTAGGTGTGGAACATGAATGAGTATTTTGAGTTTTGGGAAAAGACTAAGGAAGAACTTCAAAAAATACCGCTAGATATTCATCGGCGGGTCATTGACTATCCATTGGAAAATGTTCAAGTGGAACAGGTCGACTTTTTAAGTTTCCTAGGTGAGCGCATCTTTGGCTATTTGTTACTTCCTAAAACGGCGGGGAAACAGCCAATAGTGATTGATTGTTTAGGCTATATGAATCATATTCAAGAACCTTGGCAATTTGCTCATTGGACACAAATTGGTTGTGCTTGTTTTGTCATTGATAATCGAGGTCAAGGGGGATTAACCAAAGATCGCGTGCCATATCAAACAATTTGGCATGAAGCACCAATGGGACGAGGATTTCTAGACAAAGAAGATTGGTACCAACGCCGCTTGTTTGCCGACCATTTACGTAGCGTAGAAGTGGTGCGGACCTTTACTGAAATTAATCAGGACCAAATCATTCTTCGTGGTGGTTCCCAAGGGGGTGGCGTAGTGTTAATGGTGAACAGTTTAGTCGACTTCCCGATTTTAGCTACTTTTGCAGATGTTCCAAGTCATTCTTGTTTAGAAAATAGAGTAGCAGAAGGAACGGGTTCGTATCAAATTATTCATCAGTACTTACAAGAGCATCCTCAAGCGCATGAAAAAATTGCCGCGGTCCTTCCTTATTTTGATAGTCGTCACTTTGTTTCGCAAATTAAAAATCCAGTCTTTGCTTCTGTTGGGAGTCACGATCCGATATGTCCGATGAAAGATTTTTTCCCTTCTTATCATCAGATAAAGGCAAGAAAAGCAGTCAGAGTGTATTGGAAAAAAGGCCATGGTGGCGGTGAAACAACCCAGATCCGTCGTGAGATGCGTCAAATTCAACAACTATTGCAGGAGGTTAAAAATGAAAATAGCTACGTATAATGTCCGGGTAGATACAGAGTATGACCAAGATTGGCAATGGTCTTTTCGTAAAGAGGCTGTTTGTCAGTTAATCAATTTTCATGATTGGAGCCTTTGTTGTATTCAAGAAGTACGACCGAATCAAGTCAGGGATTTAAAGGCGTATACAACATTCACCTGTCTTTCTGCGGAAAGAGAAGGGAATGGTCAAGGAGAAGGACTAGCGATTCTCTATAACGAACAAAAAATTCAGGCTATTGATACAGGGTATTTTTGGTTATCTGAAACACCTCAGCAGCCAAGTATCCATCCTGAAGCTGGCTGTCCAAGAATTGCTTTGTGGGGACTATTTAAGGAAACGACTCAAAATACGCCTTTTTTAGTCATCAATGTTCACTTGGATCATATTTCAGCTCATGCTCGTTTAGCAGGAATGACCGTTATCTTAGAGGAGTTACATGACAAAATTGCACAGTATCCAACTTTATTAATGGGCGATTTTAATGCAGAGTCGGAGGAAGCGGTTCATCAACTTGTTCAAAAAAAATTTCAAGATAGCAAAAATTTAGCTACTCATTATGGCCCAAGAGGAACATTTCAAAATTTTACTTACACAAAACCTTGGGCGGAATTAGAAGAAATTGATTATATTTATGTAAAAGGTTGGCAAGTACAGCAAACCGCAAGTTTAACAGATAGTATCGATGGACGTTTTCCCTCCGACCATTTTCCTTTAGAAGCAGAAGTATGTATTGAAGAAAGGTGAGAGTATGAAAGAAAATCAACTGATTCAATTAGTCGAAGAAATGACGATTGATGAGAAAATTAATCAATTATTACAATTAGCAGCAGCGTTTTATTCAGATAAAGCAGAAGAAAAGACCGGCCCTATGTCAGAGCTAGGACTAAGTCAAGAAACGATTGATACGGCTGGGACAACACTGGGTGTTTCTGGTGCAAACGAAGCAAAACGTGTTCAAAAAGAATATATGCAAAATCATCGATTAAATATTCCAACACTTTTAATGGCGGATATTATTCATGGTTTCAGAACCATCTTTCCGATTCCTTTGGCTTTAGGAAGCACTTGGGATGAAGCAGCGGTTGAAAAAATGGCGGAGATTTCAGCAAAAGAAGCTGCTGTTTCAGGATTACATGTAACCTTTTCACCAATGGTTGATTTAGTGCGCGATCCACGTTGGGGACGTGTCATGGAGTCAACAGGTGAAGATCCATTACTCAACAGCCGCTTAGCTGCTGCAATGGTGAGAGGTTACCAAGGAGAAAATTTAAAAGAAGACAATTGGCGAGTAGCCGCGTGCGTGAAGCACTTTGCGGCATATGGTGGTGCCTTAGCTGGTCGGGATTATAATACGGTAGATATGTCTGAACGGCAGCTAAGAGAAATGTATTTACCTGGCTATAAAGCTGGATTAGATGCGGGTGCAAAACTTGTCATGACGTCCTTCAATACAGTGGATGGGATTCCTGCTACAGGCAACCAATGGCTGTTTAGAGACGTATTACGAAATGAATTTGGCTTTGAAGGAGTTGTGATTTCAGACTGGGGAGCGATTAAAGAATTAATTCCTCATGGCGTTGCCAAAGATGAAAAACAGGCAGCAGAATTGGCTATCAAGGCTGGTGTAGATATTGAAATGATGACCACGTGTTATCCAGATTATTTAAAAGAATTACTTGAAGAAGGCCGGATTGCTGAAACACTTATTGATGAAGCAGTTATGCGAATTTTAAAACTAAAAAATGAGCTAGGCCTATTTGAAAATCCCTATCGTGGTGCGGATGAACAAGCGGAAGCAGAAGTGATTTTAAGCAAAGAACATCGAGAAATAGCTAAAAAGATTGCTCAAAAATCAATGGTTCTTTTAAAAAATGAAAATATTTTGCCTTTTACGCCGCAAGAAAAAATCGCGCTTGTCGGCCCAGGGGCCCAATCACAAGATATTTTAGGGGCTTGGTCATGGCAAGGAAAGAAAGAAGAAGCCATTTCCCTCGTGGCTGGTGCCCAAAAATTAACTACAAATCTTCTAGTTGCCCAAGAACCCTTTGATTACTTTGAACCGACCGCGGCGGCCATTGAAGAGGCTTTAACGTTAGCTAGTCAAGCAGATAAAGTAGTAGTGGCACTAGGCGAAACAGATTGGATGAGTGGGGAAGCTGCCAGTCGCAGTGATATTCGTCTACCCGAAAAACAATTAGCAGTAGTGGCACAAATTATTGAGAAAAATCCCAATGTTGTTGTCACGGTCTACAGTGGTCGGCCCTTAGATTTACAAGGGATAGATGTTGCAAAAGGAATTGTGCAAGCTTGGCAACCTGGAACAGAAGGGGGCAATGCGCTAGCAGAAATTTTGTGGGGACAGTACAATCCAAGTGGTCGCTTAAGTATGTCGTTTCCAGAAACGGTTGGTCAAGTGCCAATTTTTTACAATGTCGACAATACTGGGCGTCCTTATGAGTCAGCACCAGAAGAAAAATATGTTTCTAAATATTTAGATGTCTCTAATTACGCTAAATATCCCTTTGGATTTGGCTTAAGTTATAGTCATTTCTCTTATCAACCAATTCAACTAAGTGCATTAACATTTACCAAAGAACAACCAGTCACGGTCTCTGTTTTAGTAAGAAATGACAGTCCAATCGCTGGAGAGGAAACCGTGCAATTTTATGTACGTGATTTGGTGGGACAAGTGGTTCGCCCAATTAAAGAGTTAAAAGATTTCCAAAAAGTTTGGCTGGAACCAAAGGAAGAAAAAGAAGTTCAGTTTCTTCTTTCAGAGGATATGGTGCGCTATGTTCATTCAGATAATCAGGTAACCAGTGATGCAGGTGAATTTATCGTAATGATTGGTGGAAATAGTCGCGATGTACAAACCGCAACAGTCACGTTAAATGAATAAGATGGGAAGGATAAGTTATGCAGATAAAGAAGCTTAAGCAAGCAGACACAGTTGCTACATTTCTAGAGACAGGTGATTTAAAAGAATTGAATAGCTGTGGCATGATGATTAATCAATTAGAAGGTAATCCTTTAGACGGCAGTATGAACCAACTCTATTTGCGGATAATTACAGGGGACACAATTAATTATCGACCAATGATTGGTTCCAACAGTCAAAGTGATTTTTATCTTTCAGATAATCAATTGACATGGCGGGGTGAATTTGAAGCGGTTCGTTACCAAGTTGACTTTCGTTTGGGGCCAAGCAATCAATGGTTCTGGCGGGTTAATGTCACTGGAACTGGCTTAGTAGATATTGTTTATGGTCAAGATATTGGCTTAGCGACAAAAGGAGCCGTTCAGTCAAATGAAGCGTATGTGTCGCAGTATCTTGATCATCACATTTGGCAAGAGGGCGAAGAGCTTGTTGTTTTATCAAGACAAAATCAACCGCAAAATGAGAAGTTTCCAGCCCTTATTCAAGGGAGTTTTCAAAAATTAGTAGGCTACTCAACGGACGGCTATCAATTTTTCGGACGTTCATTTAAACAAACAAACACACCAGAAGCATTGGGGAAAAGATATTTAGCAAATGAAGTCTATCAATATGAATTTGCTTACACCGCTTTACAAACGGAAGCCGTCCAATTAACGAATGAAAGTAAGGAATTTGTTTTTTATGGTGCGGTAACAGAAACACATCCGCAAGCATTAGCTGAACCTTTTTTATCGAAAGAAGCCTTACAAGCTATTTATGAAACTGTGACATTCGATTCATTAGAAGGAACACAGGACTATCCTCCGAAACTTTTAGGAGAACCTATCACAGGAAATCCATTAACAGAAGAAGAGTTGGCTGCACTTTATCCCCTTCAGACACAAATTGAAAAAGTAGCAGGTCAGACGTATTCCTTTTTCACGGAAAATTACCATCATGTTGTTCTTCAAGAAAAAGAAATTGCCATGGAAAGAGCGCATGGCCACATTTTATTAAGTGGTAAAGGTTTAACGGTTGACGAACCTTTGCTTAGTACGACAGTGTATATGTATGGCATTTTCAATTCACAAGTAGTTTTAGGAAATACGACCATGAACAAATTAATGAGTAATAGCCGAAACGCTTTAAACGTTATGAAACGCTCTGGTCAACGAATCTACATTTTAGAGAATGGCTTATGGCGCTTACTAACAATGCCTTCTGCTTTTGAAATGGGGTTGAACTCTGCTACGTGGTATTATAAGTTGCCAAAGGATACAATTCGTGTACGCACCTTCACTTCGCCTGATTCAAGAGTGATTCAATTGGAAGTGACCAGTCAAAAGGATGCATATATGTGGGCTGTTTCTAACCATTTGTTATTAGGACCGGAAGAAGTACCAACCTATCAATTAGAACAAGCTGGCAAAACGCTTCGAGTGACGGGAAATCATTCTGCTACAGAAAATTATTACCCAGAACTAACCTATGCATTGACAGTTGATAAATCATTTCAAGTAACCGATAGCACATTATTGGGTGGAGCTGAAGCAGACTTATTAGTCTTGGCAATCGAAAAGACCCAAAAATTTTCACTACTTATTACGGGCAGTACAGAGGACCAAGCATTAGTCAATACACCATTAGATTTTGAAAAAGCAGAAAGTCAATATTTAGCATTCATTAATGGCTTGTTGCATCATTTTGAGTTAACACACACAGACTCAAGTGTGCAGCAAATGAATCAATTAACTCGTTGGTATACTCATAATATGCTCGTTCATTATTTGTCGCCACATGGCTTAGAACAGTATGGTGGAGCAGCTTGGGGCACACGAGATGTGTCGCAAGGACCGACAGAATTTTTCTTTGCGACGCAACAGCCTAAGATCGTGGCCTCCATTATTCAGCATCTATTTGAAAATCAATTTGAGGACGATGGCAACTGGCCGCAATGGTTTATGTTTGACCGATACGAAGAACAAAAAGCCAGTGAAAGCCATGGCGATATTATCGTCTGGCCATTGAAAGTAGTGACTGATTATTTGGAACAAACCGCAGATGATTCAATCTTAGCTACGGAAATCCCTTATACAAGTCGCAAAGATAATCACAAAACAAAAGAAACAGCATCTTTATTTGAACATTTGAAAAAAGAAATAAATTATATTGAACAACATTTTTTACCAGAAACTTTTCTATCCTGTTACGGTGACGGCGATTGGGATGACACGTTACAACCTTATGATAATCGTCTTAAAGAGCAAATGGCTAGTAGTTGGACCGTTGCCTTAACGTATCAAGTATTGAAAAAATTTGCGGCTTTAATTACGGAAATCGATGCTACTTATAGTCAACACTTAGCAATTTTAGTCGCAGGAATAAAGAACGATTTTCAAAAATATATGTTGGCGGATGAAACGATTCCAGGGTTTATTTATATGGAAACGCCAGAAACTTTTGAACAAATGATTCACCCAAATGACCAAAAAACAGGGATTCAATATCGATTATTGCCAATGACTCGTAGTATGTTAGCTGAATTATTAACACCGGAACAAGTAAGTCATCATTTAGAAATTATTGAAAAAGAATTAACGTTTCCTGATGGCGTGCGTTTAATGAACAAACCAGCGAACTATCGAGGCGGTGTGAGCACTAATTTTAAACGAGCAGAACAGGCGGCTAATTTTGGTCGCGAAATTGGCTTACAGTATGTTCATGCGCACATTCGCTATACAGAAGCGATGGCGAAAATTGGTCAGCGAGACAAAACCTGGCAAGCATTAATGCAAATCAATCCAGTTCAATTAAAAGAAGGGGTTCACAATGCAGAGTTACGTCAAGCCAATGCCTATTTTAGTAGTTCCGATGGCGATTTTAAAACAAGGTATGAATCACAAGAAAATTTTGGTAAACTAAAAGATGGAAGTATTGGGGTAAAAGGTGGTTGGCGAATTTATTCAAGCGGGCCGGGAATTTATTTAAATCAATTAATTACAGCTGTTTTAGGGATTCGGCAAAAGGCCCAAAGTGTGGTTTTTGATCCCATGTTACCAGAAAAATTGTCTGGTTTAACACTAACTTACCAATTGTTTGATAAACCTGTCACATATAAATTTTATCCAAATCAGTCAGCGAAAATAGTTATCGATGGTCAAGAGGTTCCGTTTAAGTTTGAAGAAAACCCTTATCGAGAAGGGGGAATGGAAGTTCAAAAAGACGAGGTGCTTTCATTATTAAATGAAGCAAGTGTTATTGAAATTTACCATTAGAAAGGAGAGTAGTCCATGGTAGGAATTAAAGATATTGCAAAAAAAGCAGGCGTATCAATCTCGACCGTTTCTTACGCATTGAATGGTAGTTCAAAGGTAACTGAAGAAACACGAACGCGCATCCAAGCAATTGCTGAAGAGCTAAACTATGTTCCTAACATGGCCGCTCGCACATTAAAACGTCGTCAAACCAATATTATTGGTGTCTATTTGGCCGATTATGGCGGTAGTTTTTATGGTGAATTGTTGGAGGGAATTAAGAAAGGCTTAGCACTGTTTGATTATGAGATGATTGTCTGTAGCGGTAAAAAGTCACATCTTTTCATTCCTGAAAAAATGGTGGATGGGGCAATTATTTTAGATTGGACATTTCCAACAAAAGAAATTGAAAAGTTTGCTGAACGTGGCCATTCGATCGTTGTCCTTGATCGAACCACTGAACATAGGAATATCCGGCAAGTTCTCTTGGATAATCGTGGCGGTGCCACGCAGGCAATTGAGCAATTTGTCAATGTGGGTTCAAAAAAAGTTCTTCTGCTTTCTGGACCAGAAAAAGGTTATGATAGCCAAGAACGATTGGCTGTTAGTACACGAGAATTAACTCGTTTTGGGATACCTTATGAAATTATCCAAGGCGATTTTACCGAACCTTCTGGCTATGCGGCTGCTAAAAAAATTTTGAGTCAACCACAGACAGAACCAGTCGATGTTTTTGCTTTTAATGATGAAATGGCGATCGGTGTCTATAAATATGTTGCAGAAACAAATTACCAAATGGGGAAAGACATTCGGATTATTGGTTTTGATAATTCTGAACTAGGTGCGTTTGTGCAACCGCGATTAGCAACAATTGCCTATTCTAAACATCGATGGGGCATGGTGGCTGCAGAGAAAATTATTCATTTAATGCGGGGAGAACTTGCTGAGAGCGAACACATTTACACACGTTTTATAGAAGGAGAATCTTTTCCATCTGAATAATAAATAAAAAGTTTGGTCCAATGCTAGCTAAGCTAGCGGACCAAACTTTTTTCTGTAATGGTAATTTCTTCTGATGCAATGGGTTCATCCAGACTGAGAAGGCGATCTCTAAATTTAAAATGGACCGGCTTATTCTCATTAATAAATTCATACGGGTAAGCGCCTTGGATTGTTTCACCAGGATTGATTTCATCTGCTAAACGATCTAATTTGTCTTGGAAAGGTGAATCTGTTAAGACTGCATATTGTAAATTTTGGGCTTTTCCGTGGACAGTTTGACTAACTTCCATAAAACTTTGAATCATTAGCTGAATATTTTGTGTTTTTTCGGTTGTATTGGTTAATTCAAACAGGACATAAAACATTGGTTTGCCTTGATAATCTTTTCCTTTATGCAAGGCAGTTAAGGCTAAACGCCCATCTGGAACCAACAATGTTCGATTTTCATACGTCCCAATACTTGTCGCCAACACTTCATCAGGTGCGGGCGCACTTTGACTTGCTGGGCTGCCACTTACAGTTGAACAAGCACTTAATAAGGTACTTAGAACGAGTAAGCTCATTAAAATGTAGGGTTTCCTCATATAAAGTCCTCACTTTGGTTGATTGACTATGTAAAAAACAAATTGCTTGTATCTATATAAAAAAGAGTGCTACAAGCAATATTTTAATCGTAGTTCTAGTAAATAGCAATACTTTTATCAAAATTCATGTTTGGAAATATAATTTGAAAAATATTTTTAACTAGCAGAAAAACATTTCTAACAAAAAGTATTGGCTCAAAGTAAAGAGATCATTTTGTTAGAAATGAGAAATGGCAACATAAAAGTTTTCTATTTTTCTGCAATTAAGACAGTTTCAAAAGTGAATTCACTAGGAATATGATTCGCAATTGAGTATTCAAAAATATGTCCATTACCTAGGTAAGCAATTTGTTCTGCACGCATCAGGAAATCATTATCGGTTAAGTTTAAATATTTTTTTTCCAACGCAGAAGGACGGATCCCAGAAATGCTGACCCGCGCACTTTGAATTTTTTGATGCAATTGTTCCGAAATATATTGATAAATGGAGACTTTCAATTCTTTCATTGTCAAGTTCGGAATTAAAGCAACGGGCATCCAAGTGTATTCAATAATTGAGGGCACATCTTCGATAATCCGTAAACGAATAATTTTGTAGACTAACTCTTCTTCTGTAATACTTAATTTTTCAGTCACCCAAGGCTCAGGTACTTCTGTTGCAAAGCCTAAAACCACGGATTCAACTTTTCCATCGTAGGTTGAGTAAGTGCCGGTTAACGGAGAAAATTTAGTAATGGTTCGATTTTGAAAGTCTTGAACAAAGCTGCCCGAGCCACGTCGTCTGACAACATAACCTTCTTGCACAAGCAAATGTAAGGCTTTTGTAATGGTTAGTTCGCTGACTTGATATTTTTCTGCAAGAAGACGACCTTGGGGTAACTTTTGATTAATTGGATAAACACCTGCTTCAATATCCTGTTTTATAGCTGCATAAATTTCTTTATAACGTGTATTTGTCCGCATCAGAGTCCTCCTTTATCACCAGTATTTCTCTCATTATACCATGAATTTAACGTGTTAAAACTATATATTTATTTTTACCGTAACCACTTAATAATCAAGTGCTTAAATAAAAGTAGTTGACTTATTATTTTTAAAACTATATAGTTTTAAAGGTAAACAGAAGAACTTATTGATCTGATTGGTACTTTTTGTGAAAACCTTTTACAATAAAAGGGCAGCACGGAAAAGAGGGAGGAATGACAATGGAACATCACCAACTAAAAGCATTTCCGCAAGATTTTTTATGGGGCTCTGCTTCGGCCGCTTATCAAGTAGAAGGTGCTTGGAATGAAGATGGCAAAGGCGCATCTGTTTGGGATGAATTTGTTCGGCTACCAGGAAAAACGTTCAAAGAGACAACTGGTGATTTAGCCGTCGATCATTATCATCGTTTCAAAGAAGATGTGGCTTTAATGAAACAACAAGGTTTAAAAGCATATCGTTTCTCGATTGCATGGACACGAATTTTACCTGAAGGGCGTGGTCAAGTAAATCAAGCGGGACTGAAATTTTATTCAGATTTAATTGATGAGTTATTAGCGGCAGGAATTGAACCAATGGTAACTTTGTATCATTGGGATTTGCCAGCTGTTTTGCAAAAAGAATATGGTGGCTGGGAATCAAGAAAAATTATTGATGATTTTGTGGCCTATGCGAAGATTTTATTTGACGCTTTCCGTGGCAAAGTTCGCTATTGGATTAGTTTAAATGAACAAAATGTGTTTACTTCGTTAGGTTATCAATTAGCCGTGCATCCTCCCGGCGTAACAGACAATAAACGGATGTATGAGGCCAATCATATTGCTAATTTAGCCAATGCAGCAGTGATTAATGCGTTTCATGAATTAGAAATGCCTGGCAAAATTGGCCCTAGCTTTGCTTATACGCCTGTTTATGCCGTTGATGCGCATCCTGCCAATGTTTTGGCGGCAGAAAATGCAGAAGATTTGTTGTCGCATTTTTGGTTAGATGTCTATCTTTGGGGAGAATACCCAATTGCCGCATTAAATTACTTACAGGAGCAAGGTGTGGCCCCAACGATAAAAGAGGGCGATTTAGCGTTACTACGTTCAGCCAAACCTGATTTTCTAGGTATTAATTATTATCGGACGGATACGGTTGCTGCTAATCCATTAGATGGTGTTGGAATAGGGAAGATGAATACAACGGGTGAAAAGGGTTCTGAAACGGAATCTGGGGTACCGGGTTTATTTAAAAAAGTAAATAATCCATATGTTGAACGAACGAACTGGGATTGGGCCATTGACCCGCAAGGTTTGAGAATTGCCTTACGACGATTAGCTAGTCGCTATCAAGTGCCTATTTTAATTACTGAAAATGGGTTAGGCGAATATGATACCTTAACAGAAGATAAACAAATTCATGATACGTATCGCATTGATTATTTACGAAGCCATATCCAAGCGATTCAAGAGGCGATTACGGATGGCGTTTCAGTTATTGGTTATTGTACATGGAGTTACACCGATTTACTGTCGTGGCTCAACGGCTATCAAAAGCGTTATGGTTTTGTCTATGTGGATCAAGATGAAACACAAAAAGGTTCCTTAGAAAGAATCCCGAAAGACAGTTATTATTGGTATCAAAAAGTCATTGAAACAAATGGACTTATCTAATTATAAGAAAAGAGTGTGGAAAATATGACAGTAAAAATGGGGTTTATTGGATTTGGTAAAAGTGCCAACCGCTACCATTTACCTTACGTAATGATTCGAGAAACACTAGAAGTGAAAACGATTTTCGATTTACATGTTAATGAAAAAGCAGCAGCGCCCTTTAAAGAAAAAGGCGTAAATTTTACCACTGACCTTAATGAATTATTGACGGATCCAGAAATTGAATTGATCACAATCTGTACACCTGCGCATACACATTATGATTTAGCCAAACAAGCCATTTTAGCTGGTAAATCAGTGATTGTGGAAAAACCATTTTGTGATACGTTAGAACATGCAGAGGAATTATTTGCTTTAGGGCAAGAAAAAGGGGTAGTAGTGATGCCTTATCAAAATCGACGTTTCGACGGCGATTACCTAGCGATGAAGCAAGTAGTAGAGCAAGGCTTTTTAGGAGAAATCAATGAAGTGGAAACACATATTGATTATTATCGACCAGGAAGTATCACGGAACAAGGACCTAAAGAAAATGGTTCGTTTTACGGACTAGGCATTCATTTAATGGATCGCATGATTGCTCTTTTCGGGCGTCCAGATCAAGTCACTTATGATATTCGTAATAATGAAGTGAGTGAGGCAGTCGATAATTATTTTGACGTTGATTTACATTATGGTTCAAAATTAAAAGTAAAAGTTAAAACGAATCATTCTGTCGCTAGTCCGTATCCACGTTTTATTGTTCATGGCAGCAATGGCTCGTTCATCAAATATGGCGAAGATCAACAAGAAAATGATTTAAAAGCCGGAATCATGCCGGATGCACCAGGCTTTGGAGAAGATTCACCAATGTATTATGGAGAAGTGACCTACCGTAATGGCAATGGCGACTGGATTAAAAAACAAATTAAAACGCCTGTAGGTGATTACGGTCGTTATTATGATGCCGTCTATGAAACGTTGAAAAATGGTGCACCGCAACTAGTAACTAAAGAGCAAGCATTAACTAACATCGAAATTTTAGAAGCAGGTTTTCTTAACTCAAGTCCAAGTGTTTATCGTTTGAAAGAAAACTAAAGCGTGTTTAAATGACTTGAAAAGCGCCTGCCCCACAGTCCAGACAACTGTGGGGCAGGCGCTTTTATTTATAAAGAGTTGTGAATTTTAATATAAGAAACGTATATTGTTAGTAAAAATAAAAAAAGGAAAGACATCTTAGTAGCACTACTTCCCCAAGAATTGCTACTAAAATGTCTTTTGTGATGCTCGCTCAATTGAAGAGCCTTAAATAGGATATCGAATATCCAGTATAAATGCAAGTAAACTACTTTATAGTTAATATTAGTATACTTCATAAAATAATTTTTCAAAGAGAAAAAGGCTTGTTATGAGAAAAAATTAATTTTTAACTCGTTTTTTCTAAGCAAGATTCGGGTGAAAAAGACAATAATTACTGAAGCTGAATGGTAATTAAAGAGGTTCTTTGCTAAAATAGGAAAGACAAGAAAGTTTGGTTAACGAAAGAACCAAATCAGAAAGGAGGACAACCAGTGGAAAGTTGGCTTTTTTTACTACTGATTGCCTTGATTGCGTTTGTTGCAAAAAATCAAAGTTTATTAATTGCGTCAGTTGTTGTGCTTGGTTTAAAAGCTTTACCAAATAGTGCGAAAATCATGTCGTGGTTGTCAGATAAAGGCATTAATTTAGGTGTCACAATTATTTCAATTACCATTTTAGTCCCGATTGCTACAGGACAAATTGGCTTAAAGGATTTAATCCAATCATTCAAAACACCGATGGGATGGCTGGGGATACTTTGTGGAATTCTGGTGGCTGTTTTATCCTCAAAAGGAGTAGGTTTAATTAATCAATCGCCAGAGATTACGGTGGCCTTAGTTTTTGGAACGATTCTTGGCGTCGTTTTTTTAAAAGGAATTGCAGCTGGTCCGATTATTGCATCGGGCATGATGTACGTAATCATTACTACCTTTCAAGCCTTTCAACACTAAAAAAGCAAACAAAACGCGTAAACGTTTTGTTTGCTTTTTTAGTGTTGATAAATGTCCACATTACTATCTAATATGCCACTTTCATTTTTTAAAGTAATGGTTCCCGCATTCGGATGAATCACTAGCTGTAAATGCCCTGTTAAAAACATTTGGTCATACGTCGAAGTATAGACGTGAAAAGAATCATTAGCAATTGTTTCGGTATAAGGCGCTTCTGCTTGATCAACAGGAACGATAATGAAACGATCGCCAATCATACAACAACCTTCTGCGGAAGAATAAGGATTAGAGCCGTCATTTGCTACCAACAAGAAGGTGTTCGTTTCAGTTAAGAAAGGGGCTAAACGTTGTTTTACTTCTTCAGAAATAGTCAGAGACATTTGCCTCACTCCTTTAAATAGTATGTAAAAGGAAGAGGGTAGCTTGTCGCTATGCCGCTCTTCAAAGGTTTTGTTATTTGCTTGTTTCTTTACTGCTTTTTTTGAAAAGAGCAATAGAAAAGGCGACAACTAAGACAACTGTTGCAGCTAAAACAAATGGATTTTTTGTTGCTGATGTGAACCCTAGGACTGTTGAACCAATCGCACCTACGTAAGATAAAATAATCGCTGCTTTCTTTGGTGTTGAAAGTTCTGTAAAGCTATCGCGGAAGGCGACACCTAAACCTAAAGCGCCAATAAAGGCAAACATCCCAAAAATAATGTGTAAAAAGACCATGAATTTCACCTCCAACAGTCAGTATAGAGAGAAATAGCTAGTTTGTAAACTAATTGAGCTTACTTGTGTTATTTATCACTTGATAAATGTCTTTGCCAATGCAAAAAAACAACGTACGATCAATCGGCAGTACGTTGTTTTTTAGTTTAATATAATTAGGAAGCAGAAGCCTTATTTTGCTGGATTTTTTTGATCGATTCTTCTGTTGGCGTCACATATAACGTTCGTTGGTTTTCATAAATCACATAACCTGGTTTTGCTCCATTGGGTTTATGCACATGTTTTACTTGGACATAGTCAACAGGCACTTGTGAAGAAAGTCGATATTTTGAAAAATAAGCTGCTAGAAGTGCGGCTTCAGTAAGGGTTTCTTCGCTAGGATGTGCGTCACGAATAATTACATGAGATCCAGGAATATCTTTGGCATGGAGCCAATAATCAGGTTTTTTAGCGGTTCGTAAAGTCAATTGATCATTTTGCAAATTATTTTTTCCAACGAGAATAGGTGTGCCATCTGTGGCATAAAAAAGATCGGGTTGGCTTTTTTTCGGCTGTTTTTGTTTTTTATTTTTTTTACGTTTTAAATAGCCTTGCTCAATCAGTTCTTCACGAATCACTTCAATGTCCATTGGTGTCGCAATTTCAAGTTGTGCCACAACTGACTCTAAATAAGAAATTTCTTGTTGTGTTTGCTGAATTTGTGTCTTAACAACTCGAACAGCATTTTTCAATTTTTGGTATTTTTGAAAATATTTTTGTGCATTTTGATTAGGTGAAAGTGCAGGATTTAGCGAGATACGCAACGGTGCATTTTCTTCATAATAATTTGGTAATTCCACCTCGGTGGCTCCTTTTGGGACTTGTGCCATGAAGGTTGTTAATAGTTCTCCGTCGCGACGGTAATTTTCAGCGTTTTCTGTATCGGCTAAGGTTTGCTGTAATTTTTTAAGTTTCTTTTGATTTCTTTTTAGTTCATTTTCAATTTTGCGAATTAGTTCGCCGCCTTGTTGTTTGACACGGTCTTTCTCTGCTTTACCAGAATAAAAGGCATCTAGTAATTCACTGAGTGTCGGATATGTTGTTTGTTCACCAGCTAATGATTGATAAGGAATGGGCGTAAAATATTCTTTTTTTTCAGTGACTGTTAATGTCGGTACAACAGCTTCAGTGACTGAGGACCAAAATTCTGTCCAGATGGCCATTTTTTCATTTGGTTGTGCAAGTAAACGGGCACTTAATTCGTCTGCTGTATCTTTGCCTAGACCTTGGAAATGTTGTTGTAAATAGCGTCCGTTTAATTCAGGAGCTGTAGAAAGAAGCGCAAAGACTTCTTCTTTTGAGGCCGTGAGCGGATTAAGTCCTATTGGTTTTGGCGGTTCAATATAAGTTGCTCCAGGAAGCAACGAACGATAACTATTTTGGCTCATTCCAATGTGTTTTATTGCATCTAAGATTTTTCCAGAAGATTGGTTAACTAAAACGATTGTACTGTGACGTCCCATTAATTCAACAATCAAAACAATATTTTGTAAGTCACCTAGTTCATCTCTTTTTGAAAAGGTGAAGTGAATCACGCGATCATTTTCTATTTGTTGAATCGTTTCTAAAATGGCACCGTCCAGAAATTTTCGTAACATCATCACAAAATTAGGAGGTGTTTCCGGATTGCTATAGGTAATTGTAGATAGTTGTATGCGCGCATAACTAGGATGTGCTGATAATAATAATTTATGGTTTTTACCTTTCGCACGAATGACTAAAACGACTTCGTTTTCATAAGGCTGATGGATTTTTGAAATCCGGCCACTTACGAGTGTTTCTGTCAACTCATGAACCATGCTATGAGTAAATACGCCATCAAATGACATAATAAATCCCTCGTTTCTTTCCGACTAATAGCTTTATTATAGCGGAGTTTTTGAATTTAAGAAAGAAGCTTGTTAAAAAGGAGTTGGGTTTTCCTTAGAAAGCTGGGGAAGTTTGCTGGTTTTTTTAGTAATTAAAGCGCAAGGGTAGGCAAGAAAGAAAATGATTAGTATAATAGATAAGAACTAAAAGCGAGGAGCGATTAGAAGTTGAATAATTTTATGGAAGAACTAAAAGAGGCACTTTATGAATTAAGACAAAGAAAACTGTTAATGATTACCGCTATTGTAGCATTAGTATTAATAATTGGCTCAATCATTTTTATTCCAACGATGCAAAAAAATATTCGAGCTGCTCAAGTTGAATCGTTAGTCGCAGGACCCATCAAATCAGAGAAAGTCAGTGTCTTAGATTACAAAACAGCAGACAAGAAAATTCAAGAAACAGGAGCCATGTCAGTCATGTTTGCTAAACCATCTGGCAAGCAATACGATCAAATGGTGAAGCTGTTTAATTCAGATAAAATGAATGAATTTCATCGATCGCTGTATATCTATCCGTTAATTTATAATGCTGGCAAAGCACAAGAGCAATACAATGTTAGCGGCGATGAGATTACGCTTGTTTTCTTTGAAAACGGCAAAGAAAAGACACGGACGGTTGTCGAAAAATCTATGGATTTAAAAACACAATTAATACCAGAATTAAATCGATTACCAATGGCTGGCGTTTTGAAAGACCAGCAAAAAGCGGCGCAAGAAGCTGAAAAAGAAGCAGCAAAGACCGCTGAAACACAGACGACGACCAGCACGACTGGCGTTGCTCAATCTACTGAAACGACGACAGAAAGTACTGATACAGTACCAGAAACTGGTGAATAATAGTTAGCTATGTTAAACTTAGATTGTAGAAAGTTTTAAGGAACTAGAAAGAGGGGATTTTCGATGGCATTAGTAATTTCAATGACGATTTTAGTAAGTTTATGGCTGATTCAATCGCAAAAACAAGCAGTTAAAGTTCCCGTGAAAATTGAAAGAAACCGAAACAATTAAGTGGTAAATATGCTAAAATAAAGAAAAACGAGCCTCTCATAAGAGTGGCTCGTTTTTTAGAAGTAAAAGAAATGCAAGAAAATAAAAACTTTTTCTTGACGAACAAAATCAATATAGTGTAGACTACCTTTAACAACATAACTAGGAGGGAAAATACATGACACAATTATCTAACGTAAAAGAAATGCACCAATCATGGCAAAACTGGCGTAGATAGTTGTATGTATGATTCTTTCATAGATACAACTTTAGAAGACTTATTCTAAAAAGTGTATCTATGCTGGTTATATTCAAGAAGAAAAAACGACCACATAGAGGACCCATCTATGTGGTTTTTGTTTTGCATAAAAACAACGACCACTCCTAAACACTTAGGATAAGTCGTTGTTTTTTTGCTACGAATCACTACGATTGGCACGAAGTGACAGAGTAGATGATGAGTAGTACAAGGTGAGCGAAGAGAACGTTGTCACATTCGTAGAAAAAGTGCTCCTGCGATTCTCACCAAAGTTGCGATCCTCGTCGCAGCTAAATCCTGACAAGCACTACGATTGAGTAGATGCAGGCTGCGCATACTCGCCGCAGTTTGGCCTTCAAGAGTGATGAGTAGCACAAGGTGAGCGAAGAGAACGTTGTCACATTCGTAGAAAAAGTACTCCTGCGATTCTCACCAAAATTGCGATCCTCGTCGCAGCTAAATCCTGACATTTGTAAAAAAGTGTTCCTAGGATTTTGACTAAGCAGAGGATTACGAATCTCAGTTTCACTTTCAACGGAAGAAACGCCCTATAGATAATGGTTTTATTATTAAAAAGAAAAAGTTGCCAAACAAAAGGGCAGTTAGGAGAATGCAAAATGAAAAATAAACGTTTAACGTTTGTCG
This sequence comes from Enterococcus sp. AZ104, assembly GCF_050546705.1. NCBI lineage: Bacteria > Bacillati > Bacillota > Bacilli > Lactobacillales > Enterococcaceae > Enterococcus > Enterococcus sp. AZ104. Next base: position 1,042,785 of record NZ_CP172952.1, read on the forward strand.
TGTCTTTATTAGCTATTTATTTAATTGGTGCTTTTTTTGTGAATCAAAAAGTGACGAATTCAAAGAAAGAAACAGTTACTGTAGGGGTTCTGCAGTTTGTCAGTCACCCCGCATTGGATGAAATTTATAAAGGTGTTGAGGAAGGGTTAAAGGAAAATGGCTATGACAAAGGCAAAAACTTAGAAATTATTTTTCAAAATGGTCAAGCCGACCAGAGTAAGTTAGCAATCATGAGTCAACAATTAGTACAAAAAAAGGCAGACGTTTTAATTGGCATCGCCACGCCAGCTGCGCAAGCGTTAGCCAACACTACCCAAGAAATCCCAATTATTTTAGGCGCCATTACGGACCCTGTTAGTGCTGGATTGGTGAAAGACAATCAAAAGCCAGGTGGTAACATCACGGGTGTTAGTGATCAATCACCTTTGTCAGCCCAGATGGATTTACTAAAAGAATTGATACCAGCTGCCAAAAAAATAGGTATTCTCTATGCTTCCTCAGAAGAAAACTCTCGATACCAAGTAGCTGAAGCGCAGAAAGCAGCTGAAGCCAAAGGATTGACAGTGAAAACATATGCTGTGCCATCAAGTAATGAAATTGCACAAACGGTTCAAGTGATGACTAAGGAAACAGATGTGATTTATATACCAACTGATAATACGATTGCTAATGCCATGCAAACGGTAGTCGGAGAAGCAAATCGAACCAAGACGCCGATTATTCCTTCGGTGGATACAATGGTAGAACAAGGCGGTTTAGCAACTGTAGGGATTAATCAACATGCATTGGGGGTACAAGCCGGCAAAATGGCAGCAGAGGTTCTGTCTGGAAAAAGTCAACCAGCAACTACACCCATTTATACCTTTAATACAGGCGACACAATTATCAATGAAAAACAAGCTCAAAAGTTAGGAATTACGATTCCCGCAGAGTTAGCAAAAAAATCGAAATTGATTAACTAATTATCAAAGAAAGTAGGAGAAGCGATGATTGTTTCAGCAATTGGACAAGGAATGTTATGGGCCTTGTTAGGACTAGGTATCTTTATGACTTATCGTATTTTAAATTTTCCAGATATGACCACAGAAGGTTCATTTCCGTTAGGAGGGGCGGTTTGTGTAACTGCCATTACAACAGGGGTTTCACCATTTGTAGCGACTCTTTTAGGGGTCGGAGCAGGAATGCTTGCCGGTTTAGTGACTGGTTTACTATTTACAAAAGGAAAAATTCCAATTATTTTAGCAGGAATTTTAGTGATGTCTGGTTTAAATTCCGTGATTTTATTTGTGATGAAGTCGCCAAATAAGTCTTTATTAAACCAACCGAAGATTCAAGATGTTTTTCAAAAAATGGCCTTACCCGATTATTATGATACTATTTTTTTAGGGATTAGTGTTTTGGCTGTGGTAATGATTTTACTGTTATTTTTCTTTAACACTAGTTTAGGACAAGCCTATATTGCGACAGGTGACAATGAAGAAATGGCTCGCTCGATTGGCATTCAAACGGATCGCATGAAAATTTTAGGATTGGTTTTATCGAATGGCTTGATTGGCTTATCTGGCGCTTTGATTGCCCAAAATGATGGATATGCGGATGTAAGTAAAGGAACCGGTGTCATTGTGATTGGCTTGGCTTCACTCATTATTGGTGAAGTACTGTTTGGAGAATTAACGTTTGGTGAACGGTTGATGGCGATTGTTGTAGGGAGTATTATTTATCAACTATTGATTTTATTAGTGATTAAATTAGGCTTTGATACGACATATCTGAAAATCTTCTCAGCAGTGATTTTAGCAATCTGTTTAATGATCCCACAATTGAAAAAAGCATTACGACTACATGGCTTTTCTGATAAGGGGGAAACGAAATGAAACCAGTTGTTGAATTAAAAAATGCGACAAAAATCATTGATAATGGGATGAATGAAAAAAAAGTGATTTTGGATCATGTGAACTTAGCCATTTATCCTGGAGACTTCATTACTGTTTTAGGTGGAAATGGCGCAGGCAAGAGTACGCTATTCAATAGTTTAGCAGGAACTTTGACACTAACAGAAGGACAATTTTTAATTGAAGGAGTCAATCGCACCAATCTTTCTGAAGTCAAACGGGCCAAATCTCTAGCGCGTGTTTTTCAAGATCCTAAAATGGGGACAGCACCAAGAATGACTGTGGCAGAAAATTTATTGCTTGCCATGAAACGCGGACAAAAACGTCCCTTAACATTACGGAAGATAAATGAGCAACGCGCCTTGTTTACAAAAATCTGCCAAGAAGTTGGCAATGGCTTGGAAAATCATCTGGATACACCGACAGGTAACCTTTCTGGCGGTCAACGCCAAGCCTTAAGTTTATTAATGGCCACTATCACAAAACCAGAATTATTACTTTTAGATGAACATACTGCTGCCTTAGATCCCAAAACATCCAAGCAGTTGATGCACTTAACGGAACAACGGATTGAAGAAGGGAACTTAACTTGTTTGATGATTACCCATCGAATGGAAGATGCTTTACGATATGGCAATCGTTTAATTGTTTTACAAAAAGGTAAAATTGTTCAAGATTTAAACGCTGCTGAAAAAGCACAATTAACGCTACAAGATTTGTTGCTGTTCTTTGAAGAAGTAGAGTAAAAAAACAAGCTCAGAAAATGAGCTTGTTTTTTTATTTTTTGACCAATCGGAAGAGTCGCTTTGGGAAAAAACGTTTGACAATTCGTTCCAGTAGCGAGGTCACCATAAAGCCCGCTGCGATGGCTGCAGCAGTAAAGACAACTTTTAAAATCAACTGCAAACCGTCATCAATATTTCCTAACAAAATGCTCCGAACTGCTTGATAGGCAGGGCCTCCTGGCACTAAAGGAACCAAACTTGGAATATAAAAAATAATCATCGGCATTTTTTTGTAACGGGAAAAAAAGATACTAGCGATTCCTAACCCGACCGTTCCTAAAAAGTTTGCAAAGGTTTGACTAGCATCAAAAGTTTGCGTTAAGACATAATAAATCATCCAGCCTGTCATGCCAGTAATGCCACAAGCCACCAGTGCTTTACGAGGAATGTTCGTAATAATACCAAACGTCACAGTCGCTAAAAAACTAAAGAGAAGATGAAAAATTAGTTCCATTTGAACACTCCTTACATAAATAATTTAAAAATCAAGGCAATTCCCAGGCCAACAGACCCAGCAATAAAAATAGCTTCTGTCCCTCGCGCCGTCCCGCTGATGAGGTGGCCCGCTAAAATGTCGCGAAAAGAGTTCGTAATCGCCACACCTGGAACTAACGGCATCACCGCACCAATAATAATATTATCGATGTTGACCGCTAAGTGAAAATGCACAGCCAAATAGGCCAACAAACCAATGACAAAAGCGGCTGCGAATGAATCGAGGTAAGGAACTTGGAATAACTTTTGGGTAAAAAGATAACTGGCATACCCAATCACGCCAACAAAAAAAGTTGCAATAAAATCTTGCCAAGTGCCACCAAAAATGTACATTAACGTACAACTAACAATCCCGGCTGCTAACAAGCGTAACGAAATTGAAAAAGTGGGGGTATCTGTTTCTAATAGAGTTAAGCGCTGATAAAGCTCTGGCAAAGTAATCTCCTTTTGCGCAAATTCTCTTGATAATTGATTGACAAGGCTAACTTTTTCCAAATTAATCGAGCGCTGGGGGATGTTTTCTAATTGCGTATAATTACTGGAACGAAAGCCCACGAAAATCCCTGTAGCCGTCGTGTAACAAACGCTCTCTGGCTCGCCAGCATTTGTAGCAATCCGAGTAATTGTATCTTCGGTTCTATATACTTCAGATCCGCTTTCCAGCATAATTTTTCCAGCTAAAATGCATGTATCAATAATTAATTGTTTTCTTTTTTCGCTATTAACCAAAGGAATGGCTCCTTTCATTTCGAGTTCACTTTTAGTGTATCATTTTTTTTAAGAACTGTACGCAATTTAAAACAGAGATAGAAAAAAAGTGTGATTTTTTACAAAAATGAAACGAATCTTAAGAATAAATGAAAACAAATAAGGAATTAGTAAAAATTATGGGTTAGTTGTAAGAATCTAGGATCTTTCCTTGCATTTTAGTAGGAAACATCCTATCCTAAACATAGAAAAACAAAGGGGTCAATAAAAATGGACAACCAATGGTTACTCTACGGAATTAGCAGTGTTGTATTAATTATTTTAATCAGAAGAACAATCCTATCAGGAAACATCGTATTAAGTTGTTTGTTGGGAGCGATTTTGCTGATTCAAGTAGTGGGAGTAGCTCTCTGTGCACAGCAGAAAAAGAAAAATGAACATACAAAAGAACTACCTTCTTCTAAAGTACATCAATAGAAGAAGGTAGTTTTCTCTTATAGTAAATCAAATTTTTTCAAGCCATTAACAATGCCATTCTCAGTATTTTTAGTTGAAATAAAGGTGGCTTTTTCTTTTAGTTCTTCTCGCGCATTACCCATGGCAATTCCATAATCACAGGCCTCAAACAGCGCCAAATCATTGATGCCATCACCAAAGGCATAAGTGGGAATGCCGTTTAATCCCAAAGTGTTAAAAAGATTTTTGACACCAGAGCCTTTAGAGACCCCTTTACGAACAATATCTATTGAAAAAGGACCATTGCGATAAAAGGTCAATTCAGGAAACCGCTCATAGTAATATTCATCATCATCGCCATGTTGACTTAAGACCAACATCATGTTGACGGCATCATTCTCATAACCTGTGGGATCAATTTCGGGAACAGCTGAATGAATATAATCATAGGCTTGTTTCACTGTGCCAGTATGCCCTGTACAAAAAATACGGCGCTCATTGTAAAAAGCCAATTCATGACCACGCTGTTTGACATGTTCATGCAGTGAAACACATTCCTCTGTTGTAAATTCATCTGAATAAATCGTCTTTCCTTCATAATGAATAAATTGCCCGTTCATTACAATCGCTGAGTCAATACCACTGGCTTTCATGATTGGCTGAATCTCACACAAGGTCCGTCCTGTCGCAATTAAAGGTAAAATTTGATTGTCTTTCAAGGCCGCCACTGCTGCGGTAATCTCAGGAGTAATTTGCGATGTTCCATCTAACAAAGTTCCATCTAAATCAAAAAAAGTAATAGCTTTCATTTTATCCATACCCTAACATCCTCTCTACGCTTGTTATTTTAACAAACTTTTCTGAAAAGACAATGGGTTCACTTCGTTTTCTTTAAAAGAGCAGGAAAAAAAGTGATTTTTGATGGTTCTGTAAAGGATTTTTGAAGAAATATAGAATCGGTTGGTACAAATTCAATTTTAGAGTATACTACAATAGAGCAGTTTTATGAAAAGTGAATAAGGAGTGAATGAAATGAATATATTAATGATTGAAGACAATGAATCCGTCTCAGAAATGATGCAAATGTTTTTCTTAAATGAGGGGTGGGAAGCTACCTTTAAAGATGATGGCAAAGAAGGATTGGCGACTTTTCTTGCTTCGCCAGAAAAATGGGACATGATTACGTTAGACTTAAACTTACCTAGTATGGATGGGATGGCTGTTTGTCGTGAAATTCGCAAAGTTTCAGCCAATGTTCCCATTATTATGTTGACCGCTCGTGATTCTGAAAGTGACCAAGTAATTGGCCTTGAAATGGGTGCGGATGATTATGTGACAAAACCATTTAGTCCATTAACTTTGATTGCACGGATGAAAGCTCTACATCGTCGTGCCGAGGTGGCAGAGGCTGCGCATGATACGTCTGAGAATACAGATGAAACGTTTGATGTGATTACGGATCATTTTAAAATGAATACGAAAACACGAGAAACATATTTAGATAATCAATTAATTGAAGGCTTAACACCTAAAGAATTTGATTTGCTATACACTTTAGCAAAAAAACCACGCCAAGTCTTTTCACGCGAACAACTACTAGAATTGGTTTGGGACTATCAATACTTTGGCGATGAACGGACAGTTGATGCCCATATCAAAAAATTACGACAAAAAATTGAAAAAGTGGGTCCTCAAGTCATCCAAACGGTTTGGGGCGTAGGGTATAAATTCGACGATTCAGGTGTTGCTTAATGAAGTATTTGTATCAACAATTACTTGCTTTTATAGGTGTGATCGCTCTGATTATTCTCATTGTCGGAACGTCTTTCACACAATTGACCAAGCGCACAATGCAAGAAAATAACTATGAACAGCTGTATGGTTATGCAGAATCGGCTTTAGAAACACGTGACTTTTTTATTAATGTTGCAGGTGTTTCAGATCGAGATGTTTTATCCTATTCATTTCAGTTGACTGAGCGCGTACTCCAGAAGCAAGATGTGCAGTTTGTGTTTATTAACAAGGACCGCGAAGTGCAGTACCCACCAGTTGATAGCACGAAAAAATTAGACTTTTCCTTAATCGATAAAAATTGGGATCAAATCATGAAAGGCAATCGTGTTTATGCAACAGAAAACATTGATATTTACGGGGCCCGAAATACTTCGTCCTATGTAATGTTACCGGTGTATGGATCAAATCAGTCTTCTAATAAAGAAGTGATTATTGGTTCACTCGTTATTACACAACCTGCCAAAAACGTTGACCGAAGTGTTCAGTCCGTGACACAAAACTTGATTAAAGGCTTTATTTTTTCTGGTGTGATTGCCTTGTTACTAAGTTATCTATTTGCGACTTTCCAAGTGAAACGAATTAATCGGATGCGTAAAGCCACCAAAGAAATTACTAGTGGAAATTTTGATATTCAATTACCGGTTCATGACAAAGATGAATTTGATGACCTAGCAGAAGATTTTAATAAAATGGCCGCGTCTTTAAAAGAATCACAAGAAGAAATCAATCGGCAAGAAGAGCGCCGTCGTCAATTTATGGCGGATGCTTCTCATGAAATGCGGACGCCTTTAACAACTATTAATGGCTTGTTAGAGGGATTGCAGTATAATGCTATTCCTGAAAATCAAAAAGAGAATGCGATTAAACTGATGCAAAATGAGACCGCTCGCTTGATTCGCTTAGTCAATGAAAATCTTGATTATGAAAAAATTCGGACCAACCAGATTCAAATTGTTGTGAAGAAGTTCAACGGAACAGAAGCTTTAGAAAATATTGTGACTCAACTAACGGCCAAAGCTGAAGTCGCTGGTAATCAATTGTATTTAGACACCACCGAACCAATTGATGTGTATGCCGATTATGATCGTTTCGTGCAAGTTGTTGTCAATATTGTTCAAAATGCCATCCAATTTACTGAAAATGGCGAAATTCATATTGCTTTAGAAAAAGGCTATTTAGAAACTATTGTCCGTATTTCTGATACAGGAATCGGCATGACGGAAGAGCAAATTCTGAATATCTGGGATCGTTATTACAAAGTAGATCCATCCCGTAAAAATACGAAATATGGAGAATCAGGATTAGGCTTACCAATCGTTCAACAATTGGTCCGCTTGCATAAAGGAAAAATTAATGTTGAGAGTGAACTTGGTAAAGGCACCACGTTTATTATTTCATTTCCTGATGTTGAAATTACTGAAAACTAAAGAAAACGTCTGGTCACAATCAGTGCCAGACGTTTTCTTTAGTTTAATAACGCATGTAGAGACAGGGGGTGCACATAGGGACTATCAATAATTTGTGGATCTTTTGTCAGAAATAGCAAGCGCTTGTTTCTTTTTTGAACTGCTATTTTTAATTGAGGTAAAATTTCTTGACGTTGTCCAATCGTTAATGAAGAAAAGATGTCATCAATCACTAACGTACTTGTTTTTGAAAGCAAAAGTTGTATTATGCGCATTTTAATTTTTTCAAAAGTCGTAAAAGAAGTAAAGGAACGACCAAGTAAGGCAGGTTCTAATTGGAACACCTGGAAAGCTTCGGATAGAACTACTTTTCGATCCCGTTCTTTGATCGTACTAGCGATAAATAAATTTTCTTCTAATGGCAAGTAGGGCAGAAAGGTTTCACTAGAAGAAAGCCTAGTAATGGTTAGTTGGTTTGTTTGGAAAAAATCGGCCAATGCGAGTTCTTGTTCTGGAGCAGAATAAATGATTCCATAAACTTCTCGCAAAGCTAACGCGTCGAATGAGGATTTTTTTTCGGTTGTTTTTTTGAATGATGGTGTGACATTCATAGAAAATCCCTCCCTTATTTCTTATGTGTACGTAAATAAATCAACGTGAAAGGAGTCCCGCAAACAAGAGGAATGCCAAGCAAGATTAAGCAGTTAACAAAGCAGTTACGGATTGTATAAAGTGACTGCATACTTTTAAAATCAAAAGAAAACGCTTGGATCGTTTGAATCCCTAAATGCTGGATATTTGTAATCGTGACATCCTGGTCGGTACTTTTAGCTAAAAATGCTGGAGTTTCCAAATGAGACCACTGTAAAATAGCATCACGAGCAGCCCAAAGAACAGTATTATACGTTTCTTGAAACATTAAAGTGAAAAGTAAAAAACTGAAAATTCCTAATAGAGCCGGTAAACATAACTCTAGTAAGAGCTGTTTGGTGACATACATATTTGAAAAGTGCATGTGATACCATGTATGTATTTCTTCCTTTTTTATGCGTAATGTCACATACATCAACAGAAGAAAAGTAACACCAAAGAAAATGACACTACCTAGATAGAGGTGCCAATAGTATTGGATCAGTTGGTAATGGTAACTAGTTTGTTTTTCAATATCGACAAAGTCTGGCATCGTTCGTAAAAACTCTTTTTCAAAATCAATTAAGTTAAACAGCCCAGTCAATAAGAAAGAGAACAGGAAGAAGAAGAGTGCGGTGATTAACGTGATTTTTTTATGATAAAAACTACTAGCTGTAGCGTAACGGACACTTCTCATCAACTTTCACCTCTCTAAACTATCTTTAGTATAGTGAAATAATATGAATTAATTATGAAAAAGTAGCAAAAAAGCTTGAGCAAATTGCTCAAGCTTTTTGAAGATTTATTTACCCGTTTTTTGATAGCCTTGATAACTGTCAGTGTGATATTCATCAACGGTTGATTTATTATTGTTTTTACTGTAAACACTCGTTGATTTTTCACCTTTTTCTTTTTCAATTGCTTCCAGTTGTTGCAATTGGTTCTTGTAATCATAGTCTTCTGGGTTAACTGGTTTTAAGCCGCTATTGGTATAGAAACGAAGCAAGTCACCGTTAGTAATTTGGTCAGACGTTTCTAATTGTTTCGTCGCTTTGGCTTTTAAATCAGCGACTTCTTTCTTAACTTCTTCGGTTGGCTCTGTAATTAAAGTGCCTGTTTTAGTATCGTAAATGCTAGAACCTAAAATAGTATATTTAGGTGTTACAACATTGCCGTTGCGGAAAGCAACGATTTGATTGTGTTGTTTAGAGAATAAATCTTGGCCTAACTGAATGTAGTTTTTCGTATCGACACCAAGCAAGTGTAGAAGGGTTGGTAAGGCATCAACTTGGCCGCCATACGTATGGTTCACACCGCCATTTTCTTGACCAGGAACGTGAATCATATAAGGAACACGTTGCATATTGGCGTTGTCAAAATCGTTCCAATCTGCTTTGGTTTTACCTACTAATTCTGCTAAGTTTTGGTTTCTTGAATTAGAAACCCCATAGTGATCGCCATAAAGAACAATGACTGAGTTTTCATAGAGACCTGAAGATTTCAAGTAGTTAAAGAATTCTTCGACCGCTTTATCTAAATAATTCGCTGTTGCAAAGTAACCATTAATTGTTTCGTCAGAGGTTTTTGCAATTGGGAATCCTGCTTCATCGTTTGTAAATTGAGAATAAGGATAATGATTGGACACAGCAATAAATTTAGAATAGAACGGTTGTTGTAAATGTTCTAAATATTGAACGGATTGATTAAAGAATGGTTTATCGTGTAACCCATATTGGAATGAGTTATCTGAATTAACATCATAATAACTAGCATCAAAGAAATAGTCATAGCCTAAACGTTTATAGGTTTCATTTCGATTCCAGAAGTTACCGGCATTTCCGTGGAAAGCAGCGCTAGTGTATCCTTGCGTTTGTTTTAAAATATCGGGTGCTGCTTCAAACGTATTTTTCCCACCAACTTGTGTAAAGAGTGAACCTTGGTCTAAACCAAATAGTGAATTTTCAAGTAACGTTTCGGCATCACTTGTTTTTCCTTGACCAACTTGGTGGAAGAAGTTATCAAAGCTAAAGGTACTTTTACTATTGTAAAGACTATTGATAAATGGTGTGACTTCGTGTTCTACGCCATTTTCATCTTTTAATTTGTAATTAACTAAAAATTGTTGGAAACTTTCTAAATGGATATAAATTACATTTTTGCCTTTTGCAATACCAAACTTACTATCATCGGGTGCCGCATATTGTTGTTTCACGTAATCTTCAACTTGTTTCATATCGTTAGCACTAGCTTCGGCACGGACTTGGTTTGTTTGGTAAGTTGTAATGCCATCGTATACGGTAAAGGCATTTAAGCCTAAGAATTTCACGATATAGTCACGAGAGAATTGACGTCCTAATAATTGGGGACGTTCTGTTTCAGCCATAAATAGATTGAATAAGAAAAAGACAACAGAAAGAAGTGTGACAGAGACTGCTACACGTGCGCGGACTGGACGCGCATCTGTTTTAATTTTTTTCGTTAATAATAATACGCCAATAATAATGAAGTCTAAGAAATAAATGACGTCATAAGGTCTAAAGAGACGTAAGGCACTTTCGCCAAGACCGCTAGCTACTTTGCCAGCACCAAGCATCGTATTAACTGTGATGAAGTCAGTAAATTCTCGATAATACACGACATTTGAGAAGAGCAGTAAACTCATCAAGAAGTAAATAATCATCATTGTAATATAAGAAGCTTTTTTACGGCGAACATACAAAGCGATGGCTAATAAAAAGACCGTTGTGGCAATTGGATTAATTAAGAGTATGAAATACTCGTTAATATTTTCCAAACGTAAATGGAAATCAACGGCGTACGCAAAGAGGTTTTTTAGCCACAGTAAGATGGCGATTAGCGAGAATAACCCCAGTCGCGTGTTCAAAATATTTGTTTTAAATAATTTTTTCAAAATAAACGTCCTTTCTAAACGATGATTCTATAAAAGTAAAATTAGGTAAATTTCGTATTTTACAATATCGCTTTAATTTTACTCTTTCACAAATTTTATGTCAATTCTTACCGAAGTGAGGAATGGTGATGTTAAAGAAAACTTACTATTTCCTTAAACTTTTTAGTTCGTTAAATGACGTGAAGCTTGAATCCTTTAAAGACAGATGGGCCTTTTTTTGCTATACTAGATAGGACTTTGAAAAGTAGGTGTACAGAATGAAACTTCAAGTAACTAAAAAAGCAGAACATAAATTTAAAAAAGGATATCCTTTAATTCAGAAAGAAGATTTGCAACAAGTGCCAGCGCAGTTACCAACAGATTGGCTTACTTTGATTGATAGTAAAGGCCAGCGCTTAGCTGAAGGATATTTAGGCGAACAAAATAAAGGAATTGGTTGGTTGCTGTCATGGCATGGACCAATTAATCAATCTTTTTTTCAGCAACTTTTTGAAATAAGTCGTGAGAAGCGGACGTCTTTTGAAAAGGATTCGCTGACAACCGCTTATCGATTATTTAATGGAGAAGGGGATGGCATTGGGGGTCTAATCATCGATCGCTATGCAGATTACGCCGTTTTTTCATGGTATAATGAAACCCTTTATCAGAAAAAAGCCGAACTTTTGACGGCGTTTCGCACAGTTTACCCTGACATTATTGGTGCCTACGAAAAGATTCGCTTTTCCACAAAAGATTTACCAGAATCACAGTTTTTGTATGGCGAACAAGCACCCGAGCCATTACTTGTCACTGAAAATAACGTTCAATTTGCTACCTATTTAAACGAAGGATTAATGACAGGCATCTTTTTAGATCAAAAAGAAGTTCGTGGTCGATTAGTAGATGGTTTTGCAGTAGGTAAAACAGTCTTAAATATGTTTAGTTATACAGGTGCTTTTTCAGTAGCTGCCGCTATGGGGGGTGCCGTGGCCACCACTAGTGTGGATTTAGCTAAACGAAGCTTACCGAAAACGACTGAGCAATTTGAAGTCAATCATTTAAATCTTGCCGCGCAAAAGATTATTGTTATGGATGTTTTTGACTACTTTAAATATGCTTCACGTAAAGGTTTGAGTTATGACATGATCATTTTGGATCCGCCAAGTTTTGCTCGCAACAAAAAGAAAGTTTTTTCCGTTGCTAAAAATTATGGGGAGCTAGTGAAAGATTCTATTGATATTTTAACGGATAAGGGAACGCTTATTGCCTCAACCAATGCGGCAAATTTATCCTTAGCCAAATATAAAAAAATGGTGATTACTGCCTTGCAAGAGAAAAATGTTCGTTACAAGATTACGGACACGTATCAATTACCGGCAGACTTTCAAGTGAATTCTAATTTTCCAGAAGGTAATTACTTAAAAGTCCTGTTTATCGAAATTGAAAAATAATTTTTTACACCAAGCAAAAGTCCCAGCGCCGCTAATCGGCATTGGGACTTTTGCTTGGTGTTTATTTTATAGTAACTTTTGGGCTTTTTGGGTATTTGCAAAATGCAGCTTCGCGTAGTTCGCTAATAAGTCTAGGCCGCCTTTTTTCAAAATACGGGCGGCTACTTGGTCTGATTTGCTGCCAGCACCAGAGGGCACAGAGAAACCCAATTCTGCAGATTCTTTGTCTAACTCTTCTAAAAAAGCAGCGCGGCTAATAATAGAGGCGGCAGCAACGGCAACATGATACTGCTCTCCTTTAGTGACGAAGAACAATTTTTCAGTGACTTGATTTTTTTCATTACGAACATATTTCCGATAATTATTTTCAGGGGTGAACTGGTCAATCAAAATCCCTTCTGGCTTTGTGGGAGCCAATTCTTGTAGCAACAGATAAATCGCTTGGTTATGCAAAGCGACTTTCATGTGTACAGCATTGTAGTTTGGTTGGATCTCATTGTATTTTTTGGGTTCAACGATTAATAACTTGTAAGGAATCCGTTCTTTAATGACATGTGACAATTGAATAATTTGTGGGTCGGTTAATTCTTTGGAATCACGAACACCTAATGCTTTTAGTTTGCTAATCATGCTTTTGTCAACATAGGCAGCACAGACAGTTACTGGACCAAAATAGCTGCCATTACCGACTTCATCGGAACCTATCACAGACCAGTTGCCAAAATCAGCAGGCAGTGTAGTAGTCTGGGGAGAAACTTTTTTCTTTGGTGTGGTACTCGTTCCTTCCCAACGAGCGGCCTCTTTTTCAGCTTGAGGTCCCTGAAACATGACTTTACCTGATTGATAAGCAGTGATGGTAGTGGTACCAACCTTGGCCACAAAGACAGTATAAGGGACCGTTTTATTTAAACGATTGGGTTGATAAACAGTGGTCATCTCTGCTAATGTTTTTTTACTAACTTTAATTACGTGATTCTGTGCCATCAATTGTTCCTCATTTCTTGATATTTCTTCTTTACTATAGTAAAGGAAAAACAAGTAAATGAAAAGGTTTTGCGTTAGCTTGTTCCTGAAAATGACAATGTTTAGGAAATGTATAATTTTTTTCTATAGTTGGGCGCTAGTTGTTATCTAAATTTTTATTCAGTGCTATACTGTGGGAGAGAAGGAGACGATGAAAGAGTCGACTAGAACAAGGGGTGATGTGTTTGAGAAGAAAAAAAGAAATGCAAGAAAATGAACCAATAGCAGTGACTGCTAACGCGGAACGCTATTATCCAGAAGATAAACAAGGCTTGACGGCCGCACAAGTTGAAGAAAGACAGCGAAAAGGCTTAGTCAATGCCGCCGTCGACACAGAGTTTATCACAACGAAACAGATTGTTATTAATAACGTATTTACGTATTTCAACTTAATTTTTGTGGTACTAGGTGTGTTATTAATGCTGGTACAATCTTATAAAAATATGACCTTTTTGCCAGTAGTAATCATTAATACGGTCATTGGAATTTACCAAGAAATTAAGTCGAAGAAAGTATTAGATAGCTTAAATATTCTAAACGCTACAAAAGTAACCGTTGTGAGGGATGGCCAAGAACAAGAAATTTCGCCAGATGAACTGGTTTTGGATGATGTGGTGCTCTTTAAATCGGGTGAACAGATTTCTGGGGATGCAATTGTCTTATCTGGTGAAGTCCGTGTGAATGAATCCTTGTTAACTGGGGAATCTGATGAGATTACCAAAGTAGCAGATAGCCAACTTTTGTCAGGTAGCTTTATTGTGTCAGGTTCTTGTTATGCAAGAATTGATAAAATTGGCGCTGAGGCCTATGTTCATCAATTAACGCTTGAAGCGAAGTCAATTAAAAAAGGGGAACAATCAGAGATGGTCGGTTCCATTAACCGTTTGGTGAAATGGGTAGGGATTATTATTATCCCAATCGGCTGTGTTCTATTTTTCCAAAGTTATTTCATCAACCATCAAGGGCTTCATGACAGCATTGTCTCCATGGAAGCTGCCTTGATTGGGATGATTCCGGAAGGGTTGTACCTTTTAACAACCGTTGCATTAGCTGCCAGCACAATGCGCTTAGCGAAGCGCGGCGTTTTATTGCACAACATGAAAAGTATCGAATCCTTAGCACGTGTTGATGTGTTATGTGTAGATAAAACAGGAACAATTACTGAAAATACGATGGAAGTCCAAGAGTTGGTTCCTGTGGTGAGTATCGAAAATGATGGTACAGACTTAACCAATGTCGAAAAATTAATTGGCGATTTTTGCCGAACAATGTCAGCTGACAACGATACGATGAAAGCGATGAAAGAATTTTTTGTTACTAATAATCAGAGGGAAGCCGTTAGCTATACCTCGTTTTCGTCTGTCGAAAAATTTAGTAGCGTGACTTTCCCGGAAGCGACGTATATTCTTGGGGCGCCAGAGATGATTTTGAGAGACAATTATGAAATGTATCAATCTGAAGTGGAACATTATACAAGTCAAGGCTATCGCTTATTGGTGTTCGGAAAGTATTTAGGAGAATTTCAGGAAACGTTGGCAGCAGAGGTTCAACCTCTAGGCTACATTCTTCTTTGGAATCCGATTCGTAAAGAAGCCAAAGCAACTTTTGAATATTTCGCTGAACAAAATGTGGCCATTAAGGTCATTTCTGGCGATAATCCTTTAACAGTTTCCAATGTAGCACAAGCGGCAGGCATTATTGGTGCTGAAAATTATGTGGACGCGCGAACATTAACTACAATGGAAGCCCAGACAGAAGCTTTAGAAAAATACACCGTTTTTGGTCGTGTCACGCCAGAACAAAAGAAACAATTTGTGCTATTGTTGAAAAAATTAGATCATACAGTGGCGATGACAGGGGATGGAGTCAATGATATTTTAGCCATGAAAGAAGCAGATTGTAGTATTGCCATGGCTTCAGGAAATCAAGCTACAGCACAAGCCTCGCAAGTTGTGTTGTTGGATTCTGATTTTTCAACGATGCCGGAGGTTGTCTTTGAAGGCCGCCAAGTAGTTAATAACATTGAACGCTCTTCAAGTTTATTCCTTGTAAAAAATATTTTCTCCTTGCTGATGTCTGTCTTTGCTATGATTTTTGCCGTGACATATCCTTTACAACCGACACAAGTCACATTGATTAGTTTATTTACAATTGGTATTCCTTCGACATTTCTAGCTTTGGAACCAAATCATCGTCGCATTGAAGGGAAATTTCTTTTCAATGTGTTATCAAAAGCAATTCCTGGTGGGTTAACGGATATGTTAGTAGTCGGTGCTTTACTAATTTGTGGTGATATTCTTGCACTTCAAAAAACGGACATTTCAACGACTGCAACATTGTTGCTAGTTTCAGTCGGCTTTATGGTTCTTTATAAAATTAGTTCACCAATGAATCGTTACCGCAAGCGCGTAATGATTGGCTGTTTAATCGGAATGGTTATTACAAGTATTTCCATGAAAAACTTGTTCTCGTTAACTTCGGTATCGCCAACAGCCTTGTTACTTTTAGCCATTCTTTTCTTTGCAGCAGACTCAACTTTCCAACATTTATCAACCATTTCTGAAAAAGTTCAATTATGGTTTTATAAGAAAAGACATTAGGAGCAAAACACCGAGCCAAAATTATTTTGGTTCGGTGTTTTTTGTTTTTTATCGTTGGGAAAAATAAAAACACTTGCACCTAGTTAATCCTTGATAGTATAAACCTAACCAATTATTTTAGATAGGAAGGATTGAATAAAAATGAAAAAAAGAAGTTTTGTCTATTGGGGAATGTTTTTCATTCTTTTGTCGACGCTGATAACGCCTTTTCTGAAACTTGAAACAGGATATGCGCAAACGGAACCAACTAGTACCAGTGAAACCAATCAAATTTCTGCTACGCCAAACGTAGTGCCGCGTAAGCAAGTAGGCAACATTGTGACAGCGATTCAGCTAACGGACAAAGAGGGAAACCCACTTGGGACCATTAATCAATATACAGACATCTACCTCCGAATTGAGTTCAACTTACCGGATAATACCGTTAATAGTGGGGATACGAGTGTGATTACTTTGCCCGAAGAGCTACGTCTCGAGAAAAATATGACCTTTAATGTAGTAGATGATACAGGTGCTGTGGTTGCAATCGCACAGACCGATGTAGCAAATAAAACGGTCACGTTAACGTATACAGATTACGTAGAAAACCATGCTAATATTAGTGGGTCTTTATATTTTACAAGTTTGATTGATTTCGAAAATGTCGAAAATGAATCCAAGATTCCTATTTACGTCACGGTTGAAGGGGAAAAAATATTTGCTGGCGATCTTGATTACCAAGGTGAAGGCGATGATGTTAACGAAAAATTTAGCAAGTATTCGTGGTTTATCGAAGACGATCCAACCGAAATTTACAATGTACTACGGATTAATCCAACAGGGCAAACGTATACTGATTTAGAAGTGGAAGATGTGCTAAAAACAGAAAGTTTAAGTTATATCAAAGACACTATGAAAATTGAACGAGGACAATGGACACTGGATGGAAATGCTATTTGGCAATTCACGCCAGAGGAAGATATAACTGGTCAGTTGGCTGTCCAGTATGGTCCTGATGACCGTAATTTTTCGGTGCATTTTGGCAATATTGGGACTAACGAATATCGTATCACCTATAAAACCAAAATTGATCATCTTCCCGAAAAAGGTGAAACCTTCACAAATTATGCAAAATTAACAGAAAATCAAACGGTGGTGGAAGAAGTCGAAGTGAGTCGTGTCTCACAAACGGGTGGTGGAGAAGCCAATGGTGAGCAATATGTTGTTGAAATTCATAAAGAAGATGAAGCAGGCCAGCGTTTAGCAGGTGCAGAGTTTGAACTCATTCGTAACTCAACCAATCAAACAGTGGCCAAAATCACAACAGATCAAAACGGAACAGCGATTGTTAAAGGCTTGTTAAAAGATAACTATACTTTAGAAGAAACCAAAGCACCTACCGGTTACCAGCTTTCGCAAAACAAGATTTCAATAACACCTGAAGACTTTGGTAAAAACTTAGTTGCACTGAAAACTGTTGTGAATCATAAGATTTCATATCAACCAGTCGCTGCTTCATTTTTAGCTGGAAAAGTTCTTTTAGGAAAACCACTGAAGGATGCTGAATTTCAATTTGAATTGTTAGATAAGAAAGGCACAGTACTAGAAACGGTTAGTAACGATACTTTAGGGAAAATTCAATTTTCACCATTAACCTTTGAAACTCCTGGAAAGTATCAATACACCATTCGGGAAGTAAACACGCAACAGGCAGGTGTTTCCTACGATACGCACAACCTTCAAGTTCAAGTAACCGTCGAGGCGCTTTTAGGAAATCTTGTGGCGACTACTCAGTATGATGGAGGTCAAGTATTTACTAATCACTATACGCCAGAAAAACCTATAGAAAGTACCACACCACCAACGAGTGGGACAACAGATACTACCACGAATTCAACCACAGAAACTACTTCAATAACCATTGAAAAACAGGCGATTCGCAATAAGGAATTGCCAAAAACAGGAGAAACAAAAGAAAACGCGTTTCTTTTCTTAGGTAGCCTTCTTTTGATTCAAGGATTATTTATCTATTTTAAAACGAAAAAATAATCGCTTAGATAGTTTCAGTAATCGAGACAAAATGTGCAAATTTCGAGAGATTTAGCTTGTTCATTTGAGTTTGGAGTGGTTCTGTGCTATACTATCTTTAGCGTAATGATACTAGTTGGGAGTGAGCGGATTTCTGCTCACTCTTTTTGATGGAAAAGTCATCAGGACACGGTTCGTTACATCAATCTCGAAGGAGGCGAAAATTTTGAGTAGTGCTGTGGAAACTGTAACAAAGTTAGTCACACCAATCTTAGAAGAACAAAATTTTGAACTTGTGGAAGTAGAGTTTGTTAAGGAAGGAAAAAATTGGTTTTTACGAGTATTTATCGATAAAGAAGGTGGCATTGATATTGAGGAATGTGCCTTTGTCAGCGAAAAATTAAGTGAAAAACTAGATGCAATGGATCCAGATCCAATTCCGCAAGCGTACTTTCTGGAAGTTTCTTCTCCGGGAGCAGAACGTCCGTTAAAGAAAGAAAGCGATTATGAACAAGCGGTAGGTAAGTACATTCATATTTCTCTTTATCAAGCAGTTGATGGAGAAAAACAGATTGAAGGTACCTTAGTCCATCTTGATTCAGAACAATTAACATTAAGTGTAAAAATTAAAACCAGAGTGAAGGAAATGACTTTTGAACGTAAAAATATCGCAAAAGCTCGTTTAGCCATTCAATTTTAATCAACAGACTCGAATGTAAAAAAGGGTCCACTAAAAGTTTTACTTTTAGCCGGGCCTGTGACAAGTTTTAACGAGAAGTTTTTCCCTTGGAAGAAGAACCACTCGTTCAGCTTTAACGAATCCATAGGAGGAAAAGAAAAACAATGAGCAAAGAAATGTTAAATGCATTAGACGTATTAGAAGCTGAAAAAGGGATTCCTAAAGATACGGTGATTGAAGCGTTACAAGCAGCTTTAGTTTCTGCATATAAAAGACATTATGGACAAGCAAGCAACGTCGAAGTTGAATTTGAACCAAAAAAAGGCAATATTCATGTGTATGCTGTCAAAGAAGTAACAGAAGAAGTATTTGATTCACAATTGGAAGTTTCATTAAAAGATGCCGTTGCATTAAATGGTGCATATGAAATCGGCGACAAAATTCGTTTTGAAGTTACGCCAAAAGACTTTGGCCGCATTGCTGCCCAAACAGCAAAGCAAGTAATTTTACAACGTGTCCGTGAAGCAGAAAGAACAATTATTTATAATGAATTTAGCGAATATGAAAATGACATCATGCAAGGAATTGTTGAACGTCAAGATCGTCGTTATATTTATGTAAACTTAGGTAAAATCGAAGCAGTCTTATCCAAACAAGATCAAATGCCAAATGAATTTTACCAACCGCATGATCGGATTAAAGTTTACGTATCACGTGTTGAAAACACATCAAAAGGCCCACAAGTTTTTGTAAGCCGTAGTCATCCAGATTTACTAAAACGTCTTTTTGAACAAGAAATTCCAGAAGTTTATGATGGAATTGTTGAAATCGTAAGCGTCGCTCGTGAAGCTGGCGATCGTTCAAAAGTAGCCGTTCGTTCAACAGATCCTAATATTGATCCAGTGGGTACCTGTGTCGGTCCAAAAGGCCAACGTGTCCAAGCGATTGTGAATGAATTAAAAGGCGAAAATATGGATATTGTGGAATGGAACGAAGATCCAGCTATTTATATTAGTAATGCCTTGAATCCAGCTCAAGTATTAGATGTTATTTTTGATCCAGAAAATAGCAAAGCATGTACAGTTGTTGTACCTGATTATCAATTGTCATTAGCAATTGGTAAACGTGGTCAAAATGCGCGCTTAGCTGCTAAATTAACGGGCCATAAAATTGATATCAAATCAGAATCTGATATGGCTGAATTTTATGAACAACAAGCCAATCAAGAAGTTGCCGAAGTGGCAGAAGAAATGGATGAAGCAATTATCCATTCAGATATGACGGCAGATGATTACGAAAACTTGGCTACTGAAGAAGCAGTTGTTGAAGCAGAAATTACAGAAGAATTACCTGAACAAGAATAACGTTTTTGGAGGGTGAAAAAATGAAAAAGAGAAAAATTCCAATGCGTAAATCGGTTGTTTCAGGCGAAATGAAACCGAAAAAAGAATTAGTCAGAATTACTCGCTCCAAAGAAGGCGAAGTGGCCTTAGATCCAACTGGTAAATTACCTGGACGTGGCGCTTACGTTGATTTGGATCCTGCGGAAGTCCAAAAAGCTTGGGATAAAAAAATTCTTGATCGTGTCTTAGAAACAAAATTAAGTGATGAATTTTATCAAGAACTATTGGATTATGTAACACATCAAAAAGCCCGCAAAGAGTTGTTTGGCGATGGAAAATAAAACCAAAATTTTGAACCTTTTAGGTTTAGCAATGCGCGCCGGTAAATTAGTCACAGGCGAGGAATTAACCCTTAAAGATATTCGTGCAAACAAAGCGAAATTTGTGTTTGTTGCGCAAGATGCCAGTGAGAATACTAGAAAGAAAATCAAGGACAAAAGTTCTTATTATAATGTTCCTGTTAGCGAACTGTTCAGTCAATTCGAGCTCAGCCAAGCGATTGGGCGACCACGAATGGTTATCGGAGTAACTGATGCAGGATTTGCCACCAAAATCAAGGAATTACTAAAAGGTTAGGAAGGTGATTGCATGGGAAAAAAAAGAATTTATGAACTAGCAAAAGAAATGAATAAAGCAAGCAAAGACGTTGTCGATAAAGCGCATCAATTAGGTATGGATGTTAAAAACCATATGGGCGCAATTAGTTCCGAGCAAGAAACAAAGCTTCGTCAAGCATTCGGAGGAGGAAGTACCGTAAATACTCAATCAAAAGCAACAAACAACCAAAAGCAACAAACAACACAAAATAAACCAGCCAATAAGAAACCAATGAACAATAAACCTGGTGAACAAAGAAATAACCAAAATCGTCCAAACAATCAATCAACGAATGGACAACAAAGAAACAACAACAACCAAAATCGTCACGGCCAAAGCAACACACAAAACCGTAGCAATCAAACAAATACAAACAATCAAAACCGCAATACCCAAAACAATAACGGTTCTACAACGAATCAAAATCGGACCAGCCAAAATAACAATGGCGGGAACAACCAAAACCGTGGCGGCCAAAACCGTAACAACAATTTTGGTGGCGGTCAAAATCGTAATAACCGGAATAACTTTAATAACCAAAACCGCAATCGTTTCAACAAAAAAGGGAAAAAAGGCAAACATCAACAAGAATCAGCGAAGCCAGCAGTACCAGCACGTAAATTCCGTGAATTACCAGATGTTTTAGAATATACAGAAGGTATGAACGTGGCGGATATTGCGAAAAAAATCCACCGCGAACCAGCGGAAATCATCAAAAAATTATTTATGATGGGTGTCATGGTTAACCAAAACCAAGCCCTAGATAAAGATACAATTGAATTATTAGCTGTGGACTATGGCATGGAACCGCAAGAAAAAGTCCAAGTTGATATTGCGGACATTGATAAATTCTTCGAACCAGAAGCAGTTGTTGAAGAAAACTTAACTACACGTCCCCCTGTTGTCACAATCATGGGACACGTAGACCACGGGAAAACAACATTATTAGATACATTGCGCCATTCTCGTGTGACTTCAGGTGAAGCAGGCGGTATCACGCAGCATATTGGTGCCTATCAGTTAGATATTGATGGCAAACCAATTACGTTCTTAGATACACCAGGACATGCGGCCTTTACTAGTATGCGCGCGCGTGGTGCCAGCATCACTGATATTACCATCTTAGTTGTTGCAGCGGACGATGGAGTAATGCCACAAACAATCGAGGCGATTAACCATGCCAAAGCGGCAAAAGTGCCGATTATTGTAGCAGTTAACAAAATTGATAAGCCTGGTGCGAACCCTGATCATGTGAAACAAGAATTAAGTGAACATGAATTAATTCCTGAAGAATGGGGTGGAGATACGATTTTCGTCAATATTTCAGCGAAATTCAATCAAAACATTGATGAGCTATTGGAAAATATTTTATTGATTGCTGAAGTAGAAGACTTAAAAGCTGATCCAACGCAAAAAGCAATTGGAACAGTGATTGAAGCGCGCTTAGATAAAGGTAAAGGTCCGGTTGCGACATTACTCGTTCAACAAGGAACTTTACATGTTGGTGATCCAATCGTTGTTGGTAATACTTACGGACGTGTTCGTGTGATGACCAATGACATGGGCCGCCGTGATAAAGAAGCAGGACCCGCAACTCCTGTAGAAATTACCGGATTAAATGATGTTCCTCAAGCGGGTGATCGTTTTGTGGTCTTTGAAGATGAAAAAACAGCACGTCAAGCAGGGGAAGAACGGGCTAAACGTGCGTTGCTTGAACAACGTTCAGCAAGTAGCCGTGTGACATTGGATAACTTATTTGAAAGTCTAAAAGAAGGCGAATTAAAAGAAGTTAATATCATTGTCAAAGCAGACGTACAAGGATCTGCCGAAGCCGTTTCAGCAAGTTTACAAAAAATTGATGTAGAAGGCGTTCGTGTGAAAATTGTTCACGCGGCAGTTGGGGCCATCAATGAAAGCGACGTAACTTTAGCTGCAGCAAGTAATGCGATTATTATCGGCTTTAACGTTCGCCCAACACCACAAGCAAAACAACAAGCAGAACAAGAAGAAGTTGATATTCGTTTACACCGTATTATCTATAAAGCCCTAGAAGAAATCGAAACAGCGATGAAAGGGTTATTAGATCCAGAATTTGAAGAAAAAATTACTGGTCAAATGACGGTTCGTGAATTGTACAAAGTATCTAAAGTTGGCACAATCGCTGGCTGTTATGTTACAGAAGGCTTTATTCGCCGCGATAGTGGCGTGCGTGTCATTCGTGATGGTATTGTTATTTATGAAGGTAAATTAGCAAGCTTGAAACGTTTTAAAGATGACGTGAAAGAAGTCAAACTTGGTTTTGAATGTGGCGCTATGATTGAAAATTTCAATGATTTACGTGTAGATGATGCGATTGAAGGCTTCATTATGGAAGAAATCAAACAATAATTTTAGTAATTGGAGGAAGACACTATGGCAAATTATCGTGACCGTCGTGTAGGTCAAGAAATCATGCGTGAAGTGAATGATATCTTGAACAAACGCATCAGAGATCCACGCGTCCAAGGCATCACTATTACAGATGTTCGTGTGACCGGTGATTTACAACAAGCAACGATTTATTACAGCTTGTTATCTGATTTAGCTTCCGAACAACAAAAAGCTCAACAAGGATTAGACAAAGCCAAAGGACTGATTCGTAAAGAATTAGGACAACGGTTAACCTTGTATAAAACACCAGAGTTGATTTTTGAAAGAGACGAATCTGTCCAATACGGAAATCACATTGATGAGTTGATTCGTAAGTTGAATCAAGGTGAATAATTAAAAAGAAAAAGCACACCAGACGAATGGTGTGCTTTTTCTTTTCATGATTTCTTGATAAAATAGTCATGGAGGTGCAAAGATGAAAAGAATTGTTGCTTTCTATAAAAATGGAGATCGTTATTTAAAAGAAATGGGTTCAGGCAAGAGTTCCTTGTACTTTTTTCTTTTCTTATTTGTACTACATAGTATGCGGGAACATATTATTCTGTCCCCGCCGTTTATCAGTTTTTGAGCGTGGAGCAAAAATCCAAAGTGATTTTTGTCCCACGCTCATGCTTTTTAAGTTAACCCAGTATTTAATACCATCACAGAATAATCCCTAAATTCAAAAATCCGTCCTTTATAAAGATAAGTGGCGCCATACTTTTGTCGATAGTACGTAATCACATTTTTTAATGTTTCAACATCGATTTCCAAAAATTCAGCACAAGAATAATGGTTACTTAAGCCAGCTTCAGAGCAACGAATTAAATCGTCTAATGTAACTAATTGCTCTAAGGCCACATTGCGAGCTTTCAACTCTTGCTTCCGATTTTCTGTACAATTTTGATTTAAAATAGTGCCAACGGATGTTTGATAATGCCCGTATTCCTCGGCTAAAATATTCTTCTTTTGACGGGTACTCAATGTTTTTTCAATATAAATTTTGCCATTTCGATACAACCCATAACAACCTGTTTGATTGTATAAATCAATTTCTAAAACCGTCACATCCTTTTGAATGGAACTGACGAGTTTTTCATAATCATTCACTTTACCATTCACCTGCCATTACTTAATAAAAAGAGTAGATGGGAAGTTAATCCTCTTTTTTGTCAGAAGAAATCGATTGTTGATATTTGGCATCAATTTCATCCAAGTAATCGTGAATTTTCTCGATCTCTTCTTTTGAAAATATCTTTTCTGGATCCCCAGCGTGGGCAGCCAGTGTCATTTCGTCACGGCGAGGGAATGAGAGAATTTCTGCTTGCGTTTGTTGTTCGTGTAATTGTTGTTCGGCAAATTGATAAACGATGGCTTGTCGTTGGGGTTCTAATTTTTTATAAATGCGGTCGATAGTTGAGGCATTTTTTTCCATGGGAACTTCTTGTCCCATCAACCAGGCCTCATTAATGTCTAATGCATCTGCAATGCGATAAACTTTGTCTTGTTTTGCTTCGTAACGACCAGCTAGCCAATCGCTGATCGAAGATTTACCGATGCCAGTTTTTTTCGCTAAATCACTAGGTTTGATGTTCTTGGCTGTTAAAGCCTCTTTTAAACGGACAGCAAAAATGTTCATATTTCCGAACCTCCTATTGCCTCAAAGTATACTATACCTGTTTAGAGAAGGCAAGTAACAATCGCAATTAAATTTAGAAGTTCATAAAACCGAACTTATGAGTTGACAGTGAAAATATTTGATGCTAAGATAGAGCCATTCAAATGTTCGGTTAACTGAACAAATTTTTTTAAGCACTTTGTTCGGAAAACCGTATCTTTGTAGAAAGGGTGAAGAAATGAGTCGGAACTATAAAAAAACGTTGTCGGATATGTTACTTTTAGCAATTATTTTATTAATAAGCAGTGTCTCAATAAAAATTGGGGCCATCGTGATTGGTATGATTGGCCTCATGGAATTACTAACAGAGTAACAATAATTTAGTCAAAAGGAGAGAAGCGGATTGGCAGAACGACGCATGTTTGCAAAAACGATTATTGATAGTGATGCGTTTTTAGATATGCCCTTATCAAGTCAGGCACTGTATTTTCATTTAGCGATGCGTGCCGATGATGATGGATTTATCAATAATCCCAAAAAATTGCAGCGAATGGTCGGTTGTGGGGAAGACGATCTAAAATTGCTAATGGTTAAAAAATTTATTCTAGTATTTGAAAGTGGTGTGATCGTTATCAAACATTGGAAAATTCATAATTATATTCGCAGTGATCGTTACAAACCAACCTTGTATCAAGAAGAGAAAAATCAGATTGTTGAAAAAAATAGCAAAGCTTATACGTTTAAAGCAGAATCGTCTGTCAGTGGTCAACCAGCTGACTACCAACGGTTACCACAGGAAAGCATAGTCCAGTCTAAGTTAGGTCAGAGTCAAGGTAGTAGTTCAGAAAACGATTGTTTAAAGACGATTTATCATTTTTATGAGGAAAACGGCTTTGGTACACTGGCCTCAAAAACAAGCCAAGATTTTAAGTATTGGTTGCAAGATTTTATACAAAAAGGGGCTAGCCAAGAGGAAGCATGCCAATTAATCTTGCATGCTTTAGGAATTGCCGTCGATCGAAATAAACGGAATTACGGCTATGTAAATGCTATTTTGAAAAGTTGGGAGCAACAAAATTATTTATCCGTACATGAAGTTCTGGTAAATGATAAAAAACAAGTGTTGGAGCATGCGCCGCAAATGACAGAAGAATATCAAGAGTTAGGTTTTTAAAGAAAGGAGGAAATCAGTATGCATGCGACAGATCAAACTTTTCAAATACTATTGAGTCAATTGTTAGAAAAAGTTGAAGACCGTTGTCCTGAATGTGGCAGTGAACAATATGTTTGGCAACAAAAAAATAAAGATGGCACAGAACGTTGTGCCCCAACTTGTTGGTCGTGTGGGTATAAAATGCTAAAAAAACATGAACAAGAAGCCACTCAACAACGTTCTCAAGAGAGTTTTATGGCGCGTACACAAAAATTTTTTCATCAAGGGTCCTTAATTGCTGATGATGCGCTACGGCAATGTCGCTTAACCAATTACCAAACCACTGAATTAGAAACAAGACAAGCAAAAGAACGGGCCTTAGCAGCAGTTTCAGCGATTGTTGAAGGAAAGCCAATCCACGTTATTTTTTCAGGGAGACCTGGTGTCGGTAAAAGTCATTTGGCTATCAGTATTTTAGTTGAAGTCTTAGAACGCTCTGCATATCAAAAGTATTGTTTATTTGTCAGCTACTCTGAGTTATTAGAAAAACTAAAAATGTCCATGAATGAGTCGACCAAAAGCCAAGCAAAGGCTCAAGCGTATATTACTAGAATGAAAAAAGCAGACGTTTTGGTCTTAGATGATTTAGGTGCTGAATTAGGAATTAAAAATAAAGTTAGTACGGATTTTAATAATGACATCTTAAACCGAATTTTAGAAGCTAGACAGAATAAAGCAACTATTTTTACTACTAATTTTTCTGGAAAACAACTGGTGGAGGCCTATGGAACACGCATTATTTCTCGTCTAATGAAGCACGCCAGTGGCTATGTTTTCCAATATAAAGACACAACAGACAAACGAATGAGGAGTGTGAAATAAATATGTTAACAATTATTATTGGGTTTATCTTTTGGACAATGACACTGATGTTAGGTTATCTAATTGGTGAAAGAGAAGGCCGTAAACATGAGTAATTTAACAAAACATAAAAAAGATTTATTTGAAATGAAAAGCGTTGTATTTAAAGATATTTCAAAGCAACAAAGCGAAAAAGCACAAAAAAGAAAACAACTCTTACAACTAATGAATCAATATCCCGATTGGACAAGTCAGAAAAATAAATCTATTATGCAGGAAATTCAAGAATTAGGACAAGCAATCGGTAATTGGTCGATGGATCAATCAAGACCCATCCAATCCATCAAGGCCGCATCGTTTACAAAAAGCGAGTATCTCTATTTAATTTGGCTCGGTTATTCAGATGAAGCGATTCGTCACGGCTTAGACATGTCGAAAGAGTGTTATTTTATTTATCGATTAACACTTTTAAATGAATAAAAGTAAAGGAGATTAACCAATGCGTACGTCAACATTTAATTATATCAAAGATATTTTAGCAGACTTTTATAAAACAGATGAGTATATCCGTCAACGGGAAGAAGAATTACGGCACCCTTATCAAGAAGCAGATTTAAATGCTGGTATTAGAGGACAAGGACTTCACTCTGTAGTGACCGAACGAATGGCGATTACGATAGCTATGGATCGTCGTCTGTGGAACTTAGAGAGAAATCGAGACATTATCAAAAATTGTTTAGCTGAAGCGGATGAACAAACGCGCGTGATTATTGAAGAACTATATATGAAAAAACGGCCCTCTTTAACATTAATTGGACTTGCCCAGCAATTATTTATTAGTAAAAGCCAAGCCTATAAATTAAGAAATCATTTCTTTGAAGCGGTGGCGGATGAACTAGGGATGTAAACATGGAAAAAGCGTGGAATTTTTTCAGGTGTCAACATGGTAAATTAATAGTGTCGAAAGAGATAGATAAACGTGAGGCAACCAAAAAATGAAGACACGGAATTCTATGATTTTGACTGCTTTCTTGTGTCAGCTATGAAGGAGCAGAAAATGCCGGCTACTTTCAAGATCCTTCATTTTGACTAGAAGAGAGCCAATTTGTTAACCAATCCTGAATTTTTTGAATGGAAAGGTGGCGCTAAAAATGAATGAAGCGGAACAAGAGTTATATGAAGCCCTTGTTGCAATCTGCCAGACGTCAGGATTTTTGTTGCTAGAGGAACTGCCGACAGATTTACCAGATCAGCCATTTGTTTACTTAGGCGATAGTAAAGAATTACCTAAGCCAACTAAATCAGCTATTTTGGGAGAAATTGAATTAATAATGCATGTTTATGGTGCGTTATCTGAACGACAACAAATTTCTACAATTAAAGGAACGATTTTACGGCAGGCAACCAGTAACTTAAAACGAACGGCTCATTTTAATTGGGGTATCAAACATCAAGAAGTCAAAGCACAAATGGTAAAAGATACCAAACAAATGAAAAAAACAATTTGGCATGCTGTACTACCATTACACATGCAATTTTACTAGGAGGAATTATCAATGGGAGAAGTTATGCAAGGAAAAGACCGTATTTTATTAGTTCGTCGCTTGGATGAAGCAGCGACAAAGAAAGCAATGAAACCCTTATTTCAAATTGAACATGAATGGGAATTCTCACGTGAATCGAGCGGTACGCAAACAAAAGATGGCGTTGCGAATGCTGTTTCTGGTTTAGAAGTTACGTTATCGTTAAGCGGTTTAGCCTCTCGAGATGATGAAAATTTATACATGAAAGACGCAGTTGAAGATGGCATCTTAATGGAATTTTGGGATGTTGATTTAAAAGGTGAAAAAAATGCGGAAGGTAAATATCCAGCAATTTATGCCCAAGGTTATGTAAATTCATGGAGTTTACCAGCCAATGTAGAAGAATTAGTAGAAATCGAAACAGAAGCCTCTATTAATGGCAAACCACAAGATGGTTTTGCAACAGTAGAAGCAGATATTATTGCGGAAGCACAATATGCGTTCCAAGATACCGTTCCAGATAAAGCACCACAACCTGGCGAATAATCAAAAAGTGTTGAATTTTAGGAGGATAAAAAATGAATTTAGAGATTAACGGAAAAACAATTGAAGTGAAATTTACGATTGGCGCGATTCGCGAATTAGATAAACGTTACCAAATTGAAAATGGCGCTGCCAAATTCGGCATGGGCATCAGTTCAGCAATGATTTATTTACGCCAATACAATCCAGTAATCTTAGTTGACATCATGGAAGCTTTACAAAGTGGGCAATTAAAAATAGGTAAGTCGGAAATTGAAGCATGGTTAATGACCCAAGATGTCAAAAAACTTTCAGATGATTTGCTTAAAGAAATGGGAAAGCAACCTCTTACAAAACCAATGATCGATCAGTTCAGCAAAGAAGCGAAGAAAGCAGAAGCGCAAGCGACCAACTAATTAAAACGAGCGATGACGTGTATCACGACATCGCTCTTTCTGCTTTTCGCTACTTAGGCTGTCGTTCATTTGAAGAAGTGGATCGGATGACCATGTCTGAATTTGAATTACGAATGATTGCTTTTAATTTAGCAGAAGTAGATGAAGAGCGGAAAAGGCACGAGCTTGCCTACTTAAATGTTAAAGCGCAAGCGACAAACAAAAAAGGAAAACCCGTTTTTGAAAGCTTTAAAAGTTTTTATGATTATGAAAAACGAGTTGCTGAAGTTCTGGCAGCTAACCAGCCACAACGAACAAAATTAAATGAGCGGAAAAAAACGCAACTTGCCACTGTGGCAGAGCGTCTACGCCGCTATCGGAAGGGAGGAGAGTAGATGGAGAATGACAAAGAAAAAACGCCGTTATCGGAGGCAAAGAAAAGCCTTGCAGGCGTCCAACAAGCATTAAAAAGTATGAGCGGTGAGTATGCCTTATTAAGTGGATATTTAGGGAAAATTAGTGCGGGTGTCAATCAGTCAGCCACGGTCATGAAAACATTTAAAACCGTCATGCAACAATCTGGAGAAACAGTGAAAAAAACAGGAGACGAAACAGCAAAGGCAGCAGATCAAATGAACACAGCGTTAACAGATTCTGCTGAACAAGCCGGTGAAGCAGCTAAAAAAGCGGGGAAAGAAACCTCTGATGGCTTTACTAATGCACAAAATAATATGCTGAGCTTTGGGACGGCCATGACTAGTGCCGTTTCCTTACCTATGCTGAACGTTTTAAAAACAGCTATGGGCGTCGGTGCTGGGGTCAGTGGCGAATTTCAAGGAATGCAAGGACTGATTATGGCCAGTGCAGGAGGGATTTCTGATTCATTGCAAGGCGAGTTGCAAGGGGCATTGACTCAGATGAATCAATCATTTGAAGCGGCAGCACAAGTGATTCAAAGCGTGATGGCTCCAGGAATGGAAATTTTGGTTCAAGTGGTTATCACAGTCGTCAAAGGCATTACAGCTTTGGTGAATTTATTTATCAAATTACCAAAACCCGTCCAAGTTTTTATTGTTGCCATTATGGGCATTTTAGCCGCCATTGGGCCCATGTTGATTATGGTAACGATGGCTCAGCAAAAATTTCAACAGTTTAGTGCTGGTTTGGCTCTTGTACAAGGAAACATTGGGAAGTTAGGTGGTGGCTTATCAAAACTAAGTGCTAGTTTTAGTGCCTTAGGTGGAGGACCATTAATTTTAATTGTAGCAGCCGTTTTAGCAGCGGTAGCAGCGTTTATTTATTTCTATAAAACCAATGAAACATTTAGAAATAGTATCAATAGCTTAGCTAGTGCCATTCAAGGAGCTGTTTCAGCGGCGTTTGGCAAATTGGTAGGATTGCTACAACAGATCCAGCCGGCCTTTCAGCAAGTAATGTCAGTTTTTAAACAATTTTTTGCAGTAGGCTTAGAGAAAATGGCGACTATTTTTTCAACAATTGGTCGTGTGCTAGCAGGCGTTTTTGCCAGCGGTTTGCAATTAGGTAGTAACTTATTAGGGCAATTTGGTGGCACCTTTGACAAAGCTGGTTTAGCGGTTGGTCTTTTGGTAAAAGTTCTGACAAAGGTTGCACTGGCTGCATTAGGAATTTCCGGGCCGTTTGGTCTAATTATTTCCTTGATTGTTTCATTCGTGACGGCCTGGATGAAAACCGGTGATTTGAGTGCGGGTGGTATTACCCAAGTCTTTGATAATTTAGGTAACACGATTACATCGGTTACAACAATGCTGGCAGCTAATCTACCGAAAGTTATACAACTTTTTACAACCGTTTTAACCAGTATTCTCGGGAAAATAACAGAAGCTATTCCAAGCATCGTCACCGCGTTATCTAGTTTAAT
Organism: Enterococcus sp. AZ104; assembly: GCF_050546705.1. Classification (NCBI taxonomy): domain Bacteria; kingdom Bacillati; phylum Bacillota; class Bacilli; order Lactobacillales; family Enterococcaceae; genus Enterococcus; species Enterococcus sp. AZ104. Next base: position 1,073,982 of record NZ_CP172952.1, read on the forward strand.
TACGTTAATTGTTGGTGCGATCGTTGCCAATTTGCCAGTCTTAATTGAAGCGGCAACACAAATTATTACTACGTTGATTCAGGGGATTACAACAGTCTTACCAATGTTGATAGAAGTTGGTTTGAGCTTATTAATGACTTTAGTTAATGCGATTGTCACCGCCTTGCCAACAATTACAACTGCAGCGATTAATATCATCACTACATTAGTGACAGCTTTTGTCACAGCGTTACCAATGCTAGTTACAGCAGGTGTTTCAATTATCACGGCCTTAGTCAATGCATTTGTTACGATGTTACCGTTGATTTTGACTGCTGGTTTACAAATTTTGATGGCATTAATCACTGGGATTATGACGATTTTACCTCAGTTAATTCAATCAGCGCTGACGATTATTCTAGCGTTAGTGACAGCGTTGATAGGTGCCTTACCACAGATTATCAGCGCAGGTGTCAAATTGTTAATGGCGTTAATTCAAGGAATTATTTCGATTTTACCAACCTTAGTTGCGGCAGCTATTACCTTAATTTTGACATTGGTAAATGCCTTAATTGGTGCCTTGCCACAAATCATCAGCGCAGGCGTCAAATTGCTAATGGCTTTGATCCAAGGGATTATTTCAATTTTACCGCAACTGGTTACTGCAGCAATTACGCTAATTACCGCTTTAATGGGTGCGTTAATCAATGCGTTGCCACAGTTGTTAAGTGCTGGGATTCAACTGATTCAAGCCTTAATTAATGGTGTACTCAGTCTATTGGGTGCCTTGCTGTCCGCAGCAGGAACATTAATCTCACAAATGATCACGAAGATTGGTTCTTATTTTGGTCAACTGTTAGCTTCGGGCGGACAGTTAGTTGAAAATATCAAAAATGGGGTTACCAATGCAGCCGATCAGGTAAAAAATGCCATTGGTTCTGTAATTGAAGGTGCTTGGCAAGCAATCCAAGGTTGGTTTTCAAAATTCACCGATGCCGGTGCGAATATTGTCGGTATGATTGCTGATGGAATTACAGGCGCAATTGGAAAAGCCAAAGAAGCAATCGATGGGGTCGTCAGTAAAATTCGTAACTTTTTACCATTTTCACCAGCAAAAGAAGGTCCCTTATCTGATTTGCATAAATTGAATTTCGGCGGCACGATTGCCACGGGGATTTATGCAGGCGAAACAGCCGTTAGTAGAGCAATGGCTTCTATTTTAGATTTACCGCTGTTAAATGATTTTGCCTTGGACTTAGCTGGTCGAGGAAACTTCACGGCAACGATTGACCATCGTTTAGAAAATGATGCATACAATCGACCATTATTTGTGACAGTAGAGTCAACGTTAGATGGAAAAGTTGTCGCAGCAACTACGGCGCCTTATTTAGCAACAGAGTTACAACGACAACAAGTGAAACAAAATAACCGCTTAGGAAGGAGAGGATAACATGTATAAATTTGTTGATACCAATCAAGCAACTCATTCAACGCCTCTTCCTTCAGAAGCGTTGAATTTTAACGGTCAATTTTTAGAAAAAGTCATCCCTGGCTATCAAACATTATCAGTTTCAGGACGAGAATTAGTTCCAAGCGAAATTGAAAGCTATCAATTAGGGATTCGTGATGGTAAACGTCACGTTTATGCGCGAATTCCAGAACGAGAATTAACAGTCAAATATCGCCTTTCAGCTGTGAATAATGAAGCGTTTCGAGATGCATTTAATCATTTAAACGTTGCTTTGTTTACGGAAAAAGACGTTTCTATTTGGTTTAACGATGAACCGGAAATGCTGTGGTTTGACAGTAAGTCTTCAGTGAGTGATGTACCCGAAGGTGTTAACCAAGTAACAGGCACCTTTACTTTATTGCTTTCTGATCCGTATAAATACACACGGAGTGATGCGACTAGTGTGATGTGGGGTTCGCCAACCATTACATTTCAAGCGAATTACTTAATGGGGAATACAGGCTCAGGTGCAGTTGATTTTCCAATTTTAATTGAAGGCGGGGCTTATTGGGGATCAACCATGATTACCTTTCAAAATCGGGCTTACACGATGGGGGATTTAGGCAAAGAAGTTCGGCCAATTGAAATTTATCCTACGGTCGAAGGATTAAAAGTCAAACCGATCATTATTTTAACAGGAACCGGACGTGGTGTTTGGATTAAAACACGGAACGATACAATTAACTTAGGAGACTTTGATCGTTCGGAAATTATCATTGATACTGAAAATTTTTATCTGACAAAAAATGGTGCACCGATGATTCGACCAATGAACGATTTTTATCTATATCCCAATGAACCGCTGTATATTCAAGCCAAAGATAGCGACTTCCGCTTGACGATTCGCTATCCTAACCGATTTGTGTAGGAGGGTGATTAAATGTTAATGGCGCTGGATTTGAAAAGAACATATACGGCAATTTTGGATAATGCCTATCAAGTCAGTTATGAAAAAATAGAGAACAAAATTGGCAGTTTAGATTTTACCATGCCGCTAGATGATCCTAAAAATGAATTTATTGCAGAAATGCAATGGGTGGAACTGACCGACAATGAGAATGAATATATTGGTTTATATCGCGTGATGCCAACCACAATTAAGAAAGATGCGAACAATAATCAAATTCACTACTCTGCCACAGAAGCATTATGTACCTTAGGTGATACTGTCCTTTTTGGTTGTCACGAAATTAAAAACAATACAACGAAAGAGGCCATTCAATTTCTATTAAATAAACAAAAAACAAAGCATTGGGTCCTAAAAAAATGTGATTTTTCAAGGAAATTAACCTATAAATGGGAGAATGAAAACGGGCTAGTCGAGCCTTTATTTAGCATCCCAGCCGATTTCGAAGAGGAATATCTTTGGCAATGGAATACAGAGGTCTATCCTTTTGAACTTTCATTAGTCAAACCACCAACAGAAGCAGTTGCGCGAATTCAAGAAGGTTACAACATGCAAGGATTTGAAATAGAACGTAATCCCAAGATGCTAATCAATCGGATTTATCCATTAGGTTCAGGCGAAGGTGTTAACAAAGTCAATATTCGCTCGGTCAATCAAGGGGTTCCGTATTTAGAGAACAAGTCCGCAATTGACCGCTATGGTTTATTAGAGTCAATTTGGGTGGAACAGCGTTTTTCTGATCCCAAGGCATTAAAGGAAAATGCTTTGCGAATGTTAGAAGAATGGACCAAACCACAAGTTTCTTGGGTAGTGACTGCAGCTGATTTATTTAAATTAACAGATCAACCTTTGGCAATCGATCGTTTGCGGTTGGGTACGGTTATCATGATTAATACGAATGAATTTGGGAGTGTCAACCTTCGTATCAAAAAAGAAAGTAAAAAAGATGTTTTTGGTGCCCCCCAAGACATTCAGCTAGAGTTGGGAAATCTGCAAGAAACAATTCATAGTACCATGACAGCTTTCAGTCGGAAACAAGAGATTAGCGAAACTTACGCACAAGGGGCGACGACACTTTTAAATCGTTCAATACAAGGAGAACTTAGCAAGACACAGCCAGTGGAGCTGAATTTATACTTTGACGAGGACATTCTTTATATAAACACCGCAGAATTAACGTTCAAGGCAACTGCTAAAGGACCTTCGCATTCTGTAACGAACATTGATTTGGTAGTGGATGGCAAAAAATTACCCCAACTATCATTGCAACAACAACGGCTAAACATTTTGAGTTATTTACGAAAAACAACAGATGGAAAAATCGAACGCGGCAATCACACGCTTCAATTTTTCTCTCATCAGCCACTATGGTTGGATGCTTCGGTCATCTGTCGTGTGTATATTCAATCCCAATTGGGTGGCCAGTTTTAATAAAATAATGAAAACTAGAGGAGTGTGACGAAATGTCAGTAGAACATATTGAAGAATTAGATACCCTGAATCAAGGTCGCCTTAAAATCAATGCAATCTTGGATCAGTCGAATGCATCAGCTGAGAAAGTAGATGCTTATCAAGTCCAGTTAACGAATGGAATTTCTGAAGCGAAAAACATCGCAGATGAAGCTGGCAAAGAAGCCGTACAAATTGCCACCGATGCAGGCAATCAAGCAAATGAAACAGCTAACCAAGCGATGAACAATGCCAAAACAGCCATCACGATTGCAGGAAACGCAGTTTCAACGGCAAATAATAATAAACAAGAATTTGATACTTTACGAAATGATTTCGATCAATTAGTAGCAGAAGCAGGTGATAGTAATCCAGAAATTGTCCAAGCACGCACAGATACACAAGGCATCAAACAAGCTACCTTAGCGAATCGTCTTCAAATTGATTTGAATGACCGTATGACAAAAGCAGACGGTATTTCTTTATTGGCTAAGCCAACCACTGTCAAATTGAAGTTAGACTTTAACGGTAAAACGGCCGGCAATACAGCCACCAATGCAAACAGTTATTCCACTGATTTTACGGCAAAAATTCTTAAGAAGCCAACAGACGTTTGGGAGGAAGTTTCCCAAGCGGACTACAATAAAATGGCCAGCCGTGATGATGAGGGTGTGAAAACAGGTTCCACCCAAAGTGGTGTAATTCCACAACAGTTAGCGGCCTTCAATCTCGTTGAAGCCGCAAAAAAATTAATTCCACAAATGTTTGAAACATTCACAACTGACGAGGCGGTGGCATTTATTCGCCAGAACGTTCAATTTTTTACGATTAATCAACGTGTGAAAGCCGCTGCGCCAAATAATCAAACGATTAAAATCGCTACGTATTTACCAACTACGGATAATTGGGTAACTCAAATCCAAGAATCAGCAAAAGAGTTCGGCGATTTTTCAATTCAAATCAATGATCAGAATTTTATCACAGATGAAGGTTTCATTTATTTAATGAGCTATACAGATTCATCGAATGGTGTGACGCCAGCCAGTTTAGAAGTTGATTACGTGGGGCTTCATATTGGTCTGTCTGTTGATGCCCAAGCGGTTTTAGCGAAGAGTGGTTTTGTTCAAGCAGAGCAACTCAATACCCATGTGGAAAATCAGGATAATCCGCACCAAGTAACCGCTGAACAAGTGGGGCTGGGCAATGTAGAAAATTATGGCTTCGCATCAGACAGCGAAGCAGTCGCGGGAACTTTAACGAGTAAATATATGCACCCGAAAAACGTTGCGGAAGCGATTAAAGGTCAAGCTGTGACACAAACAGGTGATCAAGAGATTGCTGGGGTGAAGAATTTTGTGACTATGCCAACCGTCAATGGTGCGCCTTTGGAATCCTCTAAAATGGCCATTTATGAAGCTAGCGGAGTCGGTGAAGTCGAGGCAAAATATCAGGCGGCCTTTAATAAAGACAATATGAAATTTGTATTAATTAGGGTAGGAAATCGTGTCGATGCATTTGTAAGATGTAATTTGAGTGATCCAACGAAATTGAATAACCACATGCCTAAAGTATTTAACATACCAACTGGGTACAAAATGTCCTCAAAAATAAGTGCTAGTGTCTGGAATATTCCACTCTCAGTTGCACCTTACGTTTTTCCGTATCCTAATTGTAATGCACTATATGAAATCGGAAATCAAGGGATAATTTTTGCCTCAAGCAGAGCCGGAAATGTTTACCTCCAAGGAAGTTGGTACACGGACGATCCGTTTCCGACAAAATAACAAGCTAGTTTAGGAGTCTTTTTATGGAACGTTATCTCAACACAATAACAATGCTTTTAAGCATTTTCGGTGGGATTGTCGTACGTTTATTAGGTGGATTAGATCAATTGTTGGATGTCTTCCTCTTTTTAATTATTGTCGATTTCATCACAGGTTGGATTAAGGCAATCGCCACAAAAGAATTGTCCAGTCGGATTGGTATGCTCGGAATTGCGAAAAAAGTGACGATGTTATTTGTGGTTGCTGTAGCGGTTCGTGTTGAAAAAGTTGTGGGGAACAATTTGCCAATTCGGGAAATGGTTCTGATTTTTTACATTGCGAACGAAGGACTTTCTTTTTTTGAAAATATTGCGACCTTTATTCCTATGCCGAAAAAGTTAAAAGAGTTATTTATTCAGTTAAAAAATAAAGATGATTAAGTAGAAGTGGTCGGGACAAACGTAGAACTTTCGGCTGATCGCCGAAGAAATTACTTCTGTCCCGCCATTTATCTGCAGGTTTAAGCCATGAAAGGGAAGTTATTTTGACTTTCCTTTCATGGCTTTTTTAAGAAAGGAGCATGCTATGTTTAAAAAATTAATGATTCAACTTGCTTTAGTGATTGGCTTAAGTTTAACGATTCCGATGATGGCTTGCGCTTACACCATCGAAGCGGATCCAATCAACTTTACTTATTTTCCAGGCTCTGCAAGCAATGAATTAATTGTTTTACATGAATCAGGAAACGAGCGGAACCTAGGACCACACAGTTTAGACAATGAAGTAGCCTATATGAAACGAAATTGGTCAAATGCTTATGTCTCATATTTTGTCGGATCTGGTGGACGAGTGAAACAATTAGCTCCTGCTGGCCAAATTCAATATGGCGCAGGTTCTTTAGCTAATCAAAAAGCCTATGCGCAAATCGAATTGGCTCGAACGAATAATGCGGCGACATTTAAAAAAGATTATGCTGCCTATGTTAATTTGGCCCGTGATTTGGCTCAGAACATTGGTGCTGATTTTTCGCTGGACGATGGAACAGGTTATGGCATAGTCACTCATGATTGGATTACAAAAAATTGGTGGGGAGATCATACAGATCCTTATGGTTATTTAGCGCGTTGGGGGATTAGTAAAGCGCAGTTGGCACAAGATTTACAAACGGGCGTTTCTGAAACAGGTGAGACTGTCATTATTCAGCCGGGTAAACCTAATGCGCCAAAATATCAAGTAGGACAAGCAATTCGTTTCACTTCAATCTATCCAACACCAGATGCTTTAATCAATGAACATCTATCAGCAGAGGCACTTTGGACACAGGTAGGAACAATTACAGCGAAATTACCGGACCGACAAAACCTTTACCGTATTGAAAATAGCGGACATTTGTTAGGTTATGTGAACGACGGCGACATTGCTGAACTTTGGCGCCCGCAAAAGAAGAAATCATTTCTAATTGGTGTGGACGAAGGCATTGTTTTAAGAGCAGGACAACCTAGCCTGTCAGCCCCAATTTATGGTATCTGGCCCAAAAATACTCGCTTTTATTACGATGCGTTTTATATTGCAGATGGGTATGTTTTTATTGGTGGAACAGATACGACAGGCGCGAGAATTTATTTGCCAATCGGACCAAACGATGGCAACGCACAGAATACATGGGGATCATTTACTAGCTAAAAAAAAGCCACAAACTCTGATAAAAGCAGAGTTTGTGGCTTTTTGTGCATTTAGCAGAGATTTTGCCAAAGGGAATAAGCAATGGAGACTGCGAAGCTAGGTACTTTTATGCTATAATGACAAAGTTAGTATTATCGGAACTGGAGGAACTATAATGGACGGCATTTTACCGTTATGGAAGGAACGTGGCATGACAAGTCATGACTGCGTATTTAAATTGAGAAAAATTTTACATACCAAAAAAATTGGTCATGGTGGTACGTTAGATCCAGATGTCGAAGGGGTCTTACCCATCTGCGTTGGCAAAGGAACGAAAGTGATCGAATACATGGTAGATTCTGGCAAAACCTATGAAGGTGAAATTACACTTGGATTTGCTACGACAACCGAAGATGTTAGTGGTGAAATTGTTGAAAAAAAACCAGTTACAACACCTCTGTCAACTGAACAAATTGATCAAGCAATGGCCGAAATGACAGGTGAAATCACACAAATCCCACCGATGTTTTCTGCGGTGAAAGTCAATGGTAAACGTTTATATGAATATGCCCGGAACGGGGAAGAAGTTGAACGGCCCCAACGAAAAGCAATGATTTATTCATTTGAACGCACTAGTGAACCAATTTTTAATGAATCTGCTCAAACACAAAGTTGGCGGTTTAAAGTGGTCTGTGGCAAAGGAACCTATGTGCGGACACTATCCGTGGATACTGGCAAAAAATTAGGTTATCCTGCCCATATGTCGGATTTAACGAGAACGGCAAGTGGCGGTTTGCAAGCTGCGCAATGCTTAACGTTAGAAGAAGTAGCCAAACAAATGGCTGCTGAAACAATCGATCAATGCCTGTTGCCCATTGAGACAGCAGTAGAACAATTCCCACGAATTGATTTATCAGATGAATTGTATCAAAAAGTAAAAAATGGCATGCGTTTGCACAAAAAAGAATTAGGAATAAAGGCAATGCCAGAATCCTTAGTTGCCTTATTTTACCAAAATCAAGTGGTTAGTTTATACATGCCACACCCAACGCATGATAAATTATTGAAACCAAGTAAAGTTCTACGGAACAATTAAATAAAAAAGAAGGAAGTTTTTGCACATGCAAGTTATTCAACTACATCATCCCTATGAACCCAATCAAATTCCTAATGAAGAAGTCGTGATGGTCCTAGGCTTTTTTGACGGTGTCCACAAAGGCCACCAAAAAGTAATTGAAACAGGCAAAAAGATTGCTGAGGAAAAAGGCTTGAAGTTAGCTGTGATGACCTTCAACCAACACCCATCAATCGTTTTTCAAAAAGTTTTACCAGAAAATATGAAATATTTAACTAGCTTGGAACAAAAAGAACGCCTAATGGCCAACTTGGGCGTTGATATTTTATATATTGTCGAATTTACTTCAGCGTTTGCTCAATTAAAACCGCAAGATTTTGTCGATCAGTATATCGTTAATTTAAATAGTGCAGTGGCAGTCTCTGGGTTTGATTATACGTATGGTCCTAAAGAAATCGCTGGAGTCAAACAGTTACCAACTTATGCGCAAGGCCGTTTTGAAGTGGTGACAGTACCAAAAGAAGAAATGACTGGTGCCAAAATTAGCTCAACAAGAATTCGCGAAAAAATGGAAGCCGGCGAAATGGAGGAGGTCACGGAGTTGTTAGGATATATTTATGAAACAGAAGGAACAGTTGTCCATGGCGATGCTCGTGGCCGTTTATTGGGTTTCCCGACCGCTAATGTCAAAGTGAAAAGCACCGTGCGCTTACCAAGAATTGGCGTCTATGCTGTGCAAATCGAAGTTGGTGGCAAATGGTATGTCGGCATGGGCTCAATTGGTCATAATGACACCTTTGGAGAAGGACGCGATTTAACCGTGGAAGTCTATATTTTGGACTTCCATCAAGACATCTATGGTGAGCAAGTGGTGGTTCGTTGGAATCATTATTTACGTGACCAAGTGAAATTCAATGGGGCTGAAGCCTTGATCGACCAATTAAAACAAGATGAACGAGATACGGCTGACTATTTCCAACAATCTGAGGACAAATAATGAAGATTCGTCAAGAAAAACCTGCAGAGTATCAAGCTGTAGAGCGTTTAACGTATCAAGCGTTCAAGGAATTAAACTTGACCGAAAACTGGCGTCCCACAGAGCATTTTATCGTGCATTTATTAAGAGAAAGTGCCGACTTTATTCCGGAGTTGTCCTTAGTTTCAGAAACTGATCAAGGAAAATTAACGGGTCATATTATGTCTTCAAAAGCCAAACTACGATTACCTGATCATACAGAGAAGGCTGTTTTGACCGTTGGGCCGCTAAGTGTCCATCCAGAAGCACAGAACACGGGCGTAGGCTCAGCGTTAATTAAGCATTCTGTGCAGAAGGCCAAAGAATTAGGCGTCGGCGGATTGATTATCCTGGGCCATCCAACTTACTATACGAAGTTCGGTTTTGTTCCAGCGACTACTTTTCAGATTACGTTACCAGAAAAAGAAACATCAGAAGCATTATTGGCTTTGGAATTACTGCCAGGTTATTTTGGTACAAGTGGTGGGGAGTGGCATTTTTCAACATGCTTTGCTTATCCAGAAACACACCTTGTAGAATTAGAAGCCTTTGAAGCAGAACTCGGAATAAATGAATAAAGAATAATAAGACGCGACAACTACTAGTTAAGTACTGGTGGTTGTCGCGTCTTTACTACTTTTTATTACAAAGTAGTTGACAGAACCGGTACTCAGTATTATTATGTAGTGGTACATAGTACTAAAGAGTAGTTTAGGGAGGAAAAGCAGTGAAGCAGACAGAGTTGCTAAAAGGCATTTTAGAAGGTTTAGTTTTAGCCATCATCCGAAGGAAAGAAACATATGGTTATGAAATTACAAAAATTTTAAATGACCAAGGGTTTACTGAAATTGTTGAAGGAACCGTTTATACGATTTTACTGCGTTTAGAAAAAAATCAATGGGTTATAGCTGAAAAAAAGCCTTCAGAAAAAGGGCCAATGCGGAAGTTCTATCGCTTAACCTCATCAGGAGAAGCAGAACTCGCTGATTTTTGGCAGCGGTGGACGTTGCTTTCAAAACAAGTAAACAAGATGAAAAAAATGGAGGGATAGAGCATGTCAAATTTTAAAGCGTTGATCAAAAAAGTTGTGGGGGATAAAAAAGAGTACAAAGAATATAAACGACGGATTGCAGCATTACCAGCAGAGTATCGACAAGTATTTCAAGAAATTGAAAAATATGCATGGCATTTTTCAGATCATAGCGGAGCCAATATGTTCAATGCGTTGACTGATTTACTTGATTTGTTTGAAGAAGGAGCTGCTAACGGAACACCTATCAAAAATATTACGGGAGAAAAAGTAGGCGATTTTGCTGAAACAATTGTCAATGAAGTCGCTGGCAAATGGACCGATAAACAGAAAGAAAAACTGAATCATCAATTTTCTAAACAATAGTCAAAACAAAAAAAGGAGAATAAACATGGTTGAAAATTTTTTTAAAGAAGGAAAGTTGCTGGTTATTCCCAAGAAAAATGCGAAAAAAGTCCAAGTGTTTCAACGTGTGGCCAACCAATTTGAATTTGGGAAAGAATATACGGAAAAAGAAGTCAATCAGCGACTTAGAGAAATCTATGAAGATTATGCACTTTTGAGACGGTATTTAGTAGATTATCAGTATTTAGAAAGAGATAAGTTTGGAAAAATTTATCAGAAATGTGAGCAACACACAAAAATTATATAAATGGCTTTTTTTAAAAGTAGCGAAACTAGGTGAAATGAACCAAGTCTAGCTACTTTTTGTTATGTAAGCTTAGTAATAGTTCTATAAAAAACTCTCTATTTGTTTTCTAACTCAGACTGGTAAGATTGATTTAATTAGAAAAAGATAGAGGTGAGAGAATGAATCTACGTACTTTAGGTCTAACAAAAATTCTTTTGACCTTTATTATATTAAGTATTATTGGCGCGTTAATGATTTATAGCGCCAGTAGCTATGACTTGTTGATGCAAGGCGTGAAGCCCACTGCTGTGTTTATTAAACAAGGCATTATTATGTGTCTCAGCTGGGTGCTAATGTTCGTGATTTACAAAGTTCGACTAGAAGTGTTATTTAATAAGAAAATTGCGATTGGACTGCTTTTAGTTTCGGTACTATTACTGTTAATGGTTCGACTACCTTTTTTTGGTGTAGCAGCGAATGGCGCACAACGTTGGATTTCTCTCTTTGGAATCCAGTTTCAGCCATCAGAACTTTGTAATTTTGCGATTATTTATTACTTGAGCTGTTATTTAGGTGAAAAAGAAAATGGCTTGACAACGAAGCAGTTAAGGAAACAATTGCTGTTTGTTTTGGTCGTTGCATTTTTAGTTTTGATTCAACCCAAAGTTGGCGGGGCCATTCTTATTTTAGTTATTGGCAGTGTCTTGATTTTCTCAGCAAGTATTCATGCAAAATTTAGTGTAATTGCTGCGGGGATTGTCGTTGCTAGCGCGGCGCTTCTTTCTAAAATAATTATTTTTCTAGGCGATCACCAGTACTTACCACATTTTTTTGCGCATGTGTATGACCGCTTAGTTGTTTTGAAAAATCCGTTTTTATCCTTTCATGATCGCGGATTTCAGCCTTCAATGGCCTATTTAGCGATGTATAACGGTGGGTTTTGGGGCACTGGACTAGCCAATGGTATGGTAAAAAAAGGTGGCTTGCCAGAAGGTCAAACCGATTTTATCTTTGCGGTGATTGTGGAAGAACTTGGTTTGATTGGCGGCTTACTATTACTATTTCTTTTGTTATTTTTAGCGGCCTCGATTTTGCGGAGTAGTTGTGTAATAAAAAATCATTGTTACGGCTTGTTTTTGTTAGGAGTCGGGACCTTGATTTTATCTCAAACGGCGATTAACATTGGTGGCGTTTTGGGTTTGATTCCAATGACGGGAATTCCTTTACCGTTTGTTAGTTACGGTGGGACAAGTTATTTAATCTTTTCAGTGGCATTAGGAATCGTCATTAAAATTATTGCAAACGAAAGGCGGCAGTTAAATGGTCAATACAAAAAAATTCAACTTACATCTTAATTATGATTTATTATTGCCCATTTTTTTACTCACACTTTTATCTTCTGGTGTGCAATATTGGATTGCCGTTAATGAAGGAAAAGACGGAACTGTGCCAGCATTAAAACAACTCTTCTTTATTTTTGTTGGCTATGCAGGCATGTTTTTAGCTAGTCGGCTGTCACAGAAGTTTATTTGGAAAGTAGCTCCTTTTTTCTATGGGTTTTCATTAATCTTAATGAGCGCTTTGTATTTTTCCTATGACAAAGGAATGTATTTATTGACGGGCACAAAGCGCTGGTTAGATTTAGGGTTTATTAAATTTCAGCCATCAGAAATTGCGAAAATTGCGTTTATTTTAATGTTGGCAAAAATTATTGTCCAACATGAGCAACAAGACTGGTCTGATAAATGGCGTTCAGACAAGCAACTTCTAAAAAAAATCGTTGCGGTTAGTGTCCCTGTTTTTTTCTTGATGGCGGTACAAAAAGATTTTGGGACATCCCTTGTTTTCGTAACGATTATTCTATCTCTTTTAGTTATTTCAGGAATTGATCGCAAAATTTTAATCATTATTTTCAGTGCTTTAGCAACGTTAGGCGTGGTCTTGATTCTGTTAGTCTTTACAGAGTGGGGGCACAAAGTACTCTTCTTTTTACATTTTAAACAATATCAATTGGATCGAATTTTAGCATGGATTCATCCCTATGATTATGTCGATAAAATCTCCTATCAACAAGTACAAGGCTTATTGGCAATTGGTTCGGGTGGTTTATTTGGCAAGGGTGTGCATGGGATTGAAGTGTATGTTCCTGTTCGTGAGTCTGATATGGTTTTTACTTTTATCGGGGAAGCCTGGGGCTTTGTGGGCAGTGCCACCGTTGTTTTTCTCTATTTTTACTTGTTTTATCAAGTTTTAGTAGCTGGCTTGCGGAGCAATTCGCGTTTTTGTATGTACATCTGTGTCGCCCTCATTTTTTCGCTGGTCTTTCAAACGGTGGAGAATATCGGTGCGGTGATTGGACTGTTGCCGTTAAAAGGTATTCCGCTTCCGTTTTTAAGTCAAGGAGGCACTTCGTTAGTGATGGCTATCACTTCTTTAGGATTTGTCAAAGGAAGAGAAGCCGCTACCTGAAAACACAAATAAAAACCAAGACTGGAACTCGCTTGCCGACAAGCTCTAGTCTTGGTTTTTACTATTGAAATTGTTTTTGGCATTCAGCCAAAAGTTGTTGAAGTTGTCGACTCATGTAACGTTCTTTTAAATAATAAACTGCCATGTTTCGTTTAGGTAGTTCTTGGTAAGTTAGTGTATGGATCGAATTGTCTAAAAGTTGAATATTTGTGTATTCGGGGACAATAGCGAAACTATCGGAATGAGACACCAAGTGAGTAATAAGTGAAAGAGTATCCACTTGAATGACTTTCTCTGGAGAAAAATTAGAAAACGTAGTATCTAGCCAATTGGTTAATTTGTTTTGCTCGGAAAATTCGGTATTTAAACGGACGAAGGGGTACATTGTTAGTTCTTTTAAAATTTCTTCCGTCGTGGCTTTTGCCAAAGCTGGATGATCGTTTCTTAAAATGAATTGATAATTTGCTGTAAATAAATCAATTTTACCAATATGTTCAGGTAATGGTAAGTCAGCAAAGGAAATACCAAAATCTGCATCCATTGTTTCCAAGGATTGAAGAATATTTTCTGTAATAATAGTATGGACTTGTAAGTTGGATGAACGATCCGTTAATGTTGTCATTAGTAAGTCATTCAATTTATATTCTAAATCACAGAGATAAGTGGCTACATAAATATGGTTGGAAGAATGATTAATTTCTTTTAGCTCTTCTTCAATTGAGACCAACTCATTGGTGATGCGCCAACAATATTTTTCTAAAATTAATCCAGCTGGCGTTAAGGTGGTAGTTTGACCTTGGCGATTAAAAAGTTCCGCGCCTAACGTTGCTTCAAGAATTTTTATTTGCTTACTTAGGGCAGCTTGAGAAATTGCTAAATTTTCGGCTGCTTTAGTAAATTGTTTCACTTTGCATAACTCTAAAAAATAATGTAAACGAAATAGTTCCATGGGAATTCCTCCTTTTTCTATTCCTAGAATAAATAACGTAATTGTTCGAATAAATAACGGTGTGCTTCACAATGTCCGTGATGATTATTCTGAACTAAATAGATGGCTCGTTCTGGACTATCTTCCAGAGGAATACCAACTAAGTTACGTCTGTTTAGTTCATCAGTGAGTGAATAGGGAAGGATGCTACAGGCTTTTTCTCGTTGGACCATGTCTAAGACTAAATGAAGAGAAGGGAGTTCGATGACGATTTGCCGATTTTCCCAATTGATTTTACGTTCCCAACGTTTAAACACTTTTTTTTCATATACTTGATCGGAATATGCAGCAAAAGGTAAAGAACGAATTTCGTCAATCGTTACGCTATCGGCATGGGCTAAAGGATGATTTTTATTGACACAAAGGAGATAGCTTTCTGTATAAATTAATTCTTTCTCTAATGGAATCGAGGTATCCAAAAATATCCCAATCCCAATGTCAATTAAATCTGTTTCCAAGGCTGTTTCAAGATCGTAATAATACTTAAAATCAATACTTACATACGGATAGGATTGATTAAATAACAACAATACTTCTCCAAATGCTTTATCTATATCAATTAAGTTTGTTCCAATCCGAATGGTCGTTGTCGATCCTTGGGTCACTAATTCATTAATCTCTTCTTGCGCTTCCTTAATGAGTGCAAAAATCATCTCTGTTCGCTTGGCGACGACTTCGCCTGCTGGAGAAAGCCGACAATGTTTCTTGTCTCTTAAAATTAATGAAGCACCTAATTCACGTTCCAACTCCTTGAGCTGGGTACTTAAATAAGGTTGACTCGTATGGAGCTTTTGAGAAGCTAAAGTAAAACTCGCATACTTTGAAACTGCCATAAAATATTCTAGTTGTTGTAATTTCATTTTCCTCACCGCCGTTTCTTTAACTATACAAAAAATAGCAGAAGAAAAGCTTCTCGACAAGGCTATCTGACGGTCTTTAGATTAATTTAACCAGTTATGATTCTATGAATAAATACGAATCATACCAGAAAACCATAGTAAATAAGCGGATTATTTTTCTTTTTGTTACTGAATGGACAAAAAGTTATCTGCTAAAAACTTTTTCTATATCGTTATTTTTTCAAGGAAGAATTATACTTGCTGTTGTAATTAAATAAGATTTGTTAGGTGAGGCTCCTATACAAACATAGGCTACTGCCCAAAAATGTCGAGAGACGCCAATGGGTAGAACAGGAACTGTCGAATGAAGGCTTTTCTTAAGGTAGCTAAAAGCAATCGCTTTTTACGTTGTATAGTGCTAAAGCTCAACGATAAGAACGATTATTCTTTGACACGTTGAGTTTTCAGCGTGTCTTTTTTTGTGGAAAGGGTGAGGAAAATGGAAGATGAACCGATCGTCAATTCAAGTCAACAACAGATAAATGAGGTGAAAGAAAATGGAAAAGAAAATGCGTCACTTGGGCCATGACTATAGTTACAAAAAGTTTGCCCATTCAGAAGTAGAAAAAGTTTTACAACGTTTCGGCTCAACTTGGGATGGCATTAAACACCAAGATATTGAAGAATTACAAGAACGTTATGGCCGCAACAAAATTATGAATGAAAAAAAAGCTTCACGGCTGCGACTTTTTATAAAATCGTATATCACGCCGTTTACTTTGGTGTTATTAGCACTAGCCACAATTTCATTTTTTACAGAATATGTCTATGCTGCGCCAGAGGAAAAAGATGTTACTGGCGTGTTAATTATGTTAGCAATGGTCATCTTAAGCGGCACGATGAGTTTTGTCCAATCAGTCAAATCAAGCAATGCAGTTGAAAAATTACAAAATATGATTAAAGTTACAGCGACAGTCATTCGTGACAAGAAGCAAATGGAAATTCCTATTGAGGAAGTTGTGTGTGGCGACTTAGTCCAACTATCCGCTGGCGATATGATTCCAGCCGATTTACGTTTAATCCAATCTAAGGACTTATTTGTTTCCCAATCATCCTTGACTGGAGAGAGTTTTCCCATTGAAAAACACGCGACTCATCAAAAAGATAGTGATCAAATTGATACAGAATATGACAATCTTTTGTTTTTAGGAACAAATGTCATTAGTGGCACTGGTTTGGGCATTGTCATTAAAGTTGGTAATCAAACTTTATTCGGACGGATGGCTTCTGATAACGGAGAAGAGCAGCAGCAGACGAGTTTTGAAACAGGAATTAATAAAACAACGTGGGTGCTGATTCGCTTTATGTTGGTCATTACGCCAACTGTTTTTCTAATTAATGGGTTAACAAAAGGCGATTGGGTGGAAGCGTTAATGTTTGCGATTGCCACAGCTGTTGGCTTGACACCAGAAATGTTACCCATGATTGTAACAACCAATTTAGTCAAAGGTTCTCGAGAAATGGCTAAAGAAGGCACGATTATGAAAAATGTCAATGCCATTCAAAATTTTGGCGGGATGGATGTACTTTGTACGGATAAAACAGGTACCTTAACACAAGATAAAGTAATTTTAGAATACCACTATAATATTGGGTGCCAAGAAGATCAAAAAGTCTTGGATTTAGCATTTCTAAACAGTTATTTTCAAACAGGTTTGCGTAATTTAATGGATAACGCCGTTATTCAAGCGGCGACACAAGAAAGTGATATACAATCAGATGATTTTTATAAAGTAGATGAAATTCCTTTCGATTTCAATCGACGTCGAATGAGTGTGATTATCAAAGAGTTTAAAACGCGAGAAACACGCTTAATTACCAAAGGGGCGGTTGAAGAAATGCTCTTGGTCTGCACACAGGTACTTTTAAATGGCGAAATTGTGCCCTTAACAGAGACGCTGCGTCAAAAAATTACCAAAGACGTTGAAGCTTTAAATCGAGATGGTTTGCGCGTTCTAGCAATTGCCGATAAAAAAGTCGAAGCGGCTGAATGGGAGTATACAACTAAAGATGAATCAGAGTTGATTTTACAAGGTTATCTTGCCTTCTTGGATCCGCCAAAAGAAACAGCAGCGGCAGCTATTCACGCCTTGCATCAACATAATGTAGCTGTGAAAGTATTAACGGGGGACAATCAGTATGTGACGCATTCTGTTTGTAAAGAAGTTGGTCTGGCTGGCGAAAAAATTATTACAGGAAAAGAACTTCAACAATTAAACCAAGAAGAATTAAGAAAAACCGTTCAAGCGTATAATATTTTCGCCAAAATTACGCCTGACCAAAAAGTTCGTATTGTAAATGCGTTAACTGAAAATGGTCAAACTGTTGGCTTTTTAGGTGATGGAATAAATGATGCTGGAGCAATGCGTGCTGCTGATGTAGGAATCTCTGTTGATACAGCTGTCGATGTGGCGAAAGAATCGGCGGATGTAATTTTATTGAGAAAAGATTTAATGGTTTTGGAAAAAGGAATTTTATCTGGACGGCGCGTGTTTACGAACACGATGAAGTACGTCAAATTAACAGCAAGTTCTAATTTTGGCAATGTGTTTTCCGTGATCCCAGCAAGTATCTTTTTACCATTTTTACCGATTGCTCCGATTCAATCGCTATTATTAAATCTAATTTACGATACTTCGTGTATGTCAGTTCCTTGGGACAAAGTAGATGAAGAATACGTAGAAAAACCAAAAAAATGGGAACCAAAATCAATTGGTAATTTTATGCGTTGGTTTGGCCCAACGAGTTCTATTTTTGATATTGTTACCTATTTATTTATGTATTTCATTGTGTGTCCGGCTATCCTAGGTGGCTCATTCTTTGAATTAAATGGAGCAGATCAATTGATCTTTATCGGTATTTTCCATGCAGGGTGGTTCATTGAGTCCTTATGGTCCCAAATGCTCGTCTTGCATTTCCTACGAACAGAAAAAATGCCTTTCCTTCAAAGTAGTGCTTCTGGAATTATGACGTTAGTCACTACAGCAGGGATTGTTCTCGGAACTGTTTTACCCTTTACCGCTTTCGGTGCAGAACTAGGGTTTGTCGGTTTATCACCAAGCTATTTCTTGTATTTAATCCCGACAATTGTTGCTTATTTAGCACTGGTTGCGTTCATTAAAGTTTTATACGTCAAACGTTACGGTCAATTACTGTAACTGATTTGTACTATTATATATAGAAAAATTTTTTTACTTTTCTTTCAAGGTTGAGGAGGTGTCGGTTTTTATGACAGCTCCTCGTTGTTGTTTTAAGTGACTGTGCGAATTTTTTTATGGATTTATTTGTCATTTACAGTTAGTATGGCTAGTAGAGACTTTCCAAAAAGAACGAGCTTTTTGGTAATAAGGAGATAAAACGAGCTAATGACCAAAACAAACCAACTTTCAACTTCAACGCCGATGTTCGATCGGTCGGCCTATATTCATATTCCATTTTGTGAGCATATTTGTTATTATTGCGATTTTAACAAGGTCTTTTTAGAAGGACAACCAGTTGATGAATATATTCAGAGTTTATTAAAAGAAATTCAACTTACGCAAGCGTTGTATCCAGAACAAGAAATGAAAACCATCTATATTGGCGGAGGCACGCCAACTTCATTATCAGCGAAACAGTTAGATGTGCTACTAAAAGGGGTTCGCGAACAGCTAACGTTTGATGACCGAAATGAATTTACGGTGGAAGCAAACCCTGGTGATTTAACCCAAGAAAAATTACAAGTCATGAAAAACTATGGCGTCAATCGTCTTTCGATGGGCGTTCAGACATTTGATGATCGCTTGCTCAAAAAAATCGGCCGCAAGCACACCGCCGCAGATGTTTATGAAACAATGAAATTTTTAGAGAAAGAAAATTTTACCAATGTCAGTATTGACTTAATCTATGCTTTACCTGGACAAACATTGGAAAGTTTTCGCGATACTTTGACAAGAGCCTTAGCATTGGACTTGCCACACTATTCGCTTTATTCATTAATTCTTGAAAATAAAACAATGTTCATGAACTGGGTTCGTCAAGGACGGTTACAGCTGCCTGAAGAAGAAATCGAAGCACAAATGTTTGACGAAACGATTGAAGCAATGGAGAAAAAAGGACGTCACCAATATGAAGTCAGTAATTTTGCTTTAACAGGAAAAGAAAGCCAGCATAATCTGGCTTATTGGAATAATGACCACTACTATGGATTTGGCGCAGGTGCCAGCGGCTATCTTGGGCAAACTCGTTACAAAAATCACGGTCCAATCCAACATTATTTGAAACCCTTGCGAGAAAATCAATTGCCAATTGTGGAGACCGAAGAATTAACTCGTCTAAATCAAATAGAAGAGGAGTTATTTTTAGGCTTACGTAAAAAAGTAGGCATTTCTAAACAAAAATTCCAACAAAAATTTCATGAACCAATTGAAGCAATTTATGGAGAGGTCATTCAACGCTTAATCAAAGAAGAATTATTAATTGAAGAAGCAGATATCTTACGTTTAACGAAAAAAGGACTATTTGTGGGGAATAATGTTTTTGAAGCATTTTTGTTAAGTGAAAAAGAGTAAAAAAATAAAAAAATCATCGAAGTGTGACAAAGCATTTCGATGATTTTTTTATTACAAAAGTTGGTATTGATGGTTTTTGAAGGTGGTTTGCAGCGATTAGCACTCTTGAGTGAAGAGTGCTAAAAAGTTGCGTATTTCCCTTGACAAAAAGGTAAGGACTTGTTATATTAGTATATGTAGTTAGCACTTAGATGTTAAGAGTGCTAATGAAGGGTGGTAATAACGATGATTACAGAAAGACAACAAAATATCTTGAGACTTATCATCCAAAATTACACGAACACGGGCTTACCTGTCGGTTCTAAGAAATTGATGGAGGATGGCATTGCCTCTAGTTCTGCCACAATTCGTAATGATATGAAAGCATTAGAAGAATACGGCTTATTAGCTAAGACCCATTCTTCTTCAGGGCGAATCCCCTCAATGGCTGGTTATCGTTACTACGTGGATCATCTTTTACAACCAACACAAGTAGAAGAGAACGAACTTAGAAGGATCCGTCAATCTTTTGGAAAAGAATTTCATGAGATTAATGATATTATTCGACAATCAGCTGAAATTCTATCAGAATTGACAAGTTATACTGCTTTTTCATTAGGACCTGAAGTGAAAGAACGGAAATTAACCGGCTTTCGAATGGTTCCTTTGAATGATCGGCAAGTCCTTGCTATTATAGTGACAGATAAAGGCAATGTTGAAAACCAAGTATTTGCCATTCCTGCCGCTGTTTCTAGCCAAGATCTTGAAAAAATGACACAAATCATCAATGATAAGTTGGTTGGACAACCTTTGTTGACCGTTTATCATCGTTTGCGGACGGAGATTCCGATGATTTTACATCGCTATTTCCAAACGCCAGAAGGAATGATGAACTTATTCGATGAGATGTTAGGACATGCCTTTGAAGAAAAAGTCTTTATCGGTGGTCGCATGAATTTGTTAGATTTTGGCATCAAACAAGATATTGAACAATTGAAATCTGTCTATTCCTTTATGCAAAATTCTGATGAGCTGACGCATTTATTAAATGGTTCTGCAACAACAGAAAATCCAATTGTTTTTCGTATCGGCTCAGAAATTGGCAACAATCTCTTAGAAGATATGAGCATGATCACTGCTACGTATGAAGTATCAGGACATGGCAAAGGAACAATTGCCCTGCTAGGACCAACCAGTATGCCGTATTCAAAAATATTCGGTTTGGTAGACACGTTTCGACATGAGCTAGCTTCACAACTAGGTGACTATTACCGTTTTTTAGGTAATTAAGCAAACCTTGTTAGGATAAGAAGTAGATGCATAAAGAGAAAGGAAGTTGCTGAAGTGAGTAAAAAAGAAGAGAAGCAAGAAGAATTACAAGAAGAATTACAAGAAGAAATGGAAGCTGTTGATGCTGCTGGCGTTTCTGAAGTAGAAGTTGAAGCAACAGAGATTGAAAATCTTAAAGCAGAGCTTTCCGAAATGGAAGACAAGTTCTTGCGGGCAAGAGCCGAAATTGCTAATATGAGCAATCGAAATAAAAACGAACGAGAATTATTAGTTCGTTACCGCTCACAAGATTTAGGTAAAAAGATTTTACCATCTATTGATAATTTAGAACGAGCAATGGCTATTGAAGTATCAGATGAACAAGGCGAAAGCTTGAAAAAAGGTATTTCGATGGTGCTAGAAAGTATTACTGTGGCTTTAAAAGAAGAAGGAATTGAAGAAATCCCAGCAATGGGTGAAACCTTTGATCCAAATTTACATCAAGCCGTTCAAACAGTCCCTGCTTCTGAAGAAACCCCAGCAGATACCATTGTTGAAGTTCTACAAAAAGGGTACAAATTACAAGATCGTGTGTTACGACCATCAATGGTCATTGTTGCACAATAACAAACGTTAATTAAAAATATATTATTATAGAAAACTAATACAGATTGGAGATATTCACTATGAGTAAAATTATTGGTATTGACTTAGGAACAACAAACTCAGCTGTCGCAGTGCTAGAAGGCGGCGAAGCGAAAATTATTGCAAACCCAGAAGGTAACCGCACAACTCCTTCGGTCGTTTCATTCAAAAACGGTGAAATTCAAGTGGGCGAAGTAGCAAAACGTCAAGCTGTTACAAATCCTAACACGATTTCATCTATTAAACGTCACATGGGTGAAGCTGGCTACAAAGTTGATGTTGAAGGAAAATCATATACACCACAAGAAGTTTCTGCAATGATCTTACAATATTTAAAAGGTTTTGCTGAAGACTATTTAGGTGAAAAAGTTGAAAAAGCAGTTATTACAGTTCCTGCATATTTCAACGATGCGCAACGTCAAGCAACAAAAGATGCTGGTAAAATTGCTGGTTTAGAAGTAGAACGGATCGTTAACGAACCAACAGCAGCAGCTTTAGCTTATGGCTTAGATAAAACAGACAAAGATGAAAAAATTCTTGTCTTTGACCTTGGTGGTGGTACATTCGACGTGTCAATCCTTGAATTAGGCGATGGCGTTTTCGATGTATTATCAACAGCCGGTGATAACAACCTAGGTGGGGATGACTTTGATAATAAGATCATTGACTACATGGTTGCAGAATTTAAAAAAGAAAATGGCATTGACTTAGCTAACGATAAAATGGCATTACAACGTTTGAAAGATGCTGCTGAAAAAGCGAAAAAAGACTTATCAGGTGTAACAAGCACACAAATCAGCTTGCCATTTATTACTGCTGGCGAAGCAGGACCATTGCACTTAGAAATGAACTTAACTCGTGCAAAATTTGATGAATTAACAAGTGATTTAGTTGAACGTACAAAAGTACCAGTACGTCAAGCCTTGAAAGATGCTGGATTAAATCCTTCTGAAATCGACGAAGTTATCCTAGTTGGTGGTTCAACCCGTATTCCAGCTGTAGTTGAAGCTGTTCGCAAAGAAACAAACAAAGAACCAAACAAATCAGTTAACCCTGACGAAGTAGTAGCAATGGGTGCTGCAATCCAAGGTGGCGTAATCACTGGTGATGTTAAAGACGTTGTCTTATTAGACGTAACACCGTTGTCATTAGGGATTGAAACAATGGGTGGCGTATTTACAAAATTAATTGATCGTAACACTACGATTCCAACAAGTAAATCACAAGTCTTCTCAACTGCTGCTGACAATCAACCAGCTGTTGATATTCACGTTTTACAAGGTGAACGTCCAATGGCCGCTGATAATAAAACATTAGGTCGTTTCCAATTAACAGATATTCCTGCGGCTCCTCGTGGTGTGCCACAAATTGAAGTAAGCTTTGACATTGATAAAAACGGGATTGTAAATGTTCGTGCGAAAGACTTAGGCACTCAAAAAGAACAAACAATCACGATTAAATCTTCTTCAGGTTTATCTGATGATGAAATCGAACGTATGGTAAAAGATGCTGAAGCAAACGCTGAAGCAGATAAACAACGTAAAGAAGAAGTTGACTTACGTAACGATGCAGATGCTTTATTATTCACTGTTGATAAAACATTGAAAGAATTAGAAGGAAAAGTAGACGCTGAAGAAGTGAAAAAAGCAGAAGATGCGCGTGATGAATTAAAAGCAGCCATCGAAGCAAACGATATCGAACAAATGAAAGCAAAACGTGATTCATTGAATGAAATCGTCCAAAACTTAACAGTAAAACTTTACGAACAAGCTGCGCAACAACAAGCACAAGAAAATCCTGAAGCTGCTCAAGGTGGCGCTGATGATGTTGTTGATGCTGATTTTGAAGAAGTAAATGGTGATGACAAATAATCAATAACAATTGATTTTAGGGACTGGATCATTAGTACAATGACTAATGTCCCAGTCCCTTGTCTTTTGTGAGAAAATCAACCACAATCAAGTTAGCAAGAAACTATTTAGGTTTTGAAAGAACTGTGGTATGATTACAACGATGTTAAACAAGCTGAAAATACCTATTCACAGCTAGTAACACTGATTCAAGGTGTGACAGATAATCCAACCAGAGAGACCGAAAGCAATCGATGAATTTGGCTGGTTCTAAACACATTGTAAAGTTTGAAGAAAGTTGGAGGGAAGTCAATGGCGACGAAACGAGATTATTATGAAGTGCTAGGATTAGCAAAAGGTGCTTCAGATGATGAAATTAAAAAAGCATACCGCAAACTTTCCAAAAAGTACCATCCAGATATTAACAAAGAAGCCGATGCGGAAGAAAAATTTAAAGAAGTTTCTGAAGCGTATGAAGTATTAAGTGATCCACAGAAAAAAGCGGCCTATGACCAATATGGCCATGCAGGAACTGATCCTAATTACGGTGGCGGCGCTGGTGGCTTTGGCGGTTTCGGTGGCGGCGGATTTAGCAGTAGTGGTTTTGGTGGATTCGAAGATATTTTCGATTCATTCTTTGGCGGCGGCGGTGGCCGTTCTGTTGATCCAAATGCACCAAGACAAGGCGCCGATTTACAATATACAATTCAATTGAAATTTGAAGAAGCTATTTTCGGTGTCGAAAAAGAGATTAAGTACAATCGAGAAGATATTTGTGCAACCTGTGGCGGTAATGGCGCCAAACCAGGCACACACCCAGAAACTTGTCATAAATGTCATGGCTCTGGAACAATCAATGTTGAACGTCAAACGCCATTAGGTCGTATGATGAGTCGTCAAACTTGTGATGTGTGTCATGGCACAGGGAAAGAAATTAAAGAACCATGTCCAACTTGTCATGGCACAGGTCATGAGAAAAAAGCACATACTGTCAAAGTAAATGTGCCTGCTGGAGTAGAAGACGGTCAACAAATGCGCTTAGCTAACCAAGGAGAAGCGGGTACCAATGGTGGACCATATGGTGATTTATATGTAGTCTTTCGTGTTGAAGATAGTGATATTTTCGATCGAGATGGCGCAGAAATCTACTATGATTTACCAGTAAGTTTCGTCCAAGCGGCTCTAGGTGACGAAGTAACTGTCCCAACTGTTCATGGTGACGTGAAATTAAAAATTCCGGCTGGAACACAAACTGGCACAAACTTCCGCTTAAGAGGCAAAGGTGCGCCACGTTTACGTGGTGGGGGCAATGGTGATCAACACGTGAAAGTGAAATTAATAACACCAAAAAATCTTAATGAAGAACAAAAGGATGCCCTACGAGCTTTTGCAAAAGCTGGCGGACAAAATGTAACTGAACAACAAGAAGAAGGCTTCTTTGATAAAATGAAAGATGCGTTTGGCGGTAAGAAGAAAAAATAAACCAATCGAGTCAGAGACAAAAGTAGTTAGCTCCAAGTGTTCATCACTCTTGAAAGCTAAATTGCAACGAGTAATTGCAGATACTGCTTTTGTTTAGCTGATTATTTTAAGATTTAGAGAGTGGGACATAAGTCGTTTTGACTTATGTCCTATTTTCGTTTCTTATTTCCAAACATTTTACGAGAATATTTTAAAATTTAGCGTATACTTAATATAAGCAAGTTAGGAGGGCTTATTTATGAAACCATATGTTTATGTAATCAGTGATATTCATGGACAAGCAGATTTGTTTGATGCCTTACTCACAGACTATGACCCAGTCGAGCATCAGCTAGTTTTAATTGGTGATTTAAACGACCGTGGTCCGCATTCTAAAGCCTGTTTTCTCAAAGGAAAAGAACTTGTCGAGCAACATGACGCTGTTTATTTACGAGGCAATCATGAAGAATATTTTTTGCAGTTTCTTCAAAATCCAGAGGACTGGTTTGCAGGATATGTTCGCAATGGTGGCAAGGAAACAATTGAAAGCCTCTTGCATCCAGGAGCTACTGCAGAATACTCACCAACAGAAATGGCCTTAATGATCCGTAGTCGCTATCCAGAGTTAATTGATTTTTTAACAAAACGACCACTTTATTTTGAATGGCAGCATTACTTATTTGTGCATGCTGGGGTTGATTTAACGATGGAAGATTGGCGGCAAACAGCACCTAAGGATTTTTTGTGGATTCGCGAACCCTTTCATCAAGGGAAAAATAATACAGGCAAGACCATTGTTTTTGGTCATACTATTACCCCGATGTTACATGGTGATATGCAGACAACGGACCTTTGGCAAAGTGATGGAAAAATTGGGATAGATGGTGGTGCTATTTTTGGCGGCTCTGTACATGGTGTGATTTTTAATGAAAAAGGCATTGTCCAAGATATCGAATATCAAAAACGGACCCCTGCGTGGCAACCAGAATTTTGATTCCTTAATCGCATGAATCAGTTACCTCACTTCTATATTTAGAAGCAAAAATATGCTAAAATAGATAAGTATGCATAAGAAAAGAGGTATCTAGTTAATGGCAGAAGCTTATAACGAAGAAGTAGTAGCGCTACTTCAAAAAGAATTGACAACGTATCGTTCAAAACAAATAACAACGGTTTTAACTTTATTAAATGAAGGAAATACAGTTCCTTTTATTGCCCGTTACCGGAAAGAAATGACTGGAAGTTTAGATGAAGTCCAAATCCGTGAAATAGAAGAACGTTATCATTATTTACAAAACTTGAAAAAGCGGAAAGAAGAAGTTCTCCGTTTAATTGAAGAGCAAGGAAAACTAACAAAAGAACTCAAAACAGATATTCAAAAAGCAGTAAAAATGCAACAAGTGGAAGATTTATATCGACCATATAAACAAAAACGTCGGACTAAAGCGACTATCGCGAAAGAAAAAGGGTTGGAACCATTAGCAGATTGGTTGCTCTCTTTACCTGAAAACGCGGATATCTTAGCCAAAGCGGCTACTTTTATTAATGAAGAAAAAGAAGTTGCAACCGCCGAGATAGCCTTGCAAGGTGCTCATGAAATTTTAGCAGAACGTATTAGCGATGAACCAAAATACCGAACATGGTTACGTGATTATATGGTTAAACATGCGCAATACGTTAGCGTAGTTAAGGACGAAGAAAAAGACGAAAAGCGGACCTATGAAATGTATTACGATTTTGCAGAACCAGTTAGCAAAATGGTGCCGCACCGTGTCTTAGCAACGAATCGTGGTGAAAAAGAAGACATTTTAAAGGTTTCCCTTGTCGCTGATGAAACAAAAATTAATGATTATTTCCAACGTCAACTAATCGGCAAACAAGCAACAAGTTTAGCTGCTCCATACATTGAAGCTGCTTATTTAGATAGCTATAAACGATTTATTGGACCAGCGATTGAACGGGAGATTCGCAATGAATTAACAGAAAAAGCTGATGAACAAGCGATTGCAATTTTCGGTGAAAATTTACGTAATTTATTATTACAGTCACCACTTAAAGGAAAAGTTGTTCTAGGATTTGACCCGGCTTATCGGACAGGCTGTAAATTAGCAGTTGTCGATGAAACTGGTAAAGTTTTAGCAATTCAAGTGATTTATCCACATAAACCAGCGACTGCTGCGAAACGTGAAGCCGCTGGTCCAGCCTTTAAAAAGATCATTGAAGACTATCAAGTGGACATGGTAGCTATTGGAAACGGAACGGCAAGTCGTGAATCTGAATTGTTTGTGGCAGAGCAATTAAAAGCGGTGCAACGGGACGTCTTTTACGTGATTGTTAATGAAGCAGGGGCTTCCGTTTACTCTGCGAGTGAAGTGGCTCGTAAAGAGTTTCCTGATTTACAAGTCGAAGAACGAAGTGCGGTCAGCATTGCACGTCGTTTGCAAGATCCGTTGGCAGAATTAGTAAAAATTGATCCCAAAGCAGTCGGGGTCGGTCAATATCAGCATGACGTATCGCAAAAACGTCTTGCCGAGCAATTGGATTTTGTTGTGGAAACTGCAGTAAACCAAGTTGGTGTCGATGTGAATACAGCGAGCGCTCAACTTTTACAACATATTTCTGGCTTAAATAAAACAACGGCGCAAAACTTAGTCACTTATCGTGATGAAAATGGTGTCTTTACAGCACGAAATCAAGTCAAAAAAGTACCTCGTTTAGGACCAAAAGCATTTGAACAAGCAATTGGCTTTTTACGAATTCCTAATGGCAAAAATGTGTTAGATAACACTGGCATTCACCCAGAAAGTTATCCAGTAGCACAAGCAATTTTAGAAAAAGCAGAGATTGCTTCTAAAGAATTAGGGACAGCAGAAGCTATCGAAAAATTGAAACAGTTACCAGTGAATCAATTAGCTACTGAGTTAGAAGTTGGTTCAGAAACACTCACAGATATTATTGCTAGTTTAATCCAACCAGGTCGTGATATGCGCGATGAGATGTCCGCGCCACTTTTACGTAAAGACGTGTTGACAATGGAAGATTTGAAACCAGGAATGGAAATGCAAGGGACTGTTCGAAACGTAATTGACTTTGGCGCGTTTGTCGATATTGGTGTGAAGCAAGATGGCTTAGTCCACATTTCTAAGTTAAGTACTAAATTTGTTAAGCACCCAACGGATGTTGTTGCGGTGGGTGATGTAGTCACAGTTTGGGTAGAAGATGTTGACTTGAAAAAGGGGCGTATTAGTTTAACTATGTTGCCTCGGGCTGATAGAAAAGAGTAGCAATGAAAGAGTCTCAACCAGTCTTGATGACAGATCAAGCGCTTCAAACGCTAGTGGAAAAAATTTCAATCGTATTTTTTCAGAAACCTTTTCTGCATCAAGCTACATTTAATCGGCGGTTAAAAACTACGGGCGGTCGCTATCATTTAGCTTCGCATCACCTGGATTTTAATCCAACTGTCTTTTTAAAGTATGGACAAGAGGAACTGGAAAAAGTCATTAAGCATGAGTTATGTCACTATCATTTACATTTAGCTGGCAAAGGCTATCAGCATAAAGATAAGGACTTTAAAGAGTTATTGGCTAAGACTGGCGGTGCCCGTTATGCACCGCCTCTAGTAGAACGGAAAAAAGCAGTTTTCCATCAGTACCAATGTCAGTCTTGTGGAGAAGTCATCCTCAGAAAACGACGAATTGATACGACACGATATGTCTGCGGAAAATGTCATGGGCGTTTGTCCTGGCAAGCGAAAAAAGAACAAATCTAACGATTCTGGTCTTTGTTATCTTGACAAAGACCAGTAATTATTTTAGGATAAATAAGTGCTCTTAAAATGCAGATGTGTTGGAATTGGCAGACAAGCATGATTGAGGGTCATGTGGACAGATGTCCGTGTGGGTTCGAGTCCCATCATCTGCATCAACTAGTATAACAAGAGGTCGGGACAGAAGTGTTTAACTCCGAGAAATAAGAAGGAGTTGCTTCTGTTCCCGCCGTTTATCAGTTTTTGAGCGTGGAGCAAAAATCCAAAGTGATTTTTGTCCCACGCTCTTGTTTATTACGGAAAAACCATCAATTTTTTATTAAATTCTGATATTTATTATTGCTTTTTCATTATAGTTGGCGTAACTTTAGAGTATAAATTTGTGAAGCGAGGGAGTCCGTGTGAGAAATTTTAAAAAATCCGATAAATTAAATAACGTAAGTTACGATGTCCGTGGTCCTGTTTTAGAAGAAGCAGAACGCATGCAAGAAGAGGGCATACGTATTTTGAAATTAAATACAGGGAATCCAGCGCCATTTGGTTTTGATGCCCCAAATGAAATTGTGCGCGACATGATTGTAAATGTTCGCGATTCAGAAGGTTATTCCGATTCAAAAGGTATTTTTTCTGCAAGAAAAGCGATTGAACAATATTGCCAATTAAAAAAATTTCCTAATGTAACGATTAATGATATTTACACTGGTAATGGCGTGAGTGAACTAATTACCATGTGTATGCAAGGCTTGTTAAATAACGGCGATGAAGTACTTGTGCCAATGCCAGACTATCCTTTATGGACTGCTTCTGTTTCTTTGGCGGGCGGTACACCCGTTCATTATATTTGTGATGAGCAAGCAGAATGGTATCCAGACATTGATGATATAAAATCAAAAATAACTTCGAATACAAAAGCAATCGTTATTATCAATCCCAATAATCCGACTGGTGCTTTATATCCGAAAGAGTTATTACTAGAAATTGTCGAAGTGGCACGTCAAAATGATTTAATTATTTACTCCGATGAAATTTATGATCGCTTGGTCATGGACGGTTTGGTTCATGTACCGATTGCTACATTAGCTCCTGATTTATTTGTCGTAACATTGAATGGTTTGTCAAAATCACATCGAGTGGCAGGCTTCCGATGCGGTTGGATGGTGTTAAGTGGAGATAAATCACGAGTAAAAGGGTATATCGAAGGGCTAAATATGCTTGCTTCCATGCGGTTATGCTCGAATGTGTTGTCACAACAAATCATTCAAACCGCATTAGGCGGCTATCAAAGTGTCGATGATTTACTTTTACCAGGTGGCAGAATTTACGAACAACGAGAATTTATTTACAATGCGATAAATGATATTCCTGGTTTATCAGCCGTGAAGCCTAAAGCAGCTTTCTATATTTTCCCGAAAATTGATACGGCCAAATTTGACATTTATGATGATGAAAAATTTGTTTTAGATTTCTTACACAAACATCATATTTTATTAGTCCATGGTGGTGGGTTCAACTGGCAACAACCAGATCACTTCCGTATTGTTTATTTACCGAAGATGGAAGACTTAAAAACTACAGCAGATAAAATGCGTGAATTTTTAAGTACCTACAAACAAAAATAAAAGAACTACCAAAAAATAGCCTCTAACGAAGCTATTTTTTGGTAGTTCTTGTTTTATCAACAATACTATTCTGCGGTTTCACATGCTTTTTTACTAATAATCATTCGGTTGGTATATTTTTCTTCCATATCAGGACTAGGATTTGCTACTACGATGAGATAAGAATTTTCATACTCCTTCTCCACAAAGCCTGAATAATTTGTTTTTTCCCAAATGAAGTGAACCTTTTTCTCTTCGGCCATACAATAACACTCCTTTTTAATAAAAATGAACCTATTTATTTTCTAAGAAAACCTTAGATAATGTTCTTGCAGTATATTATGCAATAAAGTACAATAAAAGCATAATGCGAATTCGCATATTTTGACAAAATCCCCATTTTGCAAGGAAAATGGCCGATATAAATAGGAGCTATTGTGATGAATTCTTTAGGTGCAGTTATTAAAGAAATTAGAAAAAATAGAAAATTGACACAGAAAATGTTATCAGAAGACATCTGTTCGCAAAGTGTTTTAAGTCGCATTGAAAACAATGAAGAGTTGCCAAACGTCCTCGTAATGCAACAACTTTGTGATCGTTTAGGTGTGACTGTTGACCAGATTATGCGTTATAAATCTGGTGATGTGCACGTTGTTACGTATTCATTTGAAAAAATGGCTGAATATTTTCGCCATAAAAAATATCAATTATTATTAAATTATTTAAAGGAAAATCGTATTGAAGAACAATTGTATTTAGATACGGACTGGCAAAAATATTATTATTATTTAGGTAGTTGTGAATTGTTTGTTCTAAATGATTATGAAAAAGCTATTGCTAGCTTGCGTAAAGGGTTATCTTTCACCTATAAAGCTGATAAGTTAAATGTTTCTGATTTAGAGATTCAATTAATTAGTTGTCTAGGTGCCACTTATGGTTACATGGGCAATCGAGTAGAAGCAGAACGATTTTTAAGTTTGAGTATTCATTATTTTAATCAATTGCCAAATGAACGCAGTAATGCAGAATTAACGAAAATATTTTTTAATTATGCTGATTTCTTATTCAAAAATTATACAGAAAAAGATGCCGAAATTTATGTGGATCAAGGAATTACTTGGGCCCGCAAAAAAAATAGTTATTATTATTTAAGTGAATTATTAAATCTAAAATATTTAGTTTTAATGAGAAAGAATAAACATGAAGAAGCAGAACGTTATCTGAACTTAGCACAACAAATGAAAAATGTGGAAAGTGGCAATCTTTAAAAAATCCTCAGAATTGCTTAAAAGGTCTACACCATTTCTTGACTTTTGTACTGATTAAGAGTACTTTTGAAGTAAGTAAAATAAAGAAAGAAGGATGAAGATGAAAACATTTATCTTTGCAGACAAGTTCTTTTTAAAAAGCGATGTTAAAGGACCTGGTTATTTAGAAATCACGGATGGTATCTTTGGTAATTATACAAAAGATGAACCGCAAGGGGACGTAAAAATTATTCGTGAGGAAGGCAAATGGATTGCCCCAGGTTTAGTGGATACTCATATTCATGGTTACATGAATCATGACGTAATGGATAACGATGCAGAAGGCATTAAAGTGATGTCTGAAGGCTTATTATCTTGTGGTGTAACTTCATTTTTACCAACAACATTAACTTCAAGTAAAGAACGTTTAACAGACGTTGCACGTACGATTGGTCAAGTCTACCAAGAAGTACCTGGTGCAAAAATTCAAGGGATTTACTTTGAAGGACCTTTCTTTACTGAAGAACATAAAGGCGCACAAAATCCAAGTTATTTTGGAGATCCAGACCTTGATACATTCCACGAATGGCAAGAAGCTTCAGGCGGAATTATTAAGAAAATTGCGTTGGCTCCAGAACGTAATGGTGTGAAAGAATTTGTTGAAACCGTTACAGATGAAGGTGTCGTTGTTGCTTTAGGCCATAGTAATGCGACCTTAGAAGAAGCTGATGTGGCAGTTGAAGCAGGCGCTAGCGTTTTTGTTCATGCATATAATGGGATGCGTGGCTTAAATCACCGTGAACCAGGGATGGTTGGTGCATTGTTAACGTTACAACACGTTTTCTCTGAATTAATTTGTGATGGACATCATGTACATCCGCAAGCGGCTGAAGTACTGATGGAAAAAGCGGGCCATGATCACGTTGCGTTAATTACAGACTGCATGATGGCTGGCGGTATGCCAGATGGCAACTACAATTTAGGTGAATTTCCTGTTGTGGTAGCAGAAGGAACGGCTCGTTTGGATACTGGGAACTTAGCAGGAAGTATTTTAAAACTAAAAGAAGCAATTAAAAATGTAGTTGATTGGGGTATTGCAACACCTGCACAAGCAATTATGATGGCTTCATTAGTTCCTGCGATCAGCTGTAAAATTGATGATCAATGCGGTATGATTGCAAATGGTCGCGATGCTGACTTTATCGTATTAGAACCAACCATGGAATTAGCAGCCACTTATTTAGATGGCGTAGAACGTTATCGAGCATAAGACACAAGAAAAAGCTTGCGGAAATTTATCCGCAAGCTTTTTTTATAATTCATTTGGTAAAATCGCAGAAGTGATTTCTTTGTTCTCGTAGGCAATAAAAAAATCGATTAATTGCTTGTCAAATTGCTCAATATCCTCTTTGTAAAGGGAGCTAGGAATCACAAAGGTTTGCTCTAGGGTGCCTGCTAGATAATCGCCATCTAAACTTTGGGCGACAACTAAAAATTCTTGTTTGCGCCAATGTTCCACATCTGTTTCAGAAATGGTTTCTAGAGAGGCTAAAAATTTACAATTTTCGACAAACTGTTCATCAATTTCTTCACTGAAAGTTAATTCAGCATCCTCTTCTTGAGGTTGAGAGAGGATTGCTTGCAAAAATGTTTGTGGTTTTGCATCGGGTAATGTTTCTTTTAGCTGTTCAAAATCCAATGAAAGTTCCTCCTTATTGTTTGTTTAAAATAGTTACTGAAAAATCAATGGGTGAATTTGTTTTAAGGCTTTTGGCTTCTAAGATGATTTTTTCAGCCAACAAATCGTTTCCGTTATATACAGGTGTCACGCGATAGCGAACGGTTTCGCCGCGATCAAGAGCTGCCCGAATCTGATTTTCATATTTCGTCATATAAGGAGTGTTGACAGGATTCTGATACAAGGTGGTTAAGTTACGTGGATCATCACCACTGCCTCCCATTTGACGGCCGATTAGGTGGCCACGCGAGTGATTAGCTTTTCCTGAAATGAAACCAGCTGGTCGAATATCTTTATTAGCGGAAGTTCCTGTATTGACCATTGCGGGTTTTAATAGCGCATCAGCGCCTGTCGCTCGTTTTAGACGATCTAGAGAATGATAAGTAATCCAGCCGTTTGAGTTATCCTTTAATTCCTCTGCTGAAAATGTGGCTTTACCATTTTCGATGGGTCCGGGATTATCTCCTTTTGGTGCTGGTGTGCTTGAGGGGGTGGTTGTTTGTGGTTGAACATTAAATAAATCTTGTAAAGCATCAGGAACTTTAACGCCAACCGCGCCTAAAATTAAAATGATTAATGCGCCAATCAGCATGATGGTTGAATTAAATGGTGGTTTCTTCTTTCTGTTTGCCATAACGTGCTCCTCTAATTTTATACTTGCAATAGTCCAAATTTAAGTGGACCATCTTTTCTATTATACGTAAATTTGCTAAAAAATCAAAAAAGGCTTTTCTTTGAAAGACTTGTTTTCTCAGATATGTTACTATTTTAATGTAGAAGGGAAGGGATAGTGGATGGCCTATATTGAAGTCAAAAATGAATACAAGCGTTACCAAATGGGAGAGACAACTATTACTGCGAATGACGGCATTTCTTTTGAAGTGGAAAAAGGAGAAGTAGCGGTTATTTTAGGCCCCAGCGGTGCTGGAAAATCAACTGTTTTAAATATTCTTGGTGGAATGGACAGCTGTGATGAAGGGGAAATTATTATTGATGGCACAGATATCGCTCAGTTTTCAGAGAAACAATTAACCACTTATCGACGAAATGATGTCGGGTTTGTTTTCCAATTTTACAATTTAGTCCCAAATTTAACGGCAAAAGAAAATGTCGAATTGGCTTCGCAAATCGTTGCGGATGCGTTGGATTCGACCAATGTTTTACAATCGGTGGGTTTAGGGGAACGTTTAGATAATTTTCCAGCGCAACTTTCTGGTGGTGAACAACAACGAGTAACCATCGCCCGTGCGATTGCTAAAAAGCCCAAGTTACTTTTATGTGATGAACCGACAGGAGCGCTGGATTATGAAACAGGGAAACAAATTTTAACCATTTTGCAAAACACTGCTCGTGAAACTGGAACGACCGTCTTAATTATTACCCACAATTCAGCCATTGCAGAAATGGCCGATCGGGTAATTCGAATTAATGATGCGAAAGTTCGCGAAATGACTGTGAATGATCAGCCTAAATTGGTTGCTGAAATTGAATGGTAGGTGCCTAAAATGAAGAAAACAGCGCTAATTAAAACAAGCTTACGTGAAATTAGACAATCTACTACACGATTTTTATCGATTATGGGGATTATTTTCCTTGGTGTAATGGTCTTTGTTGGTTTGAAAGCTACTGGACCAGATATGATTAAAACCGCGAATAATTATTACCAGAAAGAGCAGCTTCCAGATGCGCGAATAATTTCTACAATGGGACTGGAAAAGAAAGATTTAACAACACTACAGTCTTTAAAAGATGTCGAAACAGTTGTGCCGCGGTATACAATAGATGCCACGATTGGGCCGCAAAATAATGCAGTAAAATTGTTTGGCTATCGAAAAAATCAAGCAGGATCGGTTAACTATCAAGTAGTTGACGGTCGGTTACCTAAACAAACAAATGAAATTGCATTAGATACATTAGCGAAAACTAGATATGACTATAAAATGGGTGATAAAATCACTTTAAACGATGCAGCGATTAAAGAAAAAGGACTGACGCAAACCCATTTTACTGTTGTTGGATTTATCAATTCACCAGAATATATTGATAATACATCCAGGGGAACCACAACGGTCGGTTCTGGAACGTTAAACTTTTTTGGCGTGGTTTCGGAAAAAGCCTTTGACAGTCAACGGTATCCAGAATTGCTAATCTCATTTCGTTCATTAAAACATCAAAATACGTATTCCTCTGATTATGAAAAGAAAAGAGAGCAGGCCTTAAATCAAGTAAAAGAGGCACTGAAAAATCGGCCAGAAGAACAGGTTGCCGCCCTACGTGATTCGGCTCAGCCGGACATTAACCAAGGTCGACAAGCGCTAGAAACGGGAAAACAAGCGCTTGCGCAGTTGGAGCAACAACCAGAAATTCCAGCTGAGATGCTTGAAAAGCAAAAAGACGAATTGGCTAAACAAGAACAACTGTTGGCTGAAAAAGAAACAGAGCTAGCCAATTTGAAAGCCCCAACGTATTATTATTTTACTAGGGAAGACAATCCAGGATTTTCTGAATATCAAGATAACGCTGATCGGATTTCTTCTTTAGCCACGCTGTTCCCGTTGTTCTTTTTCCTAATTGCGGCATTAGTCAGCTTAACTACCATGACGCGTATGGTGGAAGAAAAAAGAATGGAAATTGGTAGTTTGAAAGCTTTAGGTTATCGTAATCGTGAAATTGCTTCGATTTTTATTACCTATGCAACGGTTGCTAGCCTAACAGGTGCATTATTAGGATTGGCAGTTGGCTATTATCTATTCCCTAAAATAATTTTTGATGCCTACGGTCAAATGTACAATATTCCTGATTTAGTTACACCGTGGTACTTAAATTACAGTTTATGGGGCATCATTGTAGCCTTAGCTTGTACTGTGGGAGCGGCCTTAGTGACATTAAGAATCGATTTATTAAGTACCCCAGCTACCTTGCTAAGACCCAAAGCGCCGAAAGCAGGCCAACGGATTTTACTAGAACGAATCCGCCCTTTATGGCAACGCATGAGCTTTATTCAAAAAGTGACCGCTAGAAATCTGTTCCGCTATAAACGACGGATGCTGATGACCGTTATCGGAATAGCTGGTTGTATGGGGCTGTTAATTGTTGGTTTTGGTTTACGCGATTCAATTGTGGATGTCGCTACAATTCAATTTAATAAAATCTGGCATTACCAAGCAGTCGTGACTTTTAAAGAGCAAACAACAGCTGAAGAGACAAAAGAGTATCAAGAAACGTTGCGCAAACTGGATGGTTTGAATAAAACAATTCCGTTATATTCAGAAATCTTTAAAACGAAGGGCAAAGGCGCACCAACTCAAAATATTACTCTTTATGTGCCACAAGATCCTTCGAAAATGGCTGATTTTCAGTTATTTAATGATCGAGTCACTGGAGAAAAATATTCCCTCAACGATGACGGTGTAATCATTAATGAAAAATTAGCTAAATTATTTGGCTATAAAGTCGGAGATCAATTAAATTTAGAAAATAGTGATAATCAAACCTATCACGTGAAAATTGCCGCGATTGCAGAGAACTACACGGGTCATTTTGTCTATATGACGCCGAAACTCTACCAGACGATGACGAAACAGAAGCCGGAGTATAATACAGAATTCCTACTTTTTGACAAAAAGTTATCCTCAAAACAAGAAACCTCAATCGGAGAGGCGTTGACAAAACAGCCGAAAGTGTTGAACATTACGTTTTTAACTGCGATGAAAGGTTCGTTTGATGATATGCTGAAAAGCCTTGATATTGTCATTTGGGTACTAATTGCTGTTTCTGGTTCTTTAGCGTTAATTGTGTTATATAATTTAACCAACATTAATGTTTCTGAACGGATTCGAGAACTTTCCACGATTAAGGTTTTAGGGTTTTACGATCGTGAAGTCACCACCTATGTTTACCGTGAAAACATTATTTTAACGTTCATTGGTATTATTGTTGGCTGCTTCTTTGGGAAAATTTTGCATCAGTATATTTTAGCAACCGTTGAAGTTGATTTAATTATGTTTTCGCCAATTATTCATTGGCCAAGTTATCTATATTCCGCAGTCATCACCATGTGTTTCACGTTGTTTGTGATGGTCATTATGCATCGGAAATTGAAGAAAATCAATATGATTGAAGCGTTAAAATCAAATGAATAGCACATTTTAAAAAACGAGGAGTCCGTAGAAGTTCGATAATTCTAGGGCTGCTCGTTTATTGTTGCTTCTTTTATTAAGAAAAAATAGGTCTTAAGATGTATCTTTTGAGATTTATTTGGAAATTGCTACTCTTTTTATTTAAAAATTGGTACACTATTACTAGGTTATAGCACAGAAAGGAGTGTGGGAAAAGTGTTAGAAGGTCTACCATTGGAAACGGTTTATTTTTATGCATTAGTGGGGAGCGCGGTCCTCGCTTTTTTACTAATTATTTTTGGGGATATTTTTAATTTTGATGGACCGGTGGACCCAATGCTGATTATTCCATGGATTGCTTTTACCTCGCTGTTTGGGTACCTTGGGGAAGAATTAACAGCGGTGAATAGTTGGCTTATTTTAATTGTCAGTGGTATTCTTTCAACCATTATTGTTTTCTTCCTAAATTTTTATGTGTTGGTCCCTTTGAAAAATTCGGAGGCCACAATTTCTATTTCGGAAAAAGACATGGAGGGTCGTGTTGCTACTGTGATTACCCCAATTCCTGTCCGGGGAATGGGCGAGATTCAATTGAAGAGTGTCACAGGTTCGTTAAGTCGACCAGCAGCATTTTATGTGCCACAAGAAGTGGCTGCGCCAAGAGGTAGTGAGGTATTGATTATTGAATTGAAAGAACGGGTTTGTTATGTCATTCCTTACGAAGGCAGTCTAAAAATATAGAGTAGGAGAGAAGAAAATGGGGATTTTGTTACCGATTATTATTGCAGTTTTAGTATTATTAATGTTATTAATTGTGTTTGTTTCTAAATATCAGACAGCCAAACCTGATGAAGCGTTAATTATCAGCGGGAGCTATCTAGGCTCTAAAAATGTTCATGTAGACGAAGGTGGCAACAAAATTAAAATCGTTCGTGGCGGTGGTGCGTTTGTCTTACCAGTGTTCCAACGTTCAAATCGAATTAGTTTGCTTTCAAGTAAATTAGATGTTTCCACACCAGAAGTGTACACAGAACAAGGGGTTCCTGTGATGTGTGATGGGACATCAATCATTAAAATTGGTTCGTCAGTTGAAGAAATTGCGACAGCAGCGGAACAATTTTTAGGAAAAACAACGGAAGAATTAGAAAATGAAGCACGTGAAGTATTAGAAGGACATTTACGTTCGATTTTAGGTTCAATGACAGTGGAAGAAATTTACCAAAATCGTGATAAATTTAGCCAAAGTGTACAAGAAGTTGCCAGTGTTGACTTAGCTAAAATGGGCTTAGTTATTGTGTCGTTCACAATTAAAGAAGTTCGTGATAAAAATGGATACTTGGATTCATTAGGGAAACCAAGAATCGCTCAAGTTAAACGTGATGCAGATATTGCAGAAGCAGAAGCCTTGAAAGAAACTCGCATCAAAAAAGCGGAAGCAGAAAAAGAATCACAACAAGCGGAATTGCAACGTCAAACAGAAATTGCAGAAGCTTCAAAAGAAAAAGAATTGAAATTAGCGTTATACAAACAAGAACAAGACATTGCCAAAGCCAAAGCAGACCAAGCCTATAACTTGGAAAGCGCGCGTGCACAACAACACGTGGTGGAACAAGAAATGGAAGTCAAAGTCGTTGAACGTCAAAAACAAATTGAGTTAGAAGAAAAAGAAATTACGCGTCGTGAAAAACAATACGACTCAGAAGTGAAGAAAAAAGCAGATGCAGATCGTTATGCACGCGAACAAGAAGCTCTTGCTCAAAAGGCACGCGAAGTGGCAGAAGCCGAAGCAGAACGCTTCAAAGTTGAAGCATTAGCCGAAGCGGAAGCCAACAAAACGCGTTTAACAGGTCAAGCGCAAGCCGAAGCTATTTTAGCTCGTGGTGCAGCGGAAGCCGAAGCCAAACAAAAGATTGCTGATGCCTTCAAAGAATATGGTGAAGCAGCTGTGTTAAGTATGGTGATGGAAATGTTGCCACAATTAATGAAAGAAGCAGCACAACCATTGGGCAACATCGACAAGATTTCAGTGGTAGATACAGGCGCAGGTGGCGAAAATTCTGGCGCCAACCGTATTACAAATTATGCAACAAATTTGTTGGCTGGTACACAAGAAACACTAAAAGAAACAACGGGCCTCGACGTGAAAGAGCTAATTGAAAACTTTTCTAAAAAAGGTACCTCAAATAGCGTGAACTATCATGCAACAGAAGGTTCAGAAAAAGAATAGAAATCAGCCTTTAAGGAGTAGCGAATCGTATTTCGTTACTCCTTAATGCTGCATTGAAACGATAAACGAGCAATCTGACAGAGAAATAGCGAGTGCTTGTTTTGTTTCAAAGATTCTGATAACATAGAGTTCTTGGAGGGATAGAGATGTCAAAAAAGAATAAAGATATTGAAGTACGTGTTGAAGAAGAAAAAGCCCAATACAATGGAGCAAATGTTTTAATGAACAAATTATTTATTGGTAAAAAAGAAATCGGTCGTGTCATTCCGCAAAATGATAAAAAATTCATCATTGAAATTGATGGCAAGCAAGAAGGTACAGCAAAAAATCTGGACGAAGCCTTTGAAACAATTATTCGTCAATGGAATTTAAGTGAATAAAAAATAAATAACAATTTTTTTAAAAAAAGGGTTGCTTTTTTCTGGAAAAGATTGTATTATAACTAAGTCAGGTCGTTACAGCGACAATGACTTTTTGGAGGAATAGCGAAGTGGCTAAACGCGACGGACTGTAAATCCGTTCCTTAGGGTTCAGTGGTTCGAATCCACTTTCCTCCATTTTCTTTTTGGGGTATAGCCAAGCGGTAAGGCAACGGACTTTGACTCCGTCATGCGTTGGTTCGAATCCAGCTACCCCAGTTTTCAGAACATTTCTGGTAGAGAGATGTTCTTTTTTTGTATAATTATATAACAAAAATGAAGTAAGATTTTCCTCATGTACAGGCTAGAAAAGTTTTCATTTATATAAGAATATGCTAAAGTATTAAGAAAGAATAGTCTGGAGTTGATAAGAATGAACTTTAAAGAAAAAATTACAGAAATGGTTGAAAATGTTTACGATTTAGCACGCGATGGTAAGTATGATGTCAAAGTTGACTTAATTCCTCGTAAAAAAGGCAACATCAAAAGTGGTGTTAAAGTCACTTCTTCAAGAAATACAGCCCACAATATCAAATGGCGTTCAAAAAACTAATTCGTCTTTAACAGAAACACCGGAGCAGACAAAATTATTGTCTACTCCGGTGTTTTTATTTTTCTAATTCGATACCTAAGACAGTTAAATGCCCATTACCAACTAATTTGATAACTAATTGGGCTAAGTGGTTGGGTGTCATATCTGTTTCGCTAGTAATCCACCAATGAAGGGTACCGATGAAGATAGAGGTCATGTATTCAATAACAAAATCTATCGGTACATCAATATCATTTTCGGTAATACGCAACTGCGAAAAAATCGTCGCATATTTTTCTTCGATAATTTCAGCTAAGCGTTTTCGAAAGTGTTCGTTGAAATTATTGTCCATGATAGTTAAGAAGAAAGATTTGTTCTCTTGAATATTAATATAGAGTTGCGTCAGAAGTTCTTCAATGTGCTTCACGCGGACACGGTTGCCATTAACCAGTTGTTGCGAATCAAGAATAGCGGTAAAAGCACTAAGCGTAAAGGTGAAGATTGCATCATATAAATGCTGTTTGTCTTTAAAATGAGCATAAAAAGTCGCACGATTAATCATAGCTTCATCAGCAATATCCTGAATCGTCACCGCTTCGTAGCCTTTCGTTTCTACAAGTTTAAAAAAAGCTTCAATAATCATTTTTCTGGTTCGTTGTACTCTAAGGTCTGTTTTCTTTGCCATCATAAATTCCTTTCGAGATAGTCAACATTCGCGGAAACTTTGTTGTTTATCTCACAAAATAGGGTAAATTGCTTGTTGCAAATCATTTAGAACCTTTCTAAAATAGGTATATCTATTATAACAAACAGTTTGTATAATAATCAACAAACTGTTGAAAAATGAAGGGGTATTTTAATTGATGGTTATGAGAGCAGGGATTGATGTTGGGTCAACGACAGTAAAATTAGTATTTTTAAATAAGCAAAATCAGCCTATTTTTACAAAATATGAACGCCATTTTTCAGATGTCAAAGCAGCAACGGAACGCATTTTAAAAGAAGGGCTAGCAAGGATCGGTGCAGACCAACCTGTGACAATGAGCATAACTGGCTCTGGTGGTATGGGGCTGGCTGAGGTATTAGGGATTCCCTTTGTTCAAGAGGTTATCGCGTGTACACGAACTGTTGAAACAATAATACCAGAAACGGATGTTGCTATTGAACTTGGCGGAGAAGATGCAAAAATCACTTTTTTTGATGGTGCTTTAGAGCAACGAATGAATGGTAGTTGTGCAGGTGGGACAGGCGCCTTCATCGATCAAATGGCTGTTTTACTTAAAACGGATGCCAATGGAGTGAATGAATTGGCGAAGAATTATCAAACTATTTATCCGATTGCTTCCCGCTGTGGGGTTTTTGCCAAAACGGATGTTCAACCTTTAATCAATGAAGGAGCAGCGAAAGAAGATATCGCGGCGAGTATTTTTCAAGCGGTAGTTAATCAAACAATCGCCGGGTTAGCTGCTGGTCGAAAAATTAAAGGTAAAGTAGCATTTTTAGGGGGACCTTTATTTTTCATGTCAGAATTGAGAAAACGGTTTGTTGAAACCTTAGCAATTCAGACAGAAGATGTTATTTTTCCAGAACAACCGCAACTGTTTGTAGCAATGGGTGCAGCACTTTATTCAGAAGATGCAGCCGAATGTACATTGGAAGAATTAATTCAGCGCTTAGTGAACAGCCAGGCTACTGATTTACAGCCGAGCGACACGTTACCACCGTTATTTAACAGCGCAGAAGATTTGGCAGATTTTCGAGAAAGACATGCGCAAGCCCAAGCAACGGAGAAACCTTTATCTCAACATACTGGCGTGACCTTTTTAGGGATTGATGCAGGCTCCACAACGACAAAAGTCACATTGATTGATGAAGATGGTCATTTGTTGTTTTCTTTTTATGGTAATAACCAAGGGCAACCTTTAGAAACCACCATGACAGTACTGAAATCACTTTATCAACAACTGCCTGAAGAAGTTTTTATCGGAAAAGCGG
Source organism: Enterococcus sp. AZ104 (assembly GCF_050546705.1). Classification (NCBI taxonomy): domain Bacteria; kingdom Bacillati; phylum Bacillota; class Bacilli; order Lactobacillales; family Enterococcaceae; genus Enterococcus; species Enterococcus sp. AZ104. The sequence goes on from NZ_CP172952.1 coordinate 1,116,756, forward strand.
CTGTTACAGGATATGGAGAACAGCTAATAAAAAATGCGTTAAAAGTCGATATTGGTGAAGTTGAAACGATGGCCCATTACAAAGCAGCCAACCATTTTCAGCCAGGTGTGGATTTTATTTTGGATATCGGAGGACAAGATATGAAAGCGATGACCATTAAAAATGGCGTGCTTTCCTCGATACAATTAAATGAAGCTTGTTCTTCTGGGTGCGGTTCCTTTATCGAAACCTTTGCGCAATCTTTAAAATATAATGTGAAGGATTTTGCTTTGGCGGCTTTAGAATCGCAAGCGCCTGTTGATTTAGGTTCTCGGTGTACTGTTTTTATGAACTCAAAAGTGAAACAGGTTCAAAAAGAAGGGGCCTCCGTCGGCGATATTTCTGCTGGACTATCTTATTCAGTCATCAAAAATGCCATTTATAAAGTCATTAAGGTTCGCCGACCTGAAGAGTTGGGAGAAAAGATTGTCTGCCAGGGAGGAACATTTTACAATGAAGCTGTCTTGAGAGCTTTTGAAAAAATTAGCGGTCGTGAAGTGGTTCGTCCTTCTATTGCTGGTTTGATGGGGGCCTATGGAGCAGCGCTGATTGCTTTGGACGCTTATGAAATTGGGGAAGAAACCACGCTTCTTTCTTTAGAAGAGTTAGCGGCATTTACCTCTGAAAAGGAATTTACTCATTGCGGCTTGTGTGAAAACAATTGTCAATTAACGGTCACAGTGTTTTCAGATGGGCGCCAATTTATTACGGGAAATCGCTGTGAACGTGGTGCACGAATTAAAATTAAACGAGAAGAACGCAAAGTAAATTTGGTTGATTATAAGTACCGCAAGTTATTTAAGTACCGACCTTTGCGGGAAAATAAAGCGTTTCGTGGGCGCTTGGGTATCCCTAGAGTCCTAAACATGTATGAAAATTATCCTTTGTGGCATACATTTTTTACTGACTTAGGCTTTCGGGTCGAATTATCGCCACGTTCTAATAAGCAAATCTATGAACAAGGCCTTGAAACGATTCCCAGTGATACGGTTTGTTACCCAGCGAAAATGGCGCATGGACATATTCAAGCATTAATTGATGCGCAAGTGCCAATTATCTTTTATCCTGGTGTTGTTTTTGAACAGCAAGAAACAGTGGAAGCAGATAATCATTTTAATTGTCCAATTGTGCAAAGCTACCCAGATGTTATTCGAAATAATGTGGATGCCATCAGAGAGGGCCAAGTGGATTATCGAAATCCCTATCTTAATTTAGCGAATGAAGCTGCAGTTGCCAAAGTTTTAGCTGAAAATTTTGCTGATTTAGGGATTTCCTTAGAAGAAATTCAAACAGCGCTGCATCATGGTTATCAAGAATTAGCAGCTTTTAAAAAAGAAATTCAAGAAAAAGGCGAAGAAACGTTAGCCATGTTAACTGAAAAAGGCCAGAGAGGGATTGTCTTATCGGGGCGACCGTATCACTTAGATCCAGAGATTAATCACGGCATTGCCGAAGTCATTACACAGGAAGGATTTCATGTCTTGACAGAAGACAGTATCTCGCATCTTGGAGACGTGCAGAATTTACGTGTGGTGAATCAATGGGTCTATCATTCTCGCTTATATGCGGCGGCTAAAGTAGTGGCTAAGACGAAAAATTTAGAACTTGTCCAACTGAATTCCTTTGGTTGCGGCTTAGATGCTGTGACAACCGATCAAGTAGAAGAAATCATGGATCGGTCTGGCAAAATTTATACAGTCCTCAAAATCGATGAAGGTGCGAATTTGGGCGCAATTCGTATTCGGTTGCGCTCCTTGAAAGCGGCTGTCAATGAGCGGGAGAAGCAACAGTTTGTTCCGCATATGCAAATGGAAGAGCCAGAGAAAATTGTGTTTACAAAACAAATGAAAAAAACACATACCTTACTGTTACCAATGCTTAGCCCGATTCATCAATCTGGATTAGTCGATGTAGCATTACAAGCTTCTGGCTATCATGTTGTCTGTTTGCCTGCGCAGGATAAAGAAGCCGTGAATGTCGGGTTAAAATATGTCAATAATGATGCGTGTTACCCAGCAATTATTTCTATCGGACAACTAGTCGAAGCTTTGGAAAGTGGTCAATATGATTTGGATAATGTCAGTGTCTTAATGACGCAAACAGGGGGCGGTTGTCGCGCAACGAATTACATTCCCTTATTACGAAAAGCCTTAAATGATGCTGGTTTTTCTCAAGTTCCTGTAGTTTCAGTTTCGATGGGCAATAAAGGGGTCGAATCCAATCCAGGATTTAAATTTACGTTGCCAATGATCAAACGCTTAGTGGTTGCCTTTTTATATGGTGACTTATTCGAACGAGTAGTTTATCGAACAAGACCTTATGAAACAGAAAAAGGAATGGTGGATCAACTGCACCAAGATTGGCTAAAAAGAGTGGAAGCCAATGTCCGGAATGGTTCGCTGACACAATTTAATCACTTCATGAAAAAAATTATTCGGACGTTTGATGAAATTCCTTTACAAGAGATAAAAAAACCAAAAGTCGGTGTGGTCGGGGAAATTTTAGTGAAATATTCGCCGACAGCGAATAATGATATTGTGCGTTTGCTAGAAGAAGAAGGTGCTGAAGCAGTTGTGCCAGATATTGTTGGCTTTATGAACTATTCTTTGTACAATCAAATTTGGAAATACGAAAATATGGGCATGTCAAAACAAAGCAAACGTTTAGCAGAATTTGCGATAAAAATCATTGAATTGGTAGAAAAACCAATGGATAAGGCATTGAGAAAATCGGTCCGTTTTGATGGTATTCATTCCATTTATGATATGGCAGCAGACGCAAGTAAAATTTTATCAATTGGCAATCATACGGGTGAAGGTTGGTTTTTAACAGCTGAAATGATTGAGCTCTTAAAACACGAGGTGAATAACATCGTTTGTATGCAGCCGTTTGGATGTTTACCAAACCATATTGTTGGAAAAGGGGTCGTGAAAGAGCTACGACGTCAATATCCGCAAGCAAACATTGCGGCGGTGGATTATGATCCAGGGGTATCTTTGGTTAATCAGTTGAACCGAATCCGTTTGATGATGGCCACAGCGAACAAGTTGTTGAAAGAAGAAAATGTAAAAAGATAATAACTAATAGAAATTCGTTTAAAAACATTTGACTTGGTCACTTTTTACTGACTAAGCCAAATGTTTTTGTTATAAAAAGAAAGCATGCAACTAGACCAACTTTGATAAAAATTCCAATTCCTCTTTTATTTATCATTTTTTGGTTGTTTACACGGTCTATACCAGTTATAATAGAAGAGGAGATGAACGAAGAGGAGGAAGCGTAAATGGTTCAAAATATACCAATTTATATTCAAATTCACGATAAAATCAAAGAAGATATTGAAAAAGGTGTCTGGAGTATCGGGGATCGTTTGCCCTCTGAGCGAGAATTAGCCTTGAAATTTGATGTTAGTCGAATGACCTTACGCCAAGCCATCCAGACTTTAGCAGACGAAGGGATTTTAGAACGAAAAATTGGTTCAGGAACGTATGTAGCACGTAAGAAAGTTCAAGAAACAATGACAGGTACCACTAGTTTTACAGAAATTACCTTGTCTCAAAATCGCGTTCCTTCTAGTCGGACGGTGTCTTATTTTGTAGCGAAACCTAGTTCTAGTGAGATGGAAAAATTACAACTAGGTCCAGAAGATTCAATTTTACGAATGGAAAGAATTCGTTTTGCGGATGACATTCCGATTTGTTTTGAGGTGGCGAGCATTCCTTATTCATTGGTCTCGCAATATGGCAAATCTGAAATCACGAACTCTTTTTATAAAACACTTGAAGCCAAATCTGGCCACAAAATTGGCCATTCTAACCAAACAATCTCTGCTGTTCAAGCATCGGAACAGATCGCAGAATATTTAGAGATTAAACGAGGCGATGCGATTCTGCGTGTGCGCCAAGTATCCTATTTTGAAAACGGACTACCTTTTGAATATGTTCGTACGCAGTATGCAGGAAGTCGATTTGAGTTTTATTTAGAGAAGTAGAGAAAAAGAATGAATAAAAGATAGGAAAACTTATCACATTGATAAGTTTTCCTATCTTTTAATTTTTTTTGCTAAAGAAATAAATTGTTTTTTTAATAAAATGCATATTTACTTATTAATTTATCTGACGTTAAAAAATAACGATTTAATGGAATTTATTTATTTTTTTAAATTTTATTTAAATATTTTTTAAATAATTTTTATTTATCAGTTATTTTTGTTTTTATTTTGATAAATATTGATTTGGATGGTTTTTAATGTTGTTTTTAAGAGTTTTTATTTGTTTATTTTATTGTTATAATTATTTTTATGCGAATACGTATATTTTTAAATAGTTATTGACTATATTTTTTATATATAGTTATAATATTTGTAACAGATAATAAAACTATAAAAAATGTGGAGGGATTACTTATGGCAGGATCAATTGCTGTAACACCAGAACAACTGAAATCACAAGCGAAAGTATATTCGCAAGCATCGTCTCAAATTCAAGATGCAATTCGTAAAGTGAATTCAATGAACCAACAAATTTCACAACAATGGAAAGGGCAAGCATTTCAAGCGTATCTGGAACAGTACAATCAATTGGAAGGTAATGTCAAACAGATGGAAGAATTATTGATTAGTATTAATCAACAATTAAACAAATATGCAGACACTGTCGCAGAACGTGACCGTCAAGATGCAGGATCATTTGGCTTTTAATTGATCAAAGATTGAAGCGCTAGCGCAATGAATTGCACTAGCGCTTTTTCTAAAGGAGAGAAGATAATGGAAGGGAAAATAAAAAAAGGTATCCCTTTTGCCTTAGCAATTGGAGCAACTTTCTTGTTATTACTTTTTTTCATTCATTTAGGGTTTAAAGATGAGAACGTGACTCGAAGTAGCAAAGATCAGACAACAAAGATGCAGTACGCATTAGTTAATGAAGATAAAGGCGCAAGTTTTGAAGGAAAACGTTATGCATTAGGTTCTGATTTTGTCACATTAATTAACAAAGATACAGCTAATCGATGGGAAACAACGACTCGGAATATCGCAACATCTGGGGTTGAAAATGGACAATTCGATGCCCAAATTATTATTCCGCAAGATTTTTCGGAGAAATTATTGTCACTACAAGCTGTTAGTCCAGAGCAGGCTTCTGTTGAATACCAAGTGCGAGACGGACAAAATGAATTGACCAATCAAGCAATTCAAGACAAAGTAAATACTATTTTGAAAGATTTTAACCAACGCGTAATTCAGATGTATTTTTCCAGTATTGTTGGAAATTTAGTTATCGCACAACAAAACGTTAACCAAATCACTGATACGCAGTTGCTGTATCAAAATCAATTAGAAGAAACAATTCAGCAACCATTTAAAGAAATTCCCATGAATTATACGACAGTATTAAGTACGGCTAGTATTTTAGATGAGGACAATAAATTATTTACAACCGAGCAAGAAGCGTTTGTAAAATCAGTACAAACCTTATTAGAAAGCAACAATCGGAGCTTAGAATCAACTATTAAGACAACGGAAGATACGAAAAAATCAGTGGGCGAGTATTCGAAAGAAGCAAATGAAAAAATAAAAAAATCAATTGCACAATTTAATGAACAGTTTGAGAGACAAAAACAAGAATTGACTAATCAATGGGAAAGTGACACGACAGTATACAAACAACAATTCGATCAACTAAATGGAATGGTAATCAATCAGTTTAGCTCCTTCTACACACCAAGTGAACAAGGAAGCTCAGGGATTTATGCTGACTTTTTATCAGAATCTAAATTATTTCAAGAAACACAAAGCAATCGCATTGGCGAACTACAAAAAGAAATCGCAGAACTACATATGCAAGTAGAACAATTAACTGCGTTAAAAAAGCAAATTGCGGCTACATATTATAATGATCTTGAAGCAACACCTGAGATAGCAACAGACACTCAAATTAAGCAAGCGATTATTCAGTTAATTACGAACGAAAAAGAAAATATACCTAACTTAGATAAAAATTATCAGGAAAGATTGGAAGAATCACTAAGTGAAATTTCTTTTGTAAGTTTAGAAAGACTCGTTAGTGAATTAGAAATGAATAATAGGATTTCAGTTGAACAAGGCAATCTTTTCCGTGATGAGTTACAAATTATTCAGCGATATGCAGAACAACATGAACTTGATTTCACCAATTCAAGCCGCTTTATGTATTTGGAACCTAAACAACTTCATGAAGATACTATAGCGATTCCACAAGAAAAAGTAACTTTTTCACTAGCGACAAATCAAGAGTCGGTTATTTCATTACGACAAACCAATACACAAAATGGCGAATTGTCATTTCTTTTAGATGATTCAAAAGTTCAAACAATTAAAACATCTTTGAATCAGCAGTTAGCAGGTACAGGTTACAGCATTGATATTTCAGCAATTACCCCAACACAGCTAACAATTACCAAACCAGTCAAAATACAAGCTGAGATTCCTGAGAATGATGAAGTGGACGAAGAAAATACGCAAGAAGAGTTGGCAGAAGAATCCGAAGATGAATCTGAAAAAGTAACTGAGCCAGTAAATGATTTGCTCTCACTTCCAGAAAAACTTTCCTTAACGATTGACTTACCAATGGCTTGGCAACTGACACCAGAACAACAAAAAACAGCATTTAATCAGATTGATTATTCTTGGTGGGTAAATAATGAGCTTCAAAATGCACGTTCGTTCGCTGTGTATATTGCAATGGACCAACCATTAGTAACCGATATTCCTGAAATCATGAAGCAATTTCAACTTTTAGATACTGTATCACAACAAATTGTGACTTTATATGGTACGCCTAATCAAAGTCTATCTATTCAAGAGTATGCAGCAATGTTAACCGCTCCTGAAAATCAGGATAAAACAATTGAAGAGTTAGCAGGTGAGACATCCATTTACTGGATGTACGACAATATCACTGAAAACGAGCAAACCATGATGATTACAGATAAATTATTAGACGAATATAAAAAAACAGGAAATCAATTATATCGAGAAACAGATGAACAAATTAATCAATTAAAACAATTAATTGGTACTGAGACAGATCAAAATACAGACGGACGACCTACAACACTTTACGGAACATTAAATTTAATGACGGTCCCTGAAAAATTATTACGAGAAGCGGAGAAATTAAATACATGGTTTGATGAAGCAACAAAACAAGTCAATGCGACATATGCTACTTGGCAAGAAGCTGGAAAAGTGGGAGCTACTTCTGTAATTGATGAAAGAAATCCACATCCAGAAGAAAATCAAACCACCACTTTAGATGTAGAAACAGAAAATTTAGTTAAAATGATGCAAACGTTAATGCAAACAACTAAAGAAACTAGTCTAATAACAGCTGATTCAGCAGCCAAAGTCAAAGATGTTGCCCCGACTATCAAAGAATTGAAAGCCTCAACAACCAAAGTTCAAGATCATGCGCAAAATATCTTAGCAAACTTAAATGATTCAATTGATGAGTCAAAGAAAACAACCAAAGAAAATGAAGAGTATGCCAAAACATTTGAAAAAGTATTGGCTAATACAAGAGACGGCGGTGCTGATAATCCACGGGTATTTAGTTTCCTTGCGAGCCCAATTCAAGGAGAAGGGATCTTTGGCGAAACACGACAAGTCTCTTTAATTCCCTATTACGCTACCTTGATTGTTAGTATTTTAACATTCGTTATTGCGCTAACTTTCCAAGGCTTTATGAAGAAAAGAACAGTTACTGTAGCGGATGCGTTGGTTGAACCAACCAGAGTTTGGCAAAATATACCAAATCTGTTATTACTCTTGATTACGGTTATTTTGTTTGGGAGTGTCTTTTCACTTCTACTGGTGTTCAATGTATCTCAAATAAATCGATTCGCTTGGTTTAGCTATAGTTTCTTAGTATTTGCTAGCGGTTCACTTTTGGTTTGTGCTTGTTTACGCCAATTTAAAAAACTTACTTTATATGTTTATGGAGCTATGCTGGGGTTATTTTTCATGTTGACACCTTTATTAGGCATTGCAACAAAGGTAGGCTCATTAAGCAATTGGCTCTATCGTTTATCGCCGCTTCAAAATATCCAAAATGGCTTTACTGCTTTAGTAAATGGGATACAAATTAGTTGGGTTAGTTACCTTATTTTAATCGTTTTACTTGTTTTAGGTGTTGTCCTTAACTTGTTTGTACGACCGGAGGAATAGCCATGAGAAAATTAATAAAAATAGTGATTGTTTTAAGTGTTAATATGCTCTATTTGTCATTGTCATCAACAAAAACAAAAGCAGAAGAAGTAGGCGCTTTAAAAATAAATAATCAAGTGATCTACCAAGACAATCAGCAGAAAAAAAACGTAGAAGTGAATTTCATTATTCCAGATTTGTTTTTGCCGATAAAAGCAGAGAGAGAAAAAGAAGTCAATCAAAGTAAAGCGAGGGTTGTCAACGAAGCAAAAAATGATGTATTTAGGACAGAACAGAATGCAAAAACATTAGCAGTTGATAAAAAGGTAAGGCCTTTTCTGTTCAAAGAGACGGCAACGGTCACTTCTCCTGAAAGTGTTGAATCTCTTGAGGTTCACCGAGAAATATCCATAAACTTTTGGTTGTACAGTGGTATTTTTTTAGGAAGTATAGTTATTTTATTCGTTGGTGTTTTTCTAGGAAACCGTTTTTCATATCATCGTGCACAAAGCGGAAATTAAGGAGTGAAAGAAACATGAACAAAAGAACATCGATTGGTATCGGCTTACATGTGTCGAATCAAATTATTGATTTGCAAATCCCTAATCAGGTATCAGTTGCACGTTTAAAAGAATTGTTACTCGAATCGTTTGAGCTGTTGCCAAACCGTTTGCCAGCATCATTTGAATTGGTTGTTTTGAATAAACCAATTCATTTAGCTGATAATCAATTAATTGCAGATTATCCATTAGGGAATGGCGACCAACTAGTAGTAAAAGAAATTATAAAGGAGACACATGGATGAGCGAGTTAAAGGATATTTCAGAGACAATCACGTTAGAAGCAACAAAAGAATATGTTCAAGTGACATTATAAGCAAATCAATATCAGTTAGAAAGACTAGAACAGTTTCAACAATTTTTAAAATCAAGTCGTGGATTTTTATCGGGAAAAATAATACAAGCAACGGAAGAAGCGTTAGTGATTCAATACCATAAGGATCAATATATGCAATCCATTTTACAAGCGATAAAAAAAATGGATCAATATGAGCGATTATTGTTAGCGCAAAGAGTTCATTATTTGGTTGATTTCTTAGGTACGCCGGTCCAACCCTTTATTCATCCAGAAAACATCTATATCTTGGGAGAAGAATTATTAATTGCTCATCGTGGTTTTATGCAGGTCATTGTGCCTTATTCAGCAGATGAAAGAGAATTTTTTAAACAATATCGAGCGCTGATTTTAGCAATCTTACATCCAAAGTATGAGTATGAACAATTAATTCAAGGGAATGGCACCCTGAAAGATACGCTATCTAAACAATTACAAGAGGCGAAAACAATCAATGAAATTGAGCAAATCATTGGTGAACAAGTCATTCGTCAAAAAGCCAAGCGTGAAGCAGAAACCAAATTAGTGAGTAAAAAAAGTTATTTAACCTTTAAATGGGCCAGCTTAGTGTTATTGGCTTTAACGCTACTTTTTGCAACTACAACAGGGATTTATGTCTTAAAAAAATTACCAGCCCAAGAGCGAGTAAGTTTGGCAGAAGCGCAGTATATTTCTAATGACTATGCAAGTGTTACGAAAACATTAAAAGAAGATACACCAGAAGAATTACCGATAGGAGCTAAGTATGTTGCTGCTGTTAGTTCTGTCCAACTAGATAATTTATCAAATGAACAAAAAACAGCAATTTTAAATAATTTATCTCAAAAATCTAGTGAAAATACCTTACTTTATTGGATTTATATTGGCAAAGGAGACTTTGAAAAATCATTAGATATTGCCCAAAATTTAGGCGATAACCAATATATATTACATGCCTATACAAAATTATATGATGCAACCAAAGCCAATAACAAAATGAACGGCGAGAAAAAACAAGCATTGTTAACAAAATATGAAGAAGCAATTGATAAATACATGAAAATCTTGGGAGGAAAAACGGATGACAACGAAAATCAGTAAAAAATTGGTCTCTGTGAATGATCAAATTCATACATCTAGCATGACTTATTTTGACATTTTTTATTTTGGTCCCCAACTTCTTCACCGTCAAATTACGGCTAAAAACCCAAGTGTTTCAATCAATCAACAATTATTTTTTTACGAAAATGAAGAATTATTCTGTAATGGTGAAACCTTTGATTCTGCTGAAAATTTTTCTGTTTTTCCCCACGAAGAATTGATTACTGTCACCACCAATAAACCGCAGAAAGATTTTTTAATTGCCTCTGCCAAAAATGCTGCGATTTCATTAGAAACAGATGCCATCATCAATATTACACTAACATCAGAAACTGGGGAATATACAGCAACGATTTATCCCGGAGAAGATACGATTTACTACAATCATTATTTAGTTGAAAAAGGAAGCTATGCTTTTGCAGTCGGTGATCAATTAGTTGTCAATGGCTTAATCATTGAAGTTCGGGAAAAACAATTAAAGTTAACAAGTCTAGGAGCTACATATTCCCTGAATCCTTGGCAAATTGTAGAAGAGGAGGCTATTCCAGAATATCCTGTGGATTTCCCGTCATTTCGACGAAGCCCACGGATTCACTTGAAGGAGCCAAAAAAACAAATAGAAATTGCTGCCCCAAAAGCCAAGCAAACAGAAGGGAAAAATGAACTGTTACGGACGATTGTCCCACCTTTAGGAATGGTCGTTTTGAGTGGCGCAACAAGCTTTTTAAGTGGGGGCAATCCAATTATGATGCTTAGTATGGGCGGAGCGAGTTTATTGACGGCTGGTTTTTCAGTCTCTAGTTATTTCACCAATAAAAAAGAAACAAAGCAAAAGAATATCGAACGGACAAATAGCTACGAACAATATTTAATACAAGAGAAAGCTCATTTAAGTATACTGCAACAAGAACAAAAAGAGGCCTTGGAATATATGAATCCTGCCATGAACGAATTAGCCTTAATGACAAAAGAGTATCATGCGCGAATATATGAACGCATGATGACTAATGAAGATTTTTTGACAGTTCGCTTAGGGGTTGGTGAAATTTCTTCAAGTTTTACGACAAATTATCAGTCAACGGAAGATGATTCACTAAGTCAAGAAGCTGAAGAACAATTAGTATGGCCATATAAACAATTAGAAAAGGCGCCGATTGTTGTACCACTAATGGGACAAACCTTAGGATTGGCGGGAACACCTGCTGTTTTAAGGACAGCCATTCAAACGTTGTTATTTCAAGTGTCTGTTTTACATTCCTATCGTGACGTAGAGTTTGTTACTTTAGTACCAGAGGAAGATTATCAGAAAGATTGGCATTCTTGGCGTTGGTTGCCACACGTCAAAATCCGCAGTCTGAATTTGCGTGGGATTGTTCACGATCCTCAAACAAGGGATATGGTTTTAAATTCTTTCTATCAAATGATTACGAAACGTCGTCAACAAGTGCGCGAAGCCGGTAATGAAAAAGTTCACTTTCAACCACAGTATATTCTGTCGATTTTAGAGGAAAGCTGGTTGTCAGGGCATGGCTTAAATGAATTTTTAGCCGAAGATATGAGTCAATATGGTGTGACAGTTATTTGGGGAAAAGATGCTTTAAATATGTTACCAGAAACGACAACTACACTGATTGAGTATCAAAGTAGTGAAGCGGCGACTTTAATTAATCAAAATAATAAATATGTGAACCAAAACTTCGTTCCTAATCATTTACCGACTGCTTACCCGCTTGCTTATGCGATTCAGCGCTTGGCGAATTTGCAGCATGTGGAAGTGGAGAAAAATGCTATTCCTGAAGCAATTGACTTTTTAGAATTATATGATGTAAAGGAAATAAAGGATTTAAATGTAACAGACCGTTGGCAAAGAGCCGATACTTCTAAGTCTTTAGCAGTTCCTCTTGGCGTTCGTGGCAAAGATGACATTGTTTACTTGAACTTACATGAACGTGCCCATGGACCGCATGGACTTGTCGCAGGAACGACTGGCTCTGGTAAGTCTGAAATCGTTCAAAGTTATATGTTGTCATTAGCTGTTAATTTTGCTCCAGAAGATGTAGGTTTTTTACCTATTGATTTTAAAGGAGGCGGAATGGCTAACTTATTTGCAAAATTACCTCATTTGTTGGGTTCGATTACTAACTTAGATGGAGCTAGTTCAGCTAGAGCATTACAAAGTATTCGTGCAGAACTACAAAAACGGCAACGAAAATTTGGAGAATACGGGGTTAACCACATCAATGGTTATACGAAATTATATAAACAAGGAAAAGAAATTACTGACCCAGAAGAAAAGAAAAACTATCCAAGTGAGCCCTTACCCCATTTATTTTTAATCAGTGATGAATTTGCTGAATTAAAAGCCAATGAACCAGATTTTATGGCAGAACTTGTCTCTACTGCACGGATTGGTCGTTCGTTAGGTGTACATTTAATTTTAGCGACACAAAAACCAAGCGGCGTAGTGGATGACCAAATCTGGTCAAACTCACGGTTTAAGCTGGCATTAAAAGTTGCTGACGCCAATGATTCCAATGAGATTATTAAAACCCCAGATGCTGCTAGTATTACTCAACCGGGTCGTGCTTATTTGCAAGTAGGGAATAATGAAATTTACGAATTATTCCAATCTGCTTGGAGTGGTGCTAACTATGATCCATTCGCTACCAAGGAAGAAAAAGTGGATGAAAGGATTTGGTCAATTAATCAATTAGGACAATACGAATTATTAACTGCCGACCTTTCCGAAGAAGAAGAGGTTTCTATTAAAACGGAGGAAGAGTTAACACAATTAGATGCAATTGTTGAAGAAATTGCCAAGCATGCGGAAGAAAGTCAAGCAACTTTACCAGAGAAACCTTGGTTACCTCCATTAGCAACAGAAATTGTTTCACCACTTTTTAAAACGCAATGGCAAGAACAACGAGAACTTTCTGTTCCTTTTGGTTTTATGGATATTCCAGCAAAACAAGAACAAGTCAATTTCAATTTCGATTTGCACGAATTAAATCATACTGCCTTATATGGTTCACCGGGGTTCGGTAAATCAACAGCTTTGCAAACCCTAGTAATGAACTTTGCTCGTAAAAATACACCAGAACAAGTTCAATTTAATTTGTTTGATTTTGGTACAAATGGGTTGTTACCGTTGAAAAAATTACCACACGTTGCTGATTTAGTCCGTTTGGAAGAAGAGGAAAAATTGGTTAAATTCTTAAAACGAATTCGTAAAGAAATTCAAGAGCGTAAAGATGCCTTTACTGAATACGGTGTTGCTAGTTTAAATCAATACGAAGAAAAATCAGGACAGAAATTACCAGTGATTGTTACGATTGTAGATGGGTTTGATGCAGTCAAAGAAAGCCCATTAGAAGATCCAATTGAATCTGTTTTAAATCAATTGCTACGAGAAGGAGCAAGTGTTGGCTTGTATACCATTATTACGGTCTTAAGAACAAATAGCTTTAAAATGAGTATGACAAGTAGTATCCCAACACATATCGGTTTGTATTTAGTAGAAGAAGATGCGATTCGTGATGTTGTTGGACGAGAAGCTTTGATTCCACAAGAAATTATGGGACGTGCACAAGTGAAATTGGAACAGCCGCAAGAAATTCAAATCTATCTACCAACAGAAGGGGAAAATGATATCGCTCGTTTAAACCGTTTAGAACAAGAAATTGAAAAGATGAGCCAAAAATGGGGCGGTGAACGACCGCTACCAATCCCAATGTTACCGAAAACAATCGCTATGGCGAATCTATACAATCATCCACACGCTCAACAAATGCTGGAAAATATGGAGTTCCCTATTGCCTTTGATAAAGAAACGACTAACATAGTGGGCTTCAAACCAACGGAACACGGTTATTTTGTGATTGGGGATGATACACCACAACAAAATGAATCTGTTGAAAAAGTGATTATCGAAGACATGAAGCATTTTAGAGGGCGTGCCGAACGGATTATCTTTAACCATAGTGACCGTTTTGGCGGTTATGCAGATAGCTTTGATACGGTGATTGCAGGAACTGAATATGGAAGCTTTGTCAATGAATTATTACAGGAAATTGAACAACGACAAATGATTAGTGAGTATGAACCGATGTTGATTTATATTCCCGAAGCACAACAATTTGTTGAAAAATCCTTTATTAGTGCTGAAAACCTAAATATCCTACTGAAAAAAGGTAGCCAAGTCGCGATGTATTTTATTTTCCAAACCAATCAAAAATTATTGGAAAACAGTTTTAATGATGCCGACAAATTATTACGTGCTAATATCCCAGCGGGTATGGTTGGTACCAGACTCGCAGACCAAAGCTTTGTTAAAACGAAAAGTGATTATAATGAATCTGCCGTGGAATTGGATGAATCTCATTTCTTTGAAGGTCGAACAGCAATGCGGGTGAAGTTAGTAAGTGAATAAAAAGGAGTGGAATTATGAATAATGAATTGTCAAAATTAATTGATATGAAAAAGAGCGAAGAAGAAATTGAAACAAATCATTTTATTATCAAAGATAACATTTTAAGATTTGATCATCTAACTTTACAATTAAGTAACATTTCCAGAATATATGCTGGAACTAAGCGGATGAGAATTCCTGTGATGGCGATAAGCATTTTTGTTTTAGCTTTTGGAACTATTCGGTTTGAAGGATTACGTTGGATTAGTTTAATTATTATGGGATTGACAGGATTGTGTATCTATATGGTTTATCAAAGACATCAAAGTAATAAAGAATATTTAATCTTTCAACTAAATTCTGGAGATAATTACTCCCTTTATTTTCAAGATGCTGAATTTTTAAACAAAGTCCGTAATGCAGTTGAAGCAGCATTCAATCACAAAAATATGTATTCAGAAATCAATATTGCGGAACAAAAAATTATTCAAGGAAATCACCATGTAATTCATGGCAACCAGGCCAACTTAAACACAGGGATTCAACAAGGCAATACAATACATTCGAATAATCATGAAGAACATTCGTCAACTACTGTTGGGGATATCACAGATAGTACTATTCATCATTCGATATTTGGCAACCAGAATCATCAAAAAAATGAACAACCTGTTTATGATTGGCCGGTACTTGAAGCTAATTTTAAAGCAGTCATCACTTCATTGAAAAATGAAGACGAAACAAAACAAGTCAACAGGCAAGCGCTAAAAGCTGTTGAAAAAAAAGACGCAAAACAATTTGAGACAATCATTAAAATGAATCGGAAAATTTTTACGTCCAATCTATTTTTTAAATACTGCTAGTGGTGTATTGGCTCAAGTGATTTCAACGATTTTAGGGATTCGGTAAAGGAGGAACCTCATGAGTGATGAAGCAATAAAAACGCAAAAAAGAGCACTGGCAGCCGGAAAGCGTGCTGAAGCCAGTCATTTAAGTAGTCAGGTCAACACGGCACAAGCCAACAAAAATCAAATTGATCAGAAAATTCAAGAATTAGAAAAAGCAATTCGTGAATTAAGTCGAGAGATTCTTAGTATTCATCAATTGAAATCAACCGTTTCTAATCAGTTAAAGAGTATTTCTGGAAGTAATTTTAAAGGCACACGACGGAATAAGTATAATGAAAAAGTTAGAAAAGTAGATAGTGATTTATCAAAATATGCCACAAAAAATCAAGAAAATTTACAAACATTTCAACGGAAATTGTCTAACTTACAAGAAGAAGCGCAACGTGAAGCCATGACAATCAGTTCATTAAATTCACAAATTTCGGCACTATTATCAATAGCAATGAGTTTGGATTCTTAATAAAGGAGTGAAAAAAATAATGAAAAGCGGTGTAAATTTATCGGAATGGACGCAATCTGTCAATAAAGCAAACAGCACAATTTCAGGAATTGGCAAAATGAAAACTGTATCTTTTTCTCAAACAAATGCTCGACCTTTTACAGAATTCAAAACAATGATAGAGCAAATCAATTCTTCTCTAGAAAGTTACAAAGAATTTGCAAAAGGAAGCACCAATAAAATGATTGCTGCTGGAAAAAATAAAGCCAATGATGATAAAGCGGGAGCTGCTACTATGAAAATTAGTCAATAAGGAGTGAAGAAAAATGAATCAACAACAAAAGGAGTTGTGGGTGGCTACTATAGAAAGTAGTAACCTGACTGGAGAAATAACAAAGGACACCATAAACGAACTCGGTTTAATTTTGGGCGGTCAACCCCAATTAGCTCAAAATATTTATCAAAGTTTCCTCAATCAAACCACAAGTTATGAACATAAACCAAGAATTGGCGCGATTATTCATATTAGTTTTGATTACGAAAAGGAAAGAGTCACTTTTGCTTGGTTAAAAAAACAAGTTGTATTGACCGTGCCACAATTTAAACGATTTATGGGTTTCGTTGATACAATTTTTACAGAAATCTATCCAATTGGAACCATTGTCGAATTAGATGAAGAATTATTAACCGAAGATGTTAAAGCGCTTTTTGCTACAGATGAATTAGGTTTATTTGTTTCTGTTCAAGGGAGAAAATTAACCATTCCAGAAACGCAAATGATGATTGATTACGTAGGAACTTTATGGCCATTTGGATTACAAGCAGAGGTGGAGCCAATTTATTTTAACTCGGTCATAATAAAACGAGTTATTTCAGAAGGGCCTACTAATGCGTACGAGGAAAAGTTTACTTTTGAAGTTTTGAGAAAACAATTGGCGCAAGATGAAAAATATTCGTGTACGTATGTCTAATGAGGAGGTGGGCAAATGAAAATTAATATGCGTGAAGTGATGGAAGCTAAAAACAAAATTACTTCTTCCAGAAATAAACTACAAGCAGAAATCAATCGTGCCAAAAGCGATTGGAAAACAGTCCAAGGAAGCGATGCTTTATCTGGAAAAGTCAAAACAGCTATTAATGGTGAAATTGGTAATTACCAACTACCGATGCTAACCAATTATTATGATCTTTTACATACAATAGCACAAGAAATGGAAAAAACAATTAGTGATTTTAAAGCTAGTGTGAAGGAAAATAGTGAATCAGCCATCATTGATACAGATGCCTTAAATGAAGCGAAAGGAAAATTTTCAACACCGTTATCAAATTTTGCGAAATTAGATAAGAAAATTAGCAACATCTACAGTTCTGTGGCACATATCGTCCCTATTTCCGCACCATCCAATCAATTTAATAAAAAAATGGAAGAGGCTAAGAAAGTCTTGACGGAAACGCTGAAAGGCATGGACACTTTTAACGGACGCAAAGCAGGCAGTACTGTCAAAGACAAACTAGCCCAACAATCTAGTCAAATCACGAACGTCGGAGGATTAAGCTATAGCAATCCCAAATCATTGGAAATATTTACGGATAAAACATTTAAAAATGAAATAAAAGAAGCGCATAAAACTGTAAAAAAAGAAGAAAAACTTGAGTTTAAAAAAGAACATCCACTCTTAGCAGCCATGAACGGGAATCTAACCGAAGCAGATTTGCAGGAATTGGATAAATTGATAAATAGTTCGTTGGCAGGTTCTATAAAAGAAGGGAAGCGGTGGACAAAGCATGTTAAAAATTTATACATTTCTTCCAGAATTAAAAGAATGTCAGACGGCACTTTAGTCATCAAAAAAGCTGGGAAATGGTTGAGTAAGTTTGATAAACTAACCGGAATTGATAAATATATGAGAAAAGGCAAAGACTTTACTCGACTAAGCACCTCAGGAGGCTTAAAACAGTTTACTGATTTAGGTGATTCATTACTAGATAAATTGAAGTTAGTGGATAAAAATGTTGTATTAAAAGGATCAAAACAAGCATTCAAAGAATCAGTTAAAGGAATTGGCAAAGGAACTTTAAAGAGTGCTGGTGGTGCGTTGAAAAAAAGCGTAAGTTTTGGGATTAATGGTGTTGTGAAAGATGCCAAAGCATTAGTCAATGCAAAAGGTGCAGGAAAAATTGTGCCAGGGTTGAACATAGCTTTAGGAGCTGTAGATGTCGTTCAAGGAATCAGTAAGAGTGAGAAACAAGCCAGAAAAGACGGATTGAAAGGGCAAGAAATTACCGCAAGTAAAGTGGGTGGTGCATTGGTGGATGTCGGGAAAGTAGCGGTGACCACGGCGGCGATAGGAGCGGTCGGAGGTTTAATTGCAGCTGCAAGTGCTCCTGTATGGGTAGTTGTTGGAGGAGGTATATTAGCTTCTCTAGCTATAGCAGAAGCCGATAAGCGAATAGGAATAACTAGCATGGGAAAGAAAGCCGTTAATTCAATGATAAAAGGAGTGTCTGGATGGTTCAAACAAAAGAAATATTGAAAAATTTTATCCCAAGTTTTTACAAAAAAGTATCAAAAAAAGATTACAATGCTAAATCATTTTTTAGTTTAATAGGGGGATATTTAGTAATAGAGTTTTTTTTAGTTATGATTAGCATTTCAGAAAATTTAAAATCTAATTTTAGTGTAGTATCTATTAACTTTAAAAATTTTGTAATAATTAGTGGCTTAGTTATTATATTGTTAAATCTGTTAGGGATATTTTTGATGAAAAGGGAAAAAACAAAAAATATTAGCGCCTGTATCGCATATATATCAGGTATCATATTTTTGTATTTTGTTTTAATCGTTTTAGGATTTTTAATTGAGAATCCCATAAAGCTGATAGTTAAAGGTAGTTTGATTTTAAATGTATTATGGATAGTAGGAGTGTTAATAAATAGCATTTTGGTGAGCTTATCTTTAGTAAAAAATAACATGAATTACAGAGATAAATATGCAAATTATTATATAAATGCATTATCTGGTGTAGCTATTGCTTTAGCTGCCGTTTCTCAAATATCTGATGATTATAATTATTTATATATAGGTTGTGTTTTAATATTATCCGTTTTACAAATTATTGCTGTATATCATATACCAAGAGTGTTGAAATATTGGAAAAAAGAACCAGAAAAAAATGAAAATGCCTCTGTATATGGCAATTCAATTGAAATGATGAAGAAGATAAACAAAAAATAATGGTTGGTAAAGCTATTAATTGAATCGGAAAAAATAACAAGGTATTGGTAAATATTGGAAAAGTGTCAGTGACCACGGCGGCGATAGGAGCGGCAGGTGCTGTAGCAGGATTTTTTGGCGCTCCTGTTGTGGGCGTGGTAGGAGCAGGTATTGCAATGTCCTGGGAAATAAATTTCTTAGATAAGAAGTTTAAAGCAACAGAAAATTTAAAACATGGAGTTAATTCAATGATAAAAGGCATTCGGGGGTGGGGAAATGAAAGATATAATAAAAAATTACATTCCAAATCAATACAAAATAAGGAGCAAGAAAAAAATAACAACCAGAACAATAAAAAGAGGCTTGTATATACTTTTAGCTACATTCTTATTGCAGATTTTTTATTATGTATTTGGTAATGATATAGTAATTGACAAGCTATTTCTAGATATATTAACCTTTATCACTATATTTATAATAGTTGTAAATATAAGTATATATTTAAATTATGTTTTCAAAAGCAGTATAAATAAGTGGGCAGGAATTTTTTTCTATGTATCTATGATAGTGGATATATTTTTGATACTAGGTTGTATATCATTTTTATTAGATAATTCTTTTGAAACTTTTGTCGAAGTTAGTATAGCTACTTTAGTTACATTTGTAATAGCTGAAATTTTATATCTATTCTCTATTAAACGCTCAGTTATCAAAAATAATTATAAAATAAGAGATAAATTTTTTAACTTTCTGCTCAATGGAGTTAGTTTATTAGGGATAGTATTTCTGTTTATATCAGATTTTACAGATAATTGGTTTTTGGGAATCTTAGGTTGTGCATGTATTTTAATCATGACTCTTCTTTTAGCAACTATTCATTTAAATAGAATCCTTCTTCTGTGGAAACCAAATAATTCGAATAATGATCAAACGTCAATCTATGGTAATTCCATTGAAATGATGAAGAACAAGAGAACCAAAAAATAGCTATATTTCTTCCAGAATTAAACGAATGTCAGACGGTACTTTAGTCATCAAAAAAGCCGGGAAATGGTTGAGTAAGTTTGATAAACTAACCGGAATTGATAAATATATGAGAAAAGGCAAAGACTTTACTCGACTAAGCACCTCAGGAGGCTTAAAACAGTTTACTGATTTAGGTGATTCATTACTAGATAAATTGAAGTTAGTGGATAAAAATGTTGTATTAAAAGGATCAAAACAAGCCTTTAAAGAATCAGTTAAAGGTATTGGTAAAGGAACTTTAAAGAGTGCTGGTGGTGCGTTGAAAAAAAGCGTAAGTTTTGGGATTAATGGTGTTGTGAAAGATGCCAAATCATTAGTCAATGCAAAAGGTGCAGGAAAAATTGTGCCAGGGTTGAACATAGCCTTAGGAGCTATAGATGTCGTGCAAGGAATAAGCAAGAGTGAAAAACAAGCCAGAAAAGATGGCTTGAAAGGGCATGAATTTACCGCAAGTAAAGTTGGCGGTGCATTGATGGATGTCGGGAAAGTGGCGATAGGAGCGGCTGGGGCAGCTTTGGCTATAGTTGGAACACCTGTATGGGGAGTTGTGGTAGCAGGGATGGGAGTTGGTTGGCTTGTAAATAAAGTAGATAAAGATAATAAATTTACGGAAAAAGCTAAAGGGGCAATTAATTCAATGATAAAAGGAGTGTCTGGATGGTTCAAATAAAAGAAATCTTTAAAAACTTCCTTCCAAACTTTTATAAAAAAACTAGCAAAAAAATATATACAAAAAAATCTTTTTTGATTGTTGTAGGATCTTATTTTTCCTTTCTTATTTTTTGGTTAGTGGGTAAGTGGGCAGGAAATTCAGAAGGAGTTATATCTAAGGCATCTAATAGTTTTATCAATACTTTTTCGTACTTAATGATATTAATTATTTTATTTAATATCATGGGCTTTCTTTTATTTGATAAAAAAATTGAATTTCAGAAATATTTTGCTTTAGGTTTGTATTTTTCGGGAATGTTCTTTTGTGTATGTATAGTCGCTTTATTAACTTCTTTAGTGAATGGGTCTTATGAAACTTTTATCTTTAAATTGTTTTTTGTAATCATTCTTGTAACTATAGAGGTTCTATATAATTTTATACTGGTGAGTATTTCGCTGTCTAAATCAAATTTGTCTATTCGAGATAAAGGAGCCAATTACTATATAAATTTGATAACAATAATAGGTGGTATTTTGATTGTTTTAGCAACTCAAATAAATAATGAAAATCTTCTTCATACTGGAATGTTAATGGCAATAAGTAGTTTTTTATGTGTTGGAATTTTCCATTTCCCTCGCGTAATACGATATTGGAAGAAACCACCAGAGATTGACCTAAACAAATCTATATATGGAAATTCCATTGAAATGATGAAGAACAAGAGAACCAAAAAATAACTATATTTCTTCCAGAATTAAACGAATGTCAGACGGCACTTTAGTCATCAAAAAAGCCGGGAAATGGTTGAGTAAGTTTGATAAATTAACTGGCATTGATAACGATATGAGAAAAGGCAAAGACTTTACTTGACTCCAAGCACGCAAGGAGGCTTAAAACCAGCCTTCAAAGATTCAATCAAAGGAATTGGTAGGTATTGAAAAATTTAAAAATAGATCGATTTTAGGAAATTAATTTAATGAAAAGAGGGAAAAAGATGATTGAAAAAGTTTCATTGGAAATGAACAATTTAGTGTATATTGAAAAACGAGCAACAACAGATCAATTAGTGGATTTAATTTTACAATCAGAAGAATTAACTTATGAAGAAGGTTTTTATAAAAATGGACCAACAATGATTGAACTAAAACCAACTGAATTAAGTGAAGAAGAACAAACGTATAAATTTTATATTCCTGTGAATGAGCCAGTTGAAAGTGGCGAGATTTTTACTGTAGAAAATATTCATTATGATCATCTAGTTCGTAAAAGAATTCCTTTTGATGATGAACTTGGCGCTAATATTGAGGAAATGACGGATTACTTGCTGGAACAAAAGATTGAATTTGATGATAAATTATTGTTGGTAATGACCTTAGTTTATGATGAATATTGGGTAGATGTTTTAATCCCAACAAAAGAGTAGGTGAAAAAATGAGAAAAACAATTGGCTATAAACAATCATTACATTATCAAAATGTCATCAGTCGTTATTATGTAACGACTTCAGAGGAGATGGGTCGTTGTTTAGAAGATGCTTTGGAAACAATTTTTGAAGCAGATTATTCTTTATCAGACAGCTTTTTCTATTCAATGAATTCTGACATTCGTGAAGAAGAATTGCTGATTCAAGTTTTTTTACCTGTCAATGAAGAATGCCAAGAGAATCTTCCAGCTGAATATCGTTTCCAATCTTATTTTCAGGTGAACAATATGTTAGCAACTAGAGCAAAAGGCGATAAGTTATCTGAATTCTCTAAAGCATTAGAAGAGTTAATCACTATAGTTGTTCAGGAAGATTTGACAATTGTTTCACCAATTTTCTATTGTCCGCAAGTAATAGATAATAAGGTATACACTGATTTGATGATTGGTATTAAATAGTTTTGAACTGATTAGAGTTTTCTCGTAAGGAAAGAGGAGAGAAAAGTTTGAGTTTGCTTATAAATGAGGAAGAGATATTTGAAGTGAGACTGACTAAGGCAGATGGGTACAAAAAAATTGGTATAGGACTAGGTGTTATTTTTGTCACACTTATTTGCTTGGTATGGTTTTACTTTTCACTCTATAAAAATCCAGTGACAAGTAATATAATTTTTTTTGTTTTTTTAACAGTAGTGGCTATACTAATCAGTGCTTTATCCTTACTTAAATTAATATGTATGTTTGCTTTTTTGATAATCGAAACCGGGATTAATGAGACTAAGTATATCAGAAAATATGGTGGCATTTTATATAGAATGGACAGTCATGGTTTGTCATATCATGAAAAGGGATTTCTAATAGTGCGTAGTTGGTCGGAGGTCATTGATGTAGGACTTTTCAGACAAATGGAAAGTGAGGTTATTTATAATTATCAAATAAAATTTAGTGATGATGATAGACACACTTTTGATTTAAGAGGGAATTATCCAACGATAGCATTCAAAGAAAAAATTGAAGAATTCTGGTTTAAATACAATAGCTAAATTAATCTTCATTCCCCCTCCTAGAAAACACAAAACCGTGGTACAATAACTTACGTAATAGACACACCTACTCCGAATGTCAAAAAAGGGCAGAAAAGTAGACAAGAAATTGTTTAAGGAGTAAAGTAAACTTACTTAAAATTTTGGGGGAAATAAAATGTATGATGTAATTATCATTGGTGCCGGTCCTGCTGGGATGACGGCAGCACTTTATGCATCACGGTCCAATCTTTCTGTATTGATGATTGAACGCGGTGCGCCTGGTGGGCAAATGAACAACACTGCTGAGGTAGAGAATTACCCAGGCTTTGATTCTATTATGGGTCCAGAATTGGCCTATAAAATGTATGAAAATGTAGAAAAATTTGGTACGGAAAATGCGTATGGTATTGTGATGGGCATTGAAGACCACGGATCCTATAAAGAAGTGATTTGTGATGACAAATCTTATGAAGCTAAAGCGGTAATTATTGCAACAGGCTGTGAACACCGAAAATTGGGTGTAAAAGGCGAAGAAGAATTTGCTGGCCGTGGTGTTTCTTATTGTGCCGTTTGTGATGGTGCTTTCTTTAAAAATAAACGCTTAGTAGTCGTTGGCGGCGGCGATTCTGCAGTTGAAGAAGCAATCTATTTAACACAATTTGCTTCTGAAGTAGTGATTGTTCACCGTCGTGATGAATTGCGTGCGCAAAAAATCATTCAAGATCGTGCCTTTGCAAATGAAAAGATTTCCTTTGTTTGGGATACAGTTGTCGAAGAAATTGTTGGCAATGAAATGGTTGTGACAGGTGTGAAAGCACGGAATGTCAAAACAGATGAAGTTTCTGAAATTGAAGCAAACGGCGTGTTCATTTACGTGGGGCTAGATCCATTAACAGAACCATTTAAGAAAGCTGGTATTACGAATGAGGCTGGTTGGATTGAAACAGACCAAGAAATGAGAACAAAAATTCCTGGTGTTTATGCCATTGGTGATGTCCGTGAAAAAACATTGCGTCAAATCACGACAGCGGTCGGTGAAGGCGGTATTGCTGGACAACAAGTATTTAACTATATTGAAGAATTAAAATAAAAAAATGCTTTTGCCTTTAATAATAAGGGCAAAAGCATTTTTTTAATAGGTTCCTTTAATGACAAAATAAGAGCCGCGAATGGTTCCAGCTAATTTTGATTTTTGACGAGCAAATTTGAATTTTCCTTCAAATTCTGCAGGGATTGCCATACCATCTGAAAGTTTAAACCCAACGGCACGTTTGCCTTCCTCAGCTAATGTGTACATCACGTTAACTGCTAAGCCGTTTTCATAAAATACATAGGCTATTTTTATGCCATCTAAAGTGAAAGAAGAAATTTCAAGTGGCTTGTAAGGGAAATGTAATTCTCGTTCTAATAAAATTTTTTCAATCCAGGCCAATGTTTCTGGAGCTTCAGAGGCAGGGACGGTCGTAAAGCGATGTTTGTATTTATTCCAAAAATAGCGAGCTTCATTCGCTCTTAGTCCAGCAAGGGCAGGTGCCACTGGTGAACTTTCTAAACCAATAGTGGCTACTTCTTTAAAATCAACTGTATAAACCATGAATTGATACTCCCATCTTTTCTTTTAAACTAAGTATAACGGTAGCAGGGGTAACGAACAATTATTATTACTTAAAAGAATGAAATTGGGACAGAACGATCGGCTTCGGAAAATGTTAAGGTTTCCTAATGCGTAGTTTCTGTCCCAAAGAGTATTTTAAGATTTGGTTATTTCGTGATAAGTTATACGCTTGTGCTTATTTATTGGCATCTAAGGTAACTTTTTCATCTGCCGTAGTCGTTTTAACATCTACTGTATAAACAAGTTTATTGTTATTTTTGGTTAACTTCCAAGTCAAAATACGTGGAGAAAGTCCTCCAACTTCTTTTTTTGCTTTGGCTAAAACGTCGTTAACAGCGCCTAATTCTTTGACTTCAGCAGCTGAAAAGGCTGTCTCGTTTTCGCCAAGTTGATTTGCTTCAGTATTTTTGGTGACTTTTCCTGTTTCAGGATTCACGTAAAGTGTTTCTGTCTCGTTGGTAAAGATATAGCTGTAGTCACTTGCTGGTTCTGTATCAAATTGGACATTTACTAATGGTTTGCTGTTACCAGCTTCTTTTTCGTAGATTTCAGCAGCTTGCTGCAAACTAACTTTGTACTTAGTATCAGTGACAGCATCTTTTCCTATGCCACAACTAGCTAAAATAAAAATAGCTCCTAAAAGTGAAAAAAATAGTAAAAATGGTTTTTTTAACATGAAATTACCTCGTTTCTTTTTATTAAGCATTCACAATCATTTAGTATACGGTGGTTTTATAAAAATTACAAACAAAAAATAATCCTTTAAGAGAAATTAAAGGATTATTTTTTGTTATTTATTCTGCACGTAAAGCAACTGCCGCATCTTTTTTCGCTGCCATTCGGGCAGGAATATGGCCACCAATCATGGTTAAGATTGTGCTAATTACAATCAAAATAATCCCGTGAATTGGATTTAAGGTGGCAACATTTTCTAAATCAGTCAGGTTATAGAGCACTGCATTGATCGGAAATGTTGCGAGAAAGGCAATCACAACACCAAGAATACCAGAGGCAACGCCTAAAATAGCAGTTTCGGCATCGAACACCCGGGTAATATCTTTTTTACGAGCTCCTAACGCTTTCAGGATACCGATTTCTTTGGTCCGCTCAATGACAGAAGTATAGGTGATAATCCCAATCATAATCATACTTGTAACAAGGGAAATCCCAGCAAATGCAATCAGCACATAAGTGATGGCATCCATTAAACCACCTGTTAAGCGGGTCATTGTTCCAGCTAAATCAGAATAGATGATTTGGTCTTTTTTATCTTTTCCTTTGTTATAAGCATCTAAATAATCAAGAATTTTATCTTTTGATTTGAAGTCGTTTGGATAAATCATAATACTTGAAGGGATTTCATTCGCTCCTAAATAAGACAACAGATTTTCTTTCGCGGAAGCATCTAATGTTTCGTTAGTCATAACGTTAGTGTTGCTGGCTTCTTGCGCTTTAACAATGTCAGAGGTTTTGTTTTTGGCAATCATATTAGTTGAAAGTGCATCGCTATAAGCAATTCCAGGTGCTAATAGATTCATTGTTGAAGAATCTTTAATTCTCAAAATCCCTGAAATTGTTAATTCGGTATTTTCTGGATTATCGTAAACAGCTTGCAAATCTTGGTTAGGAATGAAGTTGCCTGTCGGTAATTTGGTGTAAAATGCATTATTATTGGCTAATTTCATTTTTGTGCCAACAATGTCTGAAAAGGCAATCTTTTGATTGTCTTTCACGTCAAAGCCAAGATTTTTTAAAGCATTAATATTGGTGGTATTGTTACTATCGACGATTAAAACGACATCGGTTTCTTTTTCTGGATAATTTCCTTCAAGCAACGAGTAATTGTCTTTTAAGAAATTGTTTTTTCCATTTTCTAGTTGTTTAGGAAAAGCAGAAACGCCGACGCCAGTTTGGGCAGCCATCATAGAAGCCATCGCGTTTGATTGGCCGTCGGGTGCATCGTTTGAAAATTTGACAGCTTGTGCTTTCCCGTTGATTTCTCTTAATAGGTTCATATTGACTAGACGAGTATAGCCGATATTATTACTTAATTCAGGATCAATGTGATTGACATAGTCAATAAACTTTTGATCAATTAAATTCGTGTGTTGCGCACGGTCTGCATCGCTAATTTTAGCAGTCACTTCTTTTTCTTTCGGGAAGGTGCCTTTTTTGTCCTGATTGTTGAAACTTTCTGGATCTTGATCTGTCGCTATTTTAGAAATGGTAATCGGAAATTGCGCTAACGTTTCCGACTGAGTTTTATCAATTTGTTTCTGGAATCCTGTTGAAAGAGAAAGGACAATCGCGATACTGATAATTCCGATACTTGAAGCAAAGGCGGTTAAAAAAGTTCGCCCTTTTTTAGTGCGGATATTATTAAAAGATAAACGCAGCGCAGTCGTGAATTTCATTTTGGTGCGTTTCAATTCGAAAGGTTCTTTTTTTTCATGTTCAATATGAGGACGCGAGTCATGCCGAATTTGGCCATCTGAAAATTCAATAATTCGATCAGCGTATTCATGAGCTAATTCAGGATTGTGGGTCACCATAATGACTAATTTTTCTTTCGAAAGTTCTTGGATAAGTGCCATAATTTGCAGGCTAGTTTCTGAATCCAATGCACCAGTTGGTTCGTCACAAAGTAAAATATCGGGATCGTTAGCTAAAGCACGAGCAATGGCAACCCGTTGCATTTGACCGCCAGATAATTGGGAAGGTTTTTTATGGATATGGTCCTTCAAACCGACACGGATGAGTGCATCTTCGGCTTTTTGGCGTCTTTCTGCTTTTGAAATACCACTCAGTGTCATACCAAGCTCGACATTATCCAGAATCCCTTGATGACTAATTAAGTTGTAACTTTGAAAAATAAAACCAATTGAGTTATTCCGATAAGCATCCCAGTCGGCTTCTTTAAAATTTTTTGTTGATTTTCCGTTAATGATTAAGTCACCAGAATCGTAATTGTCCAATCCGCCAATCACATTCAACATCGTCGTTTTACCAGAGCCGCTGGGACCCAGAATGGCTACAAATTCTTGTTTTCGAAAAGCGACAGAGACGCCATCTAAAGCTTTAGTGGTCGTTCCGCCGACAGTATAATATTTTTTTATCTCTTTGAGTTCTAGCATATTTTTCGCATCCTTCTTCCAATTTATCAACAACACAACCTTAAGTTAGTGTATAACGTAACATAATAGTTAACAAAAATCAATCATTACCATTTGATAATCAAGTGAATTTAGTATACACTAGGTGGGAAACGAGGGAGAACATATGGATAAAGAGAAGCATTCATCAAATTTAGATATTAGTGTCTTTACTGAAATTTTTTCATATATGAGCCAATTGCTTTTTAAAGACCTAGACTTGGAGGATCTAAAATTAACCAAGTTAGACATGTTAATTTTATTAATTGTGGCAACAAATGAAGGAATTAGTATGACGGAGTTAGCCAACCAAGTAGGAACGTCGAAAGTTCAAGTGAGTCGCTCTATTGCGGGGTTAGAAGAACGAGCGATTGTTCAACGTCGCCATAATCAAGAAAATCGCCGCGTGGTTAATGTTTATACGACAAAAGAAGGCGAGAAGCTCTTTAAGCAAAAAGAAAATCAAGTAAAACAGCAACTATCTGAAACGCTTAGTGTTCTTTCCTTAGAGGATTATCAAGAGGTCAATCAACACTTTTTGGCGGTCATGAAAATTTTGTCTAATTATCAAGCGCTACGAAGAAAAACGTGTAAGGAAAACAACGCCAAAAAATAAAAAACATCGTTTGGCTATAAACCAAACGATGTTTTTTCTAGCCTTTGACAGAGCCAGAAGTCACGCCTTCTACATAGAAACGTTGCATTAATATAAATAAAATAGTAATTGGAATGGCAATTAGCACACATCCTGCTGTAAAAGCCATGAATAGTGAATTGGCTGTTGATTTGGTCATCATCGAAAAGAGACCAATCGCAACGGTGTAATTTTCAACTTTATCACCCATAATAACTTTTGCGAAAATAAAATCCATCCAAGGGCCCATGAAGGCGGTTAAAGAAGTATAGACAATAATTGGTTTCGACAATGGCAACGTAATTTTTGTGAAAATTTGCCACTTGTTGGCACCGTCAATCATAGCCGATTCGTCTAAAGCCATCGGAATGGTATCGAAGAAACCTTTGGCGATGTAAAAACCTAGCGCCGAGCCTGCAGAGTAAACCAGAATTAAAGCGAATAAACTTTCAGTTAAATTTAAGGCTTTTAAAATATAGTAAACGGCAATCATGCTCATAAAACCAGGGAACATATTTAAAACGAGCGCCACTTTTAAAAATGGTTTTCTTAAGCGGAAACGCAACCGTGACAGCGCATAAGCCATTGCGATTGTAATAAAAGTTGATAACAGACAGCTTGCGATGGAGACGAACAAGGTGTTCAAAAACCAACGGACAAAGGGGAAGTTGCCAGTCTGATTTGTTAATAATACTTTATAATTTTCTAAAGTGAATGTTTTGGGAATGATATAGGGAACAAATGCACCGCCTTCGCCACGAAAACTTGTTAAGATAATCCACACAATGGGGAACATCCAAAAAACTGCTAAAATGGTTAGAATGATGTAAACGCTGGTAAGTGCAGTGCGTTGTTTTTTCTGGTAACTTTTTGCTTTAGCCATAAGTTACGCCTCCTTAAATGAATTCGTCCGTGTATAGGCAATTAAACTGAAGACTGCGGAGAGAATGAAGATTAAAATACCAATCACAGAGGCTAAATTGTAATCCATTGTATCGACAGTCAATTTGTATAGCCAGGTAACTAAAAGGTCAGTTGAGCCTGCACCGTAGAAGTTAGAATTGGCTGGCCCACCGCCTGTTAATAGATAAATGACATTGAAGTTATTGATGTTGCCAATAAACTGTTGAATCAGCG
The DNA here is from genome assembly GCF_050546705.1 of Enterococcus sp. AZ104. NCBI lineage: Bacteria > Bacillati > Bacillota > Bacilli > Lactobacillales > Enterococcaceae > Enterococcus > Enterococcus sp. AZ104. The sequence continues at coordinate 1,146,583 of NZ_CP172952.1, forward strand.
CCGGGGTCATCACAAATAGAATTTGTGGAAATGTAATACTTTTAAAAATTTGCCATTTATTGGCACCGTCAATTCTAGCTGCTTCGATTTGATCTTCAGGAAGATTTTGGATAATCCCTGTAGAGATTAACATCGTAGCAGGAATACCAATCCACATATTGACAACAATAATGGTTAATTTTGCCCAATTCGGATCTGTTAAGAAGGGGATAGAAGAATCGATTAAGCCCCAGTTTAACAACAGAGCATTGATAGGTCCGGAACCATTTAAGAGGTTTCGCATAATTAAAAGTGAAACAAACGGAGGTACGGCCATCGTGATAACAAAAATAGTCCGCCAAAACGCTTTATATTTTAAGCCTTTTGTATTAATAAGCAAGGCTAAAATGATTCCAAAAAAGAAACAAGTTGCGGTTGCGAAAACAGCCCAAATCAAGGTCCAGCCAAGTACTGGAAAGAACGTTGAAGCCATATCGCCTGTGATTACATTGCCTAGATTTGCCAATCCAACCCAAGTAAAAAGGTTTTTCGGTGGCAAATGGTTATGGTCGTAGTTGGTAAAGGCAATTGAAATCATATATAACAACGGCAAGATGGTAAAGAAAAGAACGCCTAGTAAGGGGATCGTCATTAAAGTTGCATGAAAACGTTCGTTTAACAAGCTACGTAAATCATCCATAGTTGTTGGAATTTTTTTGCCGGCTGTCTTTAATTCATATAGGTGACGGGCGCTTTTTAAATTGATTACATATAAAATGATTAGCGATAAACAGACTAAAATTGCTGCAATTCCGAATAATAATAAGAGCATTGAATTATCGCCTTCTTTTAGAACTTCAATCCCTAAAGAATCATCATATACTAATCCTTGCTGTTGGGTCCCTAGTGTTCCTAGCATCATTAATGCGTGGAAACCATTACGGATTAACCAATAGATAAAGCCAATTTCAGCTGTTAAAAAGATGATTCCCTTTAACCACTGCTTGTTGGCGAAGTTTGCAGCACCCATAACTAAAAAAGATAGTTTTGTAGCGAAGTCGCCTTTTTTAAAGACCTCTCGAAATGACGTCTGGGCTTTCTTTTTCTTGAACATCTTCGTTCACTCACTTTCTACTTAAATAAAAAAGATAGAGGAAATGGGACAGCAGATTGAAGCTCGTCCCATTTCTTTACTCTTTTTATTCTTTTGCTTCTTTTGATGTGTCTTGGACTAATTTATCTAATTTTGCTTGATAATCCGCAGGTTTGATATTGCCTTTGTACGTATCATTGATCACTGCATCCATCGCAGGCCAGAATGAAACGATTTCTGGGATTTTTGGCATTACCACAGAGTGGGTTGGTTGCGCCATTTCTAAGATAGCTTTTGCAACAGTATCTTGTGTAATTTCTTCGTTTGTTTGTAATTTTTTGTTTGAAGGGACAAAACCGATTTCTTTAAAGTAAGTCATTTGTGCTTTTTCGCTGGTTAAATAGTTTGCTAATGTCATTGCGGCCAATGGTGCTTGTGTTTGTTGGTTGACAGCAAAACTACGAACGCCCAAGAAAGCTTTCATTTGTTTTTCTCCATTGCCAAAATCAATGGTTGGGTAGGCAGCGGCCCCCATTTTGTCGCCAAGAGCTTTTTCTACATCGTTTTTAGACCAAGGGCCAGAAAGGAAGGCATCCGTTTTGCCAGAACCTAGATTAGACAATGCTTCTGTATTTGATTGGATCACACCAGGATTATTTTTTTGATCGGCAATCCATTGTAATACTTCTATACCTTGTTGGTTGTTAAAGTTGGTACCTTTTGGATCTTCGCCATTTTCACCATATAAGTAATCGCCGTTACTCATAAATAGAGGACCGAAGATATAATTTGCGCCATCTTCGCCAAAATTGGTACCGATTTTGCCTTTTTCAGTTAAAGACTTCCAAGTTTTGATTTCCTCTGGAGAATACGTATCTTTGTTATAATAAAGAACTTGTGACTCTACGGCATAAGGGTAGGCATAGACTTTGTCTTTCCAAGTGACTCCTGCTACTGCCGAGTCGATATTGTTTTCTTTGACTTCTTTTTCATATTTTGTGTTAGGGTAAATCAGACCAGCTTCTGCCATTTGACCAATTTGATCATGTGGCATCATGAAAACATCTGCGGCAGCTTTAGGATCTTTTGCAATGTCTTTTTTAGCATCTGCCGAATTTCCAGCAGTTAAGTTAACTTTAATATCGGGGTTTTCTTTTTCAAAATCGGCGACAACTTTTTTAAAGACGCCCATATATTCAGTATCAACCCATAATTTTACGTCACCAGCTGCTTTATTTGCTGAACCGCTTTCATTTTCAGCTTTCGTTTTTTCTGCGCCACCACAGGCAGTAAGTAAAACCGCGGAAGCACTTAAAAGGATACCGCCCATTAAAATCTTTTTCCAATTCGCTTTCATTTTTGAACCCTCCAAAAATTATTTTTTACAAGTCTTATTATGCAACCGATTGCGGAAATAATCAAGTGTTTTTCATCGAGAAAGTTAAAAAAGTTTTTTTGTTATAAATAACATACTGTTTGTTTAAAGTGGTGTATACCACTAATTAAGCGTTTTAAATAAAAAAATAAAAAAGGGTATACAAATGCAATCGTTTGCGCTAAAATGTGTTCGAGTATTAGAAAATACACGAAAAGCGACAATTAAAGGAGAGAATTAAATGAACACTGCTGCAATCTACCATCGTCCAGAAAGTGAATTTGCTTATCTTTATACAGAAGAAACAATGCATATTCGTTTGCGTACGGCAAAAGGCGACATTGCCTCTGTCCAATTAGTGCAAGGAGATCCTTATCTTTTAGGGAAAGAAAAGTGGTACCAACAGTCGTTAACAATGAAGAAGTTAGTATCTACGGAGTTATATGATTACTGGTTTATTGCATTAAGTGCAAAATTTAAACGCCTTTCATATGCTTTTACTTTAGTAGGGACGGATGGCTTGACGGCGTTTTATGGCGAACACGGCATTTATCCTTTAGAAGAAAAGTATTTAGCGATGGCGAATAATTATTTTCGGATGCCGTATTTTCATGAAATCGATCGTTTTAAAGCACCTGAATGGGTAAAAGAAACGGTTTGGTATCAAATATTTCCAGAGCGTTTTGCAAATGGTGATCCCGCCAATGATCCTGAAGGGACGTTGCCGTGGGGATCTAAAAGACCAGATCGACAAGATTTTTTTGGTGGGGATTTGCAAGGGGTGCTAGATCATCTTGATTACATTGAAGATTTAGGTGTTAACGGCTTATATTTTTGCCCGATTTTTGAAGCGTTTTCTAATCACAAATATGATACGATTGATTATTTAAAAATTGACCCAGCTTTTGGTGATGGCGCTACCTTTAAGCGTTTAGTCGAAGAGTGTCATCGACGGGGCATCAAGATTATGTTGGACGCCGTTTTTAACCATATGGGGGACACTTCGCCTCAATGGCAAGATGTGTTAAAAAATGGCCAGGACTCAATTTATGCCGATTGGTTCCACGTAAATGAGTTTCCAGCTAGCTATGAAGAAAGTGCTGATTTTGAAGAAGCAAGCAACATTACCTATGATACTTTTGCATTCACTCCGCATATGCCTAAATTAAATACAGCAAATCCAGAAGTGCAAGCCTATCTTTTAGAAATTGCTCGTTATTGGATTGAGGAATATGATATTGACGCCTGGCGTTTAGATGTGGCAAACGAAGTGGATCATGCGTTCTGGAAAAAATTCCGGCAAACATGTGATGACGCAAAAGAAGATTTTTATATTTTAGGAGAAATTTGGCACTCGTCGCAAAGCTGGCTCCAAGGAGACGAATTTCATGCAGTGATGAATTATGCATACACAGATGCGATTATGGGCTACTTTGTCAAGCAAGAACTGTCCTTGGAAAAGATGCTTTCTGAAATGAACAACCAGTTAATGCTCTATCGACAACAAACGAATCAAATGCAGTTTAATGTTTTAGATTCCCACGATACACCACGCTTATTGCATGAAACGAAAGAGGATAAAGAGTTGATGCGCCAAGTATTAGCGTTTACGTATATTCAACCAGGCGTCCCTTGTCTTTACTATGGTGATGAAATTGGTATGACAGGTGATATGGATCCTGATTGTCGTCGTTGTATGGTTTGGGAGGAAAATCAGCAAGATTTGGATTTGAAGGGATTTGTAAAATCATTGATTGCCCTTCGCAAAAAGTATGCGGCTGTTTTTTCTGGTGGAACAATCGATTGGACAGGCACTTCTTTTGAAACGGGGTTGATTAGACTCGCTTGTCGTTTGGATGAACAAACGATCTATGGGATTTTTAATACTGGCCAAGAGACACAATTTGTTGATAGAACTGATCGAGAAGTTTTGCTAAGTTCTTCTATCGAAACTGCTTCAGAACAGATAATGGTTTTACCAAAAGGTTTTCTTTTATATCAAGCATAATAATTAAGCAAAGGAATGTGAAGAAGAATGGAAAAACATTGGTGGCAAGAAGTCGTGGTTTATCAGATTTATCCTCGCAGTTTTAAGGATAGCAATGGAGATGGCATTGGAGATTTACCAGGAATTATTGAAAAATTGGATTATTTGGAAACGTTAGGCATTGGGGCTATTTGGTTATCACCAGTTTATCAATCACCCAATGATGACAATGGTTATGACATTTCTGATTATGAAGCGATTATGACAGAGTTTGGGACGATGGCGGATATGGATCGTCTAATTGAGGAAGCGAAAAAGCGAAAGATTGAAATTATTATGGACTTAGTGGTTAACCATACGTCAGATGAACATCGTTGGTTTATTGAAGCGAAAAAAAGCAAGGAGAACCCCTACCGAGACTATTATGTATGGGCTGATCCTGCTTCAGATGGCGGTGCGCCTAACCGATTGAAATCTGCCTTTTCGGGTTCGGCGTGGACGTTTGATGAAGCGAGTGGGCAATACTATTTGCATTTGTTTAGTAAAAAACAACCAGATTTAAATTGGGAAAACCAACAAATGCGTCAGTCGGTTTACGAGATGATGAATTTTTGGATTGATAAAGGAATTGGCGGTTTCCGTTTAGATGTAATTGACTTAGTGGGTAAAATTCCAGGAGAAGAGATCACCGCGAATGGGCCTCATTTACATCGTTATTTACAAGAAATGAACGCCGCGACATTTGGCGGCAAAGAGCTGTTAACTGTAGGTGAAACATGGGGGGCCACACCTGAGATTGCAAAAATGTACTCTAGTCCAGAGCGTCATGAATTATCTATGATTTTTCAGTTTGAACATATGAGCTTGGATCAACAACCAGGTAAAGAAAAATGGGACCTTCAGCCAATGGAAGTTGCCAAGTTGAAACAGGTTTTTGCAAAATGGCAAACAGAATTAGGAAATGATGGCTGGAATTCTTTGTTTTGGAATAACCATGATTTACCGAGAATGATTTCACGTTGGGGAAATGATCAGGAACATTGGTTGGAAAGTAGTAAGTTATTCGCTATTTTACTGCACATGATGAAAGGCACACCTTATATTTATCAAGGGGAAGAAATTGGTATGACCAATACGCCGATTACAGATATTCGTGAAGCACGGGATATCGAAACAATTAACATGTACCATGAGTATTTAGAAAAAGGATATTCTAAAGAAGAAATTTTGCTGAAAATTAATACTAAAGGTCGCGACAATGCACGCCGGCCTATGCAGTGGACCACTGAAAAAAATGCGGGCTTTACGACGGGTACACCTTGGATTGATGTTAATCCCAATTATCAAACGATTAACGTCGCTGCTGCTTTGGCAGATAAAAATTCACTATTCTATACGTACCAAGAAATGATTCGTTTGAGAAAAGAACATCCTTTAATTGTTTGGGGCAACTTTGAATTGCTAGAAACAGTGGACGAAGTGATCAGTTTTTATCGTACCTATGGTGAGGAACGCTGGCTTGTTGTAACGAACTTTTCTGACAAAGTTCAGCCATTTTCTGCAGACGTTCATGTAGAACAAGTAATGATTGAAAATATGCCGACAGATGTCACTGCTTTAGCAGATTATTCGTTAGCGCCTTGGCAAGCATTTGTTGTGAAAGTGAGTCAATAAGATGGAACAATGGTGGAAAAATGCTGTCGGTTATCAAATTTATCCTCGGAGTTTTAAAGATAGCAACGGGGATGGCATTGGTGATTTGCAGGGAATTATTGAGAAATTACCGTATTTAAAAGAACTAGGGGTCGATTTTTTATGGTTAAATCCGATTTACACTTCGCCAAACGTTGACAATGGTTATGATATTGCGGATTATCAAGGGATTCAGCCAGAATTTGGTACGATGGAAGATTTTCAAGAACTTTTGGACCAAGCGCATCAATTAGGTTTGAATATTATTCTTGATTTAGTGGTCAATCATACAAGTGATCAACATCCGTGGTTTGTTGAAGCGAAAAAAAGTTTAGATAATCCGTATCGTGAGTATTATTTATGGGCCGATGCGACACCAGATCGTATGCCGAATGAATGGCAAAGCTTTTTTGGTGGCTCGACTTGGACGTATGACGCGGGTACAAAGCAAGCATATTTTCATGTGTTTGCAAAAGAGCAACCTGATTTGAACTGGAAAAATCCTAAAGTTCGTGAAGAGATTTATGCGATGATTCGCTGGTGGTTAGATTTGGGAATTGATGGTTTCCGATTGGATGCGATTAGTCATATCCAAAAAGAACCTTGGGATTTTAAAATTACCACGAATCCGTGGGCTCCATTTATGAATGTAAAAGGCATTGAAGACTATATGCTGGATTTGAAAGCTATTTTTGCTGAGTATGACATCATGACAGTGGGGGAAGCTAGTGGCGTTTCAAGTAAAAAAGCGGTGGAATGGACCAATGATGCGGGCTATCTGAATATGATTTTTGAATTAGAGCACAATGTTCGAGAAGGAAAGCCAGGAGAAGAACGGTTAAATATTTTAGGCTATAAAAAAGTAATGGCTCGCTGGCAAAAGCATTTAGGGACAGAAGGCTGGAATGCATTATATGTAGAAAATCATGATAATCCCAGAATCAATTCAATTTTAGGCAATGAAACCTCTCATTCTGCTAAGGCGATTGGAACAATCGCCTTGCTCTTGCGAGGAACACCGTTTATTTATCAAGGACAGGAAATCGGCATGGTTAATTATCCGTTTCAACAGATTGACGAGTTAGATGCTAAAGATTCTCATAACCATTATCGTTTGCTTATAGAAAGTGGCTACGATGCGAAACAAGCATTGAAAGAAGTGGCGCATTGGACGCGGGACCATTCGCGTACGCCTATGCAGTGGACGAGTCAAGAGGCAAGTTCATTCACCTCGGTGCATCCGTGGTTAGCAATTCATCCCAATTTCAAAGAAATAAATGTGGCTGACCAAGAAACGGATGCTCAATCCGTGTTGAATTATTATAAAAAGTTAATTGCGTTGCGGAAAGACAATCCGGTCTTTACAGATGGACAGTTTGAACTATTAGCGCCCAATCATCCGTCTGTTTTTGCTTTTTTAAGAAAAACAACTGAGGCAACAGCGTTAGTGATTGTCAATTTAAGTGGAGAAAAGTGCCAATTTGACTTGCCGAATAAATTACTGGGCAGAAAGTGGCAACAATTGTTAGGGAATCAAGATTTTACAGTGGAGAAACGAATGCAGTTAGCACCTTATCAGGCAGGGGTCTTCCAATAACTGATTTGTTCTATAACGAGTGTAAGAGGCTTACTTTTAAGTGGGACTCTTGCACTCGTTTTTAGGAACTTCAACAACCGAGAGACTTCATAAATAATTGAATTTTTACAGAAATGCGTTATACTTACTTTGGGTAAGTTATTTAATTTTATGAAAGTAGGGGGAAATGATGCCGAAAACACGTGTAGAAGCATTTACAGATGCAGTCATTGCGATTATTTTAACGTTATTAATTTTAGAATTAAAAATTCCTGAAAAAGCAGATTGGTCTGCTCTGACTCAATCTGGACACAAAATCATTATTTATTTAATTAGTTTTGTTACTTTATTGATTTATTGGAACAATCATCATCATTTATTTCAAAGTGTCCGTAAAATTGATGGACGTGTCCTTTGGATGAATAATTTATTAATTTTGACGTTGACGTTTTTCCCGTTTGTTACTGGTTGGGTAGGTGAACATCCGTTTTCTTGGCCGCCACAAGCTTTGTATGGCTTAGTAGTATTAGGAGCTGATGTTGCTTATTATCTAGTGGTGCGGGCATTGATTCAGGCAAATGGGCCCAAATCCGAAGTACAACGTTTGTTTGGCCACTATCCAAAATTAACGCTTTCGATTGTGTTGAATATTATTGCGTTGATTGTAGGCAAACTAGTAGCGCCAATCGCTGTCCTGATTATTGATACGATTGTTTTAGTCATGTGGTTTATTCCTGAGCGAAAAGCAGAAATAAAGGAAATTTTAAAGTAGTTATTTTTTATTTATAACAAAAAAGTCATAAATCTTTTGACAAGAATGTCAAACTCCTCTATTATAAGAAGTGGATAAAAACTGAATAATTGTTAGGTGAGGCTCCTATTTGGACAAATGCTGCTGCCGCGAAAGGATCGAGAGACCCTTAGTTGGTTGAACAGGAATAATCGTGAAGGTTATTCATAATGTAGCTGATACATGTTATCTACGCCCTATAGTGCTAAAGCTCAACGATAGAGAATCTTATTTAAAGATGGTATTTTGGGACGTACTCTATTGTTGAGTAGGTCCTTTTTTGTGTGTTTGGCAAAAAAGCAATTATTCACTGGAAGTATAAATAAGAAAAAGAAAGGATGACTGTCATGGAAGACCCTGGAAGTGAACAGAGAAACAAAATACAGTCACCAACGAAAGGAGAAGATTTTAGCGCTCTTTTCGGCAGGTGACCACAACCTTGGAGGAAAAGAAAATGATGAACAAAAAAACAATGGATATGAGAAAAGCAACCAAAGATCAAGAATTACGTAAATTGGCGTTGCTTTCTGAACGGGAATTAATGATGGAATTACGGACATCTGAAAAAGGACTCTCGAATGAAGATGCCGAAAAAAGATTAGAGGAATTTGGACCAAACGAAGTTTCTGCACAAAAGCCAACCCCAGCAATTATTTTATTTTTAAGTGCATTCAAAGATCCGTTTGTCTATGTCTTAGCCTTATTGATGGTCGTTTCAACTTTAACGAAAGATTTCGAAGCCGCTATCGTGATGGGCGTGATGATTTTAGCCAGTGTCTTGATTGCTTTTATACAAGAGTATCGTTCTCAAAAAGCGAGTTTGGATTTAAAAGAATTAATTGAAAATACCGCTGCAGTGACACGGGAAGGGATTACGAAAGAAATTCCAATGGACGAAATTGTTCCAGGAGACATTGTAACTTTAGCTACAGGAGACATGATTCCTGCAGATGCCGTGTTGATTTGGACCAAAGATTTATTCGTTAATCAATCGTCGCTAACAGGCGAATCCATGCCTGTCGAAAAATTTGTGGATGCAGGTGTGGATCGTCAACAAACAGAGGTTTCTGCATTAGATATGCAAGACCTAGTGTTTATGGGCACAGATGTCTTGAGTGGACAAGGAAAAGCGATTATTTTAAAAACTGGGCAACATACATTTTTTGGTGATATTGCTAAAAATGCTACAACACAACGAGGAAAAACTAGTTTTGACTTAGGCTTAGCAAAAGTCAGTAAGTTTTTATTACGAATGGTAATGATTTTGTTTCCAATCGTTTTCTTGATTAATGGTTTAACTAAAGGTGCTTGGGGCGAAGCGTTTTTCTTCGCGATTGCCGTTGCAGTTGGTTTGACACCAGAAATGTTGCCAATGATTGTTACGAGTAACTTAGCCAAGGGTGCATTATCCTTATCGAAACATAAAGTCATTGTTAAAGAATTAGCGGCTATCCAAAATTTAGGTGGTATGGATGTGCTCTGTACAGATAAGACTGGAACGATTACCGAAGATCGTGTAGTTTTGGTTCAACATTTGAATCCATTAGGTGATTTGAGTGACGAGGTTCTAAATTTAGCCTACTTAAATTCTTCTTATCAAACAGGTTGGAAAAATTTAATGGATATTGCCGTTATTAATTTTTATGAAGAGCATCAATGGAAAACGCCGTTTAAAAATGTCACTAAAATTGATGAAATTCCTTTTGATTTTTCCAGACGCCGCTTAACGGTTGTCGTGAATGCAGATGATCATCAATTGATGATTACGAAAGGCGCCGTGGAAGAAATGGAAGAAGTGTGCACGCATGCGCAAATTAATGGCGAAATTGTACCATTAAGCAGTGCTGTACGAGAAGAACTACGCCGAGTAAATGTTCAAATGAACAAACAAGGGATGCGTGTGTTAGCGGTAGCTGTAAAAAAAGATGTCCATAAAGAAGCAGTTTATTCAGTTGAAGATGAAAAAGAGATGACATTGATTGGGTTTATGGGGTTTCTTGATCCAGCAAAAGAGTCAGCCGTCAGCGCTATCCGCTCCTTACATGAACATGGTGTCAACGTGAAAGTGCTAACGGGCGATAATGACATTGTCGCCAAAAAAGTCTGTAAAGATGTAGGCATTGAAGTTTCCCATGTGTTATTAGGTTCTCAAATTGAAGCAATGACAGATGAAGAGTTGCGGGCGCAAGTAGAAGAAACTAATTTATTTGCCAAATTAAATCCGATGCAAAAATCTAAAATTATTGAATTGCTACAAGCAAAAGGTCATACGGTTGGTTTTATGGGGGATGGCATTAATGATGCACCGGCATTACGAAAAGCTGATGTGGGCATTTCAGTAGATACTGCAGCTGATATTACTAAAGATGCTAGCTCGATTATTTTACTGGAAAAAAGTTTAAATGTACTGGAATCTGGTGTGATTGAAGGACGAAAAGTATTTAGCAATATGATGAAATATATTAAAATTACCATCAGTTCTAATTTTGGGAATGTCTTTTCAATTTTAGTAGCCAGTGCCTTTTTACCATTTCTACCAATGCTTTCCTTACAACTCTTGATTCAAAATTTGATTTATGATGTAGCTCAGTTGACAATTCCTTGGGATAATGTCGATGAAGAAGAGTTATTAAGCCCTGTTCGGTGGGAAACGAACGGACTAGCGAAATTTACAGTATGTATTGGCCCGGTAAGTAGTATTTTCGATATTCTAACGTATCTTGTCATGTGGTTTGTGTTTAGCGCCAATAGTTTGGCAACTCAACATTTATTCCAAACAGGTTGGTTTATGGTGGGACTTGTTAGTCAAACGTTAGTTGTTCATATGGTCCGGACGCGGAAAATACCATTCATTCAAAGTCGTGCGTCAATGCCTGTGATGTTAAGTAGTTTAGGCGCAATTTTACTCGGTTTCCTGATTGTAGCAACGCCTATAAGAGAGGTTTTTGACTTTGTGAAACTTCCGGCTAACTACTGGCCATGGTTCTTTGGAATCATCATTGCGTACATGTTAACTGTTGAAGTAGCTAAACGTTTATATATTAAAATTACTAAGGAATGGATTTAGTAAAATCTACTGAAAGAGAAAAGAAATTGCTAAGCTGTATTACTCGTTTTGCGAAAATTTGGTGATTTTAAGCAATGAATGTTCGTGATAAAACCTAAGGCAAAGTATTTGGCAAAAAAACGAGCCAAAAAAAATAAAAATTAACGAAAAAAACTTTGTTCTCTAAAAAATAAAAAACCGCATGCTGAGTAGGTTACTCGGCTGACGGTTTTTATTTTTTGGTTTTTTCAAGATAATTTTCATGAAAACGCAAAGTTCGGAAATCAGATTACTAGCCAGCTCGGGGATGAGGGGGCTCGAATTAATAGAACTGTTATATAATATTTTCAAAATAGAATATAACAGTTAGGAGAAAAATAGTACAGAAGAAGTGTGGAACAGAAACCGTTTTCTTGTTTGTGAAAATTATCACTAAACCGCAAAAACATGCGGTTTTGCTCTTTTGTGAAAAAATGAAGAAATTAGAGTTTTTTTCTTGCGCTTTTTCGAATTTAGTGATAATTTGTTAAGTGTAGTCGATAAAAAGTAATACAGTTTCGCACTCTGTTTTACTTTTATCGAAATTAAAGAAACGTAATAGAGAGGATTGTGTGACAAAATGGCAAAGGCTAAGAAACAAAAACCTATTGACTTTAAAGAGCTAATGGCTAAAGTCGACGCTGATTTCCCAACTTTCCAAATCTTGGATCAAGATGGAAAAATTGTGAATGAAGATTTAGTACCTGATTTATCGGATGAGGAATTAGTTGAATTAATGACACGCATGGTTTGGTCTCGTGTGTTAGACCAACGTTCTACTGCATTAAACCGTCAAGGACGCTTAGGATTCTTCGCGCCAACAGCTGGACAAGAAGCAAGCCAATTGGCAAGCCAATTTGCAATGGAAAAAGAAGACTACTTACTACCAGGTTACCGTGATGTACCTCAATTAGTACAACATGGTTTACCATTAAGAGAAGCTTTCTTATGGTCTCGTGGTCACGTAGCAGGGAACTACTACGCGGAAGATTTAAATGCATTACCACCACAAATTATCATTGGTGCTCAATACATCCAAGCAGCTGGTGTTGCTTTAGGATTAAAAAAACGTGGAAAAGAAAATGTTGTCTTCACTTATACTGGTGACGGCGGTTCTTCACAAGGGGACTTCTATGAAGCAATTAACTTTGCTGGTGCTTACCAAGCAAACGGTGTCTTCATTATCCAAAACAATGGTTTTGCGATTTCTACACCTCGTGAAAAACAAACAGCGGCTAAAACTTTAGCTCAAAAAGCTGTTGCAGCAGGAATTCCTGGTATTCAAGTTGATGGTATGGATCCATTAGCAGTTTACGCAATTGCAAAAGAAGCACGTGATTGGTCAGCTGCAGGAAACGGTCCAGTTTTAATTGAAACATTAACCTATCGTTATGGTCCACATACTTTATCTGGAGACGATCCAACACGTTACCGTTCAAAAGAAATGGATGACGAATGGGTACAAAAAGATCCATTGACTCGTTTCCGTAAATATCTAACAGATAAAGGCTTATGGTCTGAAGCAAAAGAAGAAGAAATTATTGAAAAAACAAAAGAAGAAATCAAAGTAGCGATTGCAGAAGCGGATAAAGCGCCAAAACAAAAAGTTTCTGATTTCTTGAAAAATATGTTTGAAGTTCAACCTCAAACAATTAAAGAACAAATTGCATTTTATGAAGCGAAGGAGTCGAAATAAAAATGGCACAAAAAACTATGATCCAAGCAATTACAGATGCCTTAGCTCTTGAATTAGAGAAAGACGAAAATGTCTTAATCTTCGGTGAAGACGTTGGTAACAACGGTGGGGTTTTCCGTGCAACTGAAGGTTTACAAGAAAAATTTGGTGAAGACCGCGTCTTCGATACACCTTTAGCTGAATCTGGTATCGGTGGATTGGCTTTCGGTCTTGCCTTGCAAGGTTACCGTCCTGTTCCTGAAATCCAATTCTTTGGTTTCGTTTTTGAAGTATTTGACGAAATCGTTGGTCAAATGGCTCGTACGCGTTACCGTATGGGTGGAACTCGTAATATGCCAATTACTGTTCGTGCCCCATTTGGTGGTGGTGTTCATACACCAGAACTTCACTCAGATAACTTAGAAGGATTAATCGCACAATCACCAGGTGTTCGTGTTGTTATTCCATCAAACCCTTACGATGCAAAAGGACTATTAATTTCATCTATTCGTAGCAACGATCCAGTTGTTTACTTAGAGCACATGAAATTATACCGTTCATTCCGTGAGGAAGTGCCAGACGAAGCTTATGAAGTGCCTTTAGATAAAGCGGCTGTAACTCGTGAAGGAACAGACGTATCAATCATCACTTACGGCGCTATGGTTCGTGAAGCGATTAAAGCAGCTGATAGCTTAGCGAAAGACAATATTTCAGCAGAAATCATTGACTTACGTACAGTGGCTCCTTTAGATGTGGAAACAATTATTAACTCTGTTGAAAAAACTGGCCGTGTGGTTGTCGTTCAAGAAGCACAAAAACAAGCTGGCGTTGGCGCTATGGTTGTTTCTGAAATTTCTGAACGTGCCGTATTATCATTAGAAGCACCAATCGGACGTGTATCTGCTCCAGATACAATCTTCCCATTCGGACAAGCAGAAAATATCTGGTTACCAAATGCGAAAGATATCGAAGCAAAAGCTAGAGAAATCGTCGAATTTTAATAGTTATTCGAAGTAGATAAACGAAGAATTAAACAGGTGGAATACGGCTATAGGCATGAAATGTTCAGCTACTATAGTCGTTTCCCCGCGTTTTGCTCCTAAGAAAATAGACAGATCCAACGAAGAAGGGAAGACTTAAAAAATGGCTTATCAGTTTAAATTACCGGATATCGGTGAAGGGATTGCCGAAGGCGAAATCGTTAAATGGTTTGTAAAACCTGGCGATACAATCAACGAAGACGATACGTTATTAGAAGTACAAAATGACAAATCAGTGGAAGAAATTCCATCACCAGTAACAGGTACTGTAAAAAATATCGTTGTACCAGAAGGAACAGTTGCAAACGTTGGTGACGTGTTAATCGAAATCGACGCACCTGGTCACGAAGATAACGATGCAGCACCAGCAGCTCCTGCACAAGAACAAACACCAGCACAACCTGCTGCTGTACCAACAACCGAAGCAGCTGGCGGATTTTTCCAATTCAAATTACCAGACATCGGTGAAGGAATTGCCGAAGGAGAAATCGTTAAATGGTTCGTTAAAGCGGGCGACACAATTAATGAAGATGATTCATTATTAGAAGTACAAAATGACAAATCAGTAGAAGAAATTCCATCACCAGTAACAGGTACTGTAAAAAATATCGTTGTACCAGAAGGAACAGTTGCCAATGTGGGTGACGTGTTAGTTGAAATTGACGCACCTGGTCATAATTCTTCAGCAGCACCGGCAGCCGCAGCACCAGCTACTGACGCTCCTAAAGCGGAAGCATCAGCTCCAGCCGCTTCAACAGGCGTAGTTGCAGCCGCTGATCCAAACAAACGCGTTTTAGCAATGCCATCTGTTCGTCAGTATGCGCGTGAAAAAGACGTTGATATTACACAAGTAACTGCAACTGGTAAAGGTGGCCGTGTCATTAAAGCGGATATTGATGCCTTTGTTTCTGGTGGCTCTCAAGCAGCACCAGCTACTGAAGCTGCCGCAACAGAAGCAGCACCTAAAGCGGAAGCAGCTGCACCTAAAGCAGCGCCAAAAGCCTTTACTTCTGATTTAGGCGAAATGGAAACACGTGAAAAAATGACACCAACACGTAAAGCAATTGCTAAAGCAATGGTTAACAGCAAACACACTGCTCCTCACGTAACATTACATGATGAAGTAGAAGTTTCTAAATTATGGGATCACCGTAAGAAATTTAAAGATGTTGCTGCTGCAAATGGTACAAAATTAACATTCTTACCATACGTTGTAAAAGCATTGACTTCAACTGTTCAAAAATTCCCAATCTTGAATGCATCAATCGATGACGCAGCACAAGAAATTGTTTACAAAAATTACTTTAACATTGGTATTGCTACTGATACAGATCATGGCTTATATGTACCAAATGTTAAAAATGCTAATACGAAGAGCATGTTTGCTATCGCTGATGAAATCAACGAAAAAGCAGCATTGGCTATCGAAGGCAAATTAACTGCACAAGATATGCGTGATGGTACAATCACAATTAGTAACATTGGTTCAGTCGGTGGCGGCTGGTTTACACCAGTAATCAACTACCCTGAAGTTGCTATTTTAGGCGTTGGTACAATTGCACAAGAACCAGTTGTTAATGCAGACGGCGAAATCGTTGTGGGACGCATGATGAAATTATCATTAAGCTTTGACCACCGTATCGTTGACGGCGCAACTGCTCAAAAAGCAATGAACAACATTAAACGCTTATTAGCTGATCCAGAATTACTATTAATGGAAGGATGATTAACAAATGGTAGTAGGAGATTTCGCCATTGAACTAGATACAGTCGTAATCGGAGCTGGTCCTGGAGGATACGTTGCCGCAATTCGTGCCGCAGAAATGGGTCAAAAAGTTGCGATTATCGAACGTGAATACATCGGAGGCGTTTGTTTAAACGTTGGATGTATTCCTTCAAAAGCTTTAATTGCTGCTGGACATCATTACCAAGAAGCACAAGATTCTTCAACTTTTGGTGTAACAGCTAAAGGAGTCGAATTAGACTTTGCAAAAACACAAGACTGGAAAGATAACACAGTTGTTAAATCATTAACAGGCGGCGTTGGTATGTTATTGAAAAAACACAAAGTAGAAATTATTGAAGGCGAAGCATTCTTCGTTGACGAAAATACATTGCGTGTTATTCACCCAGACTCAGCACAAACTTACTCATTCAATAATGCTATTGTAGCAACAGGTTCTCGTCCAATTGAAATCCCAGGATTCAAATTTGGCGGACGCGTGTTAGATTCTACAGGCGGTTTAAACTTAAAAGAAGTTCCTAAAAAATTCGTTATTATCGGTGGCGGTGTCATCGGTGCTGAATTAGGTGGCGCTTATGCTAACTTAGGTTCAGAAGTAACAATTTTAGAAGGTAGCCCATCAATTTTACCAACTTATGAAAAAGATATGGTTAAAGTTGTCACTGACGACTTCAAGAAGAAAAACGTAACAATCGTGACTTCAGCAATGGCTAAAGAAGCTGTTGACAATGGCGATAGCGTCACTGTTAAATATGAAGTTAACGGAAAAGAAGAAAGTGTTGAAGCAGATTACGTAATGGTCACTGTTGGACGTCGTCCAAACACAGACGACTTAGGCTTAGAACAAGCGGGCGTTGAAATTGGCGAACGTGGTTTAATCCCAGTTGACAACCAAGGACGTACTAACGTGAAAAACATCTTCGCAATCGGCGACATCGTACCAGGTGCTGCGTTAGCGCATAAAGCAAGCTACGAAGCAAAAATTGCTGCTGAAGCAATTTCTGGTAAGAAAGTTGCAGTTGATTACAAAGCAATGCCAGCTGTTGCCTTTACTGATCCAGAATTGGCAAGCGTTGGTATGACTGTTGCAGAAGCAAAAGAAGCGGGAATCGAAGCAAAAGGCTACAAATTCCCATTTGCTGGTAACGGCCGTGCAATCTCTTTAGATAAAACTGAAGGATTCATGCGTTTAGTTACAACTGTAGAAGACAATGTCATCATCGGTGCACAAATTGCCGGTGTCGGTGCAAGTGACATGATTTCTGAATTAGCTTTAGCTATTGAATCTGGCATGAATGCAGAAGACATTGCTTTAACAATCCACCCACACCCATCATTGGGCGAAATTACTATGGATACAGCTGAATTGGCTTTAGGTTTACCAATTCATATTTAATAGTATCACTTTGTCGCACGACAGATATAATGCGCCTTTTGCACTTGTTGCATTAGCCACAGCAAGAGCAAAGGTGTAAAAAAACAACGACTTCTCGGAGTCGTTGTTTTTTTATGCTCTGTTCTTTCTTTTACGGTATTTAAGAGGTGTTTCACCCGTTTCTTGTTTAAAGATACGGACAAAATAGCTATCTTCAACAAACCCTAAATCTTCACTGATTTGGGCGATCGTTTTATCTGTCTCCAAAAGAAGCTGTTTAGCCCATGTGATTTTTAATTGTCGATAAAATTGACTAAAGGGAATACCAAACTCCTCTTTTAATAAACGACTTAAATACGTCGGTGTCAAATGAACAAGGTCTGCCAGTTCTTGTAAATTTAAACGCAGCGATTTGTTTTCCCAAAGGGCATCTAAAACCGGTTGTAATTGCTTATTTTTAGTTTGATAGGCACTTGAAGGAGTTAATTGAGCAGTTAATAAAGTTTGTTGAATATCTTTTTGGATCATATTCAATGGCTCCAGCTCTTCTTTTCGCGAACTAATCTGTAAGGATTGTTTGTACGTATTGATTAAATAATCTTTTTTGATGGCTTCAGAAATAATATATTGGCTTAGATCAGCGATTAATGTCGCGCTCTTTTCTAAGTCTGCTAGTTCTAAAACAGGGTATTGTTGATACAGCTCTTGGTGTGTTACTAAAAATTCTTGAATGAAGGCATCATTCATGGTTAAAACCTGTTCTAACTCTTCTTGGTGATCTTCGAGCAAAACTTCACCAGCCATAATGGCTCCTACATACTGGTCATCAACAATAATGGGGATGGCCATATCAACGATGTTAAAGTGACAACGGTAGATAAAAGGCTGACCAGTGCGAACAGCTTCCAAGCCACCACGAGCATCACATTTTTCACAAAGTTTCGAGAGCTCAGGGGAGTGACGTACCAGTTGGCAAAAGGGTTGAACTTGACTATGTTTCGTCACAGGACGACCTTTATAATCGACTAAAATAATGGCTAAACGAGTGCTTAAGGCCAATGATTCTTGCAATTTTTCCCACTTTTCTAAATCTAAAATATTTTTTAATTCTACAGTCATAAGGCAATCCTTCAATCTAAAGTTTAAAAATCATAATATTTTATTATTTCACAAAATAATTCTATCATTTTTTGCAAGAAAACGATACCAAAAGTTCAATGCTTTTTGAATGAAAGCGTTCTATACTATGTATGTAAACAAAATATAGGAGGCTATCAACATGAGAAAAGCATTGATTTTACCAACGAAATATGTTCAAGGGGAAGATGAATTACTAAACTTAGGTTACTTCGTTTCAACTTTTGGAAAAAAAGCGTTACTAATTGCAAATCCTGCTGACGTTGATCGTGTACGTCCACAATTGGAAGAAACAGCGAAAAAGTTTGACATTACCTTCGTAGAGGGTGGCTTTAGTGGAGAAGTAACGCGTGAAGAAACAAAGCGCTTGCAAAACGTTGGACAAAAAGAACAAGCAGACTGTATCATTGGTTTAGGTGGCGGTAAAGCAATCGATGCTTCAAAAGTCGTAGCAGAAGGTGAAAACTTAATTATTGTACCAACGATTGCGGCTCAAGATGCACCAACTTCGCATTCAGCTGTACTATATCATGAAGATGGCTCATTTGATGATTATGCTTACTTTAAACAAAGTCCAAGCGTCGTGATGGTTGATACAAAAGTGGTTGCCAAAGCGCCAACTAGATTTTTAGTTGCTGGAATGGGGGATGCCTTATCCACATATTTTGAAGCACGCGCAACACACAATTCATATTCTCGGGTTAATGCTAGTTTGCCAATGGGTTCAAGAGAAGGCTTAACGCCCGCTGCTAGCGGCACATATGCAGCTTTGGCCATGGCGAAACTTTGCTGGGAAAACCTCCAGGAAGATGGGTTAAAAGCGAAATTAGCTTGTGATGCAAATGTGGTTACTGAATCATTGAATAAGATTATCGAAACAAATATCTTACTTTCAGGCTTAGGTTTTGAAAGTGGCGGTTTAGCTGCAGCGCATGCGATTCATAACGGTATGACAGTCTTACCTGGTGCGCACAGTTATTTACATGGTGAAAAAGTAGCCTTTGCAACGATTGCACAACTTGTATTAGAAGATGCAGCAAAAGACGAATTAGAAGCTGTTTTAGACTTTAGCGCTTCTGTAGGTTTACCATTAACGCTTTCAGACATTGGTGTCGATGAAATCACTTATGAAGAAGCGTTGGAAGTAGCCAAAATTGCTTGCATTCCAGAAGAATCAATTCATTCAATGCCATTTCCAATTGTCGTTGAAGAAGTAGCGAATGCAATCATTGTTGCAGATAAAGTCGGACAAGAATATAAAACAAGACATAAATTAGATTAAGGAAGTGTCCACATGAAAGCAGATATTTTACTCGTTTCACATAGCAAAATGATTACAGATGGTATTAAAGAGATGATTGAACAGATGAACGCCAGTGAAGAAATTACAATTCATTCACTTGGTGGTACATCAGATGGTTCATTAGGTTCAGATCCAATGAAAATCATTGACACGATTAACGAAGCGGACTCTGACCGAGAATTTTTAATTTTTGCCGATTTAGGCAGTGCCGTTTTAAGTTCAGAATTAGCTTTTGATATGCTAGAAGAAGACCAACAGAAACATTATCATTTAGTCGATGCACCATTGGTTGAAGGTGCCTTTGCGGCAGCAATTACTGCAGGTGTCTCAGATGATTTGACGCAAATTTTAGCAGAAGCTCAAAATGCTGGTAAGAAAGGGTGGAACTAAATGAAAAAAATTATTAATGAACCTGGTAAAATTGTCGAAGAAATGCTCCAAGGAATTGTGAAAAGCTATGGAAACCTTGTTCATCAAGTCGAAGATTCTCGCGTGATTGCTCGCAACGACTCAAACAAACAAGTTGGGTTAGTATCTGGTGGCGGAAGTGGTCATGAGCCTGCACATGCTGGGTTTGTTGGTGATGGAATGTTAAATGCCGCAGTTTTAGGTGATGTCTTTACTTCACCAACACCAGATCAAATTTTAACAGGGATCCAAGCGGCAGACCAAGGGGCCGGTGTTCTGTTAATCGTAAAAAATTATACAGGCGATATTTTGAACTTTGAAATGGCCAAAGATATGGCTGATATGGAAGACATTCATGTAGAAATGGTCGTTGTCGATGACGATATTGCTGTTGAAGATAGCACCTATACCGCTGGAAAACGCGGCGTTGCCGGGACTGTTCTTGTCCATAAAATTTTAGGACACCATGCCCGCCAAGGTGCTTCTTTAGAAGAGCTCGTTTCTTTAGGAGAAAAGATTGTAGCAGCCACGAAAACAATTGGAGTGGCTTTAAAAGCAGCCACTGTGCCTGAAGTTGGCAAACCAGGTTTTACTTTACCAGAAGATGAAATTGAATTTGGCGTAGGGATTCACGGAGAACCAGGCTATCGTCGTGAAAAAATCCAACCATCGAAAGAGTTAGCGAAAGAATTAGTTGAAAAAACATTAAGTAGCTATGAGCAACAACCACAAACAGTGGGGGTACTTGTCAATGGCATGGGCGGCACGCCATTAATGGAACAATTTGTATTTATGAACGACGTGCTAACATTATTAGAAGATAAAGGTGTTCAAGTGACCTTCCATAAAGTGGGTAACTATATGACGTCTATTGACATGCAAGGATTATCTTTAACGATGATTGACTTGGCGACAAAAGACTGGCAAACAGCGCTAGAAAGCAATGTAACAACAATTTCTTGGTAAGGGTGATAAAAGATGGAATTAACAGTAAAAGACATTCAAACATGGTTAGACAATTATTCAAAAGTTATTGAAGAAAAAAAAGACTATTTAAGTGAATTAGACACGCCGATTGGTGATGGGGATCACGGTAACAACATGGCTCGTGGTATGGCTGAATACAAAATTGCGTTTGACAAAAAAGTACCAACAACAATCACGGAGACATTTAAAGTCCTATCCATGGCTTTGATTTCAAAAGTTGGCGGAGCTTCTGGTCCTTTATATGGTACTGCGTTTATGAATATGACTAAAGCGACAAAAGATTTGGAAACCATCAGTTCGCCAGAGCAATTAAAAGAAATTGTTCAGCAAGGTCTAGCTGGGATTCAGATGCGTGGCAAAGCTGAACCAGGAGATAAAACGATGGTTGATGTCTGGGCACCTGTTGCTGAAGTAATTGGAACGGAACAATTTAATGAAGAAAAAATTGAACAATTTGCTGAAGCAACAAAAGATTGGGTGGCGAAAAAAGGACGTGCCTCTTATTTAGGGGAACGAGCAATTGGTCATATTGATCCAGGAGCAGCATCTAGTGCATTATTATTTGAAGAACTAGTCAAAGTAATCAATCAATAACAGTGAGAAAAAAGTTTAGCAAGTGCCTCTCTTGAAGCGCTTGCTAAGCTTTTTTATAAATAATGGTTTCTTTTGTTCATCTATGGGATAATTTAAGTAACAAAAAATAACAAAGATAGACAAATGGGGGATTTAAAAATGAAAAAGCATGTGATTGTGGGATGTTTATTAATCGTTAGCTCAATGTTTGTAAGTGCTTGTGGAAATTCATCAGACGTGACCACAGAAAAAACCAGTGTCACAAAACAAGTCGAAGCTACGGGACAAAGCACATCCTCTTCCGTAGACCAAACCAAGTATGATGCCATTATTAAAGAAGCTAAAAAGTTAACGGCAGAGGGGCAATATAAAGAATCAGAAGAAAAATTAGCTACGATCCCTGTTAGCGATTTAGGGAAACCACACTATTCGATCGTTAAAGAAACGGTTGAGAAACTAAATAATCAAAATAATGAAGGCTTAAAAAGACAAGAAGAAGTCGCGGTTGAAAAGCAAACGAAGTCGAGTCCGGCACCAACGGAATCACTTAAACCAATTCCAGATGAATTTGCTAAATGGGCAACCACGTATCTTTTTTATTATCCACGAGGAGATCAAAAGCAAGCGGGTTTAATCATTGAAGCGAATGGAGCGGTCACGCAGACGAATACGAATGGCGAAATTTACACAGGAAAAGCCGAAATAAGTGGAGCTTCGGGCACTATTTTAAGTTATGATACGACTAGTTATCGCCCGACGACCCAACCAGCTACAAAATCGATTACTCCAAATGTTAAAATCACTGTTACTTGGAACAATGGCGGCGGTGTTGATGTTTATTATGGCTACGTTTCTTATTCACAACGTTTAGCTTTGACAGATGGTATCGCCGTGACAGACGGGGTCAAAGAAGTTTGGCTTTCATAAAAAGAGCTAGACATTCAAGTTTTTGCTTGAATGTCTAGCTCTTTTGTTGATTGAATCGGGGGATTTAAATACTTAGTTTCGATAAGAACGAACGGTATTATTAATAGCAGAAATACTATATTTTAATTCATCTTCTAACGTTTGATCAATGTCTGTGTCTAAAGTTTCTGCAAACATGGCTTCATATTCAGCGATAGAAAGTTCTGTCCGATTATCCAGCAGTGCTAAATGAGTTTCTTTTTGTAAATGATTTTGATAACCAGCTACTAATTCACCAGTGAAAAATTCAGCGACAGCACCAGAACCATAACTGAATAACCCAATTTGATTGCCTGCGGTTAAAGTCGTTGCATTTTCTAAAAGGGAAATGAGTCCCAGATAAAGTGAACCCGTATACAAGTTTCCTACGCGACGACTATAGATGATGCTTTCTTCATAACGGGCTAAAATTCGTTCCTGTTCTGCTTCAGTTTGGTCGGAGATTTTTGCTAATAAGGCTTTTTTGCCCATTTTTGTGTAAGGAATATGGAACGCTAAAGCATCATAATCTGCAAAATCAAGACCGGTTCGTTTTTTATGTTCATCCCAGACTTGGGCAAAAGATTGGATGTAGGTTTCGTTTGACAAAGGACCATCGACCATAGGATATGGATGGCCTGTTGGACGCCAAAAGTCATAGATATCTTGCGTCAGCATCACATTATCCTCTTTTAAAGCCAAAATGCGCGGTTCACTAGCAACTAACATTGCAACCGCCCCAGCTCCTTGTGTAGGCTCACCGCCAGAATTTAAGCCATATTTTGCAATATCTGCCGCTACGACCAAGACTTTTTTATCTGGATGTAAGGCTACGTGATTCTTAGCTAACTGTAAGCCTGCTGTTGCTCCGTAACAAGCTTCCTTGATTTCGAAAGAGCGAGCGAAAGGTTGAATCCCCATTAAACGATGTAAGACAACTGCGGCCGCTTTTGACTCATCGATACTGGACTCAGTCCCGACAATCACCATATCAATGGCCTCTTTATCTTCTTTGGTCAAGATCGCTTCTGCGGCATTGGCTGCAAATGTCACAATATCTTGGCTGATTGGGTTCACCGCCATTTGGTCTTGCCCAATACCAATATGAAATTTTCCAGGGTCTACATTTCTGGCTTCAGCCAGTGCCGTCATATCAATATAATAAGGGGGCACAAAAAAACTAATTTTATCAATCCCAATTGTCATTTCTTTAACTCCTTTACGATAAATAGATTCATTATATAAAATAGCACGAAATGAACCAAAATGGGGAATTTTTGTATTAACTTCATAGATTATTAAAAAATATCTTATAAGTCTGTTAACATTCAGTAATTGGCACTTGTGATTCTGGGATTATATGATATATTTCAAGATGGAGGTGCATTTAGTTGAAAACAGTAGTTATTATTGATGCATTACGAACACCAATTGGAAAATATAAAGGCAGCTTAAGTCAAGTAAGTGCCGTAGACTTAGGAACACATGTTACAACACAACTTTTAAAAAGACATTCCACTATTTCTGAAGAAATTGATCAAGTAATCTTTGGAAATGTTTTACAAGCTGGAAATGGCCAAAATCCCGCACGACAAATAGCAATAAACAGCGGTTTGTCTCATGAAATTCCCGCAATGACGGTTAATGAGGTCTGCGGATCAGGAATGAAGGCCGTTATTTTGGCGAAACAATTGATTCAATTAGGAGAAGCGGAAGTTTTAATTGCTGGTGGGATTGAGAATATGTCCCAAGCACCTAAATTACAACGATTTAATTACGAAACAGAAAGCTACGATGCGCCTTTTTCTAGTATGATGTACGATGGGTTAACGGATGCCTTTAGTGGTCAGGCAATGGGCTTAACTGCTGAAAATGTGGCCGAAAAGTATCATGTAACTAGAGAAGAGCAAGATCAATTTTCTGTACATTCACAATTAAAAGCAACTCAAGCACAAGCAGAAGGGATATTCGCTGACGAAATAGCCCCATTAGAAGTGTCAGGAACGCTTGTGGAGAAAGATGAAGGGATTCGCCCTAATTCGAGCGTTGAGAAGCTAGGAACGCTTAAAACAGTTTTTAAAGAAGACGGTACTGTAACAGCAGGGAATGCATCAACCATTAATGATGGGGCTTCTGCTTTGATTATTGCTTCACAAGAATATGCCGAAGCACACGGTCTTCCTTATTTAGCTATTATTCGAGACAGTGTGGAAGTCGGTATTGATCCAGCCTATATGGGAATTTCGCCGATTAAAGCCATTCAAAAACTGTTAGCGCGCAATCAACTTACTACGGAAGAAATTGATCTGTATGAAATCAACGAAGCATTTGCAGCAACTTCAATCGTGGTCCAAAGAGAACTGGCTTTACCAGAGGAAAAGGTCAACATTTATGGTGGCGGTATTTCATTAGGTCATGCGATTGGTGCCACAGGTGCTCGTTTATTAACGAGTTTAAGTTATCAATTAAATCAAAAAGAAAAGAAATATGGCGTGGCTTCTTTATGTATCGGCGGTGGCTTAGGACTCGCTATGCTACTAGAGAGACCTCAGCAAAAAAAAAACAGCCGATTTTATCAAATGAGTCCTGAGGAACGCCTGGCTTCTCTTCTTAATGAAGGCCAGATTTCTGCTGATACAAAAAAAGAATTTGAAAATACGGCTTTATCTTCGCAGATTGCCAATCATATGATTGAAAATCAAATCAGTGAAACAGAAGTGCCGATGGGCGTTGGCTTACATTTAACAGTGGACGAAACTGATTATTTGGTACCAATGGCGACAGAAGAGCCCTCAGTGATTGCGGCTTTGAGTAATGGTGCAAAAATAGCACAAGGATTTAAAACAGTGAATCAACAACGCTTAATGCGTGGACAAATCGTTTTTTACGATGTTGCAGATCCCGAGTCATTGATTGATAAACTACAAGTAAGAGAAGCGGAAATTTTTCAACAAGCAGAGTTAAGTTATCCATCTATCGTTAAACGGGGCGGCGGCTTAAGAGATTTGCAATATCGTACTTTTGATGAATCGTTTGTATCTGTCGACTTTTTAGTAGATGTTAAGGATGCAATGGGGGCAAATATCGTTAACGCTATGTTGGAAGGTGTGGCCGAGTTGTTCCGTGAATGGTTTGCGGAGCAAAAGATTTTATTCAGTATTTTAAGTAATTATGCCACGGAGTCGGTTGTTACGATGAAAACGGCTATTCCAGTTTCACGTTTAAGTAAGGGGAGCAATGGCCGGGAAATTGCTGAAAAAATTGTTTTAGCTTCACGCTATGCTTCATTAGATCCTTATCGGGCAGTCACGCATAACAAAGGGATCATGAATGGCATTGAAGCTGTAGTTTTAGCTACAGGAAATGATACACGCGCTGTTAGCGCTTCTTGTCATGCTTTTGCGGTGAAGGAAGGTCGCTACCAAGGCTTGACTAGTTGGACGCTGGATGGCGAACAACTAATTGGTGAAATTTCAGTTCCGCTTGCTTTAGCCACGGTTGGCGGTGCCACAAAAGTCTTGCCTAAATCTCAAGCAGCCGCTGATTTGTTAGCAGTGACGGATGCAAAAGAACTAAGTCGAGTAGTAGCGGCTGTTGGTTTGGCCCAAAATTTAGCGGCGTTACGGGCCTTAGTCTCTGAAGGAATTCAAAAAGGACACATGGCTCTACAAGCACGTTCTTTAGCGATGACGGTCGGAGCTACTGGTAAAGAAGTTGAGGCAGTCGCTCAACAATTAAAACGTCAAAAAACGATGAACCAAGACCGAGCCTTGGCTATTTTAAATGATTTAAGAAAACAATAAAAAATAGTTCAGCAGAAATTATTCTGCTGAACTATTTTTTTTCACATTAGGTAGCCGTTTCAGGCCACGAATTGGTTTTACTTTTAAGACATCTAAGAAGAAAGTGAACACAGGGATTCCTACAATAAGTCCCCATACACCAAAGAGACGCTCACTAACTAATAAAATGACAAACGTATAAAAGATTGGTAACTCTGTTTTACTAGACATAAATTTAGGATTTAGCACGTAAGATTCAAATAAATGGACGATTGTAATTAAAGCTAAGATATAAATCACATCGTTCAAGCCACCTTGGGAATAAGCGATGAAACTTAGCGGAATGCAGGAAATAATCACACCAGCAACTGGGACTAAGCTCAAAATGAAGATCATAATAGCTAAACTAGGTAGCTGAGTAAAGCCGATTATCGCCAAGGCCAAGGTAGTAATGACTGTATTCACCACAGCAATGAAAAACTGAGCTTCCATTACGACACCAAATGTGTTGACGAACTTGTTGGCAAAATAATAGATATCCTGAAAAAACCAATCAAAATCACTTTTTAAAAATAACTTAGAAAAATCAGCCATTTGCTTCTTCTCAATCATAAAGAAGAAACTTAAAATAAAGGACATGACAAATGATAAACCGACAGCACCAATATCTTGAATGTAGCGTAAAATCATTGAAGCGCCATTCTGGAGTTGAGAGAGTAAATTAGATTTTTCCAAGTATTGATCAATAAATTGCAATACTTGATTTGTATCTGTATGTGGACTTTGATAAAAATCAACTACAGAATTAATCATTTGAGTCGTTTGGTTAACTAGAACGGGAACATATTTAGTAATCGCTAAATAGATGAGAAAAACAACCAATGCATAGGTTAAGAGAACGATGACAAACGTCGGGATTTTCATATAGCGTTGAACAAAATGGACCAAACGAACAGCTAAATAGGTAAAGATAAATGTTAAAAGAATTGTTGTAATCATACTTCTGGATAAATAAAGCACAAAAATAATCAAAGCAAGGACGCAAAAACGTCGCAAACGTTCATTTTGAATAAATTTTTGATACAAACTCATAGGGGAAACTCCTTCTTTACTGAATAATCAATCCTGTTAAGAATAACATAACCATACCGATGGCAGCTAGGCCGCAAACAATAATATGGCGGCGTTTGTACATCACTACAATGGCGATGAACTCTCGAATAAACGCGTTAGGTAAAAAATAAAAAGCGGTTTTTGCACCAATGCCATCAGCTTTTAAGCCAGCCATTCGAGCGAAAAGACCCGCTCGGAAAAGGTGATAATTGTTTGTAGTAAAAATGGCTTGGAAATTAGCATTTCCAAAATCCTCAATCATTGTTTCTTTGGAAAAACGCATATTTTCTAGTGTGTTTTTTGAATGAGCTTCTACTAAAATATCATCATCAGGAATACCTTGTGTTAAAGCATACATTTTCATCGCGACACTTTCAGGAAGTAATTCATCGGGGCCTTGGCCACCAGACATGACGATTTTTGGTGGATTTAACGTTGCGCGATTTTGAGCCTTGTAAAATTGAATGGCTTTGTTGATGCGGGCTTGCAATAACGGCGGCACAATCTCACCATTGATTAACCCCGAACCTAACACAACAATATAATCCTGTGTATATTTTGGCTGATTAAATTGATACAACGTAGAAACAGTTAAAAAATTATAAAAAACAAACGCGAAATAAGTCAAAATAAATGGCGCAATAGTTAAGGGTAAGGAGAGCCACGTTGGTAACAACGATTGAAAAAAGAAATTATAAATTAATAGTAATGTTAAGCCAATTGCCAGCAACAACGTCAACAAGTTCCCTAAAGAACGACCTTCTTTTCTCATAACAACGACCGCATTCCAATAGAGGAAAATAATTAAGGCATAGAGTCCTAAAGCCAAAGCGATAAAAATCGCCAGCAGGGCAATAATTGCTAAGGTGATTAGAAAGTAGTTGTTTGTACGAATCGCAGTAATCCCTAAATAAGTCGCTAGAACCACAAGAAAAATATTAAATAATGTTCCATTCAGTAAACGCCTTTTTTCTTTGAAGTAGAAGAGCGCAAACAAGCCAAAAAAAGCAATGGGAATTAAAAAGAAGGCTGTGCCACGAATGATTTCTAAATATAAAACATATGAGAAGAACATAAAGACAGTCCAGCCAAACATCCACGGCAACCAATCGTGTTCTTTTTTCTTTTTCCGCCACGAGGGAATGAAAAAGAGACCCAATAAATAAACACCTAAAAAGGTTAAATCACCATAAAATTGCATAAATAAACTCCTTTAAAACATTTTTCCTCTTCAGTATAACGAAAACTCTTCAAAAAAAATAGAGGAAGCACTTAGTTTCAGAAAGTTTTCTTGTTCTTTTTTTTATAAAAAAAACCTGACGATTAAC
Source organism: Enterococcus sp. AZ104 (assembly GCF_050546705.1). Taxonomy (NCBI): domain Bacteria; kingdom Bacillati; phylum Bacillota; class Bacilli; order Lactobacillales; family Enterococcaceae; genus Enterococcus; species Enterococcus sp. AZ104. The sequence continues at coordinate 1,175,570 of NZ_CP172952.1, forward strand.
GTCAGGTTTTTGAGTCAGTATTGTTTAATTAAGCTTTAGTAACGTTAGTTGCTTGAGGGCCACGTTGACCTTCTTCGATTTCGAAAGTTACTGCTTGACCTTCTTCTAAAGTTTTGAAGCCGTCACCTTGGATAGCTGAGAAATGTACGAATACATCGTTTCCGTTTTCTGCAGTGATGAAGCCAAAGCCTTTGTCTGAGTTAAACCATTTTACTGTACCTGTTTCCATAATAAATATCCTCCTAGATGTGTGTTATAACACATTCATATTTTGCAATTACTTGAAAGGTGAAAAATGTGGAAGATGTTTATTTGAAACAGCTACCCATATTACCGAACAAAAACTACATCTATTACTATAGCATACTAACTGGTTTTTGTATAGCGATAACCTTATTTTCTTTTTTATCGGATGTTTTTTAAAAACTAGAAAGTGAAGATAAGGCTGTTATAGTGCTGTTTCAATAAGTCTCAGAAAAAAAGCCCATTGTAAGGCGCTTTCTTACAATGGGCTTTTTGCCTGTTTTTAATAACGGAGGATAGCCGCTAAAGACTTTTCATCTGGTGCAGCTTTTTGGTCTAAAACAAAAACTTGACCGCCGTTTTGAATGACTTGGTAAGCAATGGTGTTTAAAAGTTTGCGGCGATCGTACTCTTCAGATGACATTTCATTGTTTTCAGTAACAAAGAGTGACGTTGCAATAAAAAGATGGGAAATTTTGCCGTCAGCTGCCGCTGGCGAAATATCTGTAAATTGATCTAAGAATTTACGATCTAGTAATTTGTTATAAGAAGCTGTTTCTTTTTCTGTTAACTCTGCAGCTATTTTTTCACTAGCGCTGCGGATATCTTGAATGGTTGCTTGTGCAGGTGAAGCAGCAACTGAAATTGAGCAATCATAATAAGGATTTTTAGCAATCTTTTTAAAGAGTGTTTGGTTTTCTGGTAAAGCATAAAGATAAAGCGGTAATTTTTCAGGATTATCCAGTTGATCTTTTAAGAAAGTATCGACTGCTTGATAGTAGTTCACCCAATCAATTTCAACTTCTTTATCTTTAGTATTGATGCTATGATAAGCGACACCTTCTTTAGAACCGTTAGAACTACCTTGAGTTGAAAAGTTTAAATTACCACCCGTTAATTCATCACCTAAAGCTGTGACCACGTCTGTTGGCGCGTCTTTAGGCAATTCAACAGGAGTCACAGTCGTATGATCGACTTTGTAAAGTTTCATTGAATCGCGATTTAGAGCAAGTAGGTAATAATGGTAGTTAAATTGTTTGTCTTTGACTAGTCCAAGTAAATAAGGGATCGTGTCCACGTAATATTGATCGTCAACGGGCACATCTAATCGTTGAACAAAGGTGTTTTCTGGAGATAAGATGATTGAAACACTTGCTGTGCCGTTGCGCCAGAAGGAAGCATCAGCTAGAAGTGCGTCAATTTTTTCTTGGAAAACAGCCCATTTTTCCTCAGGAAATTTTTTTTCAAAGCGTGTTTTTGCCGCTTTTGCAAAATTTTTCAAAACAAGCGAATCTTTTTCTACGTTTTGATGAGCGACATGGGTGTTAAACAAGAAAGTAACAAACGGTCCATGAACTTCTTCAGAAAATAATGTTGATAAGCTATCTTTTTTTTGATTTGCCATAATAAAATCCCCCTTCTAAAAGTAAGTGTAGCACAGGAAATCGAATGTTTAAAACAATATGTTCAATAAAAGAAAACGCTTTAAATAATCTAAATAAAGGACTGTTAATGGTGTTCTAATAAAAGTTTTATAAAAAATATAGCTGAAACTCATGATAAAAAAGGCACAAACCACTATACTTACGTTATGCCAATTATCCCGAATTGGTTTTTTCATACTTACTCCTACCAAGAGTAAATAACAACCTTCATTTCCACCACAGACGACGGTCGTGGTGGTTTTTTTGTTTAGGTTCTAGTTTTTGCTATCAATGACTAGGAGAAGTGAACGTTCTTTAAGAATTTGTCATTTCAAATTTACGGAACCGCAAGAAACGATTTGCTTCTTCCTCTAACTGAGTAATTTCTTCTTCTGTTAACTCTTCCGTAGTAATGTGAATATGTAACTCTTTTTGTGTGCTTGTCATAGGTGCCTGATGATTAATCTCTGTTTGTTGGGTGCGGCCCATTAAATAGTCCAAGGAGACAGAAAAATAGTCTGCTATTTTTAAAAGATTCTCTACTTTAGGCGAAGAGGTATCCCAACGACGAATTTGTCCATTGGAAATGCCGACGTTTCTTTCTAATTGGGCGAGGGTTAGTTGCCTTGACTGAGCTAATTGTTTAATGCGAGAAATTAAGGTCATTTCAAGTCCTCCTTGTGTTTTCCGTTTGCTAATTTTAAATTAGCGTAAAAGCGAATGGTTGTCAATTGCGAGCGTGTAATAAGAAGGTGAACATCTCATGAGTGATTTTTTAGAAAATTTCCGATGAAAAAAAGAAGAAATAGAGTTATTATTAGTAAGTAAACTGTTTTGGAGCGAGAGGGGATGAATCAATGGAGAAAATTAAAAGTTACCAAGAGGATTCTGAAGTGCAGAAAAATCGTTGGTGGATCTTAGTTTCTGTGGCTATGTTTACCTTCATGTCTACATTAGATTCCAGCATTGTAAATATTGCTTTACCGACTATTTCAAAAGAAATGTCCGTACCCATGAATCAAGCGGAATGGGTCGTATCTATTTATTTAATGGTTGTCTGTGCTTGTTTATTATTATTTGGAAAAATTGGCGACAGTTTTGGAAAAATAAAAGTTTATCGAATTGGCACGGTTATTTTTACGATTGGTTCGTTACTTTGTGGCTTTAATCAATCGCTGAGCTTTCTATTATTTGCGCGAGTCGTTCAAAGTATTGGTGCTAGCATGACCATGGCGACCAATTCAGGAATTATTACGGAAGTATTCCCTTTAAATGAAAGAGGGCGGGCGCTTGGTGCAGTAGGTGCCTTTGTCTCTTTAGGCGCGATTGCTGGTCCTGGGATTGGTGGATTGATCTTATCAAACTTTTCTTGGTCGTATATTTTTTGGATTAATGTTCCCGTGGGGCTAGTTACAATTTTAATTGGTGAAAAGTTTCTACCAAAAGATATTACAAAAACAAAAGAAAAAATCGATTTTTCAGGATTTGCTTGTATTGCCATTGCGATTATGACGTTCTTCGGCGGGATTTTCCTCGGACAAGAGAGCGGGTTTGGCTCGTTACAATCCTATTTATTGTTCATTATTGCAGTAATCGCATTAGGATTATTTATAATGGTTGAACGAAAAAGAAAAAGCCCACTTATTAAGTTCGCAATTTTTAAAAACAAAATTTTTACTTTAAGTTTATTGTCCGCCGTTTTAATTTTTGCCTCAAACTTTTTTGTAAATGTTGTCATTCCATTTTATTTGCAGGATGCACGCAAACTAAGTGCTAGTTATGCTGGTCTATTAATGATGGTATTTCCGTTATTAATGGTGGTTGGGGCTCCTCTGAGTGGCTATTTGACGGATAAAATTGGCCCAGGTATTTTAACATTTGGCGGATTGTTGCTCTTGTGCTGTACGTCGTTAATGTATATGTTTTTAGATATGAATTCGCCTATCTGGTATTATGTGATTGCAACAGCCATTATGGGCTTGGGAAATGCACTTTTCCAGTCTCCAAACAATACAATGGTTATGAGCAGTGTTGAAAAGCAAGATTTAGGTGTAGCAGGAAGTATGAATTCTTTTGCTAGAAACTTAGGAATGGTCATTGGGATTGCGTTGTCAACGACCATTTTATATCGTGGTATGAGCGAAGCCTATGGTGAACGAGTAACCACGTATCTGGCTAATCGCCCAGATATATTTATTGTGGGAATGCGTGAAACCTTTTTTGTCGCCTTTCTATTATGTGTGGCGGCCTTTATATTAACGATTTTACGTTTTCGGAAAACAACCAAATAAGTAAAAAGAAGCAGACGAGAAAGATTCATGATTTTTCTCGTCTGTTTCTTTACTAGCTAAGAAAATAAGCAAATGCGATTGTATATTTCTAATTCTCTGTTACAATAAAGAAAGTAAACTGTACTAAACTGTACTACTTTTAAGAATGAATTTGACGATTAATTATCATAAGAGTGTGTAGAAAATACCGTAGGAGGAATACAAATGGAACTGATAGGACATGGACATTCATGTATTGAAATTCGTCTAAACGACGGCACGAACCTTTTATTTGATCCTTTTATTAATGGCAACCCTTTAGCGGACGTTTCACTTGAAGATTTACACCCTGATTACATCTTAATCACCCACGGACACAGCGATCATATTGGCGATATGCTAGCAATTGCTCAAGCCAACAAGGCAACGATTATTGCGATAGCTGAAGTGGCTACGTATGCACAGTCGCAAGGGGTAAAAGCGCATGGAATGAATCTAGGTGGGCGTTATGTCTTTCCTTTTGGTTCGGTTAAATTTGTGCCAGCTTTGCATAGTTCCGGTTATGAAATAGACGGCGTAATGACCTACATGGGCGAAGCAAGTGGGATTATTTTAGAAGCAGAAGATAAAAAAATTTATCACGCTGGTGATACGGCGTTGTTTTCAGATATGCGCCTTTTTGCAAAAGACCAATCCATTGATGTAGCGTTCTTACCAATTGGCGATAATTACACGATGGGACCAGAGGATGCGCTACAAGCAGTCTCTTACTTAAATCCCAAAATAACCATTCCAATTCATTACAATACCTTTCCTGTTATCCAACAAAATCCAGCAATATTCGTAGAACAAGTAGTTGGCGGGAAAGTATTAAACCCAGGAGAGACGATCCTAGTTTAGGAGGAAATTATGGCGACGAAACATGATCAAATTTTAAAACATATTGAAGAATTACCAATTGGCGATCGAATCTCTGTTCGAAGCATTGCCAAAAGTTTAAGTGTTAGTGAAGGAACAGCGTATCGGGCCATCAAAGATGCAGAAAATATTGGGCTTGTTTCCACCATTCAACGTGTTGGTACGATACGAATTGAGCGGAAGTTAAAAAAACATATTGAAAAATTAACATTTGGTGAAGTGGTCCGGATTATTGAAGGGGATGTGTTAGGCGGTAGCTCTGGTCTAGACAAAGTCCTTAATAAATTTGTAATTGGTGCGATGACAGAAACCGCGATGACGCGATATATTACTCCCGGATCCTTAATGATTGTTGGTAACCGCCAAGGCGTGCAAAAGCTTGCTTTAGAAAATGGGGCAGCCGTTTTAATTACAGGTGGATTTGAAACATCTGAAGAGATTGCGCAGTTAGCAGATCGTCTGGGTATGCCTGTCTTGAGAACCACATACGATACATTTACTGTGGCTACTATGATTAACCGTGCTTTAAGTGATCAGCTGATTAAAAAAGACATTTTACTCGTCAGTGATATTTATACAGCGCTTGAAAAAACCAATTATTTGTTGACAACTCAAACGATTGCAGATTATCAGGCATTATCTGAAAGTACCCATCATTCTCGTTTCCCAGTAGTAAATAAGAAATTACGTTTAGTGGGGATTGTCACAGCCAAAGATGTCATTGGTAAAAGTGAACATTTAACCGTGGATAAAGTCATGACAAAGGACCCCAATGTTGTGAAAAAGATGATGAGTGTAGCGAGTGTCAGTCATCAAATGATTTGGGATGGTCTAGAAGTCATGCCGGTGGTGGAAGATGATTTAGCGCTTGTTGGGATTGTTTCTCGCCAAGATGTGATGAAAGCTATGCAATTGGTGCAACGACAACCACAAATTGCAGATACAATTTCAGATCAAATTTCCGGGGAAGTGATGCCTGTTGAAGAAAATGGCAAAGAAACAACCCGTTTTCGTTTTTCGGTTGCGCCCCAAATGGTTAACAGTGTTGGTACTATCTCGTTCGGTGTCCTAAGTGAAATTATTTCTAACGTGACACAACGAACAATGTTGATGAATCAAAAAAGAAATGTACTAATTGAACAAGTGAATCTACATTATTTGCGGCTAATCCAGTTGGAAAGTGAATTGGACATTCGTCCACGGATTTTAGAAATTGGTCGTCGCTCTGCAAAATTAGATATTGAAGTTTATTTAGAAAATGTCATTGTGGCAAAAGCAATTGTTGTTTGCCAAGTGATGGAGAGAACGTAGGAGGCTACAAAGAATGGACGTAGTAAAAGAAATTATGGCAGCAATTAAACAATATGAAACAATTATTATTCATAGACATCAAAGGCCGGATCCAGATGCAATTGGCTCACAGGTTGGGTTAGCAGAACTCTTAAGAGCGAGCTTTCCTGAAAAAAATATTTATCAAGTAGGCGGACCAGTGGAAGGCTTAGAGTTTTTAGCTGAAATGGACGTTATTACTGACGATGTCTATCGAGGTGCATTAGTCATTGTAACAGATACTGCAAATGCTCCACGAATTAGTGATGCGCGTTTTTCTTTAGGCGATCAATTAATTAAAATCGATCATCATCCGAATGATGAACCTTATGGAGATTTAGTTTGGGTGAATACAAATGCAAGTAGTTGTAGTGAAATTATTGTTGATTTTTGGCAACAGCATTTAGCAGAATTAACGATGACAGATAATGCAGCTCGTTTATTGTATGCTGGGATTGTGGGGGATACAGGACGTTTTCTTTATCCTTCCACTTCGGCGCATACACTCGCTGTCGCTGCGCAATTGCGTACGTTTAACTTTAATGCCGCAGACTTAAATCGTGAGTTAGACCAAATGCCTTTAAAGGTTGCTAAATTAGCGGGTTATATTTATCAAAATTTAGAAATCGACGCAAATGGCGCTGCTCGTGTCGTTTTACCACAAAGTATTTTAAACAGTTATGATATTGTCGATTCTGAAACGGCAGCCATTGTTTCAATGCCAGGAAAAATTGAAGATGTTCTCTCATGGGCAATCTTTGTTGAACAGCCGGAAGGTTATTATCGCGTTCGGTTACGTTCCAAAGGGCCAATCATTAATACAATTGCTAAAAAACATCATGGCGGCGGCCATCCTTTGGCAAGTGGCGCTAATGCACGTGATGCGGCTGAAATTGAAGTGATTTACCAAGAAATCCAAGCAGCTTGCCAAGAGTGGGCGCAAAAATAAATAAGTAATTAGAAAGTAGTTATCGGACGTTGATAAATCATTAGGACTACTTTTCATTCACTAGAAAATAAGGTAAAATGAAAAAGAATTATTTTTTACAAAGGAGAACGTTAATGACAGAGCAATTACCAAACTGCCCTGAATGTGGGTCGGCATATGCCTATGAAGATCGCGGATTATTTATTTGTCCAGAATGCGGTCATGAATGGTCACCAACAGAAGAAGTTGCAGAAGAAGGCTTAGTAGTTAAGGATTCAAATGGCAATCTTTTAGCGGATGGTGACAGTGTTACTGTAATCAAAGATTTGAAAGTTAAAGGTGCCAGTGGCGCAATTAAACAAGGCACAAAAGTGAAAAACATTCGTTTAGTGGAAGGTGATCATAACATCGATTGTAAGGTAGATGGCTTTGGTCCAATGAAGTTAAAATCAGAGTTTGTTAAGAAAAATTAAATTTCATTTGAATGATGAGACAGTAAGAGTCTAGGACACAACCATCGTCCTAGACTCTTACTAATGTTTATCGGTCTTGTATTTTATCATTGTACGAAGGCCGTGCCAAGCGTTGTAAAGTGTGAGGATTAACCCGATACCTAAAGGAATCCATAACCATTGCGGAGAATAAGCGGCATCTTTTAACGTTTCAGGGTTGATGGTCCATGATTCTTGCAATACTTGGAAACTAAAAACCATGAGAAATGTTGAAATAAGTAACAAAATAAACCGTAAATAATGAATCGTTGTTTGACGGTGAATCAGTGCAAAGAGTAAGTAGAGCACAAGTAAAAATAGCGGCACTCCAAACGCAAAATATGGCTGTAACATGAGAACGTCCTCCTTTTTCTTAATGATACTGCAAAGGAGAGGATTTGCAAAATAAAATTTATTGTTGGTACATTTTTTTAGAAACAAGTATAGTGTTATTGAGGCATTCATACTTGAAATTGTTTATCTTGGAGGGATTTTTATGGCAGTATATAGCGAACCAATTAAATGGGCAATCATTATTTTCCCGTTTCTAGCATTTTTTATTTCTGGGGCATTATTAATCTATGAATACCGCAAATATGGTTCATTTGTTTGGACACGAGCAATGATTTTGTATTCATTTGTTTTTTATTTATTATGTGCCTATTTCTTGGTAATTTTACCGTTGCCATCTCGAGCAGAAGTGGCTCAATACACAGGACCAACAATGGAACTGCGGCCTTTTCATTTTATTTCAGGGATTTTAAACGAAACTGTTTTTTCGATCAAAGATCCTAGTACGTATTTGCCAGCATTAAAACAACATGCCGTTTTAGAACCACTGTTTAATGTTTTATTAGTTTTACCTTTTGGTGTGTATTTACGGTATTATTTCAAATGTTCATTTTTAAAAACAGTTCTTGCGAGTTTTTTATTGTCATTATTTTTTGAATTAACACAGTTATCTGGCCTTTATTTTATTTATCCACGTTCGTATCGCTTGGCGGATGTCAATGATTTAATTAATAATACCGTCGGAGGCATGGTCGGTTATTGGTTGACGCCACTCTTTACCTTTTTATTGCCAACACGAGAAGAAATTGATGCCACCTCTTATGAAAAAGGGCAGACAGTTAGCCTGTTGAGACGTTTCTTTGCATGGGGGATTGATTGGTTGGTGATTGGCTTTGTGCAAGGCCTGCTCGTTTTTGGACTAAATTTCATTCCAGCTTATAAAAATTGGGCAACCAATTATCCGATTTTTTCAGATCGGATGTGGTTCTTTATCATGGTGTTTGCGGTCTTTATCGTCATGATGAAACTGACAAATGGTCAAACGTTAGGGAAAAAAGTTGTTCGCATTCGGGTGGTTGAAACAGGACATGAAAAAATTCGTTTAAAAGCCTTGTTTGTTCGCTACGGTTATTTGTATTTTGTGTATGGTTTAATTAGTATTTATCTAGCCAATGCCACTGATTTATTGAATTCTTCTAATCGGATGTTGCAAATGGTGTCACTGCTTCTGTATTTGTTCTGTTTAATTTTATATTTACTGTTTTTGATCAACGTTTTGTTAACCTTGATTCGTAAAAAACGGCGTTTGTTTTATGAAAAAGCCAGCCATACTTATACAGTCAGTACATTAGAAGTTGCGAAAACAAAGGAATCAGCAGGTGAGTAAAAGTTGTTTTTGTGTTATAATGCCAAAGTGCATAAAGAATTTAACGAGAAGAGGTGAGGCAAGTGCCTTCATTTAAACAATTTCAATTTCAACCTTTTATCAACGAAGCACTCGCAGAAAAAGGGTTTGAAGAACCAACAGAAGTCCAAGAAAAATTAATCCCAATCATTAAGAAAGGGAAAAGTGTCATTGGACAATCGCAAACAGGAAGTGGAAAGACGCATACTTTTTTACTTCCATTAATGGATAAAGTTAAGCCAACTATCGACGAAGTACAAATTGTGATTACTGCGCCTAGTCGTGAATTAGCCAATCAAATTTATCAAGAAGCGCAGCAACTGGCTCGTTTCAGTCAACCAGAAATTCGAGTGTCAAATTTTGTTGGCGGAACAGATAAACAACGTCAATTAAATAAATTAAAGCATCAGCAACCTCATGTGGTGATTGGTACACCAGGGCGTATTTTAGATATGATGAATGAACAAGCCTTGAAAGTGCATACGGCTTTTGCCTTTGTTGTCGATGAAGCAGACATGACATTAGATATGGGCTTTTTAGCAGAAGTCGATCAAATTGCGGGTCGTTTGCCAGAAAAATTACAAATGCTCGTTTTTTCTGCAACCATTCCAGAAAAATTACGACCATTTTTAAAAAAATATTTAGAAAATCCAGTGATTGAACATATCAAACCAAAAGCAGTTATTTCAGAAACAATTGACAATTGGTTGATTTCCACCAAAGGAAAAAACAGCAATCAAATAATTTATCAATTATTGACTATCGGGCATCCTTATTTAGCGATTGTTTTTGCAAATACTAAACAAAGAGTTGATGAAATCACCGATTACTTAAAAGATCAGGGCCTAAAAGTTGCCAAAATTCATGGAGACATTACACCACGCGAAAGAAAACGTGTGATGCGTCAAGTTCAAAATCTTGACTACCAATATGTAGTAGCTACTGATTTAGCCGCACGTGGGATTGATATTGAAGGGGTTTCACATGTCATCAATGCAGAAGTTCCACATGAATTGGACTTCTTTATCCATCGGGTTGGCCGCACAGGACGTAATGGATTGAATGGGACTGCCATAACATTATATTCACCAGCAGATGATGAAGCGATTACTCAGATTGAGCAGTTAGGTGTTTCTTTCAAACCAAAAGAAATTAAAAATGGTGAGATTGTAGAGACGTATGATCGTAATCGTCGAACAAAACGAGAAAAATCTCGAGAAGAATTAGACCCAACGTTAATTGGTTTAGTGAAAAAGAAAAAGAAAAAAATTAAACCAGGATACAAGAAAAAAATTAATTGGGCAATTGAAGACAGCAATAAGAAAAAACGTAAAATTGAACGTCGTCAAAAAGATCGTTCTGCTAGGAAAGCAAAAAAGAATTCTTCTAACTAAAAACGTTGTGGATTATAAAAAGTAAGGGACTAGAATCGTAAAGATTTTAGTCCCTTACTTTTTATATGATAAATATTTAAGTCACTTTTAAAATAACTCTTTTTTAAAAGTAGTTATCGTTAAAAGTAGAGAAAATTACCGATTAATTGTAAAGATTTTTGTCGAAAACATCAAAATGTTAGTGTTAAACATCAACATTTTGATGTTTTCTCGAGAAAAAAATAATAAAATTACAGAATTTTTGGCGTGTTTTAGCAAAAAGTAGGAAGTTTCGGCACTTTTTTTGTTAAAAAATCAGCTTTATTAGTTGATATTAAAGGAAATTCATTTTTTTTTACGGAGGATAAAAAAATTTTACACACAAAAAAAATCATTTTCTAATATAATATAAATAACCACCAAAATAAAGAATAAAGGAGCGAAGAGAGATGAAGATAAAAAGGTGTTTATTAACCAATCGATGGAGAAAACACACGATTTGGTAACGTATTTTGATTGGTGCGTTTAGTTATTGGTAGCAGAAAGAGTTCTAGGAGGAAAGAAGAAATGAGAAGGATTTTGGTATTAACAAAGAACATTTTAGTTGAGCAAACATTTCAGCAGCAATTACAACATTTAAATTATGAAGTCTTTTGTACGAACTGCTGTGAAGAAACTATAGAACATGAGTTAACTTTTTTTAATTATTTTGATGCAATTGTATTAAGCGAAACACTATCTCAGAACGATTGCTTGAGATTATTAGGAAGTCTTTCATCGTTAGAGAAGCCGATTTATCGACGTTCACAATCGATGTGTAATAAACGTGAAGCGGAGATTTGGCAGGAAAGAGGTATTATCCGGTGGTTAGGCCTCAAAGATTCATTGGAAGATATTCGTGAAAAAATTGACACTGTCGATCAAAGTTTTGCCGAAGTCACAGCCGAGCTACTTGATGACCAAGTAAAAAAGATTCGCTTTACAAAAAACGAGCAACGCTTTTTAAAAATCTTGTATCAGCATGCCCACGAAGGGTTGGATCGTGATCAAATTTGTCGCTTGCTTTGGCAGAAAGAACCAGATGCTTCTACAAAATCGCAGCTGTCTTTCGTATGTAAACGAGTGAAACAAAAATTTAGTGATGCAGGTATGAACGAAGAGATTATTACAACCTCTTGGGGAAAAGGGTATCAAATAAATGAACAAATTTTGCCTTATTTAGAGCAAACGTTATTTGAAACAGCTCAGTAAGGAAAGATTCCTACGAAAACAATTGACTTTTTAGCAGATCTTTCTTATACTTTTGACTATAAGCTAAAGGATATGAGGAATCTTATTTTGATCACAGAAAGCCGTTCATTGCTGAGAGAAGGGCATCAGATAAATTTACTTGCTCCCTTTAGATGGACTTGATAGAAATATCAACGCGACTCTGCGTTATAGAGCTTAAGAGGTAATGATCCAACATCATTGCAATCAAGGTGGTACCGCGAGCAATCGTCCTTGACTGCAATGGTGTTTTTTGTGTTCACAGTCTGCCGCTTAAGAGGGTACAAAACATAAATAGTTAATTATTAATAGAAAGTAGGAAAATCAATGAAAGAATTAACAAGTAGTCAAGTTCGTCAAATGTATTTAGACTTCTTTAAGTCTAAAGGACATTCAGTAGAACCAAGTGCTTCTTTAGTACCAGTAAACGATCCGACATTATTATGGATTAACTCTGGTGTTGCAACCTTGAAAAAATATTTTGATGGCTCTGTTGTGCCAGAAAATCCAAGAATTACGAATGCTCAAAAATCTATTCGTACAAATGATATTGAGAATGTTGGGAAAACGGCTCGTCATCATACAATGTTTGAAATGTTAGGGAACTTCTCAATTGGAGATTATTTTAAAAATGAAGCGATTCACTGGGCCTGGGAATTTTTAACTGGTGCTGAATGGCTTGCTTTTGACCCAGAAAAATTATATGTGACTGTTTATCCGAAAGATACAGAAGCAAAACGCATTTGGCGTGATGAAGTTGGTTTATCTGAAGACCATATTATTGATGTAGAAGATAACTTCTGGGATATCGGTGCTGGTCCTAGTGGTCCGGATACGGAAATCTTTTATGATCGCGGCGAAGAATTTTTAGATATTCCAGAAGATGATCCAGAAAATTATCCTGGTGGCGAAAATGAACGCTATTTAGAAATTTGGAACTTAGTGTTCTCTGAATTTAACCATACACCAGAAGATACGTACGAACCATTACCACATAAAAACATTGATACGGGCATGGGCTTGGAACGTGTTGTATCTATCATTCAAGATGCACCAACAAATTTTGAAACTGATTTATTTATGCCAATCATTCATGCGGTAGAAGCTTTAGGAACTAACGTGAAATATGGAGATGCACCACAAACGGATGTTTCCTTTAAAGTGATTGCTGACCATATTCGTGCTTTATCCTTTGCAATTGGTGATGGTGCGCTTCCTTCAAATGAAGGTCGTGGCTATGTGTTACGTCGTTTATTACGTCGTGCGGTAATGCACGGGAAAAAATTAGGCATTAATGAAGCCTTTTTATACAAATTAGTGCCTGTTGTTGGCGAAATCATGGTAAGCTACTATCCAGAAGTATTACAACAAAAAGACTTCATCGAAAAAGTGGTTCGGACAGAGGAAGAACGTTTCCATGAAACCATCAATGAAGGTTTAAGCATGTTAAATGAGGTTATTAAAGAAGTTAAAGATGCAAAAGGCGATACATTAGATGGAAAAATTATCTTCAAACTTTATGATACTTTTGGCTTCCCCGTAGAATTAACGGAAGAAGTTGCAGAAGATGAAGGCTTGAAAGTCGACCATGCTGGGTTTGAAACAGAAATGGAAGCACAGCGTGAACGTGCTCGTTCTGCCCGCAGTAAAGAAACTTCAATGGGTGTTCAATCTGCTTTATTAACAGATATTAAAGTAGAAAGTAAATTTGTTGGCTATACAGAATTAACACATGATAGTGAATTATTTGTTATTATTCAAGGTGACGCACTAGTAAATGAAGCATCTGCAGGAACAGCCGAATTAATTTTTGCTGAAACACCATTTTATGCTGAAATGGGTGGACAAATTGCTGACCGCGGCTATGTAAAAAATACCGCAGGGGAAGTCGTTGCCAACGTGGTGGATGTGAAAAAAGCACCAAACGGTCAATTTTTACACAAAGTAGAAGTTTTGGCGCCATTAGCAGAAGGTCAAATTTATCAATTGCAAGTGGACGAACGGATGCGGACACGTATTTTGAAAAACCATACGGCAACCCATTTATTGCATCGTGCTTTAAAAGATGTGTTAGGGGAGCATGCCAACCAAGCAGGCTCATTAGTTGCACCAGGACATCTACGTTTTGACTTTACTCATTTTGGGCAAGTTACATCAGAAGAACTAGCGCGGATGGAAGCCATCGTTAACGAAAAAATCTGGGAAGCTATTCCTGTTGTCACAATTGAAACAGATATTGATACAGCGAAAAACATGGGCGCAATGGCGTTATTTGGCGAAAAATATGGCAAAGAAGTCCGTGTAGTTAATATTGGGGATTACTCTATCGAATTATGTGGTGGAACACATGTTGCTAATACAGAAGATATCGGGATTTTCAAAATTGTTTCTGAATCTGGGATTGGTGCAGGAGTACGCCGTATTGAGGCAGTGACGAGTAAAGAAGCGTATCAACTTTTACAAGAAGAAGAACGTCAATTGAAAGAGATTGCTACACTAGTTAAATCACCTCAATTAAAAGAAGTGGTTACGAAAACAGAGCAATTGCAACAACAATTACGTGATCTACAAAAAGAAAACGAACAATTGGCTGGCAAATTAGCGAACCAACAAGCTGGTGACATTTTTAAAGATGTCAAAGACGTCAACGGTGTTCGTTATATTGCCGCTCAAGTCAATGTTAAAGACATGAATCAATTACGCCAATTGGCTGACCAATGGAAACAAAAAGAATTGTCTGATGTACTAGTTCTAGCAACTGCACAAGATGAAAAAGTAAGCTTGTTAGGGGCTATGACAAAAGACATGAACGGAAAAGGCTTAAAAGCCGGTGACTTAATCAAAGCAATTGCGCCAAAAGTTGGCGGTGGCGGCGGTGGTCGTCCTGATATGGCTCAAGCTGGTGGGAAAAATCCAGCAGGGATTGCGGATGCCTTAGCAGAAGTTGAAAACTGGTTGGCAAATGCCTAATTAAAAATGTTTTCCCTATTATTAATATAAGGAGAATGCTCTTTATAGCAATAATGACAGCCCTCTTCAAAGTTATGAAATTGATTTTGAAGGGGGTTCTTTTTTATAAGTGATTAGGGAGAGAAAACAGTAGATTGCACGAATGTGTAAGTTTTCATCTTCAATTGACAATGGTATAATAAGCAACGGAGGAATCAAAAATATGAATGAAAATCAATTATCAAAACGTCTCGCAACGGTTGGTGATTTAATCCCTAGAGGAAGTCGCTTAGCAGACATTGGTTCAGACCATGCTTATTTACCAGTTGCTTTAATGTTAGAAAATAAACTGTCTTTTGCTGTGGCTGGGGAAGTGGTGGAAGGCCCTTATCAATCTGCCAAAACCCAAGTCAGTAAATCCAATTTGACGGATAAAATTATCGTACGTTTAGCGAACGGGCTAGATGCAATTGAACCTGAAGATCAAATAGACGTCATTAGTATTTGTGGAATGGGCGGCACATTAATCCGAGATATTTTAGAAGCTGGACGCAAAAAAAATCGTTTAACAGGGAAGGAACGCCTTGTTTTACAACCGAATATTGGTGAACCAACTTTACGCCGCTGGTTAATGGCAAATGACTACAGTATTATTGATGAAACAATAGTGGAAGAAAACCGTAAGTTGTATGAAATTATCGTAGCTGAAAAAACAGAGCAATCCGTTTCTTATACGGACCAAGAATTACTATTTGGGCCAGTTTTAATTAAAAAACAAGGACCGGTTTTTACTAAAAAATGGCAACGAGAATTAAAACAGCGCAAAACTGTTCTTGCACAACTAGCAAAAGCAAGTGGAGAACATATTGAAAAACAAGCGAAACTACAGCAAGACCAACAATTAATTGAGGAGGTGCTGGCCAATGGCTGTGAACGGTAAGACATTGATTCGACGTTTCAATGACTATTGTCCCGAGTGGCTAGCTGAAACGGGAGATCCTGTGGGCTTGCACATTGGTACGTTAGATAAACCAATTGAAAATGTGATGGTTACCTTAGATGTTCGTCCTGAGGTCGTTGCAGAAGCAATTGAGAAGCAGGTTGATTTAATTATTGCGAAACACCCACCTATTTTCCGCCCAGTTAAGCGATTAACCACAGATAATTTTCAAGAAAAAATGTACGCTGATTTATTAAAACACGATATTGCTGTTTACGCAGCGCATACTAATATGGATATTATTGACAATGGGCTAAATGATTGGTTTTGTGAATTATTGGGAATTAAACAGACCACCTTTTTAACTAAAACACATACTGTTCCTTATAAAAAATTAGCCGTTTTTGTGCCAATTGATGAAGCTCCGCAAATGAGAGAAGCTTTAGGTCTAGCTGGCGCCGGGTCTCAAGGTGATTATTCTAAAACAAGTTACTCTTTAATTGGAACAGGACGTTTTACACCAACACAAGGAGCAAATCCCACGATTGGCGAAATTGGTCAAGAAAGTGTCGTCCAAGAAGCAAAAATCGAAGTGATTTTCCCTGAAACTAAGCAAGAACAAGTTCTTGCAGCTATGTTACAGGCGCATCCTTATGAAGAACCGGCGTATGATGTTTATACCATTGAAAATCAATCAAAAGAATTTGGTTTAGGTCGGGTTGGAGTATTAGACAAGCCTGTGAGATTCTCTGATTTTGTACAGCAAGTCAAGGAAGCTTTCCAATTGGATGGCTTGCGGGTCATTGCAAAAGATGATACTAAAATGATTCAACGGGTAGCCATTTGTGGTGGAAGTGGTGAAAAGTTCTATCATGATGCATTACGTAAACAAGCCGATGTCTATATTACTGGTGATGTGTATTATCATACGGCACATGACATGATTGCTGAAGATTTACCAGTCATCGATCCTGGTCATTACATTGAAGCGCTTTGTAAGCCAAAACTTGTGGAATTAATGAATCAATGGAAACAAGAAAATGAGTGGGCTGTATCCATTTTTGAATCAGAAGCGAATACCAACCCATTTCGTTTTAAATAAAAAAATGAAGATTAAAGGAGTGTTCTTTTATGTATGAAAATTTATTACCTCGTTTTTTACGCTATGTGAAAACAGAAACACGCTCAGATGCAACAAGCACAACGACACCATCAACACAAACACAAGTAGCCTTTGCACAAACCTTAAAAAAAGAATTAGAAGAATTAGGGATGAACGATGTTATTTATAACGAAACAAATGGTTTTGTGATTGCTACGTTACCTAGTAACGTGGAGAAAGACGTTCGTTCAATCGGCTTTATTGCCCATATGGATACCGCTGATTTTAATGCAGTGAATGTTTCTCCGCAAATTGTTGAGAACTATGACGGAGAATCAACGATTCCTTTAGATAAAGAAGGCAAATTCACTTTAAACACGAAAGACTTTCCTAACTTAAAAAATTATCGTGGTGAAACACTTATTACAACCGATGGTACCACTTTATTAGGAGCTGATGATAAATCAGGTATTGCGGAAATAATGACAGCCATGGAATATTTAATTAATCACCCAGAAATTAAACATGGCACCATTCGTGTGGCTTTCGGTCCCGACGAAGAAATTGGTGTAGGTGCCGACAAATTTGATGTCGCTCAATTTAACGTGGATTTTGCTTATACAATGGATGGCGGACCAGTAGGTGAATTACAATTTGAAACGTTTAATGCGGCGCAAGCAGAAATTACAATTCAAGGGAAAAACGTTCATCCAGGAACAGCAAAAAATACAATGATTAATGCGTTACAATTAGGAATTGATTTCCATAATGCCTTACCTGCTGACGAAGTTCCAGAAAAAACAGCAGGTGAAGAAGGCTTTTATCATTTAGCAGCGTTTGCTGGAACGCCAGAAGAAGCTACAATGACGTATATTATTCGCGATCACAATCGCGAGATTTTTGAAGCACGTAAAGCTAAAATTAAAGAAATTCAGCAAACATTGAATGCACCATTTGATGAAGAACGAATCAAAGTTGATTTATTTGATCAATACTATAATATGCGAGAAGTGATTGAAAAAGATATGTCCATTGTCGAAATTGCTAAACAAGCAATGGAAGAATTGTCAATTCAACCAATTATTGAACCTGTTCGCGGTGGAACGGATGGCTCAAAAATTTCTTATTTAGGGATTCCAACACCAAATATCTTTGCTGGTGGCGAAAATATGCATGGCCGTTTTGAATTTGTTTCATTACAAGCCATGGAAAAAGCGACCAATGTGATTATTAAAATTGCTGAATTAAATGCAAAATAAATGAGACACTCAATAGGAAAGTAAGAAAACGGGCAACCGAGAACTTACTTTCCTGTTGTAGTTTCATGAGTCATTGAAAAATTTTTTGCAATTAGAATCAGAACAAGGTATCCTAGTACAGTAACTAGTTAGGAGGCCAGAAAGAATGCTTCAGTGGATAGTAATCATTTATTTCCTCGTCATTAATTTAGTATTGTTTAGTATGATGGGTTATGATAAAAAACAAGCAAAACGTGGGAACTGGCGTATTCCAGAACGCCGCTTATTGACGATAGGACTTGTCGGTGGCGGTCTAGGTGGGCTAATGGGACAAAAGAAATTTCATCATAAAACCCAAAAACCAGTTTTTGCATTGTGTTATTCAATTGGCGTAATCGCGATGATTAGTTGCATCTATCTAACGTTTAAGTAAGAACAAAAAAGGAGAAGCGATGAAAGGAAAAGTAAAAATTGGCTTAAATATGTTGTTAATGATTATCGTTTTAGGCGTAATCTTTTATGTCATGGATAATTCATTAAGTGATATTTTTGCTCAACTGATGGAAACGAGTTGGCTGGTGCTGATTGCTGTTATTTTTTTTGGAGTAGTTTATCAATTTGCAGAAGGGCGCTCAATCAAGGAAATAGCTCGTTATTTTAACAAAGACTTTACAACAGTGGATGGTTTTTTTACTTCTTGTTATGTAGCATTTTATCGAATTATTTCATTTGGCACGGGAACCTTGCTTTCAGAAATTTATTTTTATAAGAAAAAGGGAATTCCTGTTTCTAAAAGTGTGGGGATAACGGCATTACATATGATTATGTACAAAGCAGCCGTGATTTTTTTAGCAATTATTGGTTTGATTATTCAATTTTCCCTGTTTTATGAAAATGCGCCTAAGATGATTCCATTCATTTTAGCAGGTGTTATTTTAACATTAGTAATAATTGCAGCATTACTTATTTTATCTAGTAGCTTAAAGTTGCAAGTTTTATTGGTTAAGTTTGCCAATCGTTGGTTTAAACGACCAAAACTAAGAGATTGGGTGGATAATTGTAATTTACAAATCTATTCCTTGCGGGCAGCTGTCCAAACAATTACACAAGATCGCTCAGCGTTGCTTCGAATCTTTTCATGGAATGTATTTAAATTATTATTTTGGTACATTATTCCTTACATTGTTTTAGTAGAAAATCACCCGAATATTGATTTATTATTAGTGATGTCCTTTACCAGTTTTGCTGTTATTCTTTCAGGAGTTATTCCGACACCTGCTGGCATTGGTCCATTTGAATTTGTTTACTTATTGTTGTTTAAACCATTGGTCGGCAATGTTGATGCTGTAGCATCTGTTTTACTGTATCGATTTGGTAGTTTTGTGTTACCCTTTTTGATTGGCTTGGTTTATGTCGCCATTGAGAAACGAAAATCATTACGCATTGAGATTGAAGAAATAAAACGTCAAACAGATGAATAAGGTAGAACGAGAAAAAGAGTCGCTCTTTTTCTCGTTCTTTTTTTTTAAAAGGAATTGACTTGTACGAGGGATGTCTTATAATAGACTTAATACATGACTAAAAAATATTTTTTTGAACTAACAAAAATTATGGTAAAGGGGTGGCGAAAATTATTGCTGATTGTACAGCAGTGCTGTTATGCGGCGGGAAAAGTTCACGGATGGGATTTGATAAAGCATTATTGAAAATTCAAGGCCAATACGTGATCTTGCAAACAGCTGAAAAGTTAATGGAACTGTTCGAAGAGGTTATTTTAGTAACGAATGATAGTCAAAAATTTCCTAAGGCGTTTAGAAAATGCACAATCATTCAAGATATGTATCTTGGAAAGGGGCCATTAGGTGGGATTGTGACAGCAATGAACTATACTCAGAAAGCTGAAGTGTTTGTAATTGCCTGTGATATACCAACTTTTTCTCCTAAACTTGTGTATCAGTTAGCCTCTAAGCGTGGACAAAATCAAGTAACAATCTTTGACTTTGAAGGTCGTCAAGAACCATTATTTGGCTTTTATCGATGTTCTTGTCTACCAACATTTCAAAAACAGCTTGCGCAAAATAACTATCAGATTCGGCAAGAATTTGAGCATCTATCTGTAAAAACGGTGCAACTATCAAAAGAGAATCAACTTAAAAATGTCAATCGAAAAGAAGAATTGTCTCAGTGGTATCGATAAAAAGGAGGAATCGTAATGGATTTTTTCAGTAGTGAAGAAATAGTTGCAAGCTTAGGTGATAAGGCAAAAATGAAAGGGGAATTATCGTTTGTTCGACTCTGTATTTTAGGCATCATGGCTGGTTTTTGTATTGCACTGGGTTACTTGGCGTTTATTCGTATCACTGGAACTGCCCCCACAGAATGGGGAAGTTTTAACAACTTTCTGGGTGGAGCTTTATTTCCAGTTGGATTGATAGCGCTTACTTTTGTTGGTGGTGAGTTAGCAACAGGCAATATGATGGTAATGACATTAGGCGTATTACAGAAAAAGGTTCGAGTGGGCGCTCTTTGTTATAACTGGCTAGTTGTTTTATTGACCAATTGTCTAGGCGGATTTCTTGTGGCGTATTTATTTGGCCATATTGTTGGGTTAACTGAAGGTGCGTTTCTGGATAAAACAGTCGCAGTTGCTCAGGCGAAAATTGCTGATCCACCGATAGTTGCTTTTGTTTCAGGGATTGGCTGTAATATTTTTGTTTGTTTAGCGGTTTATCTCGGAGCGTTGGCAAAATCATATTTAGGTAAAATGTTTGGCTTATGGTTTCCTGTCATGGTTTTCGTTGTTTGTGGGTTTCAACACGTGGTCGCCAATGCGTTTATTATTCCAGCGGCAATTTTTTCACAAAGTACCACAATCAGTTGGTGGGATTATTTGCAGAATACATTATGGGTATTTTTAGGCAATGCAGTAGGTGGCAGTCTTTTTATGGCCGTACCATTGATCTTTATGACAAAACCAGCAACTGTCAAACCAAGAGTTGAGAAAACGATTCAGACGGAGGAGCTCTATGGCAATTGAGGTACCAAATATGATTCAAATTGGATCTACTGGTCGGAATAGTGGCAAAACGACATTAGCCGAAGCCCTTATTAAACAGTACCAAGAAATCTATCCAATTTATGGCTTGAAGATTATTACGATTAGTGGTCAACGAGGGGTGTGTCAACGAGGCACAAAGGGATGTGGAATTTGTACCAGTATTACAGCTGGTTATGAATTAGTAGAAGAGAAAGAGACGATTGGCAATAAAGATACCATGAAATTATTAGCTGCAGGCTGTCAAAAAGTTTTTCTATTGAAAGTTTTTCAAGAAAATTTGGCGGAAGCCATTCAGCAATTTCTGAAAGCTGTGCCGGCCCAAGCATTAATCATTTGTGAATCAAATTCATTACGTAATGTTGTGCAGCCAGGACTATTTCTTATGATGAATAACCAGAATCGCCAAAAAGAATCAGCAAAAAAAGTCATAGATAAAGCCGATTTTTGTTTACTATCTGCTGAAATACCAAAAGAATTGCGTATCTATTATCAAGGAGAACAACTTCAAGTTTCACTAAAAGGGGGGAATAAAAAGGAATGTGTGCATTAAGCTTAATTGAAAAAGAAGCGATTATTCTAGAAAACGATGCTGATCCACAACGAATTTTAAATATTTTAATTGAATTACAATTTGCTTCAGAAGAAGGGTATATCGATCAGGAGACAGCTCAATTAGTTGCAGAGCATCTACATTTAACGGAAGCGCGAGTCTATGAAATCGTCAGTTTTTATGCCATTTTAAAGACGGAACCGCAAGCGAAGTATGTCTTGAAGATTTGTAACAGCACACCGTGTCATTATACTGGTGGGGCGATGGTTGCCGAAGTTTTAGAAACCATTTTAGAAGTGCCAGAGAATCAGCCGACACCAGATGGCTTATTTATGTATCACAGTATTCCTTGTATCGGGGCTTGTGATTTAGGTCCAGTAATTAAAATTAAGGACACCGTTTTTAGTCAACTAACAGAAGAGAAAATTTATCAATTAATTCAACATTTACAAAATGATTGCTATGAAGGACTGTAGGAGGTGAGTCAATGCTTAAGAGAAACCAACCAATGTTATTAGAGAGAATGGGAAAAATGCAATCTGCGACCGATGTTGCTGAATATTGTAAATACGATGGATTTGATGGTTTAAAAAGAGCAATTTCACTATCGGATGAAGAAATTTTAAACGAACTGGATGTTGCTCACTTAAGAGGTCGCGGTGGAGCAGCCTATCCTTTAGGAAAAAAATGGCGCCATCTTTATCATGCAAAAGGAACCACAAAGTACATTGTTTGTAATGCTGATGAAGGCGAACCAGGGACCTTTAAGGATAAAGTACTTTTATCTGAAGATCCATTGAGTGTGATTGAAGGAATGATCATTGCTGGTTATTTATTTTCAGCAAAAGCAGGTTATATTTATATGCGAGGAGAATATCGCAGAATCCAAAAAACATTTCAAGAAGCACTGGATAATGCACGACAAGCTGGCTTTTTAGGGGAAAACATTTTAGGAATTGAAGGATTCAATTATGATATTACGATTATTTCTGGTGCTGGCGCCTATATTTGTGGGGAAAATTCAGCACTTTTAAATTCAATTGAAGGAAAAACGGGGCGGCCGCGTGTCAAACCACCACACTTAGCAGATGTTGGTTTATATTTGCAACCAACATTAGTGAATAATGTTGAATCATTTGCAAGTGTTCCCGTAATTTTACGAGAAGGTGGACAAGCCTTTTTAGAGATGGGTACTGCCGATGGTGGCGGCACAAAGCTAATTTGTTTGTCTGGACATATTAAAAATCGGGGCTTATACGAGGTCAACCTTGGAACACCATTAGAAGAAATAATTTATGGCGAGCAATACGGCGGAGGCTCTGCAACTGGTCGAGCATTAAAATTTATTCACTTCGGTGGACAATCCGGTCCAATTGGTGCTGTCGCAACGTTAAGGGATTGTTTGTATTCCTACGAAGATTTATGGGCCCATGACTTATCTGTCGGCTCTGGTGCAATTGTAGTAATGGATGATTCAGTCAATGTTGTGGACTATTTAGTACACGTGGCGGACTTTTTTGCTCATGAGTCCTGTGGTAAATGCACCCCTTGTCGATTGGGAACAACTAGGATTTTGGAATTATTGAGTAAATTCAATCGGAACGAGGCAACAGCTAGTGATTTGCCACGATTGGAAAAGATGCTCACACATGTCACGCGATTATCAGCTTGTGGTTTGGGCCAATCCGTCGCAAATCCAATGAAGAGTGCATTGGCTTTGTTTCCAGAAGAATTTGAAACGACTGCTGAAACAGAAATTTATGCCACCAGCAAAGGAGGTTGGTAAAAATGAAAACAAAGTTGCATACGCAAACAGTTACGTTGTCTATTGATAACCAAGAAGTAACTGTGCCTAAAGGGACTACTATTCTCGAAGCAGCGAAAGGGCTAGGTGTTGAAATTCCAACGCTCTGTCATTTAAAGGAATTAGCACCTGATGGTTCTTGTCGGATGTGCGTGGTTGAGGTGGAAGGCGGCCGACGTGGTGGCTTAACAACTGCTTGTACGGCACATTGTCAAGAGGACATGGTTGTGGCAACACATTCTGAAAAAGTTGCTGATTCCAGACGTTTTATTCTTGATTTATTATTGAGTAATCATAAATTAGACTGTTTTTCTTGTGGAAAAAACGGGGATTGTCAATTACAACAGTATGCGCTAGATTATGGGATTGATGCCACTAGCTTTACCGAGGGAAAAAGAATGCCTTGCCATCAAGAAGATACCAGTAATCCATTTTTCTCTTATGATCCAGAAAAGTGTATCATGTGTCGTCGTTGTGCCCGTGTCTGTCAATTGCGGCAGGGAAGAGATGTACTTAGTATTGCTAATCGTGGCTTTGAAACAAAAATGATGCCGAGTTATGGGCAGGCGTTTGATCAATCTATCTGTGAATCATGTGGCAATTGTGTCTCTTCCTGTCCTACAGGTGCGTTAACAGCAAAAGATACGAAAGAGTACCGCAAATGGGAAACCCAGAAAATCCCTACAACTTGTCCGCATTGTGGGACAGGCTGTCAGATGAATTTACTCGTTAAAAATAATCGTTTGGTGGGTGTTGAACCCCTGGATGGACCAGCTAATAAAAATTTACTTTGTGTGAAAGGAAAATTTGCTTCATATAAATTTGTTGGGTCAGGAGATCGCTTAACGGAGCCATTAATTAAACGGAATGGGATTTTTGAACCTGCTTCTTGGGAAGAAGCCTTAGCGCTTGTTTCGTCAAAATTTAACGAAATTAAAGCAGAAAACGGCGCGGATGCTCTTGCCGGTTTTTCGTGCTCTAGAGCGACAAATGAAGATAATTATGTCTTTCAAAAAATGGTGCGTGCTGCTTTTGGTACCAATAACGTTGATAACTGTGCCCGTGTTTGTCATTCGGCTTCGGTCCATGGTTTAGCCCAAACCTTAGGCTCTGGTGCGATGACTAATCCTATTGCTGATATCACTGAAGATGTCGACATGATTTTATTAGTAGGTTCCAATCCAGAAGAAGCTCATCCAGTTATTGGTGCGCAAATTCGCCAAGCTGTCCAAAGAGGAACGCAAGTTGTTGTTGTTGACCCGCGGAAAATTAACTTAGTGAAGGATAGTGCACTGCATTTACAAGTTCAGGCGGGAACGAATGTCGCATTTGCTAATGGCATGATGCATGTGATTTTGAAAGAAGGTTTAGCAGATCGCCACTTTATTGAAGAACGGACAGAAGGATTTTCAGATTTAGAAAAAATGGTGGCTGATTATACGCCGGAAAAAGTCGCAGAAATTTGTCATATTCATCCAGAAGATCTAATTCAAGCAGCACGCATGTATGCAAAAGCAGAAAAAGCACCAATCATTTATTGTTTAGGCGTAACGGAACATTCGACAGGAACTGAGGGTGTTATGAGTATGTCTAATTTGGCAATGTTGGTTGGTAAAGTTGGAAAACCTGGCTGTGGTGTCAATCCTTTGCGAGGTCAAAATAATGTTCAAGGTGCTTGCGATATGGGCTGTATGCCTTATGATTTCCCAGGCTATCAAAAAGTCAATAATCCAGAAGTAATCGACAAATTTGAAAAAGCTTGGCATGTGCCGTTAAATCGAAACACAGGTTTAACTTCTACTAAAGTCTTGCCAGCAGCAGCGGCAGGAAACGTCAAAGGCCTTTATATTTTTGGAGAAGATCCAATTGTTACGGATCCAGACACAGGACATGTTCGTCAAGCTTTAGAAAGTTTAGACTTTTTAGTTGTTCAAGAATTATTTATGACAGAAACGGCTGCTTATGCAGATGTCGTTTTACCAGGCATCAGTTATGCAGAAAAAGACGGGACATTTACAAATACAGAACGGCGCGTGCAAAGAGTTCGTAAAGCTGTTGAACCAAGAGGACAAGCGCGAGAAGACTATGAAATTTTTTGTGAAGTCATGACACGAATGGGCTATCCTTGTGCGTATGAATCTGCAAAAGAAATTATGAAAGAAATTTCAGCTGTGACGCCTTCGTTTGGTGGAATTAATTATGAACGATTAGAGAAGGAGAGCTTACAATGGCCTTGTCGTAGCTTGACAGATCCAGGTACGCCGATTATGCATGTGGGCAGTTTTGCTCGTGGGAAAGGTTTATTTAAAGCAATTCCGTATAAGCAAGCACAAGAATTACCAGATGAAGAGTACCCGTATTTAATGTCGACAGGCCGAATGCTTTACCATTACAATACCCGAGCAATGACAGGACGAACGGAAGGGATTAACCAAATAGCGAATCACTCTTATATTGAGATAAATGCAGTCGATGCACAAGCTCTGGGAATCCAAGAAGGTGACAAAGTTGAAGTTCATTCTCGACGTGGCAAAATCGAAACCTATGCGGCTGTCGGAAATCGAGTATTTCCGCAAGAAGTCTTTATGACATTCCACTTTCCAGATGGGAATGTTAACGAAATCACCAATGCTGTATTTGATGATATCGCCACAATTCCTGAATATAAAGTTTGTGCCGTTGCGATTAAACCAGTGAATAAATAAAAAAGGATGGTTAAAACATGATCGAGTTGGAAGAAGCACGAGAGAAAATGACCCAACATATGAAGAGTCAATGTGAAACAGAAGAAGTGGCGCTGCTTGATTCCTTGGGACGGATTAGCGGAGAAACCATTTTTGCAGAGACAGCGATTCCTCATTTTCCTCGTGCCGGGATGGATGGGTATGCCGTTCGTGCAGTAGAAACACGAGGTGCGACTGCTGAAAGCCCAAGTTGTTTAAAAGTCGTCGGTTCTTTAGTGGCAGGGGATTCCATGTTTTATTGTAATCAGACGAATAACTGTGCGATTAAAATAACAACAGGTGCTTTTATTCCAACCGATTTTGATGCTGTAGTGCCACAAGAATGGACGGATTTTGGGCAAGACCATGTTAAAATTTTTCGCTCTGTCACTGCGGGCCAAAACTATGCGGAAATTGGAGAAGATATTGCTTTTCAGCAAAAAATTTTAGCAAAACATCAACAGATTAATAGTCGCATGATTGGTCTGTTGGCAATGCAAGGGATTGATAAAGTTGTTGTATTGAAGCGCATGAAGGTGGGGATTTTAACGACAGGTAGTGAGTTAGTTTCTTTGGAAGAACCGCTGTCAGTTGGGAAAATTTATAATAGTAATCTCTACATGTTAGCAGCTTTTGTCAAAGCGAGTGGCAATGAAGTAATCCACCTAGACCATTGTTCAGATGACCCTGAAGAATTAGCGAAGAGGCTGATTGAGATTTCACCAAAACTTGATTTATTAATTACTTGTGGTGGTGTTTCGGTAGGTGAAAAGGACAATTTACCTTTAGCGATTAAACGTATCGGAGGAACAGAGTTGTTTCATTTTGTAAATATGAAACCTGGAGCCCCAGTTATGGGAAGTCAATTTCAAGAAACACTCATTTTAAGCGTTTCAGGCAATCCGTTTGCGGCAATGGTTAATTTACATCTTTTTTACTGGACATTATTAGCTACTTTTTTTAATTGTGTCGAGTTAAATCTCAAGGAACGAACAGTAATTTTAGCGCATGAATTAGCCCCCAGTAGACTACGTCGATTTTACCGAGCGAAAGAAATAGATGGCACAGTAAATTTAGTGACAAAAAGTCATCTTTCATCCAATTTATCAAATACTTTAGAAACAAATTGCCTGCTAGAACAACCAGCTGGTGTACTACTCAAAAAAGGCGCGCTTGTAAAAGTCTATTATTGGCAAACTTGATGACAACCTGACCTAAGATTAGTATGAAAGTAAAAGCCTGGAACAAAAATCACTTTGGATTTTTGTTCCAGGCTTAAAAATTGATAAACGGCGGGAACAGAAGCAACACTACGCGTTGCTCCGATCTCAACAACTTCTAAGGTGTTTTCTCGACATGCGTCTCGTCACAGTACAGCCTTCAAAAGAGCTACAGCTCTAAGAGTTGCGATGTTTCACTGTGAAGCATGAACAGATGAAATCATCGTACCTACTTGGTGAAGGTCCTTCGGAAATAAGCCGAAATTGTTGAGAATCACGAAGAACGTAGTGATTCGATGATGAACAATACCTACTTGGTCTCCAAAAATTAAAGAACACCGGGTAGGTATCATGCAACATCAATTCGTACCTCGTTGTGTTTTATGACAATTTTCGGAAATTTCTTCTTATTGCTGAGAAACACTATTTGCAAAGCAAATAGATGTTGAACAGTACCTACTTGGTTCTCGGAGTTAAGCACTTCTGTCCCGACCTCTTATTGCTTATCAAGTTTTAAGACTTAGACAAAAGTCTGGTCAGGCTAAGCGAATCACGTAATTTTTGTCGCTTAACATTTTTAACTTCGATTTCTCACTAAAAAAAATTATGGATGCCAGATTGTTTTTTTGATGCAAGAGTGATACACTTGAAAAAGAAGTATTGTGTAAACGTTAACAAATGTCAAATGTGAGGTGGAGAAATGGTTCAAAGTAAGGAATTTACGCACTTGAATACACAAGGAGAAGTGCATATGGTTGATATTTCGGAAAAAAATGACACTCAAAGAACAGCCCTCGCTTATGGAGAAATTCACATGTTGGAAGCGACAGCAGAAGCGATCCAGACCCAAATGATTAAAAAAGGTGAAGTATTACAGGTAGCAAGAGTCGCTGGGATTACCGCGGCAAAACGAACGTTTGAATGGATTCCTTTGTGTCATTTGGTTGCTTTGACAAAGTGTGAAATTCAGTTTAATTGGCGCAATCAAACTTGTTTAGAAGTACGTTGCTTTACAAAAACAGTGGGTTCAACTGGCGTTGAAATGGAAGCGCTAACAGGTGTGCAGGCAGCACTCTTAACAATTTATGACATGTGTAAAGCAATTGATCGCGGAATGACAATGACAAACATTGGTTTATTAGAGAAAAATGGTGGACGCAGTGGTCATTTCATTCGTTCTTCAATTAAATCAAAGGAAAGTGATGAGTGAACAGCATGAAAGATGCATTTAACCGTGAAATTGATTATGTTCGTTTGTCTTTAACAGATCGTTGTGACTTACGTTGCACGTATTGCATGCCAGCAACAGGTCTTTGCTTTTTAAAAAAAGAGCAGCTTCTAACAGATGATGAGATTATTTTTTTATTGAGGATACTAGCGAAAGAAGGCATCAAAAAAGTTAAATTAACAGGTGGTGAACCGCTTGTTAGACCGAATTTACTCTCTTTAATTAAAAGGATAAAGCAAATCTCAGGCATCGAAAAAGTAACCCTAACGACTAATGGCATGAAGTTAGCTCGTGAGGCTCAAGGGTTAAAAGAGGCGGGCTTGGACGGCATTAATATTAGCTTAGACACTTTGGATCCAGAAGAATTTCGAGAAATAACAAGAGTTGGTCAGTTAAGGAATGTTCTGGCGGGCTTAGAACAAGCGATTGATGTGGGATTACCTAATATCAAAATTAATACTGTAGCTAGGAAAGAGCTAAGTGAAGCAACAATTGTAGAACTGGCTGAAATCGCTAAGAAAGAGACTGTGCATCTTCGTTTCATTGAAATGATGCCAATTGGATTAGGGAAGGAGCATCCAGGTAAGCAACAAGAAGAAGTAGAAGACATTTTAACTAAACATTATGGAACGTTACAACCATACCAAAAACCATTGGGCAATGGCCCTGCTAGTTATTACGCCTTAAAAGATTTTAAAGGAAAAATAGGTTTTATTAGTGCATTAGGGCATTGTTTTTGCGAGACGTGCAATCGGATTCGAATTACTGCAGACGGTCATTTAAAAACGTGCCTGCATTCTGCAGACGGCTACTCGTTAAAGGAAGCTTTAGCTATGGAACAAACAGCAGAATTGTTAGGGATTATCAAGAGTGGCATTGCCTGCAAGCCTGAAAAACATCTTTTCATGGAACAACAAGGAGAACAACGATTTATGTCACAAATAGGAGGGTAAGTATGAAAACAGGAGAAATTATTGCAATAAATATTAGCCCGCGAAGAGGCACACAGAAAAAGGAAATTCCTGAAGTCAACTTAATTAAAGGCTTTGGATTAGAAAATGATGCGCACGGCGGGAATTGGCATCGACAAGTCAGTTTGTTATCTTTTGAAGAAATAACGGCTTTCAATGAAAAAGGAGCTCGGGTTGGCAATGGTGCTTTTGGGGAAAACATAATCGTCTCAGGGATTGATTTACGTCAATTACCTGTTGGAACGAAAATGAAAATAGGCGATTCCGAATTGGTGGTTACTCAAATTGGGAAAGAGTGCCATAAACACTGTCAGATTTACGCGCGAGTGGGCGATTGCATCATGCCTAGAGAAGGAATCTTTGCAGTCGTTGTGACAGAAGGTCATATTAAAAAAGGAGACCAGTTAGACGTTGTTTAAAGTGGGCATTGTAACATTAAGTGATCGTAGCTTTCAAGGGCTTGCTGTCGACCAATCGGGTCCCTTGATTCGTGAACAGTTACCTGCGCTCTACCAGGTAACCAAACAAACCATTTTACCAGATGAAGAAAATCAATTAGTAGAGCTATTGCAAGAGTGGTCTAAGACCTGTGATTTGATTTTAACGACAGGCGGCACAGGGTTGAGTGAACGGGATCGGACCCCAGAAGCTACCTTACGTGTAGCAGAGCGAATCATTCCTGGGATCAGTGAGGGCTTGCGTCAACTTAGCTTGGAAAAAACACCATTTGCTATGTTAAGTCGAGGCGTTTCTGTTCAAAGAGGACGCACGCTCATTGTTAATTTGCCTGGTAGCCCGAAAAGTGTAACAGAACATTTGCATTTTTTGTTGCCTGTTTTGCCCCACGCTTTGGATTTAATCACAAATAAAAAAATCATACATGATGAGGAATAAACCATGAAAACAATTCGAACAGAAGAGGCAGTTGGCCTTCCATTGAGTCATGATATTACGCGAATTGACTATGGGAAGACCAAGGAAGTGTGTTTTAAAAAAGGACATATAGTTGTTCAAGAAGATATTCCAATTCTTTTATCATTAGGGAAAAAACATCTGTTTGTTTCCTTGGATCCAGCAGAAATACATGAAGAAGAGGCAGCGACATTTTTGTATAACCTGTTAACAGATGACTCATGTCAGCCGAGTGAAGTCCATGAAGGAAAAATTGTTGCTAAAGCTAGCACGAGAGGCCTTTTAAAAGTCAATCGAGAAAAATTAATTGCTTTAAATGAAATTGAAGGTCTCGCCTTGTCAACTAAAATTACCAATATAGAAGTTCAGAAAGATGAAAAAGTTGCAGCCTTTCGAGTGATTCCACTAACAATTTCTAGAGGGCAATTAGAAAAGGCACGCCAGCTCAGCACGTCTGAGCCACTAATCTCTGTGAAACCTTTCAAAAAAATACGGGTCGGGATTGTAACTACTGGCAGTGAAGTTTACACAGGATTGGTTGAAGATGCTTTTTACCCTGTGTTAAAAGCCAAGTTCTCCGCGTATCCTTTAGTTACGATTGTCAAGCAAGAAATTGTCGATGATCAGCCGCAAAAAATTACTGTTGCGATCAAAAAGATGTTAGCACAAGGGCTTGATCTGATTGTTTGTACAGGTGGTATGAGTGTAGATCCTGATGATTTGACACCGTTAGCAATTAAGCAGACAGGTGCTGAAATCGTAACCCATGGGACACCAGTCTTACCAGGCTCAATGTTTTTGCTAGCTTATAAAGGAGAGCAAACGATCATTGGCTTACCAGGTGGTGTTTTATTTTCAGAAAAAACGGTTTTTGATTTGTTGTTACCAAGATTAATGGCCAAAGAAGTGATTAAAAAATCTGAAATTATTGACTTGAGTTATGGCGGGTATTTATAAAAGAAAAGAGGCGTTCAAATGTCTAAACAAAAAAAGACTGTGTTCTTGCTTAGTTTATTCAGTTTAGTTGCCCTAATTGCTGCATGTACAAATCAGCCGCAAAAAGAAACAGTTTCAACAAAAAAAGAAGAAATAACCCTTGCGGCAGCAGCTAGCTTAGAATCAGTCATGGAGAAGAAAATTATTCCAGCCTTTGAAAAAGAGCATCCAGATATTCAGGTAACTGGAACCTATGATAGTTCTGGAAAATTACAGATGCAAATTGAAAAAGGCCTAAAAGCCGATGTATTTTTCTCGGCTTCGACAAAACAAATGAATGCATTGGTTGCAGAAAAACTAATTAATAAGAAAAGTGTCGTTCCTTTATTGGAAAACCAGCTCGTTCTAATTGTACCTAACCAAGATAAAGCAAAATGGCACGATTTTTCTGATTTAAAAAAAGCCCAAATGATAGCAATTGGTGATCCTGCAAGTGTTCCAGCTGGTCAATATGCCGAAGAAGGCTTAAAAGCTTTAGGCGCTTGGTCTTATGTAGAAAAACACGCAAGCTTTGGCACGAATGTAACAGAAGTCCTTGAATGGGTGGCTAATGCAAGTGCAGAAGCTGGCTTGGTTTATGCGACAGATGCAGCAACCAATTCAAAAGTAGCGATTGTTGCGGCCATGCCTGAAGCTGCTTTGAAAAAGCCAATTATCTATCCAGTTGGTAAAGTTGCCGCCTCTAAGAAACAAAAATCAGCAGATGCTTTTTTAAATTTTTTACAGAGTCAACAATGCAGAAAATATTTTGAAAATATTGGCTTTAAGTTAATAAAGTAGGTGGGAAAATGGATGTTCGACCAATTCTTTTATCTTTTCAGACAGCAATAATCGCCATTTTATTTACTTTTGTTTTAGGAACAGGCGTTGCGTATATTGTTTTTCGTTTGAAAAATCGTAAATTAAAAATTCTTTTGAATAGTTTATTTACGTTGCCATTAGTTTTACCGCCGACTGTTTTTGGTTTTTTTCTCTTAACTATTTTTGGTGTTCAGCAACCAGTGGGCCAGTTTTTACTTGATTTTTTTGCCATTCAAGTTGTTTTTTCATGGCCAGCTACGGTTATTGCTGCCGTTGCTGTTTCATTTCCTTTAATGTATCGTTCAGCCTTAACGGCGTTTGAACAAATGGATAGTGAATTGTTGGCGGTGGCCCAGACACTCGGGTTTTCGGAAAGTCGATATTTTAGAAAAATTGCGTTACCTTTGTCGATGAACGGTCTCTTGGCCGGTGGCGTGTTAGCCTTTGCCCGTGGGTTAGGCGAATTTGGAGCGACGACAATGTTAGCAGGGAATATTGCTGGCAAAACAAGAACGCTTCCTTTAGCTATCTACTCTGCTGTAGCAAGTGGGGATTGGCGCTTAGCCAATCAATATGTTGTGATTATGTTATTACTTTGCCTGATTATTTTATTTTTTACGGAATTTTTTAGTCAGCGCGCTTGGAGAAGATCGGAATGAGATTAATTGTTGATATTCAAAAAGAATTGAAAAGTCATACTTTGCAAATTCAGTTTGAAACAAAGACGCAAACAACAGGAATTTTAGGTGCTTCTGGTTGTGGCAAGAGTATGTTATTAAAATGTATTGCGGGTGTTGAGACTGCGGATAAAGGTCAGATTGTTTTAAATGATCAAGTCTTATTCGATGCTGAACAAAAGATCAATTTGTCGCCGCAACAACGAAAAATTGGTCTTTTGTTTCAACAGTATGCGTTGTTTCCTCATTTGTCGGTAGTAGAAAATCTGACGTGCGTGACAAAAGATTTACAATTGGTCACTCAATTGCTTGCATCTTTTCACTTAACTAAAGTCCAACAACAATATCCTAGTCAACTTTCTGGAGGACAAAGACAGCGAGTGGCTTTTGCGCGAATGCTAGCGGCTCAGCCGGCTTACCTGTTATTAGATGAGCCATTTTCCGCATTAGATGCACCCTTAAAGGAAGAGCTGCAAATTGAACTTCAACAGCGATTAAGTAATTTAAATCAACATGCCTTAATTGTGAGTCATAGTTTAGATGAACTGTATAAGTTATGTCAGAGTTTAGTGATAATCACAAAAAACCAAACACTTTTTGGTGCAACAAATCAATTATTTAATCAACCTCAAACGATTGAAGCAGCTAAACTCACTGGTTGTAAAAATATTTGGCCTGTCAAACGCATAGATGCGCACAGAGTCCAAGTGATTGGCTGGCAACAAACACTAACGGTTACACAAGAAGTTCCTATTTCTTGTCATTCTATTGGAATTCGGGCCCATGATTTCACAACAGAACCGCAGGCAACCAATCAGATCGAAGTGCATCACTTACAAACATTGTCAGCACCTTTTGAACAAAGTGCTTGGTTTCAACACCAACAAACCAAAATTTGGTGGAAAGGCAGCAATAGACTCAATCCGAAAGTTATTACTCAGTTATCCATTCCACCTACAGCAATTATGCCATTATGTCTATAAAATAGAAAAAGATTACGTGAAGCGGTTGACATATGATTGCATCTTCATTTATAATAGATTCATGAAAGGTTATTCATGTAAACGGAATAATCGCTATTATATAGGGAGTGAAGGTGTTTAAATGCAAAAGAGTTATAAACTAGAAGGACTTGATTGTGCAAGTTGTGCAGACAAAATTGAAAAATCTGTCCAAAAAATTCACGGAGTAGAAAAAGCGCGTGTGGACTTCATGGCTGAAAAAATGACACTGGAAGTTGAATCAGGACATGATTTAGAAGTCGAAAATGAAGCGCGTGCAGTGATTGGTAAGTTAGAACCAGATGTCAAAGTTATTTCTTTAAAAGATGTCAAAGAAGAAGAGGGACGTAATCCCAATAAGAATCGCTTAATTCGTATCATTATTGCATTTGTTTTATTTTTAGCACTTATTATCATTAAACCAAGTAATAATTGGGTTGCTTTGGCGTCTTATTTAGTCGTTTATGTCTTAATTGGTGGCGACATTGTCAAACGAGCGGTAACGAATATTTTTCGTGGGGAAGTGTTTGATGAAAATTTCTTAATGTCTGTGGCAACGATTGGGGCATTCTTTATTGGGGAATATCCCGAAGCTGTGGCAGTAATGTTGTTCTACCAAGTCGGCGAATGGTTCCAAAGTGCTGCGGTTGATCAATCCAGAAAATCAATTGCCAAATTAATGGATATTCGTCCAGATTCAGCAAATCTTTTAGTAAATGGACAAATAAAAGCGGTCGCTCCAGATACAATTGAAATTGGGCAACAAATATTAGTGAAACCAGGTGAAAAAGTTCCATTAGATGGTCAAATTATTGATGGATCAAGTATGGTAGATACCTCTGCGTTGACTGGTGAATCCGTTCCAAGAACGGTCAAAGTCGGCGATGAAATCTTAGGTGGTTTTATCAATAAAAATGGGGCCTTGACCATTAATGTTACGAAAAAATTTGGGGATTCAACAGTTAGCAAAATTTTAGATTTAGTTGAAAATGCTAGCAGTAAAAAAGCCCCTGCAGAAAACTTTATTTCTAAATTTGCTCGCTACTATACACCAGTTGTCGTTGTTTTAGCTATCCTATTGGCAGTGATTCCACCATTTATTTTCCCTGATACTTCTATTAATGAATGGGTTTATCGGGCATTAACGTTCTTGGTTATTTCTTGTCCATGTGCCTTAGTCATTTCTGTTCCTTTAAGTTTCTTCGGTGGAATTGGCGGAGCCAGCAAACTAGGTGTTTTAATTAAAGGAAGCAACTATTTAGAAATTTTAGCGAATACGGAAACGATTGTTTTTGATAAAACTGGTACGCTAACAAAAGGAAATTTTGTGGTTCAAAACATAACTAGTGTTGTTTTACCTGAAGAAGAGTTGTTACGTTTAACAGCAACAGCAGAACAATTATCCACTCATCCTATTGCTATTTCTATTAAAGAAAGCTATGGCAAAGAAACTGTTCCAGCAACAGCAATTGAAGAGGTTGCCGGACACGGTATCAAAGCCACAATTGAAGGCAAAACAGTTTTAGTCGGTAATGCGAAGTTAATGAAACAATTTGGTATCGAAGCACCAGAAGTGAAGGAAGCGGGAACTTTAATTTTTGTCGCTATTGATAATCAATTTGCGGGCTACTTAGTGATTGCGGATCAATTGAAACCAGACGCCATTTCAGCAATAAAAGAATTAAAAGCTGAAGGGGTCAAACAAACTGTTATGCTGACTGGAGACAATCAACAAGTTGCAGAAGCTATTGCAAAAGAAGTTGGTGTTGACAAAGTTTATGCAGAACTTTTACCAGATGGCAAAGTGGATCGTTTAGAAGAGTTGTTAAAAGCATCCTCACCTAAAAACAAAGTTGCCTTTGTTGGTGACGGCATGAATGATGCACCTGTTTTAGCCCGGGCTGATGTTGGGATTGCCATGGGTGGTTTAGGAAGTGACGCGGCAATTGAAGCTGCTGATGTGGTGATTATGAATGATGAACCAAGTCGTATCGCCTCTGCGATTAAATTATCAAGAAAAACATTGAGAATTGTTAAACAAAACATTATCTTTGCGATTGCTGTTAAAATCATTGTTTTGGTACTAGGTGCATTAGGCTTGGCTTCAATGCAAGCAGCAGTGTTTGCTGATGTTGGTGTAACTATTATCGCTGTATTAAATGCTATGCGTTGTTTACGTGTAGAAAAGATGAAAGATAATAACTAAGCCTTAAAAAGTACAGCTGAAACAAACCTTTTTAGCTGATTATCAGAGTTTGAGCGTGGGACAAAAATCACTTTGACTTTTTGTTCCACGCTTTTTCTCCTACACAATTTCTATTCGTTCTCAAATTGCCAGAGTTCTTGTAAAGAAATCTTTAAATTTTTCGCTTTGTGGCATATAATAAGAGAGAATTTGTACGAAAATTGCGCTTCGCTTTTTTTTCATGGTACAATAAGCAAGAATGGATTGATTTACAGGAGGGAACCTCAACATGGCATCAAATGAAAAAACACGATATAAAGCAATCATTGCAGACCATACGTATACAATTATTGGCCAAGAGTCAAAACAACATATGGATTTAGTCACAAAAATTGTCAACGAACAACTGGCGGAAATTAAACATCTTTCTCCGCAAACTGATACGGAACAAGCTTCTGTTTTATTAGCAATTAATGCAATTTCAGATCAACTAAAAAAACAAGAATATGCTTTAAAATTGGAAAAACAAGTAGCAGATTTAAAACAGAAAACCATTCGTTTGGCTGAATTAGAGAATCGTGTGCGCCGAATGGAAATTATCGAAGAAGAAGCACGGGATGTTTTGAAAAAGAATGGACAAGAAGATGTAGAAATTCATAATCATGTGGAAGCCCAACAAATTTTGAATGAAAATCGAAAACAGCAGATTCAAAATAAAGGTGTTTCGGAGTAGTTCCTGAAAGGATGACAAGATGTTAACAATACTTATTTTATTACTTTTAGCCTTTGGATTTTATACAGGAGCTAAACGAGGCTTGATTTTACAAGTGCTCTATTCGGTAGGTTACTTAATTTCATATTTTGTTGCTCGAACTTATTACAAAGAGGTCGCCTCTCATTTAGAATTGTATATTCCATATCCATCGGTTACGCCAACGTCAAAGCTTGTCTTTTTTAATCAAGAGATTTCTTTAGACTTGGACAAAGCCTTTTATTCAGCGGTTGCGTTTTTATTATTGCTGTTTGCAGGCTGGTTGGTCGTTCGTTTTTTAGCTATCTTTTTACATGGATTAACATTTATTCCAGTTTTGAAACAGGTAAATGGACTATTAGGTGGCGTATTAAGTGTTCTTGTGTTATACGTGGGTCTTTTTCTAGTGTTAGCTACGGCGTCAATGATTCCGTCAGATATTGTCCAAAATCAGTTTCGATCAAGTGGCTTGGCACGAGGCATTGTAAAAAATACCCCAATTCTAACAAAACAAGCATATGAATTATGGGTTGAACCAATTACGAAATAAAGCTGAATGGGACTGAGATAGAGATAAGAAGTAAGTGAGCAAAGCGAAACTTCTTATGTTATGTCTCAGTCTTTTCAACAAATGAAAAAGTTAGAAAAGTAGGTGGAAAAATGAATCAGCGTATTCTATCAACATTAGGGTTTGATAAAGTAAAACAACAGTTGTTGCAATTTATTGTGACAGCTCAGGGGACAAACGAAGTTTCGGAATTATTACCGATTGCTGATGAAAATAAAATTCAAGCATGGCTAAATGAAACACAGGATGGTTTAAAAGTTCATCGATTACGTGGTGGAATCCCCATTCCTAAATTAGAAAATATCCAACCACACATGAAACGGATTGAAATTGGTGCGGATTTAAATAGCATAGAATTAGCACAAGTAGGCCGTGTCTTGTCGACTACTTCAGAACTGACTCGTTTTTTTGATGAGTTAAGTGAAAATGAAGTGGATTTTGAACGTTTATATATGTGGCGAGAGCAACTAGAAGTTTTGCCTGAATTAAATCGCCAACTCAAACAAGCCATTGATGATGATGGCTACGTCACAGATGAAGCTTCGCCAGCCTTAAAGGCAATTCGGCAAAATATTCGACGTAGTGAGCAGACCATTCGAGAAGAACTAGATAGTATTATTCGTGGGAAAAACGCACGTTACCTTAGTGATGCCCTTGTTACTATGCGAAATGAACGCTACGTGATTCCAGTCAAACAAGAATATAAAAATATTTTTGGTGGCGTGGTTCACGACCAAAGTGCTTCAGGACAAACCTTATTTATTGAACCTAAACAAATTTTAGAAATGAATAATCGCTTGCGACAACAACAAATTGCCGAAAGAAATGAGATTACTCGCATCTTGGCAGAACTGTCGGCCGAGTTGGTCCCTTATCGCCGTGAAATTACGCATAATGCTTATGTCATCGGTAAACTTGATTTTATTAATGCTAAGGCACGACTAGGAAAAGAACTAAAAGCAGTTGTTCCAGAAATTAGTCAAGCAAATCATGTAGTTTTTAAACAAGCCCGGCACCCGCTATTGGATCCAGAAAAAGCTGTAGCCAATGACATTGTGATTGGAGAAGAATATCAAGCAATTGTGATTACGGGGCCTAATACCGGCGGGAAAACCATTACTCTGAAAACGCTAGGTCTTTTACAATTAATGGGCCAAGCTGGATTACCTATTCCAGTGGAAGAAGAGAGTAAAATGGGGATTTTTACAGAAGTATTTGCGGATATCGGGGATGAACAATCGATTGAACAAAGTCTAAGTACTTTCTCTTCACATATGACGAATATCGTGTCTGTCTTAAAGAAAGTCGATCATCAAAGTTTAGTACTATTTGATGAATTAGGTGCTGGGACAGATCCGCAAGAAGGGGCCGCTTTAGCGATTGCCATTTTAGATTCATTGGGTGCTAAAGGAGCCTATGTGATGGCAACAACCCATTATCCTGAATTAAAAGTGTATGGCTATAATCGAGCTGGAACAATCAATGCCAGTATGGAATTTGATGTAGATACTTTGAGTCCAACCTATCGTTTATTAATTGGCGTGCCTGGCCGAAGTAATGCTTTTGAAATTTCGAAACGTCTTGGATTAGACAACAGTATTATTGAAGCTGCAAAACAAATAATGGACGGTGAAAGTCAAGATTTAAACGAAATGATTGAAGACTTGGAAAACCGTCGCAAAATGGCCGAAACTGAATACTTAGAAGCTCGCCACTATGTCGATGAATCGGCCGCTTTGCATAAGGAACTAAAAGAAGCCTATCAAGTATTTTTTGAAGAACGAGAAAAAGAATTACAAAAAGCGCGGAAAGAAGCGAATAAAATTATTGCAGAAGCGGAAGAAAATGCGGAAACCATTATTTCTGATATTCGCAAAATGCAATTGGAAAGTGGCCAACAAGGTGGTGTCAAAGAACATCAGTTAATTGATGCGAAAACACAACTTTCTCAATTACACCATGAAGAAACCAAGCTTGCTAAAAACAAAGTGCTGAAGAAGGCGAAAGAACAGAAAAAATTAAAAGCTGGCGATGAAGTAATTGT
Organism: Enterococcus sp. AZ104; assembly: GCF_050546705.1. NCBI lineage: Bacteria > Bacillati > Bacillota > Bacilli > Lactobacillales > Enterococcaceae > Enterococcus > Enterococcus sp. AZ104. The sequence continues at coordinate 1,215,229 of NZ_CP172952.1, forward strand.
CAATACTTACGGCCAACGAGGGACCTTATTAAAAGACAACGGCAAAGGACAATGGCAAGTCCAATTAGGCATTTTAAAAATGAACGTATCTGAAGAGGATATGACGCCTGTCGCTCCACAAAAAGAAGCAAAACCAAGAGTTACAACGGTTCGTTCTGCAGAAAGCAGTCATGTTGGCACACAACTAGACTTACGTGGCAAACGCTACGAAGAAGCATTGGCAGAAGTTGACCAATACATTGATGCTGCGATTCTAGCGGGCTATCCACAAGTAACCATTGTTCACGGTAAAGGAACAGGTGCATTAAGAACCGGAATAACGGAATTTTTAAAAAATCACCGCAGTGTGAAAAGCTATGAATTTGCGCCACAAAACCAAGGTGGTAATGGTGCGACTGTCGTGAAATTCCAATAAACAAGGACTTACAATAAGTAAGCAGAACACTCGCTATCTTAGAGATGACGTGTTATACTAAGCATGTAATAAGAGTAAAGAGTAGGAGGTTTGTGAAATGACACAAGCAATTACCGATAAAGATTTTGCAACAGAAACAGATGAAGGATTAGTCTTAATCGACTTTTGGGCAACTTGGTGTGGCCCTTGTCGTATGCAAGCACCCATCTTAGAACAATTATCTGAAGAATATGATGAAGACGAAGTAAAAATCGTCAAAATGGATGTTGATGAAAATCCTGCAACACCAGCAAGTTTTGGAATCATGAGCATCCCAACATTGCTATTGAAAAAAGATGGCGAAGTTGTTGAAAAAGCAGTCGGTGTTCATACAAAAGACCAATTGCAAGCAATGATTGCCAAACACTTATAAACGTTGATTAGTCATTACGAATAGTCTGATTCAGTCTGAAGAGAAATCATTAGCGATTGTCTTTTCAGGCTGTTTCTTTCGTACATAAAGTAGCGGCTTTTTTTGTTTAATTACAAAAAGAGGTGTATAATAGACGAAGCATTTTGTTAGAAAGGAAGTATCGTATGAACGAACGAATAAAAAATAAATTAGCACTGCTTCCTGATCAACCTGGTTGTTATTTAATGAAAGATAAAAACGGCACGATTATCTATGTTGGGAAAGCCAAAATTTTGAAAAACCGTGTCCGGTCTTATTTTCGTGGTAGCCATGATACTAAGACAGAACGATTAGTCAGTGAAATCGATGATTTTGAATATATTGTGACAGAATCGAATATTGAAGCACTTTTATTAGAAATTAATTTAATCCATAAAAATAATCCCAAATATAACATCATGTTAAAAGACGATAAAACCTATCCTTTTATCAAAATCACAAACGAAAAATATCCTCGTTTAATGATTACTCGAAAGGTTTTAAAAGACAAAGCGTTATATTTTGGCCCATATCCAGATGTAAATGCAGCGAATGAAACAAAGAAACTGTTAGATCGGCTTTTTCCTTTGCGAAAATGTAATCCGTCGCAAAAAACACCTTGTTTGTATTATCATTTAGGACAATGTCTGTGTCCCTATGCTTTTGATGTGGATCCGCAAGTCTACAAAGATATGGTGGAAGAGATTAAAGGGTTTCTCTCTGGTGGACATACAGAAATTCAGGACCGCTTACAAGAAAAAATGGCTTATGCAGCAGCACATATGGAATTTGAAAAAGCTGCAGAATTTCGCGATCAAATTAAAGCGATTGAAACAGTTATGACCCGCCAAAAAATGACGAATGTAGATTTAATTGATCGTGATGTGTTTGGTTATGCTGTTGATAAAGGCTGGATGTGTGTCCAAGTATTCTTTGTCAGACAAGGAAAATTAATCGAACGTGATGTATCGATTTTTCCATTTTATGATGATGCCAGTGAAGCATTTTTAACTTTTATTGGACAATTTTATCAAGAGAATGAGCATTTTGTGCCAAAAGAAGTCTTGATTCCTGATGACATTGATAAAGAAAGCGTCGAAGCTTTATTAGCTACGAAAGTCTTGCAGCCGCAACGGGGAGAAAAGAAAAAACTGGTTAAATTAGCCAGTAAAAATGCTGCAGTTGCTTTAAATGAAAAATTCGATTTGATTGTACGGAAACAAGAACGAACAATTGGCGCAGTTGAAAAATTAGGCAATGCGATGAACATACCTGCGCCCATTCGAATTGAAGCATTTGATAATTCAAATATTATGGGAACAAACCCTGTTTCTGCGATGGTTGTGTTTATTGACGGACGGCCAGCTAAAAATGAGTATCGAAAATATAAAATAAAAACTGTCCAAGGTCCTGATGATTACGCTTCTATGAGAGAAGTCATTTATCGCAGATATTCACGAGTTTTAAAAGAAGGCTTGCCTTTTCCTGATTTAATTTTAATCGATGGTGGTAAAGGTCAAGTCGATGTTGCTAAAGATGTGTTAGCCAATCAACTAGGAGTCGATATTCCTGTAGCTGGATTAGCCAAGAACGACAAGCACAAAACGAGTGAACTTTTATTTGGTCCAAACTTAGAAGTTGTACCATTGGAAAGAAACTCACAAGAATTTTTCTTGTTGCAACGAATCCAAGATGAAGTCCATCGTTTTGCCATCACATTTCATCGTCAATTACGTAGTAAAAATAGTTTTGCTTCCAAATTAGATAACATTGAAGGTTTGGGACCAAAACGTAAAAAAAATCTTTTAAAAGAATTTAAATCGCTTAAAAATATTACGGCAGCCAGTGTTGAAGAATTAAGAAAAGCTGGGTTACCTGAAACTGTCGCAAAGAATGTGTATCGTCATTTGCATCAAGAAACAACCTCTAAGATAGAAAAATAAATGAAAATAAGCCAGAGGTCGGGACAGAAACGTTTAGCTCCGAGAACCAAGTAGGTACTGTTCAACATCTATTTGCTTTGCAAATAGTGTTTTTCAGCAATAAGAAGGAATTTCCGAAAATTGTCATAAAACACAACGAGGAACGAGTTGATGTTGCATGATACACTACACTCCGTTTCGTTCGCATCAATTTCTAAGCATGGAACATGCTAGAATTGAAGGACCCGGTGTTCTTTAATTTTTGGAGACCAAGTAGGTATTGTTCATCATCGAATCACTACGTTCTTCGTGATTCTCAACAATTTCGGCTTATTTCCGAAGGACCTTCACCAAGTAGGTACGATGATTTCATCTGTTCATGCTTCACAGTGAAACATCGCAACTCTTAGAGCTGTAGCTCTTTTGAAGGCTGTACTGTGACGAGACGCATGTCGAGAAAACACCTTAGAAGTTGTTGAGATCGGAGCAACGCATAGTGTTGCTTCTGTTCCCGCCGTTTATCAGTTTTTGAGCGTGGAGCAAAAATCCAAAGTGATTTTTGTCCCAGGCTCTGTTTTTTTATTCAATTTTTTCATGAAAAGTTGAACTCTCAAGAAAATATGATAACGATTTCTTTCGTGATATACTAAAACTAACTTAAAAGAGAGGTCGTCTGATCATGAAAATACTAACACCCGTTTATCAAATAAAATTTAAAAAAGTACCAAATCAATTACTGATTGATGAGCGTTTAATGAATGAATTGGGTACGTGGTTGAATCGTACAGGTCGAATTTGGGCCTGTCAATCATCAAAATCGGCAAAGGAATTTGAAAATACATTTTATGAAAGCACAGGCTTGGCCGCAAATGAAGTGCATATTTCTTCCGAGACGGATGGCCTTTTTCGTTTAGCAGAAAATAAAGCGTCTGATTAAAGTGCAACATCTTTCCATAACAATTGTCATTGACATGCCAACACAGTAAAGATACGATATGAGTAACTAAACAGCGGTTTAGAAAAAGTGAAGGGGGCGTTTATGTGTTAGAGGTAAAAGAGTTAGTCAAAACCTTTGGGGATTTTAAAGCAGTTGATCATGTATCCTTTACGATACCGGACGGGAAAATTTTAGGATTAATTGGCCAAAATGGTGCCGGGAAGACAACTACGTTTCGCTTGATTTTAAATTTTTTAACACAAGATAGCGGGTCAGTTTTATGGAATGGTCAACCATTAAACGAAAAAGAGTACAATATTATTGGTTATTTACCAGAAGAACGGGGTTTATATCCTAAAATTACGATTGAAGACCAACTAATTTATTTCGCTTCGTTGCGGGGAAAAACTAAAAAAGAAATTGAACCTAAAATTGACTTTTGGATGGAAAAATTTCAAGTTAAAGGCAAAAAAACAGATAAAGTTAAATCTTTATCAAAAGGAAATCAACAAAAAGTTCAATTGATTGCGACACTTATTCATGAACCGAAGTTAATTATTTTAGACGAACCATTCAGTGGCTTGGATCCAGTTAATGCAGAATTATTAAAAGACGGCATTATTGAATTGAAAAATCAAGGTTCTTGTGTCATTTTTTCCAGTCATAATATGGACAATGTGGAGAAAATCTGTGACCATTTAGTCATGTTAAAAAATGGACGCATGGTTTTAGATGGTCAGGTTCATGAAATTCGACAACAATTTGGTCGAACAAAATTATTTTTAGAATCACCGTTATCTGTTGAGGAAGTTGCTGCTACAGCAGGTGTGAAAGAAGCACACTTACGACAAGATGGCGTCTTAGAAGCGACATTAGAAAACGCTGAAGTGGGCAAAGTGTTGTTTGATAAAGCGACAGCCAACGGCTACATTCCAATGTTTAATCAACAACCACCAACATTGGAAGAAATTTTCAAAATGAAAGTAGGTGGGCAAGATGAGTAAATTTTGGATTATTGCGACTGATGTCTATAAGAAAAATGTGAAGTCGCTGTCTTTCTTAATCATGATTTTAGCGCCATTTCTTCTTGTAGGAATTGTTTACTTAGCGGGCTCTCTAGCTAGCGGTTTTTCAGGAGATACTACCATTGGTCTGGTTTCGGAAAATCAAGCGCTCGTTAAAGAGTTGACAAAGAATAAAACAGAGGACTTTTCTTTCAAAGCTGTTTCTTCTGAGAAAAAGGCCCAAGAACAATTAAAAGACGAGAAAATTGATGCCTATTTACTTTTGGACACTACAGATAATCAGATTTCTGGTCAGATTTACTCTGAACGCTCTTTAGGAAATGCAACCGAGATGCTAATTCCTCAAATGTTAAACCAATTACAAACAATGGCGAATGCCAATCGTTTAAACCTAACAGCTGAGCAAGTTGCCATGTTGAATCAACAAGCAACATTTAAAAAAGCCAAAATTAGTTTTGATGAAAATGGCAAAATAAAAACAGGAGAAGATAACACAGGGATTCAAATGGTGTTAGCAATGGGGATAACAATTTTGTTATTTGTCTTCATCAGCAGTTATTCTTCAATTATTGCCCAAGAGATTGCTTCTGAAAAAGGCACTAGAATCATGGAAGTTATTCTCTCTAGTACAAAAGCGCAAACCCATTTTTATGGCAAATTAACTGGGGTTATTCTAGTAGCTTTAACACAAATTTTTATTTACGGAGTGGCGTTTGTTCTCGGCTATTCTCAATTGAAAAATCTTGATTTTATGAAAAGTCTATTAAGTGGTATTTCACCACAAAGTATTTTTTCATCAACCTTTATTTTTACATTAGGCTTTTTCATTATTGGTATTCTCGTTTTTGCTGTTTTGGCAGCACTTTGTGGTTCTCTTGTTTCCAAACCAGAGGATACAGCAAAAGCAGTTCAGCCCATCATGTATATTGGTTTAATCGGTTATATGATTGGCATTACGTTTGGGACGAATGATCCGCAAAATATCGTGGTGAAAGTGACTTCCTTTATTCCGCTGATTTCGTCATACATTATGCCAGTACGCTTGGCGACCGAAACGGCATCAACAATGGAAGCAATTGTCTCATTAGTGATTTTGGCAGTTTTTGGAATTATTTTAACAATCTTCTCTGCTCGTTTATACAAATCAAACGTTCTTGTATACAGCGAAGGCGGCATGATTCAATCCTTAAAACAGTCAATTTCTATTTTAAAAAATGAACAAAAGCATAAATAATTTTTGTTTAACTCTAAAAGGACCCGGTAAATCAGTCAAAGTGACTGATCTGCCGGGTCTTTTTTAGGCACCGTTCGTCGTTCAACTAGACGAACGGTTAATTTTTTTTCAGGAATGTTCGTCTGATTTAATTGGTTGTATAGGTAAATAAATGAGTTTTCGGCTTGATACTGAATGGCATAATCAACAGTCGTAATATGCATCAATTCACTGACATAACTATTATCAAAGCCAATGACAGCGACATCGCGAGGAACGGCATAATTTAGATTTTCAAGTTCTGAAATAAACTCAGCTGCTACGTGATCATTATAAAAGGCCAAAGCTTCTGGCTTTTCGGTTAATTGTTGCCAGTAATGGGCAATTTTGCGACCAGAATGGTTAGTATACTGATCATTAATCAGCCACTCAGCTTGCCAAGGTGCCTGAGTGTTTTCATAAAAATCTTTCATTGCACGTTTTCGTGCGTGCGTGTTTAAATTTTCGGGATTACCGAGGACATGACCGATTTTTTGGTATCCTTGTTGTTGTAAATATTCTAAGGAACGATAGTAACCAGAGTAATGATCAATGTAGGAAGAGTATATATTAGGTGAATCGATACGATGCCAGGTTGCTAAAGGGCCATACGCGCTGTAAGGCTCAATCACCGACCATTCATTTGTTCGTGTCAATAAAAACAAGCCATCTAATTGTTTGTATTTTAATTGGTTCAAGGCATCAATTTCTTTCTGCTGATCGCCATCTGTAAAAAATAAGGTTACGGAATAATTGTATTTTTTGGCAATTGAAATAAAGCGATTCAAGAAAATACCTAAGGAACCTAAATAGCTAGGGGCTAAAAAGCCAATGGTTTTTGTGGCACCTGCTCGTAAATTCCGCGCCACATAATTCGGGGTATAATTTAATTCTTTCATTGCTTTGAGAATTTTTTCTTGACTATCGGCACTCACATATCCTTTTCCAGAAATTAAGCGAGAAACAGTCGATTTCGAGACACCGGCAACTTTTGCTACATCAATGATAGACGTCATTTTTTACCTCCAAAGTGGAATGTATTCTTATAAGAAGTATAGCATACATTTTTTTGAAAATAGTGCTTGACATGGGAACATTCCCATAATTTATCCTAAAGATGTAAACGATAACAATTTAATCAAGGAGGAAGAAGACGGATGACAAGAGGAGCATTAAAAATTGCAACAATTGGTGGCGGTTCTAGTTATACACCTGAATTAATTGAAGGATACATTAAAAGAAAAGATGAACTGCCAATTAAGGAAATTTGGTTAGTCGATATTGAAGCTGGTAAAGAAAAATTGGAAATCGTTGGTGCAATGGCGAAGCGCATGATTAAAGCTGCTGGTTTAGATTGGGAAGTTCATTTAACATTGGACCGTGAAGCAGCCTTAAAAGGGGCGGATTTTGTTTCAACACAGTTCCGTGTAGGATTATTAGATGCTCGCATTAAAGATGAACGGATTCCTTTGTCCCATGGAGTATTAGGCCAAGAAACAAATGGCGCAGGAGGAATGTTTAAAGCATTTCGAACAATTCCTGTCATTTTAGCTATTATTGACGATATGAAACGTCTTTGCCCAGATGCTTGGTTAGTGAATTTTACTAATCCAGCTGGAATGGTTACGGAAGCTGCAATTAAACATGGCGGTTGGAAAAAAACAGTTGGCTTATGTAATGTGCCGATTGGTCATAGAAAACAAGCGGCCGAAATGCTGGGAATTCCAGAAGAAGACTTATTCTTTAAATTTGCTGGAATTAATCATTTCCATTGGCACCGCGTTTGGGACAAAGAAGGACAAGAGCGAACACAAGAACTCATTGATTTAATTTACGGACCTAAGCAAGAGCAAGAAAGTCATTTGAAAAATATTTTTGATGCGCCGTTCCATTATGAACAGTTAAAAGATTTAGGAATGTTACCATGTGGTTATCATCGCTATTATTATATTGAAGATGAGATGTTGAAGCATTCCATCGAAGAGTATGAACGGGGCGAAACAAGAGCACAAGTGGTTAAAGAAACGGAAAGTCGTCTGTTTGAATTGTATAAAGATCCCAAACTAGATTACAAACCAAAAGAATTAGAAGAACGGGGCGGCACACACTATAGCGATGCAGCTTGTGAAATGATTGCATCAATTTATAATGATAAACGAACGGATATGGTTATTTCTACTGAAAATAATGGGACAATTACTGATTTACCGTATGATTGTGTTGTAGAAGTATCTGGACCTGTGACAGCTCATGGCCATGAACCTTACAACTGGGGGGCCTTTCCGCCAGCAGCAAGAGGAATTATTCAAAATATGAAAGCTATGGAAGAAACGGTTATTCGAGCAGCCATCAATGGTGATTACGGCGCAGCATTGCATGCTTTCACTATTAATCCATTAGTTCCTGGCGGCGTCATGGCGAAGACCTTGTTGGACGAATTATTAATTGCCCACAAAGCGCATTTACCGAATTTTGCAGATGCGATTAATAAAATTGAAGAAACACAACCAGAAACAGTCACATATGTGGCCGAATTAATGAAAAGTAATTAAAAAATATCGCACGCTAAAGATTCGTTTAGTGTGCGATACTTTTTTTAGAATAGGAAGCAAAGGATTCCGTTTTTTTCTTGACAGTAAAATGATAGGTTTGTTGCCGGAACAGCCACTGAATACCAGAGTAAATTAAAATTTCAGCAATAATAAACGTCGAAAGTTTCTGTGCGGAAAGGAATAATAGCGTTAAAATTAAAAATAAGACGACACAGGTATAAAAAACGTGTTGCAATTTTTTAGAATTGATAATCGTGATTTCTTTGGTATCTTCAGTAACTTCAATGCGCCGATAAAATTGGAACCAGCCTTCATAGAACGTTAAAACATCTCCAGGATCAGCCTCAATTTCAATAGGTACATTAGTAAAAAGTTTCCCTTGATGCACACCATTTTTATAAAATGTAAAATAGCGTAACGCGCCCCAAGCTGATGTTTTTCGTGTCAATGTAATCTTCATGGTTTTCACCTCCGTTTTTATTTTGCCATAGTTTCGGTAAAATTGTATCCTACTAAAGTCCGATTCTCTCATTTTAGGGTCAGAATTGACAAAAGAAAGCAGAGGTGTTAATGTGGGAGTAATTAAACGAGGAGGTATAATTGTATGTTGGCATCTATCAGAATTTGGATTGACTTTTTGACAAAATAAATTGAATAAATCTTATCAAAAAGTCTGAAATTAAAATTCATGGGTGACGTGTGTACTTTTATACGAAACTACAAGGATAGCGATTAGGCTGTCCTTTTTTGCGTACCCAAGATTCTTTCGTTTCAGAAATGAAAGAAGAGGGCAAAATGAAAAAATTGGGATTATTGGTAAAAACGGCGCAGGAAAATCAACACTGCTCAATTTAATTATGGGTAAGATTCAATCAGACAAAGGAAAAGTTCAAAGATTGAACGACTTTCATTACTTGGCACAAGTAGCTGAAGAAATAACGAATGAATCAGAGAAAACTGACAAAAACTGTTTGCTAAATCAGAAAAATCAAAAACTAAGTGGTGGCGAAAAAGTCCAAAAACGCTTAGCAACATTATTTTCAGAGTATCCAACCGGGGTTATTTTAGATGAACCAACCACACATTTAGATAAAGAACATCGTCAGTTGTTAGTGGCAGATTTAACGTATTATTATGGGACCGTTTTGTTTGTTAGTCATGATCGCTTTTTCTTGAATCAATTAGCAGAGAAAATTTGGGAAGTTTCGGATGGACATGTCAAAGAATATTTAGGGAACTACGATGCGTATTGTCGTCAAAAAGAATTGGAACAGCAAACACAATATAATGTCTATCATCAATATCAAAAGGAAAAGAAAAAATTACAGGAATCTTACGCAAAGAAACAAGCACAAGCGCAAAAATCTAGTCATGTTTCAAAAAAACAAAAACAAAAGCAAATTAAACCTAGTCGTTTAGCTGGTTCTAAACAAAAAGATACCGTACAAAAAGCACTCCAAAAACAAGCGAAAGCGATTAATGCCAGAATTGACAGATTACCCGATGTTGCGCAAGCAAAACAAGAGCGAAAAATTATTTTTCCTACTAATAATCAGTTCTCTTTATACAATCCATATCCAATTAGAATTGAAAATTTAACTTTCGCTTATGAGAATCGAACAATTCTTAACCAAGTGAACGTTCAAATTCCTTTAAACGAAAAAATAGCACTTTGTGGAAAAAATGGTGCTGGGAAGAGTACCTTCCTTCAACAAATTGAAGCTCGTCACCCGGCCATTTACTTTTCTCCCAAAGTCCGGTTAGGAACGTATCATCAATTAGATTATCGATTAAAAAATGATGAGCCACTGTTGACTTATTTATTGAAGCGGACAAATTATTCTGAAAAGGTTGTGCGTTCACTTTTATATCGGCTAGGTTTTCAACAAGAAAATTTACAGACAAAGATATCTTCTCTAAGTGGTGGCGAAGCCATAAAAATTACTTTGGCGCAACTGTTTATAGAACCAAATAATATTATCTTATTGGATGAACCCACCAATTTTCTTGATTTAGAGACAATCCAAGCACTTGAAGAATTTATAAGTGCCTATCAAGGAACAGTAATTTTCACCTCGCATGATGAAACGTTTGTGGAAAAAGTAGCCACCCGCACTATTTATTTAGAAAACGGGAAAATTATTGATAAATAAAAAAAGTAAACAAAAAGTCGCTATTTTAGCGACTTTTTGTTTAGACTTCTTCAATTGGTAAATAGGTGTATTCTGCAATTTCTGCGGCATGGGAGCCAGCAACATGTCCAGTGACAAATGCAGCTGTAACATTGTAGCCTCCAGTATAGCCATTAATATCTAAAAGTTCACCAGCAAAAAATAAACCATTGACTAATTTGCTCTCCATTGTTTTAGGGGTCACTTCTTTGAGGGAAATCCCACCGCCTGTGACAAAAGATTTTTCCAAAGGCAATGTTTTCGTAACAGTGAACTGAAAGTCTTTCAGTAGTTCCACAAAGGAAAGACGTTGCTTTTCTGTTAGTTGTTTGGCAGGCACTTCTTCAATTGCTAGTTTCTCTAGATAAAAAGTAAGCAGACGTTCTGGTATTAAAGAATGAAAGGCATTTTTTGCCACTTTATTTGGCTGTTCCTCAATCATGTAATCAACATTTTTCAGCACTTCTTCAAAAGATTTTGTCGGAAACACATCCAAGGCTACCGTGACAGGTTGATTGCCGTTGCGAGTTAACTCTTGGTTAATAAAACTAGAACAGCGGAGCGCGGCAGGTCCTGAAATGCCAAAATGTGTAAACAGCATATCCATTTGATGATTAACTAAAGGTTTTCCTTTTTGGTTCAAAACAGTTAAATTAATATCTTGTAAAGAGAGACCTTGCAACGTTTTATCAAGGATAAAAGGTTCTTCAGAAATAATAGGCGATTCGGTAGGGTAGAGCGGGCTGATGGTATGCCCCATTTTTTTGGCTAGTTTATAGCCATCACCAGTTGCTCCTGTGGAAGGATAAGTGCGGCCGCCAGTTGTTAATACAACACACGGTGCATAAATTTTTTCCAGTTCGGTTTCAACGCCAATTATTTGATCGTCTTTTCGTAGTAATTTTGTGACCTGTGTTTTTGTAAAAACAGTGACTCCTAATTCGTTAATGCGGTTAAATAGCGCATCAACAATTGACTTCGATTTATCTGTAACAGGGAACATGCGTCCGTGATCTTCTTCTTTTAAGTGAATACCATTGGATTCAAAAAAGTTCATGATATCATAGTTATCAAATTGTGAAAATGCGCTGTATAAAAATTTTCCATTCCCAGGAATAAATGAAATGATTTCTTCTGCGGGCCGATTATTGGTTACATTACAGCGGCCGCCACCAGTCATTAATAATTTTTTCCCAACACGGCGATTTTTTTCAATCAATAATACTTGAGCACCAGCTTCTGCGGCCGCAATCGTGGCCATCATACCACTCGTCCCAGCACCGACAATAATTACATCAAATTTCTTCATAGTTCTCCTCCAATTCAATAGGTAGTGTACCATAATTACAGGATTTTTTCTGGATTTAAGGAAAAAATAAACGTTTGACTATGGTAATTTTTGAATTTTCAGTTAAAATAAACCTATAACAATGAGAGGATGATTAAATGGACGCAAAAAAATATGTTAAAAATATTCAAGAAAAGATTCACCAATTAGACCAAGGTCAAACAGAATATTTACAAGCAGTCGATGAGTTTTTACCAACCGTAGAAGGTTTTTTAGAAAAAAATCCTCAATACATTGAAGCAAATGTTTTAGGTGTCTTGATTGAACCTGAACGTATTTTTCAATTTCGTGTGCCGTGGCAAGATGACCAGGGCAATTGGCATGTGAACAGAGGCTATCGTGTCCAATATAATTCAGCGATTGGACCATACAAAGGTGGTTTGCGGTTTCATCCAAGTGTGAATTTAAGTGTGATGAAGTTTTTGGCCTTTGAACAAATTTTTAAAAATAGTTTAACTGGTTTGCCAATCGGTGGCGGCAAAGGCGGTAGTGATTTTGATCCAAAAGGTAAGTCAGATGCTGAAGTGATGCGCTTTTGTCAAAGTTTCATGACCGAACTTCAAAAACATATTGGTCCAAGTACAGATGTTCCAGCAGGCGATATTGGCGTAGGCGCTCGTGAAATTGGTTATTTGTTTGGCATGTATAAACGCTTGCGCAACTATGATGCAGGAGTGTTGACTGGAAAACCTTTAGGATACTGGGGAAGCCAAGCAAGAACAGAAGCGACGGGTTATGGAACGGTTTATTTTGTTAAACATTTATTAGCAGATAAAAACGATACGTTTGAAGGCAAAAAAGTTGCTGTTTCTGGTAGCGGGAATGTCGCAATTTATGCCATGGAAAAAGCAACTGAGCTAGGCGCCACAGTAATCACATGTTCCGATTCGTCTGGTTTTGTCTATGATCCAGAAGGAATTGATGTGGCGTTAGTAAAAGAACTAAAAGAAAAAAATCGTGAACGCATTTCAAAATATGTTGAAACACGTAAAGGCGCAACTTATTATGATAAAGAATCTGTTTGGGATTTCGAAACAGCGTATGACATTGCGTTACCATGTGCAACACAAAATGAAATCAACGAAAAGCAAGCCGCTATTTTAGTGAAAAATGGAGTGAAAGTCGTGGCAGAAGGCGCAAATATGCCTTGTACACTAGAAGCAGTCGCCGTTTTTGCTAAATCAGCTGTAATTTATTGTCCAGGCAAAGCCGCTAATGCAGGTGGTGTTGCGGTTTCTGCATTAGAGATGAGCCAAAATGCTGAACGTTTAGCTTGGTCCTTTGAAAAAGTTGACGGTATGCTAGATCAAATTATGCAAAACATTTATGAGACTTGTCGTGATACGGCTAACGAATATCAGGCACGAGATAACTTTGTTTTAGGTGCGAATATTGCTGGCTTTGAAAAAGTAGCGGCAGCGATGCTAAGTCAAGGACTCGTTTAATAACAAAAAATGCTAGGATTTCCTAGCATTTTTTCTTGGTTTGTTTGATTAAGAGAATAAATATCTCTAATTAAATAGTTAAAATTAAACAATTGGTCTATCCAAAAGAATTTGCTTGAAAAAATGTCTAAAAACACGTAAAGTATACATGTAGTAAGTTTACTTTCGAGGAGGAAAAGGAATGTCACACATTCAATTAGATTATTCCAAATTAGCACCATTTGTTGCTGACCATGAATTGGAATACATGCAAACACAAGTCACTGCAGTGGACAAAGCATTACGTGAAGGTACAGGAGCTGGTAATGATTTTACTGGCTGGATTGATTTACCAGAAAACTATGACAAAGAAGAATTCGCGCGCATTAAAAAAGCAGCAGCAAAAATTCAATCTGACTCTGAGGTATTAGTAGTCATTGGTATCGGTGGTTCATATTTAGGTGCCCGTGCAGCAATTGAATTTTTGACACATTCATTTAATAATCTATTATCCAAAGAAGAACGGAAAGCGCCACAAATCTTCTTTGCTGGAAATAGCATCAGCTCAACTTATTTAGCTGATTTAATCAATGTGATTGGTGATCGTGATTTTTCTGTGAACGTTATTTCAAAATCTGGAACTACGACAGAACCAGCGATTGCTTTCCGCGTCTTTAAAGAGTTATTAATTAATAAATATGGCAAAGAAGAAGCCAATAAACGTATTTATGCGACAACTGACCGTGCTAAAGGAGCAGTAAAAGTTGAAGCTGATGCGGAAGGTTGGGAAACATTTGTGATTCCTGATGATGTGGGCGGCCGTTTCACTGTTTTAACGCCAGTAGGTCTTTTACCAATCGCTGTTAGCGGTGCGGATATTGATCGTTTAATGGAAGGTGCAAATGATGCACGTAAAGAATACGGCGCAACGAGCGACTTAAAAGAAAACCAAGCCTATCAATATGCTGCGTTACGTAACATTTTATATCGTAAAGGCAAAACAACTGAAATGTTAATTAACTATGAGCCTGGCATGCACTATTTCTCTGAATGGTGGAAACAATTATACGGTGAATCAGAAGGAAAAGATGGCAAAGGTATTTTCCCAGCAGCCGCAGACTTTTCAACTGACTTACATTCTATGGGTCAATATGTTCAAGAGGGTATGCGTAACTTATTTGAAACAGTGGTTAAAATTGAAAATCCACGCCATAGCATTTCAATTCCAGAACAAAATGAAGACTTAGATGGCCTAGGCTATTTACAAGGAAAAGAAATTGACTTCGTCAATACAAAAGCGTTCGAAGGTACGTTGCTTGCTCACACAGATGGTGGTGTGCCAAACATGATCGTTAAAGTGCCAACAATGGATGCTTATTCATTAGGTTATGTTATGTACTTCTTTGAAATTGCGGTGGGCATCTCAGGTTACTTAAATGGGGTTAATCCATTTGATCAACCAGGTGTTGAAGCTTACAAACGCAACATGTTCGCTTTATTAGGTAAACCAGGTTTTGAAGAATTAGCAAAAGATTTAAATGCACGTCTATAATTTGTAAATAACAGAAGAAAAGAGCCAGAAACACTTACGTTTCTGGCTCTTTTCTTCTGTTTAAATTATTTTTCCAATGGTTCGTTCCATTTTTTAGGACTCCAAATGGTTCCTTCCAATGCAACTTGAAGACTTTCATTATCATCTTCTAATTGCTCAATATATTTGATGGTTTCCTCGATAATAAAAGAATTTGTTTCTTCGCTGATTGACTGAAGTTGTTCTGCTAACCATGTATTTCTCATTTTTCTTCACCTCAAAATGTAGTCTATCATAGGTGAGCTTTTTAGTAATGAAACTTGCTTATTGGTTTTCCTTTAAAATAGCATAAATTCGTTCAATATCCGCTTGGGTACCTCTTAATTCATAGTCAGCTAAGAAGGGGAAGTTAAATTGTTCCGCATACTGTTTAGCTGTCAGGCAGTATTGGTGGTTAAAGTTTTTATTGCCGCTGCCCACCACGCCAGAGCAATAACGATAATTATTTTCAAAAGCAAGATATTCTCGCATGACTTCTGTTAAAATTTCGGTATTGCCGTTGTTGATGCCATCGCCACCATCTAAATAGGTAGGCACAAAGGTAAAAAATGGTTCTGTTTCTACTTCTAACGGAGAATTTTCCGAAATTTCTTTGAAAGTAATCGTAGGATTTTTTTCGTTTTGCTGATGTTGCTCTTCAGCATAAGTTGTTAAACGTTGAACAAATGAGCGCGTATTACCAGAGATTGAAATATATCGTATATTCATCAGAGATCCCTCCAAATAAATTTAATTGTTTACGTAAGTATAGCACATTTATGTGAAAAAAATTCAAGATCAATAATTATAAAGCGAAAAAAATAATGCCTTTTTATTACCTATTATAAAAGTGAAAATTTGTTATTTTAATTCATTTGGGTAAGTATTGAATTTTGCGAAAAACTTTGCTAAGATGGTAGAGTATTGAATAAAGAATGGTTGGGCGAAAGCTTCAAGGATTCAGTTCTTCAAGGGGTGAGAAGAACAATTTTTGAGTTTGCGCCTTTTTGCATACCTAAAACAAAAGGGCTGAGCGTATCTCTATTTCGCTAGTCCTTTTTCTTATATGCTAAAGGTGTAAAAACTAAGGAGGTGGAGACAATGGTACAAGAAGTACTAGAGCAAATCAAGGCAGCGGAAGATGCGGTGGAAGAGCATCGGCAACAAGCTAAGATGAATTGTCGTTTATATGAAGAACAGAAGCAAGAACGTTTAGCTGAACTACGTCAAGAGAGTGAAGAAGCTGTTGAAAAAGTGCTGACGGATTCACTAGCAACGCAAGAAAAGATGTTACAACTTGAAAAAGAACAACTTTTAGATGAAACAAAGCGCACTGAACAAGCGCTTCACGAACGTTATGAAGCGAACAAAGAACAAGTCATTGATTCAATTATTGAGAGGGTGAAAGACGTTTATGGCAGTTAGTAAAATGGAAAAAATGACAATAATTGCCGCTGCCGAAAAAGAAGCAGCAATTCTACAAGCCATTCAAGGCTTGCAAATTGTCGAAGTAAAACGGATTTTTCATTCGCCTGAAGAAGAACAAGCCTTAAAGAGTCAATATTCTTTTTTACAAGCAGAACAGTCAACTGAACAGCTACGTAAATATGAAACGATGCTACAACAATTGCAAGAGCTTCTTTTATTTTTGACACGCTCTTCAGGAAAAGGCTTAAAGATAAAAAGAAAAGTCTATACCTTAGAAGAGTTGGAACAAACCTTTGATGAAGAAACATTACAAAGCTATTTGACGGAATTAAAGAATATTCAAGAATCTTTGAAACAAATTCAAACGGATCGTCAAGGATTAGAAGCCGAAGAAGAATTATTAGGCCGCTGGCAATATCTGGATATTTTACCGCATAAACAACAGTTAAAAAGTAGTTATGTCGTTCATGGTTCGATAAATCTAGCCAATAAAGCCAGTTTCTTGAGCGCTTTGTCTCAATGGCCAACGGTTTATTTTGAAGAAATTTATCAAAGTATGCATCATAGTTACTTTACACTCGTTTACCTGAAGGAACATCAGCAGAGTGTAACCGAGTTATTAAACCAATATAGCTTTGAACCACTCCAATACCGTTATGATGTTCCGCCTAAAGAGGCATATCAACAAGTCAAAGAACGATATGAAATTTTACAAAAAGAAGAAAAAGCCTTAAAGCAACAACTGGCTTCTTATCATGATTTCTATGAAACGTTTTGCTTGGCTGAAGAAGTCTTATTGGCGGTTATCCAAAGAGAACAAGCACGTCAACATTTGTTAAATGCTTCATCATTTTTCATCTTGCAAACGTGGATTCCAGTCGAAGAAAAAGCCGAGATTTTGACAGCGATTGAAGAAAAAGTTCCTAAGGACGAAATAGCTCTTACTTTTGAAAATCCTACGAAGGCGGAAATTGAGACGGATATACCAGTTAAACTAGCGAATAATAAATTGGTGCAGCCGTTTGAAATGTTAACAGAGATGTATAGCTTACCAAAATATGAAGAAGTTGATCCGACACCTGCGATGATGCCGTTTTATCTAGTCTTTTTTGGCATGATGGTAGCGGATATTGGCTATGGCTTACTGATGCTACTCTTGTCTATTATTGCGTTGAAAGCATTTGTTTTACCGAGAGGCATGAAGCGTTTTGCCGACTTTTTCTTGATTTTATCATTTCCAACAATTATTTGGGGCTTCATTTACGGTTCGTTTTTCGGTGCAGCATTACCGCCAACAATGTTTGGAATCAAATCACCATTTCCGATTTTATCAACGACCGAAGATGTAAATACGATTCTAATTTTATCGGTTATTTTTGGGTTTATCCAATTGGTTGTCGGTTTAATGATTAATGGGATTCAGTTATCAAAACAAAAGCGCTATTTAGATAGTATTAACGAAAGTTACGCTTGGTTAGGGATTTTGTTTGGTTTAGCATTGTTAGTCGTTGGTAAATTAGTGGTTAAAAATGAAGGTTTATTTACAGCAGGTGCGATTTTAGCTAGCCTTTCTGCCATTGCAATTATTGTGATTCCAATGATTCAATCGAAGGCCAAATTAAAAGGCTTAGCCAAAGGACTGTATGGACTATACGGTGTGACAGGTTATGTCGGTGATTTAGTTAGTTATACACGTTTGATGGCGTTAGGAATTGCTGGGGGAAGTATTGCTTCAGCGTTTAATATGCTCGTAGAGTTCATGCCGCCAGTTGCCCGTTTTAGCGTGGGCATCTTGCTGTTAATTGTTTTACATGCGTTAAACATATTCTTATCGTTATTAGGTGCTTATGTTCATGGCGCACGTTTGCAATATGTTGAGTTCTTTGGAAAATTTTACACAGGCGGTGGCCGGGCGTTTAATCCGCTAAAAACAAAAGAAAAGTATGTCAATGTTGAGAAAAAATAGAAAATTATTTATTGGAGGAAAATAGAGATGATGGATTACTTAATTAATAATAATGGTGGAATTGTTTTTGCAGTATTAGGAATGGCGATGGCGACAATTTTTGCTGGGATTGGATCAGCCAAAGGGGTTGGCTTTACTGGGGAAGCAGCAGCAGCTTTAACGACGGAGCAGCCAGAAAAATTTGGTCAAGCGTTAATTTTACAGTTATTACCAGGTACACAAGGACTATACGGTTTCGTTATTGCTTTCTTAATTTATATTAACTTAGGAAACGATATGAGTATGGTTCAAGGATTGAACTATTTTGTAGCAGCTTTACCAATTGCTTTTGCAGGATTGTTCTCTGGGATTGCCCAAGGTCGTGTAGCCGCTGCGGGGATCCAAATTTTAGCGAAGAAACCAGAACATGCAACAAAAGGAATTATCTATGCTGCCATGGTTGAAACTTATGCCATCTTAGGGTTCGTAATTTCCTTCTTACTTGTATTGAACGTCAAATAATTGAGGAGGCAGATGGATGGATGCCATTGAAAAAATCATCAGTGAAATTAAGCAACAAGGAAAGCAAGAAGTCGAAGCCTATGTCACCAGTGAACAAACGCGCATCGATCAAGAATTCCAAGCAGCACAACAAGAAATTTTGCTGAAGCAAGAACATGAAATAGAAAAACGACAACAACAATTATTAAAAGAATTTAAACAACGCCAACAACGGCAAACACTAGAAATTCGTCAGGATGCATTAAATAAAAAACAAGCATATCTTAATCAATTATTTGACGAAGTGGTCTTAAAGATGAGTGAATGGTCAGCGGAAGAATTTCAAGAATTCATGAAAGCACAATTAGGTTCACTTGAATTAACAGGAAAAGCAACCATTCTTTTAGGCGAGTATTCTCAAACGAAAGTGACGCAAGAATGGCTGACCGCCCTTTCTGATGCTACTGTTCAATGGGAGCTTTCAGAGGAAGTTGTCCCAAAAGAAAGTGGCTTTATCGTTGCAAAAGACGGTTTGGATTATAATTTTCTCTTTTCAGCATTAGTTGAAGAGATTCAAAAAACAGAAGGCTTTAAAGTAGCAGAAAAACTTTTCAGTTAAGAAGGGAGGACGTAGCATGAGAAAACCAACGTATCATCAAATTAATCCGCTGATTCGTTTAAAAGAAACGGAGCTGCTTTCTGAGCAACAGTTTCAACAACTTTTAGAAGCGGAAACAGTTGAAGACGTTAAAAATATGTTAAAAAGTACGGTTTATCAACCTTATTTAACCGAAACTTTTGAAGAAAAATTTGACTACCATTCTTCTGAAGCGCTGGGAAGTCTTTATCGCTGGTTATATGAAATTGCTCCAGAACCAGCTGTAGTAACGTTGTATACGATGCGTTTTACCTTCCATAACTTGAAAATTTTGACGAAAGCTGAGCGAACAGGTAAAGATTTTGATTATCTTTATTTAGAAGATGGTCGTTATTCTCTAAACACAGTCAAAAGTGCCATTCATACAAAAAACTCTTCCGAACTTGAGCCAGCATTATTAGAAGTGATCCGTGATGTTTTTGCCTATCTGGAAGAGGGCGGTTTGCCGCAAGCAATTGATATCCTTTATGATCGAGCATTTTTAAAGCAACAACGAAAATTGGCGGATGAATTGGGCTATGAAGAGTTAACGAAGGAAGTCATCGCTTTTATTGATTTAACCAATCTATCAACGATGGCTAGAGGGATTGTTCAACATCAAAACAGTAACTTTTTATCAACCGTGCTTTCTAGCGCTGGCAGTCTCTCAAAGAAAGAGCTGTTGACCTATGCGGAAAAGTCACTTGTAGAATTTACAGCATTTGTCAGAACAACGAATTACGGACAACTATTAGAAAAGATTATCAATAAAGAAACCAATGAATTAAATTTATTGGCTTTTGAAAAACTCAAAGATGATTACCTGACCTCAATGTATGAAAACGGTCGGACGGTTGCTTTTGGGCCGCTCCCATTACTAGCCTTTTTGAATGCGAAAGAGGTTGAATGGAAAAATCTACGTTTAATTTTGGTCGGAAAACATAGTGGGTTTTCAAATGAAAAAATTCGAGAAAGGATGCGAAAAGTCAATGGGGTATAAAATTGGTGTCATTGGAGACAAAAATTCAATCTTACCATTTAAACTGTTTGGCTTTGAGGTCCATCATGCCATTTCAGAAATGCAAGTTAGAGAAGCCATTGAAACTATGGCAAAAAATAAGTTTGGGGTCATTTTCATAACGGAAGAAGCCTCTACTTTAGCAGAAGAAACGATTGAACGATACAAAGAACAAGTGACACCAGCGATTATTTTAATCCCAAGTCATAATGGTACAATCGGAATCGGTTTAAGTGAGATTGAAAAAAATGTTGAAAAAGCAATTGGACAAAATATTTTATAATGCAAAGGAGAATGAGCGTGCAAATTGGAAAAATTGTCAAAGTTTCAGGTCCTTTGATTTTAGCTGAAAACATGTCAGATGCTAGTATCCAAGACATTTGTCATGTAGGAGATTTAGGCGTTATCGGAGAGATTATTGAAATGCGAGGCGACGTCGCTTCGATTCAAGTATATGAAGAAACAACAGGCATTGGACCAGGAGAACCAGTTATTTCAACAGGAGAACCATTATCTGTTGAATTAGCCCCAGGTTTAATTGCCGAAATGTTTGATGGTATTCAACGACCATTGGATACATTTCAAGAAGTAACCCACAGTAACTTTTTAGGCCGTGGCGTTAAAATTGATGCATTAGATCGTGAGAAAAAATGGACGTTTGAACCGACTGTGGCAGTTGGTGAAGAAGTGTCGGCAGGTGACATCGTCGGTGTGGTTCAAGAAACACCGATTATTCAACATAAAATTATGGTGCCTTTCGGCGTTTCAGGAACGATTGCCGAAATTAAAGCAGGTGACTTTGCCATTGATGAAACAGTTTACTCAGTGGAAACGGCTAAAGGAACGGAAAGTTTTAGCATGATGCAAAAATGGCCCGTTCGGCGGGGACGTCCCATTTTAGAAAAACTAAGTCCCAAAGTACCGATGGTGACCGGACAACGCGTAATTGATACCTTTTTCCCAATTACGAAAGGCGGAGCGGCAGCAGTTCCAGGACCATTTGGCGCTGGAAAAACAGTCGTTCAGCACCAAATTGCCAAGTGGGCCGATGTCGACTTAGTCGTTTACGTTGGTTGTGGGGAACGCGGGAATGAAATGACAGATGTTTTAAATGAATTTCCAGAATTAATTGATCCAACAACTGGTGAGTCTTTGATGAATCGGACGATTTTAATTGCGAATACGTCAAATATGCCGGTAGCGGCACGGGAAGCCTCGATTTATACAGGGATTACCATTGCAGAATATTTCCGTGATATGGGTTACTCAGTCGCAATTATGGCGGATTCTACTTCTCGTTGGGCAGAAGCGTTACGAGAAATGAGTGGTCGGTTAGAAGAAATGCCTGGTGATGAAGGCTATCCAGCCTATTTAGGTAGTCGCTTAGCTGAATATTATGAACGAGCAGGACAAGTCATCGCGTTAGGAAAAGATCATCGTGAAGGAAGCATTACGGCGATTAGTGCGGTTTCGCCATCTGGTGGGGACATATCAGAACCTGTCACACAAAATACGTTACGCGTTGTTAAAGTATTCTGGGGCTTAGATTCTCAATTAGCACAAAAACGTCATTTTCCTTCTATTAACTGGTTGCAAAGTTATTCTCTTTACTCCACAGAAGTAGGGCAATATTTAGACTTGGAATTGCAAGGAAACTGGGCCGCTATGGTAGCTGAAGGGATGCGGATTTTACAAGAGGAATCTCAACTGGAAGAAATTGTTCGCTTGGTTGGGATTGATTCCTTGTCGGATAAAGACCGTTTAACGTTGGAAACAGCCAAATCATTACGGGAAGACTATTTGCAACAAAATGCTTTTGATGACGTGGATACGTTCACTTCTCGAACCAAACAAGCGAAAATGTTGCAATTGATTCTAACTTTTGGTGAAGAAGGTCAAAAAGCCTTAAGTTTAGGCACTTATTTCTCTGAGTTAATGGCGGGAACAGTTGAAATCCGCGATCGCATTGCTCGTAGCAAGTATTTACCAGAAGAAGAATTAGAAAAATTGGATCGTTTACAAGCAGAAATTAAAACAACGATAAAAGAAATCATTGCTGAAGGAGGAATGACGAATGATTAAAGAATATCGCACAATCAATGAAGTCGTTGGTCCTCTGATGATTGTTGAAAAAGTGGCAGGCGTAAAGTACGAAGAATTAATTGAAGTACGCATGCAAAATGGCGAAATTCGCCAAGGGCAAGTTTTAGAAATCAATGGAGATAAAGCGATGGTCCAAATTTTTGAAGGAACGAGTAACATCAATATTCGTGATTCAAAAGTTCGCTTTCTGGGACATCCTTTAGAATTAGGGGTTTCGCCAGATATGATGGGGCGCGTTTTTGACGGCTTAGGTCGCTTAAAAGATAATGGACCAGAATTATTACCTGAGAAAAAATTAGATATTAACGGCGAAGTTATCAATCCAGTTGCTCGTGATTATCCCGATGAGTTCATCCAAACAGGGATTTCAGCGATTGACCATTTAAATACCTTAGTTCGTGGTCAAAAATTACCTGTTTTTTCAGCTTCTGGCTTACCTCATAAAGAATTAGCGGCGCAAATTGCCAGACAAGCCAACGTGTTAAATAGTGAAGAAGAATTTGCCGTAGTTTTTGCGGCCATTGGGATTACCTTTGAAGAAGCGGAATATTTTATGGAAGATTTCCGTCAAACAGGCGCAATTGATCGTTCAGTCTTGTTTATGAACTTAGCGAATGATCCAGCCATTGAACGGATTGCAACACCTAGAATGGCTTTGACAGCCGCTGAATATTTAGCTTATGAAAAGGGCATGCATGTCTTAGTTATCATGACGGATATGACCAATTATTGCGAAGCGTTGCGAGAAATTTCAGCAGCACGCCGTGAAGTTCCAGGACGTCGTGGTTACCCAGGTTATCTTTACACGAACTTAGCAACGTTGTATGAACGGGCAGGCCGAATTCGTGGCTCAAAAGGTTCCGTAACACAGATTCCTATTTTAACAATGCCAGAGGAGGATAAAACACATCCAATTCCCGATTTAACTGGCTATATTACGGAAGGGCAAATTATCTTGTCCCGGGAACTATATAAGAGCGGTATCCAACCACCAATTGATGTATTGCCATCACTTTCCCGTCTTAAAGACAAAGGAACTGGCGAAGGCAAAACGCGCGGGGATCACGCAGCGACGATGAATCAATTGTTCTCAGCCTATGCACAAGGGAAACAAGCCAAAGAATTAGCTGTCATTTTAGGAGAATCAGCTCTTTCTGATGTCGATAAAATTTACGCAGCTTTTGCCCAACGTTTTGAAGAAGAATATGTCAACCAAGGATTCGATACAAACCGTTCGATTGAAGAAACGTTAGATCTTGGGTGGGAACTATTAAGTATGCTACCGAGAACAGAACTAAAACGAATTAAAGAGGATATGCTCGATCAATATTTAACTGAAGGGAAGTAGAAAAATGGCTCGATTAAATGTTAATCCAACCCGTATGGAACTTTCCCGATTGAAAAAACAGTTAACTACGGCCACGAGAGGTCATAAGTTGCTGAAAGACAAACAAGATGAATTGATGCGACGGTTTATTGCGCTAGTCAAAGAAAACAATGAGTTACGTATTCAGGTTGAACAAGAAGTGACGGATGCGTTATCAAATTTTGTATTGGCAAACGCAACGTTGAACGAAGCCTTTATTGAAGAGTTAGTGGCAATTCCAGCCGAAAAAGTTGAATTAGAAATTATTGAACAGAACATCTTAAGTGTGCCAGTTCCTAAAATGATTTTTGATTACGATGAATCTGTTCAAGAAGCACCCTTAGATTATGGCTATGTGAATTCAAACAGCGAGCTTGATCAAGCTTTTGCTAAAATTTCAAGCATTTTACCGAAATTATTAGCACTTGCAAATGTTGAAAAGACGTGCCAATTATTATCAAAAGAAATTGAAAAAACGCGTCGTCGTGTCAACGCCTTAGAGTATATGACGATTCCACAATTAGAAGAAACAATTTACTACATTCAAATGAAATTAGAAGAAAATGAACGTGGCGAAATTACACGTCTAATTAAAATTAAAAGCATGAACAAAGAAAATTAGTGGTTAGAAAGAACGAGTGCGAAGCCAGTTGGTAGCTTTCGGGCTCGTTTTTAATAAAAAAGGGAGTGGAAAAAATGAAAAATGAAGAACGCCGCAAAGCGATTGCACTGAATTGTCAAAAGTACGAAAGTGACTATGCTCGCTTGGTGGAACCAATCAATGAGCTACTGTTAAACTTGGGAGCGGCTATTTCAGAAGAAGCCGCGAAGCAAATCATTCTGAATGTAAAACGATATCATCACGGCGTGAAATATCTTCCTGAGTGTCATTTAGATGAAAGTAACCAGTTTATCGAAGATGGGCTTGAAGCTCTTAAAAAGGGAGATTTAGGCAACGGTGCGTTACAACTATTTGGGGCTGGCTTAAACTTTGCTAGTTTTGCAGCAAAAGCACAAGGAACCAAAAAAATTGATGCCCACCAAATGTTGGCAGAACGTTTTACGAAGTTGTTGTCTGTACAAATGGATAATGATAACAAACAATAAAAAAATACCCTTGGTTTATTAAGTCATCTTAATAAACCAAGGGTATTTTCTTAACTGTTATCATTAGGATATTCAGACACCTGTAATTGCCATAACTTATCTGTCACTGAAGCAATAAACGCAGCACTCTTAGCATTATCAGGTCCTTTAGTAAAAATTGCTAAAGCAAAGGGGTGAGGTGTTTCTAAAATCCCCATATCATGAATAAATTCATCATAGGAACCAATTTTATGAGCAACTTTTCCTTGAGTTGTGGGAGTTTCCATTCTTTCATGGAAAACACTTTGTTTCATAGAATCATAAATCGCTTGGTAATCTGGTTTTGTTGCTTTTTCAGTATATAATTTTTGTAGAATAACAAGCGCATCTTCAGAAGAAAATTGTGGCTCTTCAATCGAAGGTGTCTTGTGCAAATAACGCTGATACATTTCTCGTTTTGCTTTTGCATCACCACCCAATGTGTCATAGAGCATATTTTTAGCGATATTATCAGAATAGGTGATGGCATATTCTTGTAACGTTTTTAATGGATATTCTGGTTGGATATTATAGGCAATGATCCCAGTTCCTTCTTCATAATCTTCTTCGGCGTTATAGGGAATCAGGTCTGTCCATTTTTTTTGACCAGAAGCAACCGTGTCGGCGACTAGCATCGTCAGGGGCACTTTAATAGTACTAGCTGTATAAAATTCATGTTGGCCATTCACGGAACGCTGTTCGCCAGTTTCTAAATCCAAATAACTAATCCCGACCGTTCCTTCAAATTCTTTGACAGAAGCGACGAGCAGGTCATTTATTTTATCAAAAAATACTGTATTTACTGTATTTGCTGAATTATTTTCTTCCTTGTCTTTCGTATGCTTCTCATGTTTGGCGGAATCAATTGTAACTTTTTGTTCAGATTCTTTGGCATAATCTTCGCCACGACTTGAGAAGAAGAAGCCCACAATTAGGAAAAAGCAAAGAAAGAAAATGATGCCGTATAGTGAGAGTTGCTGTTTCTTCAATGTAAAACCCTTTCCGTTTCTCTAATAGATATTTTTCTCAACTCCTCCATTTAATCATTTTTCGGATAAGAGCGCAAGCGTCTTTTTAACGGCACTACTGGTTTTGTTTCATTTGTTTTTGGAGTGCTTGCGATTGCTTTAATAGCTCTTTGCCGATAGTGGTATCTTTTACCAATAGCCGCTGTAAGGGACGATCGATGACTTGTTTGATGGAATGAATGTCTTGATTATTTAAAATGGCTGTTTCTTTACTAGAAAAAGATTTATGCGCGGTCAGTTGTAAACCAAACGAGTTGTACAACAATGTATAACCAGCAATTCCAGTAATTGTCTGATAAGATTTTGAAAAGCCGCCGTCAATTACGAGAAGCGCGCCATTTGCTTTGATCGGCGATTCGCCTTTTGTTCGTTTAACTGGTGTATGGCCATTAATGATATGTCGATTTTCACCAGTCACTTCAAATTCATCTAGGATTCTTTCACAAACTTCAACCGTATCACGCAAAGAGTAATAAGGATTCTTTTCTTCGTAATGTGTTTCTTTTTCAGCGAGAAAATAACGCTCGAAGGTTTTCATAGCTCGTTTGCCAAATAATGAGGAACCTTCGCCACACCAAAGATACCATAAACAATCTGTCGCATAGTCATCTGTACTAGCAGGCTGAGCGTAAGCTTCTTCTAACATTTCCTGAAAGAAGTCAACTAAAGCTTTTCCTGAATAGGAGTGGCCTTTAAATGTGTAAGCTTGAAAAGTACCGTCCGCATTCAGAGGCAGACAGCCATGAATCAATAAATTTTGATTATACACAAGGTAAAGAGAGGCTTTTTCCATTAGAAAGCGCATGTGTTTTGTTAACCGCGGCGAAGACTGAAATTGCGTTAATAAATCATCAATTATCTGTTTTTCCTCACGTGTTAATTGGTAAGGCTGCTCTTCAGAAACGGTTTGGAAACAGCTGTTAATTAATGTATAACGACATTTGTCAAAAGTAATAGTTTCCCCTTGAATCTTATCTAAGCGTAGCCGATGTGCCAAGTTAAAATCAGGGCGTCGACCAATAATTTGGCCTTCTAGTTTTTCTTGAATAATGGCAATGGCTTGTTGCACACGCATCGCTACTTGTTTTTCAGCTTCAGTTAACGCACGATAGGGATTTTTCTTGGGTGCAAAAGCAGGATTTTCTTTATACGTTTCTAAACTAAATTTTTTTAAGGCGGTTAAATCGATAGCATAACGTTCTTCTAACAAATCTAAATTTCCATAGCGAGCACAAATACGTACTACATTGGCTAAACAAGCCAGTGAACCACTATAAGCAGCCAGCCAAATCATATCATGATTGCCTAGTTGAATATCCAAGGAGTGATAGGACATTAATCGGTCCATAATTTTATCTGGTGCTGGCCCCCGGTCATAGATATCCCCAATAACATGTAGGTGATCGATAATCAGACGTTGGATTAGATAAGCTAATTCTGTTACGAAACGTTTGGCTTCACCTAGTAAAATAATTTTTTCAATAATTTGTTGATAGTAACCGTTTTTGGTTGTTGTTTCATCATATTGATAAATCAATTCTTCGAGAATATACCCATAGGTTTCAGGAAGGGCTTTGCGAACTTTAGAACGTGTGTACTTCATCGAAGAAGAACGGACGATTTCAACCAGACGGCGAATCGTTAATAGCCACCATTCATAAGAGAGGGCGCTTTCATTTTCTAAAAGTGTTAATTTTTCTTCTGGATAGTAGATAATAAAACAAAGCTCGTCCATCTGATGGGCATTTAATTCTTGTTTAAATAAAAATTGAACTTTTTCTCGGATTCGCCCAGAACCATTTCTTAAAATATGGTCAAAAGCTTCAAATTCACCATGTAAATCACTGACAAAATGTTCTGTTCCTTTCGGTAAATTCAAAATTGCTTCCAAATTAATAATTTCTTCAATTTGTTGATCGCGGTTCAGTGTAGCCAAGTCATCTGCCTTCTTTCTTTTTCGTATATACCAATTTTTATTTAAAAGATTAAAGTCTTGATAATAAAGGTTTTTTATTCGTATGCCAATTATTGTAGGCTATTTGGCGAAAAAAAGCAACAGGAGAAAGTCAGAGAAAAATGTGGAAAATTATAGGAAGCTACTGGGTTTTATGCTATGATTTTTAATAAAACAAAATGAAGGGGCGGGAAAACATGTTATTTGGTACAGCAAAAATGAATCGGGAAAGTCATTTAGAAATCGGTGGTTGTGACACCGTAAAGTTGGCGCAAAAATTCGGGACGCCGTTATTTGTCTATGATGTCGCTCATATTCGCGCACAAGCACGTGGTTTTAAACAAACGTTAAATCAATTAGGTATCAAAAATAAAGTGGTTTATGCAAGTAAAGCATTTAGTTGTTTAGCTATTTATCAAGTGTTAAAGGAAGAAGATATTGCTTGTGATGTTGTCTCTGGTGGAGAACTATTCACAGCTTTAAAAGGGGGCATGGAGCCAGCGGAAATTGAGTTCCATGGAAATAATAAAATCCCTGAAGAATTACGTTATGCTTTGGATAACAAAATAGGTACAATTGTCATTGATAATTTTTACGAAATTGACTTGTTGGAAGAATTATTAGCTACACGAAACCAAACACAAAAAGTTCTTTTTCGGGTGAGTCCTGGCGTGGATGCAGAAACACATGATTACATTTTGACAGGCCAAGAAGATTCAAAATTTGGTTTTGATGTTGCAAGTGGCCAAGCAACAGAAGCGCTCGTTCGCCTTTTATCAAATCCCTCTTTTGATGTGCAAGGGGTCCATTGCCATATTGGCTCGCAAATTTTTGCTGTGGAAGGCTTTTTAGCTGCTGTTGAAAAAATGTTCACTATTTTAGAAGACTGGCGGCAAGTCCATCAATTTACAGCACGTGTTTTAAATATGGGTGGTGGTTTTGGTGTGCAGTACACGCAACAAGATGAGCCATTAGCACCAGCAACATTTGTTGAAAAAATTGTTTATTCCTTGAAAGGTCATTGTGAACAATTAGGGTATCCACTGCCTGAGCTTTGGATTGAACCAGGCCGCAGTTTAATTGCCGAAGCGGGCACAACGATATATACAGTTGGCGCGCAAAAAGAGGTTCCTGGTGTTCGTCATTTTGTTTCCGTAGATGGTGGCATGGGTGATAATATACGGCCTGCTTTGTATCAAGCAGTTTATGATGGTTTTCTAGCGAATCGTGATGGGCATGATTCAGTCAAGAAAGTCACAGTGGTTGGTAAATATTGCGAATCAGGCGATGTCTTACTTCGAGATATTTTATTGCCAGAAGTTAAAGCAGGGGATTTATTGGCCATCAGTAGTACGGGGGCTTACGGTTATTCAATGGCAAGTAATTACAACCGAAATCCTCGACCAGCGGTGGTTTTTGTCGAAGATGGACAAGCAAAATTAGTTGCTCGCCGTGAGACATATGAAGATATGACAACGTTGGATTGTTGATAGATTAAAAGTAGCCGCCTCTTTTTGAGACGGCTGCTTTTTTTCAAAAAATAACAAAATGTAAGGGTGATTTCTTTCAGAAATGAAAAATCCATAGTATATTAAATGAAGAAGGAAATACTTTAGAAGAGGGTGTGATTTGCAGATGAAATGGCTCCTCGGGTTACTGATCATTTTTGCAATAATTGGCGTTGTTTTTTCTTTTTACATTGCCAATTATTTTTTGAAAATTGCGTTGCTTAAAGACAACCCTTGGTATCATAAAAAAGGGCATCGGTTATTAAATCCTGATAATTTTCAAGAACGTGAAACAAGATATACAAAAATAGAAGAACAACAAAAACAAGAAGGCGAAGCTTTTTGGACAGAGTCTTTTGCTGAAGATCGTTGGTTGAAAATTAAAGATGAAACATTGTATGCACGGTGCTTTATTCCTTATCCAGATAACCATCGTTGGGCGATTTGTGTGCATGGTTATCGTTCAAACGGAAAACGCGATATGGCATATACTGCATTACGTTTTGCAGAAGAAGGCTACAATGTTTTAGTTCCCGATTTGCGTGCGCACGGGAAAAGTTCAGGGAATAAAATTGGGATGGGATGGCTGGATCGGTTAGATTTATTAAGTTGGCTTAGTGAAGTTCTTGCCATTGATATGGAAGCAGAAATTATTTTAGTGGGCGGTTCCATGGGAGCGGCTACTGTCATGATGGCAAGTGGTGAAAAGTTACCAACGAATGTCCGCGGATTAATAGTGGATTGTGGCTATGCTTCTGTTTATGATGAATTTAAATATGTCCTACATGAATCTTTTCATTTACCCGCTTTTCCTATTTTAACGATTGCTAATCAATTAGCATTAAATAACTATGGCTTTCAATTGAAAACTGCTTCTTCCGTGAGACAATTACACAAAAATACGTTGCCCACATTCTTTATTCACGGTACAGGTGATCGCTTTGTTCCAATGACAATGTTTGAAGAAAATTTAGCGGCAACTCAGGGGATAAAAAAAGGTCTCATTGTTGCTAAAGCACCACATTTATCTTCAAGTGTCTACGAACCTGAAAATTATTACAGTAGTATTTTTGAATTTTTGGAAGAAAACTGTCCTGCGGTAAAAACAATATCCGACTAAAAAAGACATGGATTTTCATGATTCCATGTCTTTTTTTTGTCTGACTCGTTTAGTTAAATTTAAAGTGCTTAAAAAGAAAAATAACGGCGCCAAACTACCAAGGCAAAGAAACCATTTCATTGAATAAGTTAACTCTTGCTGTAAAAGAGATTCTCGTATATAGCTGAAACCTTCGCCATGGACCCGCAAATAAATATAAATGTAAGCAAAAAGAATCACTAAAGGCAAAATACAGACTTCTAATATTTCCAAAAGATAAGGAAATGTTTTATTTAATAATTTGAGGCGTGTCTTATTCAATAGATAAGCAAAAATGAAAATTGACCATAAAAAACCAAAAAAACTAATCAAATAAAAAATCAGATTCGCACTTCCTGCATTCATAAAAGCTTTCGGGAAAAGTAGTCTGCCGATGAATGTATTTTTAATTGTAAAAGGCACATCAAAAATGGAAATATAAAGACAAAAAAGTACTAATGTTAACAAGGCATGCCAAATCTTTTTCTCCATTTCATTTAAAAAATATCTAATTACTTGGTACATTTCCATAAACTGTCGCTCCGTGTTTGAAATAATCGTAGTTTTGACTATACCATAGCTGTTCTCAATTTTCTTGAAAAAAATACACGCAACCAGCCTCGACTATACGAAACACACAGAGTGTCTAAAAAATAAGTTGCCGATCGCATTTTTTCGCATGCTAGTGTTGCACTTCTGTTTCGTTGGTGTTTTCTAATTGCTGATTTGTTGATTAAAAAAGGGAAGGAGGGAGCGTTTTTCTAGTATAATAATATAAAAGAATATAGAGAAAATCGTAGGATGGGAGTTATTCAAAGTGGCGGAAATTACAGTTAAGACAATTTCAGCGAAAGATGATTTAAAGAAGTTGCTTTTGGGTCAAGAGTATGACCACCAGCAGCCGGTTAAAAATATTTTAAAAGCTAGAACATCGAATGTCCATATTGAAAAGTACGAGGTTGTGGAGGATGTTTTTTTAAAGTTAACTGGGAAGGCGACCGTGCACAAAGATATTATGAACTCATTTTGGACAACGTATAAAATTATGTTACAACTTGTTTATCCCGATTTCTTTAGACCAGCGGAAGTAATTGGGGAAAATCAAGAAAGCTATTTAGAAAAACCTTCTGAACAGAATTTGCTTGCAGTAAATAGCAAGTATCCGCCTCATGATTCCGGGACATCGGCTGTGATTTCGGACCGATATTTAACTTATTTTGACCAAGTTTTTCCTGACTATTTACCAAATCCTGTACCAAAAAAATATACATGGAATGAATTCCTTCTCGACAATTTTACTAAATTTGAGCGAGTTCATCAGGACCCACAATTAAAGCGTTTTGCCGAACTTACCCATTCAATTGGAAACATTACAGTAGTTCCACTAGGATTTAACAGCGGAAGAAGCTTATCGTTTAAAGATTATTGGGATTATTCTTTAGAACAACTTTCGATATTTTTAGCTTCATTTCATTCATGGGAAAGCTACGTTCATACGTATGAGATGCAACCATTTTTAAATGAACAGTATCAACCAGTAGCGCTATGGAAAAATCATTTGAAAAAAGACTCGTTTATCTTACCTCAGAATATAGAGGAGATAAATGAATATTTAGTTCAAGTAAATCAACGAATAGAAAAAAGAGGGCAGCGAATAGTGAATCGGTTGTAATGAAATAAGAATCGACTTTTCACTAAACGTTGAAAGTCTCGAATCGTGTGCTCTTTTATTGACTCAGGAACAGAGAACGATTAAACTACTAGATTAGTATCAAAAAATAATTGCGTATAGGGCTAACCAGTCGCATGTTTAAATAACTTTTAGGTCTTATGTAAGTAACAAAAGTTATTAGTACGAAGCAATCATTTTAGAAAGGAGCTTTTATGCAATTCACATTATTAAATCAAGAAAATCAAGCCTATTGGGAAGCAACCTACATAGAAGCTTTTCCAGAAGAAGAGAGACTGCCGTTTGGTCAATTATTGACGTCTTCTCAAGAAGGAAAATTTCATTTGTTTGTTATTCAAGAGGCGGATGAGAACGTGGGGATTTTGTTAAATAGTCAAATTGCACCTGAAGCAACCTATGTCTTTTTCTTTGCAATTGATCAGCACCACCGAAACAAACGATTAGGCTCAACCGTGTTAGCGTTATTGAAGACACGTTATCCTAAGGGGGTTCTTTTAGAGAGTGAAGAAATTGGCAAAAATGCAGCGAATGAAGCCCAAAGAGAAAAACGTTATCAGTTTTATGAAAGAAATGGCGTGCTGGATACAGGGTATCTGATTATGGATAGAGGGCTCACTTTTCATATCATGTTTGCTGGAGCGTCAGGCTTCGGTGGAACGCAGCTACAGTTTTTATTAGACTTCCATCCAGTAGCAAAAATTTGGAAAAAGCCAAGTATTGATGGCATCAGGTAGTTTTTTTCAAATAAGTAAATTAAACAAACAAAAAAACATATGAAAGAACGGACCAATCGGTTCTTTCATATGTTTTTTATCATTAGTCTCGAAATAACTAGCGAATACCCAAAGCAATTCGTGCGTAACGGCTCATTTTATCCGTTGTCCAAGCAGGGTACCAGACTAATTTTACTTCGATATTATTCACTTCAGGAATATCTTTTAAAACACCATGGATTTGTTCTGTTAAAACATCTGCTAACGGACAACCCATTGTGGTTAAGGTCATTTTGATGACAGTATCACCAGTTTCTTCTGCAAATTCAACTTCATAAATTAGTCCTAAATTAACAATATCGATGCCTAATTCAGGGTCAATCACTGTTTCTAATGCAGTTAAAATATCTTCTTTAATTGCTTCAACTTCTTCGGTTGAACGTTGTTGAGGTTGTTCACTCATTCGTCTTCTACTCCTTTGCAAGTTGCCTCTTTACTATCATACCTTTTTTAAGAATGTTTGTAAATGAGAAGTATCTCACATGTCATGGAATTTACTGATTTATTAAAAAAGCTCATAAAATTCGAAATTCATTTTATTTTAATCTAAATCTCATTATTTTATTGACATTAGAAAACAATGAGTTTAGAATGATCGATAACAATCTAAATTTAATTTTTGGATATTTTTAAAAAACTGAATTTTCAGTCAATTGGAAATATCAAAGGGAGGATTTTATGAAAATTAAGCAGGTACATGTTAGGGCATCGAAAATTAAACTGAAAGAAACATTTACGATCGCTTTGGGGACGATAGAATCAGCGGATAGTGCAATTGTGGAAATTGAAACAGAAGAGGGATTAGTTGGATATGGAGAAGGAGGGCCAGGCATTTTTATTACCGGTGAAACGTTGGCTGGCACGCTTGAAACGATCGAATTATTTGGCCAAGCAATCATTGGCTTAAACCCCTTTAATATTGAGAAAATTCATGAAGTGATGGATAAAATATCTGCTTTCGCTCCAGCGGCAAAAGCAGCAATCGATATTGCTTGTTATGATTTGATGGGTCAGAAAGCTCAACTGCCTCTTTATCAATTGTTAGGCGGCTATGATAACCAAGTAATAACGGATATTACACTAGGTATTGATGAACCAAATGTGATGGCACAAAAAGCCGTCGAAAAAGTCAAACTAGGTTTTGATACATTAAAAATTAAAGTCGGAACAGGAATTGAAGCTGATATCGCAAGAGTAAAAGCGATTCGTGAAGCAGTTGGCTTTGATATCAAGCTCCGCTTAGATGCGAATCAGGCTTGGACGCCCAAAGATGCAGTTAAAGCGATTCAAGCATTAGCAGATTATCAAATTGAATTAGTGGAACAGCCAGTTAAAAGACGCGATTTAGAAGGTCTAAAATACGTTACTTCACAAGTTAATACGACAATTATGGCTGATGAAAGCTGTTTTGATGCTCAAGATGCGTTGGAATTAGTTAAAAAAGGCACAGTCGATGTTATCAATATAAAATTAATGAAGTGTGGCGGCATTCATGAAGCGCTGAAAATTAATCAGATTTGTGAAACAGCAGGCATCGAATGCATGATTGGTTGTATGGCGGAAGAAACAACCATTGGCATCACGGCTGCTGCCCATTTAGCTGCTGCTCAAAAGAATATCACACGAGCAGATTTAGATGCGACATTCGGTTTAGAAACTGCGCCCGTAACTGGGGGCGTATCCTTAGAAGCAAAACCATTATTGGAATTAGGAGAAGCAGCTGGATTAGGCATTTCTCATTAAAAAAGGAGTAAAGTAAATGAAGTATGATTTAAAGTATCTTAGTGTTCCTTTGCCTGAGGAAATTCAAAGGGTGAAAGAATTTGGCGATTTTGCAAGTGCGGATATTGCCATTGATTTTTGGTTGACAAAAGAACTTCCGCAGGCATTAAAAGAACGTTTGATAATTGAAAAAGATGTCATTAAAATGATGCGTATGAATGAGTATCCTCATAGCTTTGCAAAAGCTGATCAAATGATGAGAGATACTTTTCAGGATTATCAAACAGAGGAATTAATTCGTTTAAAAGAAACGGGATTAGTGGACTGGGTTTATATTGATGGTGAACCGTATTTCCAACTTCGATTTTTGGCCAATTTAATTAAAACAAATGCGGCATATGTTGCACGTTTGCGGGAAGCAGAAAGCAATCAATTAGAAATTCTCCGCAAAAAAGAACTAAAAGAGAACATCGAACAAATGCAAAAAAACGGTGGTAGAAAAGTGAGAACAACAATTAAAGCCACCATTCAGGTGAAAAAAGAATTTGAGCGTCCAGGTGAGCGTGTTCGTGTCCATTTGCCGCTGCCCAAAGCGTGTCAACAACAATCAGAAATTGAAATCCTAGCTACGTCACCTGAAGCAACCTATATTGCGGCAGAAGATGCGCCTCAACGAACACTGTGTTTTGAAACAATCTTAAAAGAAAATCAAACGTTTACAGTTGAATATTGTTATGTTAATCGGATGGTTTACCAACAGTTAGAAGAAAATAACGTAGACAAAATGCAACCAAGCTTTGATTTAGAGGAACAGTTACCGCATATTCGATTCACGCCTTATTTAAGAAATTTAGCAGATGAGATTGTGGGCGATGAAAGTAATCCCTTAAAAAAGGCACGCTTGATTTATGACTTTGTGACGACAAAGATTCATTATTCTTTCATGCGTGAATATTTTACAATTTCCAATATTTCAGAGTATGCTGCAACTAATTTAAAAGGAGACTGCGGCGTGCAAGCGGTTTTGTTTATCACGCTTTGTCGGATTGCAGGGATACCAGCCAAATGGCAATCGGGATTATATGTTTCTACACATTATACAGGCTGTCATGATTGGGCACAATTTTATATAGAACCGTACGGCTGGCTCTTTGCGGATTTATCTTTTGGCGGAGGTGCTTACCGAGACGGGGATAGACAGCGGTGGAATCATTATTTCGGCAATTTAGATGTTTTTAGAATGGTCGCAAATAGTGAGATCCAGGCAGACTTTCAGCCGGCAAAAATGCAATTGCGTGCAGACCCAATTGACAACCAGCGGGGAGAATTTGAGTACGAAAATGAGGGCTTGCCCTACGCATGCTTGATAGTTTCGCAAGAACGGCTTTCCATGGAAGAGTTGCCGTTTGATTGACACATAGGGGGAATAGTATGAAAAAGTTAAAAATGATGGGGATTATGTTATTTGTTAGTACGGTCTTGGTAGGTTGTGGCACAACAGCAGAAACAAAAAGAGACGAGAAAGCAACTGAGAAAACCAGTGTCTCGAAAAAAGTTTTAAATTTAATGGAGAACTCGGAAATCGGTTCAATGGATTCTATTTTTACACAAGATGAAGCCAGTATTAACGCACAGTCCAATGTCTTTGAAGGGTTATATCAATTGGATGAAAAAGATCAACTAATACCAGCTGCCGCTAAAGAGATGCCTGAAATTTCTGAAGATGGCAAACGATATACCATTAAACTAAGAGAAGATGGTAAGTGGTCCAATGGTGATGCTGTAACAGCCAATGATTTTGTTTTTGCTTGGCGTAAATTAGCGAATCCCAAAAACCAAGCCAATTACTTTTTCTTGTTAGAAGGAACGATTCTGAACGGAACAGCTATTACAAAAGAGGAAAAAGCACCAGAGGAATTGGGTGTCAAAGCGCTTGATGATTATACTTTGGAGGTTACTTTGGAAAAGCCTGTACCGTATTTTACGTCATTATTGGCATTTTCTCCATTTTTCCCACAAAACGAAGCATTCGTGAAAGAAAAAGGACAAGCCTATGGCACTTCTAGTGAAATGATTGTATCTAATGGTCCATTTTTAATGAAAAATTGGGATCAGTCAGCGATGTCGTGGGATTTTGTGCGTAATCCCGACTATTACGATAAAGAAAAAGTAAAATCAGAAACGATTCATTTTGAAGTTCTTAAAGAAACCAATACCGTTTATAATTTGTACGAATCAGGTGAATTAGATGTGGCTGTCTTAACAGGAGATTTTGCTAAACAAAATCGAGACAACCCAGACTATGAAGCAATCGAACGGTCAAAAGTCTATTCCTTACGTTTAAACCAAAAAAGAAACGAAAAACCATCCATTTTTGCAAATGAGAGTGTCCGCAAAGCTTTAGCTTATGCTTTGGATAAAAAAAGTTTAGTCGATAATATTTTAGCAGATGGTTCAAAAGAAATTTATGGGTACATTCCAGAAAAATTTGTATATAACCCAGAAACGAATGAAGATTTTCGTCAAGAAGCAGGCGCCCTTGTCAAAACAGACGCCAAAAAAGCCAAAGAGTATTTAGACAAAGCAAAAGCAGAGCTAAACGGAGATGTAGCCATTGAACTTCTTTCAAGAGATGGTGATAGTGACCGAAAAGTTGCTGAATTTATCCAAGGCCAGTTACAAGAAACGTTGCCAGGTCTCACTATTAATGTCAAAACAGTTCCTTTAAATAATGCGATTGAATTAATGAGAAAAGGGGATTATGAATTGTCTGTTGGCATGTGGGGACCCGATTATCAGGATCCAATGACTTTCTTAGAAAGCTCAGTTAGTGGTAACCGTATGAACTATTCTAGCCCAACGTTTGATCAACTAATTGAAGAAGCAACAACTAAATACGCAAATGATCCTGAAACTCGTTGGCAAACATTAATTAAAGCTGAAAAAGTATTGGTGGAAGAAGATGCCGCTTTAATTCCTTTATACCAAGAGGCCCGTAGTCAGCTTATACAACCAGGTGTCAAAGGCATTCAGTATCATAACTTCGGTGCAACGAGCACATATAAGTATGCCTATAAAGAATAAATTAGTGAACAAAAGTACCTTTAGCTGAAGGTACTTTTTTCCCGATAAGAGCTTCTTTTTTGTTAATAGTCAACAATTAATAAAAAAATAATTGAAAAAGGTTGACAAAAATAATGATACTCGTTAGAATAAGCACTGTTAACAAATGAATAGCGTTTTCATGTGACTAGATAATACTAGGCATGGAAGAATTTCGTAATACAATGTGGTGTACAATGGTTACGCAACATGTTTAACGGGATTGTTCTATGCTTTTTTTGTTGTTTTCACTGAAGATGTTAGAATTACTTCTGCAGAAGAGGGTCATTTATGAAAATTAAAAAGGTGCTGAATCAAAATGCTGTACTTGTTCTTGACGAAGGACAGGAGAAAGTAGCTGTCGGTAAAGGCGTCGGGTTTAATAAGATTAAAAATGATGTCTTATCTCGACAATTGGTGGAG
Source organism: Enterococcus sp. AZ104 (assembly GCF_050546705.1). NCBI lineage: Bacteria > Bacillati > Bacillota > Bacilli > Lactobacillales > Enterococcaceae > Enterococcus > Enterococcus sp. AZ104. The sequence continues at coordinate 1,253,736 of NZ_CP172952.1, forward strand.
CGGATGTTTGTGATGGAGCCAGAAGGACTGAAAAAACTTCAAGTACTGCTATCACAAATTGAAGACAAATACTTTTTAGCGAGTGAAGAAATTATCCAACATGCTGAAACGGTATTGGGTGAAAAGTTGAATGAACATATTAATATTGGGTTGAGTGATCACATTGCTTTTGCAGCTGAAAATATTCAAAATAATATTATTGTTCGGAACAAGCTTTTAAGTGAAATTGAGATTTTATATAGTGAAGAATTTGCTATTGCTCAATGGGCTGTAGAATATTTAACACAAACCTTAGAGATTCCATTTAGTTATGATGAAGCGGGGTATATTGCGATTCATATCCATAGTGCTCGCAGCGGGCGTACTGATAATAGTAAAAGTATCCGTGAAGTTACAATCGTTTCTGAAATTATTCATTTAATCGAGCAGGAATTGGCTATTGATATTCATGATGATAAAAATAGTCTCAGTTATTCACGTTTGGTGAATCATTTACGTTTGTTTATTCATCGCTTCCAACAAAATCAATACGCTGTTTTAGATGAAGAAATTTTGGAAGTCGTAAAGAAAAAGTATGCTGAAAGCTATGAAATCTCAAAAAAAGTACAAGTCTTATTAATGAGAAATTTTCATTATCAAGTACCAAATGAAGAACTTGGTTATTTATCGATTCACATTGAACGATTAAGAATGACCAAATAATAAAAATTAAATAGTTTATGTGAGGAGTTACGTATAATGAAAGCGTATATGCAAAGAATGGGACGTTCTTTAATGTTACCAGTTGCTGTATTACCGGCGGCTTCTTTATTAGTCGGTATTGCTAACTGGATCGTGGGAACAATCGGCGCTAGTCCAGCCACAACTTTTCTAATGAATGGTGGTTTGGCTATCTTAAACAACTTAGCATTATTATTTGCGGTTGGTTTAGCGTTAGGAATGTCAAAAGATAAAGATGGATCGGCAGCATTAGCTGGTTTAGTCGCTTATTTAGTGCCAAAAACTGTTTTAGCGCCTGCTTCTATCCAAGCCATTAAAGGCTTCAAGGATATTGCTGAAGTAAACCCAGCCTTCAACAGCATGGACAACAATGTCTTTGTCGGGATTGTCGCTGGTTTAGTTGCCGCGGCAATGTATAATCGTTTCTCTGGTGTGAAATTGCCAATGGCTTTATCATTCTTTAGTGGAAAACGTTTAGTTCCTATTATGTCAGCTATTTCGATGTTAGCAATCTCAGCTGTCTTATTCTTCTTCTGGCCAGTTGTTTATAACGGATTAGTTGCTTTTGGTAAAGGAATCTCTAGCTTAGGTTTCGTAGGAGCTGGCTTGTATGGTTTCTTTAACCGACTATTAATTCCAACAGGCTTACACCATGCTTTGAATTCTGTTTTCTGGTTTGATGTTGCTGGTATCAATGATATTGGGAACTTTTTAGCTGGTCAACAAGCGTTAGATACTGGTAAAGCAATTGTAGGACAAACGGGTATGTATCAAGCTGGTTTCTTCCCAGTAATGATGTTTGGTTTACCAGCAGGTGCGTTTGCAATTTATCAATGTGCACGTCCTGAGAAGAAAAAAGTTACAGCTTCATTAATGTTAGCTGCTGGTTTTGCGGCTTTCTTTACAGGCGTAACTGAACCTTTAGAATTCTCATTTATGTTCGTTGCTTGGCCTTTATATGTTTTACATGCAGTCTTTACAGGTATTTCTTTAGCATTCGCTGCGTTTATGCATTGGACAGCTGGCTTTGCCTTTAGTGCAGGTTTTGTAGACTTCTTCTTAAGTTTGAAAAACCCAGTCGCGAATCATCCAATGATGTTGGTGGTTCAAGGACTTGTCTTTGCAGCAATTTACTACTTCGGTTTCCGTTTTGCAATCACTAAGTTTAACTTAATGACACCAGGACGTGAAGAAGGCGATGGCGAAGAAACGCCAGATGTTGCAGAAGGCGACAACAAATTTGCTTCTCTAGCTCGTCGTATTTATGATGGTTTAGGCGCTGATGCTAATGTAACTTCTATTGATAACTGTACAACTCGTTTACGCTTAACAGTGAAAGATACAGGCAAAGTGGATCAAGCAAAAATTAAAGCAACTGGGGTTCCTGGTGTGAAAGTCATTGATGACACCAATATCCAAGTGATCGTTGGTACGGAAGTACAATTTGTTGCTGACGAAATGCAACGATTATATAACCACCAAGCGCCAGCAACACCAGTCAAAGAAACACCTGTTTCTCAACCAGTTGTTGAAGAAAAAGCACCGGTTTCAACAAAAGAAACTGAATTATATTCTGTAGCGAATGGGAAAGTTATTCCTATTTCTGAAGTACCAGATGATGTTTTCTCAGCAAAAATGATGGGTGACGGTTTTGCTGTCGTACCAACAGACGGCGAAGTTTCAACACCCGTTGCTGGTAAAATTACTAGCATTTTCCCAACAAAACATGCGTTAGGTATCCAAACAGATTCAGGCATTGAAGTATTATTACACATGGGTCTAGATACTGTTGAGTTACAAGGTGGACCATTTACATTACATGTTGAAGAAGGCCAAGTTGTAAAACAAGGCGATAAAATTGCAACCATTGATTTAGCGGCATTAGAACAAGCTGGCAAAAAATCAGATTTAATTGTTGTTTTCACAAATCAAGATATTGTTGCTCAATACGATTTACAAAAAGCAGGTCAAACGACTTCAATGAATGATGTAATCGGAAATGTTACCGTAAAATAAAAGTAAAAAAGGGCTAGCCGTAAGGCAGCCCTTTTTTGTATTCTTTGAAAGTATTAGTGCCTGTAGAGCCAGTAATTCAAAATCGCTTGCTCTGCAGATTTTTATTTATAAATAGCCTTAGAAAGTTTCGCATAATTGAACACTTTAACCACTCACAAAAATGGCCAATGTAACGGACAGAAAACAAGGAAGCGTTTTCTTTTATATGGATTATAATAAATATATCAAGGAGGGGTTGCTATGAGTTCGAAAAAAGAACGTGGACAAAAATTGTTGTTACTTCTCTCAAAAAAACAAGATTATATGACTGCAGAAGAATTGGCAAACTGCCTAAGTACTTCTCCTAAGACAGTTTATCGTTTGATAAAAAAAATTAACGATGAATTTTCAGAAGGTTCACTCATATTATCTGAGAAAGGACGAGGATACAAGCTAGACTATGAACGATTTATGGAACAGAATCGACATTTAGTCGAAAAAGAAAGTGATTTTTCGCCAAGGGAAAGACGCAATCGAATTCTGGAGGAATTGTTGTTAGCTTCTCCACAAGCTAAAAATGTTTATGAATTATTTGCAAGATATTATGTTGGCGATTCTGTGATATTTAGCGATGAACAACAATTATCCGAAGATTTAAAGAAATATGATTTAACACTCAAACGGAAAAATCGAACGTTGGCAATTATCGGTGAGGAAAGAGCTATCAGGAAAGCCATTTCCGATAGAATACAACTGTTGAACATTATCGATATTGAGGATCTTCGAAACAACAAAGCATTAAATTTTAATAATTATGATGTCCTTTTTACGTTAGATCAAGTCAGGAACATTGAAAAAAAACTGGATATTACTATTCCACATCCATATAACGTAAACATCTTTTCGCATCTTTATATCTTAATTAGTCGTTCACGAAAAGTAGCTATTTCTGAAAAATACCAATTATCTAACGAAGAAGAACAAGAATTAACAAAGGACTTAGTCCTCAAAAAGGTCGCGCAAACAACGATTCAACAGATTGAAACTTATTTAAATAAGAGACTGCCTAACGTTGAAATTTATTACTTATATCAATATTTGGTTTCTTCTAGGATGCAAGGTTCATTTAGTAAAGTAACTAATTTTTCTTTCAAAGTAATGCAAGTTACTCAATTTTATTTAGAGGAAATGAGTGCACAACTAAAAATTTTAACTGATAATGATCAGCTACTTCTTGAATTGGCTAGTCATATAAAACCAATGATAAATCGTCTTGAAAACGGCATACATGTTAAGAATAGTTTATTGGATCAAATAAAAATGACGTATGAAACAATTTTCAGAAAAATTGCGCAAGTTTCTAAGCAAGTAAGTAAAAACTATCAATTGCCGGCTATAAACGAAGATGAGAATGGGTTTATTACATTGTATTTTGCGCGAATGATTGAAACCAATCAGTTACCTATTCGTACTTTGATTATGTGTACCACTGGAATTGGAACTTCAGAACTATTGAGAGTAAAAGTTGAAAAGAAATTTCCTGAATTACAAATTGTTGAAATTATTGCCACACGAAATATAAAGAAATCATTAAAAGATTATTCTGATATTGAATTGATTCTTACAACGATTCATTTACAGGAAAAGGTCCCCATTAAATCATTGTTGGTAAGTGCCATGTTTACAATGGATGATCAGTATCGATTACAAAGAAAAGTTGAGGAAATCTATCATGAACGTTAATCCTTTATACCAAGTTTTCCTAAACCAAGAACTTCTTTCAAAACAGCAAGTATATCAATTCATTGCAGAAACAGCAGCACCTTTGTTAACGCTCGAAGAAAAAAAGCAGATTGAGGAATCTTTGGTAAATCGTGAGAAGATGGGAAGTAATCAGATTGCAGAGCAAGTTGTCTTGCCACATTTAGAGAATGCACTCTTGAAAAAAAGTGAAATATATCTGATTGGCTTAAAAACAGAAATCCAAGAATGGACGGCAGACATTAAGCAAGTGAAATTAATTATTGTCATTTTACTAAAAGAAAATGAACAGTTAAAAGTAAAAAAAGAAATCAGTCGATTTACTAGAAAATTAGCAAATGAAGACTTCTTAGAAAAGTTGTTGCGTTTAAAAACAGAAACAGATTTTTATAAAATTATAGAAAAATTTGAGGAGGAAAAATAATGAAGATAGTCGGCGTAGCAGCCTGCACAGTAGGAATTGCTCACACATATATCGCACAAGAAAAATTGGAGAACGCTGCAAAAAAAGCAGGAGTTGAGATCCATGTAGAAACACAAGGGACCATTGGGATTGAAAACAAACTAACGGATGAACAAATTAAGGAAGCGGACATTGTTATATTAGCCATTGATGTAAAAATTTCTGGAAGAGAGCGTTTTGATGGGAAACGAATCATTCAAGTACCTACAGAAGTTGCTGTAAAATCACCCACTAAACTAATTGAAAAAGCAGAAGAAGTTATGACACAAGAAAAGTAATCTTCTAGGAGGAATTGTAATGGAAGTAAAGGATATCATTGACTTAAAAACCGTTAAAACGAATATGAATGTAAATACAAAAGAGGAAGCGTTAAAAGAATTAGCCAATCTTTTGCTTGAAAATGGCAATATTTCTGAGGAAAAAGGTTTTATAAAAGATATCTATGATAGAGAGGCGGAAGGCCAAACAGGCATCGGAAACTATCTAGCCATTCCACATGGCAAAAGTGCGTATGTAAAAAAAATAGGCGTGGCCATTGGTATTAATAGTACAGAAATTCCTTGGGAATCTTTAGATGGTAATGGCGTAAAAGGAATCATTCTTTTTGCTGTGGGTAATGATCATAAAGAAACAACTAGCCATCTTAAACTATTATCATTGTTTGCCAGAAAACTCGGAAATGATGAAGTAGTGAGAGAATTCCTTCAATCAAAATCGCCAGAGGATGTAGTGAAGGCATTCTCTTAATGAAATTACTAAGACAGCATATTGTGGATATTTTCTACAGAAAAATCCACAACAGTAATTTTTTTAAATAGAAAATAAAATGAAAAGAACAATGTTTAGGAGGATAAAAATGAAAAAACTAAAAGAGTTAAATCTTAAAGGTCATTTATTAACAGCAATCTCATATTTAATTCCAATTGTCTGTGGCGCTGGCTTTTTAATTGCAATTGGTATGGGGTTTGGTGGCTCAAGTCAAGGAATCTTGGTGCCAGGTGAATTTTCGCTTTGGGATGCTTTAGCTACTATGGGTGGCGCTGGCTTAGGCTTACTTCCGGTTGTTATATCTACTGGCATTTCTTTTTCAATCGCCGGTAAACCTGGAATTGCTCCAGGCTTTATTATTGGTTTAACTGCGAATGCAGTTGGTGCCGGCTTTATTGGTGGTATCTTAGGTGGTTACTTGGCAGGATATCTTGTATTAGCTATTTTGAAATATGTGAAATTACCCAATTGGGCGAAAGGGTTAATGCCAACATTAATTATTCCATTTTTAACCTCAATTACTGGTGGATTAATCATGGTATATATTATCGGGACCCCAATAACGGCATTTACTTCATTATTAACGAACTTTTTAGATAGCTTAGGTAACTCGTCATTATTAATTTTTGGTGGTGTAATTGGTTTATTAAGTGGTATAGACTATGGCGGACCCATTAACAAAACTGTTTTTGCCTTTGTTTTGACAATGCAAGCGGAAGGACTTAATGGACCAATTACAGCATTGCAATTAGTAAATACAGCAACGCCAATAGGCTTTGGATTAGCTTTCTTCTTTGCTAAATTATTTAGAAAAAATATTTATACAAAACTAGAAGTTGAAACGTTAAAGTCTGCCGTACCAATGGGCGTGATTAACATTGTTGAAGGTGTTATTCCTTTAGTTATGAATGATATTGTCCGAGGAGTCATTGCTACAGCGATTGGCGGCTTCGTGGGTGGCGCAACAACAATGATCTTAGGGGCAGATGCGACTGTTCCATTTGGCGGTGTTTTAATGATTCCAACAATGAGTAAACCGCTGGCTGGCATTATTGCAATTGTTGTAAACGCTGTGGTTACCGGTTTAGTTTTAGCTATTATTAAGAAAGATGTAACTGAGAAAGATATGGAAGCGTTAGTAGAAAAAGAAGAAGAGGAGATAAACTTGGAAGATATTCAGATTTTCTAAACAAAATGAAAAAGCGCAACAAAATTAATGCAATTTATATTGCCTGTCAGAGATGTGTCAACGTCTGAATATAACGAGTTAGAAAAATTTTCAAAAACATCAACCAAATAATCAGATAGAAAGAGTTGAAAATTAGAATGAACAAAGTTGAATTTTCTCCGTCACTAATGACGATGGATTTGGACAAGTTTAAACAACAAATCACCTTTTTGAATGATCATGTTGCTTCGTATCACATAGACATTATGGATGGTCACTATGTGCCAAACATTACATTATCTCCGTGGTTTATTGAGGAGTTAAGAAAAATTTCGAAGCTCCCAGTATCTGCCCATTTAATGGTTACGAATCCAAGCTTTTGGGTACAACAACTAGTAGATATCAAATGTGAATGGATTTGTATGCATGCAGAGGTTTTAGATGGTCTAGCATTTCGCCTAATTGACCAAATTCACAATGCTAATCTTAAAACAGGGATCGTCCTTAATCCCGAAACGCCTATTGAATCAATCTTTCCATATATTGAATTGTTGGATAAAATCACAATCATGACCGTTGATCCAGGCTTTGCTGGCCAGCGATTTATTGAAGGAACACTTGATAAAATTGTTGCTCTTCGTAATTTACGTGAAGAAAAAGGGTATCGTTATGTAATTGAAATGGACGGCTCATCGAATAGAAATTCATTTAAGCGAATTGATGCTGCAGGACCTGATATTTATATTGTTGGTAGAAGCGGATTGTTTGGATTGAATGAAGATATTGAAAAAGCTTGGAGAATGATGAGTAGAGACTATGAAGAAATGACTGGGAAAAAAATTCCATAAAACATTTGACTGTTTGTTAAAAGAATAGATAAGTTGTATAAAGTCAAGCCTAGAAAAGAATTTTGTTCATTCTTATCTAGGCTTTTTTGATGCAATAAATAAGCGCCAATAGAACAAAATTACTTGTTATTCTATTCTAGATGAAAACGTTCAATCTTGCGAAGTTACGGTTTGTTCACAAAAAAGTTACTTTTATTAAATAAAACTAAAGAAGTAACAAAAACTTCGCTTTTTTCAGTTATTTCAAGTAACATAGAACGTATCTTAAAAGAAAAAGTTTGGATGATTCGATGCGTAGAGTAAGAAAAATAATTTATAAAATCATGCTACTTTTGTTTGTTGGTTTAGTTGCTGGTCTTGGCTATCTTGGCTATAAAATACATCAAAATGTTGAAACGGTAATGACCTTTGAAAAACAAGTAGAAGCAGAAGTCAAAAAAAATAAAATACCTGAATACAAAACATTAGCTTTAGCGATTATCTATACAGAATCTAAAGGGAAATCTGGCGATATTATGCAGAGCAGTGAAAGTGTTTATGGACAACAAGAAGTGATTGAAACACCAGAAGAAAGTATCGCACATGGCGTCAAATTTCTCGCGGAAGCGTTAGCGAAAGCAAAAGAAGCTGGCTGTGATGAGTGGACAGGCGTACAAGCATATAATTATGGACTGGATTATATTCAGTTTGTTAAAGAACGCGGTGGGAAACACACGACAGAGTTAGCAGAAGAATATTCAAGAGAAGTCCTTTCACCGTTGCTAGGGAATGACCAAAATACGAGATATCGTTATTATCGTTGGCAAGCGTTAGTTTACAATGGTGGTTACCTTTATCAAAATGGTGGCAATATGTTCTATGCGGAAATTGTCAAAATGAATCGTTGGTTTATTGAAAAGTTAAATTAAAACGAGAAAAGTCTAAAGAATTCTTTCAACTTACAGGAATTTTTTAGGCTTTTCTTGCAGTTTCATGAAAATGCAAGTAAACTAGAAGGGATGTAACTGATTAATTGAAAAGGTAGGGAAAGAGCTGGATGTTGAATAAAGTCGACCTGAAAAAAGGGTTAAGTACAGAAGAAGTTGCCAAGCAGAAAGAGTTAGGCCTTCAAAATAATTATGAGGAAAATGTAGCAAAATCTACAAAAGATATTATTTTTGATAACGTCATGACGTTATTCAACTTTTTAAACTTTGCAATCGCTGTTTGTTTACTATTTGTCGGAGCGTATTCCAATCTGGCTTTCTTAGCGATTATTATTGTGAACATGTCAATCGGGATTTTCCAAGAAATTCATGCCCGTAATTTAGTTCAAAAATTATCTATTGTGGCAAAAGAAAATGTTCATGTTGTTCGAAATGGCGTACAACAAGAAATTGATACAAAAGAACTAGTTATGGAAGATATTGTTATTATCTCTGCAGGGGAACAAGTTCCTTCTGATATGGAAGTTATCGACGGTAAAGTCGAAGCGAATGAAGCGTTGTTAACAGGCGAATCAGATTTAATTGAAAAGGAAATCGGCGATACCTTGCTTTCTGGAAGTTTCATTGTTAGCGGACAAGCCTATGCCCGTGTTATCCACGTTGGTGCCGAAAACTATGCTGTGAAAATCACCCAAGAAGCCAAAGTGCATAAACCAATTCAATCAGAGTTAGTCAATTCGATTCGTAAAGTCTCTAAATTTACAAGTTGGGTGATTATTCCTCTGGGGATTATTTTATTTGTTGAAGCTTTTTGGTTAAGAGATGCTGGCATTAAAACATCTGTTGTTGCTTCTGCAGCTGCTTTGTTAGGGATGTTACCAAAAGGATTAGTACTATTAATTAGTATTGCGCTGACAACAGGTGTCATTAAGTTAGCCAAGAAACGTATTCTAGTACAAGATATGTACTCAATTGAAACATTGGCCCATGTGGACACTTTGTGTTTAGATAAAACTGGAACGATTACAGAAGGTAAAATGAAAGTGCAAAAGGCGATTATCTTGCATGACAAATATGAAGAACTCTTCCCACAGATTATCGGAAGCTACCTATCTGAAAGTACGGATAATAATATTACAATGCAAGCAATTCGTGATCATTATGAAGTATCCAATCGATTTGGCGCAAAAGAAGTCTTGGCTTTTTCTTCTGAACGAAAATGGGGGGCTATTGAATTTCCAGAAATTGGGACAGTTTATTTAGGGGCTCCTGAGCGTTTGGTAGACGATAGTCGGTTGCCAGAAGCTGTTTTTACAGCACAAGAGAATGGGTATCGCGTCTTGATGTTAGCCATTGCGGAACAACAACCGTTAAACGAAACCAAAATGCCTTATTTAGAGCCATTAGCAATTCTAGAAATTGACGATCCAATTCGCCAAAATGCCAAAGAAACACTGGCTTATCTAAAAGAAGAAGGAATCGACTTAAAAGTAATTTCTGGTGATAATCCGGTAACTGTTTCAAATATTGCTCGTCGTGCTGGGCTACCCGGTTATGAGTCTTATATTGATTTGTCGACCAAAACGACAGAAGCAGAAGTGCGTGAAGCAGTTCAGCAATACACAGTGTTCGGACGTGTATCGCCTCAGCAAAAACGAACCATTGTGCGTGAGTTGAAAGACACAGAGCATGTGGTGGCGATGACCGGCGATGGCGTCAACGATGTTTTAGCGTTACGAGAAGCGGATTGTAGTATCGCCATGGCAGAAGGAGATGGCGCTACTCGGCAAATTTCTAATCTAGTTTTACTAGATTCTGATTTTACAACGTTACCAGATGTCTTATTTGAAGGACGACGTGTGGTAAATAATGTAACCCGAGTTTCCAGCGTTTTCTTCATTAAAACGATTTATTCGTTTATTCTCTCAATCATTTGTGCCTTAACGGCCATTGCGTTCCCGTTCATTCCGATTCAAGTGACCTTGATTGATTTAGCAATTGAAGGATATCCAGCCTTCTTCTTATCTTTCGAAGGGGACAAACGAAAAGTTGTCGGGAAGTTTTTACCAACGGCTTTGAAAAATGCGTCTGTTAATGCGCTTTTAGTTGTAGCGAATATCATTGCTGTTTATCTGATTGGACAAAATCAAGGATTTTCTTCTTTAGACACCACGACGTTAATGTATTATTTATTAGTTGGAATTAGCTGTATGGCTGTTGTTCGAGCATGTCTGCCTTTAAATCCACTACGCATTTTCTTGGTTTTCAGTACCATTATTGGTATTTATGTAGCAGCTATGTTATTCCACAACATTTTAGAAATTGGTTTCTTAACTTCGCAAACAATGGGTCTCTTCTTTATTATGATGGCCATTAATATTGTGGTGCGTGTAGCAATTGGTTTCGTACAAATGAAACGTACTGGAAAAACAATTAAAGATTTATAAAAAGCAGAGGTTGAGCCAAAAGCATTCGTCTCCAGAAATGCAGTTCTTCTTTAAATCTTGAAGGAAGTCGGAGCAAGCTTGATGTTTAACTGATTATTTTAAGAGTTAGTGTCTGGGGCAGGAGTCAGGATGACTTTTGTCCTAGATACTTTCTTTTTTTGTTGAGTTGAAACAAGATACTTGAAAAACAGAGATTATGTGATACAATAAATCATGTGTAAATGTGTCCATTGGAATTCGCACTGAAATGACAGTGCGTTTTTTAAACGGTCAATCACATGAGTTAGCACAATGCTATTCTTAGGAGGTGAGGACAATGGCACAACGCATTCCTCAGGAAGTCATTGAGGAAGTTCGTCACCGAACGAATATAGTAGATATTATTGGGCAGTATGTCCAGTTAAAAAAATCCGGTAAAAATTATATGGGTTTATGTCCGTTTCACGAAGAACGTTCCCCTTCATTTTCAGTAGCAGAAGACAAACAAATTTTTCACTGTTTTGGCTGCGGGAAAGGTGGAACTGTTTTTAATTTCTTGCAAGAAATTGAAGGCATTAGTTTTCCAGAATCCGTGAAACGTGTTGCAGATTTGGAACATTTATCTGTGGACTTTGATTGGTCAGAGCCGCGTGAAGTAGCGGATACCCCAGAAAACCAACAAAGACGGAGTTTGTTACAACTGCATAGTAAAGCCGCAGAACTTTACCATCATATTTTAGTGAATACTAAAATTGGCGAACCCGCATTAAACTATTTATTAGAGCGGGGGTTAACACAAGAACTAATTGAGACCTTTCAAATTGGATTTGCGCCGCAAAAACGTGATTTCTTAAGTCAAGTTTTTAAAAATGAACAACTGGATGAAACGCTTTTTGAGCCTTCTGGGCTGTTTGTCCAAAGAGATAACGGTACGTTTTTGGATCGTTTCTATCAACGAATCATGTTTCCAATTAATGATCCCCAAGGCAATGTCATCGCCTTTTCTGGTCGCTTGTTAAAAACAGCTGATTTTCCAGGGGATGAGATGCCTAAATACTTGAATAGTCCTGAAACAACACTTTTTAATAAGCGAGAAACGCTGTTTAACTTTGATAAAGCCAGAAAAGAAATTCGTAAAGAAAATACAGTCTTGCTTTTTGAAGGATTCATGGATGTTATCGCTGCTTGGCAATCAGGCGTAAAAAGTGGGGTGGCTTCAATGGGGACTAGTTTGACCAATGAACAAATTCGGCGTTTGGAACGGGTCGCTAAGGAAGTAGTTATTTGTTACGATGGCGATAATGCCGGTGTTCAAGCCACAAACCGTGCGATTCAATTATTGCAAGAAAACAGTCATTTTGACTTGAGTATTGTCAGCATCCCTGAAAAGCTGGATCCTGATGAATATGTGCGGAAATATGGCGCAGAAGCTTTTCAAAATTTAGCCAATCATGGCCGAGAAACAGTTTTTAGTTTTAAAATGAACTATCATCGGTTAACTAGAAACATGAATAACGAAAAAGAACAATTGGATTATGTGAACGAATTGTTACGGGAGTTAACCAATGTTCAATCTCCCTTGGAACGTGATCGTTATTTAAACCAAATTGCTCAGGAATTTCAACTTTCTGTTCATAGTTTGGAAGAGCAATTCAATCAATTGAAGCAAGAGCAACGTTCAGTCCAACGACAAGAAAGGCAACAATTTTATCAAGATGAAATGATGCCACCACCAATGGAAGAACCTGTTTTTGAAGAGAATCACGTCCAGAACAAGTTACCGTTAACCCAAGTTCAAAAAGCAGAACGTTCTTTATTATTTCGTTTAATGAATGAACAAGGAGTACGGCAAACCATTCAACAATTGCCAGATTTTTCATTCGCTCATGATGAATACCAAGAATTATATTTCTTGCTAGAAAGTTATGCGACACTGCATCAAAGTTTCGACATTGCCGATTTTATTAATTTCTTGCAAGATAATCAAACCAAACAATTAGCAATTGAAATTGCGTATCAGAATTTATCGGAAGAAAGCTCTGAGCGAGAAGTTGCCGATTTATTACATGTAATTGCCTTATCGAGTATTGCAGAGGCAATTGAGCAGAAAAAGATTCAACAGCAAGAAGCAAAACGAGTGGGCAACCAACAGCTTGAAGCCGAATTAGCAATGGAGATTATCCAATTGGCTCGACAGCTTAAAGCTCAACGAACATTTACTTAAGCAATATAATGAATAGAACTAAGCGTTTTGTTCATTTTATTTTGATAAGTCCCAGTGATTTATCAGTTATTTCAAGCGTGAACCGAAAAATGAAGGGGGCCTTCTTTCATGGAAAAAGAAACAAGTAAAAAATATGAAGCTGCAGTGGCAGCATTTATCAAAGAAAACAAGCCTAAAGGAACAGTGGTTTATGATGATTTAGCGAATCAATTAGCCACACCGTATACTTTGGATGCAGAAGCTATGGAAAAATTGATCCAAAAAGTTGAAGATGCTGGTATCAGCGTGGTCGATGAAAATGGAGACCCAAGTGAACATAGCTTGAAAAAAGATGAAAAAGAAGCGGAAAAGGCCCAAGCAGAAGACTTATCTGCGCCAACAGGTGTTAAAATTAATGATCCCGTGCGTATGTACCTAAAAGAAATTGGGCGCGTTCAATTGTTAACTGCCGCAGAAGAAGTTGAATTGGCACTTAAAATTGAAGAAGGCGATCAAGAAGCAAAACAACGTTTAGCAGAAGCCAACTTACGTTTGGTTGTTTCAATTGCCAAACGATATGTAGGTCGTGGTATGCAATTCTTAGATTTAATTCAAGAAGGTAATATGGGCTTAATGAAAGCTGTTGAAAAATTTGATTACCGTAAAGGGTTCAAATTCTCTACGTATGCTACTTGGTGGATTCGTCAAGCGATTACGCGGGCAATTGCGGACCAAGCTAGAACGATTCGAATTCCTGTTCACATGGTTGAGACAATCAATAAATTGATTCGGATTCAACGCCAACTATTGCAAGATTTAGGTAGAGAACCAACGCCAGAAGAAATTGGTGCGGAAATGGATTTACCAACAGAAAAAGTTCGTGAAATCCTAAAAATCGCACAAGAGCCAGTCTCTTTAGAAACACCAATTGGTGAAGAAGATGATTCACATTTAGGTGATTTCATTGAAGACCAAGATGCTACCAGTCCTGCTGAACATGCAGCTTACGAATTGTTAAAAGAACAACTAGAAGATGTTCTGGATACTTTAACAGACCGTGAAGAAAATGTTTTACGTTTACGTTTTGGTTTAGATGATGGTCGGACACGTACGCTAGAAGAAGTCGGAAAAGTTTTCGGTGTCACTCGTGAACGTATTCGTCAAATTGAAGCAAAAGCGTTAAGAAAACTAAGACATCCTTCTCGTTCAAAACAATTAAAAGACTTTTTAGAATAAACATACCGTTTAGCGGCTCTTTTCGTGCATGCGAGAAGAGCCGCTTTTGATTTTTAAAAAGTCTCTAAATGTCATTGCTAGTTATTGGAAGAAGGCGCAAGTTGTGGTAAATTAGAAGTGATGGAATATTAGCAGAATGTGAGGCGGAAGAATGACAAAAAAATGTCCGAAGTGCGGGAACGAATTCGATGCAGAATTAACGACCTGCCCAACATGTGGCTATTCACTAACTGACACAACAGTTGATAAAGAAGAAGCGGAAACGACTTCAACAAATATAGATTTTGAAACACAGGAAAATGAAGAACACGAAGATCAATTAAATGAGAATATTGAGTGGTCTGAGTTAAAAGATATGAGCTTAGGCCATGTGATGGAACTGTTTGGCGAATCACCAGAAGAAGAAAGTAATGATGACAAAAAAGAAGAGTCGACAGAAGATAACTTAATAGTCTCTGATTCAGAGGATGTTTCTGGTCTAGAAGCATCGCTTCAAGAAGGGGCTAGTGAGGAGACTCATGATTCGGTGGAGGAGTCGATACCAGCGACAGAAGAGACGCCTACTCATTCAACAGAAGAAGAACTAGCAACGGACGAAGCAGTTAATTTAGAGGAAACAACAGAAGAAACAACTACTGTTGAAGCAGAAACAGCTGAGGTATCTGAGACAGTGAAGTCAGAAGAGGAAGCTTTAACAGAGATTTCAGGAACTGAAGTTATCTCTACTACTTCTGAAGAAGAAATTTTTTCACAACCACCGATAGAAGATCAAGATGTAACACCAAACGAAACTTTGCAAGCTTATATTCAAGCGCATCGAGCAGATACAGAAATGTCTGAAAATCCATTAGAAGAAACAGCAGAGACCCAAGAGTTAGAAAACAGCGGTGAGGCAGTATTAACCCAAGCCGAAACACCAACTGAATCCATTTCAGATTCTGAAGAAGGGTTAACAAGTGCAGCGTCGCTAGAAGCACCAAGTGAAGCTGATGCAACCGAGGAAAAAGTTTCAGATTCAGGTGTGATACCACCGATGAATGAAACTGGGAATGCTCAACCAGCGCCTGCTCCGAAGAAACCATCAAAAAAAGTAGTTTTCGTTGCGCTTGCGGTTGTTTTATTAGCTGGAGGTAGTGCTTGGGCGTATCATGATCAAACGCAAAAAGCTGCCGCACAAGAGGCGGCGGCACTAACCAAGAAAACAGATACGCTGAAAGATGAACTAGCAGCCTTTTATACCACGAAGGAGCAAGTTTTTATTAAACCCGATATGGTGACTGTTAGTCCAGAAAAACTCTCAAAACAAGTCGCGGAAATTAAAGATTCAGAAGAGTATTCTCAATTAAATAAACAAATTCAAACATTGAAAGAGAAGCAACAAACCATTCAACAAATCAACCAATTATTTGAGGCGCCGATTGTCAATGGCAATGAGTTGAAACCGGCGATTCTAGCTGCTGATCAACCAATTTCCGTAAAGAAATTAACAGGAAATGATCCATTTGACCAATTGATGAACCAAGCAATCGATCAAGCGAACCAACAATACAACCAATTACAAAAAGCTAAAAAAGCGGTTGAGGTCATTTATAAAGATGGAAAAACTACCAATCAGCTGAATCGAGACACGTATCAAGCTGCTAAGGCAGAAGTAGATAAAGTAACAAGTGATAAGCTGAAAAAAGAACTGGTCAAACAAGTCACGACAGCTGACCAAGCGTTAACCAAGGTTGAAGAAGAACAGAAAAGAATTGCAGAAGAACAAGCTGCCGCAGAGCAAGCAAAACAAGCAGAAGAACAAGCGAAACAAGCTGCTGCCGCAAAAAAAGAGGACGCTAAGAAGGAAGAAACAGCAAAAACAGAAGCGAATGGCTACACGGCGCCGAATAGTGACGGGGTTTACACTAGTCCGCTTTATGCGCCAGATGCTGCCGATATCGCTGATAGTAGCAATCCAGCGTGGACATGGGCACCAGGTGTGAAAGAAAAAGTCTTAGACACAGTGATTGCTCGTGGCTATGTGGTTCCTGGCGGATATTCTTTAGAACCTGCCAAAATTGTGAATGGCGAAGGTTACTACAATCTTTATGCAACAAACAATCAATCAAAATTATTAGAAGGCACTACAGAGAAAAATGTTCACATGTATTTAGTTACAATCAATGCTAAAACAGGTTGGTTCAAAGGGAACGCTTCTCGTAATGCAGGGCAATAAAAGAAAATAGAAACAATCGAACAAAAGCGGAAATCTTTTGTTCGATTGATTTTCCTTGAGGAGTTAATGATAAATGAGAGAATTACTAGCAACAACATTTACCGGCATTGTGGTCGATGAAAATGAACAATTTTATTTTGTTCAAAAAAATGGCATCACATTCCGTTTAAAAAAAGAAGAAGGTACGCATGCTATAGGGGAGGCTGTAGAAGGGTTTGGTTATTTAAATCAAAAACAAGAGCCAGCACTGACAACTACAATTCCTACTGTGCGCATTGGTAGCTATGGCTTTGGTACTGTCACAGGAACGAGACGTGATTTAGGTGTCTTTGTGGATGTTGGCTTACCAGATAAAGATGTCGTTATTTCGTTGGATGAATTACCAACCATGCGGGAACTTTGGCCTAAAAAAGAAGACCGAGTAATGGTTACTTTAAAAGTGGACAGTAAAGACCGCATTTGGGGCGAATTAGCAGATGAAAAAGTCTTTAAAGCAATGGCAAAACGTGGGAATGCTGAAATGCAAAACCAAAACTTAACCGGGCATGTGTATCGTCTGAAACTTGCAGGAACGTATATTTTAACTGATGATTTATACATTGGATTTATCCATCCTTCTGAACGATTCCAGGAACCACGTTTAGGTGAAAAAGTAGTGGGACGTGTGATTGGCGTGCGGCCGGACGGCGTATTGAATCTTTCGTTAAAACCAAGAAGTCATGAAGTAATCAGCGATGATGCGTTAATGATTCTAACTTTCTTAGAAAGAGCAAACGATCACCAAATTCCTTTCACCGATAAATCAAGCCCTGATGAAATTAAACAAACCTTTGGCATTAGTAAAGCTCAATTTAAACGCGCCTTAGGCCATTTAATGAAACAAAAATTAATTAAACAAGAAGATGGTAAAACAATTCTAATTGGCTCGTTGGAACAATCAAAAGAAAAAAATTAAGGTAGCTAATTGAGAATATCTTGCAAATTACAGTTATTTCTTTTATAATTATTTTAATTTGATTGATAAATTAAGTTTCTTAATTTGTAATCATTCTAAACAAGGAGCTGTAATAATGGATTCGACTGCTGCTTTAAAAAAGACAAAAAAACAATTACATGAATCAGGCTTTAAATTAACACCACAACGGGAAGCAACCGTACTTGTATTATTGGAAAATGAAAAAGATCATTTATCAGCAGAAGAAATTTACTTCTTGGTAAAACAAAAAAGTCCGGAAATTGGTCTAGCAACAGTCTATCGAACGCTAGAAATTTTAACAGACTTAAAAGTCGTTGATAAAGTGAGCTTTAACGATGGTTTAGCTCGCTATGATTTAAGAAAAGAAGGCGCCAAACACTTTCACCACCATTTGTTATGCTTAGAATGTGGCACAATTGAGGAAGTGGAAGAAGACTTGCTTGGTGAAGTAGAGCAAATTGTTGAAAGTCGGTATCATTTTTTAGTCAAAGATCATCGCTTAACTTTTCATGGTATTTGTCAAAGTTGTCAAAGTAAACATTAAAAAAACTGCCTTGCATTAATTTATGCAAGGCAGTTTTTTTATTTATTGGCATTATAAATTAGCGAATTTTTCCAATAAGCGAATCATTTGGCAAGTAAAACCATATTCATTGTCATACCAAGCCACAGTTTTCACTAATTGGAAATTGCCAGCTGTCGTTACTTCTGTTTGCGTTGGGTCAAAAATCGAACCTTCTGTCGTGCCGATTATGTCTCCAGAAACAATTTCACGATCATCATAACCGAAAGAAGGGTTATCAATGGTGTGTTTTTTCATTGCTTCATTTACTTGATCAGCTGTTACTTTTGTTTTTAAAATGCTAACTAATTCTGTTAAAGATCCATCCACAACGGGAACACGTTGGGCATGGCCTTGTAATTTTCCATTAAGTTCTGGAATAACTAAGCCAATTGCTTTAGCAGCACCAGTTGAATGGGGAATAGTATTGTCTGCAGCAGAGCGTGCCGCACGAAGATTTCCGCCACGAACAGGGCCATCTAATAGCATTTGTGTTGATGTGTAGGCATGGACAGTTGTCATGGTACCAACTTCAATACCGAATTCATTATTTAAGAAGTAAGCCATCGGTGCTAGACAGTTTGTCGTACATGAGCCGGCAGAAATGATTTTATCGTTGGCATCAAGTGTATCATCATTGACGTTGTAAACGATTGTTTTCATTGCGCCTGCAGGAGCAGAGATAACCACACGTTTCACACCTGCATCTAAATGAGCTTGTGCTTTTTCTTCAGAGGTATAAAAACCTGTACATTCAAGCACAATGTCTACTCCGTTTTCTTTAACCCAAGGGATTTTACTTGCATCTGGTTCTGCGTAGACACGGGTTTCTTCGCCGTCAACAACAATGCCATTTTCAGTGGCTGTCACGGTGCCAGGATAGGTGCCATGCGTAGAGTCAAATTGTAATAAGTGAGCCAACATTGTTGGGCTAGTCAAATCATTGATAGCCACAACTTCAATATCATCAGAAACTTCTTTTATTCGGCGAAAGGCTAAACGACCAATTCTTCCAAAACCGTTAATTCCTACTTTGACTGTCATAACAAAAATTCCTCCTTTAGATGTTTGTGTTTCTTTGGACCCTTGCTGAAAAAGTGATTTTCTTCAACTATCTATAGTATGAACCTCTAAAATTTTTTTGTCAAAAGACTGATAGCGAAGCGACAAAAAGAAAGCGAAAGATTCATGAGAAATTTTGCTTTTTCCAACGATAACTAACTAGAATTGCTAGACAAACGGTTGTTTTCCCGATACAATAATAAAGACTTTCGAATCACGCTTTTTGAGGTGATTAAAGATAGTAGAAGTAGAATAGGAGGACAAATTATATGTCCATGTTTTTAGATCAAGTGACGATTGATGTCAAAGCTGGTAAAGGCGGCGACGGAATGGTTGCTTTCCGTAGAGAAAAATATGTACCAGACGGGGGTCCCGCTGGTGGTGATGGCGGTCGCGGTGGCGACGTTGTTTTAGTTGTTGAAGAAGGATTACGCACATTAATGGATTTCCGGTTTAATCGTCATTTTAAGGCGACACCTGGAGAAAATGGTATGAGTAAAGGAATGCACGGTCGTGGTTCAGAAGATTTACTTGTCAAAGTTCCACCAGGTACAACAGTTCGTGATGCAGAAACTGGAGCCTTAATTGGAGATTTAATTGAGAATGGTCAGACCTTAGTAGTAGCAAAAGGCGGACGCGGTGGTCGTGGGAATATTCGCTTTGCTTCCCCAAGAAACCCTGCACCAGAAATTGCCGAAAACGGCGAACCAGGCCAAGAACGTAAAATTGAATTAGAATTAAAAGTTTTAGCAGATGTTGGCTTAGTTGGGTTTCCTTCTGTAGGGAAATCAACATTACTCTCTGTTATCTCGTCCGCTCGTCCGAAAATTGGTGCCTATCATTTTACGACGTTAGTTCCAAACTTAGGGATGGTGACTACTAGTGACGGTCGAAGCTTCGCTGCAGCAGATTTGCCAGGCTTAATTGAAGGAGCTTCTCAAGGTGTCGGCTTAGGAACACAGTTCTTACGCCACATTGAACGGACGCGTGTCATTTTACATGTCATTGATATGAGTGGCATGGAAGGACGCGATCCTTACGAAGATTATTTGGCAATCAATAAAGAATTGGCTTCACACAATTTACGTTTGATGGAGCGACCTCAAATTATTGTTGCCAATAAAATGGACATGCCTGAAGCAGAAGAGAATTTAGCGAAATTTAAAGAGCAACTTGCGAAGGAACGCACCGATGAGTATGCTGATGAGCTACCTATTTTCCCAATCTCTGGGGTTACTCGTAAAGGTATTGAACCTTTATTAAATGCAACAGCTGACTTGTTGGAAGTAACGCCTGAATTCCCATTATATGAAGATGAAGTGGTAGAGGAAGAAACCATTCGTTATGGCTTCCAACCAGAAGGTCCAGAATTTACGATTGATCGTGAACCAGATGCTTCATGGGTTTTATCTGGTGAAAAATTAGAAAAATTATTTGAAATGACGAATTTCGATCATGATGAAACAGTAATGCGTTTTGCACGTCAATTACGTGGTATGGGTGTCGATGAGGCATTACGAGCACGTGGCGCGAAAGATGGCGACATTGTTCGGATTGGTAATTTTGAATTTGAATTTGTCGAATAAGCATAAAACCAGTTCACTCAGTGAACTGGTTTTTTATTTTAAAATTAGTATTAAATCAGCGAATAGATTGAAATAATATTTTTAATAGCTTATAATTTTAAATGTAACAAAATAACAAACGAAAGGAGCGAAATTGAAATGGAAAACAATCAAGCAATGGTTCCTAAGTTTTCAGTTAAAAGTGCCGGTTTTCTTTTTAGTATGGGGCTCTTATGTGGTGTCCTGTTGCCGAGTGTTTTATTATGGACTTTCAATCTGCCGTTTAATATTGGTGCCATGATTTTTTTGCCTGTTGGGATTGCTTTTGCGTTAGCGTATAGTCATTATTTTATTGAAACGAAAACAGGTTTTTGTAAGCGTTTTATTTGGTTGTTTTTAATTTCTCTTATTTTATTAGAGCTTATCTCTTATTTATGGCTGATTAAAGGAGTTATTTTTTAAGAGAAAAACAGAGGAGAGTGTTATTTATGTTAGATAAACTGACTGTTTGGATTGAAAATCATCTAGCTGGACCAATGGCTAAAATTGCCAATCAGCGCCATTTACGTGCGGTGCGGGATGGGATTATTGCGACATTACCTTTAATTATTGTCGGTTCTTTTTTTCTAATTATTGCGTTTCCGCCGTTACCAGAATCTTGGGGCATTACTCAATTTTTAACAAGTAATGCTGCTACAATCTTATTGCCTTACCGAATGACAATGTACATTATGGCGTTATATGCGACTTTTGGCATTGGCGCTAGTTTAGCGAAATCATATAATCTTGATCAAGTCTCTGGAGGGATTTTGGCTACGATTGCTTTTTTATTAACATTAGTACCTGTAGCGATTCCTGAAGAAGCCAGTAAAGCAGCTGGCGTTTCTGGGTTTGTTTTACCAATGGCTAATTTGGGTGGTGCAGGGATGTTTGTCGGGATTGTGACGTCAATTATTGCTGTCGAAATCTATCGAGTGACAGATAAGTCTAAGTTCAAAATTACAATGCCTGATAACGTTCCACCTGCTGTTGCTCGTTCATTTGAATCGTTGACTCCGACGTTAATTGTCATGTTATTGATTGGTTCAATCACTTATTATTTAGGCTTTGATTGGCACACATTTGTAGGGAACTTAGTAGGACCACTAGTTCAAGCAGCGGACTCTTTATTGAGTGTCTTGCTGTTGGTCTTTTTAACCACATTTTTCTGGTTCTTTGGGATTCACGGCGCTTCAATCGTAGGATCGTTGGCGCGTCCTCTATGGCTACAACTATTAGAGGAAAACACGACTGCTAAAGCAGCTGGCGAAGCATTACCTCGGATTGCGGCAGAACCTTTTTACCAATGGTTTATTTGGATTGGTGGTGCTGGAGCCACAATTGGTTTAGCTATATTATTAGCCTTCCGGGCAAAATCAGAATATGGTTCAAAACTAGGAAAAGCTATTTTAGCACCGTCTATTTTTAATATTAATGAGCCAGTTATTTTCGGTGTACCGATTGTCTTAAATCCGATTTTAATGATTCCTTTTATCTTTGCACCAATGGTTTTAGCAACGATTGCTTGGTTTGCCACAAAATTAGGTTTAGTAAGTGAAGTTGTCTTTACCGCTCCTTGGACCTTACCAGGACCAATTGGCGCCTTTATGGCGACAGGCGGCGATTGGCGTGCTGCTGTTTTGAATATTGTTTTAATTCTAGTGGCCATCTTGATTTACTATCCGTTCTTTGTAGCTTATGATAAAAATGAGCTTGCCAAAGAACAAGGCAAACAAATAGAAGAATAAAGAGTGCAGCCGTTTAGTGTCCAGAACAAAAGGTGATGACCTTTTGTTCTGGACCTATTTGTTTATAGGTGATGAAAATTCTCAATTTTTTCGAAATGTATAGAAAATTTTGAGAAAAGAAACGCATAAAAAAGTGTAAAATATTATATATATAATGAAAATGGTTTTCTTTTGTGTGAACATAATAAAGTTATTGTTAACTAAAAGAGAAAAGGGGTATGAAAATGGTTAGAACGAAGGTATATACAAAGGAAAAAATCTTAAACGTAGCTGAAAAAATTTTAGTAGATAAAGGTTTTTCTAATTTAACTGCTAGAAATATTGCAGATGCTATGGGGATTTCTACGCAGCCAATTTATTTAGAATTTGTCAACATGGACGATTTAAAACGAACCTTAATTAAATCGTTATTTCATCGTATGCAATTATTTTATAAAGCAGATGTCGGTGCCTCAGACCCAGTGATTGCATTGGGTCTGAACTTTATATTATTTGCCCAAAAACATCAAAAAATCTATACGGCGTTATTTATGAAAGCACATGGTTATGAAGAAGAATTGCAGCAAATGCTTCAAACTTTTTTTGAAGAGCGTTTATTATTGGATAAAAAATATGTACAAATGGACAAAGGAAAATTTGTCGAATTATTTCCTAAAATGGTGGTAATCTATTTAGGTTTAGCCACAGCGGTTACAATGAAAACAATTGACTTAACTAAGAATCAAGAAATTCAATTATTAAGTCAATTATTGATAGAAGAGTAGTGTTTTGTTATTTATTCAAAATAACAAAAATACGACATAAGTCTGAGGAAAAACTGGTCGTTGCGCCCGAGGAAGGATTGTTTAAAACTTGCTATACTTTGGAAGAAGTAACAGAGAATAATTACTCGGGAGGATTTATGTGATGAAATTTATTAAATTTTTAGTGGTGACAGCAATTGTTATTGGTGGTGGTTTATTTGGGGCCAAGTTTTACGCAGAGAAGAACTCTGGCGAATTAGCTGGTGTGTTAGATCAATTAAATCCATTGGTTAAAGAAGGAAATGTGTATGTTAAAACAAAGAAAGCCGATAGCGTTAATGGCTATGGAATTGCTAGTTATACGCAAATAGCCGCAGATGAGGAAGGCAAAACGCGAGAAATAACTTTCACAGCGGACCATGAATTAAAAACAGATCATTATCTAAAAGTCTCAAATAAAGGGGCCCACATCAATACGTATGAAGAGGTCAATCAAGACCAAGTGCCAGAAAAGGCATTACAAGCGATTCAAAAATAACAAAAAGTCAGAACGTACGCTGAAGATACGTTCTGACTTTTTGTTATTTTTTTGCTTCTTGAAGAATATTGATTTTTTCAATTTTAACATCAGTTTTTGGTTTATCGTTGGCACCAACTTCGACTTTGGCAATTTTATCGACAATATCAATTCCTTTGGTTACTTGACCGAAAACAGTATGTTTTTTGTCAAGAGAAGGATAGCCGCCTTTTTTGTAAGCATCAATGATTGCTTTTGGATAATCATCATATAAAAGGCCATCAGATTGATCATCTGTATTTTGGACAATAAAGAACTGACTGCCGTTAGTATTAGGTCCTGCATTCGCCATTGATAACGCGCCACGAATGTTATATAACTGGTTTGAAAATTCATCTTCAAATGGTTTATTCCAGATGCTGTTTCCGCCAGTTCCATCACCGCTAGGATCGCCACCTTGGATCATAAAGTTATTGATGACGCGGTGGAAAGTCAAGCCATCATAATAGCCATCTTTGGCATGTTTCATAAAGTTCTCGACAGTTTTTGGAGCCTGTTTAGGAAATAGTTTGATTTCAATATTTCCCATTGAAGTAACCATTTGGACTAAGTCTTGATCTTCGGCAACTTTGTCATCTAGTTGTGGTAAATCTAGTGAATTTAAGTCGACCGAATCCTTTGTTTTGCTTTCACTGGATTTAGCGACAGAATCACTCGTTGCGGTCGTGCCTTTATTATTGGTTGTGTTACAGCCTGCTAAAAGCAAGGTGAATGCTGCAACTGAAGCAACAGCAAGCATTTTCTTATGTTTCATCTGTTTTCCTCTTCCTTTCACACTGACAATTAGGTTCTTTTTTATCATAACAAAAGAGAAGATAACAAACCAGTGGAATTTTTATAAGATTTCCTATAGGAAAGGTGTAGACCACTTTTGTTTTTTTTGTTACAATGTAAGCAGATACATTATTATGTTTTACAATTTAGGAGGCAATCACATGGGAAAATTAGGTATTTCAATTTATCCAGAACGTTCAACATTTGAAAAGGACAAAGCATATTTGGATTTGGCTCATAAATACGGCTTTAAGCGTGTCTTTACTAGTTTATTGCAAATCAATGATGATCGGGAAAAGGTATTAGCAGAGTTTAAAAAAGTCGTAGATTACGCCAACCAATTAGGTATGGAAGTGATGGTCGATATTAATCCTGCATTGTTCGAACAATTAGGCATCTCTTATGATGATTTATCATTTTTCCATGATATGGGCGCTTACGGTATTCGTTTAGATCTTGGCTTTACTGGGCAAGAAGAGGCGAATATGACAAGAAACCCTTATGGCATTAAAATTGAAATTAATATGAGTTCAGGGACAAGTTATGTAGATAATATTATGGCCTACTCACCAAACACAGAAAATTTACTAGGCTCACATAATTTCTATCCACATCGTTATACAGGCTTAGGCTATGAGCATTTTGTTTATTGTTCAGAAAAATTTAGAAAATATAATTTAAATACGATGGCGTTTGTGAACTCACACGATGCTACATTTGGACCATGGCCGACACAAGATGGGTTATGTTCTTTGGAAGACCACCGCGATTTAGAAATTGCAACGCAAGTTAAGCATTTAGTTTTAACAGGATTAATCGATGATATTTCTGTCGGAAATGCTTATGCCTCAGAAGCAGAATTAGCAGCAATGGCAGAAGCCTTTCATGCACCGTATCCTTCGATCAAAGTGGATACAGAACCAGAAATCACAGAAGATGAAAGAATTGCATTGTTCGATAACTTACACAGTTATCGTGGAGATCGTTCTGATTACGTTTTGCGTTCAACAATGACACGTGTTTACTATAAAGATCGTCCTTTCCCAGCTCATACAACGAGAGATATTGTTCGAGGCGATGTCTTGATTGACAACGTTGGCTATGGACAATACAAAGGGGAAACACAAATTGCTTTAAAAGAAATGAAAAATGATGGCCGTGTAAATGTGGTTGGTCGTATTTCTGATGACGAACGTTTCTTATTAGAATTTTTGAAACCATGGTCAAGTTTTAAACTTATTGAAAATAAATAATTTTTAGTTTCCTATAAATAGATAAGTGGAGCATAGCGTAAAAGGTAATATTTTTGTGCTATGCTTTTTTTGTCGCAACAAAATTGTCTCATTGTAGTGGTAAAGAAAGATGGTTGAATCTTTGAATGGTGGTTGTCAAAAAAAGGGCGACAACTTATAATGAATCATACAGTTTAAATAAAAGGAGTACGTAGATGAATCGATGGTTAAAAATTTTGATTGCGCTTATTGTAGTAATTGCAATTGGTTTAATTGCGGCAGGCTTATATTTTTATAATTATGCAGTAGTTCCAGGAAAGAAAGACTTTATAAATGAGAATACCCCAGGGTCAAAAGTGGTCCAGACACCTGAAGGCGCGTGGTTTAAAGATGACAAAAATCGACAAGAATGGTCAATTACTTCGGAAGATGGGCTACGTCTAAAGGCCATTTATTTACCAGCCGACAAAAAAAGTAATCGTACCGTTATTATGGCGCATGGTTATATGGGTTCGGCAGAAACGATGTCTGTCTTTGCGAAAATGTATCATGATTGGGGCTACAATGTGTTAGCGCCAGATGCGCGTGGTCACGGGAAAAGTCAAGGAGATTATATTGGGTTCGGCTGGCCCGATCGTAAAGATTATGTCCAATGGATTGAGAAAGTTTTAACCGAAAATGGTCAGCAAGAACAAATCACTTTATACGGTGTCAGTATGGGTGCTGCTACAGTCATGATGACGAGCGGGGAAAAATTACCAGATAACGTGAAAGCCATTGTGGAAGATTGTGGCTATTCTACAGTCAATCAGGAGTTGCAATATCAATTGAAAGAGCTTTTCAATTTACCAAGTTTCCCATTAGTTAATGTTACTAGCGGGATTACGAAACTTAGAGCTGGCTATTTCTTTGGGGAAGCAAGCGCTGTTAAACAATTACAAAAGAATCATTTACCAATGCTCTTTATTCATGGTGAAAATGATATGTTTGTGCCGTTTAGTATGTTAGACGAAGTTTATAATGCAACCCAAGGACCTAAAGAAAAATATGTCGTGCCTGGAGCAGAGCATGCGAAAGCTTATAATAAAAACCCAGAAAAATATAAGGAAACAGTAGCTGCTTTTCTAGATAAATATATAAAATAACAAATTTATTCTTTACTAATAGTAGCAACAACAAAAGACTTGTTCTTAAGTTAACGACTTAGTGAACAAGTCTTTTGTTGTCAGTTGATTTTTTTTAATAAGTTGGAATTTACCCATGCAATCTAGGGCATAATCTGATAGGATAGTACTAGAAATGAGGGAAGGATAATGGAAGAACAATTAGTCGATTATTTACACTATTTACAAATAGAGCGGGGCTTATCAAATAACACACGGCGGAGTTACGAACGAGATTTAAAAAAATACGTAGCCTTTTTACAAGAACAAGGCCTGCATTCTTGGGACGAAGTTGACCGTTACATGATTACAGAATTTTTGCAATCCCTTCACGAAGAACAGCAAGCTTCAGCAAGTGTGATTCGGATGATTTCTAGTTTGAGAGGATTTCATCAATTTTTACGTCAAGAACGCTTAAGCGAACATAATCCGATGCAACATATTGACTCCCCCAAGAAAGTTCAAAAATTGCCAAGTACATTATCTGTTGACGAAGTGACTCGATTAATTGAAACGCCTGATACAAGTAAACCACTAGGTATGCGGAATCGTGCTATTTTAGAAGTGATGTATGCAACGGGCCTGCGAGTTAGTGAACTAATTGAAATAAAATTAGGGGATCTGCATTTATCCATTGGTTTATTGCAAACAATCGGAAAAGGGGACAAAGAACGAATTATTCCTTTAGGCGATTATGCGATTCAATGGATTGAGCGCTATATGAACGAAGCCAGACCTCAATTGATTAAAAACCATCCGAATGAAACACACCTGTTCGTTAATCATCATGGCGAACCGTTATCTAGACAGGGCATTTGGAAAAATTTAAAACAGATTGTCCGAGAAGCCCGGATAGAGAAAAATATTACGCCGCATACATTACGGCATAGCTTTGCGACACATTTGTTGGAAAATGGCGCAGACCTTAGAATCGTGCAAGAATTATTAGGACATGCAGATATCTCCACGACACAAATTTATACACATATTACCAAACAACGAATGGCAGATGTTTATAAGGAACATTTTCCTCGGGCTTAATTTGCGAGAATGCCCACAAACGAATAAATTTATGGTAAACTAGGAAGTCGAGAAAAGAAAGTAGGTGTCGTTTTTGCAAGAAATTAATTTAAAACTAGATGTCTTTGAAGGACCACTGGATCTTCTACTACATTTAATTCAAAAATTAGAAATCGATATCTATGACATTCCCATTACAGCAGTAACTGAACAATACATGTCTTATATTCATGCGATGCAAACCTTAGAGTTAGAAGTCGCTGGAGAATATCTAGTCATGGCTGCCACCTTAATGGCTATTAAAAGTCAGATGTTGCTTCCAAAACAAGAGCTTGAAATCATTGATGATGAAGATTTTTTTGAAGAGGAAGACCCACGGGAAGCTTTAGTAGCTCAGTTATTGGAGTATCGGAAATTTAAATATGCAGCGACTGTTTTACATGAAAAAGAAGAAGAACGTAAACTCTATTATACAAAAGAACCAATGGATATGGATGATTATAAAGAGGAAGATACAACACTACGGCCTAATCAAATCAATACAATTGATTTATTTCTAGCCTTTCACGCCATGTTAGAAAAGAAAAAAAATCGCCAGCCTGTTGAAACAACTGTTGCTAGTGACGATGTTTCCATCGAAGAAAAAATCACCGCTATTTCAGAGCGTATGCGTCAAGTACAGAAAGGGAAGGCAGTGTCGTTTGATTCTTTCTTCGATTCTTATTCCAAACAAGAAATTGTGACAACGTTCATGGCTCTTTTAGAATTAATGAAAACAGGCGTGATTTATGCTGAACAAGAAAATAATTATAGTGAAATTTTGTTATTTAATACAGAAACCCAGCAGGAAGATACAACAGAGGTGGAGGAAACACAGTGACATTAGTTAGTCAAATTGAAGCAATTTTATTTGTGGTTGGCGAAGAAGGAATTGGCTTGGAAGAGCTGGCGTACTTATTAGAGAAGTCAACAGCAAAAACCTATGAAGAATTAACGAAATTGAAAGAACATTATGCTTCTGACAATAAATCGGCGTTAAATATTTTAGAAGTCGGCAATCATTTTGTCTTAACAACGAAGAAAAAATATGCCTCATTACTAAAAAAATATGCGCAATCGCCTATGTCGAACGCCTTATCACAAGCGGCGCTAGAAACATTATCCATTATTGCTTATAAGCAACCAATTTCGCGTATTGAAATTGATGAAATTCGTGGCGTACAGACTTCTGGCTCTATCCAAAAGTTAGTTGCCCGTCAGTTGATAGAAGAAAAAGGCCGCGTCGATGGTCCTGGTAGAGCAATTTTGTATGGCACAACGAAGTATTTTATGGATTACTTTGGGTTGAAAAGTTTAGATGAATTACCAGATATCCAACAAATGGAAGATGAATTAGAAGAAGAACTACCAATGGATCTATTTTTTGATCGTTATCAAGAAACGAACCCAATGTCTGAAACAACAGAAGGCGAGGAAGCTTAAACAATGGAAAGATTACAAAAAGCAATTGCTCATGCTGGGGTGACTTCGCGTCGCAAAGCAGAGGAATTAATTGTCAAAGGTCGCGTAAAAGTCAACGGCCAAGTGGTCAAAGAATTAGGAACACAAGTAAGTAAACAAGATACCGTTGAAGTTGATGGTGTACCGATTTATCAAGAAGAATATGGTTATTATTTATTCTATAAACCAAGAGGGGTTATTTCTGCGGTGTCTGACGATAAAGGCCGTAAAGTAGTAACGGATTATTTTACAGATGTTACTGAGCGAATTTATCCAGTCGGTCGTCTGGATTATGATACTTCTGGGTTGTTACTTTTAACGAATGATGGAAGTTTTTCACAAAAATTAACCCATCCTAAACATGAAGTAGATAAAGTCTACGTAGCAAAAATTAAAGGTGTACCAACTAAACGGGATCTATTGCCATTAGCCAAAGGCATTCGCATTGATGGCAAACGCACAGCACCAGCCAATTTTCAAATTCTTTCAGCGGATATTAAAACAGGTAGCAGTGTCGTGGAATTAACGATTCATGAAGGACGTAATCATCAAGTGAAGAAAATGTTTCAAGCTGTTGGTTTCCCTGTTCAAAAATTAAAACGTGAACGTTACGGTGAGTTGACCTTACAAGGTTTGCGACCAGGACAATATCGTGATTTAACTAAAAAAGAAATCAGTCAATTATTAAATCAAGCTAAATAAGATAAAATGACTCGATCTCTTCGCGCTTATGGCGAAGGGATTGTTTTTTTGAGAAATGAAACAATCAATGAAATTTAATAAAAAAGCTTAGTTAGTTGCATTCATTGTTCAAATCGGTTACACTAAGTAAGTAAAAAAATATAATACAAGGTTCGTCTTCAGGGGCAGGGTGTAATTCCCGACCGGTGGTTATAGTCCACGACTCGTTTTTAACGATTGAATTGGTGTAATTCCAATACCGACAGTATAGTCTGGATAAAGAAGATAGGGCTTATTTGAGACGCTTTTTCATCAGATAATCCTACTCTATTTTTCCCTGCAGAAAAATAGGGTTTTTTGTATGACAAAGAAGCGAATCAAAAAGTTCGTTGAAGATGGGTCCTTAATTGGAGGATTTCAGATGAACAACAAGGTACAAAAAATGGTCAGCATTGCAATGTTGGCCGCAATCGGTACAGTATTACAATTTGTGGCATTTCCGATTATGCCGGCGTTTAGTTTTTTGAAAATCGATTTTAGTGATATTCCGATTCTACTCGGAATGTTCTTGTACGGACCGTTAGCAGGAGTAATTACTGCTTTTGTTCGTTCGTTGCTACACCTGTTCTTAACCGGACTAGCACCGCAAAATATGGTGGGAGATTTCGCTAGCTTTTTAGCAAGTAGTATCTTCACCTTGCCAATTTTTTATTTCTTTGGTAAAAAGAAAAATATCCGTACAAATCGGATAGTGGGCTTAGTAAGTGGGATCTTAGCCTTGACAATTTTCATGAGTATTGCGAATTATTTTGTCATTACACCCATTTACTTACAATTATATGGTGTGACCACACAACAATTTTTAGGAACATCTTTAGCAAGCTATGTGGCGATTGGTATTGTGCCATTCAACCTTATTAAAGGCCTCTTAGTCAGTGGTGTTTTTCTAGTACTACATGCGAAGTTATTGCCATGGCTATCAAAAAAACAACATACTATTCAGAAAAAAACACCGTTAACAAAATAAATGATAAAAAACCTGCTGTTGAACAATGTTTGACAGTGGGTTTTTAAAATTTACGCCTAAAAGAAAAGAGGTTGTCACAATCTGTCATCATTCTGTTAAAAAATACTAAACCATCTGCATTGTAATTTTAACTTTCCCTTGGTATGATAGAAATCATCAAAGAAAGAGGAGTTTTCCTGAGTGAAAAAGTGTAAAAATTGTCGTCACGTGAATCGTGATACGGAGTCCTTTTGTGAAGAATGCGGCGCTCCGCTAATGAATGAATCAATGCATCAAGAGGAAAACCAAGCACAACCATCAATGAATAAAGGGAACGAATCTACTCCTCTCAGATCAAAAAGAAGCTGGATCTGGGTGTTTCTTTTTGTGTTCATCGTTCTTGGAGCGGGTAGCTATTTTCTCGGGACGCATTATTTTTCTAAGGAACAACAAATTTCTCATTTTATTGAAGCGATTGAGAATGGTGATGCCCAAGAATTAAGTAAAAAAATGAGGACGAACGAGTCTGAATTTCAAGTGAATCCGCAAAGCATTAAGCCTTTAATCACTTATTATCAAAAAAATCCAACTGAGCTAAAAAAATTAGAAAAAGCGCTATTAAAGGATAAAAAGCTACATGGTTTAACTATTCGTGAAACAAGTCAAACAGCATTTTTCTTTCACCGTTATCAATTCATTTTAACGCCTGTTTCTGTTCAGTTAACGACGAATCAGCGCGGTGTGACGCTGGCAATGAACGGGCGGGAAGTGGGCACTTCCGACTCAACCACTTATCAAAAGGAATTGGGACCCTTAGCGCCAGGACAATATACTTTTACAGCCACAGTGAAAGATAGCACCGGCGAACCTGTTATCACAGAAGAGTATCGTTTATTAGAAGAGGAAAATTATATTTCTAGTATTCCTTTAGATTTTAAACGAATGAATTTTGTTGTGGAAAGCAATCTGCCAGACGCAGATATTTATATTAATGATCGGAAAGTTGGTACGCTAACGAATGGAAGCAAAACGATTGGCCCTTTGTTCTGGTCCAAAGGGATGACGATTCAACTTAAAAAGACGATTAATGGAGAAGAAATTCAAACATCAAAAGAAACGATTGGTGAAAATGATTTTGTCGAAGCGCTCTCCGATAATCCAACGCTACAATTGAATTTTCCGTTAGCTAGCGACTATGATGCCCGCAAAGCGCTAGAAACCTTTTATCAAGCATTTGCCAAACAAGTGAAAAGTCATACGGATAGTACAGAATTTGCTAAAAAATATCTCGTTGGTGGGGAAAATAATCCTCAATTTCCTTCTTTTATAGAAGCACTTGAACGATTACGTGAAAAGAAATCGACCGATGTTTCACCAGATTTTGAAGTAACCATTAATACACTACAATTGGATGGTAAAGAAAATTACCATGTCAATTATTATTTAGAAGCCAAAAATTCTAAAGCAAAAGAAAATGGTCTTCGTTATGAATGGATCAATGGCCTAAATGATCAAATTCATTTAGTCAAAGAACCGCTAAAAGAAGGACAATTACAGTTTGTTTCGATAGATGAGCAAACACTTGCTTGGCTCGAAAAAATACTCTAAGCAAAAATGAGTGCTAAATTATTTAGCACTCATTTTTGCTTATTTCTATTGCACGCGTGGGACATTTGCGGTACGCTTTTAACACATTCTCGCGTTCGTTTTCTGGAATAAATTGTTGTCGAGCATGCGGCTCGTCTTTAAAAAGGACAATCCCATGATCATCATAATCAAATATATTGGGCGCATAAACTTGACAAAGTCCACAAGCAATACATTTTTCAGGAACTAAACGTGATTGCATAAACAGTGACACATCCTATCTAAAAGAGGTTTACTATGGAAGCAACTTTTATTTTAGCGTTATTATCTCATGGATACAAGGTACGTGCATCAACTTTGTATCATCTTTTAAAAGGCAAACGGACTAGCTCTGTTTTGATTTATGGTTTTTTATATGATTGTTTACGGTTCATTGGCTGGTGGCCAACGATTTCCGAACAAGCCTTTTTTCAATTTCTTGAAAAACTTTCGAAGGCGAAACAAATTCAGTATCACAAAGAGACAAATGAGATTCAACTAACAAAAGAAGGGCAACTATTTTTAAAGGAGCACCATTTTTCGTTGCTGGATTATCCTGCAATTGATCTTTATCGTTTTGGCAGAAGTGATCGAGAAAGTTGGCAACTCATTCAATTTGCCGTGCAAGTGACTTCGTATTTATCATTTGAGGAAAAACAGTATATTCCACTTTTATCAACACCGATTCCGCAACTATATTTGAAACGATGGTTACAACAAGACAAGAAAGAGCAGCGCGTTCAATCAATCAAAGAAGAACTGTTGCGAGGGTTTGAGTTACTACCTGAAGCAGAAAGCGACTATTTGGTTGCGCAACTTTCTGGTTATCAGCAAACTGGCAAAGTTCCTCAGCAATTAACAAGCCATAAGACAGCTCTTGAACAGCGTTTATGGCATACGCAAGCGGTTCATCATTTACTGCAGTTGATAATGTACGGAGGAAACTATCCTGCTTTACAAACGCTTGTATGGCCGTATCTAGAAAAAAATCTAAACCAAAGTATGCAAGAAACCCAACGATTGTTAACGGAAGGCAAGACGCTTCAAGAAATTGCTGAGCAACGAAAAATAAAACTGAGTACCATTCATGATCATCTATTAGAGTTGGCTATTCAAGGGCAGCTGCAGGCGTCTGTTTATCTTGAAAAGGAGGCAATACTCCAAAACTTGGCTCAAACAGAACAAAATCCGCGGTTGTGGGTGTATCGGGATTGGCGAGCGCAAGAAGAGACGCTTTCTTATTTAGATTTCCGCTTATATCAAATCCAACAAATTTGGCAAGAAAAGGAGTGAGTGTTGTTGACATTAGAACAAGAATTATTCACTCGATTTGGTTATGCAGCGTTTAAGCCTGGTCAAAAAGAAGTGATTACAAACTTACTTGACGGTATGAATACATTGGCTGTTTTGCCAACAGGCACTGGCAAATCATTGTGTTATCAATTTGTGGGCCAAAAGTTAGAGGGACTAACGGTAATTGTTTCTCCCTTACTTTCGTTAATGGAAGATCAGGTGCGTCAATTACAAAGACAAGGAATTAAAGGTGCGGTTGCCTTAAACAGTACGTTACAGTATTCAGAAAAGCGTTATATTTTAGCGAAAATGTTCCAATACGATTATCTGTTTTTAAGCCCAGAAATGCTTTTGCAGCAAGAAGTACTTAGTGTGTTACAACGCCAAAAAATTGCATTATTTGTGGTGGATGAAGCCCATTGTGTTTATCAGTGGGGCGTCGATTTTCGCCCTGAATATAGTAAATTAGATCTGGTCCAAAAACAGCTAGACTTTCCTTTGACCTTGGCGTTAACTGCCACAGCGACACCCGTTGTACAGCACGCAATTATAAAACAATTATTTTCTCATGGTAGCTATCAAGAAGTTCTTTCTTCAGTGAATCGAAAAAATATTGGCTTGTTCGTGAAGGAAACGTCAGAAAAAGAAGAAGTATTACTAGATTACTTATCTAAAACGGCTGGTAAAATCATTATCTATTGCGCCACGCGCAACAAAACAGAACAAATCAGTCAACTTATTCAGGCGAAAACCAGTTTTAAGGTGGCCTATTATCATGGGGGCTTGGAGGCTAGTGAACGTAGTCGCTTGCAAGAACAATTTATTGATAATCAAATCGATATTCTTTGTGCAACGAATGCTTTTGGGATGGGAATCGACAAACCTGATGTTCGTGGAGTGATTCATTTTGATTTGCCTGATAGCTTAGAAAATTACCTGCAGGAAATCGGGCGAGCTGGACGTGATGGTCAAAAAAGTTGGGCGCTATTATTGTATAAAAAAGGGGATGAATTTATTCATCGGTTTTTCTTAGAAGAGACAAGAGCGAATCGAGCGACCTTAAAATCGCTGATTGAAGGAGAAGAACAAGCAGGTTTGTTAGAAAATGCCACCGAGTTACAACAAAAATGGGTCCAAGGCTATTTAGCCAAGGATTATTCTTTTGAAGAGCTAGAGCATCGTTTAGAGGAGAAAGAAAAAGATCGTCAAGCGCAATTAAGAGGGATGCTGACGTATATTGAAACCACAACCTGTCGAAGAACGTTGATTCAAACTTATTTTCAAGAACCGATTGTCAAACAATCACCGGAAACTTGTTGTGATAATTGTGCGTTATTCTTTGACATTTACCAAGATTCAATAGTAAAATCGAACAAGACCAGCAATCAAAATGAAGAAGATTGGCGTTCTAAATTTCTAAAATTATTTAAAGAACGTGATTAATTCATTTTTTTAGTCGGCAGTTGGCAAAAGCTATGATATAATAACAAGCGAGAGAAGTTTAGGAGGAAATTAGCAGTGAGTAAAAAGGACAAAAAGAAAAACCAAGCTCGTGAGCCATGGGAACAATCAATTTATGAACCTGATCAAAATGGTGGTGGTTCTCGTTTAGCAAAACGCCAACAGCAACGAGGAAATTCATTATTTCTAACTGTTTTAGTTATTTTGCTATTATTAATTATTGCCATTCCAATTGGGACTTTCTTATGGATGATGCAAGACAAGAAACCGAACGAAAGTGCTAGCAAAAATAGCCAGCCATCTTCTTCATTAGTCCAATCATCATCAAAAGAGAAGAAAAAAGAAAGTACGTCAAAATCAGTGGAAAGCTCAGAACCAGCAAGCAGCCAACCAGCTGAAAATACAACACCTTCAAGTTCTGATGCTGCTGCACAGCAACAACAGGACCAACAAGCACAACAACAGCAACAACAAGAGCAGCAACAACAACAAGAAGCTCAAAATCAACAACAGCAACAAGCGCAGAACCAACAACCTGTTTATGATACCGTTCAAAGTGGTGAAGGGGCACGTCAAGTTGCCGAACGTAACGGAATGACATTAGAACAAATTTTAGCGTTAAATCCTGGGATTGATACATCTGTGTTTTATCCGGGACAACCATTACGTATTAAATAATCCAGAAAAAGAGGTTTGGACAGCACTTTCAAGGGCTAAACCGCGACGGATGATTACATGAGAATGCCAATAAGCAGAAATTTCCGAAAGATGGTTTGCGTCTTTCGAGGGATTTCGGCTTATTGCTTTTTCGTTAGAAACTCGTCATCAGTTTAAATCCAAGTTCTTTTCTTCTGATTTTAATATAAAAGAAGAAGCGCATTTTAAAGGATGCATATCAGTTAAGGAGTTTTTTCATGGGGAAAATCAGTATTGCTATTGACGGACCAGCTTCGTCAGGCAAAAGTACAGTTGCAAAAATTTTAGCAAAACAATTGAATTATGTGTATTGTGACACGGGTGCCATGTACCGAGCGATTACGTATCTGGCCTTGCAAAATCAAATCGACATTCAAGCGGAAGAACCATTAGTAGCGCTTTGTGTCAACCACACTATTTCTTTTCAGCAAGCAGAGAATGGCCAACGTGTTTTTATCGACGGTCATGAAGTGACCGAAGCGATTCGCCAGCCAGATGTAACGAATGCTGTTTCAGCTGTTTCAAAACATGCAAAAGTTAGAGAAGAAATGGTGGCGTTACAACAGAAAATTGGTCAAGCCGGCGGAGTTGTCATGGATGGTCGAGATATTGGTACTGCAGTTCTACCAAAGGCTGAAGTAAAGATATTCTTGGTGGCTAGCGTTGAAGAACGTGCAGAACGTCGTTTTAAAGAAAATCAAGAAAAAGGGATTGAGACGGATTTTGAAACCTTGAAGGCGGAGATTGAACGTCGGGATTATTTAGATTCAACCAGAGAAGTATCACCCCTTGTCCAAGCAAGTGATGCTGTGAAAATCGATACAACAGGGTTGACGATTGAAGAAGTCGTCGCCGCCATACAAAATGTGATTAAACAAAAAGGTTTTGAACTTTTTTAAAGAATTTTAAGAAAAATAGAAGAAATCGCTTTATTTTTTTACAAAAATCTCGTACTATGTAAGTATATATAGCTAAGTTTTGGAATTTTTGTTGGCATAGGAGGATAAGAGGCATGACAGATTTTGAAGACAAACAAGTAGCAAACAACGAAACAATGGAAGATGCAATGAACAGCGTTCAAGAAGTCAGTGTTGGCGATATTGTTAAAGGCGAAGTTTTAGCCATTGAAGACAAACAAGTTGTTGTCGGCATTGAAGGAGCGGGCGTTGAAGGCGTTGTTCCTGCAAAGGAATTATCGACTTTACCAGTTGAAGATGTACACGAACTTGTGAAAGTCGGTGATGTGTTAGATTTAGTTGTTATCACATCAATTGGCAAAGATAAAGAAAACGGCAGTTATTTACTGTCAAAACGCCGTTTAGATGCTAAAAAAGTTTGGGAAGAAATTGAACAAGATTTCCAAGCGGGCAAAGTAATCGAAGCACCTGTTACAAATGTTGTTAAAGGTGGTTTGGTTGTTGATGTCGGTGTTCGCGGATTTGTTCCTGCCTCAATGGTTGAAGATCATTTTGTTGCAGATTTTTCTGAATATAAAGGTCAAACACTAGCATTTAAAATTATTGAAATCGAACCTTCAGAAAACCGCTTAATTCTTTCACATAAAGCAGTTGTTGAAGCTGAAAAAGAATCGAAAAAAGAAGAATTACTTTCTTCTTTACATGACGGAGACGTTGTTGAAGGGAAAGTAGCTCGTTTAACAGATTTCGGCGCATTCATTGATTTAGGTGGCGTGGATGGTTTAGTTCATGTTTCTGAAATTGCTCATCAGCATGTGGGCAAACCAAGTGATGCGTTAACTGTTGGCGAAGACGTTCAAGTAAAAATTCTTTCAATTAATCCAGAAGAAGGACGTATTTCTTTATCTATTAAAGAAACATTGCCTGGACCATGGACAGATATCGAAACAAAAGCAGCCGCTGGGACTGTTTTAGATGGCACAGTAAAACGCCTAACAAGCTTCGGTGCCTTTGTGGAAGTTTTCCCTGGTGTGGAAGGATTAGTGCATATTTCTCAAATTTCTCACAAGCATATTGCAACGCCTCATGAAGTCCTTCATGAAGGGGATCAAGTACAAGTGAAAGTTTTAGAAGTTAATCCAGAGGAACATCGTATTGCTTTAAGTATCAAAGCGTTAGAACCAAAACCTGAGTCTCAAGAAGAACCAAAAGAAGAACAGGAATATGAATTGCCTGAAGAAAATACTGGTTTTACCATGGGCGATATTTTAGGTGACGCTTTATCTGACGCGAAAGAAGAGGAATAACACGTTACTTTCTTGAAATTTATGAGTTTGACATAGCCGTAAACAGATCGGCTATGTCAAACTCATTTTTTCTTGAATTGGTTAGAAAATCAGCAGAAACTAAAACTTTTCTTGCACTTTAAGGTTTGATTAGGTAAACTAGTAAGGATTGAAATTCTCAAGGAGGGAATCAAATGGCAAATCCAACTATTGCGATTGTCGGTAGACCGAATGTCGGTAAATCGACTATTTTTAACCGCATTGCCGGTGAGCGTATCTCGATTGTAGAAGATACTCCTGGCGTAACACGCGACCGTATTTATACAACTGGAGAATGGTTAGGGCGTGAATTTAGTATTATTGATACAGGTGGGATTGATTTAGGTGACGAACCATTTATGGATCAAATCAAACACCAAGCAGAAATTGCGATTGATGAAGCAGATGTGATTATCTTTGTTGCTAGTGGTCGTGAAGGAATTACTGATGCAGATGAGTTAGTAGCAAAAATTTTATATCGTAGTAATAAACCAGTGATCTTAGCTGTTAATAAAGTTGACAATCCTGAAATGCGTAATGATATTTATGAATTTTATGCTTTAGGACTAGGGGATCCTTTCCCAGTTTCTGGTAGTCATGGTTTAGGCATTGGCGATGTGTTAGACGAAGCAGTTAAACATTTTCCTAACACTTCAGAAGAAGAGGACGAAGATACAATTAAATTCAGTTTAATCGGGCGTCCAAATGTCGGTAAATCATCATTGATTAATGCTATTCTTGGTGAGGATCGCGTGATTGTTTCAGATATTGAAGGAACAACGCGAGATGCAATCGATACGTATTTTGAATCTGAAGAAGGTCAAAAGTTCTTAATGATTGATACGGCTGGTATGCGTAAACGTGGGAAAGTATACGAATCAACTGAAAAATATAGCGTCATGCGCGCAATGCGGGCGATTGAACGCTCAGACATTGTTTTAATGGTCTTGAATGCAGAAGAAGGTATTCGTGAGCAAGACAAGCGTGTGGCGGGCTATGCCCATGAAGCAGGTCGCGGTATTATTATCGTGGTCAACAAATGGGATACAGTCAAAAAAGATACAAATACAATGCGTGATTTTGAAGCGGAAATTCGTGATGAATTCCAATATTTAGATTATGCACCCATTATTTTTGTGTCTGCATTAACCAAACAACGTTTAAACAAACTGCCTGAACTAATTGAAACAGTAAGTATGAATCAAAACTTACGGATTCCTTCAGCGTTGTTAAATGACGTTGTAATGGATGCTGTAGCAATTAATCCAACACCAACCGATAAAGGAAAACGTTTGAAGATTTTTTATGCAACACAAGTGGCAGTCAAACCACCTACATTTGTTATTTTTGTCAACGAAGAAGAACTAATGCACTTTTCTTATGCCCGGTTTTTAGAAAATCAAATCAGAAAAGCATTTATGTTTGAGGGCACGCCAATTAAAATCATTCCGCGACGCCGAAAATAGTGCATTCTACCATACTTTTTTTAGATATTCAAATAAATTTATCAACTTTGAGAAAAAATGATTATTTTTTGAAAAAACTGGTTAAAATACACTAAAAACCTTGCTATTACAACTTTCTTATGCTATCTTGTTAACAGAATATTGAACCAGATCAATATTTGCTGTCTGTTTTTGGACCACTCAAAAATAGACGGAACTTTAGGTGTGTAAAAACATCGTATCTCTTATAGAGGAGGTGAAATGATCCATGGCAAATAAAGCAGAATTAATCGAAAACGTTGCATCTTCAACTGGTTTAACTAAAAAAGATGCTACTGCAGCAGTAGACGCTGTCTTTTCAACAATTCAAGAAACTCTTGCTAAAGGTGAAAAAGTTCAATTAATCGGTTTTGGTAACTTTGAAGTTCGCGAACGCGCAGCTCGTAAAGGACGTAACCCACAAACTGGACAAGAAATTCAAATCGCTGCAAGCAAAGTACCTGCATTCAAACCAGGTAAAGCATTGAAAGATGCAGTGAAATAAGACAGACAATTAGAACCCTTGGTTTCCAAGGGTTCTTTTTTGAATCATACATAAAAAATGTTATTTTAAGAGGTGGTCGAAACAGTACGCTAAAAGGCTAAATTGTAACGAACCTTAGGTGAGAAAAACGTGCTTCGCTCCGAGAATCAAGCGGGAACGGTTCGACACTCGCTCCTTGCTTTTTTGATAAAAAGAGAAAGATTTATGAATGAAGGACAAAAATAAGTTGTTGCCAGTAGCTGTTTTTTAGTGGTTATGCTAGACTTGGGGTGAAGGAAGAGGAAACAGTCTTAAGGTGGTGAATCAATGAAATACAACTATTCTAGAGGGGAAAACAAGGTCGCTATTATTTATGGAGAAACATTTGCTTCCGTCCTAAAAAAACGACCAGTAACGACGGAGTCAATCGTTGTTTTGGCGAATCAGCGTTACTATGATCTTTTTTCGGAGAAGATTAATTATGCCTTTGGGGAACAGTTGGGATTAAACTGGTATATTTGTCGCAATGATGTTCATTGCAATGACTTATCAGAATTAGAAAGTGTGTTACGTTTCTTAGCTGATTGGCCAGAAAATCAGGATGTTTTATTGATTGGTTTAGGTAATGAAGGGGTACTACAATTAACCGCATTTTTGCACCAAGTAAGTAAGTGTTCCTCCAAATGTTGGCTGATGCCTGTGTCTGTTCAAGCGTTACGGCAAGGACTTTTACCAAGTGTCACAATTCAGCAAGCACAGCATGCAACCATGCATATAGAAAATCATTCAGAAGAAATTTTGTTTGATAGTACCTTGACCAATAAAAAAGGTGCCGCTCCTTTAATTGATTTGCTCGTTTTTATTCGAGCGGGTCTTGTCTGTGATTATGCTTATTTACAAATGCTATACCAAACGTATCCAGATAAAAAACGGTTGAATCAAACGTCATTTAATGGTATTTTAGACGAGTTGTTATCTTTTTATGAACAAGCAGGGGAAAAAGTGGATCAATTTGGCCGAGTTTTTGAAGCGGCCTTTGCTACAACCGAAAATGGCCATTTGTTATCAGGTCCCATGAAACGATTATTGGGATTATTGTTACAAGTTTTATGGAGCCAGCAAGTCAATCACTTTGACTTTCAATTTAAAAATTTTATCGTTTGGTTTATTCGCTTAGGTTTTCCGG
Source organism: Enterococcus sp. AZ104 (assembly GCF_050546705.1). Taxonomy (NCBI): domain Bacteria; kingdom Bacillati; phylum Bacillota; class Bacilli; order Lactobacillales; family Enterococcaceae; genus Enterococcus; species Enterococcus sp. AZ104. The sequence continues at coordinate 1,295,585 of NZ_CP172952.1, forward strand.
TGGCGTTTCCAAAAGAAATTTTAAGTGCTGATTACGCAGAACAAGTCTTGGCTCACACAGAAACACTAGGTCCTCCTATGGTGTTGGGAAAAATCGGTCAACTAGGAGCAGCTTTAAAGCCAACGCCCGATCAACTGTTAACAACGATTGAAAGATACCAAGAAATTTTAAAAGAGATTTGAGGGGAAATTATGTCATATAGTGAAAAAATGGTTCAAGCATTACAAGCTGAAAATTTAGCAGAAGCACAGTTAATGTTTGAAGAAGCATTAAAGAAAGATGATGAAAATACCTTAGCTGATTTAGGGGAAACGTTATTATCTTTAGGTTTTCTAGAAGAAGCCAAACAAATTTTCCAACAATTGTTGGAACAATTTCCCGATGCAGATGGCTTAAACATTCCATTAGCAGAAATCGCCATTGAAAATAATGAAATAGATGACGCATTCATCTATTTAGAAAAAATTCCAGAAACTAGTGACAGTTATGTCCAAAGCCTCTTAGTTACTGCGGATTTGTACCAAGTTTTAGGGATTCCAGAAGTCAGTGAAGCGAAATTAAAAGAAGCAGCCAATCTTATGCCAGAAGAGCCGTTAATTCAATTTGCTTTGGGAGAACTATACTTTACAAATGGTCAATTTGTCGAGGCTATTACTCGTTATCAAAGCATTGTAGAAAGCGGGACAGCGCAAATCTCTGCTATTTCCTTGAATGAACGCTTAGGAAGTAGTTACAGCATGTTAGGTGATTTTGAAGAAGCAGTTCCTTATTTGGAAGCCGCGGTCAAAGAAGAACAAACAGACGATCGTTTATTCCAGTTAGCTTTCACTTATTTACAGTTACATGAGAATCAAAAAGCCATTACGTTGTTCCAGCAATTAAAAACACTAAACCCACATTATCAATCACTTTATCTATATTTAGCGGAAGCACTCCAAGAAGAAGAGCAATTAGAGGAAGCAAAAGCGGTGATCGAAGAAGGAATTGCGGAAAACCCCTTCCAAGTAGAGTTATACCAATTTGCCTCTGAAAATGCCTATCGCTTACACGATATTGCTGGTGCTGAAAACTGGTTGTTAAAAGCTTTGGAATTAGGTGAGAAAACAGATGAAAGTCGTTTGACCTTAAGTAATCTCTACATCACGGAAGAGCGTTTTGAGGAAGTAATTACTATTTTAAATGATTTAGAGGAAACGGATCATCCTTATGCTGAATGGAACTTAGCAAAAGCGTACAACGAATTAGAAGACTTTGCCGTCGCTAAAGTTCATTACGAACAAGCAGCGCAAGAATTGTCTCACGAACCAGAATTTCTAAAAGAATACGCATTGTTCTTACGAGAAGAAGGCGAACTTGAAAAAGCAAAACACTTGTTGCACCATTATTTGGAACATGAACCTGGTGATGTCGACATGCAATCTGTGCTAGCAGATATGGAAGAAAGATAGGAAACGACGATGTTTGTTAGTTTATCAGAAAAGAAAAAATTTTTAACTTGGTTAGTGAATACCGTGCCTTTTGGAAGAAGAGAGGTACTGTGGATTTTAAATTACTTATTAACGCACGATGCGATTTTAAATAATGTTCATTTTGTTGAGAACGTAGAGAAGACTGATCGAGGGATCCGCGTGGTAGCAGATGGTTTAGGTAAGGAGCCGTTATTGCTTTTTATCCAAGCACAAGAATTTACAGATCCGGAACAAATTTTTCATGAGATTCGAATGAATTGGCGGAAAGCTCTTTATTTAGAATGTGTATTTCCAGAGGCTTGGCAAACGAGCCAGTATTTATCTGTTTTAGAAGACAATCCGTTTGCGCCATGGAATGAACAAGTGGATCAGGAAGTTGCCAGAGCGATTGATCAATATTTTAAGCAAGAAGAACAAACGCAGCGAATGGCATTACTTAAAGCTCAAATTGATGATGCTTTAGAAACAGGCAACAAAGAAGCGTTTTTAGAATTATCCGATGAATTAAATCGTTTGAAACAACAATAAATAAAACCCAGCATTTTCAATAAATGCTGGGTTTTATTTATTGTTTTAATTTAAAGCGCCGTTGTTTGCTGGGTTTTGCATAAGTAAAGCCTTCGCCAATTGCTTCATGTACGTTAATGATGGACACAAAGGCTTTTTCATCTATTTCATTAGCAATCCGTTTGACTTCCATTAGTTCTCGAGGACTGACTACCGTGTAGAGAACCCGTTTTTCCACTTGTGAATAAGCACCTTCACCATTTAAATATGTTACCCCACGTTCTAAAGAAGCCATTAAACTTTGACCGATTTCTTCGGAATGATTGGAAACAATTAAAATTCCTTTCGCAGCATAGGCTCCATCGAGTACAGAATCAACAACACGACTGAAAACAAAGGACACAATTAAAGTATACATCATTCGTTTGACATCAATATAGGTCAACGAGAGGAGTAAGACTGCAACATCAAAAAGTAACAACGAGCGGCCCATGCTAATCCCAAAGTATTTTTCGAAAATGCGGGCAATGACGTCGGTCCCACCAGTGGTTCCGCCTACGCGGTAAACAAGGCCACTCCCGAATCCTGCGGCCAAACCAGCTAAGAGAGCAGCAATCAATAAATCATGATCTAAATTAATTTCAACAGGAAATTTTTGCCAAAACCACAAAAATACCGATAACGACACGGTACCAATTAGCGTATAATAGAGGGAACGTTTGCCTAAAATTTTCCCACCAATTAATAAGAGCGGAATATTGATTAATAATGTTGTATATGCTGGGTTAAAATGAAATAAGGCTCTTAAAATCAAAGTAATCCCCGTGACACCACCTTCGGCCAGGTCATTGGCAATATTGAAAGTAACCAAACCAAAGGCATAGATACAGCTTCCTAATACAATAAATAACACATCTTTAAAATAAAATCTTTGTTCTTCCATTTAATCACGTCCTTTTACAGTATAAACTGTATCATTCTCTATATAAAACAACAAGTAGAACCTTTCCAGATAGCCAAGTTTTTGATAAGATGTAGGAGGTAGAGTAAGAAAGGTTGGGGTAAAATGTCAGAATCAGAACAACGTAGTTTGCAATCGATGCAAACAGAAGTTGATGATTATATTCAACAGTTTAAAACAGGCTATTTTTCACCATTAGGACAAATGGCTCGTTTGACGGAAGAGGTCGGAGAATTAGCCCGTGAAGTCAATCATTATTATGGTGAAAAACAGAAAAAAGCAGACGAAAAACCAAAGACAGTATCAGAGGAACTTGGAGATGTCTTTTTTGTATTGATTAGCATGGCAAATTCTTTAGAGATTGATTTAACCGAAGTTTTTGAAGAAAATATGGCCAAATTTAACAAGCGGGATCGCTATCGCTTTGAAAGAAAGGATGGGAAAACACATGATTAAAATAATTGTCGCTGGGTTTAAAGGACGGATGGGCAGTACTGCTACACAAATGGTCTTAGAAACTGCAGACTTTGAATTAGTAGGTGTGTATGATCCTCATGAAGCACAAGAAACTGTTTCTTTCAATGATGAAAAAGCAATTCCCGTTTTTCAGCACTTAGAAGAAGTCCTAGCTGTCAAACCAGATGTTTGGATTGATTTTACGGTTCCTGAAGCCGCCTATCCAAATACGCGTTTTGCGTTGGAACACGGTATGGCGCCTGTTGTTGGGACGACAGGCTTTACGGAGGAACAAATCAACGAATTGACAAACCTATCTCGAGAAAAAGCCATCGGCGGCTTGATTGCGCCAAATTTTGCAATTGGGGCAGTTTTAATGATGCAATTTGCCCAAAAAGCGGCGCAGTATTTTCCAGATGTGGAAATCATTGAATTACATCATGATAACAAATTAGATGCACCAAGTGGAACGGCTATAAAAACTGCAGAAATGATTCAAGAAGTTCGGCCAGCAAAAAAACAAGGGAATCCGCAAGAGGTAGAATCAATACCAGGGGCACGCGGGGCTGATTTCGAGGGTCTGCGAATCCATAGTGTCCGCTTACCTGGTTTAGTGGCACACCAACAAGTCCAATTTGGCAGTGTAGGTGAAGGGCTCACTATTCGGCATGATTCTTATGATCGGCGTTCATTCATGACAGGAGTAGCGTTAGCTTGTCGGCAAGTGGTACAGAGAACAGAACTACTTTACGGATTGGAACAGATGCTATGAAATTGACAACTATTCCAAACGAATTTAAAGAAGCCGCTCCCGTTATTCGCGAAATCAATGCACAGGGCTTTGAAGCGTATTTTGTCGGGGGCAGCGTCCGTGATGCTTTATTAAATAAACCAATCCATGATGTCGATATTGCGACAAGTGCCTATCCAGAAGAAATTAAGCAAATTTTTAAACGAACCGTTGATGTGGGTATCGAACATGGTACAGTCCTTGTATTGATGGAAGACCAACAGTATGAAGTAACAACCTTTCGTACCGAGTCAACTTATCAAGACTTTCGTCGACCAGATGAAGTCACCTTTGTTCGCTCCTTGAAAGAAGATTTAAAACGGCGAGATTTTACGATTAATGCCTTGGCGCTTGACAGCACAGGCGAAATCATTGATTTATTTGATGGTATCGAAGATTTGACTAATCAAACCATTCGTGCAGTCGGTAATCCCCATGAGCGGTTTCATGAAGATGCTCTGCGGATGATGCGGGGCTTACGCTTTGCTAGCCAATTAGATTTTAAAATTGAAGAAAAAACCTTAGCTGCTATCGCTGAATTTCATCCTTTATTGGAAAAAATTTCAGTAGAACGCATTACAATTGAATTTGTAAAAATGCTTTTAGGGGTTAATCGACAAGGTGGCTTAGCTCCGTTTATTGAAACAGAATGCTATCAATATTGTCCCAAATTACGAGAACAAGGGGCTGGACTTTTTCGTTTAATGGACTTGCCTGCTCGTCAAATTGAAACAGAAGCAGAAGCGTGGACGTTACTTATCCAATCGTTGAATTTACCAGAAGCAGAAATTCGCTCCTTCTTAAAGGCTTGGAAACTTTCAAATCAATTAATCCAAAACGTTTCACAATTAGTACGCGGTTTGCGTTTCCGTTTGAGTAACGACTGGCAGCCAATGATGCTTTATGAATTAGGCGAAGAATCAGCAGTACTTGTTGAAAGACTTTTATATTATTACCAACAAGAGAGTCAAGTACAAGTAACAAAAGAGTTAGTTAAGGCATTACCCATCCATCAAAGACATGAATTGGCCATTACAGGAAAAGACCTTTTAGCCGTCTTAGAAGAAACACCAGGCAAATGGTTAGGGGAACTGATTGCTGAAATCGAGCAACACGTTGTTGAAGGTAGCTTAGAGAATAAACAAGAAGTTCTGCTTTCGTTTGCCAAAAAACAACGTTCAAAAGGAGAGAAAGCATAATGCCAACAGAAATGTTTACAAAAGAATTCTTGGTGAAAGAATCACAAACGGCTAAAATGCTCGGTTCTGGTGACTTAGAAGTTTTAGGAACCCCTGCTTTAGCTGCCATGATTGAACAAACAGCCAAAGAAGCTGTGAAGGACCAATTATCAGTTGGGGAAACAACTGTCGGAACGGTGTTAGAATTGCGCCACTTATTTCCATCCGCGGTAGGGGCGACAATCGTTGTTACGATGACCAGCATTGAACAGACTGCACACAAAATACGCTATGAATTTGTTGCTTATGAAGGAGAACGACAAATTGCCAAAGGTTCTCACCAACGTGCAGTAGTTGAGATTGATTCTTTTTTAAAAAGAATAACAAAAGATTAAGAATCTACAGCGAAAGTTTGTGACCGTTTATCAAAAGTATGGTAAACTAATAATGTAAGAAATTATTTTTAAGTAAGGAGATTTGTGCTATGGCTAGAGAAATGACAGGACTTAAATTTTATTTCAGAAATGGTGAAACTTGGACGATTGATCGTCGTTTTATTGGTGATTTATGGATCAAACATATTACAACAAGTTTTGGCCGTATCCATGGTAGTGAATTTGTTGAAATTCATCCATGTGAAGGGTTCAAAATTGAAATTTTCCAAGAAGGAGATCATGTTCAAACCCACGATATTAACTTAGGTGGCTTAGAATTAGGGATGTTCTCTCGTGCTTTAAAATATGAAGATATCGAACGTATGGAAATTCTTTACAAAAATGGCACACCAGATTTAGTTTATTTCCCTTACAAAGATAAAACAGATGAGGGCTTGGATAACATCTATCAATCTACAAAAGTCAGCGAAAAAACTAAAAACTTATACATTGTTATCGACCCAACACAAACAGTTGACGATGTATACGCTGAAGAATTAAAATAATTTTTGCCCCACAGGAATCAGTGAAATGACTGGTTCCTGTGGCTTTTTTAGTCTTTTGGCGAATAAAATAACATTGTTTTTAATGGAATAGTCGAAAAAATAAGCGAATAAGTGTTGACACATGTTTTTTCTAGCGGTATACTGTTAACAATTCTTAATTAAATCAGTTTTGGAGTGATTCTTATGACAACAACGAAGAAAAACCATACACAACTGAATAACTTTTACTTTAGCTATTTTAGATAGGTTTGTATTCATAACATTATGGGTACAGACAACAAACGTTTGTATCTATAATGGCTAGGGAAATTTAAGATGACTTTTAGCCATGTAGATTTAAGAAAATCTATAGTGGCTTTTATATTGCTTTTTTGTAGGGTATTCACTGTAGATTTTTCTTAAAATTTACTGTGAATATCCTTTTTGTTTGGCCAAAAATTAGGATTTCAGAAACTTACTAAAAAAATTTCGTAAAGGAGCACACAGGATGAAAGAAATAACTGGAGCCACTCGTTTAGCTGGGCTATTCGCGAAACCCAGCCAACACAGTATTTCACCGTTGATTCATAATACAGCATTTCAAAATTTAGGAGTTGATGCTCGGTATCTGGCGTTTGACGTTGGACAAGAGACATTGCCACAAGCAATTGAAGCGATTCGAACGTTTCACATGTTAGGGGCCAACTTATCAATGCCCAATAAAGTGGCGGCTGTAAGTTATATGGATGAACTAAGTCCTACCGCTCAACTGGTTGGCGCAATTAATACGATTGTCAACAAAGATGGAAAACTTTACGGAGACAGCACGGATGGTACTGGTTTTATGTGGAGTTTGAAAGAGAAAAAGGTTGACGTTTTTCAGAATAAAATGACCATCTTAGGAACAGGTGGTGCAGCCTTATCAATCATTGCCCAAGCTGCTTTAGATGGCGTGAAAGAAATCGCCGTTTACAACAGGAAAAGCGCGGGCTTTAACGACAGTCAAAAAAAACTGGCAAATTTCACTGAACGAACCAACTGTGTAATTCATTTAAACGATTTAGCGGATACTGAAAAACTAGCAAAAGATGTTGCTGAAAGCGTCTTGTTAGTTAATGCAACGAGTGTGGGTATGCATCCACATGCGCATAGTAGTCCTATAGAAAATTATGCAATGATTCAACCGAAGTTATTTGTGTATGATGCTATTTATAATCCCAGAGAAACACAGTTATTAAAAGAAGCCCGTTTACGTGGCGCAGAAACAAGCAACGGCTTGGACATGCTACTTTATCAAGGCGCTGTTGCTTTTGAACAATGGACAGGACAAAAAATGCCTGTATCAGTCGTAAAACGTAAAATTGAAAATAGATAAAAAGAGCGCCGTTTAAAGGCATGAGGAGAGAATATAATGATCGTAATTATGAAAGAAAATGCAACCGAAAAGCAAATGAAACAAGTCATTGATTTAGTAACAGGTGCAGGCTTAACTACTCAAACAAGTCAAGATAATGGAAAAACAGTGATAGGCTTGATTGGTGATACAGAAAAATTAGTTGAAGCAGAGTTAACAGCATTAGAAGGCGTGGAGAAAAGTGTCCGCATTTCGTTGTCATACAAACTAACGAGTCGTTTATTTCATCCAGAGAATACAGTGGTTGATGTGAACGGTGTTAAAATCGGTGACGGCAGTATGACCATGATGGCGGGCCCTTGTTCAATCGAAAGCTTAGATCAGATTCGTGAATGTGCGCGAATTGCTAAAGCTGGCGGTGCAACAATTTTACGAGGTGGTGCATTCAAACCTAGAACGTCGCCATACGCTTTCCAAGGACTAGAAGAAGAAGGACTGAAATACATTCGTCAAGCGGCTGATGAATTAGATATGCAAGTCATTACAGAAGTGATGGATGAAGCGAATTTAGAACTTGTCGCAAAATACAGTGACATTTTACAAATCGGTGCGCGCAACATGCAAAATTTCAAGTTATTACAAGCGGTTGGTAAAACTGGAAAACCTATCGGCTTAAAACGCGGGATTGCTGGTACGATTGATGAATGGCTAAACGCAGCTGAATACATTGCTGCGCAAGGAAATTTCAATGTGATCTTCATTGAACGTGGGATTCGTACGTACGAAACCGCTACGCGCAATACACTTGATTTAAGTGCGGTGCCTTTAATTAAAAAATTAAGTCATTTTCCAATTATTGTTGATCCGAGTCATGGTGTTGGTATCTGGGATTTAGTACCGCCAATGGCCCGAGCAGGTGTTGCTTCAGGTGCGGACGGCTTGATTGTAGAAATTCACCCAGATCCAGCGAATGCGTGGTCAGATGGGCCACAATCCTTGAATGAAAAAACTTACCTACGTATGATGAAAGAAGTTCATATCATCGAAAAAGCAATGAAAGAAATTAATGCTTTAGAAGATTAGTAAAGACAGAGGAGTAGAGGACATGAAATTAACCGTAACGTTACCTATACATTCATATGATTTAACCATCGAAACAGGTGCCTTAGATAAAATTGGCACCTGGGTACGTAGCCTGTGGCAGCCACAACGGGTAGCGATTATTACCGATGAAACGGTGAATAAATTATATGGCGCAGCTGTTGAGAAAGAATTGCAAGCTGCTGGTTTTGAAACATCATTGATTGCTGTAGCGGCAGGTGAACAAAGTAAGAGCCTCGAAACAGCTCAGCTTCTTTATGATTTTTTAGCGGAACAGCAATTGACTCGAAGTGATGGTCTAATTGCTTTAGGTGGAGGCGTTGTGGGAGATCTAGCTGGATTTGTCGCTTCAACCTATATGCGCGGTATTCACTTTTTGCAAGTACCAACAACCTTACTGGCACAAGTAGATAGTAGCATTGGAGGTAAAACAGCGGTTAACACTAAAAAAGCCAAAAATCTTGTCGGTACTTTTGCCCAACCAGATGGGGTTTTAATTGATCCTAATACACTTAAAACATTAGAACCTAGACGTGTGCGTGAAGGAATTGCAGAAATTGTAAAATCAGCAGCTATCGCTGATGTTGAATTGTGGCACCGTTTATCCTCTTTGGAAAATGAACAAGATTTAGTGGCACATGCAGAAGAAATTATCACGGCCTGTTGCAAGATTAAACGTGATGTCGTCGAAGAAGATGAATTAGATTTGGGCTTACGTTTGATTCTGAATTTTGGGCATACGATCGGCCATGCATTAGAAAATACAGCTGGTTACGGGGTGATTGCTCACGGTGAAGGCGTTTCTTTAGGAATGATTCAAATAACTCAAGTCGCAGAACAACAAGGGCTTTCCCCACTTGGGACTACCCAAGAGTTGGTCACCATGCTAGAAAAGTTCGATTTACCAGTAACGACAGATTGTTGGCCAGAAGAACGTCTCTATCAAGCAATTACACATGATAAAAAAACACGTGGGGGACAGATTAAAATCATTGTCTTAGAAAAAATTGGTCAAGCGAAAATTGTCTCTTTACCAACGGAAGAAATTCGAGCATTTTTAAACAGAGAAGGAGGAATTTAAGATGCGCTTTATTACAGCAGGCGAATCACATGGACCTGAATTAACTGCTATTATTGAAGGCTTACCAGCCGGTCTGCCTTTAAGTAGCGAAGAGATTAACCGAGAATTAGCAAGACGTCAAGGCGGTTACGGTCGTGGGGGACGGATGAAAATTGAAAAAGACCAAGTACGTATTACTTCGGGTATTCGGCATGGTAAAACACTTGGCTCACCAGTAACGTTGATTGTCGAAAACAAAGACTGGAAAAATTGGACCTCCGTGATGTCAGTAGAGCCAGTTCCTGAAAAACAAAAGAAAATCCGCCGCGTCAGCAAACCACGTCCAGGACATGCTGATTTAGTCGGTGGCATGAAATATCAACATGATGATTTACGGAATGTTTTAGAACGGTCTTCGGCACGAGAAACAACGATGCGTGTGGCGATTGGTGCGGTTGCTAAAAAACTCTTAGCTGAACTGGATATCCAAGTCGCTGGGCATGTCGCGGTGTTAGGCGGGATTGAAGCTACGATTCCTGAAAATTTAACGATTCGTGAAATTCAAGAACGATCTGAACAATCTGCCGTTCGCGTATTAGATCCTTCCGTAGAAGAAAAAATGAAAGAACTAATTGACCAAACCAAGAAAAATGGCGATACAATTGGTGGGGTAGTAGAAGTACTTGTGGGTGGCGTTCCAGTTGGCTTAGGTAGCTATGTTCAATGGGATCGTAAACTAGATGCCAAAATTGCGCAAGCTGTTGTAAGCATCAATGCTTTTAAAGGTGCTGAGTTTGGCATTGGATTTGAAATGGCGCAACGCCCTGGTAGTCAAGTGATGGACGAGATTGTTTGGGACGAAAGTACTGGTTATACCAGAACTTCCAACAATTTAGGCGGTTTTGAAGGAGGAATGACCAACGGAATGCCAATCATCGTTCGTGGTGTCATGAAACCTATTCCAACCCTTTATAAACCATTACAAAGCGTGAATATTGATACAAAAGAGCCTTATAAGGCCAGCGTTGAGCGCTCTGATAGCACGGCGGTACCGGCCGCTAGCGTTGTTTGTGAAGCCGTTGTTGCAACGGAAGTAGCGAAGGCTATGCTCGAAAAATTTGATAGTGACTCATTTGAACAAATGAAAGAAGCAGTGAAACGTTATCGTCTATATACTCAAAACTTTTAATGGAAGAAAGTCGCAAGTATATGGAGGGAAAAAATGAAGAAACGTATTTTAATCGTAGGATTAGGGCTAATCGGGAGTTCACTGGCTTTGTGTATCAAAAAAGGACATCCCAACAGTGAGATTATCGGTTTCGATAATCAAGCGGAGTCAACTGAATTTGCTAAGAAAACGGGTCTAATTGATGAGATAGCTGAATCTTTAACAAGTGGGGCAAGACGAGCAGAGATTATTTTTCTTTGTTCCCCAGTTAAAGCAACTTTAGTACAACTAGAAGAATTAAACCAATTATCACTAGAAACTGCTCTGATCACAGATGTGGGTAGTACCAAGGTGGAAATTAATCAGTTAGCAACAAAGCTTAACATGAAAAATTTTATTGGTGGTCATCCAATGGCTGGTTCACATAAATCCGGCGTAACAGCCGCTGATGAACGTTTGTTTGAAAATGCCTACTATATTTTTACCGATGACCATGGCGAAAAAAACAAACAGATTCAGGAGTTACAAACGTTACTAAAAGGAACGCATGCGAAGTTTATTACGATGCCTGCACAGGAACATGATGAAATTACTGGTGCTCTAAGTCACTTGCCACATATTGTTGCCGCAGCGTTAGTGAACGAAAGTCAGCAACTGAATACCACTTACCCTAGAGCGCAGCAGCTAGCAGCTGGAGGATTCAGAGATATTACTCGAATTGCTTCCTCTGATGCAACGATGTGGATGGATATTTTATTAAGCAATCGCTTAGTATTATTGGACTTACTAGAAAATTGGCAAAAAGAGATGACTACTGTTTGCCAATGGTTAACAGAAAAAAATGCCCCAGCTATTCGTAATTTTTTTGATAAGGCCAAAGAAACACGTGCTCAGTTGCCCATTCATAAAGAAGGCGCAATCCCAGCTTTCTATGATCTGTTTGTTGATGTACCAGATCAACCAGGAATCATTGCTGAAATTACGCAAATTTTAGGCGAAGCGGACCTTTCTCTTACAAATATTAAAATTTTAGAAACGAGAGAAGAAATCTATGGGATTCTTCAATTGTCTTTTAAAAATCAACCAGACTGCCAAGCTGCAAAACAAATTTTATCTAAAAAAACGAACTATACGTGTTACGAAAAATAAGAGGTGATGAGGGTGCAACTACGTACAAATGTGAAACATTTACAAGGGACTCTGATGGTTCCTAGCGACAAATCGATTTCCCATAGAAGTATTATGTTTGGAGCGATTTCTTCTGGAAAAACGACGATTACAAATTTTCTAAGAGGCGAAGATTGTTTAAGTACCTTAGCGGCGTTTCGTTCTTTAGGTGTGAACATTGAAGATGACGGGACGACAATCACCGTTGAGGGGCAAGGATTTGCAGGCTTAAAAAAGGCGAAGAATACAATTGATGTTGGAAATTCAGGGACAACAATTCGTCTGATGCTGGGCATTTTAGCTGGCTGTCCCTTTGAAACGCGCCTAGCTGGTGATGCGTCTATTGCCAAACGACCGATGAATCGTGTGATGCTTCCTTTAAACCAAATGGGAGCGGAATGTCAAGGGGTTCAACAAACGGAGTTTCCGCCAATTTCTATTCGCGGGACTCAAAATTTGCAACCGATTGACTACACAATGCCTGTTGCGAGTGCTCAAGTGAAATCGGCTATTTTATTCGCCGCTTTGCAAGCCGAGGGCACTTCTGTAGTGGTTGAGAAAGAAAAGACACGTGATCATACAGAAGAGATGATTCGACAATTTGGTGGGACACTTGAAGTAGATGATAAAAAAATTATGTTAACTGGACCACAACAATTAACAGGTCAAAACGTGGTAGTTCCTGGCGATATCTCTTCTGCGGCTTTCTTTTTAGTTGCGGGTTTAGTAGTCCCAGATAGCGAGATACTTCTGAAAAATGTTGGCTTAAATCAAACGCGGACAGGTATTTTAGATGTGATTAAAAACATGGGCGGTTCCGTCACTATTTTAAATGAAGATGAGGCCAATCATTCTGGCGATTTACTTGTAAAAACGAGTCAATTAACAGCTACAGAGATTGGTGGCGCTATTATCCCACGTTTAATTGATGAGTTACCGATTATTGCTTTGTTAGCTACTCAGGCTACTGGCACGACAATCATTCGAGATGCAGAAGAATTGAAAGTCAAAGAAACCAATCGGATTGATGCAGTAGCGAAAGAATTAACAATTTTAGGCGCCGACATCACGCCTACTGATGATGGCTTAATTATACATGGACCAACTTCTTTACATGGTGGAAGAGTTACCAGTTATGGGGATCATCGTATCGGGATGATGTTACAAATTGCTGCATTACTTGTAAAAGAAGGCGCTGTTGAATTAGATAAGGCTGAAGCAGTTTCAGTTTCTTATCCAGCATTTTTTGACGACTTAGAACGTTTAAGTTGTTAACGAAGGAGGATAACGAACCATGGAAAGCATTGTTTTAATTGGTTTCATGGGTGCGGGTAAAACAACTATCGGCCAAAGTTTGGCCAATAAACTAAAGATGCCTCATCTTGATTTAGATACAGCGTTAATTGAAAAAATAGGACGCTCAATTCCTGACTATTTCGAAAAATATGGTGAAGCAGCTTTCCGAGAACAGGAAACCCAACTTTTAAAGGAGCTGTCAAAAAATACAGCCGTCCTTTCAACTGGGGGCGGGATTGTTGTCGGACCAGAAAATCGTAGCTTATTAAAATCTTTTCAGCAAGTGATTTATTTACATGCGACACCAGAAGAGCTGTTAAAAAGAATCGCAGAAGATACTGAAAACCAACGCCCCTTAGCTATAGAACGTTCTTCAAAAGAAATCATTACTTTATTTGAGTCTCGTAAAAATTTTTATGAAGAATGTGCGAAGATGACAATTGATACGACCAATCGCTCACCAGAAGAAATTATCAATGAAATTCTGCAACAATTAAAGGAGTAGAGAAACGATGAAAGTTGGTTATTTAGGTCCGATTGGTTCCTTTACGTACAGTGCAACGTTGGCTGCTTTTCCTGAAGCTATATTGATGCCGTACGCATCGATTCCAGCTTGCTTGAAAGCAATTAAACAGCAAGAAGTGGCATGTAGTATTATCCCAATAGAAAACACGATTGAAGGAACTGTTAACGCATCGATAGATTATTTGTATCATCAAGCGCAGTTACCTGTCCAAGCAGAGTTGGTTTTACCGATTCAACAACAATTAATGGTGACAAAAGAGAATCAATCGATCTGGCAACAAAGTCAGAAAATTTTATCACATCCGCAAGCATTAGCTCAATCGCAGATGTTTCTAGCGAAAAACTTTCCAGAAGCGATTTTAGAAGCAACGCCTTCAACAGCTTACGCCGCCAAATACATTGCAGAACATCCAGAATTACCTTTTGCAGCTATTGCACCAAAACTTTCTGCGGAAATGTATGATTTGACCATTGTTGAAAAAAATATACAAGATTTATCGGTAAATCAAACCCGATTTTGGGTTCTTGGTTCTGAAAATTTAGCGATTTCTTTCCCGCTATCTGAGAAAAAAATAACGCTGGCGATTACGATGTCAAGTAATGTTCCTGGCTCTTTACACAAAGCATTAAGCGTGTTTAGTTGGCGAGGGATTAATCTTAGCAAAATAGAATCGCGGCCGTTGAAAACAAAGCTAGGAGAGTACTTCTTTTTAATGGACTTAGTGAATGATCAACCAGAAAAATTAATTGAAGCAGCCTTAACAGAACTGGAACTGATTGGCGCAGAAATAAAAATTTTAGGGGATTACCCGATCTATGTTTTGTCCACACTTTAAAGAGTTAAAAATGAAAATGAAGCTTACTTATTAGATAAAGTGAGTTTCATTTTTTATTAAATTACATATTTGTAATAGGAATTTCCTGCGAAATGAGGTATCCTAAGAAAGGTGATAAAACACAGAGGTAAAGGAGTGACACGATGAGTCGTGTAGATCGTTATAAACATATTCATGAAAAATCGAGACCAGCAGAGCATAAAAAGACCTTTAATCCCCGAAAATCAATGGGTGAACATAGAGAAGAAGAACCAGAAGAACTAGCTGAAAGCCTTCAAGAGCCAGTTTACGAAGACAGCTATACTGAGGACAGTCGCAGAAGTGAGAGGCGACATCAAACAGATTCAGGTGGTGGCAACGGTTTTGACCAACCACCCCGCGGAAAAAAAGACAAGAAACCAAAAAAGAAACGTAAAAAATCAAAAACAAAACGCTTTTTCAAATGGCTAGTGATCCTATTGATTCTGTTATTTGCTTATAGTACAGTCATGTTTTTAAAAGGAAAATCTGCAGCAGAACATGATGACTCGTTGCCTCAAGAAAAAGTAGAAACATTTAATGGTGTCAAAAGTAGCAACGGGGCTAAGAATATTTTAATTCTTGGCAGCGATACACGTGGGGAAGATGCTGGACGAGCCGACACAATAATGGTTCTCCAACTAAATGGACCATCAAAAAAACCGAAATTAATTTCATTTATGCGTGATACATTCGTGGACATTCCTGGTGTCGGGCCGAATAAAATTAATGCCGCATACGCTTATGGCGGTGCTGAATTGGTTCGTGAAACGTTAAAACAAAACTTTAATTTAGATACGAAATATTATGCTAAGGTAGATTTCCAATCATTTGAAAAAATTGTTGACTCTATGTTTCCAAAAGGTGTCAAAATCGATGCAGAAAAATCACTGAATTTAGATGGCGTTGATATTGAAAAAGGGCAACAGGTCATGGATGGACATGTCTTACTTCAATACGCTCGCTTTAGGATGGATGAAGAAGGCGACTTTGGTCGGGTTCGTCGCCAACAACAAGTTATGTCAGCTGTAATGAGCCAAATGAAAAACCCAATGACTTTATTAAGAACCCCAGAATCACTTGGGAAATTAGTCGGCTATATGTCGACAGATGTGCCTGTTAGTTTCATGTTAACGAACGGACCATCATTGTTGATTAAAGGAAAAGCAGGGGTTGAGTCATTATCGGTTCCGGTACCAGATTCTTGGAATTTTGGTGAATCCTCTTATGCAGGCAGTATTTTAGAAGTAGATGAACAAAAAAATGCTGACGCCATCGAAAAATTCCTGAACGAATAAGGAAAGCATTTTAAAATATCCTTTTTTATGCTATATTAGAAACAACGTGGAAAATTAGTGAAACGAGGTTACAAAATGAAAATTGCTATTGTGACAGATAGTACAGCTTATTTACCCGAGCGCATTAAAGATCATCCGAATCTTTTTGTAATTCCCATCCCAGTCATTTTAGATGGAAAAATATACAACGAAGGCATTGACATTGAAGCAGATGAATATTATGCATTGCTAAATAATAGTAAAGAATTTCCGACGACTTCACAACCTGCTTTAGGAGAAGTGTTAGAGCTTTACAAATCAATCGCTGAACAAGGGTACGACACCATCATCAGCATTCATCTTTCTTCAGGAATCTCTGGTTTTGTTCATACATTGCACGGACTTACTGATGAAATCCCAGGCGTTGCTTTGTATCCATATGACTCAAAAATTACAAGTATGCCAATGGGACACATGGTAGAAGCTGCTTTAGATTTAACAGAAGAAAAAGCCAGCTTAGAAGAAATTTTTGCCAAATTAGATTTAATTCGTGATAATACGCATGCATATCTAATTGTAGAAGATCTGAACAACTTAGTTCGTGGCGGTCGCTTAACGAATGGCGCAGCCTTGATCGCTGGGCTATTGAAGATTAAACCTATCTTGACTTTTGAAGATGGAAAGATTGTATTATTTGAAAAAATCCGTTCAACAAAGAAAGCTTTTGCTCGTGCAGAAAAGATTATTGGTGAACGAAACGCAGGGATTGAAGCACCAGTTAAACTGTATGTGATTCATGCCAATAACCGCATCGTTGCTGAAAAAGAACAAGCAAAATTACAAAAGTTATACCCAAATGCAGAAATTGAAATCGGTCATTTTGGTCCAGTTATTGGGACCCACCTAGGGGAAAAAGCAATTGGTTTAGCGATTTCAGCTCAATAATAAAAGATGAGACAAAAGTAAACTACTTCTGTCTCATCTTTTATTCTATTATTTTGTCGTTCGCTGCTGTTACTCAGCCGAATACTTTTTGTTTATAAGAAAATGTAAAATTACTCCTTTTTATTAGAAAATATCTTGCAAATTAAGCAATTCCTTACAAAGTAATGTATACTAAGGAAGAGGAGGCGGTTAAATGAAAAGAAATATAGCCTTGTTGCAAAGCGAAAAAATGAAAAAAGTTCAAGCTTTAGCAAACTACTACCAAGAATCAATTGACTTACCGCCTGGAAAAAACCGTGAGGCGGTTATCAAAAAGATTAACGAATCAAAAAAAGAAATTAAAGAAATAAATGATATATTAACAGATATTCAAAAGAAAAAGAAATAAAGGAGTCGTTTGTGATTATCGATGGATTTACGTTATTGCTATTTTTATTTGTCGTCGTTATGTATGGTTACTTTTACTTCGTACGTAAAAGTATTGTAATTCCGGCTGCAAAACATCCTACAACAAAATATTTAGTTGCTTTTTTTTGTTTAATGATTCTGGCCAATGCATTTTCGGCAGAAGATAAAATTGAAATGATTCGAAGTGTGTTATATATTTTGATCATCTTCAGTTTTCTTTACGATGCAAGAGGTTTTGCGGAGGACTGTATTATTACGCATCCTTTTGACAATCGGGGCACGGCCTTTAAAGATATCGAAAAGATTGTCCTTGTTCAAAAGCCAAACGGTATTCGTTTAGGGTATTTAAAAAAAGGCAGAAGAGGGGTGGTTTTACGCTTTTCTGCGCCACTAGAAGAAATGGTTCTTTTTCTTTCAACACGGATGAATGAAGAGGCAGAAATTGATATTATTGTTAATGAAGATTAACCATGTTCAGCTCCTAGAAATCAGCTTTTCCCGCGTTAAGTTTTGTCTGAATTTCTTTTGAAAAAAAGAAAGCAATTTTGCTTGTACTTTTGGTAAAATTTGTTATAATTAGTCAGATTAAATTTTGGAAGGAAGTTGTTTCGGTGAGTGAAGAATTTGAAAAGTGTGTCGCTGACTTGAAAAAGAAATATCAAGCAATCCCTGAAGAAAAACGACAACACTTTGCAGAACGTATGCAAAAGAAAAATTTCTTACGCTACAAAAAGATTGAATTAATTAAAGGAGAACTTCTTCGTTTAGAAGCACGACGCGCTCAATTGGAACTTTGCGAACGCAGTTCTGAGTTAGAAGAAGTCGAAAAGAAAATTATTCTTAAAAAGAAAAAATTACTTAAATGTTTTGATCGGTAAGTCAATAAAAATTTAATATAGAAGGGAATGATAGGATGGAATTTACCTTTCTAATCATTGTTTTTGCACTGTCTATTACCTTCTCAAACATATTCAACCGGATTGTTCCCGTCATTCCGCTGCCAATTGTGCAAATTATTGTAGGCGTTCTAATTGGTTTAACTAAAATGGGGCAGGAAATTGAATTTGAGCCTGAAGTGTTTTTAGTAATGATTATTGCACCGCTTTTATTTAGAGAAGGGGAGCTAATCAATCTGAAAGCAATGATGAAAAATTTCGGGATGATTCTTTTCTTGGCCTTTTTTGGTGTGTTAATTACCTTAGTTGGAGTCGGCTGGACCCTGCATATGATTTTGCCTACTTTACCATTAGCTGCTTGCTTCGCTTTTGGAGCGGCTTTAGGGCCAACGGATGCGGTGGCGGTAGGTTCGTTATCAGGTCGAATTGACATTCCTGAACGTTCGATGAACATTTTATCTGGTGAAGGACTCATTAATGATGCATCAGGCGTTACAGCCTTTCAATTTGCATTAGCGGCTTTATTAACGGGGTCATTTTCGCCGGTGGAAGCGGCAGGGACCTTGGTTATTTCCAGCATTGGTGGAGCGGTAGTCGGAATCGTGTTAGTTCTATTAAAACAGCAAATTGTTCATTTACTTGAAACTGCAGTGGCAAAAGATGTTACAGGCTACTTGTTGATTGAATTACTCTTGCCATTTATTGCTTATTTAATTTCAGAGTTGATTGGCGTTTCTGGAATTATTGCTGCTGTGATTGCTGGAATTATGCAAGCGTCTAGTTTGAAAAAAGTTTCGCTTTTTGAAGCTGAGCTGTCAAATGTTGGCGAAAGTATTTGGAGTATGATTGAGTTCACTTTAAATGCCTTAGTTTTCTTATTCTTAGGAATTGAACTTTCTCAAGTGTTTTCGCCAATTTGGATTGACCAACAATATTCAAACTGGTTCCTACTACTGGTTGTTCTAATTATTAGCGCCGTTGTCTTTTTGATTCGTTTCTTAGCCATTTTCAGTGTTTACACGCTTCAACATGGACTTAAGAAAGTTAAAAACGCAATGAATGAAATGCTGATTTTAACTTTTGGCGGTGTTAAAGGAACAGTGAGTTTAGCCACCATCTTTATTTTGCCAACAGCGATTAACGGCGAGCATTTTAAAGAACGACCGTTATTACTATTTATTACGGCTTGTGTTATTTTGGTGACTCTGATTGGCGGGATTCTAGTTTTACCATTTTTAACTGATTCAGAGACGGAAGTGGAAAATGAAGAGTCAGTCGAAATTGATTTATTACGTGATGTCATTGATGTCTTAAAACAGCAAAATGAAGAGAATCCTCGTGGTGAAATGAATGCGGTCATTGAAAATTATCAAGATCGTTTAAAAGAATTGTATACCGAGCAGCTAAGTGCAGAACGAAAACAAGAAGTGCAAGAGTTGCGGACGTTAATTGTGTCCATTGAACGAGACGGCTTAGAAGAAAGTCTGAAACAAGGAGAAATTAGTGTCAGAAGTTATCGTATGTATCAACGCTTGATTACACGGATGCAACGGTCGATTGCCAAACAATTATTATCGATTGTAGGCTTTTGGTTATTATTTGCTCGACAAATCATTTCGATTCTTTTACATCCTAAGCTATTTTTCAATCGTGGTGAAGCTTCTGAAGAAGAAAAAGAATTACGAAATGAAGAACTAGAAAATATTCGCCAAGTTTTTCTAAGAAATTCTCAAGTTATTCTGAAGAGTTTAGATAATTTGCGCGGTGTCTATGATGATGATTTAATTGATTTCTTCATTGACGGACGCTTGGATTTAGCCCATAAGTTTGAAAAAGGCGAATTTATTGATTCGTATATTGTTCATACGGAGACAGACTATGTCAAAGACCTATTATTAGGCTTCCAAGAAGAACGACGGATGATTGATCATTACGAACAATCTGAACGCATTTCAATTATCGAAGCGAACGAGTTACGAAAAAATGTCAATTTATTAGAGAGTTATTCGATTAGCGGCGAAGTGAATAATGTTCCGCTGAAACGATTTGTTAAAAATTTTAATAAAGAATAAGTAATAGTGTATGAGATGAAACCAAGACGATTTTTATCTTATGCACTTTTTTTATAATCCAATTTTTGATACAATAAGCAAGACCAAAATAGAAGGAGTTGGTAGTGTCGGTGAAAGAATTAAAAGTAACAGATTTAACCAAAACATATGGGGAAAAAACACTATTTGATCATCTTTCTTTTTTGATTCATGAAAAAGATCGCATTGGTTTAATTGGGATTAACGGCACAGGGAAAACCAGTTTATTAAATATTATTGCTGGCGTAGATAGCGGTGATGGTGATCTTGCTGCGATTCAGCAGCCAAGTGATTATCAAATTGGGTACCTTTCCCAGAATCAAACATTTGACGAGAATATTACGATTGCAGAAGCCGTGTTTCAGGGAGACAGCCCGATCATAAAAGCGGTCAAAAATTATGAATTAGCGTTAGCTGCTTTAAGTGAGAATGGTTTAGACGAAGGGGTTCAAAGACGTTACACGCAAGCAGAAGAAGCCATGAATAAACAAGATGCTTGGACAGCAGATACCAATGCAAAAATTATTTTACAAAAATTAGGCATTCCCACATTGGAAAAGAAAATAGGTGAGCTTTCTGGTGGGCAGTTAAAACGAGTAAGCTTGGCGCAAGTCTTAATTGAAGCGCCTGATTTACTGTTATTGGATGAACCAACGAACCATCTGGATTATGAAACGATTGAATGGCTGGAAAACTTTTTAAATAACTATCGTGGCGCGGTTTTAATGGTGACCCATGACCGCTACTTTTTAGATCGAGTAACCAATCGGATTTTCGAACTTTCTTTTGGAAAACTGTATGAATACAAAGGAAACTATGAAATGTATGTAATGGAAAAAGCCGAACGTGAACGCGTCGCTGTAGAGCAAGAAGAAAAAAGAAAACGCCTCTTCAAACAAGAACTAGCGTGGATGCGAGCGGGCGTTCAAGCACGAGGAACGAAACAGCAAGCAAGAATTGATCGGTTTCAGGATTTAAAAGAAAACTTGCATCAGGTACAAACCAATGGCACCTTAGAAGCAGACTTTGCCACGCAGCGTTTAGGGAAAAAAGTTCTGGAAATCAAGGAAGGAAATTATGCCATTGATCATAAACAGCTTTTGAAAGACTTTAATTTACTCATTCAAGCAAACGATCGAATTGGCATTACTGGTAAAAACGGTGCAGGCAAATCCACGTTATTAAATATTTTAGCTGGCCGCATTCCTTTAGAGAGTGGCCTATATAGTATCGGTGAAACCGTCCGAATTGGCTATTATACCCAGCAAAACGAAGAAATGGATCCTAATCAACGGATGATTGCTTATTTGCAAGAAGCAGCAGAAGAAGTGAAACGCAGTGATGGAAGCAGCGTTGGGGTCGCTGAAATGTTAGAGCGCTTTTTATTTCCTCGTTTTATGCACGGGACACTGATTGGCAAACTGTCTGGTGGAGAAAAACGCCGGTTATATCTCTTAAAATTATTAATTAGTCAGCCTAACGTGTTATTATTGGATGAGCCAACCAACGATTTGGACATTGATACGTTGACCATTTTAGAAGATTATATTCAAACGTTCAAAGGAGCGGTAATTGCGGTTTCTCATGACCGTTATTTCTTGGATAAAACAATGGATAAATTGTTAGTTTTTCAAGGAAATGGTCAGATCCTATCATTTTATGGCACGATGAGTGAATATTTGGCGAACCAAAAAGAACAAGAAAAGGTCAAAGAAAAACCACTCAATAAACCAGTAAAAGAAGCATCGACAGAAAAGAAAGAAAAAACAAAGCTGACTTATATGGAACAAAAAGAGTGGGCAACAATTGAAGAAGATATCACACAATTAGAAACGAAATTAGAAACATTAACTGAAGAAATGAATCATCAGGGTGATGATTTTGTTCGTTTACAAGAATTGCAAGAAGCAGTAACAGCAACGGAACAATTGTTAGAAGAAAAAATGAATCGTTGGGAATACTTGAGTGAATACGCGGATTAAGAGACGGAGGTAATAAGATGGAAGAAGCATACTTAGCGCTAGGAAAAAAGATTTTAGAAGAAGGTCATTTTAAAGAAGACCGTACAGGAACTGGGACGTATAGTTTATTTGGCTATCAAATGCGTTTTGATTTGGCCAAAGGATTTCCCTTACTAACAACCAAACGAGTACCGTTTGGCTTGATTAAAAGTGAGTTATTGTGGTTTTTAAAAGGCGACACGAATATTCGCTATTTGTTAGAGCGAAATAATCATATTTGGGATGAATGGGCGTTCGAACGTTACGTAAAAAGCGCAGATTATCAAGGACCAGACATGACGGATTTTGGGCATCGTGTCTTACAAGATCCAGCATTTGCAGAACAATACAAAGAAGAACATCAAAAATTCTGTGACGCCATTTTAAATGATGCAGAGTTTGCAGAAAAATATGGTGAATTAGGGAATATTTATGGTGCACAATGGCGTCACTGGGAAACCAAAGATGGTAGCTTTATTGATCAATTAGCTAATGTGATTGAAATGATTAAAACCAATCCTGATTCTCGCCGTTTAATTGTTTCCGCTTGGAATCCAGAAGATGTGCCTTCAATGGCGTTGCCGCCTTGTCACACTATGTTTCAATTCTATGTAAATGAAGGAAAATTAAGCTGCCAACTTTATCAGCGCAGTGCCGATGTCTTTTTAGGTGTTCCTTTTAACATTGCAAGCTATGCTTTATTGACACATCTGATTGCACATGAAACAGGTTTAGAAGTGGGGGAGTTTGTACACACGCTAGGAGATGCCCACTTATATCAAAATCATGTGGAGCAAATGCAAGAACAATTATCACGAGAAGTTCGTTCTTTCCCAACGCTCGTTTTGAATCCAGACAAGGCTTCTGTTTTTGATTTTGATATGGAAGATATTAAAGTAGAAGGCTATGACCCACATCCAACGATTAAAGCGCCGATTGCCGTATAAAAAAGGAGAGAGAAGCTATGTTAGCAGCCATTTGGGCCCAAGATGAACAAGGAGTGATTGGTAAAGAAGGCAAATTGCCTTGGCATTTACCCAACGACTTGAAATTTTTCAAGGAAAAAACAATTCATAATACATTGGTCTTAGGACGTGCAACTTTCGAAGGCATGGGATGTCGTCCGTTACCAAATCGAACAACGATTGTTCTTACCAGTAATCCGGATTACCAAGCTGAAGGCGTTTTGGTTATGCATTCCGTAGAGGAGATTCTTGCGTATGCTGACAACTATGAAGGCGTGACCGTTATTGGTGGAGGTTCTGTCGTTTTTAAAGAACTGATTCCCGCATGCGATGTCTTATATCGGACGATGATTCATGAAACATTTGAAGGCGACACCTTCTTTCCAGAAATCGACTGGTCTGTTTGGGAAAAAGTTGCCACTGTTCCCGGCGTCGTGGACGAGAAAAATCTCTATGCACATGACTATGAAACGTATCATCGAAACGATAAATAATAAAATGAAGGGAGGCATGAGCAATGCCGACATTGAAAGAAAAAATTATTCAAGAGAGTCAACGTTTAGGCATCGATAAAATCGGCTTTACTCATGCTGAACCATTTATTGAATTAGAAGATTCTCTGCATGAACAACGAGAGCGAGGATATAACTCGGGATTTGAACATCAAAATGTGGAAGAACGAATTTACCCAGAAAAAACGTTTGAGCATCCTAAAAGTATTATCTCCATTGCTTTAGCTTATCCCACCAAAGCTCAGGAAAAAATGCCTAGAGATGAAAAGCGTGGACAATTTGCGCGAGCCTCTTGGGGAATTGATTATCATCACATTTTGCAGGATCGGTTGCAAAAATTAATTGCTTTTATTGAAGAGCAAGCTGCCACTGAAGCAGAAAAAGAACACTGGCGCTTTCGGCCACAAGTAGATACTGGCGAATATGTTGACACCGCTGTTGCTCAGCGGGCGGGTTTAGGATTCATTGGTAAAAATGGTCTACTGATTACCGAAGAATTTGGTTCCTTTGTATATTTAGGTGAGGTGACCACCAATATTCAATTTGAACCAGATGAACCTGTTCCAAATGGTTGCGGTGATTGTACTCGTTGTATCACAGGGTGTCCTACAGGGGCTTTGTTAGGGGACGGTCGAATGAATGCTCAAAAATGTTTGTCTTATCAAACGCAAACAAAAGGCATGATGCCTGAAGAGTATCGGAAAAAAATGCGTAACGTCATTTATGGTTGCGACATTTGTCAGCTGGTTTGCCCTTATAATAAAGGAAAAGATTTTCATTTTCATGAAGAGATGGAACCAAAGATTGAAGAAGTCTATCCCAAATTGGCACCGTTATTAACTATTTCCAATAAAGAGTTTAAACAGCAATTCGGACACTTAGCAGGCTCTTGGCGTGGCAAAAAACCATTGCAACGAAATGCTTTAATTGCGTTAGCGAATTTGGGCGGCCGTGAAGCTATCCCACAAATTATTCTCTGTTTAAATGATCAGCGTCCTGTCATTCGCGGAACAGCTGCTTGGTCGTTAGGTCAGCTCGCAAAAAGAGAACCCGAGCAAAGTTTAGAAGCTTTAAATTATCTACTTTCTGTAGAAACTGAAGAAGAGATTATCGAGGAAGCTCAAAAGGCTATTCACTTGTTAACAAGCAAAAAAGGAAGCCGCTCAACGGAGTGACTTCCTTTTTTTATTAAATATGATTGCGATATAAACCAACAACTTTACCTAAAATTGTAACGTTATCTAAAAGAATAGGCGCTAATGCATCATTTTCAGGCTGCAAGCGGATATGATCTACTTCTCGGAAGAATCGTTTACAGGTTGCTTCATCTTCATCGGTCATTGCGATTACGATGTCGCCATTATTGGCATTCGATTGCTTACGAACAATCACTTGGTCGCCATCTAGAATACCTGCGTTAATCATACTTTCTCCTCGAATCGTCAACATAAATAAAGCATTTTCTTCTGTACGTAAATCAGGAGGTAACGGGAAGAAATCTGATGCTTCTTCCACCGCTAAAATTGGTTCACCAGCAGTTACGACACCTAACATCGGAATAGTTGTCGGTTGAATCCCGATCTTTTCCAAGCCTTCTGGTGTTAATTCGATTGCTCGCGGTTTTGTTGGGTCACGTAAGATTAGACCCTTTTTTTCAAGACGAGCTAAATGTCCGTGAACGGTAGAAGTTGAGGATAAATCAACAGCCTTCCCAATTTCGCGAACGGTTGGCGGATAGCCCTTTAATTCGACTTGTTCGTATATATATTTAAGTACTTCTAATTGTCTTGTTTCTGTACGTTTCGCCAAAACCCGCACCTTCTTTCAATTGATAGAATTAGTGTACCATAAAATGCGAACGAAATCAAACAAGCGTTCGTGTTTTATAAATATCAGAATATAGTTGTTTTTTTAAGGCAGTTCTTATAATATAGACAGTGAGAGTAAGGAGGGATTTTGATGTTATCGAAAGAAAAAATTGCCCGTATAAATGAATTAGCGAATAAAGCAAAAGTGGAAGAACTTAGTGCGAAAGAAAAAGTCGAACAACAAGAATTACGTAAAGAGTATTTAGAAGCATTTCGTGGAGGGATGCGTCACCATATCGAAGGAATGAAGGTCGTGGATCAAGAAGGGACCGATGTGACTCCTGAAAAACTAAAAAAAATTCAACGTGAAAAAGGACTTCACAACAGAAAGTAATTGCTTTCATTGTCGAAATAAGCTACACTATGAATAAAGGTAAAAAAAACCTAAATTAGGAGATGATTTTTTTGTTTGACAAGACAGATCAATTGGGCGTTAATACAATCCGGACATTAAGTATTGAAGCCGTACAAAAAGCGAACTCAGGACATCCTGGTTTACCAATGGGTGCTGCCCCAATGGCGTATGCACTTTGGACAAAACATTTAAAGGTGAACCCAACAACTTCTAGAAACTGGGTTGATCGTGATCGTTTTGTACTTTCAGCAGGCCACGGCTCTGCAATGTTGTACAGCTTATTACATCTATCAGGATACAACGTAACAATTGACGATTTGAAAAATTTCCGTCAATGGGATAGTAAAACACCAGGGCATCCAGAAGTGCACCACACAGATGGTGTTGAAGCAACAACAGGACCTCTAGGACAAGGGATTGCTATGGCTGTTGGTATGGCAATGGCTGAAGCACATTTAGCTGCAACTTATAATCGTGATAGTTTCCCTATTATGGATCATTATACGTACGCAATTTGTGGTGACGGCGATTTAATGGAAGGTGTTTCTCAAGAAGCAAGTTCAATGGCTGGTCATATGAAATTAGGTAAATTAATTGTCTTGTACGATTCAAATGACATCTCATTAGATGGACCAACTTCTAAAGCCTTTACTGAAAATGTTGGGGCTCGTTATGAAGCATACGGATGGCAACATATTTTAGTTAAAGATGGCAATGATTTAGATGAAATAGAGGCTGCGATTGAAGCGGCTAAAGCTGAAACAGATAAACCAACACTGATTGAAGTTAAAACAGTCATCGGTTACGGAGCACCAAAAGAAGGAACATCTTCCGTTCACGGCGCGCCAATTGGTGAAGAGGGCATTACAGCGGCTAAAGCTGTTTATGGTTGGGAATATCCTGACTTTACTGTGCCAGAGGAAGTCGCTGCTCGTTTTAAAGAAACGATGATTGACGAAGGCCAAAAAGCTGAAGAGGCTTGGAATGAGATGTTTAAGAACTATGAACATGCGCATCCAGAATTAGCCAAACAATTTAAAGAAGCTTTTGCCAACCAATTACCTGAAGGTTGGGAACAAGAATTACCTAAATATGAACTAGGAACAAGTGCCGCAAGTCGTGTAACAAGTAAAGAAACGATTCAAGCTATTTCAAAAGTTGTTCCAAGTTTCTGGGGCGGTTCAGCTGATTTATCTGCCTCAAATAATACAATGGTTGCTGCAGAAAAAGATTTCGAACCTGGTCAATACGAAGGCCGTAATATTTGGTTTGGTGTTCGCGAATTTGCAATGGCTGCAGCAATGAACGGGATTCAATTACACGGTGGTAGCCATGTTTATGGCGGGACATTCTTCGTCTTTACTGACTACTTGCGTCCAGCAATCCGTTTAGCCGCTTTACAAAAAGTTCCTGTAACTTACGTCTTAACGCATGACTCTGTTGCGGTGGGTGAAGATGGGCCAACACACGAACCAATTGAGCAATTAGCAAGTGTTCGTTGCATTCCAAATGTTCATGTGATTCGTCCAGCAGACGGCAATGAAACTGTTGCTGCTTGGAAAATTGCTATGACTTCTACGGAAACACCAACTATTTTAGTTCTAAGTCGTCAAAACTTACCTGTTTTAGAAGGAACGTTAGAACACGCTTCTGCTTCTGTTCAAAAAGGTGCTTATGTATTGTCACCACAAAAAGGTGAACAACCAGCAGGGATTTTAATTGCGACTGGTTCTGAAGTAAATCTAGCAGTGGAAGCACAAGCGAAATTAGCGGAAGAAGGCATCGATGTATCTGTCGTGTCAATGCCAAGTTTTGATTTGTTTGAAAAACAATCTGCTGAATATAAAGAAAGTGTGTTACCTAAAGCTGTGACAAAACGTGTGGCAATTGAAGCTGCAGCAAGCTTTGGTTGGGAACGCTATGTAGGAACGGAAGGCAAAACAATTACAATTGATCACTTCGGCGCTTCTGCACCTGGCGGTCTAGTTCTTGAAAAATTCGGCTTTACTCCTGAAAATGTGGTTAATACCTATAAATCACTATAAATAAACATTAAAAAACCTGAATGCTTGTGATAGCATTCAGGTTTTTTTGCTTCATTTCTTTTTGGGAGCAAAGAGCATAAAGTGAAAAAATAATGCGAACAATTGGAACCCAATACCAGTTAAAGTAACACCAGACCAACCATAGTTTTGCCACATTAATGTACCAATCAATGAACCCAGTGAACCGCCGATGAAATAGAAAAACATAAAGACGGTATTGTTACGATTGCTGGCTTCTTCTCCCAAATTTTGGACGCGTGTTTGATTGGCTACTTGCCCAAATTGAGTACCGATATCTAAAACAATAATTGCTAAGATTAGTAAGACCACATGTGTTCCACCTAGAAAAAGTAAGATAAAACTACCGAACTGCATCAACAGGCCAATCAAAACAATCTTCCGCTCTGGATAATAATCTGATAGACGACCAATGATGGGTGCTACGAATGCTCCCGATAAACCAAAAATTGCTAAAATACCGACTTCTTTCGGTCCCCAATAATAAGCTGGACTACTAACAAAGAAAATTAATGTAGACCAAAAGATTGAAAAGGTTGCAAACATAAAAAAGCCATTGACAGTTGCTTCTCTTAACAAAGGTTGCGATTTGATTAGCTTAGGAAGACTTTTCAAAGAACCTAAATAAGTTAATCGATTTGAAGTTTGAGTATGTATCACTGTTTTGGGCAATTTTAATTGAAGTAGAACGACCAATGCTAACACGAATATTACGGCGATTAGGTAGACTGTTCGCCAAGAAGCTGCACTAGCAATGAAACCCGAGATCGTTCGAGACAATAAAATTCCTGTCAATAGTCCGCCCAGCATTCGACCTGTTACTTTACCACGGTTCGCTGGTCCCGCCATGACCGCAGCATAAGGAATAATAATTTGGGCGACAATAGAGAGCAGCCCGATAAAAAAAGAAGAGAATGCAAACAGGAGAAAACTTGGTGCAAAAAATGCAGCACTTAGAGACAGCGAGGAGAGCGCGGCTACTCGAATGATTAATTTGCGACGATCAACGACATCGCCTAATGGAACAAGAAAAAGTAAGCCTAGCGCATAGCCTAATTGGGTCAGCATAGTAACAAAACCAATAGAACCAATACTGACTTGAAAGGCCTGAGCAATTTGGGTGCCAATTGGTTGAATATAATACATATTGGCGACCACGACCCCGCAAGTTAACGCTAATAAAAACGTCACTTGATTTGTTAAACCCGATTGTTGTTTCTTCATCTAACCACCTACATTTCTATGTAATTCATTTTGTAATACAACAACTACTCGGCAATAGTTGTTTTGATTACAAAAACAGACTTCTCTTATAAAGTTTGTTCAAAAAGTGACAAGTCCATTAAAAATTTTATCACAATAAATAAAGAAAAGTAAGAGGATAAATAACAAAAATCTCATCAAATTGAAAAGAAGAAGTGGTTGTTTTCACAAGTGTGAAGAGGGTTAATTAAATACAAACAAGATTTCAATTACATTACAGAAATTTTAAAACTCAAAATTTAATACGTTTATTTCTTGTTTCAATAGGAAATTAACGGTAAAATAGAAAAGTGAGACAGTGAGGAGGAAAAATGAATGAGCGAACAGTTAACAAGAAGTAGTAAACATATTCAAAAAGCTCTTAAAAAGCAAAAAGCTTATAAACGTGCTACCGCCGTTGCGGGGACTTCAATGATTTTAGCACCTGTGGTTGGTGCTGCGGTACCTGCCCAAGCAGAATCAAGCCAGCAAGCATTTATTAATGAAATCGGAAATTCAGCAGCAGCCGTTGCCAATAGCAATGATATGTATGCTTCCGTCATGATTGCTCAAGCGTTGCTAGAAAGTAGTTATGGTAGTTCTGGGTTAGCATCTGCACCGAATTATAACTTGTTTGGTGTAAAAGGAAGTTATAATGGACAATCTGTTTATATGCCAACAAAAGAATATTTAGACGGACAATGGGTGACCGTCACAGCAGCATTTAGAAGTTATAATTCTTATGCGGAATCGTTCCAAGATCATGCCAATGTTATTCGTTCCACTGCTTTTGGGGATACATACCATTATTCAGGCGTTTGGAAGAGTAATACTAGCAGTTATCGCGATGCAACAGCCGCTTTAGCTGGAAGTTATGCAACTGATCCAGGCTATGCCGAAAAATTGAATTGGTTAATTGAAGCATATAATTTAACTCAATATGATTGGGGAGCACCAGTCGCTCAAACCACTAGTTATTCAGATACAACGGGAACCGTTGATACAACAATCGATACAGCGGCTTCTGCAACAGCAACAGCAGAAACTGTAGCTAGTCAAAGTTACACTGTCGCAAACGGCGACACATTGTGGGACATTGCTGCACGTTTTGGAACGACAGTTGATAATTTAATGTCACTAAATGGATTAACATTGGATTCTGTTTTATCGGTGGGTCAAACCATCCAAATCGGTTAATTTTGCAATTATTTAGTTGAAGAAGGACCTTACAAAAGCGGCTGTTTTTGTAAGGTCTTTTATCGTGAAAATAGGTAGGGCTAGCAGCAATTATTGGATGAGTATAATCCGTTTTTTTATTTAATTTTTCACAAACTAAAATTCGTTTTTCTGGTAGAAATCGTTTTTTTGAGCTATGCTTAGAGAAAGAATTATTATATTGTTTGTAAAATTGGAGGATGTAGGATTATGACTAAAGGTTATGTAAAATCAGTAACAGAGTTAATTGGTCAAAGCCCAGTTGTGAAATTAAAACGGATGGTACCAGAAGGAGCTGCAGATGTTTTTGTTAAACTAGAGTTCTTTAATCCTGGTGGCAGTGTGAAAGATCGAATTGCTTTAAGCATGATCCAACAAGCCGAAGCAGATGGTCGCCTAAAACCTGGACAAACGATTATTGAGCCGACTAGTGGTAATACAGGCATTGGGTTAGCAATGGTAGGTGCTGCGTTGGGATATCCAGTTAAGATTGTGATGCCAGATACTATGAGTATTGAACGCCGCAAATTAATGCAAGCATATGGGGCTGATTTATTATTAACCCCTGGTGCCGAAGGAATGAAAGGGGCAATTGCAAAAGCTACAGCATTAGCAGAAGAACACGGGTACTTCATGCCTTTGCAATTTAATAATCCGGCTAATCCAATGGTACATGAACAAAAAACAGGAAAAGAAATTGTTGATGTCTTTGGTAAACGTGGCTTAGATGCGTTTGTTTCTGGTGTTGGCACTGGAGGAACCGTTACAGGAGTTGGCCATGAATTGAAACGGATTTTTCCAGATATTGAAATTGTTGCAGTAGAACCAACGGAGTCGCCTGTTTTAGAAGGTGGCGAACCAGGTCCACATAAAATCCAAGGAATAGGTGCTGGCTTTGTCCCAGACGTTTTAGACACCACCGTTTATCAAAAAGTTGCCGCTGTTTCTAGTGAAGACGCGTTAGAAACTGCTCGTTTAATGGGGCCAAAAGAAGGCATCCTTGTGGGGATTTCAGCAGGGGCAGCAATTAAAGCGGCCATTGATTTGGCAGTCGAATTAGGCGCAGGCAAACGTGTCTTAGCGCTGGTTCCAGATAACGGTGAACGTTATCTTTCGACAGCTCTTTACGAATTTCCAGAATAAAAAACACGCAAAAAAACGAGCATTTCTCTTAGTTTAGTAAAATGCTCGTTTTTTCCACGAGAATCCTACAATAATTCTTGTCAATCGTAATAAGAAATAGTATTATTTAAGAAAGATAGACAGGGGAGGGATACAAAGATGGACAACGTATTGGTTAAAAATGCACTCGCTGAATTAAAAGAAGCCAATATCCGAATTACTCCGCAACGTTATGCTATCTTGGAATATTTAATCGAAAATCATACACACCCAACAGCTGATGAAATTTATCGCGCACTAGAAGATCATTTTCCAAATATGAGTGTAGCAACGGTTTACAACAATCTACGTTTATTTACTGAAATCGGTTTCGTTCAAGAAATGAGTTATGGCGATGCATCTAGTCGTTTTGATTTTAGTTCGAAGAAACATTATCACGTGATTTGTCAAAAATG
Organism: Enterococcus sp. AZ104; assembly: GCF_050546705.1. NCBI lineage: Bacteria > Bacillati > Bacillota > Bacilli > Lactobacillales > Enterococcaceae > Enterococcus > Enterococcus sp. AZ104. The sequence goes on from NZ_CP172952.1 coordinate 1,327,803, forward strand.
TGGTAAAATCGTTGATTTTCATTATCCAGGGTTAGAGGACGTTGAAATGGCCGCTAGTAAATTAACAGGCTTCGAAATTAATGAACATCGTTTAGAATTATATGGATTATGTCCAGATTGCCAACAAGCACAACAGGAGAATGTGTAAAAAATTACATACTGTTAAAAATTTATCAAAAGATAAGTCACTTGTCTAGGCAAATTTCACAAGCGTAAGAGTTTTCACTCTTATGCTTGTTTTTTTGTGTGGTTATTGACTTTTAAATTCTTAAAAACAAAAAATTAACTAGCTATTATTAAGAATTAGCAACAGTTTGTGAATTTTTTTATATGCGATTCACAAGCATAGAACTCGAATAAGCTTGATTCCTCTGATATATTTTAAACAGACAGAGGGAGACGTCACCTCTGCAAAACAAAGATTGTGAAAGAAGGGATTTACAACATGAAAGTCGTAGTCGTAGGATGTACCCATGCTGGAACTTCAGCAGTTAAAAGTATTTTAGCAAATCACCCGGAGGCGGAAGTCACTGTATATGAAAGAAATGACAATATTTCCTTCCTATCCTGCGGAATTGCCTTGTACGTTGGAGGCGTAGTTAAAAATGCTGCTGATTTATTTTATTCAAATCCAGAAGAACTGGCTTCTTTAGGAGCAACAGTGAAGATGGAACACAATGTTGAAGAAATCAACGTGGACGACAAAACTGTTACAGCGAAAAACTTACAAACGGGTGCAACTGAGACCGTTTCTTATGATAAATTAGTGATGACAACTGGTTCTTGGCCAATTATTCCACCAATTCCAGGAATTGATGCTGAAAATATTTTATTATGTAAAAACTATTCACAAGCCAACGTGATCATCGAAAAAGCGAAAGATGCCAAACGTGTCGTTGTCGTTGGTGGCGGTTATATTGGTATTGAATTAGTAGAAGCTTTTGTAGAATCTGGTAAAGAAGTCACTTTAGTTGACGGGTTAGACCGCATTTTAAATAAATATTTAGATAAGCCATTCACAGATGTTCTAGAAAAAGAATTAGTTGATCGTGGCGTTAATTTAGCTTTAGGTGAAAATGTCCAACAATTCGTAGCAGATGAGCAAGGAAAAGTAGCAAAAGTCATTACACCAAGTCAAGAATTCGAAGCAGATATGGTGATTATGTGTGTTGGTTTCCGTCCAAATACAGAATTATTAAAAGATAAAGTTGACATGTTACCAAATGGTGCAATTGAAGTCAATGAGTATATGCAAACAAGCAATCCTGATATTTTTGCTGCGGGTGATAGTGCAGTTGTTCACTACAACCCAAGTCAAACAAAAAATTATATCCCATTAGCAACGAATGCTGTTCGTCAAGGTATGCTAGTAGGTCGTAATTTGACTGAACAAAAATTGGCTTATCGTGGCACACAGGGAACTTCTGGCTTATATTTATTCGGTTGGAAAATTGGTTCAACAGGTGTGACAAAAGAAAGTGCCAAATTAAATGGACTAGATGTCGAAGCAACTGTTTTCGAAGATAACTATCGTCCAGAGTTTATGCCAACAACTGAAAAAGTTCTGATGGAATTAGTCTATGAAAAAGGAACACAACGCATTGTTGGTGGTCAATTGATGTCTAAATATGATATCACACAATCTGCCAATACTTTATCATTAGCGGTCCAAAATAAAATGACTGTCGAAGATTTAGCGATTTCTGATTTCTTCTTCCAACCACATTTTGATCGCCCTTGGAACTACTTAAACTTATTAGCCCAAGCCGCTTTAGAAAATATGTAATTAATAATAATAGAAAAAGGATGAAGAACTTCTGTTCTTCATCCTTTTTGTTAGTCACTAAGCGCTCCAGTTGTTTGGTTCATTAATGCCATTAATTGCTCTTTCGTTGTTCGTTTGATAGAAAGAGGGGGGAGATTATCTAAAGAAAAATAAGCACAATTCGAGGTTTCAATGTTTTTTTCAAAGGGATGGTTTTCTAAAATCTCACAAGAAAAGATCATTTTATAGTACTGAAATAGTTGAGGAATGTCTTTTCGTTTATCTGTATCATAAACAGCAAGCAATTCTTTTGCTGTAACAACTAAGCCAGTTTCTTCCAATACTTCTTTTTCAATATTTTCTTTAGGGGAGCAGCCAATTTCGGCATAGCCACCAGGTAATGACCATTCTTTGGTCCGTAAATCTTCAACTAATAAAAAACGATTCTCTTTTTTTATTAAACCGCGAACATCTACTTTCGGTGTTGGATAACCTTCCTCTTTAGTTAAGATTTTTTCTAAGTCGGGCAAAACAGCCGCTTCGTGTCCGGTTGTGCTAATAAGTTGTAACGTAAGTTCTCGTAGTTCTTGGTAACGTTCTTGATCAAAAGCATCTTTCCCGTAAAAAAGACCTGCATCTGCCAATGCTAGCAACCGCTTATAGGTGTTCAGATAATCCATATACGCACGCTCCTCATAGACTTAATACGTTTAGTTTAACAGAAAAAAACAAAGGAAGGGCAGATTTAGCGAGAAAAGGCGTCGTTTTAAGGAAATAATAAAGAATAAATGACTAACTTACATTTTTAAACTACCTATGCTATTATTTAATAAAAAAGATTGGGTATACAATAATTTTATTATGTAAACAAAGCAAAAAGATTGACGTCATTCGCTAGACAGGTTAATATCATACTATTCGTTTTTACGAATCATTGGGTTTTAAGCGCCTTGAGGTTTTTCCGACATTATGGGACGCTTGGAATCCTTGTTTAATTTTAATTAAACAGTTGATTTAATCTACAAAGGAGTTTTAGTATGTCAGTATTTATTAGAGAGTGTACCGTCGCAGACGTACCAGAATTAGAGGCCATTTGCCAAGAGACTTTTGCAGATACTTATGGAGATGGCGAAAACGAAGAGGATTTACAGGCACATTATGAGAGGAAATTTAGTCCAGCAGTTTTAGAAAGCGAAATCTTACATAAAGATTCGCAATATTTCTTTGCTTTTTATAATAATGAACTTGCAGGTTATGTGAAATTAAATCACGGTGATGCTCAGATTACCTATCAACATCCACAAGCGTTACAAGTTGAGCGCATTTATATTCGTAAATCTTTTAAGCGTTTAGGCTTAGGCAAACATTTGATTACGAAAGCAATTGAATTAGCAGAAGAAGCAGAAAAAGAGACGGTTTGGTTAGGTGTTTGGGAACATAATCATCCAGCGCAAAAATTTTATCAATCATTGGGCTTCGTAAAAACAGATGAACATGATTTTTATATGGGAAATGAACGCCATACCGATTATACAATGACGAAACAGTTAAAAGAGTCAACGTAAAGCAAAAACAAGGAAACGGACGCAATGAAGCCGACGATTCCTTGTTTTTTTATCTTAAAATTGTGAAGGGGATTTTCCATAATATTTTTTGAATAATTTACTAAAATGATAGGCATCTTCGTAACCAACCGTTTTTGCTACTTCTTTGACACTTAAGGAATCATTTTTCAGCAATTCTTTCGCATGGTTTAAGCGGATTTGAATTAAATAATTGATTGGCCCAACGCCTGTGGCCGCTTTAAAGGTTTTCGACAAATAAGTCGGGGTCACATATAACATTTCTGCTAACTGTTCCAAAGTAATTTCTTCGTCATGGTGCGTTTCCAGATAATAAATCGTATGATTGACTAAATTTCGTTTTCTTTTTTCCGTTTTCGATAGCCGAGTTTCAATTTTATTTTCTTGATCAACTGCTAAACTTCTTAAAATATAGACCAATAGTTCAATAACTAAAGCTTTAATTTGTAACGCTGATTCAACTTCTTGATGGTTTAATTCATGAACAATTTGCCAAGCTTTTTCTAAAAAAGCACCATGTAAATGACTTAAATCTAATAAAGCTGATTTATTTGGAAATACGTTTCGCGCTAAGCCTTCTAAATAGAGATTTGAAATGCCAATGTGTAGTTGATGTGAGTAAGTTCCTGCTTTTTGTTGCTCACCATGTTCCGTTCGCGGATTAAAAAGAAACACCGTACCAGCAGTGGCATGGTACTGTTGCCCTTGAACAATATATTCAGATTCACCTTCTAAAAGAATAGATATTTCCAGAAATTCATGATGATGACAATTATAAGGGTGGGTCTCTTCGTTCCAAGGATCGAAGGCATATAAAATTTCAGGATTAAACGTTCGACTATTTGTGTAGTTCATAAAAAATCACTCCTACTTGTATCCGCTTTCTATACTATATTGTACATCAAAATATACAAGAATGCCCATTTCTTTTCCTATAAAAAAACAGTAATCTTATACACGTCCATAAAAACAAGAGAGAGTAGGGGAGAAAATGAATAGTTTTGAATGGATTTGGCAATATGCTAAAAAAAATAAGAATAAGTTACTGCTAGCTGTTATTTTTGTCGTTATTAACGCTATTTTAATTGTTATTATTCCATTGTTATCTGGCAGAATTGTAGACCAAGTAATCAATCAGGGGAAAACTGAAGAGCTTGTCCCAATTCTTGGGGTTATGATTGGGGTGACCGTTATTCGGACAGTTGTTCGTTATAGTTATCAAGTCTTGTTTGAATCGGTTGGACAATCTGCGTTATTTGACTTAAGAAAAGATATGTATGTCAAACTTCAAGAATTAGATTTTGATTTCTTTAATCATACACGTGTTGGCGATATTATGGCGCGAATGACAGGGGATACAGACGCTATCCGCCATTTTGTTTCTTGGGTCACTTATAACCTCTTAGAATGTATTTTATGGTTCATCGCAGCCGTGATTGTGATGGGGACGATCAATTGGCAATTGATGCTGGCATTAATTTTAATTACACCTTTGATTTTTCTGTTAACACAAAAAATGTCGAAGGAATCGCATCCGGTATTTTTTGAGATCCGGGAAAGTTTTTCTCGGCTAAATTCGATGGTCGAAGAAAATATTGGTGGAAATCGGGTGGTTAAAGCTTTTTCTCAAGAACCTTATGAAATTGAAAAGTTTAACAAGCACAATGAAGACTATAAAAAATGGAATATGGCTTCTGCAGATGTCTCAAAAAAATATTTACCGTGGTTAGACGGTTTTGCAGGTAGTTTAAATGTTATTGCCTTAGTTCTTGGTGGCCTCTTTGTAATTCAAGGTCGGATGACAATTGGTGATTTAGTTGCCTTTAACGGCTTTCTCTGGATGTTGAACATGCCGATGCGAATGAGTGGCTGGTTGATCAATGATGTGCAACGCTTTACGGCATCGTCCATTAAAATTCGTCAGTTATTAGCAACGAAACCGAAGATTCCCATTGCTCGGGAAAAAGAAGCAGAACCAATCCAAGGCTATGTGACGTTTGATCACGTGTCCTTTCATTTTTCAGATGATCCAGAAACCCCCATTTTATCGGATGTTTCATTTTCAGCAAAACCTGGTGAAACAATTGGTATTTTAGGGGAAACTGGTTCAGGCAAAACCACTTTAGTTAACTTAATCGCTCGGTTCTATGATCCAACAAAAGGCACTGTTTATATTGATGGAAAAGATGCTAAAAGCTATTCTGTTCGTAAATTGCGAGAAAATATCTCCATGGTTATGCAAGATGTCTTTCTTTTTTCCAATACGATAGAAGATAACATTGCTTTTGGTAACACATTGGCTAACTTGGAACAAGTGCAAATGATGGCTGAAATTGCTGATGCCCATAGCTTTATTTCCAGAATGCCCGAAGGTTATGCAACAATTGTTGGTGAACGCGGCGTTGGCCTATCTGGTGGCCAAAAACAGCGGATTTCACTGGCCCGTGCCTTAACCAAAGATCCAGCTATTTTAATTTTAGATGACACAACTTCCGCTGTTGATATGGAAACAGAATCAAAAATTCAAAAAGAACTAGGCCGTTTGACGGAAAAGAAAACGACATTTATTATCGCCCACCGAATTTCTTCTGTGAGAGAGGCCAATTTAATTTTGATGATGGAAAAAGGCCGTGTGGTGGAAAGCGGTACGCATAGCGAATTAGTCGAACAAAAAGGCAAATATTTTGACGTATATCAAAAACAATTAGGTCTGACAAAGGAAGGTGAGTCGCGTGGCTAGAAATACGTTTGATGTGGATGAGACTTTAGAAAAAGAATTTAATTGGTCTCACTATAAACGATTAGGCGCCTATATTAAGCCTTACAAAAAAGCTGTTTTTAAAACATTATTTGTCATCATATTAGCTAATCTGGCAAGTATGTTAGGCCCTTACTTTACTAAAATTGCGATTGACCAAGTAATTCCACAAAAGAATTTCTCGTTACTCTTGATACTAGGAGCTATTTTCCTATTTTCCTTGGTGATTATTGGTTGGTGTATGCGTTATCGGATATATGCCATCACAGAAATTGGACAAGATATTTTAAAAGATATGCGTTTTTCAATTTTTGAGCATCTACAAAAATTACCATTTTCTTACTTTGACAGTCGGCCGCATGGAAAAATCTTAATTCGGGTGGTCAATTACATCAATACGTTAAGTGATTTATTAAGTAACGGATTGATCAATTTAATTTCTGATTTATTTAATGTGATTATTACCTTAATTTTCATGTTATTTATTGATGTGAAATTAACCTTATACAGTTTACTGCTATTGCCTGTGTTGTTCGTGATGGTTCTGTTTATCCAAGGGAAACAACGGAAAGCTTACCAAGAGCTTAGCAATAAACAATCAAACTTAAATGCCTATATTCATGAAAGTATTTCAGGAATTAAAATTACACAATCTTTTGCACGAGAAGATGAAAATTTCCAGATTTTTAACGAGGTAAGCGAAGAATATCGTCAATCCTTTATGAAAGCTGTGCGTGTCCAGTATTTATTATGGCCAGCAGTGCAAAATATATCCGTCATTACGACTTGTTTTATCTATTTCGTAGGAATCCGTCAATTAGGTGTGTCCGTTACCACTGGGACGCTAATTGCTTTTATCGGTTATATCAATAACTTTTGGAATCCAGTCATCAATATTGGTAACTTCTACAATTCTCTGATTACTGCAACTGCCTATTTGGAAAGGATTTTTGAAACGATGGATGTTGTTCCAGAAATTCAAGATGCGCCGCACGCTATTGAGTTGCCGCCAATTAAAGGAACCGTCGACTTTCAGCATGTTTATTTCCGTTATGAAGAAGGAAAAAATATTTTGACCGATGTTAGTTTTCATATTGAGCCAGGACAAACAATCGCCTTGGTTGGGCCAACAGGTGCGGGTAAAACAACAATCATCAATTTGTTAAGTCGTTTTTATGATGTGAATGAAGGGGCCGTTAAAATTGATGGTTATGATGTTCGCGATGTGACACTCCGTTCGTTAAGAAAACAAATGGGGGTAATGCTTCAAGATACGTTTATTTTTTCAGGAACAATTATTGAAAACATTCGGTACGGAAATTTAGCAGCCACAGAGGAAGAAGTTATCCAAGCCGCAAAAATTGTTCGTGCGCACGACTTTATCAAGGATTTAAAAGATGGCTATGAAACAGTTGTGGAAGAGCGGGGTAGTACACTCTCGGCAGGACAACGCCAATTAATTTCATTTGCTCGTGCGTTACTGGCAGATCCCAAAATTTTAATTTTAGACGAAGCAACCTCCAGTATTGATACAAAAACAGAAGAATTGTTACAAGAGGGACTACAACAACTTCTAAAAGGACGGACATCGTTTATTATTGCTCATCGGCTTTCTACCATCAAAAATAGCGATAAAATTTTCTATATTGATGGTGGTCGTATTGTGGAAGAAGGATCTCATGATCAACTGATGGCAAAACATGCGTTATATCATCATTTATATCAATCGCAATACGACTTATTAAAGAGCTAGATGATAAAACAGAGAAAATTCTTAGTTGAATCTTTCTCTGTTTTTCTGTATCGTAACCTTAACAAAGGAAAAAATGATGAGGTGCCAAATGAATCGGAATTTTGAAGTAGAATTAACAACATTATGTATGATTAGAAATCAGAAAAATGAAATCCTTGTGCAAGAACGACAAAAAAAGGATTGGCCTGGTTGGACGTTCCCTGGCGGACATGTTGAAAAAAACGAGGGCATGGAAACAGCCATGGTTCGCGAACTCCTTGAAGAAACAGGACTAGTGCTGAAGCCACAATTAGTAGGTGTTGCAGAATGGCTGAATGATTGTTCAGGTGCGCGGGAATTAGCCACATTATTCATTGCAGAAACAGCGGATGAACTACCAGAAGAAACGGAACAACCCTTGTTTTGGGTCACTGAAAAAGAATTGCGAGAAGGTCCTTTAGCTGGCAGTTTAGCAGAACTTTTCCCAGTATTTTTTGGCGAAAAGCAATTTTATTTTAAAAATAATACAGCTTAATGATTCAAACCTAAAAGATTAAATCAATCCCACTTATTAAAAGAGAGGAAATCTAAAATTAAACATTGCTATTTATAAGTAATGTTTGCTATTCTTAATAAAAGGGAATTAATTTTTTATATAATGAGGGGGAAAAAGTGTGTTAAAAAGAAAAGTGGGGATTATTACAGGCGTTTTCTGTTCAGCTTTGTTACTGACAGGCTGTGGCAAAAGTGCGAAAGATGAGTTCATTCAAGGAATCGGCAATCAAAACGCACAAGAATCTGGGGTTTGGGATTTCTCTATGTCAATTAGTGACATGAAATTTTCACAAGAAGATGGCGCACAAACGAATCCTATGATTGGGATGCTCATCACGCAAATCAAAGACGCATCGCTTTCTGGGAAGATTCAAGTAGATGCCAAAAAAGAAAAAGCATTCAACTTAGAGATGAAATTAAAAGCGATGGGAATGGATGTACCGATTTCATTGGTTGGATCGTTAGATAACGAGGGCAAAGAGCCAAAACTCTATTTAGCAACAGATATGATGGAATATATTGTCGCTGTCGTAGACTCAATGACTGACGGTGCTATCGATAGTTCTCAGTTAGATACAGAAAAACTAAAAGGAAAATACATTGATCTTTTAGCCATGAACGAGGAAAGCGCGAAAGAATGGCAAGATACAATCAAAGAGTATCAAGAATCGGAAAAAGAACGAAAACAGTCTGCTAAGGAATACAAAGAGTTTTTAGAAGGATTAGACAAGGATACGTTCGAGAAAAAAGGGGACACCATTACCCATACGTTTACAAAAAAAGAATTACAAAAGTTAATCAAAATTACGACAGAAACATCTGAAAAAGGTAAAGAACAAGATCCTTTCGAAAAAATCAAAGATGTTTCTGCCAAAGTTTCTGTTAATACAAAAGAAAATAAAACAAATATGTTGATTAATGTGAAACCGCAGCAAGACAAGAACGTTGACATGGGACTTGAATCATTATCTAGTAAAATTAGCATTACACAAAAAGCCAAAAAAGCGACAATTTCAATGCCTAAGAAAGAAAATATTTTATCAGAACAAGAAGTTGAAAAAATATTTTCCGATAGCACCTCTATGACAGGTCTATCGACTGAAGACACGACTGTTGCGATCAATCAATAACGCTGAATGACCAATAAAAACGGTCGCTCAAAAAAGTAACGAAAGACCTAGCATGATTGGGATGCTAGGTCTTTTTTGAATAAAAAAACAGCATTTTAGTTTTCTTTGAATTATTGGTTGTTATTTTTGGTGGTGTAAACAGTTTAAAGTTAATACATTTGTTTTTGATTTAAATTCTACTGCTATTTTTAATTATTCTATTAAATAACAAATGTTTTCGAGTGTTTTTAAGCATTATTTTTGTTATGCAGAGTGGTTTTTTTATACAATGAGTATAATTTTAGATGAAGGAGTGTTTTAGGTGAAAAATCAACATTTAACTACGTCACAAGGAAGTCCAGTTGGCGATAATCAAAATTCGCTAACTGCAGGAGAATTTGGTCCTGTCCTAATCCAAGACGTTCATTTATTAGAAAAATTAGCTCATTTTAATCGTGAGCGCGTACCAGAACGGGTTGTTCATGCCAAAGGTGCTGGTGCTCATGGAATTTTCAAGGTGAGCCAATCAATGGCACAATATACTAAAGCCGATTTTTTATCTGAAGTTGGCAAAGAAACACCTTTATTCGCTCGTTTTTCAACTGTAGCTGGAGAGTTAGGTTCATCAGATACATTGCGTGATCCTCGCGGTTTTGCGCTTAAATTCTATACAGACGAAGGAAATTACGACTTAGTTGGCAATAATACGCCCATTTTTTTCATTCGTGATGCAATTAAGTTTCCAGATTTTATTCATAGCCAAAAAAGAAATCCGCGGACGCATTTGAAAAGTCCAGAAGCTGTTTGGGATTTTTGGTCTCATTCACCCGAAAGCCTTCATCAAGTAACAATTTTAATGAGTGATCGTGGCATTCCGTTGTCGTTCCGTCATATGCATGGTTTTGGTAGCCATACATTCAAATGGGTCAATGCTGCTGGAGAAGTATTTTTTGTTAAATATCACTTCAAGACGAATCAAGGAATCAAAAATCTAGAGAGTCAATTAGCAGAAGAAATTGCTGGGAAAAACCCAGATTTCCATATTGAAGATTTGCATAATGCAATTGAAAATCAAGAATTTCCTTCTTGGACATTATCTGTGCAAATTATCCCGTATGCAGATGCGTTAACAATGAAAGAAACACTTTTTGATGTAACAAAAACGGTTTCTCAAAAAGAGTATCCGCTGATTGAAGTTGGCACGATGACTTTAAATAGAAATCCAGAGAATTATTTTGCAGAGGTTGAACAAGTAACCTTTTCACCAGGGAATTTCGTTCCTGGTATTGAAGCTTCTCCAGATAAATTATTGCAAGGACGTTTGTTCGCTTATGGGGACGCACATCGTCATCGCGTGGGCGCTAATAGTCACCAATTGCCGATCAACCAAGCAAAAGCGCCTGTAAATAACTACCAAAAAGACGGCAATATGCGTTTTGACAATGGTAATAGCGAAATTAATTACGAACCAAATAGTTATACTGAAACACCAAAAGAAGATCCTAAGGCGAAAATTAGTTCCTTTGAAGTTGAGGGAAATGTTGGTAATTATAGCTATAATCAAGATCACTTTACACAAGCAAACGCTTTGTATAATTTGCTGCCAAGCGAAGAAAAAGAAAACTTAATTAACAATATAGCGGCATCTTTAGGTCAAGTGAAAAATCAAGAAATCATCGCGCGTCAAATTGATTTGTTCACTAGAGTAAATCCAGAATATGGAGCACGTGTCGCACAAGCAATTAATCAACAAGCATAATTTATATAACGTACGTGACAAAACTAGTCTAGATAAACTAAAGACTGGTTTTGTTTGCTTTTCAATGCTTTTTATTCTACTTTGTATAATGTATATTATGTAAACTAGAATAAAATAAAAAACTTTAGCCTATAAATTGCACTTCTCTTTCGACTAATTAATTTGCCCAACTAACCTTACAAGTTGTTTGCTAAGCTAGTTGGGTTTACTGTTTATTTAAACCTTGGATTGTTCATTTCTTGATGAATTTCTTTGCTCGCTTCATATAGAAACAATGTTTGTTTTTTACTTGATGCATAATCGACAATGGGTTTTGGATAATTTTCTCCTAAATGTACATGATATTGCGTTTGTAAAGCTTCGTTCATTATATTTGGTTGATGAATATACTTTTGTGGCACTTGCTTAAGTTCTGGAACATATTTTTTGATGAACTGGCCGTCATTATCAAATTTTTTTGACTGGATAATTGGATTAAAAATCCGAAAATACGGGACAGCGTCCGTTCCCGTTGAAGCAGCCCATTGCCAGCCACCGATATTATTGGCGGCATCATAATCAATCAACATTTTTTGAAAGTATTTTTCACCCCAACGCCAATCGATGTGTAAATTTTTAACTAAAAAAGAGGCAGTAATCATTCTTAAGCGATTGTGCATCCAACCAGTTTGATTCAGTTGTCGCATTGCGGCATCAATTATAGGGTACCCCGTCTCCCCTTTTTGCCACTTGGCAAACATTTCTGGGTCATTTGCCCATTGAATATAACGAAATTTTTCTTGAATAGCTTCCTCTTTTTGTTGTGGAAACGCACTATAGATCATATTGTAAAAGTCGCGCCAAGCTAATTCTTTTTTGAAGGTTTCTTTACTTAAGCTAGAAGGCACAGATGCAAGCTCTTGCCAAATGGTGCGAATCGAAAGTTCTCCCGTTCTTAAAAAAGTAGACAGATGACTCGTTTGATCCTGATAAGGAAAATCACGCTTATTTTCATAGGATTGAAGTTTTTGATCAATAAAAGTATTTAAGCGCCTTCTGGCTGTTTCTTCGCCGACACTATAGTGTGTTAAAGGAATCCTCGCAATCTGTTCACGATAAGCTGCTTCCTCTTCTGGAAAAAGACACGCACTAAAAATTTTTTCAGCTGTATAGGAAACAGGAATCGGTGTTTCTTTAGGCGCCTCTTTCCATTTATTGTAATAGGGCGTAAACACTTGGTACTTGCTGCCATCGTTCTTCTTAATTTCTTCAGAGCCATGCAAATAGGCATCTTGAAAAGAGAAAGACTGAATATTATTTTCTTCAAAAAAGCGCATAGCTTGCTGGTCCCGCTTTGCCCCAAAGCCACAAGTATCTTCATTAAAATAAATGGCCTGCCAATCGGGTAATTTGCGTTTCAAACGTGAAAATAAATCTAATGGTTCGCCGACCATGATTTGTAAATGTGCCTCTTGATCGATTCGTTCTTTAAACGAGGCTAAACTTGCAAAAAAAGCGTTATGATTAGCACTTTCTTGAATAAATTGTTGAGGATTCATTTGGAATAATAAAATCAATTCATCAGCTGCAGAATTTTGTAACGCGTGCGCTAATGCTTTATTATCCTGTAATCGTAAATCACGTCTAAACCACATTACTCTTTTCATTTTTAAATCCTCCTAAATACTTCGTCTTGCTTATCGTAACCGTGACTGCTGATTTTTAAAAGCAACTTGCCTAGACTTTTCAAAAAGCCGGTAAAAGCTGAAAACTCAGTTTTTACCGGCTTTTTGATTAAATTAATAGGAAATATTAAAAGCTTTCATATCTTTCTCAATATATTGCAGGACTTCTGTATTGCCAAAAAATTGTGTAAAATAATAGGCTTGACGATAGTCATCGGCTGTGTCTTCCCCGAGCATTTGTTTGTTAAAGGCTTTTTCATATAAAAGATAATCTAGCAAATAAATGGAGTGTTTGTCACGACAAATCTGAATCCCTTTTTCGCTTAAAATGACACTTTTTTGGTAATCTTTTATTTCCGAGTAGAATTTAGCAGAATTATAATAAATTCTACAACGCTCCAAGGAACATTCTAATTTAAATTGTTCCAATTCTTGTAATGATTTTTCGTAATACACTTGCGCTTTTCTCATATCTTTTTCCAGTTCGTATAGCGTACCTAGCGCATTCAGGCTTAAAATGTTGTAAATATTGACTTTACGGTCAATTTCCGCGCCCCGGTATAGGTAAAACAAGGCCTCTGCTTTATCTTTTTTTCCTAATAAACAAGTAATTCCCTTATAATATAACAATTTAGTCGTTAGTTCATTATTAGATAAGATAAGACCTTCAGGCACTTCTTGTAATAATTTGTAGGCCTCTAAGTGAAATAACCGTAAAGATAAATCCTCGACTTTGTTTAGTAGATTTTCAATTTTCTTTTCTTCAGAAATCATCATACATTCTTCTACTTCTAAATCTAATCGGAGGCAAATAGATGAGAAAATATCTAAACTGTCACATAGATTACGGTTTTCAATATTACTAATTGTTGCTTGCGTACAGATGCCGTTAGCCAGCTCTGATTGTGTGATTTTTTTAAGTTTTCTCGCTTGTTTTATTTTGTCTCCTGCTACCTTCACGAACAGACCTCCACTTGTATTATTATGTAAATTCATTAAAAAATGTTATACTTTGATTATCAATTAAAGGAGGTACATGCTATGTTTGATTTACTTGCATTATTGACTGGAACATCAACTTATGGCAACGTTCCCCATGTTTAATTAGTCAATGCGTGTCAAGTATGGTCTTCCATACTTGGCATGTTTCCTTTAAAACTGACTCAATCATACTACAAACGGATAGACAAATACAACCGAAAATCATTGGTTTTTTATTAAGAAAAAGAACAGCAAGAAGTGATAACTACTTCTTGCTGTTCTTTTGTTTAGTTAGGTGTATTTAGATTTAAAATGATTTGTTCCGGCGTAATTTCATTATGATCTGACATCATTGGCTCTACGCTTAAATAACTTGAAGTATTTGTAATGATAACCATGACAGTTGAGTCAAGCCCAGCTTCTTTAATGGCTTTTCGATCGAACGTTCCTAAAAGATCTCCTTTTTTAACACGGTGACCTTGGGTTACTTGTGTCTGAAAGACCTCCTGCCCCAATGTGACAGTATCAATTCCTATATGAATTAATACTTCAGCTCCTGCGTCCGTTTGGATACCATAAGCGTGCCCAGTTTCTGCAACCAAGTTTAATAAACCATCTGCAGGCGCGTAAACCTTGTTCGCTGTTGGCATGATTGCTAAACCTTTGCCCATCATCTCGCTTGAAAATACCGGGTCATTAACAGCAGTAAGATTCATGGCGTAACCAGTTACCGGAGAAAAAAGTTGTTCATCTAAGGTATTGTGTTGCATTTCAAAGACTTCGCGTTCTTCCTCTTCGATTACTTTATCTGAAATCAAAACCTCTTGCGGAATTGCAAATAGACTGGTTAATGCATAACATACACCGACAGATAAAAGTGCGACTAATAAATAGATCACTAATTGATGTGCACTATAGATATACATTAAGAAAGAAGGAATAACGGCTAAGCCATAAGAATTTGATTGAATATGAAAAATAGCTAAAATTGCTCCGCCTAAACCTGACGTAAACAAGACACATAGCAACGGTTTTAAGTTCCAACGAATAAGTAATCCAAATAACACAGGTTCACTAACTCCAAATAATTGAGACAACATAGAACCGATGGCCGTCGACTTCACTTTGCTATCTTGCGCTTTTTTCGCAAAAGCTAAACAACTGCCAACGTTGGCAAACCCATACATGGCACATATTGTAATCAATGCATTAAATCCTGTATTTGCTAATAATGATGTTTCTACCATAGTTAGTGTATGATGAATACCAATCAAAACCATTAAAGGATATGAGGCACCAATCACGAAACCACCTAATCCTAAGGGCAACCCAATCAACCATTGGACAACATCTACCATGCCTAACTCAACGGTATGCAAAATTGGGCCAATTCCGAGAATCATGATTAAAAAAGTAATTAACATAGTCATAAAGGGTGTAAAAATTTGATCAAGAATATTCGGCATCTTTTTTCGGAAAAAAAGTTCAATCTTTGCGCCAATTATACCAGCAGCAATTGCACTTAAAACGGATCCTTGTGCACCGACAACTGGGATAAAACCAAAAGCCATAATAGCTTTCACGCCAGAATCTGGTGTTGCAACTGCATAAGCGTTTGGTAAAATGGGTGATACCATCATTAAACCAATAACAATCCCGATTACAGGTGTCGCATTAAATGCTTTAAAGGTAGACCAAACAATCAAAGCTGGCAAAAAGGCAAAGACGGTATCTGTAATGACAGAGACAATTTGTTGAAAGCTTTCAGGAATATTGGCTACACTTGCTCCGAATAATTGTAAAAAAGTGTCGTTAAAAATAACACCTTTTAACCCTAGGAACAATCCTGTTGCTGCAATTACTGGAACAATTGGAATGAATATTTCACTTAAAATGCGCATTGTTTTGCGCATGCCCGTTTCATTATTTTTTAAAATTGCTGTTTGCTCTGCTTTTGACACAACATTGATTCCAAGTTTTTCTATTTCATCATACACTTTAGTCACAATACCAGTTCCTAAAATCACTTGGTATTGACCACCATTATAAAAAACACCCTTGACTAAATCGATTTTTTCTAGTTGTTTACCATCTACTTGTTCGTGGTCCTTCAAAATAAAACGTAACCGCGTTTGACAATGGGTGACCGATATAATGTTATCCATACCGATTAATTGAATAATGTCTTTGGCTGCCTGCTGATAATTTTCTGCCATGTTATACTCCTCCTAGCTACTCAATTTATAGTAATCAATAGTCCTTGATAGCTTTTTAATAATGTTCCCTGCTGAACTAATTGCTCTCGTTCTTCAGACTGTGTATCAAAAATAACTGTGCCATTAACTAAATAATGAGGGATTGGAACCGCCTCACCAAAATTAAAAAAGGCGTAAATCGTTTTTTCATTTAATTTGCGTTTATAAGCAATAACATTATCTGGAAGATTTGATAGTCCCTCAAATGTTCCATAAAGTAAGATGTCTGTATAGGGACTCTTTTGACGAAATGCAATCATCCGCTTATAGAAATGAAAAATACTTTGACTATTTTTTATTTCTGCTTCGGCATTGATTTCTTTATAATTATCCACCATTCCTAACCAAGGCTTGACGCTTGAAAAACCGCCATACATAGAATCATTCCATGGAAAAGGCGTGCGGGCATTGTCTCGACTACGCAAATTGACAAGTGACAAGGCTTCTTTGGGCGTAAATCCTTCTTTTATTGCTCGATAGTATTGATCAATGCTAGAAATATCATCGAATTCATCAATCGAACCCCTTTCAAAATTGGTCATTCCTAATTCTTGTCCTTGGTAAATAAAAGGTGTGCCCCTTAAAAAGAAATACATGGCGCCGAATGTTTTAACCGCATTTGGCTGTTGAGCCTGTTCTTTTAAATATTTCGTTGTCGCTCGAGGTTGATCATGATTTTCAATAAAATTTGCACTCCAACCAGCCTCTTGCATGGCTTCTTGCTGTTTGAAAATTAATGTGCGTAAATCATTCCAAGACCAATCGATTCTATAAAACCATTCGCTTCCTGATTTCACATCCAAATCAGCCCATTTGAAGTCAAAAATCATGTCGAAATACCCTGTTTCTCCAATAAATTCTGATAAATTTGGATAATTGACGCCGGCCGCTTCGGCAACTGTGACAATATCAAAGCCAGCAAAAGCTTTTTCTTTTAATTCGTTCAGAAAGTCACTCATTCCTGGCATGTTTCTACTAGCTTTTGTTACTTTGGCTAATTGATCTACCCCATCAGCAGGTAAGTTTGTCCAAGTCAAATCTTTCTTAATAAAATTAATCGCATCTACACGAAAACCAGCAATTCCTTTGTTTAACCAAAAACGGATCATTTGGTAGATTTCTTTGCGTAGTTCAGGATTTTCCCAATTTAAATCCGGCTGTTTTTTATGAAAGGCATGAAAGTAGTAGGCATCTTCCCCAGGTAATTTTTCCCAAACACTACCACCGAAGTTAGACCGCCAATTTGTAGGTGCTTCTCGTCCTTCTTTTATAATATAAAAGTCTCGAAAACGACTTTGAGGATTTTTTAAAACATCTTGAAACCAAGCATGTTCATCAGATGTATGGTTTACCACCAAATCTAAAATAACTTTTATGTTTCGTTTTTTTGCTTCTTCAATGAGTTCATCGAAGTCTGCCATTGTACCAAAATCGCTAGAAATACCATAATAGTCTGAAATATCATATCCATTGTCAGCCATTGGCGACGGGTACATTGGACTCAGCCAAATCAGCGTAATTCCTAAATTTTCTAAGTAATCCAGTTTTTGAATAATGCCTTGTAAATCACCGATTCCGTCATTATTACTATCCGAAAAGCTACGTGGATAAATTTGATAGGCCACTTCTTTTTGCCACCAATTTCTGTTCATTCTGGTTCTCCTCACTCTTAAACTAGTCCTGTTAATTTTTTCTGTAACCGTTTTTACATTTTGTATGATACTCGTTTTTGCGTAATATGTCAAACGTTTATCATAAATAAATGTAAATTATAATATTCTTTTGATTTAAATAGATTTATATATGTTATACGTTTGACTTTTTTCTGATTTGTTTATACTATTAGACTAACTACTATTTTCTAATAAAGGAGACATTACTTATGTCAAGCATCATGAACCAATGGACGGATGAATTACGTTATGCGCCTTATTCTTCTTGGACATCTGCTCACCTCGAAAATCTAACTTCTATTATCGCGCAATCTAGTTGGCGTTTTAAGTATCATATTCAACCACAGACAGGACTACTAAATGATCCCAACGGTTTTTCGTATTTCAATAACCAGTGGCATTTATTTTATCAAGCGTTTCCTTTCGGGAGTGTTCACGGACTAAAAAGTTGGGCCCACTTAACTTCCTCCGACTTAATTCACTGGGATTATGAAGGAATTGCCCTTTATCCCGACTCTGAATATGATTCTCATGGCGTCTATTCAGGCTCAGCTTTAACAATAGATAACCAACTATGTTTATTTTATACAGGAAATGTTCGTGATCAAACTTGGCAACGATTTGCATATCAAAATATTGCATGGCTGAATTCTTTAGGTGCGATCACAAAGGAATCAACACCATTCCTACCTATTGACCCCAATTATTCTTCCCATTTTCGTGATCCGATGGTATTTCCTTATCAAGAAGGACTTGTTTTATTAATTGGTGCTAGTGATTTAAATGGACAAGGAAAAATTGTGGTCTATTTTTCTAAAGATCGAAATGTACACAATTTTCATCAACTTGGCGAATTGACGTTCACCAACCAAGAATTAGGCTACATGGTTGAATGCCCCAATTTGGTATTTATTGATGGCCAGCCTGTCTTATTATTTTGCCCACAAGGTCTATCTCCATCTGTAAAAAGTTATCAGAATATCTATCCGAATATGTACACATTGGCCGAAACGTTTGATTTGGAGAATCTTTCTTTAGTTCAGGCTGGGCCTTTTGAAAATTTAGATGAAGGATTTGATGTCTACGCCACTCAAGCCTTTAATGCGCCAGATGGTCGTGCACTTGCGGTCAGTTGGATTGGGTTGCCAGAAATCACTTACCCAAGTGATGTGGAGGGTTGGGCAAATGGCTTAAGTCTGGTTAAAGAACTCACAATTCACAACGGGAAACTATTTCAATATCCAGTTTCTGAAACAGAAATGCTTCGTCAATCCGCTACTACTTTATCAAATGGCTGCCATTTCTTATCTACTGCTTCTTTTGAATTAGAAGTGGATATTCCCAAAAATGAGATTGCTTTTATTCGGCTTTTAGCGAACGAAACGGGTTCAAAAGGACTTTTAATTACAATTGATACGATTCATGGTAAAATAACCCTTGATCGAACATTTGCTGGCCAATCTTTTGCTGAAAAGTATGGCACAATTCGTGAAACTAAAATTAGGAAAAATAAGTCAGTTCAGTTAACTATTTTTGTTGATTGCTCTGTTGCAGAAATCTATGTAAATAAAGGTGAAAAAACGATGACTGGTCGCTTCTTTCCAGATAAAGCGCAACAGTATCTTCATCTATCCAAGACGGCAAAAGCTTGTTTTTATGAGCTGGAAAATACGAATAATTAGGAATGATGGTGAATTTTGATGGTGGTTAAATTAACGGATGTAGCAAAGCTTGCTGGGGTGAGCCCGACAACGGTAAGCCGCGTGATTAATAATTATGGTTATCTTAGTCAAAAAACAATTGATAAAGTTCATCAAGCGATGGAAGAATTAAATTATCAACCTAATGGATTAGCCAGAAGCCTCCAAGGAAAAAGTACGCAGCTGATTGGTTTAGTCTTCCCTTCTGTTAGTCATCCATTTTTTGGTGAATTAATTGAAACACTGGAAAGAAAGCTCTTTGTTCAAGGATATAAAGTGATTTTATGTGATAGTGAAAAAGATCCAGAAAAAGAGCGCGCCTATTTACGAATGCTCGCTGCAAATAAAGTGGACGGTGTAATCACTGGTAGCCATAACTTAGCTATTAACGAATATGAAAATGTTTCACTACCTATTGTTTCCTTTGACCGTTTCTTGGCACCTGGCATTCCAATTGTCTCTTCGCAAAACTTTCAAGGGGGCCAAAAAGCCACTGAAGCCTTATTTGCAAGTGGTGCACAAAAGATTGCAATTATTACTGGTGCTAATAACACAGGCGCACCTAGCGATTATCGATTGGCTGGTTATAAACAAACAATGGAAAAATATGGCGCAGAAAAAACGATTCTACAAATTGATAATGGGACCTCAACAACATTAAAAAATCTAGAAATCGAACGTTTGCTTCAAAATAAAACTGTAGACGGCATCTTTTGTACAGATGATTTGACAGCAATTACAGTTATGAATATTGCTCAAAAATTGAAGATATCCATTCCTGAAGAATTAAAAGTAATTGGTTATGATGGGACAAAATTAATCAAAAGAATTGCCCCACAACTATCAACCATTGTGCAGCCAATCGACGAGATGTGTGACGTTATGATTGACTTACTGCTTCGTAGAATGAAGGATCCTGATGTTGCACTTGAGGAAAATTATCCTATTCCAATTCAGCTATCATTGTCTGAATCCTGTTAAAAAAGACACCTGAAAAGGTGTCTTTTTTTATTCTTAATTCCTCATTTGCCCATTTTCCCTTAATTCCAAAGCACAGAGATTAAATAATACAACAACATGATCCCTACAAATACACCGAGCATTAGTAAAACATACCACCAATTTTTGGCGCTATAGGTTTCATTTTTATCTTTTTCGGTTCGTTTCCCGGCAGCCCATTTCCATAAATCGTAGTTATTCATCTCTCTCACCACCTTTAATGGGTTTATTAACTTAAGCCTAACACGGAACGACAAAACTTGAAAACAAAAGGATCACCCGCTTATGCCAACGGATGATCCTTTTTGGTCATTATTCTTCTGGTAACCCATTATTTTTAATCACTGATTGGTACCAATAAAAACTATCTTTTTTAATGCGTCGTAAATCTTTTAACTCATGGTCTTCACGATTAACGTAAATAAAACCGTAGCGTTTTTTGAATCCTTGATGGGAACTTAAAATATCCATGACCGACCAAGGGCAATAGCCAAACAACTCAACACCGTCAGAAATAGCCGCATGACAAGCAGCAATATGATCATGCAAATACGCAATTCGATAATCATCATGAATTTTTCCGTCCTCTGTTAGGTGATCTGGTGTGCCTAAACCGTTTTCTGTAATGATTAACGGCAAACGGTATTGACGATAATAATCATTTAAAACTAAACGTAGACCAGTTGGATCAATTTGGGCACCATACTTAGAGGTTTTTAAATGTTGATTTTTTTCGATTTTAAAATAACCGTATAGATCAAAATCAATGTCCTTTTCTTTCGTACCCAATGGGTGTTGTTCATCTGTCGGTAAATAGCTAGCAACTAACGTCCGATAATAATTAAGGGCGATAAAATCTGGTTTAGCGGCTTTCAGAATTGCTTGATCTTCTGGCTGTGTTTCGGGATAAATGCCGCATTTGGTCAAATACTCTTGATAGTAACCAGGGTATTCGCCAAAACAATACATTTCTAGAGCGTAATTCGTTTTAAAGTTATCATTCATACGAGCTGCCCAAACATCTTCAGGCTTATTGGAACTAGGATAAGTCATCGTTGAGGAAACAGAGGGACCGACTTTTCCCCCAGCAACCAATTGGTGACAATCATTCGTCGCTAACGCATGGGCAACAAACATATGGTAATCCATTTGTGCACGAATTTTTTCAACATTTTCTGGTGCAACATCGTACATATTCATTCGTTCATCAACACGAATCATTAAGTTTTGTTCGTTCGTAACTTGCCAATTTTTGACTCGATCACCAAACGCTTGATAACAGACTTGCGCATAGCGTTGAAATGCGGAAACGCAGCGACGATCCGCCCAACCATTGTATTTTTCCACCAACGCAAAAGGTAAATCAAAATGATACAGTGTGACAAACGGCAAAATATCGTTTTCTAAAAGTGTATCAATGACGGCATTATAAAAATCGATGCCGGCTTGATTGATTTCGCCATCACCTGTTGGAATGATTCGTGCCCATGAAAGAGAAAAACGATAGGTTTTTAAGCCTAATTCTTTCATTAACGCAATGTCCTCTTTGAAATGATGGTAAAAATCGCTGGCGACTTTCGTATCTGCTTGTACAGCTGACTTTTTAAAAGAATTGTAATCAGCAACTGTTAGGCCTTTGCCGTCCTCATTCCAAGCGCCCTCAATTTGAAAAGCGGAGGAAGAAGCTCCCCATAAAAAATCGTTCTTAAATTGTTTAACCATTAGTTTTGCTCCTTTACTTGCATGAAAAATAAATTTGTTTGTGGTGTAATCTCTGTTTGTTTGGTTGTCTCAATTATAGCCATTTCCGCAGTATTTGTTATGATGACTAAGACGGTTGGATCATAACCAGCAGCTTGGATGATTTGTTTATCAAAAGAGAGCAGTTTTTGTCCTAGTCTGACCCTTTCTCCTGCTTTTACGAACCTTTCAAATCCTCGTCCTTTTAATTCGACGGTATTGATTCCAATGTGAAGGAGGATTTCAGCACCATTGTCTAACTTTAAGCCAATTGCATGATGAGTTGGATATAAAGCCGTCACTTGCCCATTTCCTGGTGAAACAATTTGTTCCTCTGTCGGATAAATAGCTAGCGTTTTTCCCATTTGTTGAGAAGCAAAGACTTCATCGTTGATTTGGTCTAAAGATACGAGTTGTCCTTGAACAGGTGCTTGAATCCGTTGTTTTTCTTTGACTGTCCCTGCCTCTGTCTTTAAGCCGGGTTCTTGACGTGACTCGTCAAGCGGTAAATCATTAAAGCCTAGAAAAATCGTTAATAGAAATGCACCAAAAAAAGCAATGCCACAACCTAATAAATAACAAATAAAGGCTTTGGTTCCTGCTTCTGCGTAAACTGGGATGGTCAAGAGTCCTTGGTTAGCGAAGGCTGTCCCATAGGAGCCGCCCCAGCCCATTAAGGCCCCGCCTGCTGCTCCGCTAGCCACCGCATAAATCATCGGTTTTTTTAGCCGCAAGTTTGCCCCATAAATGGCTGGTTCTGTGATACCAAATAATGCAGTCACTGTTGCAGAGGCAGCAACAGCTTTCAAGTCTTTATTTTTTGTGCGGACAAACACGCCAAATGCGGCGCCCGCTTGAGAAAAGTTCGCTGCACCAGCAAACGCTAGCAAATTTTGCCGTCCTGTTCGAGCGACATCATTAATCCCAATTGGCACAAGCCCACGGTGAGCCCCAAAAATAACTAAGACACACCAAATTCCGCCGATAAAACCGCCTAACAAGATGGGACTAAAATTCATTATATAATAATACAACCAATTAACGCCGTCGCCTAAATAAATCCCTATCGGTCCAAATAATAATAAAGTGGCTGGAATCATTAAAAGTAATGACAGCGTAGGAACCATAATAATTTTTAGAACTTCTGGAATGACTTTTTCCAAAAAGCGTTGCACATAAGCTAAAATAAAAATTGCAAGAATAATAGGAATTACTGTGGAAACATAATTGGCTTTGGTCACATGTAATCCAAACAAGGTAACCGCTGATTCTTCAGTCATTAATGAAACGATGGTTGGATAACATAAGGTGGCACCAATTACCATGGCGATATATTCGTTTGTTTTGAAAACCTTAGCAGCTGAATAACCTAAAATAACTGGCATAAAATAAAAAAGTGCATCGGAAGCGGCGCTTAAAATAATATACGTATTCAAAGGTTTTAAATCGACCTGGTAAAAATTGTTTGCGACCATCACAGCGATGGCTAGAATTCCTTTTAACATGCCTGAAGCGGCAATTGCTGGTACGACAGGTGTGAAAATCGCGGCAACAGTATTTAAAATTCGATTACCTAATGAATTTTTTTCTTTTGTGGATGTTTTGGTCGTAAGTTGCTGAGCCAACAAAGGTTCTAGAGCATTATAAACATGCGCGACTTTATTGCCTAAAACCACTTGATACTGCCCGCCACTTTCAACAACAGAAATGACACCTTCTGTTTGTAGTAAGGCTTCTTTGTTCGCTTGTTTCGTATCTTTCAATATGAAACGCAATCGTGTATAACAATGTGTGACATCCACGATATTGTCTTTGCCACCTACGTCTTTCAAAATTTCTTTTGCTATTGCTTGGTAGTCCATGATGACCACTCCTTATCTATAAAATAACAGCTCAATAAAAAAGACCAAATCACACATGCACGTTTCAGCAAACACACTCAATATTTGCTCGTCGTGAATGTCCCTTTGATCTGATCTACGTAATAACTATGTTTCTCACGATAGAATAGCTGATTGAATTTATTTTTAATTTACCATTATTTAGAGGGATTATCAATGAATTAGGTGTACGAACCTAAGATAAGCAGATGAAGATGAAATTGTCGTGCACTACACTCTATTTTAATCTTTTTCCACATAGCAAATACCATAGCAAACTGATTTTTTATGACCAGTTACTATGGTATGTTATTGTGTAATTATAAAACAGAGCTATCTATCTGCGTGTTTAATTTAGCTAATAGTTTGTCTGTTCTATAATAATTTACTTGAAAATGGGTAAACCGACCTTTGTCAATAGAATATAGGTTATAGCCATAATTTTCTTCAAACCTTACAATCCCCTGACCTTCATCTTCGCCAACAAAAGACATGCCAGCTACCGTATAATAGGGAATCCCGTTTATGTGGTGTAAATACGGATGATGTGTATGGCCAGTTAATACACCTAAAATATCAGAACCTTTTAATAATTGAATGGTTTCCTCTGCTTCTGGCAATGTCGGCATACTACTTTGTTCCCTTAACAAATGATGATGCATGACTAACAGGATAGGCTTATCTGACAATTTTTTTAAAGTTGTTTGTAACCAATCTTTTTGTTCCTTATTCATATGGCCATCAGGATTGTCATGTTCTGAATTATCTAGACTAATAATGTGAAATTCTGGATAAGTTTGTACAACGTTATACGGTCGTTCAGTTCCTATTTGATTAAGCCAACCAATTCGAAAGTTTTTCTTTATATCATGATTTCCTAATGTCACAATCATCGGAATTCCCTGTAAGATAGTTTGTAACTTTTGTTTTAAAAAAGCGTAGTCTTCTGGCTCACCGTCTTCTGTGAGATCACCACTGATAATTACTAAATCAATTTTTTTTATTTTTAATAGACTGGTTAAAGAGGACTCTAAGCGAATCAACGGATTTTCCATTTTGGTTAACATTCCTTTATAACCATCTTTTGCTTTTTCATAATTTCTACGAAAATGAATATCTGATAAATGTAAAATATCCATACTATCTCAATTTCTTTCTAATTAATTCTGTTACTTGATCTAAAACAAAAATTGTCAATACAACACCTATTAATAGAATACTCACTTTACTCCAATTTCTTGTTTGAATCGCAAAAATTAATGGTGCTCCAATGCCCCCAGCACCTACTAAGCCTAAAGTAGCTGCACTTCGAATAGCAATTTCAACATGATTTAATATCAGAGAGCTATAAATAGGTAGTAAAGAAGGGATTCGCACATAAAATAACTTTTGCCAAAAATTTGCCCCCACAGCATCCATACTTTCGATCAATTTTTCATCCATACTTTCTAATTCTTCTGTGAACAACTTACTCAACATCCCAATTTGGTGAACACCAATTGCCATTACTCCAGCAAATGGGCCGGGCCCCAAGACTTTTACAAAAATAATTGCTAAAATTAATTCTGGAAAAGCGCGTAAAATATGGCTACCAAGCTTGCCAATCTTTGTTAAAAAAGGTGCAGATGGCCACAAATTAACGGCACTAAATAAAGTTACTGGTATTGCTAATACAGTTGCAAAAGAAGTACCCAAACAAGCAATTGCAACCGTTAAAATAAGTAAACTTACTAAATCTTCCCCACTCCCATCGTAGACAAAGGACCAATCTGGATGCCCCAATCCAATAAATACATCTATCGCCATTTTTAAAGAAAATGTTTGAAGTCCTGTATAATCGATTCGTGTAAGTGTAATGAAAAATAGTAAAATTAGTACTACTGTTGATACTATTTTCTTTTTACTTATTTCTGTTATGATCATAATAACGTTCTCCTAACATATGCACTCAACCAATCAACAACTATTTCCATTACCAAAATGACTAGAATGATGATACCCACGCGATCATATTTAGCTAAAGAAAGGGAGGTGTTTAAAATAATCCCAATGCCTCCAGCACCTACATAACCCAATACTGTGGATGCACGAACATTTACTTCAAAGGCGTAAAAAGCATACCCAAAAAATTGACTGGCTACTTGCGGGAAAATAGACCATACAGCAATTTGTAATTGAGTGGCTCCTGTTGCTTCGGTAGCTTCAATTGGCCCTAAATCAATTGTTTCAATTGCCTGAAACATTAATTGTGATAACATACCAAAAGTAAAGATGGTAATTGTCAGGACACCTGTTGCTTCACCAATACCAAAAATCGCCACCATTAATGCCGCAAGTAAAAGTGTCGGAATTGTCCGAATCAAACTTAGAAAAAATCTTAATATTAACAACCCTATTCTGTTTTTTGTGACAACATTTGAGGCTAAAAAGCTAAAAGGAACTGCTAAAAGGAATCCTAGTATCGTGCCTAAAAAAGAGATTTCCAATGTCTTGATTAAAGGTGTAATAATTTTGGGTAAAAATGAAAAGTCTGGTGGGAAAAATTGCTGCAAAAAGCGACCAATTTGGCTGAAATTAGTAAGAATTTCAGTAAAATCCGCACCAGTAACAGCAATACTACTTTTTATACAAATAAATATAATAAACAATATAAATAGTTTTTTATACCATAGAAAATGGATAGTATCTTTTATCTTCATACGTTGTTCTCCGCCATTTCTACTTCTTCAAAGATTGCCATTCCGTAAATTTCTTCTAAACGAGTATCAGTCAATTGTTCTGGAATCCCATCAAAAACAACTTCACCACTTTTTAAAGCAATAATTCTTGTGGCATACTCCCGTGCTAAAGAAACAGAATGTAAATTTATAACGATAGTTTTCCCTAGTGTCTGATTAATCGTTTGTAAATCGTTCATCACTTTTTTTGTCATAATAGGGTCCAATGAAGCTACGGGTTCATCTGCCAAGATGATCGGCGCCTGTTGAACCAACGCACGTGCAATAGAGACACGTTGTTGCTGTCCGCCACTTAATTCATCACTACGTGTATGCAGTTTATCCACAAGTCCGACAGCATTTAAAGCTGCCGTTGTTTTTTGATAGTCATCCTTAGTAAATAAGCCAAAGATACTTCTCCAAGTAGAGTAATAGCCCAAACGCCCAGAGAGAACGTTTTTTTGTACAGAGCTGCGTTTTACCAAATTAAAATTTTGTGAAATAAGACCAATTTGTCGGCGAATCAAGCGCAGCTTTTTTTTCTTAGCCTGAGTAATTGACTGATTGTTTATATGAATTTCACCTTCCGTTATTTCCACTAGTCGATTAATCGACTTCAAAAAGGTGCTTTTCCCAGCACCACTCAAACCAATAATGGCAACAATTTCGCCTTCCTTAATTGTCAAGTTAATATTTTGTAATCCTTGTACCCCGTTTGGATAGGTTTTAGATACATTAGTAAAAACAATCATTTTGATACTCCTTTAATTGATTAGATTAGTCTTAGTGATTATTCTGCTGCTTTTTCTGTATATGCACGGATTGTATTATATGCATCATCTGCTGCTTCTTCATAACCTAAATGCCCCCATAAATTCATAGCTTCTTTTCCTTCAGGGTCATTTTTCATCTCTAAAAATGTTTCTTTGATCTTTTCTTTTAGATCAGTTGACATTTTTGGATTGACTGCAATTGCATCGTTAGGGATATCACCTTTTGTTAAATAAAGGACACGTAATTCTTTGGTTAAATCTTTATCTGGAAAGGCTGCATTAAAAACATTTCGCGCTCCTTCAAAAACAAAGGCTGCATCCATTTGGCCGTTTAAAACGGCAGTAATTTCGCTGGGAATATCATTTACCGTAGTTAAAGTAGCTTCTTGTACGGGATCAATTCCTAAATCTTTTAACTCAGCGACAGGATAAATATAGCCGCTTGCAGAATTAGGATTCAATGTTGCGATTTTTTTATTTTTTAAATCTTTTAATTCTTTTAAATTACTATCATTACGGACTAAAACTTCACCTTTAAAGGTTGTCGCTAAAACATTGTCTAAAGGCTTCCCTGTTTTTTGATCATAATCTTTCAACTGTGAAGTTAAAATCGCTTGCGCCGCGTGCATATCTTTTGCACGTACGTAGGCTGCAGGTGGCATGATTCCTAAATCTACTTTTCCAGAATCCATTGCTTCAGAAATCGTCGAGTAATCTGTTGCTAAGGTTACTTCCACTTCACGATCTAATTTTTTTGACAAATATTCTGCAAAAGGTTTTGTCTTCGCTTCCATACTGCCATCATTATTCGTAGGCACAAATTGAACAACTAATTTATCTGATGTTACTTCTTTTTTCTTTGCTTGACTCATGCCACAACCGCTTAACCCTAGAATAAGTAAACTTCCCAAAACAATTGATGTCACTTTTTTTAAACGCATTTTTTCTCCTCCTAAAAATAAATGTTTCGTTTACAAAGGAAATCATAGCAAACTTTTAAAGTATTAAATAGAGACACAAGTCCTTATTTACACTTTATTTACATACAATTAACAAAAATAACAAAAAAATATTCGTTTTTTATCTGGAAATATTTTATAATGAAGCTAACAATAAATAAAGGTGCTGACAGTTTTTATGAAATATTTGAAAAATAGACAGAAATTACAAGAATATATTGATTTATATCAATTGCAGAGTTACATGGATACACCATTAGCAGAAATTGGCCAATTAGTAACATTTGAAAAATCCGAACATTTAATTGAACTCGATCAATCCTCTAACCATTTATACTTTCTTTTGGAAGGAAATGTTATGATTTATACGCCTACATTAGAAGACCAGAAAGTTTGCATCAGCTATACTCACCCAATTGCGCTCTTAGGCGAAGCCTCTTCTTTATGGAAAAAATCACCAAAAAGTAATGTTTTGGCTAATACTGCGTGTCTTTGTTTATGTATTCCGTTAAATGAACACCGCACAGTGTTACAGAATGATTTACTTTTTTTACAAACCATTTGCCTTACCTTAAGTGAGCGACTTAACTCTGGTGCACTTCTGGCTTCCTCTTTGATAGAGCCTGTTGATGTTCGCTTAGCAAAATATATTTTAGCGCATCAAAAGAATAGTTATTTCAATTGTAAACTAACCACTTGTGCAACTACATTAAACGTTAGTTATCGTCATTTAACACGCCTCATTACACAATTTAAAAAAGAGGGCCTCATTCAAAAAGAGCAACAAGAGTACCTCATCCTTAATCCAGAAAAATTGACAGATATAGCAAAAATGAAACGATAAAAAAACTAAGAAATTAGATTTTTATCTAATTTCTTAGTTTTTTATTAGTTAATCATTCTTTGACTAGCGTACAGCTGTTTAAAAGATATTTTTTACAAGACTGGGGACAACAAGCGTGAAAAGTTTTGCTTGAAGCGTAGCCAGTACCCTTGTTTTTTAATTATCTCGTCGGTTAGTAAGACACTTTTTTCTATATCTTCTTCAAAGACTTGCGCTAACATCCACGCAATGTCGGGATTGTAAATAAACGTACTTACCTCAAAATTCAATGAATAACTGCGAATATCTTGGTTTGTTGTCCCAACCATAGCTAATTCATCATCAATCACCATTGTTTTTGCATGAATAAACCCACTATCATAAATATAAATTTTAATGCCGCGTTTGTGTAAGTAATTCGCGTAATATTGTGTTGCGCGGTAAATAAAGGGATGGTCAGGCATACAAGGAATCATAATTCGCACGTCCACACCCGAACGAACCGCCACTAACAACGCATTAATCATACTATCATCAGGGATTAAATACGGTGTTTGAATCCAGACGCTCTTTTCTGCAGAAAAAATCATCCGAACAAACCCGCTTTTCAAAATTTCTTCTTCTGAATCAGGACCATCTGAAACAACTTGTAAGGACAAATGCTCCACTTCATGATCTTCTGGTAATTTAAAATATTTTTCATGATACGTCATACGTTCTTCAGGATATTTGACTGAAGCATTCCAATCCATGATAAATATCTCTTGCAATGAAAATACGGCCGTCCCGACCAAACGAATATGGGTATCTCGCCAGTAACCAAATTTTTCGGTGACATTCAAATATTGATCCCCAACATTGAACCCGCCGGTCCAGCCAATTTTCCCATCGATGACAACAATTTTCCGATGCAAGTGATAATTTAGACGTGTTTTACGGATCATATCGCGAGAAGTAATAAAGGGAGCTACTTTTCCTCCAGCGTCAACGTAACGAGCAAAAAACTTTTTATTTGCGCCGGGTGAACCCCAAGGATCGTAAATTAAGTAAACTTCCACGCCTTCATGCAACTTTTCGATTAATACATCTAAAAATTGATTGCCAATCGTGTCATTAAAAAACGCATAATATTCCACATGAACGGTTTCTTTCGCTGCACGAATATCTTCAAATAATGCTTGGAATTTTTCTTGGCCATCTGTGAATAATTGCAAACTATTTCTTTTGGCCAACGGTGATGCGTCCATATTCCGGAAATAACGATTTAAAACTTTCGCATCATAAAGTAAATCATAACGTTTATCGCGCCCTGCTTTTTTGTTATCGATGTCCACTTTTTCTTTAATTCGTTGAACCATTTGTTTTTCATCATCAGACAATTTAAAAACTTCTTGTCCATCGATACCTCGCCCACAGAATAAGTAAATAATAAAGCCGATACCAGGCAAGAAAATCAACGTCATCATCCATGCTAAAACGCTGGAAATACTACGAGGTTTTCTAAAAACAGTAATTAAGGCAGCAATAACGTTAATTACTAATAAAAATAACAAAATCCAAACAAAAATTTTCATCGCTTACCTCCTTTTTACTTCATACTAAGATTATATCAAATAACAGTTAAATTAGGCGAATAATATGAGCGAGTATTCAAAAAAGAATTCATTTCTATAAGTGTTTCGCCTTTGATTCTCAGTTTTTCTGTACTATAATGAGGGCTGGATGTAAAGATTTTGAAAAGAGGTACTTATTTTATGGTCGTTGATTTGAAAATGTTAGCTATGATTTTTATCATTAATTTTGCGTATATTACCTTAAATACTATTCGTTTTATGTTAACGATGAAAGGTTATCGGGTTATTGCACCGCTGGTTAGTATGGCTGAAATAACAATTTATGTCTTAGGGCTGAGTATGGTTCTGAATCGGTTAGACAATCCTTTAAATTTACTTGTTTATGCGCTTGGTTACGCTGTTGGCATTAGTTTAGGAATTAAAATCGAAGACTATTTGGCCTTGGGTTATATTATGGTATCAGTTATCCTCCCTTCTACTACTGAACAATTTCATTTGCCAGAAACACTTCGTGAACACGGCTATGGTGTTACGCAAAGTGTCGCCTACGGACGCGAAGGAGAACGAATGGTTTTAGAAATTCTTTCCCCAAGAAAAAACGAACGTACATTGTACAAATTAATCAATCAATTAGAGCCGAGAGCATTTATCATTTCCTATGAGCCTAAGTTCATTTCCGGTGGTTTTTGGACGAAAAAAGTTCGCAAAAGAAATGACGCCATTTCTCACTAAGAAGCGGCGTCATTTCTTGTTATTGATTTTTAGTTTACATAATAAAATTATCGTAACTTTAATTTATTCTAAGATAACTTAGAGAGTTCGTACCTAGTTGCTCAATCAATTGTTGCATAAAAACTAAGCGTTCGATGGCCGATCGGTTAGCAATTTTTTCATAATAAAATGCTAGAATATCCGACTGTGCTTCTAAAGGCTCGGCTTGTTCCGTTGCTACTGGTAAAAGGAGTTTTAAGTGGTCCTGGTCAATCGTAATCACTTGGGTCAAGTGCAAACTTTCTTGAAAAATATTAGGCACAGTACTGACTTTGCGGCCTCGCAGAGCTTGTTTAATGACTCTTCTCGCTTGCGAAAGATAGTATTCAGGATTTACGTCCCCTAGCAAGTCATATAAAGCGCTGAAGGCTTCTGGCAAGGCTTCCTCTTTGCCCAAGTAATCAAAATAACGAGGCATTGTTGGAACCTCTGTCTTTTCTTTTTCAAGCGTAATTATAGATAGTTGTGCCGAGGCCAATCTTTGTTTTTGATAAAATGAGGGGCCACCGCTCACGCCAAAAAAATAGTCTTCCTCTTCTGGAAACACTTGTGGCCAAAAAGATTCAGCTAGCCAAAATAATTGCTCTGTTACAGTTCCTTTAAACTTAGGAAGTTCGTCTTCAGCCAAGGTCAAACTCGCAACTTCAGCTGCCGTATAAATAGGAAAATTCAAACGATATTGACGATTTTCCCGAATGATTAACTGACAATCAATCATTTCTGATAAAAATTGTTCTAACTTGGCTTCTGTTGCAAAGGCCGCTTTTAATTGTCTTAAAATGATTCTTTCTTCCCGATGTTCATACATAAAAGTAACAAGAGGGAAAAAAAGTGATTGGTTGAGCAAATGATTGTATTGTTTCGTTTGTTGCGGAGAATGATAGTAAATTGCTAAATCATTCATGTTAACGCCCCTTTACTATTGAAGCGCCTAAGCAACAAGGAATTTATCGCGTTGCTTAGGCGCTTACGGTTTTAGTTAAAGACTTCTGTTAATTGTGGTACTACTTGTTTTTTACGAGAAACAACGCCGGGTAAGAACGCACGATTGTTAACTAGTGTTACATTGAACGCTGCTTCAATTTTGGCTTGTTCCGCACCAATCGCTAATAATTCAGAATCACTGTCTAAGATATTCGTAATAATTAAGACAAACAAGTCATAATTATTGGCTGCATTTTCTGCGGCCATAGCTGCTTCTAATTCAGCTTGACGATCTAAAACTTCTGCTAAATCGACGGTATTTACTTGGGCAACGCGAACTGTTTTGCCGTTCATTGGGAAGCTCTTAGCATCTAAATCTAAAAGGACTTCAGCTGATTTATCGCTTAAATTTGTTCCTGCTTTTAATAAGTCAAGACCATAGCCTTCTAAATTAATTTCAGCAATATCAGCTAGGGCGTGCGCTGCATCGATGTCTTCTTGTGTGCAAGTTGGTGATTTAAATAATAATGTATCAGAAATAATCGCTGAGACCATCATACCAGCAATTTGAGCTGGAATTGTCACGTTATTTTCTTTAAACATTTTATAGATGATTGTACTGGTACACCCTACTGGTTCTGCACGATAATACAATGGATCTGCTGTTTCGAAGTTGGCAATCCGGTGATGATCCACTACTGCTAAAATGTTTACTTCAGCGATATCTGAAATGCTTTGTTGGAATTCGTTATGATCCACTAACATGACTTGGTTTGTTTCGCTAGCTGCTTCAGTGACAACACGTGGTGCTTCAATATTAAAATAATCTAAGGCATATTGAGTTTCTTCACTTGGTGTTCCTAAAGCGACAGCTTCTGTCTCTTTTCCTAATTCTTTTTGTAAGTAAGCAAAACTAATTGCTGCTCCGATAGCATCTGTATCAGGATTTTGGTGTCCAAAAACTAAAATTTTTGACATAATACACACTCCTTGGTTTTGATTCACTCTTAATGATAACAAAAAATAGAAAAGAAACAACAAAAAAATTGTCTTCTTTTCTATTTTTTCGTTTGTTAACGTGCTAGATAACCTTGATAGTCCTCGACATGTAGTAGTTTTTTCGCATTTTCAACACGATCATTTTTAGGAGGCTCAATTCCTTCTAATGGATAAGGAATACCTAGTTCTTCCCATTTGTACTTGCCCATCGTATGGTAAGGAAGCACTTCAACTTTATCTACATTGTTTAATGTTTTTATGAAGGCATCCAGACGGATTAAATATTCGTCGTAATCACTACGTTGAGGCACCAATACGTGGCGAATCCAAACAGGTTTGTCAATTTCAGATAAATAGGTAGCCATCTCTAAAATATTATCATTTGATTGCGTTGTTAACAGTTTATGTTGCTCGTTATCAATATGTTTGATGTCAAATAAGAGTAAATCTGTATACTTCATCAATTCATCAAATTGACTAATGAAGGGTTCTTCCCGAGTAAAAGGTTTGCCACACGTATCTAAGGTTGTATGAATGCCTTGTGCTTTGGCTTTTTTAAATAAATCGATTAAAAAGTCCATTTGCAATAGCGGCTCACCACCACTGACAGTGATACCACCCTTTTCGCCCCAATAAGAGCGAAAACGTAATGCTTCCTCTAATACTTCGTCAGTCGTCACCACACGACCACCGGAACCAATTTTCCAAGTATCTGGATTATGACAGAATTGACATCTCATGCGACACCCTTGTGTAAATACGATAAAACGGACACCTGGGCCATCAACGGTACCAAAATTTTCTGTTGAATGAATTCTACCTGTAACTGGTGTTGTCATAATGATCCCTCTTCTTTCAAACGAAAAGGATGACACGTTGAATGTCACCCTTTCAGTTAAATAATGTAAATGTTTTTTATAGTCTGTCGTGTGAAGTTCTTGAAATAACGTCTGCTTGTTGTTCAGGAGTTAAGTCACGGAATTTCACGGCATATCCAGATACACGGATAGTTAAGTTTGGATATTTTTCTGGATGTGCTTGTGCATCTAATAATAATTCGTTTGTAAATACGTTTACGTTTAAGTGGTAACCACCTTTATCGAAGTAGCCATCTAATACGTTACGTAAGTTGTTAATTCTTGTGTCGTCGTCTTTACCTAAACCATTAGGGTTGATGGTTTGTGTATTAGAAATACCATCTAAAGCGATTGTATATTCTAAACGAGCTGTTGAGTTTAATGAAGCTAACAAGCCATTTTTCTCACCTAAGAATTTACCGTCTTGATAACTTGGGTTCGCACCTGGTGCAAGAGGTTTGCCGGCACGACGTCCGTCAGGCGTGTTCCCTGTTGCTTTACCATAAACAACGTTTGAAGTGATTGTTAATAATGAAGTCGTTGGTTTAGAGTTACGGTATGTGTGTTGACGTTTAATTTGTGTCATAAAGTAATCTAAAATCCAGTTAGCCATTGCATCAGCTTCTTCGTTATCGTTTCCGTATGTTGGGAATTCTTTTGTTGGTACATAATCAATTGCCATACCATCTTCGTCACGGATTACTTCTACTTCACCGTGTTTAATTGCCATGATACTATCAGTCGCATGAGAGATTCCGGCAATACCAGTTGCGAATGTCCGTTGTAAATCAGTATCCATTAAAGCTAATTGTGGTGCTTCATATGCATATTTATCATGCATATAATGAATAATGTTTAATGTGTTAACGTACAATTCAGCTAACCAGTCTAAGATGTCTTTATAGCGTTCCATGAATTCGTGGTAATCTAATTTGTCACCAGTCATTGGACGATATTTTGGTGCTACTTGCATTTTAGTTTTTTCGTCGACCCCGCCGTTAATTGCATAAAGAACAGCTTTCGCTAAGTTCGCACGAGCGCCGAAGAATTGCATATCTTTACCCATAACTGTTGCAGAAACACAACATGCGATTGCACAGTCGTCAGAGCCCCAGTTTTCACGTAATAAGTCATCGTTTTCAAATTGGATAGATGAGCTTTCTTTCGCGATTTTAGCTGCATATGTTCTGAAGCCTTCTGGTAAGTGAGAAGAATACAATACAGTTAAGTTCGGTTCTGGAGATGGTCCCATGTTTGTTAATGTGTGTAAGATACGGAAGTCATTTTTGGTAACTAATGAACGACCGTCAATACCCATACCAGCAATAGATAATGTTGCCCAAATTGGATAACCAGAGAATAATTGGTTGTATTCTGGTGTCCGTGCAAATTTAACCATACGTAATTTCATGATTAAATGGTCAATCATTTCTTGTGCTTCGAATTCAGTGATTAAACCCGCTTCTAAGTCACGTTGGATATAGATATCTAAGAATGCTGAGATACGACCAATTGACATTGCCGCACCATTTTGAGATTTAATGGCACCTAGGTAACCAAAGTATAACCATTGGATTGCTTCTTGCGCATTTGCAGCAGGACGAGAAATATCGAAACCATAAGAAGCAGCCATTTGTTTTAAGTCATTTAACGCACGGTATTGTTCAGAAATTTCTTCACGTAAGCGAATAACATCGTCTGTCATTTCTTTGTTACCAGTGTTATCATGATCTTTTTTCTTTTGTTCCATTAAGTAGTCGATACCATATAATGCGATACGACGATAGTCACCAATAATACGGCCACGGCCATAAGCATCTGGAAGACCAGTAATGATTTTGTTTTTACGTGCTAAACGCATTTCAGCTGTGTAGGCATCAAAAACACCTTGGTTATGTGTTTTTCTGTATTCTGTGAAGATTTTTGTCATTTCTTCGTCAGTTTCATAACCATTTGAAACTAAGGCATTGTTCGCCATTTTAATACCACCGAATGGCATAAATGCTTGTTTTAATGGTACATCTGTTTGTAAACCGACAATTTTTTCTTCTTCTTTGATTAAGTAACCAGGTTCATGTGACGTAATAGTTGCTGGGATATCGCTATCCATGTCATAAACGCCATTTTTTTCATGTTGGATTTCAAATAATTCTTGTAGTTTTGTCCATAATTTGTCAGTGCTCGGAGCGATTGGTTCTAAGAAACTGTCGTCGCCTTTGTACTCTGTGTAGTTGTTTTGAATAAAATCACGAGTGTCAACGCTTGTTCTCCATTTGTCGCCTTTAAAGCCTTCCCATTGTTTCATGAAGTGTTTGCCTCCTTAGTTAACTGCTACTTGATTGTATGTAACAGCTTTATGTGATTAGTATAACACATAACCTTTTAGATGCAAGCGTTTTTTTATTATTTATTGCACTTTCTTAATAAATAAATGGGGAGCGAAGATTCTAAACGCTGATATATAAACATTTATACTTGTGAAAATAAGAACGATTTATAGTTGTTATCACTTGTGAAAAATGTACTTCTGTATTAAAAACAGCAGCCATCTGTATTAATACAGATGGCTGCTGTGGAGATATTTATAACACAGTTTAGTTTGTTTGTTCTTCTTCAATCACTGCAGAATGCATCTCGTGGACTTCCATTACTTGGCCATCTTTTTGTTCATCGATGACAAAGGAACCGTTGGATGTTCGTTCACTGATTGGATAGTTTTTCGACTGAATAACTTCTTGTGTGCCTTTTTGCGTAGTAACTAATAAATCTAAATCGGTACTTTCAGACATAAAGACAACACGATGTGGATTTTTCTTCAATTCCCGCAAGACCATTAGTCCACGTTTTGCTCGTCCTAATTGTGTTAATTCTTGGGCTAACATGCGTTTAACACCGCCACGTTGGGTAACGATGACAATCGGTGTATCCCCTTCAGAATGAACCAGTAAACCATTAACGACATAATCGTCTTCTTTGAGATTCATTGATTTAACTCCAGCCGCTTTACTACCCACGACTGGTACTTCATATAATGGATAACGTAAGCCAAAACCGCGATTGCTAACGAGGAAAACATCCAATAAGTCTTGATCATTTGTTAAATAAACATTGGTAATTTCATCTTGGTCTGATTTTAATTTCATACAAGATGTCGGGCGGCTCTTATAAGTGCGCCAAGGCTCAAAATCAGCCATTTTGGTTTGTTTAATCATGCCAGCTTTTGTAATGAAAACAAAGGTTTTTGTCGGACTTAACTCTTTATAAGGATATACAGCAATAATCGATTCATCGATAGCAAGATTTAAAATGGTTTGAGAAATATGTTCGCCAATTTCTTTCCAGCGTAAATCTGGCAACTCATGGACGGGGCGATAGATCATATTCCCTTTATTTGTTACTAGTAAAAGATGATCTAATGTATTGACTTCGCCAGCATATAGTAAAAAGTCGCCTTCTTTCATGCCGATTTCTTCTGGTTTTGATGCTGTATAAGAACGAATACTACTCCGCTTGATATAGCCTTCGTGCGTCACGGTTACGACCACGTCTTCCTGTGCAACTAACACGGCTGTTTCAATCTTGATTTCTTGGATTTCCTCTTCAATTTGAGTTAAGCGCGGATTGCCATATTGCTTTTTAACTTCGCGAAGTTCTTTTTTCATGACTGAGAATAGTTCTTTTTCATTGTTTAAAATGTTCAATAACTCAGCAATTTGTTGTTCTAAAGTTTTCGCTTCTTCTTGTAAATCAGTAATATCTGTATTAGTTAAACGGTATAGCTGTAAAGTAACGATTGCTTCAGCTTGTTCTTCAGTAAACGCATAGTCGGATACTAAGTTCTTCTTCGCATCTTTTTTATCTTTACTGCCACGGATTGTTGCAATCACTTTATCTAAGATAGACAATGCTTTAATTAAACCAGCAACAATGTGCTCACGTTTGCGAGCTTTGTCCAACTCAAATTGACAACGGTTAATGATAACTGATTTGCGATGCGTAATGTAACTTTCTAAAATCCGTTTTAGGCCCACTTGTTGCGGGGTCATGTTGTCGATGGCTACCATGTTAAAGTTGTAATTGATTTGCAATTCAGTGTTTTTAAATAGATAATTTAAAATACCTTCTGCATTGACATCTTTTTTTA
Source organism: Enterococcus sp. AZ104 (assembly GCF_050546705.1). Classification (NCBI taxonomy): domain Bacteria; kingdom Bacillati; phylum Bacillota; class Bacilli; order Lactobacillales; family Enterococcaceae; genus Enterococcus; species Enterococcus sp. AZ104. Next base: position 1,366,497 of record NZ_CP172952.1, read on the forward strand.
GTTCAACAACAATTTGCAAGCCAGTTCTGTCACTTTCGTCACGAACTTCGGCAATGCCGTCTACTTTTTTATTTAAACGGATTTCATCCATCTTCTTCACTAGCGTTGCTTTGTTGACTTCATAAGGAATTTCAGAAATGACAATTTGTTGTTTGCCGCCTTTTAAAGGCTCAATCTTTGTCTTCGCACGTAAAATTACTTTACCACGGCCGGTTTCGTAGGCTTTTTTAATTTCTGCTTTTCCTTGTAGAATCCCACCTGTTGGGAAATCTGGTCCTGGAATGTATTCCATTAATTTCTCTAAACTTGCATTAGGATGATCAATTAAATACACAGTTCCATCAATGATTTCCGCTAAATTATGCGTAGGAATTTCTGTTGCATAACCTGCTGAAATCCCCGTTGAGCCATTTACCAATAAATTAGGATATTTGGCTGGTAAAACAGTGGGTTCTTTTTCTGTATCGTCAAAATTCCAGACGAAATCGACGGTATTTTTGTCGATATCTTTTAACAACTCACCACTTAACTGTGATAAACGAGCTTCTGTATAACGCATCGCCGCTGGTGGATCGCCATCCATACTTCCGTTGTTTCCGTGCATTTCAATTAGTACTTCCCGTAATTTCCAGTCTTGACTTAGACGGACCATCGCTTCATAAATACTACTGTCGCCATGGGGATGATAATTCCCCATAATGTTTCCGACAGATTTTGCTGATTTACGAAAGCCTTTATCAAAGGTATTGCCGTCTTTATTCATTGAAAAGAGAATGCGGCGTTGTACTGGTTTTAGCCCATCTCGAATATCTGGTAGGGCCCGTTCTTGAATGATGTATTTGGAATATCTTCCAAAACGATCGCCCATTACTTCTTCAAGGGTTAATTCTTGAACTTCTTGGCGTTTTTCCAAAATTGTCACTCCCTACTCTATGTCAAACAAACTGATTTCAGTGTCATCGGTTTGTTCTGCTTCTTTTGTTTTTTCCGCATCTAAAAGACTTTCTCCTGTTGGTGCAGAAGTGTCTTCTTCTGAACGATCTAAAATACTGCCATCTTCTTCCAACGTAAATTGAACATGTTGCTCAATCCATTTTCGACGAGGTTCGACTTTGTCGCCCATTAATGTGGTCACACGGCGTTCTGCTTGAGCTGCATCATCAATCCGAACACGAATTAAGGTTCTAGTTTCAGGATCCATCGTTGTTTCCCAAAGTTGTTCTGCATTCATTTCCCCCAGACCTTTATAGCGTTGGAGCATATAGCCTTTACCAACTTTATCAATCACTTCTGCCAATTCACCATCGGTCCAAGCATACTCAATGACTGATTTTTTTCCAGTTCCTTTAGAGACTTTATAAAGTGGTGGTAAGGCAATGTAGACTTTGCCGGCTTCAATTAATGGTTTCATATAACGATAGAAGAACGTTAATAGCAACACTTGAATATGGGCACCATCGGTATCCGCATCGGTCATGATGATGATTTTATCATAATTACAATCTTCAATTGAAAATTCAGGACCGACGCCTGCGCCAATTGTATAGATCATAGTATTGATTTCTTCGTTTTTCAAGATGTCTTGCATTTTCGCTTTTTCCGTATTAATGACTTTTCCTCGTAGCGGTAAAATGGCTTGAAACTTCCGGTCGCGTCCTTGTTTTGCTGAGCCACCGGCCGAGTCTCCTTCGACAAGATATAGTTCATTTTTCTTAGGATTTCTAGATTGAGCCGGTGTTAATTTTCCAGAAAGTAACGATTCACCTTTTTTCCGTTTTTTACCGTTCCGGCTTTCTTCACGAGCTTTGCGAGCCGCTTCACGGGCTTCACGGGCTTTAATCGCTTTCCGAATTAATGATTGACTCATTTCACTGTTTTCTTGTAAATAGAAGCCCATTTGTTCGCCTACGACGTTATCGACAACGGTTCTTGCTAAAGGTGTACCTAATTTTCCTTTGGTTTGGCCCTCAAACTGTAGTAAGTTTTCTGGTACTCGAATAGAAAGGACGGCTGCTAAGCCTTCACGGAAGTCGCTACCTTCTAAATTTTTATCTTTTTCTTTTAATAGTCCTACTTTACGTGCATATTCATTGTACGCCTTTGTCATTGACGTTTTCATACCGACTTCGTGGGTACCGCCATCTTTTGTGCGGACATTGTTAACGAAAGATAAAACATTTTCAGAATAGCCATCGTTGTATTGATAGGCTAATTCAACTTCAATACCTTCTTTGGCTCCTGAAAAATAAACAACGGGTGTTAATGTATCTTTTTCTTCATTTAGATAGGCAACAAATTCTTTAATGCCTTCTTCGTAGTGAAAGACTTCTTCTTTGGGTTCTTCTCCACGTTCATCTGTTAAAGTAATTTTGACGCCTTTTAATAAGAAAGCTGATTCTCTCAAACGTTCTGCTAAAATTTCGTAAGAAAAATTTGTCGTAGAGAAAATGGTGTCGTCAGGTAAAAAAGTAACGGAGGTGCCGTTGCGTTTTTTTGTTTTGCCGATTTTTTTTAAGGTACCAACTGGTTTACCGCCGTCCTCAAATCGTTCCATGTATTCTACGCCATCACGAACAATATGAACTTCTAACCACTTAGATAAGGCATTAACAACACTGGCACCCACCCCATGGAGTCCGCCTGAAGTTTTATAGCCACCTTGGCCAAACTTACCACCCGCATGTAAGACAGTAAAAATTACTTCTACTGTTGGGATACCAGAAGCATGCATCCCTGTTGGCATTCCGCGGCCAGAGTCTGCAACACAAATACTATTATCTTTTTGGATAGTTACGTTGATTTCATTCCCGTAGCCAGATAACGCTTCATCGACTGCGTTATCGACAATTTCATAGACTAAGTGATGGAGTCCACGGCTATCGGTTGAACCGATATACATACCAGGTCTTTTCCTCACTGCTTCCAATCCTTCTAGGACTTGGATAGAGGCATCATTGTACTCATTGTTAATTTTTTTAGCCAAAGAAAAAACTCCTTATACTTAGATTCTCGTTTAGTTAATAAGCGTACATTAACTATTTCTTAAAGAATTAGAAGAAGAGTGAGCCGGTTTCTTGCGTTTTCCGTTCGCTCCTTCTAAAACCATCATTACAATAATACTCTATCTGGGTCAAAAAAAAAAGAGCTTTCCGTTCAGGACGCTCTTTCTTTATAAAATTACACGTGTTTATTCAGCATCTGCCATTTTTGCCAATTCAATTTTAATACAACGGTCCATAATAACTTGACGACCTTCATTTAATAACAAGTTCGCTGCCTCTTCGTTTTCCAAACCTAGTTGGGCCCAAAAGACAGGCGCTTCTGTTTTCAATGTTTCTGCGGCCACTTCTGGCAAAAATTCACTCCGCCGAAAGACGTCAACAATATCAATCTTTTCAGGAATCTCTGTTAATGCCCCATAAACCGTTTCGCCAAGCACCGTTTCACCTTTTAAAACTGGATTGACAGGCAATACACGATAGCCATGTTGCTGTAAAATTTCCGCAATTTTGTAACTTGTGCGGTCGGGCTTGTTACTCAAACCAACCACCGCAATATTTTTTGCTTGTTTTAGAATATCAAAAATTTGATTTTGACTTGGATTCTCAAATGTCATTCACTCAACCCCTTTTTTCGTTCTTATTTATTATAACGCTGAGTAAAGGGTTTTGGCAAAATTATTCTCTGACTGCCGGTAAAATAATTATTGGCTTTGCCAATCTGCTGGATAGGTCACGTAGACAAAGCGGGCATCACCCGTCACTGAAAATTGAATTTTGCTACTTTTCGGGATTAAAATAATTTCGCCGGCTGTTGCAGAAATTTTACGTCCGTCAATCAGTATATCTAATTGTCCTGAAATAATATAATCAATTTCATCGTATTCTAGTGTCCAGTCGAAGGTGGTATCTTTCATCACCATTAAACCGCAACCAAGGCGCGGGCTTTCTTCTAAAGAAAACAGATCTTTTGTGTAAACAATGTCCGCTGGGTTGCCTGTATCTAAGCGATCGTCTTCTGTTACGTCGATTTCGGGTAATTTGATGGACATAATTCCACTTGGATCCACTTGTTTAGTCGGCATTAATTTTTCTGTGACAATTTGTCGAACAAGCGTTTCAATCATTTCACGATTTAATTCTGTCATATTTACACCTCATTATTTCACTTCTGTTTCGGGTTTCCCTAGCATTCGATTTGCCATAAAGATAGCCACAAAAATGGCGGTAATCCCTCCAACTAATTTGCCAACAATCATTGGAAAAATCATTTCTTTTGCTACGCCTGCAGTAAAACCAAGGTGGTCACCTAAAACGAAAGAAGCCGAAACAGCAAAAGCGATATTAATAATTTTTCCTCGATTATCCATGTCTTTTAACATTTGGAACATGGGAATATTGTTAGCTAATGTAGCAACCATTCCTGCAGCCGCTACTTCATTCATTCCTAAAACTTTTCCTAGTTTCATCAATGGTTTATTAAAGACTTTCGTAATCACTGCTACTAAACAGAAAGCGCCAGCTAAAGTTAAAGCAATCCCGCCAACGACTTCAATTCCTTCAGTAACTGGTGCAATACCAGGAATCACTGTAATTCCTAATAATAGTTGAATCGCCCCCACAACTAAACCAAAGATAGCGACAATCACTACGCCTTGACCAAAAATTTGGAAGCCTTTAATCATGCCTTTTGGCGCTAACCATAAACCTAAAATAATTAAAGCGGCAACAATAATAATTGGAATTAAGTTAGGAATAATCAATGACAATGGCATGCCAGCTGTTAAACCGCCTGCTAATAAACCAAAAGGAATTGTAATAATCCCGCTCAAAACACCTGTTGCTAAGAATTGTTGGTCATCTTTTTGGATAATGCCAAGCGCTACTGGAATTGTAAAGACTAACGTTGGCCCCATCATTGCACCTAAGATTGCCCCCGCAAATAAACCAGCTTGTGGATCATTGGCTAATTGTTGCGCTAACGCAAAGCCCCCCATATCATTAGCCAATAAGGTTGTGGCAAACATTGCTGGATCAGCCCCTAGTAATTCATAGACAGGAACGACAATCGGACTTAAAAGATTGGCTAAGACAGGCGCTAAAGTGATAATCCCTACCATAGAAAGCGCTAGAGAACCCATAGCCATAATCCCTTCCTCAAATTGCTCCCCTAAACCTAGTTTGTTGCCAATACATTTATCGATTCCTCCAATAATCATGAAAAGAACCATAATATACATAATAATTTCATTAATGCTCATGTCTCGTCCTCCCTATTCTTCCTCTGTAGAATCAATGACACCAACAATCATTGCATCAATTGGGACATTCGGATCTTCTGCCGAAATACGGGCAGCATTGCCTTGACTAATTAACACTTTGTCCCCGACACCAGCTCCAGCGTTGTCAGCAGCAATTAAAAATCCTTGCTTTTCGTCCTCTTGATTCAAAATATCAACCATCATAAATTTCCAGCCATTTAATTTTTCATCTTTTCTTGTTGACCAAAGGCTACCAGTCACTTTTCCTAAAAGCATCGTTTTTCCTCCTTACGTCAGCAATTGATGTTTCCTAGCATAATCTTTCGCTAACGGGGTTAAATAGGCATTTTTACTTAAAGAAACACCTGATTCTGTCATTCTTATCAATTGTTTTTCAGTAATGTAGGTTCGTTTGGTCTCAGCCAAAGAACGAAGTTGTTTTTGACAGGCCGCCTGAAACATAGCGTAATTTTCTGAATCATGATAAAAAATCAGCCCAAACTGTTGGCACATGTCCACGTTTTCCTGAATCGTTTGTTTCAAACGATACTTCAATCGTGAATTTTTAGTCACTGAAGGTATTGGGGTTAAAACCAATACCGGCTTACCTTCAAATAAGAATGCTAAGATGTTTTTGACTAATGCATCCGTTTCCTGTAAATGCGCAATCGCATTTACTTGGGAAATCGTTAGCCTATTTACAACCAAACCTCGTGCTTGCTTCTGCTCTTTGGTTACCCAATTTACATCAGGAAAACGAACAAACATTTCTTCAGGAAATGCTTCTTTTGCTTCTGCTAAAGCCACTGAATAAGACGACGACAGCAATTGTTGACAAATTTGATCAGTAATCTGTTGAATCAAATTTTCCATTTCAGAAACGTTCATTGTTCTTCCTCCTTTTACTTAAGAATATAGCCACGAGCTCCTTTAGTTAAGCCGCAAGCGTTGGCTTCATCGTAGTCAATGTGCATGTACGTTGCAAATCGCGGACTGATTCGCACAACTACATCATCGAAGATTAACGGACGTGTGCCTTCCACTTTGACTTGCACAATTTGGCTATTGCTTACTTTATTTTTTAAGGCGTCTTCGGGTGTCATGTGAATATGACGTTTGGCAACAATTAAGCCGTGACTTAATGTCACAACTGCTGATCCGTTCATCAGCGTGACGCCTGGTGTCCCTTCTGTCTTGCCACTCTCTCTAACTGGGGCATTAATTCCTAAAATACGCGTATCTGTCATAGAAACTTCGACTTGTGATTCGCTACGTTCAGGGCCTAAAATAACCACATTTTGAAAAAGTCCTTTAGGTCCAGCAACCGTAATTCGTTCTTTACAAACGAACTGTCCAGGTTGTGATAAATCTTTCACTTTTGTTAGTTGATATCCTGGTCCAAATAATGCATCAATCTCTTGACGAGACAAATGAACATGTCGGCCAGAAGCTTCAACTTCAAAAGTATTTTGTTGTTGTTGCTGAATTCGTTTAACAACTTCTTCAACAATTTCATTCATTGAATCCAATTTGTTCATCTCCTAGTTTCGTGATATTTCAGCCATGGTGCTAATTAATTCTGTAGCCCAAGATTGAAAAAGGCCGAACAGTTGTGATTCTCCTTTTAACTGGAGAATAATTTTATCTAGTTGTAATTGAATTTCTTTTGAGGAATAGCGCCATTGTCTTTGTTGGTTAGTTAGAATACTTACCTTTGATTCCAAAATGACTGGTTCCATTACAAGCGACTGTTCTAAAATAAATTTCTCTAACCACAGTTGTTGTTGTTCGAAATATAACCAACCTTCTGTTGATAACGCTTCATTCGTTAAGAAAGGCAAATACAATAGATGGCTTAAGTGCCGAATCTCATAAATTGTTTCTTTTGATAAATGTTTTTGTTTTTGTGAGGAGGCCTTCACTGAATGAACCTCAGAAAGCAATGGGTTTGTTGAAGAGAAGCTGCTATTAATCCGATGCTCGCGTAGATAGCTTTTGGCGGCTGGCGTCAGAAAACTGCCTACAGGAAACACAAAATCCGTGCCATCTTCTAGTTCTTTTTTAAGCCTTTTGTTGCGAAGCATATCTTCTGTAATAACTGTCATAACACCCCTCCTCAATGAAAGTTTAGGACAGAAGTAATGAACCTACCTCTGCCCCAAAAAATCAAAATTATAATTCAGTTGTTGCGTGTGGTAAAATAGCGTCTACTTCTGTATGTGGACGTGGAATTACATGGACAGATAATAATTCGCCAACACGTTCTGCTGCGGCAGCACCAGCATCTGTTGCTGCTTTTACAGCACCAACGTCACCGCGAACCATTACTGTAACTAAACCGCCACCGACTTGTTCTTTTCCAATTAAAGTAACGTTTGCCGCTTTCACCATTGCATCGGCTGCTTCGACAGCACCTACTAAACCACGAGTTTCGATCATTCCTAAAGCATTTGTACTTGACATTATAATTTCCTCCTAAGATGTATGTTTTATTTTTAAAAATTTGGGACAATTATCAATTTGACTTAGGTCCCAAACCCTAAATCCAATAATTCATTTGTTTTACTCTTACTCGCTCGTTTCTTGTTAGTTTAAGCGAGCTAAAACTTGAGCTACCACGGCATTTACTAGTTCTTCTTGATTGGTTGTTTCGCAAGAAGTAGCCACAGATGTGGTTGATGTTTGACCAAATTCTTGACGAATCTCTTCTAAATCACGCACGCCATATGCAACACGACGTAAATTGAACAGATTTTCAACCCCAATATTATCAGAAGTTGAGCTGCCACCAACTGCGCCACAACCAAGTGTTAATGCTGGCACTAAGTTAGTTGAAGCACCAATTCCGCCAAGTGTACCAGAGGTGTTAACAAGCAAACGAGAGACGGGTTTTCTTAAGCCAAATTCACGAATGACTTCTTTGTTTTCTGTGTGAATACCCATCGTATGACCCGCACCTTCACCTTTCAAAATTTCAATTGATAACGCGCAAGCTGCTTCCCAGTTTTCAACTGTATAGAAAGCAATAATCGGTGCCAATTTTTCTCTTGAAAATGGATATTTCAAGCCTACATGTGTTTCTTCGGCAACAATTAAGCGGCGATCTTTTGGAATAGATAAACCAACTAATGAAGCAATATGTTGAACGGAACGTCCTACGATTTGCGGGTTCATTGTACCGTTTGGTCGTAAAATAAATTTAGCTAATTTGTCGGCTTCGGCTGGACTTAAGAAATACGCGCCCTGCTTAATTAACTCTTCTTTGACCGCTTCACGGTTGACAGTTTCAACAATAATTGATTGTTCCGATGCACAAATTGTACCGTTATCGAAAGTTTTTGAATCCATTATCTGTTTCACTGCATGAGGAACATTTGCGCTTCGTTCGATGTAGGCTGGTCCATTACCAGGCCCAACACCGATTGCTGGTGTTCCAGAAGAGTACGCTGCTTTAACCATTGCGTTTCCACCAGTAGCTAAAATTAAATTTGTTTCTTTATTTTTCATTAATTCGCTGGTCGCTTGCATGGTTGGCGTTTTGATGACCGAGACACAACCTTCTGGTGCCCCTGCAGCAATAGCCGCTTTTTGGATGATTTCTACTGTTTCAATAATCGATTTCAACGCATTGGGATGTGGTGAAAAAACAATGCTGTTGGCAGCTTTTAATGAAATTAATGCTTTGTAAATGACTGTTGATGTCGGGTTGGTAGAAGGAATTAATCCTGCAATTACACCAACTGGGACAGCAATTTCAGTGACTTTTTTGGCAGCATCATCATTGATCACACCAACTGTAGGTTTGTCCTTCATTTCGTCATATACTACTTTTGAAGCGAAAGCATTTTTGATGATTTTATCTTCATAGATACCAAATCCTGTTTCTTCATTGGCCATTTTCGCTAACTTTTCTCGTTGGTTAAACGTAGCCTCTGAAACTGCTTGGACAATCGCATCGATTTGTTTTTGCGAAAATGTTGCTAATACTTGCTGTGCCTCTTTGGCTTTTCTGATTAAATTTCTTGTTTCTTGGATGGAACGTAAGTCTTTATCTACTAATTCCACTCGTCTTCACTTCTTTCTATTTCAGCCATGATTGCTTGAATTAAAGCTTCTTTATTGGCAAATTTAATCTCACTTTTCTTTAAACTACTTAGGTTCATTTTGTAGGCTTGTTTGCGTAAATCAACCACGCGTTGTGTTTCTAATTTTTTGCGTGTGCCAGTGTGTTCTTCCAAATCTGGTGTTTCAATCTCTTCTTCAATTACTTCTACTGGTTCCATCGGTTCAGGTGCTGACTTGGGTTCTGGATCTGATAAAATCACTTCCGTTTGAGCATCAACCCGTGAGATCACATGATGAGCAATTAAACAGTTTAATTCTTTAGCTACTTCCGTGCCTACTTCAACGGCAGCTTGGACCGCGGCAACGTCACCAATCAGCTCCACAGTTGTTAAACCGCCATTAATAATTTCAGCTTTTAACAAAGTAACGTCGGCGGCTTTCAATGCCGCATCGGCCACACTAATGGCACCTAAAAATCCTTTGACTTCGACCATTCCTAATGCTTTCATTCAGGTCACATCCTTAATAACTCAACGGATTGTCAGCGATATTTTGAATGACTTGTTCAAACGCACTGCAAGCAGCTTTACATGCAGATTGACTACCTGTCAATAAGGCGCCGCCAAAGTTCGTTTCAGAAGGTGGGCCATAAAAGACACCCATTTGAACATCGGCAGCTTTCATTGCTGCATCTAAGCCAACCATTGCTTCTAGCGGTGGAGCAATCAGATAAGCAATCGCTTCACCTTCAGGAATATTCGCTTGTTCAGATAAAAAGCTACCCGTTCTTGATACTACATGTGCAAAATAAACAATGCTGTCATCTTCGTTAGCACTATAGAAGCTGGCTTCTTCTTCAATGACTTGCGTAATGACACTCAAGCCACTATTGACTTCGGCAGGACTCGGACCAGCAATAATGCCAATCACTTCACCGGCTAATTTGGTTGAAGCATTTGCTGCGCCAGCATACATACTTTTACCGTAAACTACAGTAACATCGGCGGCTTTGGTTGCTTCATCTAATGCAACATAAGTGACATCATCACAATCTGAAGTAACAATTCCTAATGAGCGATGTTCTGGTTTCAATGATAATTCTTTTGCTAATGCCGGATCGACATTGGGAATGACTTTCATACTTAGGACATTTGCGCCTAGACGATCATTTTTCATGAGAAATCCTCCTTTATTCAGCTTCTTTTAAATCAATACCAGATTTTTTCTTGTCTAACATTTTTTTGATAATTTCGGCAATGTAGGCCCCTGCTTCAACAGCCGGTGTCCCACCTTTGTGAATATTTGAAATAACTGTCCGCCGTGCTTCTGGCATACCGACAGTTGGTTTGTAAGCAATGTAGGCACTCATAGATTCAGCTGTTACTAAACCAGGACGTTCGCCAACTAGCAAACAAACAACATCAGCGTCAGTGATTTCACCAATTTTATCCATTGCTGGCACACGACAATATTTAACAAAAACTACATTGTCGAAATCTAAGTTGTACATGTTTAATCCTTGTTTAATTGCTGGTAGGACTTCTTTAATATTCGCTTCGATAGCAGCTGAACTAAGGCCATCCCCTACGACCATTTGGATTTTGGCTTTTGGTGTCGTATTTTTCCGAATGATTTCACTATTTTCTTCATCAAATTGACGACCATAATCTGGACGTGTTAAATATTCATCTTTACTGTTACAGATTGTTTTTGTAGAAATAAAATTCATTTCTTTTACCAAGTCTTCGCTTACGTCTGAAAAGACCGCATCTTGTGCTGCCGCATGGTCCGCTCGGAAACGTAATGTTGAACTAGTCATATAACGCGTCCCTGCACGACCAACGCCTAAACGAGCTGGCGAGAAAGCTTTCATTTTTAATAGTGCTTCAGGATCTACGGCATTTTTCAATAGTAATTGTTTACGTAAATCTACTTCAGTAATGTCAGGAATTAGGCCTTCTTCAATTTCTGTCGTTTCAGTGACGTTTGTTGTGACTGGTTTTTCTTCGGCAGTCACAGTGGCAGTCGAAACCGCTTGATTGTCAGCGACCATTTCTGTTAAAATTCCGGCAATCATTTCTTTTAATTCTTTTTCGTTCATTTGTATTCTCACCTCGTTTATTTAATAAATACAGATGCATCGCCAGCGCGACTTGTTAATTTTCCGTTTTCCATTAAGCCCATTTTTTCCATCCATTCTTCAAATTCTTTAATTGGACGTAAGCCTAATGTTTCACGAATCGTCGCAGTTTCATGGAACCCAGTTGTTTGATAATTTAACATGACATCATCGCCATGAGGAATCCCCATGATATACGTACAACCAGCTGTTGCTAATAACATTGCTAAGTTTTCCATATCATTTTGATCAGCTTTCATATGGTTGGTGTAGCAGACATCACAACCCATTGAAATTCCTGTTAATTTGCCCATGAAATGATCTTCTAAACCAGCGCGGATGACTTGTTTTGAATCGTAAAGATATTCTGGTCCAATAAAGCCGACAACGGTATTTACAATATACGGATCAAATTTTTTGGCTAAGCCATAACAACGCGCTTCCATTGTCACTTGGTCTGCGCCAAAGTTTGCTTCAGAAGAAAGTTCTGAGCCTTGACCTGTTTCAAAATACATCACATTAGGACCAGCTGCTTGACCACTGTGAAGCGCTAAATCTTGTGCTTCAGCTAAAATTTCTGCATTTAAACCAAATGCTGTGTTCCCTTTTTCTGAACCAGCGATGGATTGAAAGACTAAGCCAGTTGGCGCGCCTTGACGCATGGCTTCCATTTGTGTCGTTACGTGAGCAAGCACGCAAGTTTGTGTTGGAATTTCCCATTCGCTGCGGAACTCTTCAAATTTGTTTAAGATCCGTTTAACACTTTCTGTAGAATCATCAACAGGATTCAAACCAATTAACGCATCACCGGCGCCATAAGAAAGACCTTCCATAACTGATGCCATAATGCCATCGACATTATCGGTTGGATGGTTTGGCTGTAAACGATTTGAAAAAGTTCCGGGACGGCCAATCGTTGTGTTGGCGGTTTTTTCAATATTGATTTTTTTTGCGCCAACAATTAGATCCATGTTGGACATTAATTTACAGACAGCAGCAATCATTTCTGAAGTTAGTCCACGGGAAATTTGTTTGATATCAAAATCGGTTGTTTCCGAAGATAAGATAAATTCGCGTAATTCTGCAACTGTCCAATGTTTAATACTTTCAAAAATTCGCATATTGACTTGGTCAATAATAATGCGTGTCACTTCGTCTTCGTCATAATCAACAACGGGATTGTTAAACAAGTCATTTAAGGACAATTCCGATAAAACGACTTTCGCTGCCACGCGTTCTTCGGCTGAATTAGCAGCTACGCCAGCTAACTTGTCGCCAGACTTTTCTTCATTGGCTTTGGCTAAGACTTCTTTAACAGATGTAAATTGATAGACTTTGCCAAATAGTTTGGTTTTTAAAATCATCTTTGTGTCGCTCCTTTTTAATTAAATACTAAGGTCTTAACAATGACCGGAAGGACGGCTCCTTCTGCCACTGGTAAACCGATATCTACATAATCACCGTTTTCTACTTTGACCGAGTCAAGACAGATAAACGGATAGTCTTTTGGCAGATGGGCACTTAAGGCATGCCCTAAAGCTTTCGCCATGTCTTCATCCACCATAACAATAATGGGAATTTGTTCAGCAACTAAACTAGCTAATCCTTCCACAATCCCTTGACCATAGCGTTGAATATCAGCAAATGTTGGATTGCTCATGCCTCTAATTGCTAGGGCAATCTGGGGTGTTTCTTCAATACGATGCCAATTGAGTTTTTCTTGGATTCGCTGGCCTAATTCTGTCACAGTAAGGATTTCATCCTCTTGCGCTAATTTTAGAATTGGGATATTTTTTACCGGCAAAATTTGCTCACGATAAGCGATCGTGCTTCCGCTAATTTCAGCAGTATGTGAACCTGCTCCGACGACCGTCGCTCGGATTGTTTCTGCGCTTTCTAAGACTTCTTTTTCCGAAAAAATCAGTGACTTTCTCAAGTATTTCCCTAAAAGTAAGCCGATGTCCCCATATTTAAAGAGATTCGTACTTGTCGTATTTAAGCAATCAGCCACACCACCAGAAAATGTTACAATTGGTAATTCCCCACCTTTTCGTAGTGGATGATTGGTTACTAATAACTGGTAGAACGGACTTTGTGTCCCCAAGCCAATGCTATTTTCTAACACGGCAACTAATTCCGAAATAATTGGCAGTAAGTTTTGTTCGGTGGCTTGGTCACCAAGGTGCAAGGTTAGCCCTTTTTTATTTATAATTTCTTGAATCTTCGGAGCTATATAGGTGATTTTTTGTTGTTGATCTAATTTAATTAAGCGTCCGCCAATGTCAAAACAAGCCGTATCAATCACTTCACCATCTTTAAAGACAGCTAAATTTGTCGTTCCACCACCAATGTCTAAATTAACCACTGGTTTGCGTTTCGTTTCAGAATAAGTTTGAGCACCAGCGCCTTTCCCGGCAATGATACTTTCTAAATCAGGACCAGCCGTAGCAACGACAAAATCACCTGCATAGCCACTAAGTGCTCGTAGCACATTGTTGGCATTGCTTTTTCGAGCAGTTTCACCTGTGATAATTACCGCACCCATTTGAATATCTTGTTTATGAATGCCTGCTTGGCGATATTGCTCCGCTACAAACGCTTTGATAGGTTCTGCATCAATTTCTGATTGGTTAAGTAAGGGTGTAAAGATAATGTCACTTCGATAAATGACTTTTTTATCAGAAATGCTGATACGTGGTACTGTAAACGCAGAGGCAAAATTTTCAACAGTTAATTCTGACAAGACTAATTGGGTTGTAGACGTCCCTAAATCAATTCCTACGGTTAAAAGTGTTTCCTTCGACATCGCCTGACTCGCCTCCTTTTGCATACAAAAAGGCACTTAAAGAATCGTTAGAAAATTTCTTTCTACTTTTCTTTAAGCGCCTTTGCTTAATCAATGAACAACATCACTGGTGTTCTGTTCGAAATAGAAACAGGTTTTAGTTCCCTGTTTATTGGATTCAATTGTAATTTTTCCTTTTAGTTTATCTTTTACGTAGCTTTTGACAATCATCAAACCTAAACTGGTCTCGTTACTTTGATGAACATCATAGCCTTTACCATTATCTGTAACAGTAATGGTAATCATTTTATTATCTAATGTTCCACTAAGTTTAACAACGCCACTTGTTTGTGGCTCAAATGCATGATCAAAAATGTTTTGTAATAGTTCGTTGACAACAAGGGAAATGGTAACCATTTGTTCGCTAGAAACCATAATGGCTGGATCAACATCCATCATCATCTCAATGGGTTGTGCGCCTTGAAAAAGATGTCTAAAATTATACATCACTGCTTCCAATGTTTGCCGTAAAGCAACGTCATCTTTGACTTGTTTTGACAGCAATTCATGGGTGGCTGCAATCGCCATAATTCGATTGACACTTTCATGAAGGACTTTTTTTGCTTCGGGGCTTTGCGTTCGCCGTTCTTGAATACGCAATAAGGAAACCACCGATTGCAAGTTATTTTTAACACGATGATGAATTTCACGAATCGCAACAGATTTGGAAATAATTTCCGCTTCTTTTTCTTTAAATTCTGTATTGTCTTGAATAATCATAATCAGTTGTTCTTCTGATGCCAACCACACTTTCCGAACCTTAAAATAATAATTAAGGTAGGTCGTTTTGCTTTCAATTGGTTGATTACTCATTTTATATTTCATTTGATACAACACATATTCAAAAGTTGTATAATCGATGGACAAATTGTCATAATTCATTCCAATGATATTATCCCGATAACCAAGTTTGCGATAAAGCTCTTGTGCATTGTGATTGGTAATTAATAAGTGACCCGCCGCATCAAAAATCAAAACGGCTTCTGCCAATTGATCAATAAATAATGCGTCGACTTGACTAGTTGATTTCGCTACTTTTGCTAACTGGCAGTTATTTAGCTCCTCTTTTTGTAAGTCCGCTTGAATCTCTTCATCTGCCGCAATCTCGACAATAATGACACCAATCGTTCGATGTTCATTGCGAATGGGATAGATATTTTGCTTAATCAAACGATTTTCCTGAGTCACTGCTAACAAACCAATGCTATTTAAGCTAGTTTGCATGGTACGCAGAACACCAGGTTCATTTTTTAATAAAGCTTCCATCCCGACGACATCTCCGCTATATAAAGAAGTTGTCTTCGCAGGCGGCTTATGATAAACGACTAGTGCTTGCTGTGACATTTCCTTATACACATCAATAAAAACATCTGCACTTTGATAGAGTGTCGTCGAAGAAAGATAACGTGCTGTACGTTGTAATTCTTTAATGTCTGATTCTGAAAGATTGGTATATTGGTGACATAATTGCTCTAATCGTTTCATTTATTCATCATCCATTACAATCAATTCTGCAATTTCACTCATACGTGCGCGTTTGTTCATACTTAACGTACGCAACATTTGGTAGGCTTCTTCTTCCGATATATGATTTTCTTTTACAAGAATACCTTTGGCTTTTTCGATAATTTTACGTTCTTCTAATTTTAAACTTAATTTATCGATTTGACTTAGTAACAGCTGCGTTTGTTTGCCTCGTTCAATGCTCATTTCAATTGTAGGTATTAATGATTTTTCGTCTAGAGGTTTAACTAAATAACCCAGTGCGCCTAATTTTTTAGCCTTGTCCGTATTTTGTACGTCACTGTATGCAGATAAAAAGACAATACTACTGGCTAGTTGGTCTTGAACAATTTTTTTACCTGCTTTTAGACCATCTAAAATTGGCATTTGAATGTCCATTAATACTAGGTCAGGTTGTGTTTTTTTACATACTTCAATTGCTTCAAAACCATCGGCTGCTTCACCAACTACTTCGTACCCTGCTTCTATCACAATATCACGAATATCGAGTCTCGTAATAGGTTCATCATCGACTATTACAATTCGTCCATCCATTTTCTTCACGCCCTTGTCCTTTCAACGCTATGTTCTGGTAATTTTACAAGTTACAGAAAAGTTTAAAATCTGTTGTAAACCTTCAATCACCGCTTGTAAGGCTGCTTCCACTGAGCTTACGTCACCAGAAATGACTACCGATCCAGAAAAACGATCAATAAAACCGATTTGGATATCTCCGCTTTTAGTCGCAATATCAACAGCGATAATTGCCGCTTCGCTCGGAGTGATTGTCAAAATACCTAGTGCATTGCTGGTGCCTTCTGGCAATCCTAATTTTGTATAAATTTCTTTATTAGGACTAGCAATGATGTGCGCTAACGTTACTTGTTTCCCAGGAACATATTCTTGAATCATTCGTTGTTTTTCTTCCAACCAGACTCGCTCCTTTAATTTAGCAAATAAAAAATCCTCAATAAAAAACGTAAAGGTTCCACTTTCGCTTTCTACTAAGGAGCTTCTTTGCTCTTAAATTTTGAAGCACGCCGTTGTGCTACCCACATTATATGTTATCGATTTCATCCTGTCAATCGCTTATAAGATAGAATTTAAAATTTTTGTCACTTCTGCTGCTGTTGGTTGGACAGGATTTGTTTTGGTGCAGCCATCCATCAATGCGCCTTCAGCTATTTTTGGGATCGCAGCTTGGACTTCTTCTTTTGGTAAACCATAATCACTAAAAGTGGCAGGCATGTTTAATTTTTGACGGAGTTGCTTGATTTGTCGAATAAATTGTTGAACACCAATCCGTGCATTGGTTGTCTGTGTATCATTTAGACAATTTGCTAACTGTGCATAACGTTTAGCTGTTGGTTCGTTGGTGACTTTGCCATTCGCTAAGCCACTGTTATATGCAATGACTTCAGGTAAGAGCATTGCATTCATTCGTCCATGTGGCACATGTAAACGCGCACCGGCCGCATGAGCAATACCGTGATTCAAGCCTAACGAAGTAACATTAAACGCCATCCCTGCCATACATGAAGCTAAATGCATATTTTCACGGGCTTGTTGGTTGCTACCCTCATTAAAGGCTATTTCTAAATTGTCGAATACTAAGCGAACGACTTTTTCGCACAACGCATCTGAAATCGGATTTGCTTCTGTTGAAACATAAGCTTCAATAACATGCGTTAAGACGTCCATTCCTGTATCCGCTGTGATTTTTGGTGGCACACTCATCACTAAATTTGTATCTAAAATCGCAATTTCTGGTTGAATTTCATCTGTTACAAGCGGGATTTTGGTGCCAGTTTCAGCAACCGTAATCACTGAAAAATTCGTAACTTCTGAACCAGTTCCACTAGTTGTAGGAACCGAAATAAACTCAGCAATCTGAGTTTGCAAAGTACGTTTGCCAAAAAATTTCATTGCTTTGGCCGCATCAATAGCGGATCCCCCACCTAAAGCTAATATCGTATCTCCTTGAAATGTCGCTAACTGCTTAATTCCCGCAGCAATCTTATCAATTGGTGGATCGGGGATGATGTCACTAAAAATTTGCCATTCACTTTTTGTTAAATGCTTTGTCACTTCATTCACAAATCCAGAGTCAACCATGAATGGATCTGTGACAATGAAAACACGTTTATCATGAAGTGTTTCCAAATTGGCTAATGCGCCTTCTCCTACCCATAGTTCGGTAGGGAAATGAATTGTTTTCATCTCAATTCCTCCTTAATAAAATACAAAAAGACACTTCAAACAAACGAAAAATCATCTGTCTGAAGCGTCTTTGCTTCCTTATGTATACGCCATTGTACACGAAACCTTATCCATAGAGTACAACGCCTTTAATTAATTGTCAATAAAAAAAGGGAATATAGCAGTACGTCATTGTACCTGAAATCTCCTTCAACATTGAAAGACCAGCCCAAAATTCCCAAAAGCACTTCCTCGTGCCATTAATTGGATTAATACAAATATCTTGGGCTGGATTTTCAACACAAGCGTTGTTAAGAAACATCCTGTTTTGCCTCGAAACAGCATGCCCAATAATGAAAAAATGAAAAGACCTGACTTAAAAGCAACCTTGCTTCTTCACAGTGGCGGGACCGTGCCAGATTCTCACTGGCTTCCATTCATATTTTTCATAAAATATTCGTTTAATCTATCTGAAATTTACCATAAGTTTTTTAGAAAAGCAACTGTTTACAATCCATCTTCTTTAATTTTATGGAAAACCTTTTCGCTTCGTTCATAAAAAACATCAGGTCGTTGTGCTTGAACATTTAAATAGCGAGCCAACGCATAAAAATAATCTGATAAACGATTGGTAAAAATTAATACCTCTTCGTTAATTTTAGCTGTCCAATTTAAACGAACAATGATGCGTTCTGCGCGCCGTGCAATCGTCCGAGCCACATGAACCATACTGGCTGCTGGGGTTCCGCCAGGTAAAATAAAACGATCAATATCTGGTGATTGTGCAGTGTAGAAATCAATCCGCTGTTCTAGCCAATGCACACTTTCCTTTTGTAATTTAAATGGTCGTTGTGCTTCAATCGGTGTTGACAAATCTGTTCCCGCATCAAAAAGTAAATGTTGTAAAGCTTCTAGTTCTCCTTTAATTTCTTGATTTTCTTGTGGAAGTTGGCTGATAATATAGCCGACCCAAGAATTCAATTCATCAATCGTTCCATAACTTTCAACTCGATCAGAATCCTTAGCGACGGTTGAGCTGCCGACTAATTTCGTCATTCCCTTATCGCCAGTTTTTGTATAAATTTTCATTCTGCTTCATCCTCCTCTAAATAATCTACTAATTCTTGCAAGCCAATTTTTTCAACAGAAGAAATTTCAAAAATTCTTGTTGCACCCGCACTTTTTAATTGTTGCCGAACAATCTCTAACTGCTGAGAATCTTGTGCTAAATCAATCTTGGTTAAAATACCAATGATTTCTTTCGGGAAAATACTACCAAATCCTGGTGAAAAAACTTGTTGTGTTTCTACAGCACTTTGAACCAAACCAATCACATCTGCTTCTGCCGCTGTGACGTTTAACGCATTATAATATTGTCGATGCAAAATAAACTCGCCTGGTGTATCAATCATTTCTGTATGAAATTCCACCGCCTGTGTTTTATCATAAATTAATTCTTTGCCTTGCAGAGCTTGACATAACGTGGTTTTGCCACAACCGATAGCTCCCATTAAAATGATTCGTTTCATCGTTACCTCCATAAAAAAGGAGCCCAAAGCAAGTACCATCACGTACTTAGTCTTGGGCTCCTTTGCCGATTTGTTAAAACACGCCATTGTGTTTCTGATTCTTTGCCTTTATCTTACCTGTTTCCAAAAAACTTGTCAAAATTATTGAATAGTTTCCCAAACTTTATGTTGTTTCTGAAAATAGGAGACAATATCTGTTTCAAAAATCGTTTGTAAAAATTCTTTGGAAGCCAACGTTTGAAAATCACCTTGCGCGGCCACTTTCCCTTGCTTCATAAACACAATTTTTTCACTTAGCGTTAACGCTAAACGGATATCATGAAACACCCCGATTAACGTTTTCCCTTCTTGCGCACTCCACTCATTTAACTGCTGAATCAATTCTTGTTGATACCGAATATCCAAATGATTATTGGGTTCATCCAATAAAATAATTTCTGGATCTTGTACAAATAATTTAGCCAAAAATACTCGTTGTTGTTGTCCTCCTGAAAGCTGATTGACAACTTTATCTTTTAAAGGCAATAAACCCGTGCGTTCTAAATAATAAAGGACTCGTTCTTTTTCTTGTTTAGAAACAATAGGTAAAAAACGTTGTGCTTGTTGTCGATACGCCCCCATCAAAACTGTTTCGTAAACCGTATAATCAAAAGCAACTGTCGTGAATTGACTCATCATCGCTACTTTCGTTGCCAATTCCTTCCGCTTTTGTCCATGAACTTCTTGACCATCAATTAAAACAGAACCACTATAAGGGACAAGTCCGGCAATCGTTTTTAAAAGTGTCGTTTTACCGCAACCATTTGGACCTAAAATACAAGTTTTACTACCTGTCGGAAAAACGAGGAAAATATCTTTTAAAATGGGGGTTTGTTGGAGCGTTACAGCTGTTTTTTTTAATTCAATCATGCAGCAACGCCCCTTTTTTTAAAGTAAATATACAAGAAGAATGGCGCTCCAATCAAGGCTGTTACGGCCCCGATGGGAATTTCTCTTGGTGATAAAATCGTGCGGGCAATTGTGTCCCCTAGTACCATGATGGTCCCACCTAAGATTGCTGAACCGGGAATCAGCCAGCGATGAGTCGCCCCTAAATAGCGACGGACAATATGTGGTGCTATTAAATCAACAAAACCAATCACACCGACAAATGAAACCGCACTTCCTGCCAATAAACTAGCCAAAAGAATAATGCGTAGTTTTGCTGTTTTGACTTCTACTCCCGCTAACATCGCATGTTCTTCTCCTAAACCGAGAACATCCAATGCGTTGGCATCAAACCAAAGAAACAGACTGCTGACAAGCAAGATTGGACAATAAATAGCAATTTTTTGCCAATTACTGCCAGAAAAACTACCCATTTGCCAAAAGACTAATTGTTTCAAATAATCTTGGAAAAGTGCTGTAATCAACGTCAAAATAGCACCGACAAACAAGGTCATAATCATTCCCACTAAAACAACTGTTTGATTGGACATTTGACTATCCATTGTTTGCGTAAATAACAAAACTAAAAAGACCGTTGCTAAGCCAAAGATAAAACCAGTTAAAGGCAATAAAAATGCCCCTAAGATCGAAGCAGTTACTCCAGTTACCATGATTAACGCAGCGCCTAAGGATGCTCCCGCTGATACGCCCAAAGTATACGAAGAAGCTAAAGGATTACCTAAGAGCGATTGCATCACCGTGCCACTTACTGCTAAGCCTGCGCCCACGAGATAGGCCATCACGACACGCGGTAACCGAACATTCCAGATGATTCCCTCTAAAATCCCGTCTTCTGAAACCGTCTTTTTCACTAAAATTTGAAGCAAATCCGTTAATGAAATCTGAACACTTCCAATTTTAATACCCAAAAAGAGCATGCTCATACTGATCAAGAGCATCAGTATGAGACACGTTTTTTTACTCATCTTTTAAATCCTTGTATTCCTCTGGATAAACAGCTTTTGCCATTTGTTTTAATGCTTTGGTAATGTGGTTATTTGGTAAAGAGCTAGACATGTTATCAATTTCGAAAACTTCTTTGTTTTGAACTGCAGGAACGTTTTCCCAGTTTTTACGAGCTAAAATTTCTTTGGCGGGATCTTTCATATAGTTAACATTGGTTAAAATGACTTCTGGTTTTGCAGCAATGGCCGCTTCTTCTGTCACTGGTAACCAGCCTTTTTCATTTGCCAAAACATTTTTTGCCCCAATTGTTTCAATCATTTCATTTAAAAATGTCCCATTACCAAAACTATAAATGTCTGGTAAGGCAGCCACTTCAAACAAAACAGTTTTTGGTTTTTTAATAGTTTTCCCAATTTTGGCTACTTCGTCGATTTCTTGATCCATTGTTTGGATTAACTTTTGTCCTTTTTCATGTTCAGATAAGCTATCCGCGATGAATTGGACGTCTTCTTTGATTGCTTTGATGCTTGTACTAGTGGGGATATTAACGACTGTAATTCCAGCATCTTCCACTTGTTTCCAAACACTTTCTGAGCTAGCTAAATTGATGTCATTCACATAAACAATTTGTGGTTTCAAGGCAATCAATTTTTCTGCATCGACAGCCATCATATCCATTTGTGGTAATTTTTTTAAATCAGTCATCATTGTACTACTTTGAGTATCAACTGCGATTAATTGGTCGGTTTTACCTAAGTCTTCAATCACTTCTGTTGTTGATGGTACTAGGGAAATAATTTTGGTTGCTTCTTTGGGTAAAGTAATTTCTTTGCCGCTACGGTCTTTGGTTGGTAACGTTACTTCTGTTTTTTCAGAAGAGGTAGTTGCTTTCTTTTCCTGTTTACCACACCCTGCTAAGCCAAGTGTTGCTACTAAACCTAAAGTCATCATTGTTAAAGTAAATTTTTTCATTTTTTCATCCTCGCATTCGTCTATTTTATTTTGGGGAAAATTTTCTGAAATGAACCTCCTTTGTCTCAACGTCAAAACAATACAAAAAAACCACTTTTTTCTCCAATAGAAAAAAAGCAGTCACTTAACTATGCTAATGATATACTCAGCCAGTTATCTTCAAAGCCCCTTCTTTTTCCTACAAAAGAATGATTAGACTTATCAAGCCGGTATCCTGACTTAGCTTCTTCTTACTCCCAATCCTTCCAGAATAATCTGTGGTCTTATTGGTTTCATCCACCATACAGTAGGTAGGTCTGTAGAGGATTCGCACCTCTTTCCCTGACACTTCATAAGTACATATATATTGTATCTTCGTTGATAACTAATTTTCAAACCAGTGATTAGACGTCTTTGTCTAATGACACACATTTATTATAACGGTTATCAACCATTTGTCAACGCTTCCTCAAGCAAAAGAAAAACTTTTCTTTTTTTAGTTATTAGACGTTGTTCCGTTTTTCTATTCATGATAAAATAAATCCTAGTTTGAATAAGAAAGAGGTTAACTTGATGAAAATCGTCATTTTGTTACTTGTTGCCTATTTATTAGGTTCGATTCCCTCAGGTGTTTGGATTGGTAAACTTTTCTTTAAAAAAGATATACGCCAATTTGGGAGTGGGAATACAGGAACAACCAATACATTTCGTGTCTTAGGGAAACCTGCCGGAATCACGGTATTATTAATGGATATCTTGAAAGGAACGTTAGCCACTTCATTACCCTATTTGTTTGGTTTACAAGGCGTGAACCCACTCTTCTTTGGGGTAGCAGCTGTTTTAGGGCATACCTTCCCTATTTTTGCCAATTTCAAAGGTGGTAAAGCCGTAGCCACTAGCGCTGGCATGTTATTAGCATACAGCCCCACATTTTTTATTTATTCTGCTCTTATTTTTGTGATTTGTCTGTATCTAACCAGTATGGTGAGTTTAACAAGTATGATTAGCGCTGTACTAATTACACTTTCTACTATTATTTTGCCTTTCACTGTCCCAGCTATTTTACCAACATTTAACTGGTTATTAACCGTGATTGCGATTGCTTTGACTACTTTTATCTTTGTCCGTCATCGTGAAAACATTCAGCGAATTAAAAATGGAACAGAAAGTCGTCTTTCTTTTGGCTTACGTGCAAAAAAATAAAGAAAAAGGCTGTGAACAAATAATGTTCACAGCCTTTTTCTTTATTTTACACTAATCATATACTGTGTTTTAAATAGTTCGTTAGCTGGTAACTTATTGATGCCAAATTTTTCAGCAAGTTGGCCAGTTGCGTCTACAGCATCAGCAATCCCGCACCAAGGTTCGATACAGACAAAAGGCGCTTCTTTCGGTGTCGGTGACCAAATCCCCACAAAAGGCATTTCTGGATAACTCAAAGTGACTTGATGGTCACTTTCGTCTGTGGCAATCGTAATTGCTGTTTGACCTTTTGTTTCAAAAATCATTGCATCATTTTCAAATAATTGATGCGTTAAGTCAAAGCTGGTATTCGTTTGGGCTAGCGTTTTATTCGCTAAATCAATAAACGGGCCTGCTAAGGGAATCTGTGTCCGTGATTTTTTAGGTGAAAAACTTAGATAATAATCTTCAAACGTTAGTGAAGATTCTAAAGGTACATTAAAGGCTGGATGACCACCAATCCCAAAATACATCTCTTCTTTCCCTGTGTTTTCTACTTGGTAGTTTACAGTCAATTCTTGATGTTCTAATGTATAAGTAATCACTAGTTCAAAATCAAAAGGATACTTCTTCTTGATTTCTTTTGTTGATTTTAGTGAAAAAGAAACTTCTTCTCCACCTTTTTCAATCACATCAAATACTTGATCACGAGCAAAACCATGTTGAGTTAAATGATACGCTTGATTTTGGTACATATACGTATCTTCTTTTAGACGACCGACAATCGGAAAAAGTACGGGCGCATGGCGGGCCCAAAATTCAGGATTTCCTTGCCAAATATATTCAATGCCGGTTTCTTTTGATTGTAAACTTACTAATTCTGCTCCTTCTTCAGCAAATGTTGCGATTAGAAATTCATTTTCAATTTGTACAGTCATTGCGTTGTCCTCCTAGTTGATACGAGCAATTGCTTATTTTTCCAACTCTTTAATAAATTGTTGATTTAACACTTTTAAATAAGTCCCTTTCATACCAAGAGAACGTGATTCAATAATTCCAGCTGATTCTAATTTTCTTAAGGCATTCACAATTACGGAACGAGTAATGCCTATTTCGTCTGCAATACTTGAAGCAGTTAAACGACCTTCTTCGCCATCTAAGGCTTCAAAAATAGCATGGACGGCTTTTAATTCACTATAGGAAAGAGTGTTGATGGCCATTTGCACGGCAGTCGCACTGCGAACTTCTGCTTCAATTGTTCTGGATTGATGATACAAAATTTGCATGCCGACAACGGTCGCACTATATTCAGCTAACACTAAATCATCCTCGTTAAAGGATTTTTCAACACGCGCTAAAATAATCGTACCCAAGCGTTTGCCAGCACCGTACAAAGGCACAATAGTGGTTAACCCAAACGGATACAGCTCTCGTGATTCAAAAGGAAATGCAGTTAAATCACTGTCTATTGGAATATTGGCTTCGGTTACTTTGAGCATATCCACGGCCTCGGTGTATCCTTGAGGAAATTTTTTCTCTTTAAACATATTTTTGATACGGGCATTATTAACATCTAATTTTTCAGTATACCCCAACAAATCCCCTGAACTGCTAATAATATACGCATTACTTTCTAAAATATCCCCTAAAATCATTGCCATTTTGTTGTACGGAAGTTCTGCTTGTACGTCAAACAGATTGTTTTTTTGCAAAAGCTCGTTCACTTGACGTGTTTTTTCTAATAATGTAGCCATCTTTTCTCCTCCAGCCTTTTTTATAAGATGTAACGACTTAAATCTTCATTTTGAACAATGTCATTCAATTTTTCATTGACATATGCTTCGGTAATCGTAATTTCACCCATTTGCATATCTGGTGCTTCATATAATAAATCTTCTAATAAACGTTCTAAAATTGTGTGTAAACGACGCGCACCGATATTATCTGTATCACGGTTTACATCATAAGCGATGTGTGCTAACCGTTCAATTGCTTCTTTGGTAAAGATGACTGAAACATTTTCTGTACCGATTAATGCTACATATTGTTTAATTAAAGCATTGTTTGGCTCAGTTAAGATACTTACGAAGTCATCAGCCGTTAAATCATCTAATTCAACTCGAATTGGGAAGCGGCCTTGTAATTCTGGAATCAAGTCACTTGGTTTTGACAAGTGGAAAGCACCTGAAGCGATAAATAAAATGTGATCTGTTTGTAAAGGACCATACTTCGTGTTAACTTGGGAGCCTTCAACAATCGGCAAAATGTCTCTTTGTACTCCTTCACGAGAGACTTCGCCCGAATTTTGTTGACTTTTAGAGGTGATTTTATCAATCTCATCGATAAAAATAATTCCGCTTGATTCAGCTAAACGAATAGCTTCACTATGGATATCAGCGTCATTGACAATTTTTGCTGATTCTTCTTTCACTAATAATTCTTGTGCTTCTTTCACCGTTACAGTACGTTCGATTTTTTTCTTTGGTGACAGAGCGCCTAACGTTTCATTTAAGTCGATACCCATTTGTTCTAGGCCATTGTTCATAGCTGGCATCGTTTTCTTCGGTTCTTCAATTTCAATTGTTACTTCACGATTATCTAATAGACCTTTTTCCAGCTGTTCCAAAATTGTTCGGCGATTCGCTCGAATATCTTCCGTTATTTCTTCTTGTGCTTCTTGCTGTTGCTGAGCCATGTTAAACATGTTCATCATTTGTTCAAATTGATTACCGCCAGCCTGTTTTTGTTCT
Source organism: Enterococcus sp. AZ104 (assembly GCF_050546705.1). NCBI lineage: Bacteria > Bacillati > Bacillota > Bacilli > Lactobacillales > Enterococcaceae > Enterococcus > Enterococcus sp. AZ104. The sequence continues at coordinate 1,392,793 of NZ_CP172952.1, forward strand.
TTTTTAATTCCAGGCACTAATACTTTGACTAAACGTTGATTGGCCTTTTTCAACGCTTGCGCATACACGCGACTGTATTGTTGTTTTTCAACAATTTGGATCGCATTTTCTACTAAATCCCGAACCATTGATTCGACATCCCGACCGACATAGCCTACTTCTGTAAATTTGGTTGCTTCAACTTTTACAAAAGGCGCATTGACAATTTTTGCGAGACGACGAGCAATCTCAGTTTTACCAACACCTGTTGGTCCAATCATTAGTAAGTTTTTAGGCGTAATATCTTGTTGCATATTTTCTTCTAATTGCAAGCGACGATAGCGGTTACGTAAAGCTACCGCCACTGATTTTTTTGCAGCTTGCTGTCCAACAATATATTGATCTAGTTCTTTGACTATTTCTTTTGGTGTTTTGTTTAATTCATTCATGGATTTTCCCTCGCTTATAATTCTTCTACAATGATATTATGATTCGTAAATACACAGATATCTGCAGCAATATTTAAGGCATTTTTAGCAATCTCTTTCGCTGGCATTTCTTTATCGCCAAAGTTTTTCATGGCTCTTGCAGCGGACAAAGCAAAATTACCGCCTGAACCAATTGCTAAAATACCATCGTCTGGTGTGATGACTTCCCCAGTTCCTGAAACTAAGAGCATTTCTTCCTTATTCATCACAATCAGCATAGCTTCTAATTTTTGCATAGACTGTTGTGTTCGCCACTCTTGGGCTAACTCAACCGCAGCTCTCGTTAAGTTTCCGTTGTATTCATTTAATTTCCCTTCAAACTTTTCTTCTAATGTAAAGGCATCTGCCACACTTCCTGCAAAACCGACAACGACTTCATCATTGTAAATACGGCGCACTTTTTTGGCCGTACCTTTCATAACGACAGATTCGCCCATTGTTACTTGACCATCACCAGCCATTGCAAATTTTCCATCTTTTTCGACTGCACAAATTGTTGTAGAGTGAAATTGTGATTCAACCATTATTGTTCCTCCTAGACGTTTACCTCCATTATGCACGAGGATGAAACGTTCGATAATTTTTTTGTAAACTTTCTTTTGTCACATGCGCATATATCTGAGTTGTTGATAAATTAGCATGTCCTAATAATTCTTGAACTGTCCGCATATCGGCGCCATTATTTAATAAGTGTGTCGCAAATGTATGGCGTAACATGTGGGGATGAATTTCCGCATTTAATGAACTTTTTTTAATTAGTTGGTTTAAGACATATTCAATCCCTGTTGGCGTGATTTGTTCACCATGATGATTAACAAAGACATACGGATGTTTTTTTTGATATTTTGTCATTAATAGCGCGCGGCCATTCTCTAAGTAATCCTTTAAGGCGTCTTGTGCAAATGAACCAAAAGGCACATAGCGATCTTTATTTCCTTTTCCGTGAACCAATAAAACAGAAGCTTGAAAGTCAACTGCGTCCACCGTTAAGTTCGCACATTCACTGACCCGAATACCAGTCCCATACAGAACTTCTAGCAACGCTTGATTTCTCAAATCAAGCGGTTGCTCCCCTTGTGCGCTCTCAAATAATGCATCCATTTCTTTTTCATAAAAAAAACGGGGCAACCGTAACTGTTTCTTTTTCATATGAACATAGGAAAAAGGATTCTCTTGGATTGCTTCATTTTTTAATAAGAATTGATAAAAAGAACGCAAACTGGCAATTTTTCGACTAATCGAATTGCGGCTATATTCCTGATCGTATAATTCGCTCAAATAAGCCCGAACATCCAAATGTTCCACAGTCAAATAATTGTCATTACCTGAAGTCTTTAAAAACGAAAAAAAATGTTGTATATCTTCTTGATATGCTTTTTTTGTTTTTTCTGAATAGCCTCTTTCGACAATAAGATAACGAGCAAATAACTCAGGCCAATTCTTTTCTTCCATGTGATAGCCCTCCTCATTCGATTACAAAGTAACTTTAGCATAACCTTTTTCAAAAGACAATTAAGTTGTCAGAATTTAATCAATATTTCTAAATATGTTCACAATTTTAACTATTCTTTAGCTTTTGTTATTTTTTTTCTAAAAATTAAAAGACTGAGTATCATCGCATTTCTTAGCAATGATGCTCGGTCTTTTCTCATATTTTTTCTAATTTAGTCTAAAGATTGGATAACTTGAGCTTGGACATCTAAGGCCCGATTAGCAATTGCTTCATAGCGTTCTTTTTTGTCACGAATTCGTTCAGGTAACTCTGGGAAAAGCCCAAAGTTTGCATTCATTGGTTGGAAATGTTTGCCTTCTGCATGTGTAATATAATAAGCCATACTTCCTAAAGTCGTTTCGCGAGGGAATTCAATCGGCTCTTCCCCTTTGGCAAGACGAGCTGCGTTAATACCTGCAAGTAAACCACTTGCCGCGCTTTCAACATATCCTTCAACACCAGTCATTTGTCCAGCAAAAAACAGATCGTCACGTTTTTTTGATTGGTAGGTTGGTTTTAGCAACTCTGGAGAATTCATAAAACTATTACGATGCATGACGCCATAGCGAACAAATTCAGCATTTTCTAATCCTGGAATCATACGGAATACTCGTTTTTGTTCGCCCCATTTTAAATGCGTTTGGAAACCAACAATATTGTATAAAGAAGCTGCAGCATTGTCTTGACGTAATTGAATTACAGCATAAGGGCGTTTACCTGTTTTAGGGTCTTCTAGTCCGACAGGTTTCATTGGGCCAAACAACATGGTTTTAATGCCACGTTGCGCCATTACTTCAATGGGCATACAGCCTTCGAAAAACTTCTCTTTTTCAAACGTGCGTAAAGGAACCACTTCTGCATTGACTAGTGCTTCATGAAAAGCATTGAATTCTTCTTCAGTCATCGGACAGTTTAAGTAAGCCGCTTCGCCCTTGTTATAACGAGATTTTAAATAAACTTTATCCATGTCAATTGTTGATTTATCAATAATTGGTGCTGCTGCATCGTAAAAATAAAAGCCTTCAGAACCATTAAATTCTTGAATTTTTTGAGATAAGCTTTCAGAGGTTAAGGGACCCGTTGCAATAATTACAATCCCTTCCGGAATATCGGTGATCTCTTCATTTTTGATTGTAATTAATGGATGACTTTTAATTTTTTCAGTGATTGTTTCAGAAAAAGAATCACGGTCAACTGCTAAGGCGCCGCCAGCTGGTACAGCGGTTTGATCTGCACTACCAATAATGATTGAATTTAAACGGCGCATTTCTTCTTTCAAAACACCTACCGCATTGGTTAAACTATTTCCACGTAATGAATTAGAACAAACTAACTCTGCAAAATTTTCTGTTTGATGCGCTGGTGTCTTTTTGACAGGGCGCATTTCATATAAATCAACTGGTACGCCAGCATTGGCCACTTGCCATGCCGCTTCACTTCCGGCTAAACCGGCACCAATAATTGTGACTTTTTTTGTCATGTATAAAAATTCCTTTCTATGTCAAGAAGTTAAGAGCTGTCTCTTACAAACTCAATTCATTTTACTAAAAGAGAAGACCGAAGTAAATTCTTCGGTCTCAATTTTTCTTATTTTTGGACGTTTTCTTCATAATCGCCATTGATACAAACGACTTGTTTGCCGCCTTTAACTTTTTTCTCTACTAAATATTGCCCACATTTTGGACATGGTCGGCCTACTGGTTTGTCCCAAGAAGTGAAGTCACACTCTGGGTACCGACTACAGCCATAGAAAATCCGATTTTTCTTTGATTTGCGTTCGATAACTTGTCCTTCGTGACACACAGGACACGTCACGCCAATTTCTTTAACGATCGCTTTTGTATTCCGACAATCTGGGAAATTACTACATGCATAAAATTTTCCGTAGCGACCCAGTTTAATCACCATTGGATGTCCACATAGTTCGCAGTCAAAGCCTGCTGGTTCATCTTTAATTTGGATTTTTTCAATCTTTTCTTCGGCATTTGTTAATTCTTTTTCGAAGGGCTTGTAGAAGCGATCGACAACTTCAACCCATTTTTCTTGGCCTTCACCGACTTTATCTAGGTCCGTTTCCATTGTCGCTGTAAAATGTGTATCGACAATTTGTGGGAAAAACTCTGAAACTAGAGAATTCACAATTTCACCTAATTCCGTTGGTTCAAACCGTTTATTGGTTAGCTTCACGTAATAACGCCGTTGAATGGTTTCTAATGTTGGCGCATACGTTGATGGTCGGCCCACACCATTTTCTTCTAAAGTCCGGATTAACGTGGCTTCACTAAAACGAGCCGGTGGTTGAGTAAAGTGTTGTTTCGGTTCGATATCGACCGATTTAACAACGTCACCTTCCACTAATTCAGGTAAAATATTTTCCTTGTCTTCTTTACCATCATCGCGTCCTTCAACATATACTTGCATAAACCCTTTAAATTTCACTTTGGAGCCATTGGCAATAAACGTTACGCCGTTTTGTTGAAGCGTGACCTTCATGGTATCTAAAATCGCTGGTGTCATTTGACTAGCTACAAAGCGCGACCAAATAAGAGTATATAATTTTAATTGATCTTTATCTAAATACTTCTTCATTTCATCGGGTGTTCTTAAAACGCTTGACGGACGAACCGCTTCATGGGCATCTTGTGCACCTTGCGTATTTTTTGCTTTGCGGCCGCCATGTGCTGAGAACTCATCTCCGTAGGTCTTTTCAATGAATTCAGCAGCTTCTGCTTTGGCGGAATCAGCAATTCTGGTTGAGTCTGTACGCATGTAGGTAATCAGCCCCACAGTGCCTTGTTTCCCTAAAGCAATTCCCTCATACAATTGTTGCGCAACCATCATGGTTTTACGGGTACGGAAATTTAATTTACGTGCCGCTTCTTGTTGTAAACTACTGGTTGTAAAAGGTAATGCAGGATTACGTTTCCGTTCTTTTTTCTCAACTTTTGTAACATCGTAATCTTTACCGTCAATCCGAGAAGTGATTTCTTTCACCGCTTCTGCATTTGGTAATTTTTTCTTTTTACCATCTACGCCCCAGAAATTTGCTTTGAATTTCTTGCGACCTTTTTGGAAATTCCCATCAATACTCCAATATTCTTCAGGTTTAAATTCTCGAATTTCATTTTCTCGATCAATAATCATTTTTAAAGCAACAGATTGCACACGACCAGCACTCAAACCTTTTTTGACTTTACGCCATAAAATAGGACTAATCGAATATCCAACTAAACGGTCTAAAATGCGCCGTGCTTGTTGTGCATCAACTAAATCAACGTTGATGGTTCTAGGTTCTTTAAATGCCGCTTTTACCGCTTCTTTAGTGATCTCATTGAATACCACACGGTTTTTATCTTTTAAATCAAGGCCAAGAAGATAAGCTAAATGCCAAGCAATTGCTTCACCTTCTCGGTCCGGATCGGCTGCGAGATAGACTTTTTCAGCTTTTTTTGCAGCCGCTTTTAAACTTTTGATGACATCGCCTTTTCCGCGAATCGAAATATAATGAGGTTCATAATTATTTTCAATATCAATCCCCATTTTACTTTTTGGTAAATCGCGAATGTGACCAACACTGGCAACCACCTTGTAGTTTCTTCCTAGATATTTTTCAATTGTTTTGGCTTTGGCAGGTGATTCTACAATCACGAGATACTTATAGGCCATTCAATTAGCTCCTTTCGCGTTCGCTTTCCTACTATATAATATATGTAAAAAACGCACAAATCGTAATACATCATATGCTATATAGAATAGGTTTGTCAAGACTAGGCTTTCTAACATTTCTGTCATTTCTGTTTGACTGTCCGAATTTATAAATAAAAAATGCCTATGATTTATAGATTTTATCCTAAAGCATTAAAATACCTATAACATTCCAAACAAAATGAGTCAAGACAGCAGCTTCAAAGCGACCCGTGCGTAGATAGACCCAACTTAAAGCTAAACCCATGCCCCAATAAATAACAAAACTACCTATATCTGTCGGCGTGTGCACAAGTGCAAATAAAATAGAAGAAACGAGTATGCCTATTTTTGAAGCTGGCTTGAAAAACGCTTGAATCCCGACACGAAAAATTCCCTCTTCGAAAATTGGCCCAATCATACCTGCAAAAATAAGTATAAGCCCTTTAGGAATGGCTTGAACAATTTCTTCAACACTTTGTTGGTTAGAGGTCGTCTCTAATCCTTCCAGACGTAATAAGAAATCACCAAATATTCCCACACAAAAGATTATCACCAAACCTAACAAGACCACTGGCAAGGTTTCTTTGATTCCTAAAAAAGTCCAAGTTATGAGCTTTTTCTTTTTCAAAAAAGCAACAAATAGATAGACGAAATAGGCACCAAGTCCAACAGCCACTAATCCACTAACAAAGCGAAACCAAAAATTTTCTGTAGAAAATTGAACAACTGAGACCATCATCAAAGGAATTTGATCCAAAATCAAAAAGCCCAGTAGCTGCATACCAAACAACCATCTTTTTCTAACAACCGTTTCCATTTAGACACTCCTAACTACCAACCAAAAGATTAAAATCTGATTAAATAGTACCGAAGTGAACGTAGGTTGTCAATTCACAATTAGTAAAAGTCACAATTCTTCACAAATATCATCAATTGTCTGAACACATTTAGCGCCGTCCTGAATTAATTCATGGCAGCCTGTTGAAAAAGACTGGAAAATACTTCCCGGTACGGCAAATACCTCGCGCCCGTAATCCATCGCCGCTTGTGCAGTAATTAAAGATCCACTATTCTTACGAGCTTCCATCACGCAGACCCCTAAAGATAATCCAGCAATAATGCGATTACGTGCAGGAAAATGATATTTTTTCGGCCCACTCCCATTCACATATTCTGTTAAAACAAGCTGATTCTGCTTCATAGTTTGCTGTAATTCTTTCTTTTCATACGGATAATATACATCTAATCCAGTGCCTAAAATTCCAATTGTCTGACCCCCGTTCTGGATGGCCATCTCATGGCTACGACTATCAATGCCTTTGGCAAGACCACTGACGATTGTGAATCCTTCTTTGACTATTTTAGGAACCAGAGCTTCAGTCACTCTTAACCCATACGAAGTGGCATAGCGAGCGCCGACGATGCCAATTTTCCTTCTACTTAACAATTGTAAATTTCCTCTATAAAAAAGAATTGCTGGTGGATTATAAATTTCTCGTAATAATTTAGGATAGACGGCATCTAAAATTGTCATAAATTGGTGTTGGCATTGTCGTATATATAACGCTTCACTATGAATCGTATGGTGTAACCAAGATTGTTCAAATAATTCACGATATTTCTTGATTTCAGCAATTCTAATAATTTCTGTACTGGAAAAATCAACACGCTTTTGTGCGATAGCTTCTTGTAACACTTTTAAGATACCTAAATTGCCAATTCCTTGGCATACCGCTAATTTAAATAATAATTGTCGTTGTAAAATTTCCAACAAAAAACACCTCTTTCACATCTTCTTAAAATAAGAATACGTAAAAAAAGTGTTTTATTTTTAAATCATATCTTTTATTGGCGCAAACGTACGTCGATGAATGGGTGTTACACCGTATTTTTCTAACCCGAGAAGATGTTCTTTTGTTCCATAGCCTGCATTGTTTTTAAATCCATATCCAGGATATAATTCATCATATTCTTCCATTAATCGATCTCTTGTTACTTTTGCAATAATACTGGCTGCTGCAATCGAAATGGAGCGTGCATCCCCTTTAATCAAACTTTCTTGTGGTTGGGGAACGTCTAACTGCATTGCATCAATTAATAAATAATCTGGTGCAAAAGCTAAATCGTCAATTGCCATTTTCATCGCTTGTTTAGTTGCTTGATAAATATTAATTTGATCAATGACTCCTTGATCAGCGATACCTAACCCGATAGCGACAGCCTGTTCTTGAATCTGGTTATATAACGTTTCCCGTTTTTTAGCAGATAGTTTTTTTGAATCATTTAAGCCTAATAATTGACAATCTTTCGGTAAAATAACTGCAGCTGTCACAACAGGGCCAGCTAATGGTCCGCGGCCTACTTCATCAATTCCTGCAATTAAACGATGGCCTTTTTTATAGGCCGCTTCCTCAAATTGACTCATTTCTTTAAAAAGTTGCCACTCTTTTTCTTTGGCTAACTGGCGACGTTCCCATTGTTTGATCGCTTGTTGCACTCCTGAACGTTCATCTTCTCGCCAGCTTGCTAATCGTTCATCGGTTGCATCAGTGACAGTTAACAACGCTTCTTTGATTGCCTGAATCGACTCTTTTGCCATGTTATTCGTCTCCTAGTTCTTCCCAGCGGTCCAAAGTATACGTACCTAATTTTCCACTGCGAATTTCTAAAATAATCATTTCGCTGGCTCGATTATAATCATCTCTAAAACCACGTTTTTGGCTAATTAACATCAATTGTTCTGGGGCAGGTAAAAATAGCTCTTCCTCTGTTAAACCATATCGTTCCGTCAAACGTTGCGGATAAAAACGTGCAAAAAATTCTAATCCATAAATCGCCAAATCATCTAAATGCAATAATTGATCTTTTATAGCGCCAGTTAAAGCTAATTTTTTCCCAATTTCTTCATCTTCAAATTTTGGCCAGAGAATCCCTGGTGTATCCAGTAATTCCAATTGGGAACCAGAGCGTAACCATTGTTGTCCTTTTGTCACACCTGGCTTGTTCCCAGTTTGCGCAATTTTTTTTCCGACTAAACGGTTCATTAAGGTTGACTTACCAACATTGGGGATCCCAATACACATTGCGCGAATCGCACGCGGTTTCAAACCTTTCGCCTGTTCACGAGCCAATTTTTCTTTTAACGCTTCCTTGGCTGCTGGCACAATTTTATTGATTCCTTTATTTTGTTGGGCATTGATAACTAGGGTTTGGTACCCTTTCTTTTGAAAGTAATGTTGCCATTTTTTATTTTGGTCGTTATCTGCTAAGTCCCCTTTATTTAAAAGGACTAATCGTGGTTTTTGTTGGACAATTTGGTCCATCATTGGGTTACGGGAAGAAAGCGGTAACCGCGCATCAACTAGTTCAAATACAATATCGACATATTTGATTTTTTCCGAAACTTCTCTTCTTGCTTTGGCCATATGGCCGGGAAACCATTGAATGGTCATAATCTGTTCAAATCCCTTCTTTAACACATTGTTTCTTTGATTCAATTCTTCAACGAGTCCTGTGTTCCGCGTAGATTCTTGCGAAAAAACACCTTCTCTAGTTTAACATATTTTTCACGGATTTGATTTATTTTCTGTAGTGTTCTTTAAAAAACAAAAAAGCTGAGACAAACTCACTTTGGATTTTGTCTCAGCCTTGTACACTGGCAAAGTATAGAAAGAAGTAGGTCAAGCTCTTCTCAAGACCGACTCAAGAGTATTTCTGTTTTTACTTGTTATTTAGCATGAAGTAAATTTTCTTTACAATGAATTAACTCTGTTAAAAACTGACAGTACGGTGTAGCAATCCCATAGGCTTTCCCTTTGCGAACAATTGCTCCATTGATATAATCAATTTCGGTTAAACGATGATTGGTTATTAAGTCCTGATACATCGATGGATGGTGCAAACCAATTGTTTCTCGATTATAACACGAGCGGATTTGTTGAAGAACTGCTTGTTTATCTAACGTAACTTGTTCCACTTCAGCGACTGCTAAAAATTCATTAACTATTTGTTGAACAATTTGATCTGCTTGCTCTGTTTCGCCAAAGTCTGCCATATTACAATCCAACAAAGTACATAAACCATTCATTGTTCCATTTACGCAAGCCTTCTTATAAATGGATGATAAAATATTCTCAGAATAACGTGCATTTAAGCCAGCGTTATTTAATACCTTAATGACTGCTTCTGCCGCTTGTTCACTTTGCGCTCCTAAATTTTGTAAATCAATCGAACCATTGCCAAATAATTTTACTTTGCCCGGTCCTTCTAACCCAGCGGTCCACATTGTGTTTCCTAATAAAATATTTTCGTAAGGCACGTATTTTTTGATAATATCTTCGTGCCCAATTCCATTTAACAAGCATAAAACTTTCGTATTTTTATTAAGGAAATGTTCTAATGCTTCAAGCATTCCTTCCAGTTGCATTGCTTTTGTAAATAGGATAACTAAGTCTGCTGTAAAATCGATGCTTGCTACTTCTGTCTGAGGATAAATAGGAATTTTAGCGGTCACCACTTCGCCATTAAAATCAGCAACTAACCCGTTTTTTCTTATTGCTTCAATATGTTCTGGCCAACCATCAACAAAAATAACGTCATTTCCTGCTTGATGTAACATTAGTCCAAAGCGACTGCCCATAGCGCCAGCACCTGCGATAATAATCTTCATTTCTTTTCCTCCGTTCAATTTTTTATTTTTAGGTAAAAATCTGCTAAGAAAATCTCTATCTCTTACTTTTATAACCATAAAAAGGCAATACATATGTTATATTATAAGTGATCTATTTGTTATTTTTTATCCAAGCGCATTTATGTAAGCGCTTTTAAAAAGAAAGGGAGTTTCTGATGAATATTCAGCTTTTAAAGTACTTCATTGAAATTGTTAATACCCGCAGTTTATCGGCGGCCGCTCGCAATTTATTTGTCACCCAACCAACACTTTCTTTAGCATTGAAAAAAATGGAATCTGAGTTAGGCACAGCGTTGTTTGATCATTCTGATCAACCGTTTCAATTAACCGATACAGGTGTTTATTTATATGAACATGGCCAAGAAGTTGTTTTTCAATTCGATCAATTGGTAACAGATATTCGTGAAATGAACCAGAAACCAGTTAAAAAGCAATTGCGTTTAGGCTTAACTACTTTATTTGCTGTACAATTTATGAAAGAAATTTCACGATTTTTAACAACCCATCCACATGTGAATTTAATATTACAGCAAGATGGCTCGCCAAAATTACAAACGATGTTAGCAAATAAAGAAATTGATATGGGACTAATTTCTTTCCCAAATACCTTACCTGAAATTATTCATATTGAACCTTTAGAAACGACTACCAAAGGCTACCATGTTTATGTCGTAGTACCAGAATCAAATCCTCTCTCCCAATATGAAAAATTAACTTTTAAAGATTTGAAAGATCAACGATTTTCATCGTTAAGTGATAATTTTATGATTGGTCGCCTACTACTAGATCGGACTCGGAGCTTCGGTTATGAGCCGAATATTATTTTGCATAACGATGATTTACAAGTACTTCTTTATAGTTTACAAAAAAATAATTCGATTTGTTTGCTGCCGATTGAATATTATGAAGTGGGAAAAAGTCAGGGACTGAAATGGATTCCTTTAAAAGATAAGTTTGACTATTTCCCCATCGGCATTGCTTTGCGCCGCGATTTTAGTATGACAGAAGATGTTAGAGATTTTATCCAAATCATTAAAGAAAATTAATGGATAATCTAGCCTTGATAAGCAAAGACGACTTTACTATCATAAAGTTTCAACACTTTTTCAAATAAGAATTTTGAGAATAAACCCGCGACAATTGGAACAACAAACCAAGAAAAGAGTAAGGGTAAGATCCCTAAGCCCGCATCCAATGAAGCAAGTGGTCCCACGAGTCCAACCAAGCCAAATCCAGCCGATTGTGGGGTTCCTGAAATGTTGAATAGAACCACAGGAATTGCTGAAATAGTCGCTGTAAATAAACAAGGAATTAAAATAATTGGGTATTTAAATAAGTTAGGCATCATCATTTTCATGCCGCCCAAAGAGACAGCCAGTGTCACTCCTGATTGGTTGACATTCCAAGAATTAATCACAAGAACAACAGTTGTGGCTGCAATTCCCATTGCAGCAGCACCTGCAGACAAGCCATTCAACTGAATCGCCAAACCGATTGCCACAGTAGTGATTGGCGAAATAATCAGTGCAGCAAATGAACAAGCAATTAAAATACTCATGATAATTGGCTGGAAATCAGTAAAATTGTTAATCACTTTCCCAATGGCGACCGTAATTTGTGTCACATATGGATAAATCAACATGCCAAACAAGCCTGCACCTACTCCAACAACGATCGGTAAAGCAATGATTTCCACTGAACCGAATTTTTTATCAATGACTAATAAAAGTAAGACTGCAACAGAAGCGGTAATCATAATATTAATGATGTCACCAGTACCTGCACCAATAAAGCCTTTCACTTCTGAATTAAATTTAATCACGCCAGAGCCAGCAAATGCTGCACCGCCAGCAATCATCATTTTCTGTGGCGTTAAGCCAAATTGAAAAGCAATCAGTCCACCAATAATTAAAGGGGTGGCTAGTTGGAAAATTTGCGCCGCATGAATAATCATTTCGATAATCTTGTATTCTGCAAAATATTTTAAAATGGCTCCTAATACAGCATTGGGAATTAAGGCGATAATGGTGCCGGAAGCTGTTCCAGCTAACACTTTGTTAAAAAATATTCTTGGGGTTAATTGAGCATCCAGTTTATCTGTGGGCATTTTCAACACTCCTATTGATTATTTTTGTTTTTTCAGAACAAGTTTGAGAATGATTGAACTTTCTATTAGATAAAGAGCGGCCTCAAAGAAGAGCGCTTATTTCTTTGAGGCGCTTTTTATTTAACTAAAGCAAGGAACGATTTTTAATATACATCCGTATCCGCATTATATTTCGCTAAATTATCTTTAACATCTCGCAAGAACTTACCTGCTTGTTGTCCATCTAAAATTCGATGATCAATAGAAAGACATAAATTAACCATATCTGCCACTTTAAAGCCTCCATCTGCGGTTGGCACAAGGCGTTTATTAATTGACTCTACTTGTAATATCGCAGCTTGTGGATGGTTAATAATTCCCATCGATTGGACGGAACCTAGTGTTCCAGTATTATTAAGAGTAAAGGTCCCTCCTTGCATTTCTTTGCTTGCTAGCGTTCCTTGTCGGACTTCTTGTGCCAAGCGATTGATTTCTTTAGCTAGCCCTGCAATCGAATAGTTATCCGCTTGTTGAATCACTGGCACGTAAAGATGCTCGTCTGTCGTTACAGCTATGGATAAATTAACATCTTTATGATAAATAATTGAGCCATCATCCCAAGATGTATTGATTTTTGGATTTTTCTTTAACGCTTGAATGACTGCTTTGGCAAAAAATGGGAAGAAGCTTAGAGACAGGCCTTCTTGTTGTTTAAATTCATCTTTTAATGAATTTCTAAGTTGGACTAAGTTGGTCACATCCGCTTCCACCATTAACCAAGCGTGAGGGATTTCGTTGACACTTTGGACCATTTTTTTAGCAATTGCTTTACGTACAGGATCTGCAGAAACAATTTTATCTGTGGTTGTTTCAGTTGGACTAGCTGTTGCGGCGCTTTCATTTTGCGAAGCAACTGGCTCCTCTGAAATTGAAGGGCTAGTTCCTGGACTCACTGTTTTCTCAGGCGTTCTTGCCTGTGTTGGTGTAAAGTTTGTAACATCTTTTCTAGTAATTCGACCATCACGACCTGTCCCTGTAACTTGTGTTAAATCAATCTTTTTTTCTTGGGCAATTTTAAGGACTGCTGGGGAATAACGACCATTATTTTTTTGATGGGACGTCGCAGTGCTTGTTGTTTCAACCGTTTCATGTTCTTGTGCTTGTTCCGCACTTGCTTCTTTCACTGGTGCTAAAGTAGCTTCTTCTGTTTTTTCGGTTGTTTCTTCTGTCTCTAACGTCATCACCGCTGTTCCGATGGGCACATCTGTATCTAGAGAAATCAGAAATTCTTTTACTACACCATCAAAATCTGATGGGACTTCCGTGGTGACTTTATCAGAAACGACTTCCATTAAGGGATCATAACGTTTCACTGAATCTCCTGGTTTAACTAACCATTGGACAATGGCTGCCTCTGTGACACTTTCGCCTAGATGAGGCATTTTGATTTCTTTTGTGGCCATTTATTTTTTCCTCCTTGCTTCAATTAAAATTCTGCTAATTCTTTCATTGCTGCTAATACTTGCTCTTCATTGATTAAAAATTCTCTTTCTAAAGGTAATGCATAAGGCATGCTTGGACAATCAGGTCCTGCAAGTCTTTGGATCGGTGCATCTAAATCAAAGAGAGCATCTTCTGAAATCATTGCCGCAATTTCACTCATCACGCTGCCTTCTTTATTGTCTTCTGTTACGAGTAAGACCTTCCCTGTTTTCTTAGCTGCAGCTACTAATGTTTCGCGATCTAAAGGATATAATGAGCGAACATCGACGATTTCGGCATCAATTCCTTCAGCGACTAGTTTTTCCGCCGCAGCTAAAGCTAATTGCAAGGTCATGCCGTAACTAATCACGGTTAAATCACTACCCGTTCTAACGACATTGGCTTTGTCAATTGGTACGATATAATCATCTGCAGGCACTTCATCTTTTAGTAAACGATATAAACGCTTATGTTCGTAAAAAATGACTGGATCATCGGAACGAATCGCTGCTTTAATCATCCCTTTTGCATCATAAGGATTAGAGGGGGTCACAACTCTTAATCCTGGTTGTCCACAAAAAACTTTTTCTGTAGACTGAGAATGATACAGCCCACCACGAACACCGCCGCCATAAGGGGTCCGATAAACGATCGGCGCAGTCCAATCGCCTTTTGTTCTGTAGCGCATTGTCCGAGCCTCTGATAACAATTGATTGGTTGCAGGCAAAATGTAATCCGCAAATTGAAATTCACCAATTGCGCGATAGCCCATTAAACCTAAGCCGACAGCTAAACCACCAATTAAACCTTCTGTTAACGGTGTATTAAAACAACGCTCGTCACCGTATTTAGCAGCCAAGCCCTTTGTTACACCAAACACGCCGCCTTTGTCGCCGCCGACATCTTCTCCAAAAATAACTACTTTTTCATCACGAGCCATTTCTTCAGAAATTCCTAAGTTAATTGCTTCTAAATAAGTCATCTCAGCCATTATATTTCTTCTCCTCTTCTCTTATTTTGCATACACTTCTTCTAAAATTGATGTCGGTACAGGATCTGGCATTGCTTCTGCTTCATCCGTTGCTTGATTGATTTCTGCACGAATTTCTTCATCAATTTTGGCAATGTCTTCGTCTGTTAAATAGCCCTCTTCTAATAATTGTTTTTCAAAAAGCTTCACTGCATCGTTCTTTTTCATTTCTTCAATTTCTTCTTTTGAACGATAAACAGATTGATCATCGTCAGCGGAATGAGAAGTCAAGCGCGAAACCATTAATTCAATCAATTTTGGTCCTTTTTTCCCGCGAGCCGCTTTTACTGCTTCTTTAAATGCTAGATAGACTTCAGTAAAATCACTACCATCAACGGTTACACCTTCAAAGCCATAAGCTTTCGCGCGATCGGCCATTCGTTTATTGGCATACTGTTCTTCAATTGGGACAGAAATCGCATATTCATTATTTTCAACAACAAAAATGACTGGTAATTTTTTTACGCCTGCAAAGTTCATAGCTTCTTGGACTTCTCCTTGATTGGCAGAGCCTTCCCCAGTGGTGGTCAATGCAACAAAATCAGCTTTTTGAAGTTGCGCTGCATAACCAACACCTGTTGCTAATGGCATTTGTGTACTTACTGTTGAAGAGAAGGAAACAATATTATGCTCTTTTGAACCATAATGATTCGGCATTTGACGACCATGGGAAGAAGGATCCGCTTCTTTTCCAAAAGAACCCATTAAAATATCTTTGGAGGTCATGCCCCAAACCAAGCACGCGGTCATATCACGATAATACGGTAAAAAATAATCTTTTTGAGGATCAAAAGCCATCGCCATCGCTACTTGTGCAACTTCTGCCCCTTGACCAGAAATATTGAAAGAGGTCTTACCAATCCTTGTTAATTGCCACAACCGTTCGTCTAAACGACGTCCTCTTAGTACTTGACGATATGCCTGAATCAATTCTTCTTTTGATAAACCTGATTTTTTAAGCGCTTTCATTTTCATCAACCTTTCTCTATTTGTGAATCGCTAAGCCATAAGTATCTAAGGATGCTTCTTGCAATACTTCTGTCATTGTTGGATGCGCATGGATTGCTTCACCAATTTCAATGGGCGCGGCATCTAAATACATGGCAGTACTTGCTTCGGCAATTAAATCCGTGACATGTGGCCCAATCATAGAAACCCCTAATAAATCATCGGTCTTCTTGTCACGAATTACTTCTATAAAGCCATCTGTTTCTCCATAAACAAGTGATTTACCATTACCATTAAAATTAAAGGTACCAATCACTACTTCTTTATCTGCTGGTAAAGTTTCTCTAGTATAGCCGACACTTGCTATTTCAGGATTTGTATAAACACCTCGAGGCACGTTTGTATAATTTAAAGGTTCAACTGTCTCGCCTAAAAGATGCTGAACAGCTAACTCTCCTTCTTTCATAGCCACATGTGCTAGTTGGAGTGTATCGATACAATCACCGATCGCATAAATATGTCCTTCTGTGGTTTGATAAAATTCATTTACTTCAATGCCTTTGTCAGTATATTTCACTGAGGTATTCTGTAACCCTAACTTATTGATATTGGGTTGACGCCCAATTGCTACCATGACTTTGTCAACAGCGAGGCTTTCTTGTCCTACAACTTCTATTTGAACCTTCTGCCCGGTAACTTTCGCTTCTTGGACTTTGCTACCTAATAAAATGTTGATTCCTCGTTGCTCTAAACGTTTCTTTAATTCTTTAGAAATTGTTGCACTCTCATTTATAAGTAAACGATCCAAAAATTCAATGATAGTTACGTTGACACCTAAACTATTTAATAAAGAAGCCCACTCGACACCAATAACGCCACCACCAATAATTGCAATTGATTCTGGTAATTCTTCTAATTCAAGCATCCCATCAGAAGATAAGATAAATTCTTCATCCAGTGGCAAATTAGGTAATGTTTTAGGACTAGAACCTGTCGCAATAATGACATTTTTAGGAACGATAATTTCTTCTTCCCGTGTTGGATCATTAAACGTAACTGCCACTGCGCCAGAGACTGGTGAAAAAATAGAGGGACCTAAAATCGCACCTTCGCCTGCTAAAATTTTGATTTTATTTTTTTTGCATAAGCCTTCAACACCTTTGTGTAACTGCTCAATAATTCCTTCTTTCCGTTGTTGTATTTTAGAAAAATCAATGGACGCTGCCTCTGTTTCAATCCCAAAAGAAGCCGCTTGTTTTAAGGTATCAAAAACCTCTGCGCTTCTTAATAAAGCTTTTGTAGGGATACAGCCTTTGTGCAAACAAGTGCCACCTAATTTGTATTTTTCAACAATTGTGACGTTTAGCCCTTTTTGTGCGGCTCGAATTGCTGCTACATAGCCTCCTGTTCCGCCACCTAAAATCAGTAAATCTGTTTGTTCCGCCATTTTGATCACTCCTGCTCAATTTTTGCTTCACTATAATTTAAAGCTTGTTCTTCCCCTGTTAATACTCGATTGACGCCTTCATATAAAGCAGCCATCTCCATTTCACCTGGGTAAACCTTAATTGGTGCAATCCAAGTGACTTTTTGACTAATTTCTTGAACAACGGTTTGCGAATAGGCTGCGCCCCCTGTTAAAATAATTGCATCAATTGTGCCTTCAAGAACCACGGCCATCTCGCCAATACTTTTTGCGATTTGGTAACACATTCCTTTTAAATAGTAATTTGCTGTTTGATCACCTGCAGCTATTTGTGCTTGGATATGCCGTAAATCTGTTTCACCTAGGTATGATTTAAGGCCGCTATTACCCGCAATTAGCTTTTTCACTTGGCTAATCGTTAACTCCTGTTCAAGTATCCATTGCGCAAATTCAACGAGCGGTAAGGCACCACTGCGTTCTGGCGTATAAGGACCTTCACCATCAAGCCCATTTACCACATCCACCATGCGGCCTTTTTGATGCGCCCCCAAGCTAATGCCCCCACCTAAATGAACAACGATAAAATTGCTTTGCTCATATGTTTTCCCTAAATCCTCAGCGATTTTTCGAGCGACCGCTTTTTGATTTAAGGCGTGACCAACGCTACGCCGGTGAATGCCTTTTAATCCGGAAATCCTGGCTAATGGTTGTAGCTCATCTACAACAACAGGATCGACAATAAAGGCTGGCACGTGATATTTTTCTGCAAACTCATTAGCTAAAATCGCCCCTAAATTTGAAGCATGGGTATTAAAGCGTTCTGTCCGCAAGTCTTCTAGCATTTGTTGATCGACAAGATACGTACCGCCAGGAATAGGCTTAAGCAAACCACCACGCCCTACGACAGCGACTAATTGTGTGATGTTATGTGTTTCTAAAAATTCCGCGATCATTTGTTTTCTAAATGGTGTTTGACTGACAACATTTTCAAAAGGTGCCAATTCTTGGACGCTATGTCTAAGCGTTTCTTCCGCCAAGCAATCATGATTAGCAAAAAGCGCTAACTTCGTGGAGGTCGATCCAGGATTAATAACCAATACTGTTTCCATTGTTTTCTGCTCCTTTTTTTAAACTTGTCTCATGGCAAATCTTAATGAATGAAATTTGCTTTCTGTCGAATCACTTCTAGATGTTAAAACGACTGGGACTTTTGTGCCAACAATCGTTCCTCCCACCTTTGCGTGCCCAAACAAGGTTAATGATTTGTATAAACAATTTCCAACATCAATAGTTGGGACCACTAAAATATCTGCATCCCCCATGATAGGACCGCTGTAACGTTTATGCGCAACCGCTTCTTCAGAGGTCGCTAAATCAAGCGAAAGTGGACCAAAAACCGTAGCCTCTTGTTGATCATTAAAATGTGCCGTGACTTCTTTTGCTAAAACAGACGAAGGCATTTTAGGATTGAAATTTTCCGCTGCGCTTAACAAAGCAATTTTCGGGTGGTGCAGTCCCAATTTTTGGGCGACTTCTTTAGCATTTTCAACAATTTCAATGAGGGTCGCTTGAGTGGGAGCGATATTCATCGCACAATCGGTTAACAAGAAGGTTTTTCCTGCAGGCAGCTCCACCATTGCTACATGGGAAAGAATCGGTTTATTTTTTAATTGATGCTCACTTTTCAACATTTCTTTTAGTAATGTGTGGGTCTGAATAATTCCTTTCAATAAAATTTGTGCTTGACCAGTTGCAACTAAACTGACAGCTTCCTGTGCTACCGTGGCCTCATCTGAGCAATGAACATATTTCCAGAGATTTTCAGTATCAAGATTTTCATTTGTATCAAATACAATAAACTGCAACGGTTGCTCGGCTTCTTTTAGTGCTTTTTTAACTAGCTGTAAAATCTCTGGTTGTGAACCTCCTGCAATTGAAACAGTGATCATTTTCTCACCTCATTTTTTCTTCTTTACACTTTAAATCTACCTCAGTATGTAAGCGTATACAAATTGTTAATTTTTATGCCCTTATTAATATTTTTTATAGAGAAGGAAAAGCTTAGTAAATCAAGCTTTTCTTTCTCTAAACAATTGTTATCTAATTTACTTTTCATGAAAAAACTTCTTTTCTAAGAATGAAAGGAAAACTTATGCTTCGGCACAACTGTTTATTTATGTCAGATCCTAAAGCATGTTATACTTTAGATACTTATTTTTAGGAGGAATTAAATGGCACTACTACTATTCTTTTTGTTTATCGCCCTACTAGGATTTGGTATATTAAAAATTAATAACCGCAGTATCCTCGGCGGTATCACTCTGGCTTCCGGCACCTTATTGTCATTAGTCACCTTACTATTTATCGGACTAGACAAAATTTATTTACATTTTAAGAATGGCGACCTAATTACCTTGGCC
This sequence comes from Enterococcus sp. AZ104, assembly GCF_050546705.1. NCBI lineage: Bacteria > Bacillati > Bacillota > Bacilli > Lactobacillales > Enterococcaceae > Enterococcus > Enterococcus sp. AZ104. The sequence goes on from NZ_CP172952.1 coordinate 1,412,521, forward strand.
ATTGCTTATCTATTAATTCCCGCTGTGTTTATCGGCATTTGCCTTTACTTTATTTTTAACTCACGTACGATGCAAACGAAAGAAGGCAAAAGTGTCACGGCTAAATTGTCGGCGGGCTTAGGGCTGAACTTATTAATTGCTTTACCAGCCTTTCTATATTTATTATCAGTTGGCACAGCGCAAATACCTTATATGCTTTTTCTGTTCTTACTTTTTCTATTGTTAATGGATCTTTTGCTGACCTTTCTATTTGCTGCTTACGTCTTGTATTCATGGATGTACCAAATGATTCCTTTAAAAAAAGCGGTTGATTATATCATTGTTTTAGGTTCGGGAATTCGTAGCGAGGAAGTACCTCCACTTTTGAAGAGTCGGTTAGATAAAGGGATTGAATATTATGAAAAAAATCCCACCGCTAAATTTGTAGTCAGCGGTGGTCAAGGTCCTGACGAACCTGTGGCCGAAGCTTTCGCAATGAAAAAATATTTGCTTTCACAAAATATTCCTGCAGAAGCAATTTTGATGGAGGACCAATCCACAACCACTTATGAAAATATGTTGTTTTCTAAAGCAATAATTCAGGCAGATTGGCAAAAGATGCCGTCTGATTCTAAACAACCCTCTGTTATTTTTTCAACAAATAACTATCATGTCTTACGAGGAGCTATGTATGCCCATCGTGTCGGCTTAAAAGCTGAAGGTGTCGGGGCGCCAACTGCCTTATATTTTTTACCAACTGCTCTAATCCGAGAATACATTGCCTTACTGGTTCATGATAAGCGAATTGTGCTTTTTGTTTTTCTACTTGTCACTCTTCTTTTAGGAATCAGTATCTTACCCATCTAAAAAAACAGCGACTCACAAAAATGTGAGTCGCTGTTTTTATTCTTTTAATATAAAAAGGTTTAATGAACGTAATTGGCTATCAATGCAATCAGCCATAAATGAAGCGGATAGAATCCGTAAAATAAATATTTGAAAAATGGTGCTTTGCTCCCTCTCTCACCATTGTAAAGCGATATAAATGGTAACACAGTGATAAACATAAAATCAGAATTATAAGCTAACATTTCAATTGTCGTTGGCCAATCTCCCAACCATTGAAAACTTGTAACTAAGAAAAAGAGCGCTAATGCACCATATAAACAGTTCCGTAAGACAAGTCTCTTTCTGGCTAGATACGTAATCAACATAAAAGGTAACATCACAATGCCACCTTCAGCAAACATTGCTCCTATTCCTAAAATTGCTAATATACTAATCAATAAAACAATTTTTAAGCTGATTTTTGGCATCTCTAGCATCGCTTTTGTCACAATTAACATACTGACACCAAGGGCTAAGGTGAAGAAAATATTGTTGTGAACAGCGACAGCTGGATTATTCACTAAATGATTTAGAAGCGTATTTCCAACAAACATGATTGCTGCCCAAATATACAAACGACCATTGTAGCGATAAACATTCCGTGTATAGTTGAACCCTTCTACAGCCATGTAACCAAAAAACACACCGACACAACGAGTAATTACATGAAAAATCAGTGCCCATTCTGGCGGAACAAAATAACTAATATGGTCAAGAACCATTAACCCCATCATCAATAACTTTAAGCGATTTGCGTTCATGAATCGTCTCCTTTATTTTTTCTACAGAAACTATCATATCTTTTTATATAACAGAAAACAACGAACATTCTTGTTAGATTCAACCATTCTTTTTGTCACTTTCGTTAAACCTGGTACCGCAAAGATAAATCTTCAAATAAATAATGTTGGTATTTAAATTGTTCAAAATGAATTTTTCGAATTTCTTGCTTAATGGCTATTAAGCATTCATCGACCGTCATCAATGATTCTTCTTTCAGAAGCGCCTCTTCTATTAATAATTTGCATTGGCAATCAATCAATAAAAGTTGACTATAGAATGTGTAAAATGTTTCTTTATTTAATTTTTCAATCAAATTTTTAGCTTGATTCTGCAACTTTTGATAACATTTGGTCAATTTTTGATAATCCATTAAATCAACTAACTGACCTTGTTTTAACATGTTACTAAAGTCTAAATCCCAAAGCATTTCTTTAGTCGGCTGTTGCAATAAATAATACATAGAATGACTACTAATAATTTCAGTGGTCGGTTCTTCAATTGTTTCATAAAAAGTCACAAAATATTCTCGCTCAATCACAGTAATAATTTCTTCTTCTGAAAGCTCACAATCTTCTAAATTTTGATAGAATATCAATAATTTAATCCGCTCATCTATTTTATTCAGCGAAGCGACTAATTCAGGAAAAAGAACCGACTGACAATTCTCTACTAATTCTCTTGCCTTATTTTGTTCATTTTTATAAAAGTTGTATAACTTTTTCCGCTGTTTTAACGAGTTTAATAAGTTATCGGGTATATTCCAGTAATATTGTTTCTTCATAGCATTCCCACTCTTCTTTTTTATGTACAATTTTACAAAATTGGTCTTAGCCAATTTCGTCTCTAGTTATTCTATCAAAAAAGTGACGCTTTTTTACTGACAATAATTACTCGTTTTACGCCCAAAAAGTGAAAACTCAGCTGTTAAGTAATTATTGGGGCTTGTTTCTCGCGGGCCGAAAAAACTTTTTCCTTTTAAAAGTCCAGAAAAAGACCTACACTAGAGATAGACAAACGTTGGAGGGATTTAAATGGATTTACACTTAACGAATAAATTAGCATTAATTACTGGTTCAACCAAAGGAATTGGCAAAGCAATTGCGATTGAAATGGCTCGTGAAGGGACCGATGTCATTATCAATGGGCGCAATGAAGCCGAAGTAACTAAAGTTGTTAAAGAAATACAAACAATGTTTCCAGACACTCATCCTCAAGCAGGGACTGCCGATATTTCCATTGAAAGTCAACGAGCTACTTTGCTTGAAAAATTCCCTAAAGTCGACATTTTAGTGAACAATATGGGGATTTTTGAGCCAATGGAATACTGGGACATCGATGACGCCACTTGGGAAAAATTTTTTACTGTGAACGTGTTGTCAGGCAATGCATTAGCAAAAGCTTATCTACCTAAAATGCTTGCACAAGATTTTGGTCGCATTATTTTCATCGCTAGCGAAGAAGCGGTGATGCCTTCTGGCGAAATGCCCCAATATAGCATGACAAAAACGATGAATCTTTCCTTAGCTAAAAGTTTATCCAACTTAACTGTCGGCACACATGTCACCGTTAACACGGTTATGCCTGGCTCAACCCTTACCGAAGGTGTAGAAAAAATGTTGGAAGATATGTACGCTGATTCAGACATTCCCAAAGAGGATTGGGAAAAAGATTTCATGAAAAATCATCGTTCTCGTTCACAAATCCAACGGCTCATTCGACCAGAAGAAATTGGTCGTTTTGTTACCTTTGTGGCCAGCCCGGATTCTTCTTCCTTCTCAGGCGAAGCCTTAAGAATCGATGGCGGCTTAGTTCCAACGATCTTCTAAATTAAACAAAAAAGACAGCCAGCAAAAATTCACATTTTTTTGCTGGCTGTCTTTTTAAGCATATTAATTGATTACTTACCAAAAGTAAGTTATATTTATCTCGAATTCGAAATAAAAAGAGGTGAAACAATGAACCAACAGCAAGAAGCTTTAAAAGCCTATATCGGTTTATTAAGAACCAGCCATCGACTAGAGCAACTTGCCAAGCAAGATGTCACTTGTTATGACTTAAACATTACAGAATTTTCAGTATTAGAGCTGTTACTCCATAAAGGTCCTCAGACCATCCAAAAAATTAAGGAGAAAATTTTAATCGCTAGCAGTAGCACCACTTATGTTATTGACCAATTACATAAAAAAGGCTATGTAACGCGCACCCCCAGTGAAAAAGACCGACGCATTACTTACGTTGAATTAACAGAAGCTGGAAAAACATTAATTGAAGAAATTTTCCCGACGCATGCAAAGCGAATTGCAGAAGCATTTGAACAACTCTCTTCCGAAGAATTAACACTTCTTCAAAAAACTTTACGAAAAATAACAAATGAAACGAAATGAGGAAATAATGATGAAAAAAGAAGATCAATTATTAGGAATCCACCACGTTACAGCTATGACAAGTGATGCAGAAAAAAACTATCACTTCTTTACGGACGTTTTAGGGATGCGTTTAGTCAAAAAAACAGTGAACCAAGATGATATCTATACTTACCATACCTATTTTGCCGATGATTTGGGTACACCAGGTACAACCATGACCTTTTTCGATTTTCCCAATAACCCTAAAGGATTAAAAGGAACCAATACAATTTCAAGAACAGGGTTCCGGGTTCCTTCAGATGCAGCTTTGACTTATTATGAAAATCGCTTTAATGAATTTGCGGTCAAACACACAGGTATTTCTGAAGAATTTGGCAAAAAGATCCTTCGCTTTTGGGATTTTGATGATCAAGCGTATCAATTAATCTCTGATGAATTAAATCAGGGTGTTGCAGCGGGCACCCCTTGGAAAAAAGGACCTGTCCCTACAGAATTTGCGATTTATGGCTTAGGACCTGTCGAAATAGCTATTTCCTATTTTCATGAATTCAAAGAAGTCTTTGAAGAAATTCTAGGCTTTCACGTAGTGGCACAAGAAGGCAATCGCTATTTACTAGAAGTTGGGCAAGGTGGCAATGGTGCCCAAGTCGTTTTGGTAGACGATGATACTAGCTCACAAGCGCAACAAGGATATGGTGAAGTACATCACGTTGCATTCCGCCTAGCGGATCGTAAATCACTTGGGACTTGGCAAGCGCTCTTTGATCATTTAGGCTTACAAAACTCTGGCTATGTCGATCGTTATTACTTTGAATCATTGTATGTTCGTATTGGGCATATTTTAGTCGAATTAGCCACCGATGAACCAGGATTTATGGGGGATGAACCTTACGAAACATTAGGAGAAAAGTTATCTCTTGCGCCATTTTTAGAAAACCGTCGTGAGTATATTGAGAGTGTTATCAAGCCGTTCAATACAAAACGAGCCTAAGGAGGAAAAAACATGCATTCAATTTTTAAAAAAGGACATCCTGAAGCACCTGTCTTTGTGCTACTTCACGGTACAGGTGGTGATGAAACATCTCTCCTACCAATTGCTCAAGAACTAAATAAACAAGCTACTGTGCTAAGTATTCGTGGTGATGTTTCAGAAAATGGAATGAATCGTTATTTTAAGCGCCTAGCGGAAGGTCATTATGACTTAGAAGATCTAGAAAAACGCGGCGAGGCGCTTCATAAGTTTATTCAACAAGCCGCTAACGAACATCAATTTTCATTGGATAAAATTATTTTTATTGGCTATTCAAATGGGGCCAATATCGCTATTCAATTATTGCTTACTCATCCCGACAGCTACCATCAAGCTGTCCTCTATCATCCCATGTTTCCTGTTGAATTGACCAATCAACCAGACTTGACCGACACTTCTGTTTTATTATCTCTAGGAGAGCATGACCCGATTGTCCCACTTCCTGAGAGTATGCGTGTGATTCAATTATTTCAGAATCATGGAGCAACCGTACAAGAGGTTTGGACACAAAGTCATCAATTAACTTATCAAGAAATTAAGGAAACACAAACTTGGTTGGCACATCTGTCCTCTTAACAAAAAAGTGAGGTCGGGACAGAACCGTTTAGCTCCGAGAAATAAGAAGAAATTTCCGAAAATTGCTCTTTAATTTTTGGAGAATTTCGGCTTATTTCCGAAGGAGTTGGTTCTGTTCCCGCCGTTTATCAGGTTTTGAGCCTGGGACAAAAATCTCTTTGGATTTTTGTCCCAGGCTCACTTTTTCTATTTTAAGATAATTCACTGTCTGAGCTTCTTTTTATTCTGCCATTTGAACAACTATTTTACCAACTGCATGGTGCGTTTCACTGAGTGCATGTGCATCATAAATCCCTTGTCTAGAAAAAGGGAAAACTTCACCAATAATTGATTTAACTTTTCCAGCTGCCATCAAATCAGCAATTTTTTGTAATTGTTCTCCATTTGGTTGAAGCCAAATACTTTCAGCAGAAATATTTTTTTCGGCTGCCAATTGTTTATCTTCAATGCCCACAATTGAAACAAGACGACCGGTATTTGGTTTTAAGACGGCAAAACTATTTTTTTGAACCTCACCACCCATTGTATCAAAGACCAAATCAACATCAGCTAATACCTCTGCAAAATTCGTTGTACGATAATCAATCACTTCATCTGCACCAATTTTTTTCAGTAAGGCATGATTTTTTGCGCTAGCGGTCGTGATGACATGTGCGCCCGCTTCTTTTGCTAGTTGAATCGCATAAGTACCGACCCCACCTGCACCAGCATGAATTAAAACAGTTTCTCCTTCTTTAAGGTGACCATGATCAAACAATGCTTGCCAAGCGGTTAAACCAGCCAACGGAACGGCAGCCGCTTCTTCAAAGCTAATTGTTTCAGGGATTTTTGCTAATAAATGATCATCCACAATCGTTACTTCTGCATAGGTACCAAAACGAGTAGTTTCAGGACGAGCAAAAACTTTATCGCCAACTTGCCAATCCGTTACTTGACTCCCCACCTCTGTAATCACACCAGCGACATCCCAACCAAGAATAATCGGAAAGGACCAATCAAACATCTGTTTTAAATATCCTTCACGCAATTTCCAATCAATCGGATTAATTGATGTCGCGTATTCTTTTACCAACACTTGATGTTCCGATAATTCTGGCAGTGTTACTTCTGCTTCTTCAAGTACCTCTTTACTTCCGTACTGATTAATCACAACAGCTTTCATAAACCAACTTCCTCTCATTTGTTTCATTTTTCACACTTTTAGTATACGCCTATTGCCTTCTTTTTATATAAGAATATGCTTTAGTTAAATTGAGAGAAAGTAGCTGTTTTTAGTCTATTATTCATAACGTAAAGATTCAATTGGATCTAATTTTGCTGCTCTTCGAGCTGGTAAAGTTCCTGCTAAAAAAGCAATAAACATAATAACTAAGATAATCGTTAGTGAAGATGGTAATGAAAATTGAATTAATTTAAATCCTGTTAAAGCCTTTAAAAAAGAATCCGTTGCCAAACGATTAACTAAATTTCCAACCCCAACAGCTCCTAAAATGCCTAATATTGAGCCAAAAAAGCCAATTAAAGCCGCCTCAACACTAAAAATTGTAAAGACTTTCCCATTGCTAAGACCCATGGCTTTCATTAAACCAATTTCTCGCGTTCTTTCTTGGACAGACATATACAGCGTGTTAATAATGCCAAAGCTTGCAGCTAACAAGGCAATTGTACCAAACATGGTTAAAACACCAGTGATTGCATTGATTATATTACGAATCATGCCAATTTCATCTTCGACAGTAGTCGCTAAATAGCCAGCTTTGTCTAAATCTTTTTTGATGTCCTTAATCTGCTCTGGCGTGCTGTCTTTTTTAACTTCAGCAATAATCATCGCGTATTGATTTTTTAAATGTTCTGGAAGATCTGCTTGATTGATTGAGACAACTTTATCAATCAATGCTTTATTCATCAACGAGAGCCCATTTTGAATGACACTGGCATTTCTAACGCCAACAATTTTCGCTTCAATAACTTGCTCTTGTCCTTTCAAGGAACTTGAGATACCTAATTGAACTGTTTCTCCCACGGCAGCTTTACTAGATGTATAGCCGAGCGCTTTTACATATTCTGGTGACAAATTAATTTCGAAGTCCTGGCTCGTTTGCGAAACTTTACGGCCAGCCGCTAAATCAATGGTCATCTCATCTAGCGCAGAAGTTGCTGAAAATACATATTTATGCTTATCTGCTCCTTTTATATAATCGATAGCAACGGATTTCATTGGTTCCACTGATGTAACATCCGAGATTTTTTTAATCTTCTCAATATCTTTTTCAGCAAGCATACTTTGTTGTTGAATCGTACTGGTTTTTTTCTCTGGATTATATTTACTTGGTTCTGTTCCGTTACCAACATTCATCTCCATTTTTGGCTGAATAAATAACTGATTTGCACCACCGACACTGCCGACTTGTTTGTCAATATAATCATTTACACCAATATTGACTCCTGTAGTTAAAGCTATGGTAAATGCTCCAATAAAGATTGCAATAATGGTCAATACGGTTCGACCTTTATTACGCATTAAATTGGTACTAGCTGATTTTAAAATATCTCTAAATTTCATTTACTCATCTCCTCCTACAATCAAGCCGTCTCGAACATGAACTTGCCGATCACAACGTGCTGCTAAGTCTGGATCATGTGTCACAATAATTAAGGTAATTCCTTTATTTTTATTTAAATCAAATAACAATTCTTCAATTTTCTTCCCAGTGGCAGAATCTAAATTCCCTGTAGGTTCATCTGCAAAAATAATTTGCGGATTATTAACTAAAGCACGCGCTATACATACCCGTTGTTTTTGGCCACCAGATAAATTATTCGCTTTATTTTGAACTTTATCTTCCAAACCGACTGCTTTTAACGCATCTAAAGCCATCTTTTTCCTCTTGCTACCGGAAATCCCACCGATTTTTAATGGTAAAAGAACATTATTTAAAACTGTATCCTTGGCATTCATAAAGAATTGTTGAAAAACAAAACCAAATTCTTCATTTCTCGTTTTATTCAGCACTTTCTTTCTAATACTAGTAACATTTTTACCATTTAAATAAATATCTCCTGAAGTTGGTTGATCTAGCAATGCCAAAATGTGCATAAATGTTGATTTCCCAGAGCCACTTTTACCAATTATGGCCACAGATTCACCTTTTTCAACTTTTAAATCAACACCTTTTAACGCATCAAATTTTGTTTCGTTCTTTCCATAACTTTTTTTAATATTTTTTGCTTCAATTACCGCCATGTTACCCCTCCATTTTTCATTCTTTGTCGTTTACTTATTTACAAAGTTTTTTACTCTTTTCATACTCCTTTCTTCTCTTTCTATTTTGACGGAAGCCCTTTCCTTTGTCATGGTACTTCCGATGTATCTCTCAATTAAAACAATAAGAACATGTTCCAAATTCACCTCATTGAACATGTTCTTATTAATTAGTTATGCATTTACGCGTTTAATTTCACGATGTTTATTCAATAAATAGGCCAAACCAAGATTAATGCCCACAAAGCAACTGATTGTCAGAAGAAGTGGCAGGACAGTAAAACCAGTGGATTGATAACCAACCATTGCTTGCAAGACGTGGAGCATTCTCAGGCGCATTGGTGCTCCCCCTAATTGTGCAATCGTGCCCAGTAAAATAGGAATCATTAATAACAGCAATAAAACAATGAGTTTTTTTACGCCATCTATCCGATCATTAAAGACACCTGCTAACAAGCCAAGTGAGCCGCTAAGCATTAGTAAGATAAAAAAGAGCAACCACGACATGAAAAAGTTTCCTTGCGCATAGACATCAATTAATTTCATTGATAATTGAAAATGAGAAATGAAATTGCCGCTAAATACTTTAATCAGTACAAGTACAGCCAAGGATCCAACCAAAGATAAAATAGCATTACTTACAAAATTCACCAAAAAAATCGTCCAGCGGGAAAGCCCGTTTTGAATAAACAGTTTAAAATCTGTGTTCATCCCCAAAAATGATAGTATCCCCATAAAAACCAGACAAGGAATTACTGCATCAGAGCTGACAGTGTTCACGTCGTTAGAAAAGATCAACCCAATAAGAGGAAAAAGAATGCCGAACAAAGCATAAAAGCCAAAATAAATTGCTAAGGAACGGACTTGATAAATAACACGATACCGCAAAGCTGTTTTAAATTTCATTTTACTTTTCCTTCTTTCTATTGGTTAATTGTACAAAATATGTTTGTAAATTTAGCGGCGCAATTTGAACCTCTGCTTTTTCAGTCGGCAAGTCGCCGTACACGTAAGCCGTAACTGCTCCACCTAAAGTGTCCATGCCTAAGATTTCCAATGACTGAGTATAGCGCTCTACTTGTTCTTTCGGCCCAGAAACAATGCGACCGTTTTTCAAAATTGTTTCAATAGATTCTGCGCGAATCAATTTTCCTTGATCAATGATGATAATATCTTCTAATAAATTCGCAATTTCTTCAATCAAATGGGTGGAAATCACAAACGTACGGGGACGTTCTTGGTATGTCTCAATTAAATAAGTATAAAATAATTCCCGATGATTGGCGTCTAAACCTAAGACTGGCTCATCTAAAAAAATATACTCACAGGGGACGGATAGCGCCACTATTAGTTTAGCAATACTCCGATAACCAGTTGATAATTTTTTGAATGTCTTTTTACTATCTAAATCAAAATCGCTTAACATTTGTTCGGCTAAAGACCAGTCAAAGGATCCATAAAAACCTTCAGTCGTTTTAAAAATATCTTTAATTTTTAACTGAGGAGGAAACAAATTATCTTCACTCATTAAGTAAATATGAGTCAAAGCAGCCTCATTATCGGTCACTGTTTCTCCCGCCAATTTAACGGAACCTGAAGTGGCAAAACTTCGATTATTTATGATATTTAATAACGTACTTTTACCAGCCCCGTTTCTGCCTAAGAGTCCATAAATCGTTTCTTTTTCAAAAGTAATTGAAATATTATCTAATGCCTTTTTTTGATGATATTTTTTACTTACTGATTCCACCCGCAAACTCATGCGTCATACCCTCTTTCAATTAGTTGTTTTAATTGTTCAGCTGTAATCCCTAATTTTTTAGCTTCTGCGACAACTTCTAAGACTTCTTTATTTAAAAATTCTTCTTTCCGTGCACTTCTTACTCTCTCTTGAGCGCCTGGTAAAACAAACATGCCAATCCCCCGTTTCTTTTCAATCAACTGTCGTTCTACTAATAAATTCATTCCTTTTAAAACGGTGGCTGGATTGATTTGATAACTTTTTGATATTTCTGTGGTTGAGGGAATTTGTTCGCCTTCTAAGTAAGCGCCATTAAAAATTCCTTCGGCAATCTGATCGGCTACTTGCTGAAATAAAGGCTTTTCCCCCGAAAAATTAAATTCCATTTTTACACCTCGCTTAAATGGTTAACTACTTATGTAACTAACTATATACCCTAGAAATTCTTTTGTCAATAAAAAAACCATTGTTTCCAAAGAAATTTTTCTTTGAAAACAATGGCGATACTTTTGAGTTTATTGAATGATTTCGTTCTTATAGGGTTCCATTGTATAACAATTCATCGGTTGTTTCGTTGACAATTTTTAAGCGATTTTGTTTTTTTATCAAAATACTTTTATAGGTCGTTCCTGTAGCCTTTTCTTCCATCACAAGAATGCGTTTATACTCATTATCAGTGACTTTCTTAATCGTTGTTTGATTTAAGGACGGGATTTTTTCTTTTAGCGTTTTTTCTTCCGCCAGACCTTTTAAGATTTCTGATTCTGTAGTGGAACTTGTGGATTTACTAGAATCGCTTGATACACCTTCGTTATTAGACGCACTTTCAGATGACTTGCGACTTGATTCGGTTACTTTAGACTGTGATGATTCACTGGTATTGGTTGAATTCATTTGGGTTTGAGTTTGGTTTCCACATGCACCAATTAGCAACCCAACGCCTAAGATAGAGCTTGCTAAAATTGTTTTTCTAATCATTTGCATGACCTCCTACATCTATCATTACTTTAACCTTAACATTTTTCAGCTAAGAGAACAATTTTTCAGATTAGAAAAGACCACTAGTCGTTATTTAAATAAACGAACTAGTGGTCTTACTTATTTAGGAATGATCTTCATATGAGTGAGTGGGTAATAAACAAATTGTGCTTTCCCTAAGATTTGATCTGCATGTATTGCACCAAAAGAACGACTGTCTTTAGACATACGGCGATTATCACCAAGCACAAAATAGCTATCTTTAGGTAATTTTTCTTGCATTAACAATTCTTTTGAATCAAAATTCGTAGTGTAAGGCATCGTTTCATGATCTTTTTTTCTGTTTTTAGTTAAATACGGTTCAGCGATTGGCTGATTATTGACATATAACTGATCGTTTTCGTAACGCACAGCTTCTCCTGGTAAACCAATCACACGTTTAATCAGAATCGATCCTGTGTCTGTTTTAAAGACCACCACATCAAACCGTTTAATGGCGGAGAATTTTTCCATCACAATCATATCTCCTTGATTCAAGGTTTTTTGCATGGAATGGCCATCCACCCGAACAGGAATCAGGAAAAATCCTCTTAAAATAAAAACGGCTACGATTGCTGGTACTAAGATTTTCAGAAAGTACATTAAATACCCAACATAATCACGTTTCTTCTTCAACTTCGTGCCACCTTTTTTCTAGTTTTTTTGAATTTCTTTGACTGCTGTATCGTAGGCAGCGTCATTTTCAAGAATTAATTTACCTAAAGTGGCTTCAATTTTTGTGGCTGTTTCATTGTCGATTTCTCCAGTTACAGGCAAGCCATTTTTCTGTTGAAGATCGCTAACCGCTGCTTTTGTTTCTGCGGTGTAGTTTGCATTGTTTTCATCAACAGGATACGCTAATACAGCTAAAATAGCATTTAAGTTCTGAATATCTTCAGATTGATCTCCTTCTTTTAGCGTTTTATCGCGAGGAATCAATTTTAAATAGGCATACTCGGGGTAATCAGCTTTGATGGTTGGTTCAATTCCTTTTTCGTTGATCCATTCACCTTTTGGTGTTAACCATTTTAAAACAGTCAATTTTATTTCGGTTTGGTCATTTAAATCTTTCACCGTTTGGACCGTTCCTTTGCCAAATGTTTTCGTTCCAATTAATGGGACATTCGCAGATTCATGCAGTGCTGCAGCAAAAATTTCGGATGCACTGGCACTATTGCCATCAATGATAACTGCAACAGGTTCTTTTACTTTAAAGCCGCCGTCTAATTCTTTGGAAGCAACTTCTTTCATCGTACGTCCTTTTTTGTCTTCAAATTGAACAATTGTTTCGCCATTTTTTAAAAACATACTGGCCATTCGCTCTGCTTGATCTAGCAGTCCACCAGGATTTTGGCGTACATCAATTACAAAGGATTTAGCTCCTTTGTCTCGTAAATTCGTGATTGTTTCTTTCAATTCTTGATATGTTTTTTTACCAAAGGACGTAATTTTAATCGAGCCAATTTGTGCATCTTTTTTGTCTAACTCACCAGTCACTGTTTTAACGGGAATTTTCCCACGTTTGATTGAGATATTTTTAGTTTCTCCCTCTCTTTGGATAGTCAATTCAACGGAAGTTCCTTTTTTACCTCGGACTTTTGAGACGACTTCTGCTAGTTTCATCCCTTTTGTAGCTGTACCATCAACCTTTTCAATAATATCGCCTTCTTTGATTCCCGCTTTTTCAGCTGGGGAATCTGCTACAGGGGCCTCTGCTACAACTGGTTCGCCATCTTTCATTGTCATAGTGGCACCAATTCCTTCAAAATCACCAGATAAGCTTTCGTTTAAATCATTGGCAGCAGATTCATTTAGATAAGTTGAGTATGGGTCTCCAATGGCTTCAGACATGCCTTTTAAGGCGCCTTCAACTAATTCATTTTTATCTACTTCACCTACATAATTGGTACTAATTTCATTATATAAATCCTGCACTTTGCTTAAATCAGCATTGGTAATTGCCCCTTCTTGACTCATCTTTTTAACACGATGATCAAAATAAATATAACTACTTCCTCCAGCTAAAAATGCGACACAGAGGAGCGAAATAATATATTGATAAAAAGGAACAGTTCGTTTGTTCTTCATAGATTTCATCTCATTTCTAACAAATTCGTCACTACTTTTGTTTACTATAACATGAATGAAAAAAGAGGAAAAGCTTTGTTTGCTTTTCCTCTGGATTTATTTATTGTTTTCAAGGTACTTTTCCCATAACTCATCAAAGATGTCCATGTTGCTTAAATAGTCAGCATTCATTTCTAAATAAGAAGAAAGTTCATGATAATCCTCGGTTTGTTTTGGAAACTGAATATCTTTGGACGCTTCATTGGCAAAATCAGTTTCAGGATCTTTAGCCGGACCTTTTAATGTCATTAAGTAATGGTAAAAGCTTCGTCTCATGTAAATTAATCACTCCATTTTTCTTCGATAAATTCACTTCTACGTTGATGGGACAATCCATAACGCAAAGCGTCTTTTTTATAAAAGTCTTGATGGTATTCTTCAGCAGGATAAAATGGTGCTGCTGGTTCGATGGTAGTAACAATTGGTTCTGTAAAACGACCGCTATTAGCTAGACGTTCTTTACTTTTCTCAGCAATTTCTTTTTGTTCTTGAGAACGATAAAAAATAACTGGCCGATAATTATCGCCGCGGTCTTGAAACTGACCGAAAGCATCAGTAGGATCCGTTTGTTGCCAATAAATATCCACTAATTGTTCGTAAGAAATAATCGCTGGATCAAAAGTGATTTCTACTGCTTCCGTATGGCCTGTTGTGTGTGTTAGAACCTGTTCATATGTTGGATTAGGCACATGCCCACCTGTATAACCCGAAACAACTGAGATAATCCCTGGTTGTGTATCAAAAGGCTGCACCATACACCAGAAACAGCCGCCTGCAAAAATTGCTTTTTCTTCCATCTCTAACACTCCTTTTTTATTTCTCTTTTGGCAAGTATATATTCATCCGAATGTCATCGTCAACTAAATTAATCTTTTCTGCTCGAACAAATAGACCATTTTGCATTCTAAACTGATCTAAACGTAATAAAACAGTTTGATCATCTGGATTGATTTCAACCCATTTAGGTAGTTTGTAAGAACGTTTAGCAAATTTCAATACTTCTTTAATTGGCAAGCCTAACGTTCCTATAGATAAACTTTTTGCTTTTAATTGTACATTGCCATTCGCCATCACGTAAGGATCAAAATATAAGTAAAAAGGAATGTCATGCCCTAACACCTGAAATGTTCCATTTAATAAAGCATCATTTTCTAAATAAAATTTATATTTGATCTCCGAGCCTTTTTGAAAGTCGGCTAAATAAAAGTCAATCAGTTTGTTCACTTGTTGTTTTTTTGACTGAATGGTGACCACTGGCTCGCCTTCTTTTTCAACAATTGCTGGTATTTTCTTTAAATCTGGTTCGCGAACTTGTGTTGCTCGAAATGTCACGAAAGCTACACTACCAATGACTAAACCCACTAGAACAAGAAAAGCGATTTTCCAGGGATTTCGTTTAAGATTGGTTGGTTGTGTCTTTTTAATTGATTTACTTGTTTTTTGCTTTTCTTCATTCATTTTATTCACTACCTTCTGATTTGGTTATCCATTCTTTCTCTGTCTTGACCATTTCATCCCGGACAGCTCCGGCCATAATTTGGTAGCCAAGATTATTCGGATGGAAGCGATCTTCTTCATATAACAAATTGTTTAAATCCTCTTTGCTAGCACTACTTCCTGTAGTTTCTGAGTCACCACCAGTTACGCCAACTTCATCGCCACGACCTTTATAGAGTAAATCATTGATAGGAATGAAATAGGCTCGTTTTTGCTCTTGAACCATTTCTTCGGTTGCTTGATTCCAGTTATCAACGATTTCTTGCATTTCTGTAATTTCGGAAAAGTTTAAGTAGAAGGGATTGTAAATTCCTAAGACATAAATAGGGGCTTTCTCGTTGTATTCTCGGATTTCTTCAAGTAATCGTCTTACTCGGCGTTGATAGGCTTTTTGTGGACGATTGAACGAGCTGACTTTCAAGTCGAAAATATTACTACTAATTACTTTCATTAAGTCATTTCCACCAACCGTTAGCGTAATCACGTCCGCAGAGGCAAGGCCCTTTTGAATTTCAGGTTTTTCTTTGATTCGTTTTAAAATTTGGTCACTACGATCCCCATTTTTCCCAAAATTGTCTGTTTGAACACCGTTCAAGTTGTAGTGTTCTTTTAAATCATCTGCCACAATGGGAACAAAACCTCCACTATTCGTCAAATCGCCAATTCCTTCAGTTAAAGAATCACCGATTGCTGTATAATGAATGACTTCTTTTTGATTTTTTTGAGCAGTTGTGGCCACTTTCTCTTGCTTTAATAGTGGCTTTGCTTTGGGGATGGCCACACTTAACAATGTAAAAACACCTAGCGCAATGAGGATAGGTGTTAAGACGGTCAGCAAAATATGCTGTGTTTGTTTTTTCATCTTCGTCACTTCCTTTTAAATAAACCAACAAGAAATTTTCCTTTTCTTGTTAGAAAGAGGTTGCGTCTACTCATTTAAGAGTGAGACCCAACCTCGTTATTTCTTAGTCTGTATAGTACATAATAGCAAAGGCATTTTTTCCTGTATGGGTTGCAATGACTGGATTCGTATGTAATACGGGAATATCCATGTCTTTAAAGATTGCTTGTAATCCTTCTTTGAATCCATTTGCTAGTTCTAGCCCATCCGCATGAGAAATGCCAATTTGTCGAACATTTGGAATCTTACTTAATTCTGATTTCAATTCGTCAAACCATTTATTAAACGTTTTAACGCCTCGGCCTTTCGCTACAGGAATCAATTCCGTATTTTCAAAGTCCATGACAACTTTCATATTAAAAATGTTTGATAATAATCCTGTTGTACGGCTGATTCGTCCACCTTTAACCAAATTATCCAATGTTGAAATGCCAATGTATAATTTGGTATTTTGTTTGACGCGTTCAATTTCAGCTAAAATTTCTGGAACACCCGCTCCCGCTTGTGCCAATTTTGCTGCTTGAATGACTTGGAAAGACAAACCTTGGTCTGTAAAATCGCTATCAATCACCGTTACTTTACTTGATGATAAGTTGCTAGCTTGACGGGCCGCTTCAACCGTTCCACTTAAGCCTTTTGTCATGTGAATCGAAATTACTTCACTGCCATCTTCACCTAAGCGATCATATAATTCTACAAATTCACCAATTGGTGGTTGACTCGTTTTGGGTAAGGCCTTCGCATTAGCCATCATGTCCATAAATTTTTCGCCTGGCAAATGATCATCATCTGGATAAACAACGCCATCAACCATAATTGATAAAGGCATCATATGGATATTTAATTCATCTCTAAGACTTTTTTCCATCGTACATGAAGAATCCGTTACGATTTTAACGTTTGTCATAAATTTATCACTCTTTCTTTAAAAGGAACCTGTTTTCATGGTAGAATACCATTAAACGGTTAATTATCTAGTTATAGTATAACAGACACTGCCGAATTTTTCATCAAATTAAAATAAAGGAAGTGAATTTATTGGAAAAAACGCATTTCTCAAAAAAATACCTAATCGTGAACGAAGTCTTGAATGCAGTTACACATGGCATAGGCGCAGGTTTAAGTATTGCTGGCTTAGTCATTTTACTTGTTAAAGGAGCTCGTTTAGGCTCACCGATTCACGTGGTATCTTATGCTATTTATGGCTCCATGTTGATTCTACTTTTTTTATCTTCAACGTTATTTCATAGTTTAATTTTTACAAGAGCCAAAAAGGTCTTTCAGGTCTTCGATCATAGTTCTATTTTCTTATTGATTGCTGGCAGCTATACGCCGTTTTGCTTAATTAGTATTGGCGGTTGGTTAGGTTGGACCTTATTTAGTTTAGTCTGGTTAATCGCCATCGTCGGTATTGTCTATAAATCCCTCACGTTGCATAAACAAGAAACAGTGAAAAACATTTCAACGATTATTTATATTGTTTTAGGTTGGCTCTGTATCATCGCTGCTCGTCCGTTATATGAATCTCTTGGGTTTACAGGAACAGCGTTATTGGTCGCAGGGGGTGTGTCTTACACATTAGGTGCAGCCTTCTATTCATTGAAAAATGTGCGGTTTATGCATGTGGTTTGGCATTTGTTCGTCATGCTTGCAGCGATCCTCATGTATTTTTCTGTTCTCTTTTATACGTAATCACAGCACAATAAGAACACGATGCTTTGAGCATCGTGTTCTTTTATTGCCCTAAATCTCTTTATTATAAAGGATTATTCTTCTTTTCGAATTATTTTAACATAAATTAGTAGAAAAGACTTTACAAAACGAACATACATTCGTATAATAACAATACGAACACTCGTTCGAATCAAATGAAGAGGTGATACACATGGAAGCAATTCGTCGTGTTGGATTTTTATTTTTTGTATTGGTTATAGGTATTTTTTTGGGAACATTAGGATTACGTCTTGCTTTTATGATCGTGACGCCGTTATTTATTCTTTGGTTTATGTC
Source organism: Enterococcus sp. AZ104 (assembly GCF_050546705.1). NCBI lineage: Bacteria > Bacillati > Bacillota > Bacilli > Lactobacillales > Enterococcaceae > Enterococcus > Enterococcus sp. AZ104. The sequence continues at coordinate 1,430,698 of NZ_CP172952.1, forward strand.
ATGGGATGAGAAGCGTTATACACGTACACGTAAACAACAGCAAGCAAGATACGTTTATCGTAAGTTCCCTTAATAAATAATAAAACGGTGTGTTCCCCCCAAGCTACGCTCCGTTTTTATAACTATGTCAAAGAAAGAGCGAAGGATTAAATTCCTTCGCTCTTTCTAATTAAATTAGATTAGTATTCCATTAAGGTAACAATATCGTAGCCATCAATTTTATCGCGGCCATGTAAATCCATTAATTCAATTAGGAACGCACAACCAACCACAATACCACCTAATTGTTCGACTAATTCGATGGTTGCTTTAATTGTACCACCAGTTGCTAGCAAGTCATCACAAATCAAAACACGTTGGCCTGGTGTGATGGCATCTTTGTGCAACGTTAATGTATCTGAACCATATTCTAAGTCATAAGTCACTTCGATGGTTTCGCGAGGAAGTTTTCCTTTTTTACGAACCGGAGCAAAGCCAACCCCTAGTTCATAAGCCACTGGACAGCCGACAATAAAGCCACGAGCTTCCGGTCCTACAACCATATCAATTCTTTTTTCTTTCGCGTAATCCACGATTTGTTTCGTTGCTTCACGATAGGCATCCCCATTAGCCATTAATGGAGAAATGTCACGGAACACGATCCCTTTCTCAGGATAATCTGGAATGCTTGCAATGTAATCTCTTAAATCCATTTTTATTTGTCCTCCTCATTCCACAGCCATTGTTGTATTGTTTGACAATCACTGTAAAGTAGAAATTCTTCTGTTTTTATTTTTTTCAATCGTTGTTGGTACACTTGACTTTCAGTCAATGGTCGATTGTCGGGTTTCTCAATACTGTTTAAAACACCGCTTTCTATTGTAACAAATCCTAAGTCAAAAAACACCTGTATCATGAAAATTAATAATTTTTCTTGGATATTTAAGTAATTTGCCACCTTCGATAGCTGGGAACGTAGATTTACTTCTTTTTGCTGCAAAATAAATTTATACAATGTTGCAAATTGTTCACGTGAAGCCATACCGTTTAAATAAGCTTCTTCTGGTGAAATAAACATCATGTATATACGTTGTATCTCAGTCGCTTCAACAATTTCTTTAACCGTGATTGCTTCCACAGGACAGTCGACAAAAACCAGTTGTTCGATTTTATTTTGAGAAACAACTTCCACCAATTCTTCTTGGTTTGACCAAACAATAATATTAGCGGTTGGATCTGAAATGAATTTTTGATTTTTTTCATCAAACAAAAGATAAGCTGTTGCTTCTGAAGGAATTGGTTTCGTTTGATTATTTTTGCCACGAAAATCAAATAATTGTCTTCCCAATACAGCAAAATCAGTCACCATTAATTGTGGTTTCTTACGACCATTCCATTCATTGATGGAAAGTTGGCCTGCCACATCGGCGGTTCCTTGTGCTAGTTCATCCGCTTGAGGCCCCATTTGAAAAGCAATTGCATCCAATTGTGCCCCTTCTTGATTCATTTGAAATTTCAGATGTGCATTATCTGCACCAATTTGCCGAATTTGCGTAGGCGTGATTTCCTTAAATACAAAAGTTGGCACAGTATTATCAGTCCCAAAAGGCGCCAAAATACGCAATTGATCAATAAAAGTAGTCGTTGCCTGCGAAACCGCTAAGCTCTCACTAATGAGCAACTCTTGTCCATTAGCCATATCAATTTGATTTTTTTCAATAAAGTGTGCCAAATGTTCTTGAACAAAAGGAATATTTTCAACAGGTAAAGTCATTCCCGCTGCCATATGATGCCCACCAAAATGAGTGAATTGCTCACGCACTTCGTTCAACGCCTCATAGAGATTCAATGCGCTAATGCTACGTCCAGAGCCTTTAGCGGTCGTACCAGATTCATCTATTGCTAAAATAATGGTTGGTTTCCCCGTTTCTTGCATAATGCGGCCCGCGACAATCCCTAAGACGCCTTCATGCCAGCCTTGTTTCGCTAAAATATGGACCGGCGCATTCGGGTCGATTAAATCCAGGGCTTCTTTGGCAATCGTCGTTACAATGTCTTTTCGTTCATTGTTTTGTTGATCAATATATTTAGCGATTTCCAGCGCTTGCTCTTCATCAAATGTAGTCATTAATTCAACACCTGGTGCGGCTTCCCCTAATCGACCTAATGCGTTTAAACGAGGTCCAATGGTAAAGCCAATTGATTCTTCTGAAACAGCTTCCTTTTTCACACCCGCTTCTTGTAGCAAAACGTCTAAACCAATTCGATCACCAGTTTGAATCATTTGAAGGCCCATTTTGACAAACGTTCTATTTTCATCGGTTAATGAAACCAAGTCAGCAATCGTCCCAATTGCTACCAAATCTAATAACTCAATTGGCAATTCACCAAGTAACGCAGTAGCGACTTTGAAAGCCACGCCAACACCAGCTAAATCTCCAAAAGGATAGGCTCCTTGTGGATGTCTAGGGTGGACAATCGCATAGGCTTCTGGTAATTGTTCAGGCAATTCATGATGGTCAGTAACGATTACATCTACCCCTTGAGCCATAGCGTAGCTAATTGCTTCATGGCCGGCTACACCATTATCAACGGTTACAATTAATTGGACTCCTTGTTCAATTTGTTCAGCAAATACGTCTTTATTAGGCCCATAGCCATGAAGAAAACGATTCGGTAGAAAGTACTGAACCATGCCACCGACTAATTCGATTGCTTCTTTCATAACCGTGGTACTAGTGATGCCATCTGCATCATAATCCCCATAGACAAGGATTTGTTCACCCGCTTCGACGGCTTGCTGGATGCGGGCTACCGTTTTCTCCATATCATGCATTAAGAACGGATCATAAATATCTTCGATAGCCGGATGTAGAAACTTACGTAATGCTTCTTCTGTCCGGATATTGCGGTGCCATAAAAGTTGGCCAATTAATGGATTAATTTCTTCTTTTTTTAATTGTTCTATAAATTCTACAGGTAATTCTGTCTTTGTCTGTAACTGCCATTGATAGTTTGATTTTTTCACGACGTCACTCCTAACCAAGTAATTATAGCAAAATTTTTCCAAAAACTAAAGAAAGCATTTTTTGAAATCTGAGAAAAAAACTGTGATATCTGTTAGATAAATAGCAGATATCACAGTTTTATTTTAAAAGAAACTTAGCGATAAAGTCTCTTCCTTATTTTTGTTCCTCTTCATTCACACGAGGTTTCACATAACGATCAATACGACTACCTGACACAGGCGTTGCGTCTACTTCTGTGTTTGATGTTTGTTCGTTGACCACTGGTTCTGCGACTTGTGGTGCTGCCGCTTGTTTGGCTTGCAAATCAGCCAATTGATTATCAAAAGAACGTTGAACTTTTTCCGTTTCTTCTTTGACTAATTTATCCATATCATTTTTATAAATATCCAACTCTTTTTGTACAGCTTTTAATTCCTTACGTTGGTTCCAAATGGTGGTTGTGGAGGTTAGTAATCCAACTAGTGCGCCAATAATTGCAGAACCTAAAATAATTAAGATTAACGGTCCACTAATTTTAGTAAAACCAAAGTTTACTGGAACAGCTTGATTATTTAAAACAGCAAAAATAACAACAATTAAGACCAACACAAGGCCCAAAATAACACGCCATTGATTTTTCATGACTTGATCGACTCCTTTATTTTTTATTTAAAATATTTCCCGCTATGAAATCTCCTAAATGTGGAAACAATGTATAAAAGCGGGCAGCCGCTTCCATGACAAATGGACGATTAATCTCACGTCGAGAAGTCCCCATACTCCCAACCACTTCTTTCGCTAATTTCGTAGGGTCCAAAACAATTTTATCCACCGCAGCTAGATATGTGCCTGTCGGGTCCGCTTTATCAAAGAATTCTGTTTGGATTGGTCCTGGATTGACAGTCGTTACTGCTACACCCAACGGTTTCAATTCTAAACGTAAAGCATTTGAAAAACCTAACACAGCAAATTTCGTTGCAGAATAAACGGTTGATTTAGCTGTAGCCATCTTCCCAGCCATTGAAGCAACGTTGATAATATGTCCTTGCCCAGCTTCAATCATTTTAATAGCTACTTTTTGAGTAAACGTCATCATTCCTAGAACGTTGACATCAAACATTTGGCGTGCAACAGCCAAGTCAATTTCAACAAAATTTTCAAACAAGCCAAAACCAGCATTGTTGACTAAAACATCTATAGGACCAACTTCTGCTGAAATAGCTTCAACCACACGTTCAACACTTTCTGGATCGGCAATATCTAATTGATAAGAAAATGCTTCTCGTCCGCTTAAAACAGCACACTGCTCGCGAACTTTACCAATCAAATTAATTCTGCGGGCGCAGACAACGACGACCGCCCCTTGTTTAGCTGCTTCATAACAAATTTGTTCACCTAAACCAGCTGAACCTCCAGTTACGACAACGACTTTATTTGTTAAATCCATCTAAGCTCCTCCTTCATTGGCAAATGGAATCTCAATGATATCCATATCTTTTACGATTTTTGTATTGGGGAAAATTTCTTGGGCTTCTTCTTGAAGCTGATAGGCCTCTTTGGTTAAATAACGGGCACTAATATGCGTTAAGATAAGTTGTTTTACTTGCGCTTCTTTTGCAACTTCAGCTGCTTGTTGACTGGTTGAGTGGAAGTAGGCTTTTGCCATTTTTGCTTCGTGTTTATTAAACGTACTTTCATGGACTAAAACATCCGCTCGTTGTGCTAAGGTTACACTATTTTTAGTTTTGCGAGTGTCTCCTAAAATCGTCACGATTCGTCCAGGTTTACGCTCTCCCACAAACGCTTGTCCATTAATTTCCTGTCCATCAAAAACAATCGTTTCACCACGTTTGAGTTTGCCATACAATGGCCCAGAAGGAATCCCTAAAGCTTGAAGTTTCTCTACTTGTAATTCTCCTTCATGCGCTGCTTCCTCAATTCGATAGCCAAAGCTCGTGATGCCATGGTCCAAGATATTACAGCGAACAGTGAATTGTTTATCTTTAAAAATAACGTCATTTTCTTTCGTTAATTCAATAAATTTCAGTGGATAGGACAACCGCGATTGCGAGACCCGTAAAGAAGTCTTGACAAAATCAGCAATCCCAACTGGTCCATAGATTTCTAAAGGTTCTGTCCCGCCCTGAAAAGAACGACTACTTAACAAACCAGGTAAACCAAAAATATGATCCCCATGTAAATGTGTAATAAAAATCTTTTCAATTTTTCTTGGGCGAATACTACTTTTTAAAATTTGCAATTGAGTCCCTTCACCACAATCGAAGAGCCAAACTGCATTTCGTTCATCTAATAATTTCAACGCAATCCCTGTGACATTGCGATGTTTTGCTGGCACACCAGCGCCTGTTCCTAAAAATTGTATTTCCATCTGCTACCATACTTTCTTTTAAACTTCCTTTTTATTTTAGAAGAAGTTTGCTCCTTTAGCAAATAATAATTTATCTATTTTCTCAAAGTTTTCTTCTTAGTTTACCGCATTTTACGATAAAATAACAAAAAATTAGCAAACTACCATAAAAAACCGTGATTTCTTAGTATTTTAAAAGACTGTTTCCCTTTATTCAGAAAACAGTCTTTGCTCCTTATTCTTCTTTCGATGTCGCTTCTTTATGTTGTTCTTTTTTTGCTTGCCACGATTGTTTCGCTTCATTTGCAACTTCGTTCGCATCGTTAATTTCTTGTTGGACTTCCTCTAAATCAAGCCGCGTGATTTCGCCACCTAAGTCAAACATAACCAATTGGTTGAGCGGACGGTTGTCTTCTTCTTCTGCAATTAATAATAATCCCGTTTGTCCTTCATCAATCTTTTGAATCACATGTTCAAAAACCGTTTGTGCTTCTTGAATTTCTTTGGCATCTTTGCTTGCACCATACATACTTCCAGCAAACCAGCCAAAAAGAATGCCCAGAGGACCACCTAATATGCCTACTAGCATCCCAATCATGCTATCTTTTGATGTATGATTGTTGCCTGTAAAATCGATAAAATCATTGATTTTAAATTGATGCTGGCCATCATTAACATGCGTAACAACCGCCATTTGCTCACCTTTAAGCTGTCTTTCTGCCTGCATCTTTTTTATTTCGGAAAATGCTTGGTACGATTTACTTTCAATATCAAAGTTCATAATGATAATTCGTTTTGCCATACAAATCGCTCCTTTATTCTGGATACATCTATTTTAGCAAGAAAGGCCTGTCTCTAGCAATGAAAACTTTTTGGTTATGTATAAAAAAAGAAGATAGCTGGGCTACCTCCTTGTTAATGCTTATTTACCATCAAGAATATTTAAACGGACCTTTTTCGGACCATCGATACGTACACTATAAACAATTGTCCGAATTGCTTTTGCAACACGCCCTTGTTTACCAATGATACGTCCAATATCTTCTTTGGCCACAGTCAAATTATACTCGAGGAAATCAGTTGATTCCTCAATTTCTAATGAGACTGCTTCAGGTTGACTGACTAACGGACGGACAATAGTTAAAATTAACTCTTTCACATCTGCCATATTCAATCACCTTATTTCTTAACGTTTTTAGCTTCATGATGTTTTTTCATAACGCCTTCTTTTGAAAGGATGTTACGAACTGTATCAGAAGGTTGCGCACCTTTAGATAACCAATCTAAAACTAAATCTTCTTTTAAAACTACTTCTGCAGGGTCTTTCAAAGGGTTGTAAGTACCTACAGTTTCGATGAAACGTCCATCACGAGGAGAACGAGAATCAGCTACTACAATACGGTAAAAAGGACTCTTTTTAGAACCCATACGTTTTAAACGAATTTTAACTGCCATTATTAAATACACCTCCATTAACTTAATCACAAGAGTTAGTTTAACAGATTAACAACAACCTGTAAAGAGTTTTTTCTTGACACCTTTACTTTTTTTCAATTTTTTTAGCCAATTTGCAGGAAAACAAACGAAATAATGAAGAATTTTTACAAAATTTGATAATAGTTGTACTGGTTTCTCACTTGAAAGCCTTCTGTTTGATAGAGATGAAGCGCTGCTTGATTTTCTGTTTCAACTTCTAAAAAAATAGTCGCTGAGGCTGACTTTTCTAAAATCATTCGGAGCGCAGACTGTAACACTTGACGGCCAAGACCGCGACCTCGTTGCGTTTTTGTCACAACAAAGCCATAAATCCCCCATTCGTTTTCAAAATGATCCAAACGTAGCGTGGCTAAAAGTTGATTGTTTTCTTTATAAATAAGTGTTCGTTGAAGGTCCTCCGGCAAAGGCGTACCTTCGAGTAACCTAGCCAAGGAATCCAAATCAGCCACTTGTGGTCGGAGAAGTGTCAGCTTCGCCAACGCCTGTGAGTAAGTTTCTCTTTGAAAAACCAGATACTGTTCTGAAAAAGCTGGCACAATTCCTTGTCTATTAAAATAATTCAGGCCAACAGATTGCTTGTCGTCCATCACGAGAAAGACTTCTTTCATTCCCCACAAAGCTGCTTGCTTTTCGAGTTCTTGAACAAGTTCTTCAAAAAATGGTCCTACATTTGGCGCAACAATCGTCGCTTCCAAGGTTTCCCCATCAAAACAATACCCTACGATATATGCTTGAATGGTTTGTTCCTTCCTGTATAAACCATAATAAGTATAAGCTGATTCCTCAGGAAATGTTTGTTCCAATTTATAAAAAGTTCCTTGTTTAATCATTTCCTTGTTTTTTAATTCAGTCAATGTTTGTTTCTCCAACTGTGTTAACTGTCGGCGCCAATTTATTTTTTTATTCAAGCAGTTGCTCCTTTACTCATCCTTTTACTAGCTATTATACGTGAAGTTACGAAGTTCAACAATGTACAAGGATAAAACGTTTGCGCTTTTTTTGAAAAAGTACTATCATAAAGTAAGTAAAAGAAAAATGGAGGGATTTACATGACAAAAAAAATTGGTATTTTTGTAGGGAGTTTAAGAAAAGATTCATTTAACAAATTGGTAGCAAAAACAATGGCGGACTTATTTCCAGCTGATTTCGAACCTGTTTTTATTAACATTGGTGATTTAGAATTATACAATCAAGATTTGGATGATGAAGGAACCCCCACCGAAGCTTGGACAACATTCCGTGAAGAAGTGAAACAAGTAGATGGTGTGATGTTTGTAACACCAGAATATAACCGTTCAGTACCAGCTGTTTTAAAAAATGCATTGGATGTCGGTTCACGTCCGTATGGCGAAAGCGTTTGGGATAAAAAACCAGGACTTGTGGTGAGTGTTTCACCAGGTGCAATTAGCGGATTTGGTGCGAACCATCATTTAAGACAATCATTAGTCTTCTTAAATGTTCCAACTTTACAACAACCTGAAGCCTATATTGGCGGTATTACGAACTTAATTGGTGAAGATGGTAAAATTATTGATGGCACTGTTGGCTTCTTACAATCAATTGTAGATGCTTACGTGGATTTCTTTAATCGCTTAACTGCCTAATTGAATCAATCGAGAAAAAGTGAGGCAACTTTTTACAGGTTGTCTCACTTTTTTTATTTTTTTGCTTGACCCTCTCGTTACGTAAAGGTTTATGATAGATTTTGTCAGGAGGAATGAATGATGGAATATACAATTAAAAAAATGGCTTCACTATCTGGCGTCAGTGCACGGACGTTACGATATTATGATGAAATTGGTCTTCTTCAACCAGCCAGAATTAATTCTTCTGGTTATCGAATTTACGGGCAAGCCGAGGTGAATCGTTTGCAACAAATTCTTTTTTACCGTGAATTGGATCTGAAACTAGATGAAATTAAAGAAATTTTGGAGCAACCTGACTTTAATGTTGAACAGGCTTTATACGAGCATCAACAAAAACTATTGGAAAAGCGCAATGAAATTGATCGTCTTTTAGCCTCTGTTCAACAAACCTTACACCATTACAAAGGAGAGATAAACATGTCAGATCAGCAAAAATTCGAAGCATTCAAACAACAACGAGTTCAAGAAAACGAAGAAAAATATGGTAAAGAGATTCGGGAAAAATATGGCAACGAAACGATTGAACAAGCCAACAAAAAATATTTAAACTTGACGGAAAAAGACATGCAAGCAATGCAGAACGTGGAAAAAGATTTATTTTCTAAGTTAGCCATGTATCAAAAATCACCCAAGTTGACTAGTCAACTTGCGCAAGAAATTTTCCAATTACACAAAGATTGGTTAATGTACTCTTGGTCAAGCTATTCGCCAGAAGCACACAAAGGGTTAGGCCTTATGTATGTTGGCGATGAACGATTTACGTCATATTATGAACAACACGGCGCTGGTTTTGCCGAAGCGTTAAACGCAATTATCCAAAACTACGCTTAAACAGAAAGTGCGCCATCAGTCTCTTCGACTGATGGCGCACTTTCTGTTTCTTCCAATAATTAACTAAAGCCTGTTTATCTTTTTTTCTTTTTCTTCTTTTTGTTTTTCTTCATCATACGATTCATGGCCATTTTACCTAGCTTGCCTTTAACGCCGCCACCTAGCATTTGATCCATACCAGGAATGTTCATATCCCCTTTGGACATTTGTTGCATCATTTTTTTGGATTCTTTAAATTGTTTAATCATACGATTGACTTCAACCACACTATTTCCTGAACCAGCTGCAATTCTGCGGCGGCGACTAGGATTTAATAGATCAGGATTTTCACGTTCTGCAGGGGTCATTGATAAGACCATCGCCCGTTTCCGTGCCACATCTTTTGGATCGACTTTGACATTTTCAATACCAGGCATGTTACTCATTCCAGGGATCATTTTTAATAAGTCTTCAATCGGTCCCATGCCCATAACTTGATCCAATTGCTCAATAAAATCGTTAAAGTCAAAACTGTTTTCTTTCATTTTTTGAGCAAGTTCTTCTGCTTTTTTCTCATCGTAATCTTGTTGCGCTTTTTCAATTAGCGTCAACATGTCCCCCATACCTAGGATACGACTCGACATACGATCGGGATGGAAAATTTCTAAATCAGTTAATTTTTCACCAGAACCGACAAATTTAATCGGAGCGCCCGTTACTGCCCGAATTGACAGCGCAGCCCCCCCACGAGTATCGCCGTCCATTTTGGTAATAACAACCCCAGTAATTCCAAGCTGTTCATTAAAACTATCTGCAACGTTGACAGCATCTTGCCCCGTCATCGCATCAACAACTAACAGAATTTCATTGGGATTAGCCAACTCTTTAATTTGTTTCAATTCGTCCATTAAAGCTTCGTCAATGTGTAAACGGCCGGCCGTATCAATTAAGACATAATCATTTTTCTTTTCTTTTGCTAATGCTAACCCTTGACGAACAATTTCCACTGGATTAGCATCTGTTCCCATATCAAAAACGGGAACTTCTAATTGTTGACCTAAAACCTTCAACTGATCAATCGCTGCTGGACGATAAACGTCACCAGCGATTAAAAGCGGACGAGCGTTTTCAGTTTTCATTAAGTGTTTGGCTAATTTACCAGTAAAAGTTGTTTTACCAGCCCCTTGTAACCCTGTCATCATAATCACTGTTGGGATTTTTGAAGATTTATTCAATTCAACCGTTTCTGAACCTAACGTTTTCGTTAATTCTTCATCAACAATTTTTACAATTTGTTGGGCTGGTGATAAGCTTTCTAATACTTCGACTCCTACTGCCCGTTCTCTGACGCGTTTTGTGAAATCTTTGACCACTTGTAAATTAACGTCGGCTTCTAATAAAGCCAAACGGATTTCTCGCATCATTTCTTTTACGTCGGCTTCGGAAACTTTTCCCTTACGACGGATTTTACTCATTGCCTGTTGTAGGCGGTTTGTTAAACTCTCAAAAGCCATAGTTTCATTCCTCTATTTCTTGAATTTGTTCAATATATTTTTTGATTTCACTATCTTTGGGATAAGTTTCTTGAACATACTGCTGTAGTTGTTCAAGATATTCTTTCCGTACAACATAGTTTGAATAAAGATGTAACTTTTTTTCGTATTCTTCTAAAATTTTTTCGGTTCGTTTAATGTTATCATAAACCGCTTGGCGACTAACCTCATATTCTTCCGCAATTTCTCCTAAAGAAAAGTCATCAGCATAGTAAAGCTCCATATAATTCATCTGCTTTTCCGTTAATAATGTCGAATAAAATTCAAATAACGCATTCATGCGGTTTGTTTTTTCCATTTCCATGAGCCGTGCTCCCATCTTCAATCCCTTATAGGTTACCGATTTCATAGGGAATAGTCAATCTTTTTTTACTAAGTTTTTACCTTTTAAAAAGAAATGTCCGCAAGTTGCCATGTTTCTTCAGAATAAACGGTCATTCCTTGTTGAATAAAATAAGCAGTTGCGACTCCAACTCCAGCTTTTTTAATGCCAGAAAATTGTCCATCATAAATCAGCTGGCTGCCACAGCTGGGACTTTTTTCTTTCAAAATCAAGGTTGTAATTTGTAGGGCATTTAATTTTTGATACGCGCGTTGTGCCCCTGCTTTAAATGCCTCAGTCACATCTTCCCCGTTATCCGTATATACATAAGCAGTATTCGCCCAAACATCAAAGCCATCCCCGCCAATGATTTCTGCTGGCGGACGTGGAATAGGCAACTCCCCTAAAACTTCGGGACAAATCATTATTGCTTTTCCATTAGTTACAAGTTGTTTTAACGCTTCTTGTTCTTGAGATTTTCCATCGTAACGGCAACAAATCCCACCTAAGCAACTACTAATACCAATCATTCGCTTCTCCTCATTTCATTTCTCTATTATACCATGAGTTGACTTTTCTCAAAAGTAGCATTCTCGCTTACTTTAAAGTACGTTCTTCCTCTAAAAATATGTTAAACTAACAATAGTGAAATATACACTTATTTTCAGAAATTTCTTGAAGGAGTTATGTAAATGAAAAAAGTTCTTGTCGTCGATGATGAACCATCGATTTTAACTTTGTTAACCTTTAATTTGGAAAAAGAAGGCTATCAGGTGACTACTTCCGAAGATGGTAAAAACGGCTTCGAATTAGCTTTGTCTAATCAATATGATTTTATAATTTTAGATGTAATGCTTCCTGGTATGGATGGCTTAGAAATTACCAAAGCACTTCGTCGAGAAAAAATTGACACGCCTATTTTGATTTTAACTGCCAAAGATGAACAAGTAGATAAAATCATCGGCTTAGAAATTGGGGCAGATGATTATTTAACAAAACCTTTTAGTCCCAGAGAAGTCCTAGCACGCATGAAAGCTATTTTTCGTCGTTCAAAACCTACCACGACCGAACCGCTTCAAGAGGACACACCTAAAGCTCCGCTTGTGATTGGCGAGATTCGTGTAGATGAACAAAATTATGAAGTCTTTGTGCGCAATCAGCCCATTGAGCTAACACCGAAAGAATTTGAATTACTCGTTTACTTCATGAAACGCAAAGATCGGGTCATTAATCGGGAAACCTTGTTGGAACGAATTTGGCAATATGACTTCGCTGGACAAAGTCGCATCGTCGATGTCCACATTAGTCATTTACGTGATAAAATCGAGCCCGATCCCAAACGGCCCGTTTACTTAGTAACTGTCCGTGGCTTTGGCTACCGTTTTCAGGAGCCAAAACGATGAAAAAGAGACTGCGGATTGAATATTTTTTAGTTGCGGCAGTCATGCTTTTATTATTTGTCGGGAGTATTGCAGCGACTAATTTTTTCTTTCAAAAAGAAATGGTTGCTCAGCAAGAAACCTATTTAAGAAGAAAAAATACCCTTTTAACAGACCAGTTGCCCCCTTCCATTTTCGAAAAAGGGCAACTGACAAACCAACAACAACTCCTTGTCACCCATGCGTTAGATGATGCAGAAGAACGGGTAACTTTGTTGCAAAAAAATGGTACCGTCTTTTTTGACAGCAGCCAAAATGAACCGCTAGAGTCGCACAAAAAACGACCTGAAATCGCTGCGGTTCTATCAGGAGCTGCCTATGGTTCAGCTTTACGAAAGAGTAAAACGTTAAATAAAGAACTTCTGTACGTTGCCACGCCTGTTTTAAAATCAGGAGAAATCGTTGGCATTATTCGGATTTCGGAACAAACCGCGCTATTTTCTAAAAATATTCAATCTTTTCGTCGCTATATTATCTTAACATTTGGCATCTTGTTCCTACTAATTACCTTGTTTATCTTTTTATTGTTACGGCAAAAAAATCAACCGCTAGTGACTGTCTTACCGATTCTGAAACGAATGCTTAAACATCCAGATGAAAATCGATCCATTATCCAGCAATCTTCTGAATGGAATGAACTTTACGAAACTATTAACCTACTGAGTCAACAAGTAAGTCAAACGTATAAAGCGTATACGTCTGCGGATGAGCAATTTCACGAACTTTTAGATGAGTTGATGATTGGTGTCTTTATCATTGATACGCAAGGACGGCTTCGTCTGTTGAACCCTAAAATGCAGGAAATGTTAGGACTCTCTGCTAAAAATATGCAAAGCAATTATCTCGAAGTGATTCAAGACGCCGATTTGATTCATTTAATCCATCAAGTCGTCGCTGAAAAAAACAGTTTACATCAAGAAATCACTGTGACACAAGGACCAACACCTTTACGATTAGATCTTTCTCTTCGTTACTTGGATGATCAAAGCGCCAATGATTATCAAGTGTTAGGAATTGCCTATGATTTAACGCGCGTTCGCCAACTAGAAAAAATGCAAAAAGATTTTGTATCAAACGTGTCTCATGAATTAAAAACGCCTGTCACTTCTCTTTTGGGCTTTACCGAGACACTCATAGATGGCGCCAAAGAAGATCCGGAAGTCCTTGATCAATTTTTGCACATCATGCAAAAAGATGCCCAGCGTCTGCAACAATTAATTCAAGAAATTTTAGAACTTTCTCGGGGCAGCGCGACAATTCCTTATGCAGAACAAGAAATTACTTTAGAAAAATTTATTACAGAAATTCTCGGTTCTTATCAACAACAATTGGCAGCAAAACAGCTGAAAACAGTCGTTCATGGTCTGCCAGAGAGCCAGTTTTTCACCAAATACGAATTGTTTTATCCAATCGTGAAGAATCTAATTGAAAATGCCATTCAGTATTCCCAAGAAAATGGACAGATTACTATTTCTTATGCTATTGAAAATCAGCAATTACGTTTATCTGTTCAAGATACTGGCATTGGCATTAGTCAAAAAGACCAAGAACGGATCTTTGAACGGTTCTATCGTGTCGATAAAGCACGTAGCCGTCATTCTGGTGGCACCGGTCTAGGTCTAGCTATTGTCCAAAATTACACAGAATTATTAGGCGGTAAAATCGCCATTGATAGCCACTTAGGCTTAGGGACCACTTTTACAATCACCTTACCTTTAACAAAAAAAGAAGCCTAAAAAAACTCAGCCAATCCTGTTTATTGGCTGAGTTTTTTTGTTTATTTTTCAGTTACTTTTCCATTTACATCACGTTCTACTTGCATGTCTGTGATGGCTAAATAACCTAAGTCTTTGACAATTGTTTTTTGAACATCATCGGTGACCATATAGTCTAAGAAGGCTTTTACTTCTTTATTAGGCTCCCCTTTTGTATACATATGTTCATAAGACCAGATTTTCCATGAATTGTCTTTCACGTGTTCTTCTTTTGGTTCAACACCATCAATGCTTAAGGCAACGGTGGAATCATCCATATAAGAAAAAGCTAAATAGCTGATTGCTCCTGGTGTTTGTTCAACAATTTTACGAACTGTTCCCGAAGAATCTTGTTCTTGTGATTGAACTGGTTTAGCTCCATCTAAGCCCCATTTTTCAAATGTTGCTCGGGTGCCACTTCCGTTTGCGCGGTTTATTACGACGATTTCTTGATCTTTGCCGCCCACTTCTTTCCAGTTTTTGACTTTGCCAGTAAAGACATCAATCAATTGTTGCTTCGTTAAATTCTTCACGCCGACTTCTTTGTTGACCACTGGTCCCATACCGACCACGGCCACCCGATGATCGACTAATTTAGAGGCATCCACGCCATCTTTCTCTTCGGCAAACACATCGGAATTTCCAATGGTCACTGCGCCATCTGCAACTTGCGAAAGTCCTGTTCCGCTGCCGCCACCTTGGACAGAAACTGTATAATTAGGATGTTCTTGTGTAAATTGATCTTTCGCAGCATCTACTAACGGTTGTAAAGCGGTGGAACCAACAGCGACAATTTTAACTGGTTTGTTACTATCCGCTTCGCTGGATTTTTCAGTTGTGCCTCCTTGAGCTCCGCACCCAGTTAATAATAACCCTAGACTCAGCATAGTTGCTGCAATTACACGTTTTTTCATCTTTGCACTTCCTTTTCAATTAGTTACAAGTTTAGTCTACCAAGACTCTGTTAATTCTGTTTCAATTAAATGTAAATAAAAGGTAAAGGTGTGTAAAGAATCTATAAAGGCTAGTGCGTTACGCGTTGGGTCGCCATGTAATGTGCAATTCGTTCCATGGCCGTTGTCAATTTATCCATATCGGACGCATAACTAATTCGGACGTATCCTTCTGCTTCTGGACCAAAAGAAATACCTGGAATCAACGCTACTGCTTCTTTTTGCGCTAAATCAATACAAAATTTCATAGAATCTTGTTCATAACCAGTAGGAATCTTAGCAAAAATATAAAAGGCGCCATTTGGACGTGCAACCTCAAACCCCAATTGAGTCATCTGTTCATAAACAAAATCGCGCCGTTTCCGATACTCTTCTTTCATAATTTCAGCATCATGCATTCCTTCGATTAAGGCACGAACAGCCGCTTTTTGAGACACTGTTGCAGCCGCAGTAACTAAATACTGATGAACTTTAATGATCTCCGCTGTTAAAATCGCTGGTGCAAAAATAAAGCCAATCCGCCAGCCTGTCATGGCATGTGATTTCGACAAACCGTTAATTAAAATCGTTTGGTCACGTAACATTTCAGCAATCGAAACATGACTCTCATCATAAGTTAACTCACTATAAATTTCATCACTAATCACAAAAATGTCGTATTTTTTTAGAACATCAGCAATTGCTTGCAACTCTTGGCGGTTATAGGTAACACCAGTTGGGTTGCTAGGATAATTTAAAATAATTGCTTTGACTTGTTCCCCATGCTCGGCCATTGCCGCTTCAATCATTTCAGGGGTCAAGACAAAATCGTTGTCTCGTGTATCCAAATATACCGGTTCCGCCCCCGCCAATGTAATAATTGGTTCATACCCTGGGTAAATAGGTGCTGGCAATAGCACTTTGTCACCTTGTTCTAAAATTGCTAATAACGAAGCTGAAATCGCTTCTGTTGCTCCAACTGTTACTAAAATTTCTGTCGCAGGCTGGTAAGTCAAATGGTACTTTTCTTTCATAAAATAAGCGGCTGCTTCACGGACATCTAATAAACCAGACATCCCTGTATAATGAGAAAAATTCGCATCAATTGCTTCTTTGGCTGCTTTTTTGACATGCTCAGGTGTGTTAAAATCTGGCTCTCCTAGCGTTAATTTTAAAATACCTTCAATTCCTGAGACTTGTTCGTCAAATTGACGAATTAAAGAAACAGCAATTTTATTTACTTGACGATTAAAACGATTGGTTAAATCCATTTAGCTTCACTCCTTCAGTTGACGTTATAGTAGCACAAATTGACCGTAAAATGAATGATTTTCTCATTGTTTCGCTAGATTTTTATTATAAATATCTCAAAAAAACGACAGAGAAGAAAATAGGAGAACTTTGTCCTTTTCAACAAAGTTCTCCTATTTATTTATTTTTCGAAACGCCATGTCCGAATTTCAAACGGACGTAATGGTGCATCAACTTCTATCGCTGGTGTCAACGGTTCTTCTAATACATTTGTTAAACAAGTCGCTGGTTGTGTCTCTTTGTGAAGTTCACAAGGAATATTTTGCGCTGTTAGATTAAAGCCACGAACGACTAAATGATTTGTTTGCTCTTGACGTTTAACGGCTGTCCAACCAATTGGTCCTTCTGCCGTTGTCAAGTAGACATGGTTCGGTGCTAGTTTACCTTCATGACGCGCAGTAGTAGCTGCAGTAAAAGAAATTTGTGCACTATAGGCTTGTTGATACGTAGCAAAGCGTTCTTCTGGTTTTCCATGCAATGACAAACCATATTTAAAGGTATATTCTCCTTGGCATTGTGCTTCTGGTGTCGCAAAATAGCCCCAATCACCTAGTTCGCCAACACAACGAATTAATGTGACCGCAATGGTTCCATCTGCTAAGACTTCATACTCATTTAAGCCTTCATTGAAGATAGTCACGCCTTTGTTTTGGTCATGAACATTCACAAACGCTTGTTGGTGCTGCGGGTTTGTTGGATTTTCCCATGTGTCGCTTACTTGATTTGGTCGTGTCACGACTTCATAAATACTATCCGCTTCGTGTGTTTCTGTGACCATGCCAATTGGGAAAAGCACGCGTAAACGATGATCTTTGATTTGATTATTAATGGTTGTTTCAAAGAACAATTGGTTACTTTCTTTGATCATTGTAACCACTGTCGTTATTTCGAACGGGCGAAGCGTCGTTGAACGTTGTGCATGGCGTTCTCTAAACTCACGAACAGCCTTTTGTTCTTCTTCTAATCGTTCATCTGCTGAAACTGGTAACATGACGGTTTGTTTAATTTGATAACTTGCTTTTACAGGGGAATTTTCTTTATTCGTGATTTCAGCCGTTACATTTTCGGTTGTAATTCCTTGGTCTTCGGTCGGTTTGAAAAAGATATATTCATTCCCAATGTCGCCAGTATCTTCAAATGTTAACAATTTTGAAAATGTTTCTCCTGTTTTTTTGTCAGCAATGGTTAAGCTACCATTGTTTTCAATTTTCACTTGAATAAATTCGTTTTCCATTTCATTTGTTGCTGGTTGAGCCAAAAGACTTCCTTCAAAAGCTTTCGTTTCTCCTTGAATCAATGCAAAGCTATCCCAAGAGAATGGCGCCATTTCTTTGACAGATAATTCGACCGTTAAGTATTTGGCCATGTACGGTTGACGGAAAGCATCTTTAGGTAAATCGTAACCAAAACGAACATCTTCTTTGACAATACGGCTTGCAACGGCTTTTCCAGTTGGATCAATCACTTGATAATCTGGGGTGGCTTTTTGTTTTAATTCATGATAAAGATCTTCCGGTTTTCCTGTATAAAATGGCAATCGTTCAATCTCCACTTCCACAGTGACAACCTCCGTTTTCTGATAGCCACTAGTATTAAATAAAACAAACGGGTGCGCTTTTTCTGGGAAAACACTTGTATCAATTGCTTCTGTTAATTGTCGTGTTGCTTCATCTGCTAAGAAATGCCCGACATCATTGGCATTTTCAAAGCGAGTCATCATGCCTCGGTGAACCTCGTCGACAGAACAGCCACAAATACTATCGTGCGGATGGTTTTGAAGTAAAGTTTTCCAAGCATAATCAAATTGGTCATGTGGGTAGTCGCCAGTTACTTCGTAAGCCATCGCTGCTAAAGGTTCTGCGATATTTTCTAATTGGCGTTGGACTTTTGTGTTCCACTGTTTTAAATAGACGCGAGCAGAAGAAGTATTGGCTAATGTGTACCAGCCATCCGTTTCTTGACTCGTTAATTCGCCTGTTACTGTTCCTAAATCTTCTGGCAACTCCTCTTGAACAGCTTTCAAATAGTCATCGAAATTGGAATGAATAAATTCATATTCTGGGAATAGTTCATTGGCTAAAGCGATGGCCTTAGTAATATCTCTTTGTACAGGTTGGTGGTCGACCCCATTCATCATCAATAAATGGTTTGTGGAAGCGTAACGTTCCACATCAGCCAATTTTTGTTTCCAAAAAGCGATTGCCGCTTCTTTTTCTGAAGGAATTTCGTTCCCGTTACTATACCAGTTCGCAAAAAGCAAGCCGAAAATTTTCGTTTGGTCAGGACCTTCCCACCACATTTCAGAATATTGTGAGCTATAGTCGCTTTCTAAGACTTGATTATCAAAGCCAATCGGTTTCACCCCACGTCCAAAGGCAGCCGCAGGCAGATTTGCTAATTGCATCATTTGAGGCGTTTGACCCATGTTACCAAATGTATCCGGGAAGTAACCTAATTGAACTGGTGCTCCCCATTTTTGACTTTCTAAATGCCCAATCAGCATGTTTCGAACATTGGATTCAGAGCTAATTAAAAAGTCATCTTGTAAAATATAAAATGGTCCGATTTTTAGTTTGCCTGCTTGGACAGCTTTTTTTACAGCTTCTTTTTTCTCTGGGCGAACTTGTAAATAGTCGTCTAAGATAATCGTTTGTCCATCTAAATGGAAACTGTTAAACTCTGGATCATTTTCAATTAAATCTAATACATTATCCACTAATTCAATTAAGCGCATATGATGTTCTTCATAAGGAAGATACCATTCACGATCCCAATGACTATGGGAAACAATATAGACTTTTTTCTTTGTCATCACTTTTCCTCCTATTTTTCCACTCGGATGTCAAAATAATCCATAACTAATTCACAAAACATCATATTAGCCCATGAAAACCATTCTCTTGTATAATTTTCAGGATTATCTACGTCAAAACCTTCATGCATCAAATGAGTCCCCGCATCTGTGGCAACTAATAAATCTAAAATTCGTTCTTTTTCAGCTTTATCTTTGGTTGTCATTCCTTCCATTGCTAAAGCAATCGGCCACACGTAATTTTCTGGTGTATGCGAGCTACCAATCCCTTTCGCGTATTTGCCTTCATAGAAGTAAGGATTTTCTTTACTTAATAAGGTTTGACGCGTTGTTAAATATTGTTCATCCTCTGTTGAACAATAACCCAGATAAGGGGCTGCTACTAAATTGGGAACATTACTGTCATCCATCACGCTAGCATTGCCTAAGCCATCCACTTCATACGCATAAATCGTTTCGTTATTTTGATTTTTTGTTCGTCCAAATGTTTGAATGCCTTCTTCAATCTCTTCTTGTAATTTTTTAGCAATCGCCACAATCGTAGCATCTTCTAAAACATCAGAGAAAATTTCTTGAATATAGCCTAAAATTACGACTGCAAACATGTTAGAAGGAACTAAGTAACCATATTGGCAGGCATCATCACTAGGACGGAAGCCTGACCATGTCATCCCTGTTTTGCCAACTGGTGTTCCTTTCCCTGCTTCAACCAACGTATCTTCTTGACGCCACGTATCTCGTTCAAATAAATAAGGTGACTGTGCGTGATCTTGTTCTGTTGTGAAAACGTTGAGAATTTTTTTAACGCCTTCCACAAAATCTGAATTAAATTGTTCGGTCATCCCAGTATTTTTATAAAGTAAATAGGCTAATTGGACCGGGTAACATAATGAATCAATTTCATATTTCCGTTCCCAAATCCAGCCATTCATTTCGGTCTTATCAGTTTGATGGCCTGCATGATTATCTGTTTCATTAAACGCATTGGCATAAGGATCAATGCAAATATAACGAAACTGGCGTTTAACCAAACCAGCAATCATTTGAGCAAGGTCTTCGTCTTCTTTCGCAATCACTAAATAGGGACGAACTTGTGCTGTTGAGTCTCTCAACCACATTGCTGGAATATCGCCTGTTAATAAAAAGGTAGTACCATCTTCTTGACGTTTCACTGTTGTTAGTAAAGTATTGGCAAAGGCCGCCTGAAAGTTTTTTGCCCAATCTTGATGTGCTTCACCGCATTTTTCTGTAATTTTCTCCATAAATGTTGCTACGGATTTTGGAACTTCTGTATAAACCATTCTCGTCACCTCTTAAATTTGATATATCATTTCACAATTGAATTATAGCGTTTACATTTCACTTTGTCTAGTGATTTCGATCATTTTTTTCATTTTAAAACCAATTAATTTATGGTAAACTATAAATAAGATATATCTTATTGTGAGGTGAAATGAATGAAGCAACCATTATATCAACAAATTATTGATTATTTACAAAATGAAATTGATTCAGGGCGATTGCCTGTTGGAGCGCAAGTGCCTACCGAAAAAGAATTATCGGCTCAGTTTAACGTCAGTAGAATTACGTCCAAACGAGCGCTAACTGAGTTGGAAACGCAAGGCGTAATCCAACGTCACCAAGGAAAAGGAAGTTTTGTTCAAGCACCAAAGCATCCTCTTCATACCTCTTTAAATAAAGTTCTTTTTTTATTGCCTTTTGCAGACGATTTATCAGTAGGAAATTTCTATAGCGGTTTGGCCCCTACTATTCAAGCAGCTGGTTTAGAAGTCTTTATGACCTCGCCTAATTTTTTGAGAGAGAAAAATGCTGCGGACATTGTGAATGAGTTTGCCGGGCTTGTCTATTATGCTGCTACTAGTAATGACTACCTCGACTTACTGTTCGAGTTGGCTTTGATGAATTTTCCAGTCGTTGTCTTGGATAAAAAGATTCATGATTTACCTTTTGCAACCATTCAATCAGACAACTTTGCTGGTGGTAAAACAGCAACCGAACGCTTAATTGGCTTAGGACATACAAAAATTGGATATATCCTTTCAGGAAGTCCGGCCCTACAATCCGTTCGGCAACGTTATTTAGGTTATCTCCAAGCTTTAAAAGAAGCCAATCTGGCGTTCCATACAGCAATCACGGAAACCAATCTCTTAGATGAACACAACTTTAAACAGTATTTTGAGGCGCACCAACTCACAGCCGTGGTCTGCGATAATGACTTCAGCGCGTTACATTGTTTACGAAACTGTAAAAACCTAGGTATTCATGTGCCAGAAGAATTATCGATTATTGGTTTTGACGATATTCAAGCAGCAGCATTTGTCGAACCGCCATTAACAACCATGGCGCAAGACTTTAAAGAAATGGGAAAACTAGCTGGTGAAGTGTTATTACAAACGATGCAACAAGATCTTCAAATCATAGAAGACATTCAAGTGCCTGTCACATTAATTGAAAGAGAAACCATTTCTACTGTTTCAAAATGAGCCAAAAAAGAAGAGCGTGGGACAAAAATCACTTTGGATTTTTGCTCCACGCTCAAAAACTAATAAACGGCGGGAACAGAAGCAACTCCTTCGGAAATAAGCCGAAATTCTCCAAAAATTAAAGAACAATTTTCGGAAATTCCTTCTTATTTCTCGGAGTTAAACACTTCTGTCCCGACCTCTTCTTTTTATTCCTTAGTGCTAAACGTTTTGGTATCTACCTCTTTTTTAAACAACGCTTTTAGTTCTTTGATAAAGTAGCGACCAATCGGACTGATTTCCCGATTTTTGGGAAAGAGTAAACAAATACGATTTTCCAAGGCTGGCGCCAATGGTACTAACCGAATTTCTTTCTTCGTAAAACCCGTTACGACACCTGAACCAGAAGCATAAGCATTGGTTTCTACCAACAAATTCATTAAAGTTCCACGATCCGTAGTATGAATGACCGATTCCTGTTCAGGAATTTCAACTAAATCTTCAGAAAAATAGGAAAAATTGCTTCCTTCTTGATTAAAGCGAACTTGTGGATAGGGAACTAATTCCTCTAAATGAATTTCTTTTTGCTTGGCTAAAGGATGATGATTTCCTAAAAAAATGTGTGTATTAAAAGTACTAATTACCTCGTAGGCTAGATTAGCTTGTTCTAAATACCGTTCAATACTGACACTATTTTGTTCATTTAAATAAATAATCCCCAACTCACTGTGAAATCCTTTGACGTCTTCAATTACTTTTAAGGTCGTGGTTTCAAAGACACGAAAATCTTTATATTGATCCCCATACTTTTTAAGAACTTTGGCAATTACCTCACCTAAAAAATCGTAATGTTGCGAAGAGATGGAGAATCGTTCGCTGGTCACTGTCTCGCGATAGCGATTTTCCAATAACTCCATTTGAACTAAGACTTTCTCTGCTTGTTCTAAAAAAACCATTCCTTCTTCTGTTAAAAAAGCGCCCTTATTGGTACGTAAAAAGAGGGAAATCCCTAGTTCTTCTTCTAATTCTCGAATACTATTTGACAAGCTAGGTTGTGTAATAAATAGTTTTTTGGCTGCTTCCCGAAAACTCCCATTGTTAGCTATGGCAGCAACATACTTCATTTGTTGAATATTCAACACTTTTTCCTCCACACACTAATCATTTGAAAAATAAATCTTACGCCCATTCAACGGCTGAAGGGGCCGATTGTTAAAGGCCAACATACCTTCCTTGATCTTATTTAAAAAGGCTTGATCCATTTTTTGAATGGTATCAAATACAAACCATTTCACTGGACCCTTAGTTGGCGGTGTTGTTAACGAGCCTACATAATGGTAGTGTAGACGCTCCTCTGGTAAAAAGATTGACGGATTAAACCATTGTTGGTGCGTGCCGTTTTCCCAGTCCATCGGATGATTCGCTTCTGAAAAACGATTTTCTTCCTCTGTGATGGTAAACAGGCAACCGACAACTAAATTTTCGCCAGCATCGTTCATATGAACCAAATGGAATTCTAGCGGATACTGCTTTCCCGATAGCAAATGTTCGCTAGGCATATGAAAATGAATATCGGTTAAATGATACGCAACATTTTCAAACATTACGTAACTTTCCGTATTTGGTGGTACAAAATGAAACGTATTTTTGAATTCCTTTTCAGTGAATTCTTCTTTTTTATAATAAAACGTAATCTGAGAATTTACTGTCTCAGCACTTTCTTTTTCTAAAGCAATTGGCGATTGATAAGCAAACTTAGCACCTTCTGCAAACCAGTCACATAGCGTATGCCAATGTTCTGGTCCATCGTTGCCTGTATAGCTCCATTCAACGTCCATATTTTTTATTTTTTTCATACACTCTTCCTTCATTTCCACATAGTAATCAGGTAAAACTCATGTTAAAACTCTATCCTAACATCTTTTCTACGTCAAACAAAAGAACTTAGATCATTACGCTCCTCGGCAAATGACCTAAGTTCTCCTACCGTTAAATCTGGTTACTGAAAATGACACTAAAAATCAGACGACAAGAACTATCTTTAGTTCAACGGTTATTTGCCCCAGTTTTCAGGATCTTTTTTCCATTCTTGTAATAAGGTAACATCTTTTTCTTCGATATAATTTGCTTCTAATGCAGCATCAATTAAAGTTGAATAATTGGTTAACGTTAGTAACGTCATCTGTTTATCTGCAAAATTTGCCGTTCCTTTGGGTAACTCATAAGTGAAGATTGCCGCAACGCCTAAAACCGTTGCTCCTTCACGTTCCGCCGCTTCTGCCGCTTCTAACACGCTACCGCCGGTTGAAATTAAATCTTCGATAACTACCATTTTTTGTCCTTCAGAAATTCGGCCTTCAATTTGATTCCCTTTGCCGTGATCTTTGGCTTTACTGCGGATATAAACCATTGGTAATCCTAAAATATCAGCTACCCATGCCGCATGTGGAATCCCTGCGGTAGCTGTCCCAGCAATCACTTCGACTTCTGGGAAAGTCTCTTTAATTTTTGCCGCTAAGCCTTCTGCAATTTCTTTACGCACAGCAGGATAACTCATCGTGATACGGTTATCACAATAAATCGGGCTTTTTATGCCACTAGCCCAAGTAAAAGGCTCATTAGGGTTTAAAAATACCGCTTCAATATCTAATAAATCTTTGGCAATCTTTTTTGCTACTTTTGTCATGTTACTTTCCGCTCCAGTCTTTTTTGATTTCTTGATAGGCTTCATAAGGATTTTCTGCTTGGGTAATAGGTCGGCCAACAACGATATATGTGGACCCGATTTCGCGAGCATGTTGCGGCGTAACGACCCGTTGTTGGTCACCTACTGCACTTCCTGCTGGACGAATACCAGGTGTTAAGCAAATAAACGTTTGCTTGGTTGCTTCTTGAATACCACGTGCTTCTAATGCTGAACAAACCACGCCATCCAGACCCGCTTTTTCCGCACATTTAGCATAATGAATGACACTTGTCTCTAAAGGAACGTTGATTAATTGATCATGGTGCATCTCTTCTTCACTAGTAGAAGTCAACTGGGTTACAGCAATTAACTCAGGAACCTTAGCGCCTGGCTGAGTCCCTTTGATTAGACCTTCCTTAGCTGCTTGCATCATTCGAACGCCCCCTGCTGCATGGACATTGGTAATGGCAACGCCTAATTTTGCTAAATTTGTCATCGCTTTTTCCACAGTATTCGGAATATCATGTAATTTTAAATCCAAGAAAACATCGTGTCCTTGTTCTTTAAGCCAGCGAACAATCGCTGGTCCTTCTGCGTAAAAAAGTTCCATCCCCACTTTAACAAACAAGGCTTCTTCCTTAGGAAATTTTTCTAAAAAAACAGCCACTTCTTTTTGCGTGGGAAAATCTAACGCAATAATTGGTCTATCGTGCATTTTGCTGCCCCTCTCTCACTTCTTTAATTAATTGTTCCAACGATTCAATGCCTAACTCTTCCATTCGCTTAGGTAATCCGTCAATCAACTTCGGACAAATGTATGGATCTGTAAAGTTGGCCGTACCAACCCCGACAGCGCTAGCACCTGCCATGAACATTTCCAAGACATCGTCCACTGTTTGAACACCGCCCATTCCAATAATTGGCAACTGAGAAACACTGGCGACTTGTCGGATTAAGCGAATAGCAACAGGTTTAATGGCTGGTCCAGATAGTCCACCAGTTTGATTGGCTAAAATAGGTTTTCTCGTTTTTAAATCAATGCGCATCCCTAGCAATGTATTAACCATAGAAAAACCGTCTGCGCCCCCTGCTTCAATTGCTTGGGCGATCGGCACAATGTCCGTTACGTTTGGTGATAGTTTAACATAAATCGGAACAGAGGCGACTTTTTTGACTGCTTGTGTTAATTGAAAAGCAATGTCTGGATCTGTACCAAAAGCTATGCCGCCATGTTTCACATTAGGACAGGAAATATTCAGTTCAATTGCCTTGACGTTAGGCGCTTGCCCAATTTTTGCGCAAACAGCCACATAGTCCTCTTCGCAAGCACCTGCAACATTTGCGATAATCGGTAAGTTAGGGTATTTTTCTAATTTTGGTAATTTTTCTTGCATAACCACGTCTAAGCCTGGATTCTGCAATCCAATGGCATTTAGCATACCACTAGGTGTTTCAGCTACACGTGGTGTGGGATTTCCATATCGTGCTTGGGGCGTTGTTGCCTTAATCATAATTGAACCTAATTGATCAAGGTCATAATAGTTAGCATATTCTTCCCCGAACCCAAAGCAACCACTGGCGGGAATAATTGGATTTTTTAATGTTAAACCTGGAATTGAAACGGCTAAAGGATTTTTCATTATAAGATAACCTCACTTGCTTTAAAAATCGGACCTTCATCACAGACCTTGACACTTTTTGCTCCAGTAGTGTCTCCTTTTTTATGGCAAACGCAGGCATAGCAAGCCCCAATTCCACAGGCCATCCGTTCTTCTAAAGAAAGGTAAACGTGTGGATGTGTTGGAAATAAAGAATCAATTGCTTTTAACATACCATTCGCACCACAAGCATAAACTGCATCAGGGATCCGTCCTTTTGCTAACGCTTCTGACAATAAACGGCCCACGTTGCCATGAGCGCCAAACGAGCCGTCATCTGTGGCAAAATGTGTTTCTCCTAATGCCATAAATTCTTGTTGGTAATAAGCAACCTCTTTTGATGCATAACCAAGAAAATGAATCACTTTCACGCCTTTTTCATTGAGTTGTTTTGATAATTCATACAATGGGGGAATCCCGATTCCTCCGCCAACGATAAAAGCAGTTTGACCAGCTGCTACGGTAGTTATATCAAAGCCGTTTCCTAAAGGACCTAAAATATCTAATTGTTCACCAGCCTTCATGGTGGCAAACACTTCCGTTCCAGCGCCTTCGACTCGATAAATCAAACGACAGGTTTCGTTCGAATGATCAATTTGGTTGATGCTAATCGGTCGCCGCAAAAGTAAATCTGCACGCGGAACCTTGATATGCACAAACTGTCCAGGTCGTGTCATCTCTTTCACTAACTCGCCTTGTAAGTCTAACTGATAAATCCGTGGCGCTAACTGTTTTTGAGCTACAATGGTCATCATTTCTTGCTTTCTCTGCATCAGTATCCTTCACTCCTTTATTCTCTGATTCCCCTATAAATGATTTTCTATTTCTTCGTAAAAGAATCTGGAACAGTCCTCCTCAGACGATTGTTCCAGATTTTTGCTTAAATGGCTTCTGTCGTAAAGGCTCTTGATTCTAAAACTTTTAAAATCGCATTTGCTGTGTCAAGTGAGGTAAACAACGGAATCCCATGTTCGACTGCTTCCCGACGGATTGAAAACCCATCTTGGTTGGCACTGGAACGATTTTTATCCATGGTATTGATTACCACTTGTGCATTTCCATTACGAATGACATCCAGCACGGTTTCCCCTTCAGGATTAGAAATTTTCGTCACTTTCTTAACAGGCAACTGATGCTTCGCTAAAAAGTCAGAGGTTCCTTCCGTTGCGACTAAACTATAGCCAATTGCTGAAAAACGCTTAGCAATTTCTAAAGCCTCTTCTTTTGTTTCATCAGCAATGGTGAAAAGTACAGCCCCATAACTTGGCAAATGCAAGCCAGATGCTTCAAAGGCTTTATACAAGGCTTTTTCTAAATAATAATCACTACCCATAACTTCCCCAGTTGATTTCATTTCAGGCCCTAAGTACGTATCTACTTTTTGTAGTTTCGTAAAGGAGAACACAGGGGCTTTCACATGAACTTGTTTACTTTCAGGATATAATCCATCTTGATATCCTAGGTCAGTCAGTTTCTCACCAAGAATCGCTTTTGTAGCAACTTGGGCCATCGGAATCCCTGTGATTTTACTTAAGAAAGGAACTGTTCGACTCGCACGAGGATTCACTTCAATCACATAAACACGATTTTCATGAATAACAAATTGAATATTCATCATACCTACACAGTTTAAACCAAGTGCCAGTTTTTTTGTATAATCGGCAATCGTTGCTTGAATTTCTTGAGAAAGATACTGCGGTGGATAAACCGCCATTGAATCGCCAGAATGCACGCCAGCTCGTTCAATATGTTCCATAATCCCTGGAATTAGTACTGTTTCACCATCACAAATGGCATCAACTTCACATTCCTCTCCCAATAAATAGCTATCAACCAAGACAGGATGTTCTGGAGAAGCTTTGACTGCGTGTCGCATATAATCTTCCAAATCCTTTTGATTTTCGACAATTTCCATTGCACGACCACCTAAAACATAACTTGGACGAACTAAAACGGGATAGCCGATACGATCAGCAATCACGACTGCTTCTTCTGCACTTGTGGCCGTATCTCCTGGTGGTTGAGGAATCGCTAACTCTTGCAAAGCTTGTTCAAATAAATCACGATTTTCTGCACGATCTAAATCTTCAATCGTTGTTCCAAGAATTTTAACGCCTTGTTTTGTGAGCGGCTCAGCTAAATTAATCGCTGTTTGTCCACCAAATTGGACGATCACGCCAATCGGATTTTCTAAATCAATCACATTCATGACATCTTCTAAAGTTAATGGCTCAAAGTATAATTTATCAGAAACAGAGAAATCTGTTGAAACTGTTTCAGGATTACTATTCATAATAATTGCTTCATAACCAGCCGCTTGGATTGCTTTGACAGAATGAACGGTTGCATAATCAAACTCGACCCCTTGACCAATGCGAATGGGACCAGAACCTAATACTAGTACAGAAGGCTTTTTCGAAACATTGCTTTCGTTTTCCACTTCATACGTGCTATAAAAATAAGGCGTATGTGATTCAAACTCTGCAGCACACGTATCCACCATTTTATAGACGGGCACAATTTGATTGGCTCTGCGGAAGTCAGCGATGGCTTGTTCTGTTTGTCCCCAAAGTGCTGCGATTTTCCGATCAGAAAAGCCATTTTGTTTGGCTTCTTTCAAGACAGCTACGTTGTTCACGTGACTTTCAAGGGTCGTTTCAATTTCGATAATGTGTAAAAGTTTATCCAAGAAGAATAAATCAATTTTCGTTAAACTTTGTAATTCTTCGATGCTATATCCTCTGCGAATGGCTTCTGATAAGTAGAACAATCGATCATCTTGCGCATGGACCATTTTCTTCGTTAATTCTAAATCACTGACATGAGTTAGTTCTGCTAACTCGTTGTGATAAGCACCAATTTCTAAAGAACGAACTGCTTTTAATAAGGATTCTTCAATATTGCGGCCAATTGCCATGACTTCCCCGGTTGCTTTCATTTGCGTTCCTAGTTCTCGAGCACCTTTTTCAAATTTATCAAAAGGCCAACGAGGAATTTTGGAAACAACATAGTCCAAAGCCGGTTCAAATTCGGCATAAGTGGTTCCAGTAACTGGATTTTTCATTTCATCTAATGTTAAACCAACAGCAATTTTTGCAGCTAACTTCGCAATGGGATACCCTGTGGCTTTACTAGCAAGTGCAGATGAGCGAGAAACACGAGGATTAACTTCAATCACATAATAATTAAAGCTATGCGGGTCCAAAGCTAATTGAACATTACAGCCACCTTCAATTTTTAATGCACGAATAATTTTCAAGGACGCATCTCGCAACATTTGGTATTCATAATCTGATAAGGTTTGACTCGGAGCAAAAACAATCGAATCCCCAGTGTGAATGCCGACAGGATCAAAGTTTTCCATGTTACAAACCACAATCGCATTATCAGCCGAATCACGCATCACTTCATATTCAATTTCTTTAAAACCAGCAATACTTTTTTCAATTAAACATTGTGTAACTGGTGATAATTTCAGACCGTTTTCGGCAATCTGACGGAGTTCTTCTTCCGTATCACACATGCCGCCGCCTGTTCCACCTAAGGTAAATGCGGGACGAACGATAATTGGATAGCCAATTCGTTTGGCAAAAGCCACGGCTTGTTCCACCGTATTGACAATTTCACTTTCTGGAATCGGTTGTTCTAATTCTTCCATCAATTGTTTAAATAAATCACGGTCTTCCGCTTGGTCAATCGCACTGAGCTTTGTTCCTAGCAATTCTACATTTAGCTCATCTAAAATTCCTGATTCCGATAATTCCATCGCCATATTTAATCCAGTTTGACCACCTAATGTTGGTAGAAGAGCATCAGGACGTTCTTTTCGCAAAATTCTTGAAACAAATTCTAAAGTAATCGGTTCGATATAAACATGATCCGCGATTTCCTTATCGGTCATGATAGTCGCTGGATTTGAGTTTACTAAGACAACTTCATACCCTTCTTCTTTTAGCGCTAAACAGGCTTGTGTGCCTGCATAGTCAAATTCTGCTGCTTGTCCAATAATGATTGGTCCTGAACCAATCACCATGATTTTCTTGATGTCCGTTCGTTTTGGCATTAGTTTTGCTCCTTCCATGCATCCATTAATTCCATAAATTCGTCAAATAAATGAAGACCATCGTGCGGTCCTGGAGCCGCATCTGGGTGATATTGCACAGTAAAAGCTGGATAATCTCGATGACGCACGCCTTCAACTGTTCCATCATTGACTTCCACGTGGGTCACAAGTAATTTTTCTGGATCAATTGTTGCTTCATCTACGGCATATCCGTGGTTTTGTGAAGTGAAATCAATGCGTCCTGTTGCAATTTCTCGTACAGGATGATTCAAACCGCGATGTCCAAACTTCATCTTATACGTATCCGCACCATTTGCTAATGAAAATAACTGATGACCTAAGCAGATGCCGAAAATTGGAACTTTTCCTTGGATTGCTTGAATCATTTCAATAGCTTCAGGCACATCTTTGGGATCTCCAGGCCCATTTGTCAACATGACACCATCGGGACTTAATTCTAAAATCTCTTCGGCCGTTGTATTATAAGGCAACACGGTTAAGTTGCATTGCCGTTTTGATAATTCTCGCAAAATACTATGTTTCAACCCAAAATCAACGACGACTACATTACGCCCAATACCTGGACTCGGATAAGGCTTAGTGGTGGAGACTTGTGCCACTTGATTTTTCGGCATGACTGTCGCTTTTAATTGATCAAACGCATGCGGCAAATCATCCACGGCATCAATGATGCTCCCTTTCATTGTTCCAGCTGATCGTAATTTACGAGTCAGTGCACGCGTATCAATTCCTGAAATTCCCGGAATCCCTTTGCGCTTTAAAAATTCATCCAAGGTCATTTGTTGACGCCAATTTGAAGCAACCCGCGCATGCTCTTTAACAATGACACCTTTACAGGTTGGTGCAATGGATTCATAATCATCTCGGTTGACCCCGTAATTTCCAACTAATGGATACGTAAAAGTAATCATTTGTCCATTAAAACTTTGGTCAGTAATTGCTTCTTGGTAACCTGTCATGCCAGTAGTAAAAACAACTTCTCCTACTACATTGCCTTCTGCACCAAACGCTTTTCCTTCAAATACTGTTCCGTCTTCTAAAATCAATAACCTTTTCAAACCTACTGCGCCTCCTCCGACCAAGCTAATGCTCCGTCAACAAATGTCATAAGTGTCTTTCCTTTGACTGTCCACCCTGTAAATGGTGTATTGACAGCCATTGATTCAAATGCTTCTGCATCAATTGGTGCAGCTGTTGCTAAGTCAAAAACTGCAATATCTGCTGGTGCACCAATTGTTAGTGTTCCTGCGTTTAATCCAAAAATTTCTGCCGGTTTCACTGCCATCCAATCAATCACTTGTTCTAATGTGAAAATGCCTGTTTCGACAAAGTTCGTATAAATCAATTGGAAGGCCGTTTCACTACCGACAATACCAAAAGGTGCGTTTAAAAATGATTGTTGTTTTTCTTCTAAACCATGGGGCGCATGGTCGGTAGCAATACAGTCAATCGTGCCATCTAACAAGCCGTCAATCAATGCTTGTCGATCTGCTAAACCACGTAATGGCGGGTTCATTTTCCAAAACCCTTCGTCACCAGGAATATCCTCATCGACTAAAATTAAATGGTGTGGCGAAACTTCGGCTGTTACGTGAATCCCTGCTTTTTTAGCATCTCGAATAACGCGCACGCTTTCTTCTGTTGAAACATGACAAACATGATAATGAACGCCTGTTTCTTTTGCTAAAGTAATATCCCGAGCAATTTGTGAAGCTTCCGTTGCACTTAAAATCCCTGGTAGGCCTAATTTCTTAGAAACTTCGCCTTCATGCATCACACCGCCAAATAATAAAGATTCATCTTCCGTGTGCGCAACAAGCGCCATATTTAATGCAGCCGCTTCTTTCATGGCTAAGTACATCGTTCCTGCCGTTTGGACACCAACACCATCATTCGTAAATGCAAAGGCGCCCGCTTCTTTTAAGGCCTTCTGATTGGTTAAAACTTCACTCCGTAGCTCTTCTGTAATGGGGGCATATTGTAAAACTTTCACGACTGCATCTTTTTGAATTAAGTCGTAAACCTCACTTAATTTTTCAGCCGTATCTGGTACTGGATTCAAATTGGGCATTGCGCAAACCGTAGTAAAACCACCGCGAGCAGCAGCTTTACTGCCCGTTTTAATCGTTTCTTTATACGTAAAGCCTGGTTCTCTAAAGTGAACATGCACATCCACCAAGCCTGGCGTGATTAGTTGCCCGTTCGCATCAAACACTTGCTCAAAATCTGCTTCGTCAAACGATTCCCCGATTGCGTGAATCACACCATTTTCTAGCCAAAGTGCTGCCTCAATCAATTGATTCTCTTTTTTGATGATTTTTCCATTCTTAATTAACGTCTTCATTTCTCCACCTAGGCCTTTCCATGTAAAATTGCTTCCAAAATTGCCATGCGCATAAAGACTCCGTTACTCATTTGCGCGACGATTCTTGATTGCAGACTTTCCACTAATTCATCTGCCAGTTCAACATCCCGATTGACTGGCGCTGGATGCATAATAATTGCGTGTTTCTGTAAACGAGTTGCCCGTTCGTTGGTTAAACCATATTCCAAATGATAGCCTTCTTTTGAAAAACTTTCCTTACCATCATGACGTTCGTGCTGCACGCGAAGCAACATCATCACATCGACTTTTTCAACAATTTCATCTAGCGGCACATATTGTCCATAGACATCAAACTGATGATCGTACCACTCTTCTGGACCTGAAAAATAAATTTCAGCGCCTAAACGGTTTAATAACTGCATATTTGATTTAGCAACGCGAGAATGTGTAATATCTCCCACAATCGCCACTTTCAAGCCTTCAAATCCACCAAATTCTTCATAAATAGTCATCAGATCCAATAAACATTGTGTAGGGTGTTGTCCACTCCCGTCCCCACCGTTAATAATAGAACATTGAATCGTTTTACTTTGAATCAATTCATCGTAATAATTTTCTTTACCATGACGAATGACTGCTACATCTACACCAATTGCCGACATCGTTAGTACTGTATCGTATAACGTTTCTCCTTTTTGAACAGAACTTCTACTTGCTTCAAACTCAATCACTTCTAAGCCTAATTTTTTCTCAGCTACCTCAAAACTTTTATGTGTTCGAGTACTATTTTCAAAAAACAAGTTTGTTGCAAAATATTGACGTTCTTCTGGGTGCCATTTTGCCCCCTGTTTAAATTCTCCTGCGCGACGGATTAACCCCATGACTTCACGGTCGGTTAAAGCCTCAGCAGTTAAAAGATGTTTTAAACTAATTCGTTCAGATGTAATAATCATTCGTCCAGTCCTCCTACTGTTCTTCGCTACGTGCGTTTTCCGGTAAAATTAAATTCAAAACAATTCCTAAGACGGTTGCTAATGCCATTGAAGACAATTCAAAGGTTCCTACTTTGAAGACTAAGCCACCAATGCCGATAACTAAAATTACTGAAGCAATCAATAAATTCTTTTTCTTATCAAAATTAATCTTATTATCGATTAAGATTTTCAAACCACTTGCGGCAATCACACCGAACAAGACGAAACTAATTCCTGAAATAACTGGTCCTGGGATACTTAGAATCAAGGCACTTAATTTTCCAACAAAGCCTAAAGCTACAGCGAACACCGCGGCTCCACCAATTACGAAGACACTGTGTACTCTTGTAATTGCCAGCACGCCGATATTTTCACCATAACTTGTAACTGGCGGTCCACCAACAAAACCTGCTACAATTTGCGCTAAGCCATCTCCCATTAAAGTTTTAGATAAGCCTGGGTCTTGGAAAAAGTTGCGCTTGGTTAATTTATTCAAGACCATTAAATGACCAATATGTTCTGTCATTGTTACAAAAGCAATTGGTGCCATTGTTGTAATGGCATTTAAATACAATTTCGGTTCATATTGAACAAAAGGTACTTCAAAATTAGGTAAAGCAAACCACGCAGCTTCTTTAATAGGGGTTAAATCAATAATTCCGAAAGCTAAAGCGACTAGGTACCCACTGACAATTCCCAAAAGAATTGGAATTAATCCTAAGAAGCCTTTGAAAAACATGTTGTAAAAAATGGTTAAGCCTAAAGTAATCAAGGCTACGGCAATATATTTAAAATCATAAACGTTGTTGTTATACATTGCGTTATTTGCGGCATTAGCTGCCAAGCCTAAACCGATAACCATCACGACAGGTCCTACAACGATAGGCGGTAAAATTTTATCCAACCAGTCGGAACCAATTTTTTTAATGATTAATGAAACGATTAGGTATACCAAGCCGGTTGTCATAGCACCTTGGGCAATGGCTGGATAACCATCACTCTTCATTAACATCTGCATCGCTGCAATAAAAGCAAAGCTACTGCCAAGATAAGCGGGGATTTTTCCTTTTGTAGTAATCAGATAGACCATTGTTCCTAATCCTGAACTGACTAACGCAATCCCTGGGTCAATTCCTACTAAGATTGGTACTAAAACCGTTGCACCAAACATCGTAAATAAATGTTGTAAACTTAGGCCAACCCAGTGAAAAGCTTGCGGTCTGTCTTTAATATCTAAGACTGCATCCTCATTTCGAAATTCTTTTTCTGACAACGTTGTTCACTCCTTTTTATTCGTTTCCTTTACTGATCATAATACGATCTGCGCCGTCACGCTCTTCCATTTCCACAATAATTTCCTCAGTTTTTGATGTTGGAATATTTTTCCCTACATAATCGGCACGAATCGGTAGTTCCCGATGCCCACGATCTACTAAGACTGCTAAAGAGATTTTTCTTGGACGACCTAAATCCATAACAGCGTCCATCGCAGCACGAATGGTCCGGCCCGTGTACAAGACATCATCCACTAAAATAACTTCTTTACCTTCAATTGAGACTGGTACGTCAGAAGAATGTAATTCAGGTTCCTCCATATCTTTCACATCATCACGATACAAAGTAATATCTAATTCACCAACTGGCACGTCAATATCTTCTAATTGTTTTAAGCGTTCGGCTAGACGTTGTGCAATGTATATCCCACGCGTTTTAATTCCTACTAAAACAATGTCTTGAATTCCTTTGTTTCTTTCAATAATTTCATACGAGATTCGAGTAAGCGCTCGTTTCATTGTGACTGCGTCAACAACTTCTTTCTTTGGCATAATAATTTCCTCCTCATTTCTTTTTTATCTACGTCCTCGCTGTCTTGGGGTCAGCGATTCTTCCTTCAATTGAGCAGCTGAAAAATAAGTGGATTTTTATTGAAATTGTCCTGTTATTTTTTCCAACAAAAAATCCTCCTACCCGTATGAGGATAGGAGGATGTTGGTTACAGTTTAAAAAGGTACAAGGGTACCATGTAGCCCACACAACTTACTAACTAAGCGCACCTAGTGTTCTTTTGCATGATTCCTTCTTAGCCTCACGGGACTAAACTTAAAGGTTACAGTTATTTAGTTATTTTTCTTCTTAAAAAAGAGTTTACCTCTTCTTCAGAAAAAAATCAATGATTATTTCTTAATTGGTGTAAAGTTTTTTCAAAAACTTCTGGTAAAGGTGCTTCAAAAACTAATTGTTCACCTGTAGTAGGATGTGTAAAGCCTAATAACTTCGCATGTAAAAATTGCCCATTGCCAGGCAATGTTTTTTTCGGTCCATATAACGGATCTCCAGCTAATGGATAACCGATATATTTCATGTGAACACGGATTTGATGTGTCCGGCCTGTTTCTAGTTGTAATTCAACTAAGGTAAATGCATCAAAACGCTCTAAAACAGTAAAGTGCGTGACTGCTTCTTTACCGCCTTCAATGACCGCTTGCATTTTGCGGTCAACCTTGGAACGACCAATAGGTGCATTTATTTCTCCCTTATCGTGAGGAATAACACCGTGGACCAAGGCAACGTATTTACGTAACGATGTTTTTTCTTTTAGCTGTTTCGCTAATGATTCATGGGCTTGATCATTTTTAGCCACCATCAATAGCCCCGAAGTATCTTTATCAATTCGATGAACAATTCCCGGTCGCACCACATCATTTATCGCCGATAAGTGATCCGCATGATGAAGTAACGCGTTCACTAATGTACCATTGGGGTGCCCTGCCGAAGGATGAACAACCATGCCTTGAGGTTTGTTGACGACAATCACATCATTGTCTTCATAAACAATGGTCAAAGGAATATCCTCTGCTACCATATCTAGAACTTCTGGTTCAGGAATTGTTACCACAATTTCATCGCCTGCTGTAACTTTGTAATTTGCGCGGACCGTTTCACCGTTAACTGTTACGTGTTTTTCTTTTAACCATTGTTGAATTTGCGAGCGAGAATGATTGGGTAAATGTTCACTTAATACTTTGTCAATCCGGCCTTTTTCTGTTTGAATCGTTACGTTAATTTGTTCCATTTTTGCCTTCCTTTGCTGCTTTTTCATCTAAAATCAAATAAATAAATATACAAATAACGCCGACCACTAACGTACTATCTGCAACATTAAAAATAGGAAAATTCATAAAATCCGTTTGGAGCATGTCCACCACGTAGCCTAAACGTACACGATCAATAAAATTTCCAATGGCACCTGCTAAGACAAAAGATAAACCTACAGAATACCAGATACTTTTTTTATAATTCTTAATTAATAAATAAATAATCACGACACTAACAATTACTGTGATGACATAAAAGAATATCATCTTTCCTTCTAATAAGCTCCAAGCAGCTCCGGTATTTCTTAAATGGGTCAGCGACAAAAATCCAGGAATGAATTCTTTTGTTTCACCCAAAGAAATGTTTTGGACCGTCAAATATTTGCTCCATTGGTCAAGCCCTACTAATAAGGCACTGATTAAAAAATATACTACTAACAATCGCGTCATTCCTTTTCTCTATGAATACTTGCTAAATCTCTTGGTCGAACAATGCCTACTAACTCACCATTAGGATGGCCACTTTTACTAATAAGCACAGCTTCTAAGCGTGGCTGCTCCCGAAACATTTGTTCAACTTCAAAAACGGTTGCTTCAATTGAAACAAATTGATAGTTGCTGCGTTTATAATTTGATGCCAACAATTCTCGCACCGTTCGGTTGGCAATGTGAACTTCGCCTTTGGTGCTCTCAATGGCAAACCATACACCAATCCCTCGAACCGTGATTAATCCTTTAAATACACCTTTTTCATAAATCGGAAATTGAGAATATTGTTTTTTTGCAATAATCGTTAATAACGTTTCTAAAGAAGTGGTGATTTCAAAAGCTGTAACACGTTTCGCAAATTTAGGCACTACTTTTTCTGGTTTTGTTAAAGCTTGTTCAATCGTTTCAATTCGTTGAACTGCCCATTCGTTTGGCTCTGCAATTACAAAATCATCAGCAATTCGCTCATGAACGATGGCATTTCTTAACTGAGCCATTTGAAGCAAATCCTCTTCAAATTGAGCAATCTGTCCTTTTTCTTTTCGGGAAAGACGTCTTGTCATTTCACTGAATCCCATGTTGACAGGATTGTTCAGTCTCTCTCTCATCCACTTTTCAATGCGATTAAAGTGTGCTAAAAATGTATCTGCTCGTTCCCCCATAGTCGTTGCTCCTTATAATAAACTACGCAATAAATTTCCGTCATTATTTTTTATTGAGCTACTTTCAAGTATATACTAAAAATAGGTCTCAGGAAAGAGCGGCTTTAAAAGAGACCGCTCGCTTGACCCGTTTCGTCCACATCCATATTTAACGCAGCAGGAACCTTCGGCAAGCCAGGCATCGTTAAAATGTCACCCGTTAACGCCACGATAAACCCCGCACCGATTTTTGGAACTAGTTCACGAATCGTAATCGTAAATCCTTCTGGCCGTCCTAATTTTTGAGGATCGTCAGAAAGTGAATACTGTGTCTTCGCCATGCAGATTGGTAATTGATCCCAACCATTTTTTGTAAAGTCTGCGATTTGTTTTTGCGCTTTCGGAGAAAAAATCGCCTGTTCCCCGCCGTAAATCGTTTGTACAATGGCTTGAATTTTTTCTTCAATAGTTTGGCGAGGATTATATAAAGGTTGAAACTGTTTTGTATTGGCTTCAATCTCTGCTACTACTGTTTTCGCTAGATTCGTGCCACCTGCGCCACCTTGCGCCCAAACACTTGTTAACTCGACGGGCACGCCTAACGCTTGGCAGGCTTCTTTCAATAGTTGAATTTCTTTTTCTGTATCCTGTGTAAACTCATTAATTGCAACAACTACTGGTACATCATAACGTTGCATGTTTTGAATATGTTGTTCTAAGTTGGCAAAGCCTTTTTGTAACGCTGGTAAATTTTCTTCTGCTAACTGATCTTTCGCCAAACCGCCATGCATTTTCAACGCGCGAATCGTTGCCACAATCACAACGGCATCGGGTGCTTTTCCTAAAGAAGGTACTTTAATATCTAAAAATTTTTCGCCACCCAAGTCGCCACCAAAACCTGCTTCTGTTACGACATAATCCCCTAGATGCAAAGCTGTTTTTGTCGCTAAAATACTGTTACATCCATGAGCGATATTGGCAAAAGGACCACCGTGAACAAAAGCTGGAGTTCCTTCAATCGTTTGAACTAAATTAGGTTTTAAGGCGTCTTTTAATAATAAAGTCAGGGCACCTGCCACGTTTAAATCTTTAACCGTCACCGGCTCTCTTTGGTCATTATAGGCGACAATAATCCGACTTAAGCGTTCTTTTAAGTCCGTTAAATTTTGCGCTAAACAAAGAATCGCCATAATTTCGCTCGCCACAGTAATATCGAAACCGTCTTCTCTTGGTACACCTTGGAAAGGACCGCCTAAACCAACAACGACCTGTCTGAGCGCACGATCATTTAGATCCACTGCCCGTTTCCAAATCACCCGTCGAGAATCAATCTTTAATTCATTTCCTTGCTGTAAATGATTATCTAGTAACGCAGCTAAGGCATTATTGGCTGTCGTAATCGCATGCATATCACCAGTAAAATGCAAATTGATTTCTTCCATTGGTAATACTTGTGCGTAACCGCCACCTGTTGCGCCACCTTTAATCCCCATCACAGGACCTAATGATGGTTCTCTTAGGGCAATAACTGTTTTTTTATTGATTTGATTTAATGCATCTCCTAAACCAATGGTCACGGTTGATTTTCCTTCTCCTGCTGGTGTTGGATTAATCGATGTAACGAGAATTAATTTACCTTCTGGTTGCGCTTCTAAGGATTGAAGCGTTGGAAAATCTATTTTCGCTTTGTATTTCCCATAAAGTTCGAGCGAATCTTCTGAAAGACCGATTGTTTCGGCAATCTCTTGAATAGGTTTTAATGTTGCTGCTTGTGCAATGTTAATATCTGTCTTCATAACGGACCCCTTTTCAATTCTTTATCGTCTTTGTGACACATTGTTTCTTTTAAATTATAGCTTGTATTGAATAGAATGGCTAGAATAACCTTTTTTAAACAACCCAACCATTGACGTTTGGTAGCCTTTTCTCGTATAATGAAAGTGTCTTTACAAATCTAAAAGGAGCGTGAATTGGATGCAAAAAGGAATTGTCAAATGGTTCGATAACAGAAAAGGTTATGGTTTTATCGTTTACAACGAAGAAGATGAGATTTTTGTCCACTTCACTGCTATAGAAGGTGACGGATTCAAATCACTTGATGAGAATCAATCTGTAGAGTTCGAGATAATGGAAGGCAATCGTGGGCTACAAGCAGCACATGTCAAAAAAATAGATAACTAAAAAAGCTGAACCAACAACGCTTTGCTCCAAAAAGTAAGTAAACGTAGCGTTTGTTTCAGCTGATTATTTTAAGATTTTGAGAGTGGGTCACCAGTCGTTTCGACTTATGACTCACTCTTGTTTTTTTCTTCTTTTTTATGAAGGCCCAAAGAATGATCTTCTGCTACCTTCAATTCAGGCTTTTTTATCTTAAGTGCCTCAAGAAATAACGGAATCGTTTTCTTTTTCATTAAAAAGACTTTTGAGCCTTCCTTAAATTCTGAGGAAAAAATTTCGATGCTTTTTTCATTGTAGGTTACTTTTTCTATCTGAGAAAGCGGAAGTGCTTTTTTGCGAAACCATAAAACATCTCTGACAATTAAAGATGTTTCTGTCAGGTTAAAAGACCGCGCAATTCCTAGATAAGCAAACACAAAAAATGGAACCATCACCAGATTACTAATCAAGTAAGGACCATTATTTTCCAATGCTAAAATTAAACTAATAAATAATATACAAAATGTGCAAGACCAGTAAATAATTGTTGATGCTAATTCTGGCTGCCAATAGAATTTCTGTTTTTTCATAAAGTGCCCTCACTACTTCTGGATCAACGCCGCTAAATTTAAATATGTTATAATAGTAACATACTTTTTTTAAGAACAAAAAGAAATTAGGAGTAATTTTATGTTAAGAATTTATGTAGATGCTGCAACAAAAGGCAATCCAGGTGAATCTGGCGGCGGTATCGTTTACCTCACCGACCAATCGCGGCAACAATTGCATGTGCCTTTAGGCATTGTTAGTAATCACGAAGCCGAATTTAAAGTGCTGATTGAAGCTTTAAAACAAGCGATTGCCAATGAAGACAATCAACAAACCGTTCTTCTCCACTCAGATAGTAAAATTGTTGTCCAAACAATTGAAAAAAACTATGCTAAAAATGAAAAGTACCAGCCTTATTTAGCAGAATATCAACAACTAGAAAAGAATTTCCCTTTGCTCTTAATCAAATGGCTACCTGAAAGTCAAAACAAAGCGGCCGATATGCTTGCACGGCAAGCATTACAAAAATTTTATCCCAATAAAAAGTAGCACTGTTTACTTAATGCTTTTCCTTTATTAATTTGATAGTTAAACACGTGGAGCAAAAATCCCTAGTGATTTTTGCTCCACGTTTAAAAACAGATAAACGGTTCTGTCTCGACTTCTTCTTATAGCCACTTATTCTTTTGTCGTTATTTCCGCAAATTGCCCATTGCTTAGCGAAAGGATTGCTTCAGGCGCTAATTCAATTTGCATGCCACGTTTGCCTGCAGAAACAATAATTGCAGAATATTGTTGAGCTTCTTCAGCCAAATAGGTGGGAAATTGTTTTTTCATCCCAATTGGTGAACAGCCCCCACGAATATAGCCTGTGGTTGCTTCTAAATCTTTTAAGTGAAGCATTTCTACCTTTTTGTTGCCACTAGCTTTCGCTAATTTTTTCAAATCTAATTCTTGATTACCAGGAATGACAGCCACGACTGGACCTGTTTTATTACCTACTGTAACCAAGGTTTTAAAAATTCGTCCTTTTTCAATACCTAAACTTTCAGCGACACTTTCTGCACTTAAATGATCTTCACTCCAAGCGAATTCATATTCTTTATATGGTACTTTATGTTGTTCTACCATGCGCATCGCATTCGTTTTTTGTTGTGTTTTTTTCTTTGCCACTTTTTTCACCTTCTGAATCACTTGTTTTGTTCGAATGTCTTTAAATAATTTCTTAATACTTGTACGGATAGTTGGCCCGGTGCGGACGCTTGCTGGGCGGAGCCAAAAGTTAGTGCCGACCCGAACAGTTGACCTGTTACGCGACTAATCATCCCTAACTGTCCCATTGACATAGTAACGATTGGGACGGATGCATAATGGGTGTACATTTCATTGGTTGCTGAAAGTAACGTAAGTACATCTGTCGCATCTTGTGGCATCACAGCTATTTTACAAATATCCGCCTGACGCATTTGCATTTGGCGTAACCGTGCGACAATCTCCTCTTGCGACGGTGTTTTCTGAAAGTCGTGATTACAGAGAACAATTTTAATCCCCGCCTTTTTAGCTTCGTGAATTAACGTATCTGCCGCCAGCGGATTCGCAAATAATTCAATATCTAATAAATCCAACGCACCCTTTTTCACTAATTCATGATACAAAGCAAAATAATTTTCCTCAGAAAAAGCCATTTCGCCGCCTTCTTTTTGTGTACGAAAAGTTAACAATAACGGTTTTTGCCCCAACCGTTCCATTACTTGTTGTGAAAGATTACATACATCGGAAAAATCAGCGACATTTTCATAATAGTCTAAACGCCATTCCACCAAATCACAATCTAGTGTTTGGCTCGCCGTTGCTTCGGCCAAAATATCCTCGGCTGTTCGAGCAACAATGGGCACCACAATTTTGGGATTCCCTTCACCTATTCGCACTTTTTTGACTATAACTGGCTTCACAGTTCCACCTAACTTCCTCGTTTGTTTTTCTCTCTTCATATCATACCATTTCTATTCTTTTTTGCAATTTAAAGAGCTACAAAGACACCTAGAATTAGGAATTCCCTAACACTAAATGCCTTTGTTTGGGTTATTTAACTCTTTCTGTTGTTACGTTAAACTTCCGTACTTTGTAACTGATACATATCCGCATAAAGGCCACCTTCTGCCAGTAACGTTTCGTGCGTTCCTCGTTCTACAATCTGCCCTTTGTCTAAAACTAAAATCAAGTTTGCATCACGAATCGTCGAAAGGCGATGCGCAATCGCAATTGTCGTTCTCCCTTGACGCATTTTGGCTAATCCTTCTTGAATCAATCCTTCTGTTTCTGTATCAATATTAGCGGTTGCTTCATCTAAAACTAAAATTTTGGGATCAGTCACAATCGTTCGTGCAAACGAAATTAATTGACGTTGCCCGCTAGAATAACTCGCTCCTCGTTCAATGACTTTCGCATGATAGGTATTGGGTAACGTGTGGATAAATTTATCCGCCTGAACAAATTCCGCAGCCTGTTTAATTTGTTCATCTGTAATATTGGGATTCAGTAAACGGATATTTCCAGCAATATCTCCATAAAACATGAAAGCGTCCTGTAATACTAAGCCCATCTTTTCTCGTAATTCTGTCATGGGAAAATCACGAATGTCACGATCATCAATTAAAATCTGCCCTTCATAAAATTCATAGAAACGCATGAGTACATTAATAATTGAACTTTTACCACTTCCTGTATGACCGACTAAAGCGACGGTTTCCCCGGGATTCGCGACAAAGCTAATATTTTTCAATACTTCGTTTTTGCCGTCATAAGAAAAAGTAACATTGCGAAATTCAATTTTCCCGCGAATAATTTCCCCATTCGCACCTACTGATTGTTGCGGCGTTAATTCTTCCGTATCCATAATTTTTAAAATACGGCTACCTGCGACAATCCCATCTGTAAAGATACTTAGGAAGTCCATCATTTGTGTCATCGGATTAAAAAAAGCTTGGACATACGTTACAAAAGCATAAATCATCCCCGCTTCTACAGGAGAATGTAAAGCATCGATGCCAAACATAGTTAAGGCCAATGCAATCGCCAACGTATACAACAAATTAATGATAGGACTTAATAATAACGAATTCATACGAATCATTGCTACTCGTGTTTTTAAATAATCATCATTGGTTTCCTCAAATTCTTTTTCCAAACGCTTTTCTTGGCGAAATTGTTGAATGATTTGCATCCCAGAGATGTATTCATTTAGTTTGGTGTTTAATTGACTTAATTTTTC
Source organism: Enterococcus sp. AZ104 (assembly GCF_050546705.1). NCBI lineage: Bacteria > Bacillati > Bacillota > Bacilli > Lactobacillales > Enterococcaceae > Enterococcus > Enterococcus sp. AZ104. The sequence continues at coordinate 1,474,542 of NZ_CP172952.1, forward strand.
CCGCATACTGCGATATAATTTTGAACTAAATTTTTGGTAATACCAAATCACAACTAATAAAATCGGCAAGAAAATTAGACAATAAAATGAGATTTCTGGACTGAGTTGAAACATTGCAAAAAATGACGAGATTACGGCAAAAATTCCTGTAATCACCATTAAGAATACATACCAGAATTCAAACAATGTTTCTGTGTCATTTGTAACACGAGACACCGTCGAACCCGCTGGTGTTTGATCAAAATAACGCATACCTAAAGTGTGTAATTTTTCAAATAATTTCACTCGTATATATTGATACGTTTTTAAAGAAGCCATCGAATACAAATACCATTGGAAAAACCAAACAATACTTTTGACAATGACACCAAAGAAATAAATAGCAGCAAAAGTTAGAATCACTTGCATTGTAGCAGTTTTAGGCGTTAAATAATTATCCATAAAAACTTGAATGACTCTAGGCAAAAGAATATTGATAATTGATAAGCCAAATGCAAAGAGAATAGCTGTGTAAAACATGCGTCGAAACGGTTTGGCAAAACGAAACAAACGCTGAACAATCGTTAATTGTTCTTTCAGCGGTAACTCTCTGGACCATTCGGATTGATACTTTTCTTCCATTAACTCTCACTCCCTTCAATTTTCGCTTCTAATTGCTGTTTTTTCCACATCCGCTGATACCAACCCTTCTGAGCCAGTAACTCTGGATGCGTCCCCCGTTCAATAATTTTCCCTTCATCCAACACTAAGATTTCTTTTGCATGCATGACACTACTTAAACGATGCGCTGTAATGATAGTGGTTTTTTCTTGGCGCGTTTCTTTTAGGTTTGATAAAATCGCCTCTTCAGTCTTCGCATCGACTGCAGATAAGGCATCGTCTAAAATTAACAATTCTGGTTCAACAATCAAGGCCCGTGCAATAGAAATCCGTTGTTTTTGTCCTCCAGAAAGCGAAACGCCACGTTCCCCAACCATTGTGTCATAGCCTTCAGGGAATGCTTTAATTTCTTGGTTAATAAATGCTAATGCTGCCGCTTGTTCAACTGCCGCTTGTTCCAAGTCTGGTTTAGCAAAACGAATGTTATCTCGTACCGTCATGGAAAAGAGAAAATGGTCCTGTGGCACGTAACCCATTGCACCCATCAATGCATCTAATGTGTAATTTTTAATGTCATGTTTTCCAAAGGAAATCGTTCCTTGGTATTGGTCATATTCACGCATCAACAACTTCAAAATAGTGGTTTTACCAGCGCCTGTTTTGCCAACAATCCCCAAAGTTTCTCCTTCTTGCAACGAAAATTGGATATTTTCCAATGCCACCGTCTCTTCTTTTGGATAAGAAAAAGAATCAATCTTCATTGAAATTGTTCCTTGCGCCATCGTTTTGATGGCATCTTTTCGTTCGATAATATGCGTTTTTTCATGCAATAATTCGTTTACACGATCGTAACTAGCATTCCCACGTTCCAACACATTAAATAAGCGCCCAATTGCAAACATTGGCCAAACTAGCATCCCAATATAGGCAATGAAAGAGACCAACTGACCTAAACTAATCGTTCCTTCCATGATGAAACGACCACCAATAATAATTGTCAAAACATAAGAAACACCAATAATCAGCGTAATAAACGGATCAAATAGTGCATCTAAAAAGTTCGTTCGTTTATTTTTGACGATAGCATCATCAATTTTCTCTGTAAAATCAGCAAGATCTTCTTTTTCTTGCCCAAATGTTTTAATGACTTTAATTCCAGTGATACTTTCTTGTGTTTTATCATTAATCGCTGAAAAAGCAGCTTGTGAATCTCGAAAGGCATCATGCAACTTAGAACCTAAAACTCGTGAAGTGACGGCTAATAAAGGCAGCGGTAATAAAGCAATTAATGTTAAGCGCCAATCGACAAATAGAACCATTGCGATAATCGTTGTTCCTCCCGTAATCACAGAGTCGGCAAACGTTAAAATCCCAGCTCCAGCCACATTTTGGATGGCATTTAAATCATTGGTTGCATGCGCCATCAAGTCACCTGTCCGATATTTCTGATAAAAGATGCTATCCATTTTTGTGAAATGATGAAATAATTGAGTCCGTAGCTCTTTTTCCAAACGAGCGGCACTCCCCCAAATATGCATCCGCCAAATATAGCGAAAAAGATATTGGGCAAGCCCAGCACCAATCAAGAGTGCAACCCACACGATAATTTTCGTTAAGCGAATTTCTTTGTTAACGATTTCATCTACAACGACGCCAATAACTTTGGGCGGGACTAATTGAACAAGAGCGACCATCATTAATGAGAAAACCCCAATAATATAACTTTTTTTCTCTTGCTTAAAAAACCAGCCTAATTTTTTGAATATGGACATTCAGTTGTCCCTCCTTTACTTTGTTGTTCTACGAAGACTACTTTCGAGCTAGAAGGTTTCTTCGTTATTGTTGTTTTTGATTAAACGTTTCGCTCTTTTCCTCCTAGATTATCCTATTCTCCCGCAAAACAACAAAAAAACGGACTGAAAATCAGCCCGTTTTTACACTTATTCATGATTACCTGAATAACCTTTACTATTTTCCTTGGTTTTTCATTTGTTGCATCATTTGTCTAACCTTTTTCTCTGACGGTTTTTGACCCATTGATGCCATCATCATGCGTAACATATCCTCATTAACGGGAGGATTTTTTTTGAAATAATCTTGCATATATTTGCGTGCAAGGAAAAAGCCCCCTGCAGCGCCTACTAATAAAGCGATTACTGCGATTAATACTACCCAACCTGTTGCCATTGAAACTCTCTCCTCTCCGTATAGTTTTGCTCTCAATGAATTATTTTACTAGAAATAGCAAAAAAAGAAAAGTTCTTTTTGCGGGATTTCTCTTAAATAATGAAAAAAGTCTGATTTTTTTGCAAAATAGTGATTAAAAGTCAAAAATATACGCTCTTAAATGTCAATAGGACCTTTAAGAGCGATTGTTGCTTCAGTTTTGTCCTTGAATTTTTTCTAATAATTCTGGATCAAATGTTTGATTTTTTAACATCGCAATTTCAAAGCCGTAAGGGGCCTTTTTATTTTTTTTGTCTTCTCCGACATAAGGTGTTTCTAAAATTTTTGGTAAAGCAGTTAATTTTTCATGGTGAACCACACCGTTTAAAGCTTCAAAACCAATAGTGCCAAAGCCAATATTGGCATGACGATCTTTATGTGAGCCCATAGGATTTTTAGAATCATTCACATGAATAACTTTTAAACGATCCAATCCGATAATTTTATCAAATTCAACTAACACGCCATCAAAATCATCTTTTACATTATAACCTGCATCATTAATGTGACAAGTATCCAGAGTGACAGAAAGTTTATCATTTAGCGTAACTCCGTCAATAATCGCAGCTAGTTCGTCAAATGTACGGCCGATTTCGGTCCCTTTACCAGCCATGGTTTCTAAAGCGATTTGAGGGATTTGCTCTTTCCACAAGACTTCATTTAGACCTTTAACAATTTGTTTGATGCCAGCTTCTGGACCTGCACCAACATGCGCACCTGGGTGTAACGTGATTTGCGTTGCTCCCAACGCTTGTGCTCGCTCAATTTCTTGACGCAAAAAGTCTACGGCAAAACCGAAATTTTCCGTTTTAATTGTATTACCTAAATTAATAATATACGGGGCATGAACGACGATATTACTTAAATTGTGTTCCTTCATAAAAGCTTGCCCAGCTTCAATATTCATTTCTTCAATCGGTTTCCGACGCGTGTTTTGTGGCGCACCTGTATAAATCATAAAGGTTGTTGAGCCATAACTAGCCGCTTCCTCGGCAGAGCCTAATAGCATTTTCTTGCCACTCATACTAACGTGTGATCCTAATAACATGTGGTTCCTCCTAATAATTCTTCTTTTTCTTTTGGTAGTGTTGATACTGTTGCAGCCATTCTTCTAGCGTGATTTTTGTTACTAATTCGCCAATTAGTTCATAGGGTATTCGCTTAGGATTAGTGAAGCGAAGACAACTTTTCCCCATGTTTAGCTTTGTTGACACTTGTTCCTGATAGGCTTCTTGAAACCAACTTCGGACGGCTTCATTTCCCATTAATCCCATGTGATATAAAGCTACTTGCCTTTTAGTAGCGCCTAAGCTGATAAATGGTAACGGTTCATCACCACGGTTAAGATAGCCTTCTGGAAATACTGAAAGTGGCACAACAAAGGTTGGCATGCCATATTGCATTGTTAATTCAAATCCTGCTGGCAAATTTTGCGAAACGACATCTAATACTTGCTGATAAGCAATTCGCCAGTTTGGTTCAACTGTTTCGATGTATGCTGTAACTGTTTCAATTGACTGCGCCATTATTTCTTCCTTTGCTGATAAAGCGCTTTGGTTTTATAGCCTTCTTTTAAAATGACTAACATTTCAGTTTGCCGCTTTTTCCGTGTCTCCGCTCGCTTTGCACTAAATACATACCGCGCCCACTCTTTTTGATAACCAGGCGTTAATGCAGCGAATGTCGCTGCAGCAGCTGGTTCTGTTTGTACCAACGCTTCAATTTCTGGTAAATATTGAACATAATCCCCAACAGCAGAACTGGTCTGATTCTTCGCTGGCTTTTTAAGAACATTCTTCATGCCGACAACCGTAAAAGTCTCATCTAAACTAACCATGCGATTAAATTTTAAGGTTGAGCCTTTAATATACCCATCTGCCTCGTTTACTTGTAATGTTGGAAAAATTTCATCTCGGTGGACAAAAGTTGGATACATTTTATTGCCTTTTTTCGGATAAGCCACATATAACAACCCATTTTCTACTAAATGTTGACCTTCAATCACCATTGAAACAATCTCTTGAAATTCCGCCATCGTTTTCACAAATGCAAAAATCAGCTCAACTGGTTCTGAGGGTAATTGCTGCGCGGCTGAAGCAAATTCAGATAGATACTCTGCCTGTGGTCTATTTAAAATAACTAGTTGCTGATACTTCGTTAAGTTTAACTTTTCGACAATTGATTTCATAACCTACTCCTTATAGCGACTGCACTTTTTATTCTAGCATAGCACAAGTTATCTGTAATTGAATATGCCCAATAGTAAAAAAGAGTTTTTTTGTAACAGAATTAATCCCAATTTATCTTTTTTAAAAGCGAAAGCTTGGAACCTGTTGTCTAAACGACCTTCGTCCCAAGCTTTCATTTTTTTAGTATTTTAACAAGAAATATTTTTTCTTACCGCGACGAATCACAGTAAATTGTCCTTCGATTTTATCAGTTTCTGTCAATTCAGCTGCTAAATCTTGTCTACGTTCTCCATTGACGTAAATCGCTCCATTTTGAACATCTTCACGGGCTTGACGTTTGGATGGTTCTATTTTTGAGGTAACTAATAAGTCGACTAAACTTAATTGATCCTCTGGTTGCACCTCATACGTTGGTACATCTTTAAAGCCTTGTTTAATTTCTTCTGCTGTTAAGCTTTGGATATCCCCGCTGAATAAAGCTTCTGAAATTTTAACCGCTTGATGATAGGCTGCTTCACCGTGGACTAAAGTAGTCACTTCTTTGGCTAACGCTTTTTGCGCAGCACGTTGACCTGGGTTCGCTGTAAATTCTTCTTCAATTGTTGCAATTTCATCCAATGTTAAGAAAGTAAAGTATTTCAAGAATTTCACGACATCACGATCATCTGTGTTAATCCAGAATTGATAAAATTCATATGGCGAAGTTTTTTCCGCATCTAGCCAAACTGCGTTTCCTTCTGTTTTACCAAATTTGGTACCATCTGCTTTTGTAATTAAAGGCATGGTTAAGCCGAATCCTTGAACTTCTTGTTCTCGGCGTAATAATTCAATCCCTGAAGTAATGTTCCCCCATTGATCACTGCCGCCTAATTGCAATAAACAGCCTTCTGTTTCGTACAATTTCAAGAAATCATACGCTTGTAATAATTGATACGCAAATTCAGTATAAGAAATTCCTGTTTCGATTCGGCGTTTCACGCTTTCTTTACTCATCATATAGTTAATTGTAAAGTTTTTTCCCACATCACGTAAGAAATCAATTAACGAAAGCTCTCCAAGCCAATCATAGTTATTTGCTAGAATCGCTGGATTTTTTTCATCTTCAAAATCGATAAAACGTGACAACTGGCCCTTAATACTTTCAGACCAAGCCTTCACTGTATCAAGTGTGTTTAAACTACGTTCTGCATCTTTGAATGATGGATCACCAATCATGCCTGTTCCGCCACCAACTAAAGCAATGGGCACATGACCATTTTGTTGGAAACGACGTAACATAAGAATTGGCAGTAGATGCCCGATGTGTAAACTGTCTGCCGTTGGATCAAAGCCGATATATAATTTAACAGATTCTTCATTTAATTGTTTTTGTAAGGCTTCTTCATCTGTGACTTGGTAGACCAACCCACGGGCTTTTAATTCTTCAAAAAAAGCTGAATTCATGATTTTCCTCCTATAGTAAAACATAATAATAGATCAAATTCCCCTATTCATAGTAACCGATTCTGTCACACTTGAAAAGTCAAAAAATGAGATTTCCCTATTTTCTCTTAAGTTTTTTCAACAAAAAATGGCAATTGGTGTAGAAACTATTCATAGAAGCTTTTTTTTGCTATAATAACACAGAATGTATCATTTTATTGAGGTGAAGCTTTTGAAAAATAATTCAAGTAACAATAAGCAAAAACCAACGACCTCTTCTGGCGGCAATGTCTTTTTACTTATTTTAAATGTCATTATTCGCGTTTTTCAGTCATTAGTGGTTTTTGGGGTTATTCTGATTGTCTTAGGTGGCTCTCTTGGCTTAGGTATTGGAATGGGCTATTTTGCTTTTCTAGTTGAAGATACACAGCCCCCAACGAAGGAAGAATTGCAAAAAGAAATCAGTGATATTACCGAAGTGTCAAAAATGACTTACGCAGATGGTACTCCGATTGCTAACATCAAATCAGATTTAATTCGGACACGAATTAATGGCGATCAAATGTCTCCATTGCTAAAAAAAGCCATTATTTCAACAGAAGATGAATATTTTGAAGAACATCATGGGGTGGTACCAAAAGCGCTAGTTCGAGCGTTGATTTCTGATGCGACAGGTATCGGCGGTTCTTCTGGTGGTTCAACATTGACTCAGCAATTGGTCAAGCAACAGATTTTAACTGATGAAACGACCTTTAAACGGAAAGCCAACGAAATTTTATTAGCTTTACGTATTGAAAAATACTTTTCTAAGGACGAAATCGTGACAACTTATCTAAATGTCTCCCCTTTTGGTCGTAATAACAAAGGTGAAAATATTGCAGGCGTGGAAGAAGCAGCCAAAGGACTCTTTGGTAAAAGTGCCAAGGACTTGAATCTTCCTCAAGCGGCCTTTATCGCAGGACTTCCCCAAAGTCCCATTGTTTACACGCCCTATACTAACACTGGTGCCTTGAAAGACGATTTGTCTTTAGGAATGAAGAGAAAAGATTTTGTTCTTTTCAGTATGTACCGAGAAAAAGCTATTTCACAAAAGGAATATGAAGAAGCCAAAGCTTACGACTTGAAAAAAGACTTTTTACCAACTGAACAGGCCAATGTCAATACAGAAGGCTATCTATACTACACGGTGTTAGATAAAGCAGTTGAGATTGTCATGGATTTAGATATGAAAAAAGCTAAAGTTAATCGTGATGATTTAGATCAAGTTGGTTTAGATCAATATGAAGAACAAGCACGTCGCGAAATCCAGTCGCAAGGCTATACAATCCAATCGACCATTGATCAGAACATTTATAACACGATGCAAACCGCTGTCGCAAATTATGGTTATTTGCTTGATGATGGCACTGCAGATGTCAATGGGAATACAATGATTGAAACTGGCAATATTTTAATGGATAACGCTACTGGTCGTATCCTCGGTTTTATCGGCGGCAGAAACTTCGATATTAATCAAAACAACCATGCCTTTAATGCCGATCGTCAAGTTGGTTCTACGATTAAACCAATTTCTGTCTATGGCCCTGCGATTGATCAAGGACTCATTGGTTCTGAAAGTCGTCTGGCCAACTACCCAACGACTTATGCTGATGGTACAGAATTTGTTAATTCCACAAATGTGGATTTAAATCAATTCGTGACTGTTCGAAATGCCTTGAATTGGTCTTTCAATATCCCTGTCGTTCATGTTAATAATGAGCTAAGGAAAAAAATGGGTGATGATAATTTCTCTTACAATCACTACTTAAGTAAAATGAACTATCCAGCTTCAGATGCTTGGGCTTACGAATCTGCGCCATTGGGTTCAGTAGAAACAAATGTTGTAACACAAACAAACGGCTTCCAAGCGCTTGCTAACAAAGGTAAATATCAAAAAGCCTACATGATTGAAAAAATCACAGACAATAGCGGACATGTGGTCTACGAACACAAAGATGAAGGAACGCAAGTTTATTCACCGGCGACCGCTTCTATTATGAATGACTTGTTGCGCTCAGTGGTGGATTCTGCGAATACGACAAAATTCAAACCAACATTAGCTGGCTTGAATCCTCATTTAGCCAGTGCTGATTGGGTCGGAAAAACTGGGACAACTAATGACTATAAAGATTCATGGCTAATTGTCTCTACCCCGACTGTGACACTAAGTTCTTGGTCAGGACATGATCTACCAGCGCCAATGACGACGACCAGCGGCGACAATAACGGGAATTATATGGCGAACTTAGCTAACGCGCTGTACTATGCGAATCCAGAATTGTTTGGCATTGGTCAAAAATTTGAATTAGACCCAAGTGTCATTAAATCAAAAGTTTCTGAATTTACTGGTGAAAAACCTGGCTCAATTACCTATAATGGTGCCAAGTTCAACACACCTGGCAAAACAACGACTTCATACTATGCCAAAGATGGTGCACCACAAAGTACCTATAAATTTGGGATCGGTGGAACAGACAGCAATTACGCTTCTTACTGGGGAAATCTTGCTCCACGTGCCACTACAAATAATAACAACAACAATAACAATAAAAACAACGATAATAAAAAGAATAATAATTAACTCGCTAAAATGAGCCAGAAAACGTATTTTTCTGGCTCATTTTTAGGTATCAAAAAAAGGCTAAACTAAGAGTTACCGCTCTTTGTTTAGCCGTTTAATTCAATTTATTTTGTTGAACCTTTTTGATCAATTCCATAAGGTAAAACAACTGTTTTTTCTTCAATTTCTTCTTTGTTCATTAGTTTTGTTAATAAACGCATTGACACGGCACCGATATCATATAAAGGTTGTGTAATACTTGATAGACGTGGACGAGAGACTTCTGTAAGCAATGAGTTATTGCTTGTAATGATTTCAAATTCTTCTGGAACTTTCACACCAGCATCTAGCATCCCATCTAATAAGCCAATTGCTAGCTCATCATCTGTAACAAAGGCAGCAGTTGCCCCACTATTACGGACACGCTCAGCCAAATTAATGCCTGCTTTAAATTTATATTCAGATTCAAAAACTAAGCCTTCATTATAAGACAAGCCATTTTCCGCTAAAGCTTCTTTGTAGCCTTTCATTCGGTTTTGACCATTAATTGGATCGATTAATGCACCACTAACAAAAGCAATTTTTTTGTTCCCATTTTTCGCTAAAGTCGCTGTTGCATCTTTCGTTGCTTCTGTGTAATCAATATTAACGCTACCAACTTGTTCGTCTGGATCAATTGAACCTGCTAAGACAACAGGTGTTTTTGAACGTGAAAATTCACCACGAATATCATCTGTAATGCGATGACCCATAAAGATAATCCCATCTACTTGCTTGGCAAGTAAATTGTTTAATACAGTAACTTCTTTTTGATCGTCTCCATCTGAATTAGCTAAAATGATATTATATTTATACATTGTAGCCACGTCGTCAATGCCACGTGCTAATGAAGCAAAAAATGCATTACTAACATCTGGAATAATGACACCCACTGTTGTCGTTTTTTTACTTGCTAAACCACGTGCGACTGCGTTAGGACGGTAATCTAAGCGATCAATCACTTCTAAGACTTTTTTACGCGTTGCTGGTTTTACATTGGGATTACCATTGACAACACGAGAAACAGTAGCCATAGATACATTTGCCTCTCTAGCAACATCATAAATTGTAATTGTTTGTTTTTCCATGTTTCTTCTCCTATAAATATGAATTTGTTCTCATTTTCTGAAAACACTGTTTACATTTCTTTCCTAGCCTAGAATATCAAAATTCTTCTATTTTTGCAACCGTTTTATCGTTTTTTCATGAAAATTTACTTTCCATTTCAAAAGGAACTTTTTGTCATTTCATGTTATGATAGTACTGTGATTCACTTCAGAATAAAAGAAAGAAGGATGTTTTATGAATCAAAAAAAAATTACCGATTTAAAAAATTGGATGCACCAAGAAAAGATTGACTTCACTTATATTAGTGATCCTGGTCATATCGCTTACTTTTCCGGTTACGAAAGCGAACCTCATGAGCGCGTGTTAGCTTTGTTTATCGCTGCGGACGACCAATCATTTTTATTTACACCTGCATTGGAAGTCGAAGATGCCGAAAATAGTAGTTGGACTTATCCCGTTTATGGTTATTTAGATAGCGAAAATCCTTGGGAAAAAATTGCGGCTTTATTAAATAAACGAACACAAGGCACACCACGCTTTGCTTTAGAAAAACAAGCTCTTTCTTTAGCTCGTTTCGATCAATTGAAAACCTATTTCCCAGCTAGCGATTTTTCGCATGATGTTACGCCTTTAATTGAAAAACTTCAATTAATTAAAACAGAACCTGAAATTCAACGTTTACTAGAAGCTGGTAGTTGGGCTGATGTCGCTTTTGAGATTGGCTTCAAAGCAATTCAAGCAGGCGTTGCGGAACAAGAAATTGTTGCAGAAATCGAGTATCAATTAAAACGTCAAGGTATTCGCTCAATGAGTTTTGATACGTTAGTCTTAACAGGAAAAAACGGAGCTAGTCCTCACGGGGTACCTGGCGAAACAAAAATTGAGCCCCATGACTTAGTGTTATTTGATTTAGGTGTCGTTCATAATGGCTATTGTAGTGATGCCACACGAACAGTCAGCTACTTGGAACCTTCTGATTTCCAAAAAGAAATTTATGGAATTGTCTTAGAAGCACAATTAGCAGCAACTGAAGCGGTGAAACCTGGTGTTACAGCAGGCGAATTAGATGATATTGCCCGAGGTGTAATTACAAAAGCTGGTTATGGTGAATACTTTAACCATCGCTTAGGCCATGGCATTGGAACCACTGTCCATGAATACCCATCGCTAGTTCATGGCAATGATTTAGTCATTGAAGAAGGTATGTGTTTCTCTATTGAGCCCGGTATTTACATTCCTGGAAAAGTAGGCGTTCGTATTGAAGATTGTTTACACGTAACGAAAACAGGCTCCGAACCATTCACTAAGACAACCAAAGAATTGCAAATTATTGAATAGCATAAAAATAAAATGAGGCCATCAGTCAACCGGACTGATGGCCTCATTTCTAAATTTTAAGGTAAGCCGCTGAACAAAAGCAACACGATCCGTTGCTAACTTTCATAAGCTAAATGCTTGTTACCCTTTAAATTCTTTTTTCACGTCTTTCGCTGCATCTTTAACATCTTCTTTTGCTTCTGCAGCTTTTTCAGGAACATCTTTGGTGGTTTCTTTTGCTTCATCGACACCAGCAGAAACAGTTTCTTTGGCCGCTGCCGCAGAATCTTTAACGTCAATATAGATATCTTCTGCTGCATCTTCGGCAATTTCACCTAAATCTTCTGCGTGATCTTGAGCATCGTCAGCTGCTTTTTTAAATTGATCAGATAAATCACCTGTTTGTTTTTTAAAGTTATCAAGCATGTCGCCAGAAACACCTTGTGCCTTATCTAATGAATCTTTTGTTTTTTCTTTGACAGAACCTGCCAAATCAGAGGCTTGATCTGATAAAACGCCGGCTTTTTGTTTTGCGATTTCTGTTAATTCTGTTCCTTTTTGAACAGCATAATCTGTGTAATCTTGCGCTTTGTTTTTTAAATCATCTGTTTGATTTGATAAATCATCACGTAATTCTTTACCTGATTTTGGTGCAAGTAATAATGCGGCAACGGCTGCTGCTGTTCCACCAATTACTGCTCCTAAGAAAAATCCGCCTTTTTTAGCCATAAAAATCTCCTCCAATTAGTTATTTGTTTTTTTATTTTTTGAACGCATTGCTCTAAAAGCAGAACCGCCTACTTTACTCACTAAACCAGCTTTCGCTGTGCCTTTCCCTACGGTTCCTACCTTCGTAATCAAATGTTTACTTGAGGTGTTCAATTCAGAGACACTTTCGCTTAAATCAGCAACGGCCGTAAACAACGGATCAATCGTTGCCACTTTTTGATTCACATCTGTCAATAGTTCATTACTTTTAACAAGCAAGCCTTCCACTTGGCGACTCAATACATTCACATCGCTAGTCACGACTTTGATTGTTGTATTTGTTTCATCAATTGTATCTTCAATTTTTGAAACAACTTGAGAAACTTTATATAACACAAGTACTAAAAAGATGACTAAAACAACAAATGCTACCGCTGCAATTAAGGCAGCAATTTCCCCACCTGACATATCATTACTCCCCTCTGAAATTTTATTTATAATCTTAGGATAACACCAACTTATATTTTTCACAACTCATAAAGCTAAGAATGACAATTTATTTTATAAAATTCTCATGCCCTTTTCTTTAAGAAAAAAAGCGTAAAATTTCCTTCTAACGAATTGAAATTTTACGCTTATTTTTATTTATTTTTCTTTTGGTTGCTCTTTTTTCGCTAATTGAGCACCTAAATTAATAATGTATTCTCGCAAATTATCTTTTACTTCTGGATGAGTCAAACCATATTCAATGCTTGTTTTCATAAACCCAAATTTATCGCCAACGTCGTAACGTTCACCTTTAAACTCACGAGCAAAAACGCGTTGTGTTTTATTTAAAGTGTCAATCGCATCTGTTAACTGAATTTCGTTACCAGCTCCTGGTTTTTGATTTTCAAGTACATCAAAAATTTCAGGGGTTAATAAATAACGGCCGATAATCGCTAAATCACTTGGTGCTTCCTCGGGTTTTGGTTTTTCAACAAAGTTCTCGACATTGTATAGTCCTTTTTCGATTTCTTTTTCTGGATTGATAATACCATATTTTGAAGTATCTTCATGGGGTACTTTCATTACCGCAATTGTCGAAGCATGTGTTTGTTCATAATCATCCATTAATTGTTTCGTTAATGGCACTTTATCTTCCATTAAATCGTCGCCTAACATCACGACAAAAGGTTCATTGCCAACAAATGCTTTCGCTTGTAAAACAGCGTGTCCTAAGCCTTTCGGATGGGATTGACGAATAAAATGTAAATTAACATCCGTTGTTTCTTCGACTAATTTCAATAAATCGGTTTTATTTTTTTCTTTTAAATTATTTTCTAATTCAACATTTGAATCGAAATGATCTTCAATCGGACGTTTGGCTTTGCCTGTCACAATTAAAATATCTTCGATTCCTGAAGCTAGTGCTTCTTCTACAATAAATTGAATCGTTGGTTTATCAACAATCGGTAACATTTCTTTTGCCATCGCTTTAGTAGCCGGCAAGAAACGTGTTCCTAACCCAGCTGCTGGAATAACTGCCTTTTTAACTTTCATCTTTTTTCCTCCTAAAAATCAAGTGTAAATTCGTTTTCGGTTTTGCCATCGCGCAACATGATTTCTTTTGCTGCTTGTTGTACATCTTCGTCATTGTACAAGACATTGTAGATTGTTTCTGTGATTGGCATTTCGACTTCTAGTTGTTGTGCCAATTCATAGGCTGCTTTAGTTGTTGAAACACCTTCCACAATCATACCCATGTTTTCTAAGACTTCATCTAACTTATGGCCTTTTCCTAATAAATTACCCGCACGCCAATTTCGAGAATGGACACTTGTACAAGTAACAATTAAATCCCCAACACCACTTAAACCAATAAATGTTAATGGGTTTGCTCCCATCGCAACCCCTAAACGACTAATTTCTGCTAAACCACGAGTCATAATTGCCGCTTTGGCATTATCACCAAAGCCTAAGCCATGAATCGCTCCGGCGCCCAAAGCAATAATATTTTTTAAGGCCGCCCCTGTTTCTACACCAATCACATCATCGTTCGTATAAATTCTAAAGTAATCATTCATAAACAACTCTTGCACATACACAGCGTCTGCTAAATTTTCGCTTGCTGCTGTAATGGTTGTGATGTCATGAACAGCGACTTCTTCTGCATGGCTTGGACCAGATAAAACCACAATCCCTTGCCGTTTTTCTGCTGGAATCTCTTCTGCTATCACTTCTGAAATCCGCTTATGTGTATCTTGCTCGAGCCCTTTACTTGCATGAATAATAATTGGTTTTGTTTTTAAATGTTGGGCCACTTCTTGTGCTACTGAACGAATGGCTTTAGTTGGTACCACAAACAGTACCGCATCAACATCTACTAAAGCAGTGGCTAAATCAGTGGTTGCCTGAATTGAAGTAGGTAAGATTAATTCTGGTAAATAATGTTTGTTGGTGTGTTTTGTATTTATTTCATCGATTTGCTCTGGTTTATTTCCCCAAATACAGACCTCGTGTCCATTTTCGGCTAATACTTGAGCTAAAGCTGTCCCCCAGGAACCTGGACCTAAAACAGCGACTTTTTGTTTCATCGGTGAAACTCTCCTTTCGCTAAACAACGTTACTTCTTTAGTTTACCATATTCTTCGATCAAGTTGGATTAAGAAGTTGTTATTTTTTTCTTTTGTTTCTCCCGATTGTAAAATTTCAAATTGGGATTTCTTCTGCGAACGATCACAATAACAATTGCTGCCACGAACATCACTAAAGACAACAATTGTGAGACACGAATGTTACTAAACGCATACAAACTGTCCATCCGTAAGCCTTCGATGAAGAAACGGCCGAAAGAATACCATATTATATAACCTAAAAAGACTTCGCCTTCTTTTAAAAAGTGTGGCTTTTTGCGTAATAACACTAAAACGATAAAGCCTAAAACATTCCAGACAGATTCATATAAAAATGTTGGTTGATGATACGTTCCGTTGATATTCATGTTATCAATGATAAACGTTGGTAAATGGAGATTTTCTAAAAATTGTCTGGTGGTCGCTGGCCCATAGGCTTCATGATTCATAAAGTTGCCCCAGCGACCAATTGCTTGCGCTAAAATCACACTTGGTGCGGCAATATCTAAAAAAGTCCATGTAGAAATGAAACGATGACGCGTAAAGAAAAACAGCGCCAGTCCCCCACCAATAAGACCACCATAAATCGCTAAGCCACCATTTCGAGTAAAGAAAATTTCAATCGGATTGTCTACATAGTCTTGCCATTGAAAAGCGACGTAATACAAGCGCGCGCCAACAATTGCTGCAGGTAATCCCCAGAGCATAAAGTCAAAGACATCATCTTCTTTTAAACCAACACGAACAGCTTCACGACTACTTAGCCAAACAGCTAAAGCAATCCCTGAAACAATAATAATTGCATACCAATAGACGGGAATACCGAAAAGGCGAAATGCAATTGAATTTACTTGAGCTAACATCATCACATCTTCTCCTTCTATTCTCCTGAATTTTCTTCAATCAAACGGGTTAAGCGCTCTTCGAACGTTTTTGTTGCATCATAGCCCATTGTTTTCGCGCGGAAGTTCATTGCTGCTACTTCAATGATAATGGCCACATTTCGGCCGGTCTTAACAGGAATACGAATCTGAGGGACATCAACGTTAGCTATTTCAACCATTGCATCATCACTACCGAGGCGATCATATTTCTTGTCTTTTTCCCATGCCTCTAAATAAACGACCAATTGAACTTGCATAAAGCCGCGGACCGCACTAGCTCCAAACAGGTTCATGACGTCAATAATTCCGATACCACGAATTTCAATTAAATGCTGCAAAATTTTTGGTGGCTCTCCAACCACGGTTAATTCATCTTGCTGATAAACATCGACACGATCGTCTGCGATTAGCCGATGTCCACGTTTAATAAGCTCTAAAGCTGTTTCACTTTTACCAATACCGCTATCTCCTTGAATCAAAACACCAAGTCCATAAACATCAACTAAAACCCCATGGACACTTGTCCGAACAGCTAAACGGCCATCTAAATAACTGGATAGTTCCCCTAGTAAACGGGAAGTTGAAATCGGTGAACGTAATACAGAAACGCCATTTTCTTTTGCTGCTGTAATTAATTCTTCGGGGATTTCTAGTCCTCTGGATACTATAAAGGCTGGAGTATCTTTCGCACATAAACGGCGCATCACTAATAAACGCTCTTCAGGCATCATTCGTTCCGCAAAGGTAATTTCTTTGCTCCCAAATAATTGTAAACGGTCATGGGAATAATAATTAAAATACCCAGTTAATTCTAAACCTGGCCGGGAAATTTCACCAGTTTTAATTGTTCTATTTAAGCTTTCTTCATCTCCGTATACTACTTCTAAAGAAAGATTTTCTACCAGTTGATAAATCTTTACCACTTCTGTCATATCGAATGTCAGTCCTTTCTGCTACTTGTTATATTTTATCATTTAAAAATACAAGTTTCTAGCTATTCACTAGATAATTCCTAGAATTATCATATTTCAAAAAAATGAAACTATTTTTCAGTGAAATTACCTATGCTATTTCTGTTACTTGACTATTTCAGAAAACTTTGTATACTTGAAGCCGATCCTTTTAAGAAAAGAGGAAACTTATGAAAGAATATTTAAAGGAAAAAGCCCATCAATTACCGTTAACACCGGGTGTTTATTTAATGAAAGACGCAACCGACACAATTATTTATGTGGGTAAAGCCAAAAAATTAAAAAATCGCGTGTCGAGCTATTTTATTAATAGTAATCAACATTCTCGAAAGGCGATGCGCTTAGTCAAACAAATTATAGACTTCGATGTTCTCCATACTGACACAGAATTGGATGCGCTCCTCCTAGAATGTCAACTGATTCAACAGTATCGACCGCGTTACAATCGCCAAATGAATGCTTATGAACAATATTCTTATGTATCGGTAGCCGTTAATGAGCGGCAATTAGAGATTAAACTCTTAAATATTCCCACTAAAGAGAACTGTTTTGGTCCTTATTCGATTCGTCGAAAATTAAACCGTTTAAAAATAATTTTGGATAGTATCTACGATCTCGTCCCAACCAACTATTGGCATCAAACCTTTCAAAAAGAGAGTGCCATTCCGACCGAACTATTTCAACAAGAATTGTTCGACTTTTTCCATAATCAAGGACGAGAACCAATCAAACGAATTGCTCAACAAATGCAAGAATCTGCTGAAAAACAAGCCTTCGAAAAAGCGGCAAAACTCAAAGAAGATTGGCTCTTTCTGACGCGCTTTGCAAACCAAAATCAACGAATTAGTCAAGCTAACCAACGAGATTGGCAACTGATGTGGTTACCTTGTCAGAAAAAAATCAAATACTATTTAATTTACCAAGGCTTGGTGGTAGCAACACGTGTTGTAACTAAACAAACGTTTCAAAAATATTCACCGCTTGAACTAGCAAAAAAAATCATGCCCAAAAAATCACCGAAAACAATTGAGCATTACTCGAAGCAACAAGTTGATTTTTTAAACATTTTATATGGCTATATCAGCCGTCATCCAGAATGTCACCTAGAAAATTTAACCATCGAAAAAGCCTGAAGAACGCATTTTATGCTACGTTCTTCAGGCTTTTTTATTCATATTTAGATAAATTGTGATCCGTAACGATCGTATTGACAATTGACATAATTACAGCCATTAGCACCGCTGCCCAAAAACTTGAGAAGCCAAAGTTCATTTCCCCCACAAAAAACGAGGTCATTTGTAAAATCGCTGCATTGACAACAAAGCTAAATAGACCAAACGTTAATAAAGTAAATGGGAGCGACAAGATTGTTAAGACTGGTTTCACCAACATATTTAGGATTGAGAGAACAAAGGCGGCAATAATTGCAGGCATTATGCCTCTCACATGAATCATGCCAGGAAAAACAACTGATAAAGAAATGAATGTCAGTGTATTAACAACCAATCGCTGAAAATATGTCATTAAAAGTCACTCCATTCGTCATCATCAATTTTTTCCGCTTCTTTACGTTGCTTTTTATTGGCAGCATAAGGATTTTCATTGCGAACATTTCTATTATAAGGATTTTGATGGCCGTAGCCGCGATCGCTTCCTGTTCTTCCAGAAGGGATCAAGACTGCTAAGGCAATGTATAAGAGAATGCCTGGAAATCCTGCTGAGAAAAAGCTGAGCAAGACATAAACGACACGAATAATTGTTGGGTCAATTCCTAGCCAATCAGCAATCCCAGCTAAGCTTCCTGTTAAAACCACGTTATTCGGAGATTTTGTTAGTTTTCTTTTCATATGTTTTCACCTCGTCTACTAAATTTTACACTAGAAAGGCTGATTCGTCAGCCCATCTAGCTTAAAATTATTAATTATTTATCCGTATCTTTTAGGAAAATACTTCCCGTTGTTGTAGAAGCATTAATTTGAGCCATTGATTCTTCCAGTACACGTCTAAAATGTAATTGTTGATTGCCGCGATCTTTCTTTTCACGGACAACTTCAATATCTGTTAAACGGCTGTTAATACTACCTAAATTAGTTTTCACTTGCCCTTCAACGCCTAAGTCATTTGGCAAAGCCAATTTGATATTCCCATTTGCAGAGCTTGCTTCAACACGGCGAAGCGTTTTTTCTTTAGCTGTAATGCGGATATCTCCATTAATCAGAGAAACACTTAGACTTTCTGGTGCCGCGGAAATAGACACATCACCATTGACTGTTTCAATAATGTTATCTAAAATCGTTCCTTCTAGGACTTTAATTTCACCATTCACGCCTTCAATTTCTAACATAGTTGCATCAATTTTTTTAAACGTAATCGTCCCATTCGTTGATTTTGTGTAAACATCTTTCGCTGTTAACTCTTCTACTAAGACATTTCCGTTTAATAATTTAACAGATACATGATCGTAAGTGCGTTTTGGTAAATAGAACGTTAAATCTGCTTTCACCCGTTTATTTGGCACTTGGAAAGAAATCGTTTCATCATCCACATCAATGTCACTTCGTTCTAAGAAAGCTTCCATTGGTGAATCTCCTGCCATTTTACCATATAATTTGATTTTTGCTTCGACTTTCACATCTTCTTGATCCCAAGTTTTGAAAACCACGGTACCATTTGCTACCTTGACATCAATTAAACTTGCTTGTGGATTTGGATAATTAAACTCATGTTCAAACTTAGTTGTTGCCACACCAGGAACTTTCATTTTAATGTCTTTCCATTCCACATTATCATTCATGGTGTCACTGAAAGAATTAAATGTTTTTTTCAAGAATTCTCCCACTTGGCCGCCAACTTCGGCAACTTTACCGCCGACTTGGTTAAAGGTGTCTGTGGCTTGATCTTTCCACTCTTCAGAGAATTGAGAAGAAACTTTTTCTTTTGTATCATTCCATTGACCTTTCCATTGTTCTTTGCGAATGTTTTTTAGTTCTTCTTCCAGTGCTGTTTTTTCAGTACTTTGAGTCGCTAATTTTTCTTCTAATTGTGCAAGTAAAACGTGCAAGTCTTTTCGTTGAACTTGTTCATCTTCTGTCAATGCATCTAATTCTTCTTTTGTATCTAATGTTCCAATTTCTTCTGCGACTTCTTTAATTTCTTCTTTGATGCCGGCAATTTCTGCGTTGACTTCGTCCAATTCAGCCGAAGCACGATTGGCTTTTGTTGCTAACTCATCAAGAATTCTTTCTAAGTTTTCACGATCTTTTTCTGCACTGTCCTGTGTATTTTCTTCAAACGAATCAACAGTAGGTCCTTCTGATTCGCCTTTTTCTAATGCATCCATTAAATCTGCGACTTGATCTTCTTTATTTGTTGTTCCAATATTTTGTGTATCAACTTTTTCAGCAGCTTTTTCGATTTGTTTTTCATCTTTTTCAGTTGCCATATTTTCTAATAAAATTAACGCTTCTTCTGACGTTAGAATACCTTTTTTCACTAATTCTAATACGCGTTCTCTTTCTTTCATGGATATTGCCTCCTTAGCAAATTTTTCACTCAATAGTGTTTTCCTTACATGCATTATTATGCCTTGTTTTTGATCATTTGTCATAGGACTTAAGAACGATTTCTTCTCATTAGTAAGGACTAGTTTTATAAAATCAGTTCATTTTACGCTAAAAAAACTAGGAATTGGTCTAAAAAAGGCCGTCTCCTAGTTTTTTTATTTGTTTTTCTTAAAATTGTTCATCACGATTACTATTCAATTCGGTAATTTTACCAGTTGCCAAGTAAACAATCCACTCACAAATATTTGTGACATAGTCGCCAATTCTTTCCAAGTATTGTGCCACATGTAGATAATCAGTTCCGCTAATGACCGTTTCTGGATTAGCTTTCATTGCTTCTACGGCATGTTTGTAAATACTATCGAAATATTCATTAGTACGATCATCCATTTGTGCAATCATTCGTGCATCTTTTTGATCCGTTTTAACATAGGCGATTAAAACATTATCCACCATTTTTTTCACATAATCAGACATATCTGAAATTTCTTTTTCAATTTCAGGAATACGTGTTTCTCCTTTTAAGCGAATCGTTGATTTAGCAATTGAAACGGCATGGTCCGCCATTCTTTCTAAATCCGAACTAGCTTTCATAACAGTAATAATCATACGTAAGTCTGTTGTCACTGGTTGTTGTAACGCAATCATTTCAAAACTCTTTTTCTCAAGTTTGACTTCCATATCATTAATTTCAATATCGCGATCAATCACTTCTTGAGCCAATTTTTTATCATGATTAATATATGCCTTCACGGATTTATGGACGGCACTACTAACCATCATACCCATTTCATAAAATTGATTGTGCAGATTCAATAGTTCTTCTTCAAATTGTGTCCGTAACATTCTTTTTCCCCCTTTTAACCAAATTTACCAGAAATGTAATCTTCTGTTTGTTTTTCTTTTGGATTTAAAAATACTTTTTTCGTGTCATTAAATTCAATTAAATCACCTTGTAAAAAGAAGGCCGTTTTATCAGAGATCCGTGATGCTTGTGACATATTATGTGTCACCATAATCATCGTATATTTCTCTTTTAATGTTAACAGCATGTTTTCAATTTTACCACTAGAAACTGGGTCCAAGGCGCTAGTTGGTTCATCTAATAAAATAATATCCGGTTCCACAGCTAAAACACGAGCGATACAAACCCGCTGTTGTTGTCCACCAGAAAGTGAAAGTGCACTTTTGTGAAGTTTATCTTTGACATCCTCCCAAACGGCAGCAGCTTTCAAACTGGTTTCAACTGCTTCATCTAAGACTTGCTTGTCTTTGACTCCTTTTAGGCGCAAGCCATAAATCACATTTTCATAAACTGAAAACGGAAATGGATTAGGTTGTTGGAAAACCATGCCAATTTCTTTACGTAATTCAACGTTATCTGTTTTCGGTCCATAAATATCTTTTCCTTTATAGACGACACTTCCAGTAATAGTTACGTCTGGGATTAAATCATTCATACGATTCAAGCAACGTAAATACGTTGACTTCCCGCAACCAGAAGGACCAATCATGGCAGTTAATTCTCCTTGATTAAAAGTTAAATCAATGCCTTTCAATGCTTCTTTTTTCCCGTAATATAAATGTAAATCTTTTGATGAAATAATTTCTTTGCCCATCTTGCTCCTCCTAACCAAAATGTCCTGAAACGTAGTCTTCCGTTGCTTGAATTTTTGGTCGTGTAAAGATTTTTCTTGTATGGTCGTATTCAATGACTTTACCCATATAGAAGAAAGCTGTATAGTCACTAATCCGCGCCGCTTGTTGCATGTTATGTGTCACAATGATGATCGTGTAATCATCTTTTAAATTCACTAACGTTTCTTCAACCGTTCCTGTTGAAATCGGATCTAACGCGCTTGCCGGTTCATCTAACAATAAAATATCTGGTTTCATCGCAATTGCCCGAGCGATACACAAACGTTGTTGTTGCCCACCAGACAGAGCTAAGGCGCTTTTGTTTAAGTTATCTTTCACTTGATCCCAAAGTGCGGCTTGCTTCAAACTTGTTTCAACGATTTCATCTAATTTTTTCTTATCCTTTTCACCATGCTGTTTCAATGCGAATGTGATATTTTCATAGATAGATTTACTAAATGGATTGGGCCGCTGAAAAACCATGCCAATGCGTTTTCTCATTTCGTAGACGTCAACTTCTTTCGTATTGACATCGACATCTTTATACATGATTTTTCCAGTAACACGTGAATTGGCAATGCCATCGTTCATACGATTTAGCGAACGTAAATACGTGGATTTACCGCAACCAGAAGGTCCAATTAAGGCGGTTATTTTGTTCTTTTCAAATTGCAAATCAACACCTTTGATAGCCTCATTGTCCCCGTAAAAGACATGTAAGTCTTCCGTGTGTAACGCAATCGGGTCTTTTTGGCTATCTAGTTGAAGTAAATGGGTATCATTTAAATTGTATTCTTTCATGCTAATTCCCCTAACATTAAGCTGATGTCATTCTCTTATAAAGACGGTTGCCGATAAAACGAGCGCCGAAATTGAAAAGTAAAACTACTAAAATTAACACAGCGGAGGCACCTGCTGAGACCGCAGCGCCATCTGGCATCGTTCCTTCGGTATTAATTTTCCAAATATGCACAGCCAACGTTTCCGCTTGACGGAAAATGCTAATTGGACTTGAAACGCTCAATGGATTCCAATTACTGAAATCTAAGGCAGGTGCGCTTTGTCCTGCTGTATAAATTAACGCAGCGGCTTCACCGAAAATCCGACCAGAACTCAAAATAACACCTGTCAAAATTCCTGGTAACGCTTCTGGCAAAATAACTTTTTTAACTGTTTCCCAACGTGAAAGACCTAAGGCTAACCCCGCTTCACGCTGTGTATAATGAATGGCTTTCAAAGATTCCTCAACATTTCTAGTCAATAATGGTAAGTTAAAAAATGTTAATGCTAACGCACCTGATAAGATTGAAAAGCCATATCCGATTTGTACAACGAAAATCAAGAAGCCGAACAGCCCGACAACAACGGAAGGCAATGAACTTAAAATTTCAATCGAGGTACGAATTAAATCAGTCAACCAATTCTTTTTCGCATATTCCGATAAGTAAATTCCAGCACCCAATGAAATTGGAATACTAATAATCATTGTAATCAATAGTAAATATAGTGAGTTGAAAAGCTGAATACCAATCCCACCACCAACTTGATAGGCTCTGGATGGTTGTGTTAAAAATTCCCACGAAATATGTGGAATTCCTCTAGCTAAAATGTAAATCAGTAAGGCCGCCAAAATTAAAACAATGACGCCAGATACGGCATATAAGATACCTGTTGCGATTTTATCAGCTTTTTTTGCATTCATTATTTTAAGGCTCCTCTCTTACCGATAATTCGGATAACAATGTTGAATAGTAAAGACATCAACAATAGAATCAAGGCTAAAGACCAAAGAACGTTGTTTTCAACTGTTCCCATAATTGTATTCCCAATCCCCATTGTCAAAATACTTGTTAGTGTCGAAGCTGGTGTTGTCAAACTAGTTGGCATCACAGCTGCATTTCCGATTACCATTTGGATTGCTAAGGCTTCACCAAACGCACGAGCCATACCAAAGACCACCGCAGTTAAAATACCAGGCACAGCTGCCCGCAAGACAACTTTATAAATCGTTTGCCAACGCGTAGCACCAAGCGCCAACGACGCTTCACGATAATGTCGAGGCACAGCTTTTAATGCATCTACGGTCATTGTAGTAACCGTTGGTAAAATCATGACAAATAGCACAAACGTACCAGCTAAAATACCGAAGCCAGTTCCGCCAAAGATTGAACGGACAAAAGGAACAATGACAGATAAACCAATAAATCCATAAACAACAGAGGGAATCCCTACAAGTAATTCAATAACTGGTTGTAAAAATTTCGCTCCTTTTTTAGGTGAAATTTCTGTCATAAAAACAGCCGCTCCAATCGCAAATGGCGTCGCAACAATCGCTGACAAAAACGTTACAATAAAGGAACCCGCAATCATTGGTAAAGCCCCAACCATGGGTTTACCGTCTGCGCCGATATCACTTGGGTTCCAGTTTGTTCCAAATAAGAAATCAAACACATTAATCTTATCTTTAAAGAATGTAGCAAGTCCTTTACTTGCAACAAAATAGAAAATTGAAACAACCACTGCTACAATTAAGGCAATACATAGGAAACTAATAAATTTCCCTCGTTGCTCCATCTTGGCTCTTTTCGATTTTGTTAATAATTTTTTCTGTACATCTTCCAAGAATATTTCCTCCTCAAACAATCCAACTTTTACAGATAAAAATAGTGTACCTTTTTTACATCAATTTGTTTTTAATAACATGTAAATTTTATGTTAAGTTTGTAAATTTTGTGTTAAGAGAATTATTTAATGACATTTCCTTGCCAATCCCGTTCAATTTCCATTTTCGAAACAGGAATATACCCTAATTGACCAATCACACGTTCTTGGATATCATCTGACAACATAAAGTCTAAAAACTCTTTGGTTAAATCACTTGGATTTTTACGAGTGTACATGTGTTCATAAGACCAAATAATCCATTTATTGTTCATTACATTTTCATCTGTTGGCTGAACACCATCAATACTTAACGTAGCTACTTCATCAGTAACATATGAAAATGCGGTATAACTAATCGCTCCTGGTGTATCAGAAACAATGGAACGAACCATGCCGCTGGAATCTTGTTCTTGCGCACGAATGGCTGTTTTATCT
Organism: Enterococcus sp. AZ104; assembly: GCF_050546705.1. Taxonomy (NCBI): domain Bacteria; kingdom Bacillati; phylum Bacillota; class Bacilli; order Lactobacillales; family Enterococcaceae; genus Enterococcus; species Enterococcus sp. AZ104. The sequence continues at coordinate 1,499,480 of NZ_CP172952.1, forward strand.
CCCAAGACCCACTTTTCAAAAGTCGCACGCGTACCACTACCGGCCGCTCTGTTCAAAATAACAATTTTTTGGTCTTTCCCGCCAAGTTCTTTCCAGTTTGTTACTTCACCTAAAAAGATTTTCTTTAAATTTTCCATTGTGATATCTTTGACACCGACATTTTTGTTAACGATTGGTGTAATCCCAACGACAGCAACTTTATGATCAATTAAGTCTTCCGCTTTGATGCCCTTTTTCTCTTCTGCAAATAAATCAGAATTACCAATGTCTACCGCGCCAGATTGGACTTGACTCAGACCTGTTCCGCTTCCGCCACCTTGGACATTAATAAATCTTCCCGGATTTTGGCTTTGATATTCCTCACTCGCTGTCTCTACTAATGGTTGTAAAGCTGATGAGCCTACCGCTGTGATGGATTCACCACGATCAATCCATTTTGCACATCCTGTCAAAGTAAGTATACTTGCCAAACCAATAAATAATAGCAATCTTTTTTTCATCGATTCATTATTCCTCCAATTAATTTCAATCCATTCTATTTTACCATTATATGTAGGACTTGAAAATTATAAGTTATCAATTTGTTGGTACAACTGAGAAAACTCTTAAATTAAATAACAAGTATTTTAAAACTAAACGAAAAAAAGCTCTCCAAAATGGAGAGCTTTTTTTCGTTTAAATTTTCAAGAAACGACGCATTGAAATAACTGAACCTAGTGATCCAATAATCATTCCTGTTGCAATCATTAATAGATTGACTTTCCAGATAAAATCTTCTGGACGAATTAATGAATAATTCGAACGCAATAACTGCGGGTTGAACATGTTATAAACTTGATGGTAGCCTAACGTCATAATAATGACTGGCACGATTGCGCCAATCAACCCAATCCAAGCACCTTCTAAGAAGAACGGCCAACGAATGAAACTGTTTTTGGCTCCTACAAGACGCATAATTTGGATTTCTTTTTGACGAGATAAAATCGTAATCCGAATAGTGTTGGAAATTAAGAACACTGCAACGAATAAAAGTAATGCAGCAGCTGCTAAGCCCCAAGTTCGAACGGTTTGAGCGATTTTAAAGATTTTGTCTGAGTTTACACCACCGTAATCGGCTTTAAAAACACTTGGGAATTTAGCTGCTTGTTTCGCAATATCTTTCGTGTCTTCTGGTGTTTTTGCACGGACATAATACACGTCGTATAATGGGTTACTGTCGCCTTCGAAAAGATTCCAGGCATCCCCCATTTGTTCTTGGATTTTTTTCAATTGTTGATCTTTGTTTGAATAAGAAATATCTTCAACATTGTCTAATCCTTTAAGTTGTTTTTCTAATGTTTTCATTTCATTTTGTTTTGTACCAATATCGACAAAAACTGACACTGTCACGTTTTTTTCGACATCATCAGCAAGTTTCGTTGCATTAAAAATAACGCCCATAAAAATACCAACTAAAACTAATGTAATTGTAACCGCACTTGCTGAGGCAACAGTCATCCAACCGTTCCGTTTTAAACTTTTGATACTTTCAAATAAATGAGAAAAGAATGTTCTAATCATCGTAACCGTATTCTCCTTCCACTTGGTCACGGATAATGCGACCATTTTCAATGGCAATAACACGGTGACGAATCGTATTTACAATTGTACTATTATGCGTTGCCATCACGACTGTTGTTCCTTGTGCGTTAATCCGGTCCAACAATTTCATGATTTCCCATGAATTCTCTGGATCTAAGTTCCCAGTTGGTTCATCGGCAATTAAAACTTTCGGTGTATTTACGATTGCTCGTGCAATGGATACCCGTTGCTGTTCCCCACCAGAAAGTTCGCTTGGAAAAACACGTACCTTATGTTTTAGACCGACTAAATCTAAAACTTCCATCACGCGTTTTTTGATTTCGCGAGGACGTCGTCCGATAACTTGCATCGCATAGGCCACGTTCTCATACACAGTTTTCTTTGGTAATAGTTTATAGTCTTGGAAAACGATGCCGATTTCACGACGTAAATAAGGAACTTCTTTATTTTTTATTTTCATTAAATCATGACCTGCAACTGTCAAATTACCTTTTGTTGCTTTTTCTTCACGATACATTAATCTAATAAAGGTTGATTTCCCTGCACCTGAGGGACCAACCACATAGACGAACTCGCCTTGGTCAATCTCTACTGAAATATTCCGAATCGCTGTTGTACCATTCGAATATTTCTTCATTACATCTTTCATTTCAATCATGGCGTTCTCTCCATCTCTTTTTTCTTCAATCCTACTCATTATAACATGTCAATATTGCAAACTTCTTGCATTAAGTTACATTTTTATTTCAATTTAATGAAGAGCTTAACTTAAGCGCTGTTTTAAGTAGGCATCAATGAAACCATCAAGGTCTCCATCCATCACAGCTTGTACATTGCCGGTTTCGTAATTTGTCCGATGGTCTTTGACCATTGAATACGGATGGAACACGTAAGAACGGATTTGTGAGCCCCAGCCAATTTCCATTTGTTCACCACGTAAACTTGCTGCTTCTTGGGCTTTCTTTTCCATTTCCAATTGATATAATTTGGCTTTTAACATACTCATTGCTTGCTCACGGTTTTTTAATTGGGAACGTTGTGCTTGGCTTGCGACAACGGTACCTGTTGGAATATGTGTGATTCGAACAGCCGATTCTGTTTTATTAATATGCTGACCACCGGCACCACTTGCTCGATAGGTATCAATTTTTAAGTCATCTGGATTGATCGCAATTTCTATTGTGTCGTCTAATTCAGGCATTACATCAACTGAACAAAACGAAGTATGACGGCGTTTGGCGGAATCAAAGGGCGAAATCCGCACAAGACGATGGACACCTTTTTCAGATTTTAGGTAACCATAAGCATTGTAACCTTTGATTAATAAGGTGACACTTTTAATCCCTGCTTCATCTCCAGCTTGGTAATCCAACGTTTCAACTTGGAAACCGTGACTTTCTGCCCAACGTGTGTACATTCGTAAAAGCATACTTCCCCAATCTTGTGATTCAGTACCACCTGCACCAGGGTGTAATTCAATTAGGACGTTATTATGATCATATGGCTCATTTAGTAGTAAGGATAGCTCATACGTTGTTAAACGTTCTTGCAAGAGATGAATTCTTTCTTCCAATTCTTCTTGAATCTCTGCATCATATTCTTCTTGTTGTAATTCAAACATCACCGTTAATTCGTCAAGTTCCTCAGAGAGCTGATGAAATTGTTGATATTTTTCTTTCAAACTATTGGTTTCGTTAATTAGCTTTTGAGCCGTTTCTGTGTTGTCCCAAAAACCAGGTTCTCCCATCCGATTTTCCGCCTCGGCAATGTCTTCTTCTAACTGGTCTAAGTCAAAGAGACCTCCTGAAGCTAGTAATTTTTTGTGTCATTTCGTCTAATAATGTACGAATTTCTGGGTTTTCCAAAATGATTCCTTCTTTCTCTTTATTGTAAAAAGAGCAAAGGCGGGACAAATTGCCCCACCCTGCGTTTTTTCTTTAATTAAGCGTTTCTTCCATGACAATTTTTGAATTTTTTGCCACTTCCACATGGGCATAAATCATTACGGCCCACTTTTTTATCTACACGCACAGGTTGACGCTTCGCACTTGTGTTGCTTTGTGCAGCTGCATCTTGTTCTGTTTCTGGATGTTCCGCTTGTCCTTGAGCTACTTGCTCACGTTGGACATTTTGGCGAATTTCCGATTTCATGAATAAACGTGTTACTTCATATTCGATTGAACCCACCATATTGTTATACATAGAATAACCTTCTGTTTGATATTCTACTAATGGGTTGTTTTGACCGTACGCACGTAAGCCGACAGATTGGCGTAATTGATCCATTGCATCAATGTGATCTGTCCATTTAGTATCGACAACACGCAAGATGACTACTTTTTCAAATTCTAGCAATTGTTCTTGGCCATTCAATTGTTGAGATTTTTCTTCAAATACTTCTTGCGCACGTGCCACTAAGTAGTCTTTGATTTCTTCAGCTGATTTATTTTCTAAATCTTTTTTAGAAATCGTATCTTCATGGACAAGTGTTGAGGCTGCAAAATCGACAATCCCATCTAAATTCCATTCTTCTTTTTCTAATTGTGTATGGCTATCCACCACTCGGCCAATCGTCCGTTTTACCATGCCCATCAATACATCAGACAAGTCATTTTCTTCCATAATTACTTCTTGTCGTTGCGCATAAATAACTTCACGTTGCTCGCGCATCACGTCATCGTATTGTAAGACATTTTTACGTGTGTCATAGTTATTTCCTTCCACACGTTTTTGAGCAGACTCTACTTGGCGAGTAAACATTTTACTTTGAATAACTGCATCTTCTTCTTGCACATTCATTCGTTCTAAGAATGTTTTAATTCGTTCTGAACCAAAGCGTTTCATTAAGTCATCTTCTAAAGATAAATAAAATTGTGAAACCCCTGGATCCCCTTGACGTCCTGCACGTCCACGCAACTGATTATCAATACGACGTGACTCATGACGTTCTGTCCCGATAACCGCTAGACCACCTAGTTCAAGTACACCTAAACCAAGTTTAATATCCGTTCCACGACCAGCCATATTTGTTGCAATTGTAACTGCGCCTTTTTGACCGGCATTCATAATGATTTCGGCTTCTTTAAAGTGATTTTTCGCATTTAATACTTCATGAGGAATTTTAGCTGCGTTTAATTTATCAGAAAGTAATTCTGACGTTTCTACCGCAACAGTCCCCACCAACACTGGTTGTCCTTTGTGGTAACGTTCTTTAATATCTTCCACCACTGCATTAAATTTACTTTCTAAGGTTGGATAAAGTAAATCTGGACGATCGTCACGGATAATTGGACGATTGGTTGGAATTTGAATGACTTGAATATTGTAAATTTCACGGAATTCTTCTTCTTCTGTTTTAGCAGTACCAGTCATCCCGGCTAGTTTTTTGTACATCCGGAAGTAGTTTTGGAACGTAATCGTCGCCATTGTTTTTGTTTCATCTTCAATTTCGACGCCTTCTTTTGCTTCAATCGCTTGATGCAAGCCATCAGAATAACGACGACCATCCATGATACGACCAGTAAATTGGTCAACAATTAAGACTTTATTGTCTTGAACCACGTAATCAATGTCTAATAACATGATATAGTTTGCCCGTAACGCTTGATCTAAATGGTGCGTTAATGCTGTATTTTCAATATCGTACAGGTTATCCAATCCGAAAGTTTGTTCAGCTTTTTCAATCCCTGCTTCTGTTAAACCAATTGTTTTAGACTGAATATCAATTTTGTAATCTTCGTCTTCTTTTAAGCGTTTGACAAAATTATCGGCACGCGTATAGAGTGCTGTCGATTTTTCAGCTTGTCCAGAAATAATTAATGGGGTTCTTGCTTCATCAATTAAGATTGAATCCACTTCATCGACAATTGCATAGTTTAATGGACGTTGAACCATTTGGCTGCGATAAACAACCATGTTATCACGCAAATAGTCAAATCCTAATTCGTTATTTGTACTATAAGTGATATCACAGTTATACGCTTCACGTTTTTCATCAGAAGATTTAGAGTTAATGTTTAAGCCAACGCTTAAGCCTAAGAAATTATATAATTCTCCCATTTCGTTAGAGTCACGGGTTGCTAAGTATTCATTAACTGTAACAACGTGTACTCCTTCGCCAGATAGTGCATTCAAGTATACAGGCATTGTGGCAGTCAAGGTTTTCCCTTCACCTGTTCTCATTTCAGGAATGTTCCCGTCATGAAGCACAATCCCACCCATTAATTGGACACGGTATGGGAATAAACCTAGTACACGTTTAGCAGCTTCACGGACAACAGCAAACGCTTCTGGTAATAGTTCGTCTAAGGTTTCCCCTTTTTGATAACGGGCTTTAAATTCATCTGTTTTTTCACGTAATTGTTCATCGCTTAGTTGTTCCATTGCACTTGCATGTGCATCAATTTTATCGGCGATTTTTTCTAATCGTCTTAATTCTTTTTTATCGTTTTCGATCATTTTTTTCAAAAATTTTGCCATTGGTATCTGTGTTCCTTTCAATTACCTCTTTTTATTTTTGTATCCTTTTTGTACAAGAAGCACAATCTATCCGTTTTATTTTATCATTACTTGACGAGAAAGAAAACCATTTCTCTCTATTTTGCAGACATTTTCCTTTAAAAGAGGAACTTTTAAAGTTATTTTATGTATTTCTTTATTTTTTCTTTACTCCGTGCTTTAAAGATGTTTAAAGAGCTGAAATGCACGAAGGCATTTCAGCTCTTATTTTAAGCTTTAGTCTGTTTCAATCAAGCCATATTTGCCATCTTTACGACGGTAAACAATGCTTGTTCCATTTGTTTCAGCATCTTCAAAAATGAAGAAGTTGTGTCCTAACATGTTCATTTGTAAAACAGCTTCTTCACTGTCCATCGGTTTTAATGATAGACGTTTTGTACGAACGATGTCTAATTCTGAAGGTGTTTCTTCTGTTTCTTCACCAACTAAGAAGACAGCGGCTTTTGTATTGTTACGTCCTGTTTCACGAGATTTTCTGTTGATTTTTGTTTTAAATTTACGAATTTGTCGTTCTAATTTATCGACAACCAAATCAATACTTGCGTATAAATCAGGTGACGTTTCTTCAGCTCGTAAAACTAGATAAGGAAGAGGAATAGTAACCTCGACTTTGGCTGTTTTTTCAGTGTACACTTTCAAATTCACGTGAACCGTTGCTTCAGGTGAATCGCTGAAATATCTTTCTAATTTACCGACTTTTTTCTCAACATAGTCTCGAATCGCTTCGGTTACCTCGATATTTTCTCCACGTACATTATATCTAAACATAACAATTACCCCTTTCATCTACCAGTAAAGAAAAGATTAAAGGACCACTCTTTAATTCCCTTCTTCTTAATTTCATTATATCGAATAATCTGGGTTTTGCCAACAAAATAGTCATCAAATTTATGAATTCTTTTCTTTTTACCGCGCGAGAGTAAACGTATTCAAACTTTTAGGATAACAGTCATTGATAACAGCAGCTGCGTGGAAAAGAGTTCGTCCAGTGGTATAGATGTCATCCACCAAAATAACAGAACAATTTTTTAATTTTTTTTGGTTTTCTTTTTGGATGGCAAATGGTTGTTGCAACTGCATCCTTTCCTTTCTAGTTTTCTTAGATTGCGGAACATTTTCCTCTTTTCTAATTAAAAAAGGGCTGTACGGAACATCAGCCGCTTCTAGTAAGCCAATTACTTGGTTGAAGCCTCGTTCTTGCATTCGTTTTTCGGATAAGGGCACCGGAATAATATAGTCCGCAGATTGTTGCTGAAAGTAAAAGTTGATTTCCTCGTTAAAACACATTCTTAAGCGATAGTCTCCTTGAAATTTATAGCGTTCCATCCACTCTTGCATTCCTTCATCATAATGAAACAACGCTACATTATGAAAAGAATACTCTGGATAAAGCAGCTGCCACCTTTGACAATCAAAACAATAGCGCTCTTGGCTGACGCGACTACAGCCAAAACAAGTGCCTGTCATTGGCAGTTTCTGGAACTTTGCTTGGCAGTGCTGGCAAAGTGAAGGCCTCGCCCATTTTTTAAAACGTAAGAGCATTTTTAATGTTATCTCCAAACGAATGGGGCTTGCGCAATTTTTACAATCCATCTAACATCCCTCGTTTGCTAGCCAAGCGATTCATTTGCTTTATTTGCCGAATTGCCTCTTTCATGTCTCTTGTTTCCCCATCATGTAAAAATAAAACTTCGCCGTAATTGAATTCTTGTCTTCGATCGACTCGGCCCGCAATTTGGACAAGTGTTGAAGAAGTGAAGACTCGATGATTGGCACCATAAACAATAACTGAGACTGCATCAAAAGTCACACCACGTTCTAAAATGGTTGTAGTGATCAAAATATCCGTTTTCTGCTGACGCATTGCTTGAACTTTTTCTAGGCGAAGCTCATCACTACCATAAACGGCGACAACTTCTTTGTCGGAAAATCGCTCAGCTATTAATGCATGCAATTGGTGAATTAATGAAATGCTTGGGCAAAATAGTAAAACTGAATTACGCACCAATAAACGTTTCAAATGATGTGCAATGATTTTAATATTTTTGCTAGAAAGACGTTGCCACGACTGAACCCAAAATCGGCGTGGCACAGGTAATGGCCTACGATGATATCTTGCTGGCAAAATACTGGCTGCTAACTTCTTTTGCTGTAAAAGCTTCCGTAATTCTTTCGTAGGGGTTGCTGTTAAGTACACCAAACTACTTCTTTTTTTTCGTGCGTTACGCACTCCATAATAAAGATGCTCGTTATTAACAAAAGGAAAAGAGTCGACTTCATCAACGATAAGTAAATCAAACGCTTGATGGAATTTCAATAATTGATGGGTGGTGCAAATCACTAGTTTCGTATAACGATACGGTTCTTGACTGTTTCCATGAAGTAAAGCAATTGCTTCATGAGGAAAAACCGCTTGGATTCTGGGAAACAGTTCTAAGCAAACATCGACACGCGGCGAAGCCAGCGCAATCTGCCCCCCTTCTTGTAAGGTTTGGTGTAAAACAGCAAATAACATTTCTGTTTTGCCTGCACCTGTAACTGCCCACACTAAGCGATTCTCTCTTGCTTTTGCTGTCTCACAAAGTTCAACCGAGATCGCTTGCTGTCCCTTTGTTAATTGTCCAGACCACTCAAAAAAGACAGTTCTTGGGCTATTGGGCCTTTCTGGTAAATGACAAAATTTTTGACAAGAAGTCACACGGCCTAATTGAATGCACGCATGACAGTAGTATACATTTGTCGCCAGTCTGTTTTCTTTTTTGGATACGACTTCCCCGCACCGCTGACATTGAATTGTTAGGGGGGAACGCTCTAACATTGTTGGTAAATAAACCAGTTTTGTCTGTATTGAACGTTCTGTTTCTTCAATAATTATTTTACGTCCATGCAAGTCTTCCATGTTAACCACCTCAATTATAAAATACGCATTTCTCTAGCTTTTTTGCGAAAAAGGAAATCTCCCACCGTTATCTTTCTATTCTTATCTAGTCGTTACCTACTAAACAAACTCTTGATACGCTTTATTGTTTACACGAATCTTCCACTTTCGACTTACCTATATGCAGATTTTTTATAACAAATTTATCTACCTTTAAAGAAAAATTAATGTTAAAGTATATCTAGTAATTCAAGCTTTAATTTGAAAAGACTAGAGAGGAGCAAGCTTTATCATGGAAAATATTTTTTTAAAAAGACTAGAACTCAAAGCTTTTGAAGAAGATTCTGTTTTTTCAAAAATTGAAGGGCTGAATAAATTTAATTCACTAAATTTTAAAAAACCTATTACTTTTTTTTCAGGTGAAAATGGAACTGGAAAATCCACTTTATTAGAAGCAATCGCAGTCAATTGGGGATTTAATCCTGAAGGCGGTAGTATTAATTTTAATTTCTCTACAAACGATACTCACTTGGATTTACATAATTATTTAACTGTTGGAAAAAGTGTAAAGCGTGCTACGGATGGCTTCTTTTTAAGAGCTGAAAGTTTCTACAATGTTGCTACATATGCAGAAAATATAGACTTAGATTTTTCTGAATATGGCGATAAATCCCTACATCATCAATCACACGGCGAAAGTTTTTTGAATCTGGTGAACCATCGGTTTAGAGGAAATGGTCTGTACCTGTTAGATGAACCTGAAGCGGCTCTCTCACCTCAACGCCAACTAGCCTTAATGATATCTATAAAAAAACTAATTGATGAGGGGTCTCAGTTTATTATTGTCTCTCATTCACCTATATTACTTGCAATGCCTGACTCACAAATTATTTCTTTTGATAAAGATAGTCCTTTAGAAATCACGTATGAAGAAAGTATGCCTTATGAAATAACCTCATTATTTTTAAACAACAAAAACAGAATTCTCTCTCATTTATTTGCTGAATAAGTCTGTTATTCGAATTGCTTATGCCATACTGTAATGACTTGTATATAATAATATTGTTAATCATTCTTTGAATTACTACTTTCAGACTACGGAAAAAGGCGTTCATTATTCAGAAAATAGATTGTTAAGTATGTTTTTTTAGTATCTAGATTAAAGTAAAAAATTAAAGACAGTTGTCTTTCTCTAGCTCACAGGACTAATTTCGGCTCTATAATTTATGGAACTGATAAACCAGAATGACTGCTTCAGCTCAATTCCAATTAACTAAAGTCATAAAAAAAGACAAGTTGCTTTTTCGAAGATTCTCGAAAAAACAACTTGTTTTTACTCTTTTTTATCTGCTTGTGCTAACAAACCCAAGGCTTGTTCCAGCACTTTTTCCCCGTTCATTAAGCCGTAATCAGACATGCTAATGACATCTGTTGGGATACCTTTTGGTGATAGACGCTTTTCAAAATCACTCTTCATATAACGAACTTGTGGACCTAACAATAACACATCGACTGGATTATTTTCTAAATTTGTTTCTGCTTCCGATGCAGAAGCCGCAAATATATGGGCATCTAAGCCTTGATTAAATGCTGCTTTTTGCATTTTTGTAACAAGTAAACTAGTACTCATTCCTGCGGAGCAAACTAACATAATTGTTTTTTTTGACATTTTAACAGCCCCTTTTACCATTGCCTTTTTCAATTTTCAACATTATCTATTAAAAATATTATAGTGTAAAGTTAATTTTTGTCAATCATTCTTGTTTTTTAAAGCGGATACAATCCTAGTTTAAACGTACCATGCTGACTTCAGCAATTTATTAAATACCACATATTCTTTTTCCAAATTCACTTGAACTACTTGGTAACTCGCATTCAACCAACCATAAGCGCCCTTTTCTGGATGCTTATAATCGTTCGCCCACCAATCGACATCTGTTTTAGCAGTTTTTGGTAAACCAGAATGAGGGAATAACAATTCATCAAACTGAGTAAAGGTCAAAGTAACTTGGGAACCGCCATTCGTTTTCAAATAATGAGTAATTGTATCATATTTTTTCTGTCGTGTATGTACCATTTCCAGCGCCTCCCTTTTCTCTATCATACCTTATTATAACGTTTTTTTCCAAAAAATCTCACAAAAAAGATGAGAGAAAAAGTTGCTATTCAGTTGATTCTTTTTTATACTGACTTTATTACGAGAGAAAAGGATGCCCATATGTTAGAAAGCTATATTACAGTCAAACAAGATGGTTTCAGCGAGATTGAAATCAAGAAATCGCGGTTTATCTGTTCTGTAAAGCGCGTAACATCAGAAGAAGAAGCAAAAGCCTTTATCGCCGCAATAAAAAAAGAACATTGGAAAGCCAATCATAATTGTAGTGCTTTTGTGATCGGCGAAAAAAATGACATTCAGCGGAGCAGCGATGACGGCGAACCTAGTGGCACTGCTGGTGTTCCAATGCTGGAAGTCTTAAAGAAAAAAGAGTTAATCAACGTAGTCGCTGTTGTCACTCGTTATTTTGGCGGAATAAAATTAGGCACTGGTGGTTTAATCCGAGCATATAGTCATGCTCTTTCCCACACTTTAGATGAAATTGGTTTAGTCATTGGCAAATTGCAACAAGAGCTATTGATTACGATCGCCTATCCTTTATTGGGAAAAGCCCAAGCCTTTTTAGAACATAGTCCCTACACGCTTAAAGAAACTATTTACACAGAGTCTATTCAGTTAATTTGTTTAGTAGATGAACAAGCAACAGAAACATTTATAGCTGAAATGACGGATCTACTTAACGGTCAGTTGACAATTGAAAAAGGCGCAACGAGCTATCACGAACTACCATTTAACGAAAAAGGAGCACAATCAAATGACATTTGAAGAAGTATTGCCACAGATTAAAACAGGAAAAAAAGCCGTACGTAAAGGCTGGAGCGGTTTTGAACTTTTTATTGAATTACGTGATGAAATTGGCACCTCCGAAGGTGAATTTTTACAAGTTACCCCGTATTTTTTAATCAAAACTTCTGATGAAGGCTACAGCATGTTTTCACCAACACCTTGTGATGTCTTAGCAGAAGATTGGGTGATTGTTGAAGCATAACTACACACATAAGGTCTGGCAGATTACGGCGATTGCTCGTTCTTCCAGACCTTAATTTTTAAATGTTTAAAGGAGTTTTTCTTATGCCAAAAGAATTTGAAACAAAACGGGTGCTTGTAACCGGTGCAGCTTCAGGGATTGGCCAAGCACAAGCAATTGCCTTTGCTGAACAGGGCGCTGAGGTTATTGGCATCGACCTAGACGAAACGGGGTTAAAACAGACAGCCGCACTGGTTAATCCAGATTCTACTAAGCCATTTACTTATTTTGTCGGTGATGTGTCTTCTCCCTCATTTGTGCAAGCCACGATGAAACAAATTGTGAAAGACAACGGCCAAATTGATATTTTATTAAATACGGCAGGTATTTTAGATGATTATCGTCCTTCTCTAGAAACTTCGGAAGCTTTATGGGATCAAATTTTAGCAACCAATTTAAAAAGTGTCTTTTTAGTGACCAATGCTCTATTACCTTATTTCCTCCAACAAAAAAAAGGAGTAATCGTTAATATGGCATCTATCGCTGGCTTAGTAGCTGGGGGCGGCGGCGCAGCGTACACTGCCTCCAAACACGCAATCATCGGGTATACAAAACAACTTTCCTACGATTATGCCAAATTAGGCATTCGAGCAAATGCGATTGCGCCAGGTGCCATCCAAACACCCATGAACGCAGCTGATTTTGCAGGAGAAGGTGAAATGGCTACTTGGGTAGCACGTGAAACACCCGCGGGCCGTTGGGCACAGCCACAAGAGGTAGCAAAACTTTCATTATTTCTAGCTAGTGATGACGCTGATTATATCCATGGCACAGTTATGACCATTGATGGTGGTTGGACCATGAAATAAAAAGACTTTACAGAGTGTCTGTTCTTCAGTAACATGTAACACAGTGAGGCAACTCACACCATAACACTTCAGTTGGCTTTGCTGCCCTTCCTTTGGTTATGGTTATCACTAAAACACGTCGTTGTTTTATAAAGGAGAATCTTAAATGAATCATTCATCAAATCCACAAACCAGTACGTGGTCAGCTACGGCGTTGGCTAAAATGGCGCTGGTTACCGCTTTGTATGTCGTTGTCACTGTACTTCTCGCTCCGCTTAGTTTTGGTCCGATACAGCTTCGTCTTGCCGAATTATTTAATTATTTAGGCGTTTTTAACAAGCAATATATCTGGTCCATTACGTTAGGGGTTGCGATTGCCAACACCGCTTCGCCTCTTGGTATCATCGATATAGTCATCGGTAGTGCTGGAACGTGCGCAGTCTTATGGATTGCCTATTTTGCGACAAAAAATCAGCAAAATTTATTGATTAAACTAATGCTGACGGCCATTCTTTTTGCTTTGTCCATGTTCACTGTTGCCGGACCCTTAACGTTCTTTTATCAGTTACCTTTTTGGTACACATGGTTGACCGTTGGACTTGGTGAACTTCTTTCAATGACAGTCGGCGGCATCCTGATTTACGTATTAAATAAAAAAATACAGCTTGTAAAACGCATCGAAGAATAAAAAAGCGCTTGGGATTTAAACCCCAAGCGCTTTTTAGCACTATCCTTTAGGTTGAATGAAGTCTGCTTGCCATTTTCCAAGAGATGGATTGTAATCAAAATACCAAAGTTGTGAAAAATATTGTTTTTGATGCTTGTATCCCGATAAAACACGACCGCTTTGAGTATCTTCCTCGTAGTCAATACAAGAAAAATGAAGCATCAGTGAAAAACTGGTTTCACTAATAGGATGATAATTCGAAGCTGGCGCTACTTTCACTTTTTTTACATAATTTCTGATGCCCGCTTGTTGATTTTCTTGTAATACTGCAAGATGTTTTTGATAAAGTTTTTCTGTATAGTTATCTTTGACTACAGACAAGTTTTCTTGATCCCACGCTTGTTGTATTTCTAAAAACGTTTGTTGTATTTCTTTTAAGAGTGCCTTTTTTTCTTTTGATGTTCCAGGTAATGCTGCCCACATTTCTTGAAAAACTCCTTCATCGACTGGTTGATTTCTACGGCGTCTTTGCCAAATCATCGTGCCCCCAAAAAGAACAAAAAATACTGTTGAAATTAAGCCTTCCAGTGGCGTTGTGTTGCTGGTCCCGGTCTCGTTATGATGAACATAACTTCTTGATCCATCACCGCTTGGCGAAAAACCATTCGAGGGATTACCCCCGCTAGGACTTTCTACACGTCCACCGCCATAGCCACCAGCTACAGCCGCCGCTTGATTAGGCCATAAACAAAAGGCCATGGCACAGCCCACAAAAACCAAAATTAACTTTCTCATTTTCTCACCTTTCGACCCTTTCAAACCAACAAATGAATAAATAGACGCAGAATACTAAACAAAGCGCCAAGATTAACAATGATTAAGAACACCTTCAGCTATCCACCATATGGTTGTACCGATTGATAACTTCGTTGATAAATACTCAAGCCAAATAGGACCGTTGGCCACATAAATATACTATATCTTGGGCCAAACGAATTACCCTCGCCCAAAAAATTCACATAAATGGGCACATGAGCTGGTAAATCAGGATAGACCACCGCACTTAATAATAGTAAACTGACTGCTAAAATACTTGTAACAATAAACAACCGCTGACTAACTTTTTCAATCTGGTTCTCTCTCATTAATTTAGCTTTCTCCTCTAGTTTAATGATGGATATACTTTCAGTTTATGCCTCCCTATCTGAATTTGCAATAAAAAAAAGACAAGGAAACATTCGATTAAATGTCCTTGCCTCTGTTTTTGAAAATCCTAAATCAAGCCTTTCACACCTATATCTTTTCGGTAGTACATTCCAGGAAATGAGTAATTATCCAATGTTTGATAAACTTTTTTGCGGGCTTCTTCAAGAGTCGAAGCAGTTGCTTCTGCTAAAAAGATTCGTCCGCCAGCCGAAACCAGAGCCTGTTCTGAACGAGTTACCCCTGCATAATAGATGGTTTCACCAGACATTTCGGGCAATGGTAGATTTGTCTTGTATTGATTAGGATAGCCTTCTGCTGCTACAACAACACCAACACTCGCTAACTCATTCCATGCAATCGTTGGTTGCTCTTTCACCAGCAATGAAGAAATTATTTCTGAAAGGGGACTCTCTAAACGTGCCAACACAACTTGTGTTTCTGGATCCCCAAATCGAGCATTAAATTCAATAACCTTGGGGCCAGTTGCTGTTTGGATTAAACCAGCATATAAAATCCCTTGAAACGGACGTTTTTCAGCCACCATTCCTTTAGCAGTCGGTTTCAGGACTTGGCTAATGGCTTGCTGAACCGCTTCTTCTGGGATCTGAGGCACTGGTGTATAAGCGCCCATCCCCCCTGTATTCGGCCCAGCATCCCCATCGAAAATCCGCTTATGATCTTGAGCAATCACCATCGGATATACCTTCTCATTAGAAACAAAAGCCATTAAGGAAAATTCTTCTCCTTGCAAAAATTCTTCGATTACAACCGTTTGACCGCTTGCTCCAAATTGTTGGTCCTCCATCATCGCAACTAGCGCCCGTTTTGCGGCTGTTTTTGTTTCGGCAACTACTACTCCTTTTCCAGCTGCCAAACCATCTGCCTTAATAACAATTGGTACTCCTTGCTGTTCAATATATTCTAAGGCAGGTGCCAAACGTCGAAAGACCCGATATTCTGCCGTTGGAATCTGGTATTTTTGCATAAAATCTTTTGCAAAACTTTTTGAACCTTCAATTATTGCAGCTGCTTTTGTCGGGCCAAAAATCAGTAATCCCGCTGCTTGAAAGGCATCTACAATTCCTTCAATTAATGGCGTTTCCGGTCCGATGAATGTCCAATCAATCTGATTATCCTTCACAAATTGAATTAGTTCCGTTTGCTGCTCTTCACCGATAGGTACAGTCCGAATATTATCACCACTCATACCAGGATTACCTGGTGCACAATAAACAGTCTTGACTTTGTCTTCTTGCTGTAATTTTTTGGCGATTGCATGTTCACGACCACCACGCCCAATCACTAATATATTCATCGGTTTCTCCTTTAAAAATTAATGTTTGAAATGACGAGTCCCAGTAAAAATCATCGCAATACCATAATGATTCGCTAGATCAATTGATGCTTGGTCTTTAATGCTCCCGCCTGGCTGAATAATTGCTTGAATGCCATGTTGTGCAGCATATTCCACGCTATCTGCCATGGGGAAAAAGGCATCACTTGCTAAGACGGCCCCTTGTAATTTTCCAGCTGCTTGGGCTTGATCAACTGCAATTTTTACTGAACCAATTCGATTCATTTGACCAGCGCCAATCCCCACCGTTTGGCTTTCATTGGCTAAAACAATAGCGTTTGATTTTACATGCTTGACTGCTTTCCAAGCAAAGTTCAATGCGTCTCTTTCAGCTGGTGTGGGTTGGCGCTCTGTAACAACTTGCCATGCTTGGTCATTTTCAACAACTGTATCTTGTTCTTGAATTAATAACCCGCCCATAACAGAAACTAATTCCACCGCTTTTTTTTCTTGAGCATGAAAATCTAACGTTAACAAACGAAGATTCTTTTTCTGAGATAACAGTGCCAGAGCTTCTTCCTCAAAACTAGGCGCAATAATTATCTCTAAAAAGATTTGATGCATTTCAGCCGCAGTCGCTTGGTCCACTGGACGATTCAAAACAACAATGCCACCAAAAATTGAAACTGGATCTGCTTCAAATGCCTGACGATAGGCTGCCAAAATCGTTTTTCCTGTTCCAATTCCACATGGGTTCATATGTTTAACAGCGACGACCGTAGGTTCTGTAAACTCGCTAGCAATCCGGAGTGCTGCATCAGCATCTCGAATATTGTTATATGACAGTTCTTTGCCATGAAGTTGTCGAGCGGAAGCAATGGATAATGATACAGGTACAATAGATTGATAAAAGGTGGCTTGTTGATGGCTATTTTCGCCATAACGCAATGTTTGCTTACGTTCATAAGTAAGCGTCTGTTTCTCTGGTTCAGTTTCACCCACTTGCGTCGTTAAATAGTCAGCGATAAGCGCGTCATAAGCAGCGGTATGACGAAAGACTTTTGCTGCTAATCTTTTTCTGGTGGCTAACTGGCTAGTTCCAGCGCTGCTAATTTCACTTAATACCTGTTCATAATCACTAGGATCAACCACTGCTGTTACGTCTTGATAATTTTTTGCCGCTGAACGTAACATGCTAGGACCGCCAATATCAATCATTTCAATTGCTTCTGCTTCAGAGATTGCTGGTTTTAAAATTGTTTCTTTAAATGGATAAAGATTCACTACTACAAGGTCAATAAAGTGAATGCCTTGTTCAGTCAGTGCTTTTTGATGCGTTTGGTTTCCCCTTTTTGCCAAAAGTCCGCCATGGATATTCGGATGTAACGTTTTGACACGGCCATCTAACATTTCTGGAAAGCCAGTGATGTCGTCAATAGCAAGTGTCGGTACCCCCGCTTCTTCTAAGACACTCCTTGTACCCCCAGTGGAGATAATTTCAAAACCATTTGCAACTAAGCCTGCTGCAAATGTTGTCACTCCTGTTTTGTCTGAAACGCTAATCAATGCTCTTTTGGTCATTTCATTGTCTCCTTTACAATTTGTGAAATTATTTTTGGGTACCATTCGTGCTCAAGAGCATGAATTTTCTCTGCTAATATGTCCAATGTATCTTCAGTATCAATCTTGGTGGTTGTTTGGAAAATAATCGGTCCTGTATCAACCCCAGAGTCAACATAATGGATAGTGATTCCTGTTATTTTCACTCCATAATGAAATGCCTCTTCAATTCCGTGAAGACCTGGAAAACTAGGTAACAGAGAAGGATGAATATTGACGATTCTCTTTGGATAAGCCTCCAGTAAAGTCTTGCCGATAATTCTCAAATAACCAGCTAACACGATTAAATCGATCTGATGCTCTTTTAAATGTTTCAATACTTGTTCTTCATACTGCCCACGAGATGGAAAATCAGATGGTGAAAAGCAAACAACGGGAATCTTGCGTTTTTTGGCACGGGTCAATACATAGGCTTCAGGCTGGTCACAAAAGACTAAGCTCAACTGCCCTGCGATTTTTTTTGGGGAAAAAGCTGCAGCAATCGCCTCAAAATTGCTACCATTGCCAGATGCAAAAACAGCTATCTTCATAAGGCTTCCTTAAAAATAACGGCTTTCGTTTTCCTAGGTACCAAACGACCAATTTCAAAAGCTTCTGGCAAAAGCTCCTGAACTTTTTCAACATGCTCTGGACTCACCGCTAAAATCATCCCTAAGCCCATATTGAAAATTTCATACATTTCTTCAGATGGAATTTCACCGTATTTTTGAAGCAATTTAAAAATTGGTAGCACTGGCCAACTATTTAATTGAATCTCTGCAGCTAATGAAGAAGAAAACATTCTTGGTAGATTTTCTAAAAACCCGCCACCAGTAATATGCGCAGCCCCATGCACGAGTCCTGCTTTTAACAATGGCAATAATTCTTTCACGTAAATTTTTGTTGGTGTTAATAATTCTTCCCCTAACGTTTTGGGTGCCAATTCTGGAAGCTTGTCCGTTGTTTTAAACGAATGTTTCTTAAAAAAAACATTTCTTACTAAAGAGTAACCATTAGAATGAAGACCACTTGAAGGAAGACCAATCAAGAAATCGCCTTCTTTTACGTTACTTGGAGTCAAGAGTTGACTTTTCTCAGCAATACCCACGGCAAAACCAGCCACGTCATAAGCATCTGCTTCATACATATCAGGCATTTCAGCTGTTTCGCCCCCAATTAAGGCTGCATTCGCCTCACAACAGCCAGTCGCAACACCCGCAACAATTGCTTCAACTTTAGCTGGATTAACGGTCCCTAACGCTAAATAATCTAAAAAATATAACGGTTCGGCGCCTTGTGCGACGACATCATTGACACACATTGCTACACAATCAATTCCGATTGTCTCGTGTTTCTGTTCTTCAATTGCCAAGAGTAACTTTGTGCCTACGCCATCCGTTCCTGATACCAAAACTGGTTCTTTAAGCTTGTAACTACTTAAATCAAAACAACCACCAAAACCACCAAGCATACCCAACGTTCCCGTCCGTTGTGTCTTTTGGCTATGCTTTTGAATTCGTTCCACTACTTCGTATCCTGCCTCAACATTTACGCCAGCTTTTGAATAGGCATTTTCCATGTCAATTCCTCCTAGTTTCTTTTTTCAAGGATGCTTGATATTGTTCTTCATAATCATACAAAGGCGTTGGATAGTCTCCATTAAAGTAAGCCATACACAGCCCAGAATAAGGAGCATCATAATTTAATTGAATCCCATCAATCAGCCCTGCTTCACTCAAAAAAGCCAGCGAATCTGCGCCAATCTGCTCTTTGATCTCTTCAATTGAATAGTTTGCCGCAATTAGTTCGTCCCGCGTCTGTATATCAATGCCATAAAAACACGGATATTTTAATGGTGGTGAAGCAATTCTGACATGAACTTCTTGCGCTTCTGCTTCTTTTAATAAATGAATAATGCGCCGAATAGTGGTCCCGCGAACAATCGAATCATCTACTAAAACGACTTTTTTTCCTTTGACCACGCCACGAACTGCTGATAGTTTCATACGGACACCTTGTTCTCTTAATTCTTGTGTCGGCTGGATGAACGTTCGAGCGACATATTGATTTTTTACTAAACCTAGTTCGTAAGGTATCTGTGCTTCTTCTGCATAGCCGCTAGCTGCAGACAATGACGAGTTCGGTACCCCAATTACCATATCAGCTGCGACTGGACTTTCGATTGCCAAGTTCTTCCCCATCCTTTTACGAGCTGTATGCACATTAACTCCAGCAATATTTGAATCTGGCCGTGCAAAATAAATATATTCCATTGCACAAATTGCCGGTTGGACTTCCGTAGTGAAAACCTCTATTTTCAAGCCTTCATCAGAAATGATGACTACTTCACCAGGCGCCACATCTTGAATAAAGCGAGCCCCAACTGTTTCTAATGCACACGTTTCGGATGCCACAACGTACGCCCCATTGTTCATTTGTCCGATGGAGAGAGGGCGAAAGCCGTTGGGATCCAGTGCAGCAATCATCATCGTTTCTGTTAATAAAAGATAAGCAAAGCCACCCTTAACCAAATTCAAGCTCTCTTTTAGTTTATCGAGAAACGAGGCAGCAGTGCTTTTTCGAATCAAGTGCATTAAAATTTCAGTGTCTGAATTGGAATGAAAAATAGCGCCTTCTCTTTCTAGTTGTTTTCGTAAACGCTTGGCATTTGTCAAATTGCCATTGTGTGCTAACCCAATTTGACTATCATAAAATTTAAATAAAAATGGCTGAATATTATCCACGCTACCCGTACCAGCGGTTGCATAGCGTACATGACCAATAGCCGCCGTTCCTTCTAACGCATTCAGTTGTTCTTGCTTTTGGAATACTTCTGCTAACAAACCTAAATCACGGTGGCCATCTAATTTCCCAGAATTGTTCGCCACAATTCCCGCGCCTTCTTGGCCTCGATGCTGCAAGCTGTGTAAACCAAAATAGGTCACTTGTGCCGCATCAGGATGACCCCAAATACCAAAAATACCACACTCTTCATTTAAGCTTTTTGCTTCATAAGACATGGAATCGCATCCTCCCATAAGGCTTTGGCTTCTTTTGTTGAACAATTGATCACATCATCTAACGCATGAATGACCAAACCAGTTTCAGTCACTTTCCCAATATGTTGAGCTTTTCTTCCGATAAGTGTTTCAAATGCTTCTTGATGCTGGGGACTAACTGAAAGAATAAAACGGGATTGCGTCTCCGCAAATAGATATTCTTTTGCTAATGGCAGTGTCACCTGTAACCCCAGTTCGTTGGCAAAAGCCGACTCGGCTAAAGCAACGGCAACGCCACCTTCAGCGCAATCATGCGCGCTAACAACTAGGCCTGCTTGAATTGCTTTTAAAACTAATTCTTGGTTTGCTTTTTCCTCTTTTAAATCAAATGAGCGTAATTGCCCTTCAATTCGACCCAGTTGCATTTTTTGAATTTCTGAGCCGTTAAAATCTGCGTGGGTTTCACCGATGAGATAAATTAAGTCATCCACTTGTTTAAACGCTTGTGTGGTAATTTGTGAAACATCTTCAATCACGCCCACCATGCCGATCATTGGCGTTGGATAAATGGCTTGACCATCTGTTTCATTGTAAAGAGAGACGTTCCCAGAAATCACGGGCGTTCCTAGCTGACGGCAAGCTGCGGCGATTCCATCCGCCGACGTCCATAATTCCCAAAAACTTTCTGGTTTATCAGGGGAACCATAATTCAAACAATCAGTGATAGCCAAAGGTTGTGCTCCACTTGCTACAATATTACGGGCTGCTTCTGCAACCGCAATTTGCCCACCAATTTCAGGATTTAAATACAAATAACGGCTATTACAATCTGTCGTCATCGCTAAGGCTTTATTGGTGCCCCGCACTCTTAAAACAGCTGCATCACTTCCTGGTTGCACCACTGTATTCGTTTGTACTTGACTATCATAGGTTTCGTAAACTGATTTTTTCGATGCAATCGTTGGTTGTTGCAATAGGCGTTTTAATAATTCCGTGCTATTCGTAATTTCTGGAATGAAGGGCGCTAATTTTTTAAAAGCACGCATCCGCTCTGGTTCTTGATAGGCTTTCTGGTAGACAGGGGCTTCTTCTGCCAAAGCATCTACTGGTACATCTGCGACTATTTTGCCACCGTGAAAGACACGATACTGTCCATCATCTGTTACGGATCCAATCGCTACCGCTTCTAAGTCATACGTTTGAAACAATTCACAAACTTGCTGTTCTGATCCTTTTTCCACACAGATTAACATCCGTTCTTGGGACTCAGACAAGAGCATTTCATAGGGGCTCATCAGCGTCTCTCTCTGCGGAACTTTATCCAGCTCTAGAATCAAGCCTGAACCTGCTTTTGATGCCATTTCAGCACTTGAAGAAACCAAGCCAGCCGCCCCCATATCTTGGATGCCGATTAAAATATCTTGATGATTTTTGATTAAATCAAGACAAGCTTCCAATAATAATTTTTCCATAAACGGATCACCTACTTGTACTGCAGATCGTTGCTGTTCTTCACCTTCACTAAATTCTTCTGAAGCAAAGGTCGCACCATGAATTCCATCTCGTCCTGTTTTCGCACCTACGTAAAGAATGCTATTTCCGACGCCTTTTGCTTGGCCTTTTTGAATCTCATCATGACGAATCAATCCCACACACATAGCATTGACAAGTGGGTTTCCTTGATAACATGGCTCAAAAGCAATTTCGCCGCCAACGGTTGGAATACCAATACAATTTCCATAACCGCTAATCCCCGCCACAACTTCTTGAAACAAATAACGTGTTCGTGCATCCGTCAGTTCGCCAAATCTTAGCGAATCCAGTAAAGCAATCGGCCGCGCCCCCATACTGAAAATATCGCGAATAATTCCACCAACGCCTGTAGCCGCTCCTTCGTAAGGTTCTACTGCAGAAGGATGATTATGGCTCTCTGCTTTAAAAACAACAGCTAATCCGTCACCAATATCGACAATCCCAGCTCCTTCACCAGGGCCTTGAAGCACTTGTGGCCCTTCCGTCGGAAACTTTTTTAAAACGGGCTTGGAATTTTTGTAAGAGCAATGTTCACTCCACATCACGGAGAATAAGCCAGTTTCTGTATAATTAGGTTCTCTTTGCAAAATGGTCTCAATCTGATGATATTCTTCATCTGTTAGTCCCCATTCTGCATACAACCGTGTCTCCTTGATTTCTTTTGGTGTTGGTTCATTCATCATTGGCTTAATTCCTTTCCAAAGTTTTTAATGATTGAAGCAAAAAAGCTGCGTCCATCTGTTGAACCTAACAATTCTTCCATCGCTCGTTCCGGATGAGGCATCATTCCTAGAACATTGCCCTGTTCATTACAAATACCAGCAATATTCTCAAGACTACCGTTCACCTTTTCTTGATACGTAAAAACAATTTGGTTCTTTTCTTTCAGCTCTTGCAACGTTTTTTCATCACAATAGTAATTCCCTTCGCCATGTGCTACTGGTAAATGTATCGAAACATTTTCAGGATACTCGCTTGTAAACTTTGTGTGCGTATTCACTTTCAATGGGACACTTTTACAAATAAAACGAAGCGAATCATTTCTTAGCAACGTGCCAGGAAGTAAGCCAATTTCTGTTAAAATTTGAAAGCCATTACAAGTACCAAAAACCATTTTGCCTTCTGTAGCAAAGCGAATCACCTCATTGATAATTGGCGAAAACCGAGCAATTGCACCACAACGTAAGTAATCGCCATAAGAAAAACCACCAGGCAACAATACGCCATCAAATTTTGCTAAAGAAGTGGCATCGTGTCGGACAAATTCTGCATCGACGCCCATCACCTCTTTGACAGCCCACAATAAGTCTGCATCACAATTAGATCCTGGAAAAACAATCACTGCCAATTTCATTTAAATTTCCTCCAAAGATAAAATTTCAAAACGATAGGATTCCATATTTACATTGGCTAATAGTTGATCACAAATTTGTTCAATTTTCTCTTCAATTGCTTCTGTCTGCTGGACGTGCATTTCAAAATACTTACCGACACGGATTTCGGCTACTTCTGTAAAACCAAGCCGATGGACTGCTTCCTTAACCGCTTCACCTTGGGGATCCAAAATTGATTCTTTATACGTAACATAGACTTTGACAAAATACATACGCGCTTCCTCCTCAATTAGCTGTTAGTAAACGTTGTAAAACTTCTTCATATACAGGAACTATTTCTCCTAATTCACGGCGATAAACATCTTTATCCAGATGTTCGTTTGTGTTTAAATCCCATAGACGACAGGTGTCTGGAGAAATTTCATCTGCCAGTAACAATTGATTGGCCTTCGTCCGACCAATCTCGATTTTAAAATCGATCAAACAAATATTGAGGCGTTGAAAGAGTTGACTGAGCGCCTGATTAATTTGTAAAGTCAATGCTTTAATCTCCACAATTTCAGCAGGAGTGGCTACTTTTAGAAATTGAATATGGTCTTCGTTAATAAAAGGATCATCCAGACGATCTTCTTTGTAATAAAATTCAATAATGGGCGTCACTAATTTAGTGCCCTCTTCAATCGCTAAACGCTTCGAAAAACTTCCTGCCGCATAATTACGTACGACAACTTCCAAAGGAATCATTTCTACGGCCTGAATTAATTGTTCGTGTTCAGATACTTTTTTGATAAAATGATTGGGAATCTTCTGTTGCTGTAAATATTCAAAAATAAGACTAGTGATTTGATTATTTAAAGCGCCTTTTCCAAGAACTTTGTCTTTTCTTTGACCGTTTAAAGCTGTTGCTTGATCAAGATATTCCACAAAAAGAACCGCTGCATTTTCTGTTTGATACAACTTCTTCGCTTTTCCTGTATACACAAGTGCTTTCTTTTCCATTCTTTCCCTCTTCTCGTTAGCTTCATGAATCCTATTCTTTCTAACTCAGCTGATTTACATCAGTTAAAAACTTACATTAGTTATAAAAAAACAATAATCGTTCGTGTTTGTCGAATGTAAAAATAAAAAACTTGCTTGGAGCAAGCATTTATTAAGTTACGTTCCAAATACCAACAGTCTCAATTTCCTTTAACGTTTCTGATAAGCAAGGTGTTGTAATGGTGACGTGGCCCATTTTTCTGCCAACTTTTGATTCGGCTTTTCCATAGTAATGGACTTGCCAAGTGGGTTTTGACGTGCATAACTGGTAGCTTTTTTCTAAGTGTTCACCTAAGAGATTCACCATAACCACTGGTTGAAGTAACTGGGGTAACCCAATGCCCCAATTGCTAATCCCTCGAATATGCGCATCAAATTGACTAAATGAGCAAGCTTCAATAGAGTAATGACCTGAGTTATGAGGCCGTGGCGCTAATTCATTGACGTACAACTCTTCTGAATCCGTTAAAAACAGTTCGATAGCTAAAACCCCAGATAAATTTAATTCCTCAGCAATGTGTTGCGCCAATTCCGCTGCTTTTTGTTGCACATTCTCAGAAATTCGAGCGGGCACAATTGATTCATGCAAGATATTCTTTCGATGAATGTTTTCAGATACAGGAAAGCTTTGGTAACCATGCTTATTCCCTGCAACGATGATTGAAAGTTCTTTAGTGAAAGGCACCCACTTTTCTAATTCACAAGTGGTGTTAGCTAATAATTTAGTCGCTTGGGAGAAATCCTCTTCGCATTTTAAGACGACCTGTCCTTTTCCATCGTATCCACCTTGAATAGTTTTTAAGACACATGGAAAACCAATCTTTTCTGTTGCTTGTGGCAGCTCTTTCTGACTTTTCACTTCCGTAAAAGGGGCAATCTTACAGCCAATCGATTGAAGAAACATTTTTTCAAGCAATCGATTTTGAGTAATTTTTAACAATTCTGTTCCTTGTGGCAGCTTTTCTAGTGGAATGGCCTTTTCTAGAGAGGCCACTTCAATATTTTCAAATTCATAGGTGATCACATCGCATAACTCTGCTAGTTCAGTTAAAGCAGATATCTGATCAAAGGCTGCCACAATTTGACGGTCAGCTACTTGACCAGCTGGACTATTGAGCGTTGGGTCCAACACAATCATTTGGAAACCCATTTTTTTACCACTCATGACTAGCATTCGCCCTAACTGTCCCCCACCTATAATGCCAATAGTTGCTCCGACTTTTAAAGGTTTATTCAAGTTGTTCCCCACTTTCCATAACCGCTTTTTCCAATGATTGTCGTCTTGCTTGGATTCTTTCTGCTAACTGTAAATCATCAATACTTAGTATTTCTGCAGCTAATAACCCAGCATTGGTAGCACCTGCTGAGCCAATCGCAGTTGTTGCTACAGGAACTCCCCCTGGCATCTGCACAATAGACAACAGTGAATCAATACCGTTTAATGTTCGTGTTTTAACTGGAACACCAATGACAGGTAAGGTTGTCTTTGCAGCTACCATCCCTGGTAAATGGGCCGCTCCACCAGCGCCAGCGATAATAACCTTCAATCCTTTTGTTCGTGATTCCTCTGCAAAACGAAACATCAAATCAGGGGTCCTATGTGCCGATATCACTCGTTTTTCATAAGGAATTCCCAACTCTTCCAACACAAGACAAGCAGCTTTCATCGTTGCCCAGTCTGAGGTACTTCCCATAATCACAGCGACTAATGGTTTCATGAATGTAATAACTCCTTCCGCCTTTTTTCACTGTTATTCTAACAATGAGAAAAAGAGATGTCAAAGAAAAACCGAAATATTATATATTAAAATTATATAATGTTCGTTTTTATCAAAAAAAAGAGTCATCGGAAAGATGACTCTTTTTTGCTATTTTTAGCGTTGCTTCCTCTTTAAGAAGAAACGTCGCCTGTATTAATAACTGGTTGTGTGCCCTTATCAGTAATGATTGAGACTAGTAAATTATTAATAAGTTGTACTTTTCGTTCATCGGTAAAATTAATTTCTTGCCCTTCTTCAATCTGTTCTAAGGCCATTTGTGTCATGCTTACCGCACCTTCAACAATTGTTTGTCGAGCCGCTAAGATTGCTTTTGCTTGCTGTCTTTGCAACATGGAGCTAGCTATTTCAGTTGCATAAGCTAAATGATTCAACCGTGTTTCGATAACCTCTACACCAGCCACTGCTAAGCGTTCTTGCAATTCTTTGGTTAACTCCTCGGAAATTTGTTCGGTATTTCCTCGCAGAGTTACATCATTATCTGAAAAAGTGTCATAAGGATATTGTGTTGCTACATGCCGGATTGCCGTTTCACTTTGAATTTCCACAAAGTCTTGATAATAATCGACATTAAATAACGCCTTAGCTGTATCGACTACCCGAAAAACGATGACCGCAGAGATTTCGATTGGATTCCCGTCAGAGTCATTGACTTTTAATAGAGAACTATTGAAATTTCGTACTTTCAAAGAAATGTTCATTTTTTGCGTAAATGGAATGGTAATAAACAACCCATTTTCTTTAATCGTACCTAAGTAGCGACCAAAAAATAAAATAGCTTTCGCCTGGTTGGGACTAACAATGGTTAAGGAACTTAAAAATAAAATAGCCCCAACTAACAAAATAATACCTAAAACAACAAGAACACCATTGGTATGACTCGCTCCATAAATAAATAAACCAATTCCCGCAATTAAAATAACTAATAAGCTCGCAATTCCTACGTAGCCACTCATATAAAATGTTTTTTTCTCTTCCATCTGTTTCACTCTCCTAACTCATTTATCTGGTCCTTATTATACACCTCATTGCCTTCAATAGAGTAACTTTTAACATTAAATAAACTGATTTTTTCGGTGCTCTTGTAGTATACTGAGAACAAAGAAATCCCAAGAAAAGGAGTGATAGAATGCGCTATTTAAGCAAGGACATTTTAGAGGAAGTCATCACTCAACGCCCCTCCGACTCTTATAAAAGCAATTTTGGGCGTGTCGTATTAATCGGAGGAAACCGTCAATATGGCGGAGCCATCATCATGAGTACCGAAGCGTGTATCAATAGTGGCGCTGGTCTCACCACTGTGATTACTGATGTTAAAAATCACGGGCCTTTACATGCAAGATGCCCAGAAGCGATGGTCGTGGGCTTTGAAGAAACAGCCCTTCTGACGGACGTCGTAGAACAAGCGGAGGTTATTTTAATTGGTCCAGGTTTAGGCTTAGATGCTACTGCACAACAAATATTAAAGATGGTACTCGCCCAACATCAAAAACAACAATGGTTAATTATCGATGGCTCAGCAATTACCCTGTTTAGCCAAGGTAATTTTTCCCTTACCTATCCTGAAAAAGTTGTTTTCACACCTCATCAAATGGAATGGCAACGTTTGAGTCACTTACCTATCGAGCAACAAACACTGGCAAATAACCAGCGCCAACAAGCAAAATTAGGCAGTACGATTGTTTTAAAAAGTCATCACACCACAATTTTCCACGCAGGAGAACCTTTTCAAAATACAGGCGGCAACCCTGGGATGGCTACTGGCGGAACTGGGGATACCTTGGCTGGCATCATTGCTGGTTTTTTAGCTCAGTTTAAGCCGACAATTGAAACCATTGCTGGCGCCGTCTACTTACACAGTCTCATTGGTGATTATTTGGCCAAAACCGACTATGTTGTTTTACCAACGAAGATTAGTCAAGCCTTGCCGACATATATGAAAAAATATGCCCAGCCACACACTGCACCTGATTCTGAACTATTAGAACAGAAGCGTTCGAGATAAAACCCGAAAAGGCTAAATGGTGACAAATTTTGGGTTAAAAAGCAGGATTTAAGCCTGGGCCGAAAATCAAAAGCGATTTTCAGCCCAGGCTCTCTTTTTATTTTTCCTTATAAACATTTTTTAACGTTAATGGAGCGCCAAAGGTATGAAAATTCAAGCCTTTGACTTTATCATTTTGCAGGACTGTTTGTTCATTTTGGCTAAGTGGAATCATGCCAGCAGTCGTTTCAATCACTTCTTTTTCAGCCGCAATCAGTGTCGCCCATCTTTTTTCTGGCTCTAAGGCATAGGTTGTGGCTGCTTCATCTAATAATTTGTCATAGACAGGGTTCTGATAATTGCGATCATTGCCCTTGTATAAAGTCATCAGGGTAGAAATAGGATCTTGATAGTCTGGTGTCCAGTAAATTAAGAATAAATCATAGTCACTTTCTCGCCCAAAGTTCAATGCAGCTTCGGTCGGCAATGCGGTTAGCTCTATTGTCAAACCAGGAAACAGTTCTTGTAGCGAGCCTTGCAAACTTTCACCAATTTTTTTGTAAGAACCATCATCTGTTACCATCAATTCAACGTTAACCTTTTCTCCTAATTCTGCTTGTGCTTTTTTCCAATAACTTTGCGCTTTTTCTTTGTTATAAACCATTAAATCACCTGCTTCTTGACGAAAATCGAGGCCCGTTGTGGGATTCGCAACAAAGCCTTCCGTGATTGCCCCATGTAGCGCTTTAGAACCATCTGCAATAATATTATTGACTAGATTTTCTTTATCTATGCCTAAAGCCAACGCTTTACGCAGGTTTTCGTTTGCAAGCGGCGTTGCTTGCCCTTTCCGTTTTTGATTTAAGCGCAAATAGTTCATTGTCGCTGTTGGGTACGAATGATACAACGTATTATTTTTATTCTGTTGCGCCAATTCACCACTTAGTGTAGCCACATCTAATTGTCCATCTTCAAAAAGATTCAATGCAGTAGATGTTTCTTTGATAACCGTATAATTGATAATGTCTGAGCGCACGTTCTGGTGATCCCAATAGCGATTATTTTTTGCTAGTTGCCAGTCCATCTTTGTTTGCTGCCAATCTTTTACCACGAACGGACCATTATAGACGACTTTATCACTAGCAGTTCCATAGTCCGCACCAAATTGTTCGACTACTTTTTGATTTTGCGGGAAAAATGTAGGAAAAGCTAACAAGGACGTAAAGTACGGTTTTGGCTCTTTGAGCGTCACCTTTAATGTATAATCATCCACAGCTGTGACACCAAGTTCATTGGGAGCTAATTTCCCCGCTGAGATTTCTGCACCATTTTGAATTGTTTCAACGATGAGGAAACTATAGACAAAGCCGTTTTTAGGATCAATCATTTTTTTCCAAGCATATTCAAAATCATGTGCCGTGACAGGATCATCGTTACTCCAAACCGCTTCTTTTCTCAAAGAAATCGTGTAAATTTTTCCATCTTCTGAAATCGTCGGCAATGCTTTTGCTACGGCTGGTACCAATTGGTCTTGTTCATCTAAACTATATAACCCTTCAAACGCTGCTGTTTGGACAATAGCATCTGGAAAATCCAATAATACAGAGGTGTTGAGCGTTGTTAATTCCGAGGGTGACATCAGTTGAACAGCTTCTTTGGTATTTTTCTGTTTCTTTTTATTTTCATTTTTATTGGTACACCCAGCTAAAAATCCTACCAATAAAATACAAACCATTGTGATTTTTAAATACTTTTTCATCTTCTTTCTCCTATAACTCTTCATTTTTTATGCTTTTACTTACAGAAAGACAGCTCCCCTTTTATTTTGTCCTTTCCACAAGCATCCAGACAACGACCGCTGGCTCCAACCCATTATTATAATTAATGTGCCCCTCACCAGCTTCAATTAATTGGGCTTGTCCAGCTTTTCCAACTAAGTCTTGACCATCTTCTAAAATCGTATGTGCTTCGCCAGAAATCACATAAGAATATTCATCCTGTTCATGGCGAGCATATCCAGCTAAAGGCCGTTTTTCACCAGGTTGTAATGTAATAACGCCCATTTGAACTTGTGCATTTGGTTGGTTTTCTTTATCAAAAAAAATCGTCATTTCTTCTGATTCTGCTGATTTAATAAGCAATAGCTTTCCCTCCTTTTTTTAAATCTTGTATCTTCCATTATTCCTTTAAATAGAATCAAAGTCAATATTTTTATAGAAAATTCTGAATATTCTACACAAAAAAAGAGAGCATGAATTCTCTCTTTTTTGTCTCTTTAAACTTTTACAATCCAGCCTTCTGGCGCTTCTTTGTCACCAAACTGTATGCCAACCAGTTCATCATATAGTTGCTTAGTCACTGGTCCAACTTCCGTTTCACTATAAAATACATGGAAATCTGTGCCGTTTTGAATCCCACCAATAGGAGAAATAATCGCCGCTGTGCCACAAGCACCCGCTTCGGAGAAGTCCGCTAATCGATCAATGTAAACGTCTCCTTCAAGCGCCGTCATCCCTAAACGTTCTTTTGCTAGCGTCAATAATGAATATTTAGTAATACTTGGTAAAATAGACGCTGATTTCGGCGTAATAAAAGTACCATCTTTGGTTATGCCAAAGAAATTGGCTGCACCAACTTCTTCAATTTTCGTATGCGTATACGGATCTAAATAAATGCAATCACTAAATTCTTTCTCATGTGCTTCTGCACCTGGTAAAAGACTAGCTGCATAATTGCCCCCCACTTTAGCGGCCCCAGTTCCTCGACCCGCTGCTCGATCATATTCAGAAACGATAAAGTTGGTTGGTGCTAAACCATTTTTAAAATACGAACCAACCGGCACGCAAAAAATAGAAAAAATGTATTCTTTGGCAGGTGCTACGCCAATATTATCGCCGACACCAATCATATAAGGGCGAAGATACAACGTACCGCCCGTTCCATATGGCGGTAAATAAGCAAGGTTGGCTTTCACCACTTCTTGGCATGCAGAAACAAAGGTTTCTACTGGCACTTGTGGCATCAGTAGACGCGCACAACTTTTTTGTAGCCGTTTGGCATTTTCATCTGGACGAAACAAATTGACAGAACCATCTGCACATTGATACGCTTTTAATCCTTCAAAACATTGTTGGCCATAATGTAGAGCAGGCGAACCTTCACTAATCGTTAACTGATTGTTATCTGTTAGCGTGCCTTCTTCCCACTTGCCATCTCGCCAATAACTAATATAACGAAAGGGCGTTTTAATGTAAGAAAATCCTAAATTATTCCAATCAAGATTGGCTTTTTCCATTGTCGTAGCACCTCAATTATTTTGATTTTTTATCTTAATTAGTGTAATTGTACCCACCAAAAACTAGAAAAGCAAGTCTTATTCTCATTCTTAACTTTTGTTATTTTTTCTTACTTGTCCATATTTCCCTCGCAAAAAAACCTTGATAACCGTTTCTTGAATTGCAACGGAATATCAAGGTTTCGAAAAATTATTCAGTATATTCTTTGGTTTCTTGTAACGTACCATCTTGCTTATAGATTTTCAGCTTTGTTTGCTTATTCCGAGCAATTTCTTGAGCTCGTTCAACCGCCTCTTGTTTGTGGGTAAATGTATTGCTTGCTTTTTCAGCGCTGTCTGAAATCACCAACCATTGGTCGTCTTTATATTTAACGTTGACAGCCGCCGTTAATAATTTTCCCGCATGTTTATCCTGTTTATGCGAATCTTGTTTCGTAGGATTTGCTTCTTGTTCAAATGCCTTTTTGTCTGCTGCACTTGCCTCTTGATACCATTTCTCCGCTTGACTAATCGCAATTGGAATGGCGCGATCATCAGGGTAGCCATCCGCAAGCAACGCATTGCCAATATCTATCGCTTTTTTCCGAATCAAAGGTGCTAAATTTTTCATTGATGTAGGATAATCATTCATATTCCAAGGCATCAAAATCTCCTCCTAAAATTCTGTCTATTAATAGCTTACTACAGAAAAGGAACATTTGAAAAAGAAATGATTACTTTGAATATTTCCTGAACCTTCTTGAGAGAATAAGCCTAATTTCCCATTAGCCAAACTTCTCAATCTTTGAGTGTATGATTACTCATTTCCCTTTGAATCAGTTATGATAAAGGAAGAAATAAATAAATTTTTTGGAGGGATTTTCATGAAAATGTCTAAAGTACTCACCACTGTTTTGACGGCAACTGCTGCTCTTGTGTTGCTTAGTGCTTGTTCATCTGATAAAAAAACAGATAGTAGTTCTAGTAGCAAAGAAACAGCTAATTCAAGTACAGAAGTAGTCTCTGGTGCTTCAATTAGTGCCAAGCCTGAAGAGCTCGAAATGGCGTTAAGTGATAAAGGAAATTGGATTGTCGCAGCTACTGACAATGTCACTTTTGATAACGAGGTAACAGTTGCTGGTACTTTCCATGATAAGGGGAAAGATTCCAACGATGTCTATCGTAAATTAGCGCTTTATTCTCAAGATGATAATAAAAAAGTAACTGCTGAATATGAAATCACGGTTCCTAAGCTAATCGTTTCTTCTGAAAATTTCAACATCGTTCACGGGACTGTCAAAGGTGATATTGAGGTGAAAGCAAATGGCTTTACTTTAAATGGTACCAAAGTTAATGGCAATATTACTTTTGATAAACAAGAATATAAAGATTCTGCTGACTTAGAAAAAGATGGTGCCACTGTTACTGGTGAAGTCACAGTAGCCAATAATTAAGTTATTACCAGACAATTTTAACTAGTAAAAAACCAATGACAAATGTTCAATCAAATTTGTCATTGGTTTTAGTTTGTAAACACAGTGCCAGCATTGGTAGATAATTACAAAATGAACTCACTCTTTGCCATAAGCCTAAATAATTAAATGGTTTTACCTGTTGTAGCTGTGGAATCCTTGCTAAGCCATATAAGCCGGCTGCAAGCATACATAAAATAAACAAAAAACCAAAAAGTTTTTTATTTTTTTGCGAACCGTATTTACTGTAGATAATGGTTAAGACGCCTGATAACAACAAAAAGCCTGTATAACCGACTGCTGATCCTCCGTTATGAAGCGCGGCAGCAACTGTGCCAGCGGTTGAAGTGTCTACGCTGAAGAGTCCACTGAAAATACAATCAAATAAACCATAAGCGCCAATCATTGCCACTACTAACCAAGCACCTTTTTTCGTTTTTCTGGAAAAAATAGCATATATCCTAGGTAAACTTGCTAACATCAACATTCCCGCAATGATAGTTAAATGATTAAAGGTTTCCCTAACTGGACTATTCACATCACCTAATAAGCTAATTACTTCTGTCAATTGATTGTAACCTTGATCTTTGAATCCGACATAATAAGGTGTAAAAAAATCAAGTAAGACCCCTAAAACTAAAAAATAGCCGCCATATTTTTTTAAAAACTGCATTTATTCACCTCAATTTTGATTTTCTATTTACTTTAAGTATAGCATATCAAAAATTCCAAATAATTAAACTTTCTTTTCCACTAAAAAACTTTTCGTCAACGCGAGACGAAAAGTTTTACTTTAAGATTCAATAGAATCTACAATCTTATCATTTTCTTTTGATTCATTTAGCCACTCCGAGACAATAATTTTAATGATTGCAGCAACAGGAACTGCTAAAAACATCCCTAAGACGCCGAAGTACGCTCCCCCAATCGTGATTGAAACAATAATTAAAATCGGATTGACATTTAGGGCATCTCCCATAATTCGAGGACCAATAATATTGCCGTCAATTTGTTGTAAAATTAATAAAACTAGTAACACCGTAATTGCTTGAGTAACACCACCTGTGAAAAGCGTAATCACACCAGCAACAATTGACGCAAAAATCGAACCAAAATAAGGAATCATATTACAAATACCTAATAAAATACCCAAAGTCACAGCAAATTTCACATTCAAAATACTTAACAAAATCGTTGATGAAACGCCAATTATACAAGCATCAAGAAATTGGCAACTGATAAATTTATAGAAAATTTTATTCGTTGTATTTAACCAGGTTTGTGTTTGCTTGTACACTTTTTCAGACAGCAATTTGTGGGCAGCCTTTTCAACAAATGTCAAAATAGATTGCTTAAATACCAGCGCATATATTGAGATAATCAACGTCAAAAATGCATTTAAAAAGAATGAGGAAACATTTTTAGTCAACGTTCCTAATGAAAATAACGCTTGTGTCCATTGATTTAAAAAACGTTCCGGCGACAAATCTTTAAGGACACTATTTAAATATTTTTCAATCGCGGCTGTTTTTAAAATCCCTTTATCTTCTAAACTCATCACAAACTGAACCATGTGATCATAAAAAGTAGGTAAAGAGTTTGCTAAATCTACTAAATTACTAATGAGTAGCGGAACGATATAGTTTAATGTCAAGACAAAAATAAACAAAATAATCAGGTATAAAAGGAGTACACTCAAGCCGTGTTTCGCTTTTTTAACGACTGGTAAAGGTACTCTTTCTAGTAATCCCTCGATTTTTTTCTGACTTCCACTCAATAAATAAGCAATCACGAACCCAGTAATGAATGGGGATAAGATGCCTAATAAACCCGAAACACTATGGACAAAGTGCTGATAATTCGTGATTAATAAATAGCCAACAATCAGCGCCATTACAAATAAAAAGCGGACAACCCAGTAATTCCAATCAACATTGTATTTCTTCAATCACTTCACCTCTAAATAAATTATGCCTATCATTGTAATTGTAAACGATTTGTGGCAAAAGGCAAGTTTGTCCATTCGTTCTTGATGAAATACACAAAGAAGCCTGACACTTTAAAAAATGTGTCTGTTTATTCTGCAGTATAAAAATGAGGCACTAGACCTTGCTTCTTTTCATAAAAGAAGCAACTTGGGCTACAAGTACGTTTAACTTGTAGCCCAAGTTGCTTAGATAGACTAAATTTATTTTTTCGATTCCACTGTGACCGTAAAGTTATCCATAATGAAATCTTTATCGGCACCTGTTGTAAAAATACCAAACGTAGTGTTTCCTGAAGCATCCCCAATTATTTCTGCTTCATAATGCTTGGTTTGACCATCTGCTGCTGTCGAAGTCAACTCACCGACTGGCTTAAAGTCATTGTTATTTTTCAACTCTCCATTAATGGTCCCAGCAGTAAAGACATTTTCACCATCAGTTTGATAATCAAATTGGACCGTATATTTCTTGTTCGGTTCAAATTTAATATTTTGCGGAATTGTTTGAAGCATCAAACCTGCTCCTTGTTTATGGGCTTTCAAGGACCAGTTGCCTTCTAATACATCTGAAACAAGGTTTCCATTCCAACCATATTGTGTGTAAGGTTCATTTCTTTCTGATAAATGAATCCGTGGATCTTCTACACCACCAGCTGAGCCTTTAACAAACGGATATAACCCAACTGCTTGTGTGTCTTCAAAATCTTGCTTAATAACTGTTTGTTTGTCTGGGTTCATGATATCCGTTTGACGCTCAACAATTCGTAAATCATCAAATTTTGTAACGGAATTGCCTTTATCAACCGCTAACGTCACCGAGCCTTTTTGGGCATTATCTGGGATTTCAAAATCAATTCGCATATTTTGCATATACTGCGGATTTTTCCTGCTTGTATGGTTAATATCTGCCTGAATGTAGTTTTGGGCAACCGAATTATTCACTGTCCGCGTATATTTCTTACCACCAATTTTAACAGTTACTGTGGCTTTGCGATCATGTGTTTCTGTGTTTAGATACAAACTATATTTTCCTGGTTTAGGAAGATTGATGTCTTGTTTGATTTCGGTTCTTTCTTTTTCTGAACTAAAGACATAATCACCGTTGGCATCTTTTTTAACTTCACCATCACCTCGGAAAACTTTCCAGTTATTTTTTAAGGTATTGGCTTCATTAAATCCAGGATCTTTAAATGGTGTTCCTGTTCCAAATGTCATCGGTTCAATACTGTCAGGTTCAGCAATGACATACGGTGTATTAGCCTCGGCTTGGATGGTCACTTGGTTATTTGTAGTGGCAATTGCGCCTTTGTCAATACGCCCTTGATCTGTTAATTCATATAAATGTAAATTCGTTTTTCCTTGCATTTTCTTATCCAATGACCAAGTGCTGGTACCGCCTTTTGGATTCCAGTGATATAGTTTGTCTTGACCATTGACATTCCAAGGCAGTAGATACGCATCACCTTTTAGAACTTCTGTCTCATTTAACGTAATGCTTCTTGGCGAATTAGCATCTGCTTGAGTAACGGTCACTTTTTCAGCACCGTTCGCTAATTTAATCGTACCATAGATTTGACCATCTGCTGCTGTTGTAGTTTCCCAGTTTGTAATTTGGTAATGCTGTAAGAACTTAGTTGGGACATTAATGGCAAAAGTTTTTTGGCGATAGGTATTAAAATTGGTTTTACCCACCCAACCTTCATAGGCTTCAAATTCAGCTCCACCTAACAAAGGATTGTCGGAAATAATCCAAGTGTCTTTTTGATGATTCCGAATAAAACGAACGATTGTACTGTTAAAGCCTTTCGTTGTTGTACCGCCGTAATCTTTTTCTGCAGACCAATGGTTCCAAACCGAGTCATACTCTAAAGCATTCGGAAATTCATTGGTTGTAAACCAACCGAGTGAATTAATTTCTTTACTTAGTTGACGACTTGCCCAACCTGATTCGCCTTGATTGCCCCAAACATCAACATAAATATAATCTAGATTCGGTGCTTTTTGTTTTAATTCTTTAAAGCGCTCATAGCGACGACCACTCAATGTATCGGGTCTTTGTTTAATAAAATAAGACGGATCTAACCAATCCCAGCCACGCTTCGTTGGATCAACTAATTCCTCATTAAATCCTTTTGCTTCTGGGTAAGACTCGGTGTCATTAATATGCACACCGAAAACGGCATTTAATTTATGACCTTCATCAATTAATTGATTCAACGCTTGTTCCCCGCCAGGTCGCTGACCAATAGCACCGTAATCTGGATGCGCAGAATCATGTCCTTCATTTTGATACCCTTTTAGTAAATTCATTTGTCCTAATCCATCTGTTAAATTGTAAATGCGTTTTGATTCGTCTAACGTCACTAAGAATGGGTTCGTCGCCTGACTAGCAAAGTTAAAAGGAATCCGTTGGTTGACTAATTCAGGGACTTTTTCCGCACCCATTGGGTTATTCATAATTGAACGGAACCCAATTGCCGCATCTTGCCAATCCACCCGATTGTCGTCGTTGCTATCTTTTGAGAATTTAACTTTCACTTCTGGCGTTTCTCCAGTTGTGTAATCTTCCGGTGCATCAAATGGTCGATAGGTCCATGCCCCACTTGACAAGGTTGTTACAAAACCAGTCGCCGCTTCTTTTGTTTGTTTATGGATTCGATTGTTGTCACTACCATCGACAGAGCCGTCTCCATAGGCGTTCGTCCAAAAACTTGCAGCATAATTCGCTGTATTTAAGAAACCATACATATATTTTTTCGTTTCTTCTTGGCTTGTT
Source organism: Enterococcus sp. AZ104 (assembly GCF_050546705.1). Taxonomy (NCBI): domain Bacteria; kingdom Bacillati; phylum Bacillota; class Bacilli; order Lactobacillales; family Enterococcaceae; genus Enterococcus; species Enterococcus sp. AZ104. Next base: position 1,537,326 of record NZ_CP172952.1, read on the forward strand.
GTAGTTAAATCTTGGATAGTATCACCATTTTTATTTCCGTTATTTGCATTTGTCCCAGTATTCATCACAACGCCAGCAAAAGTCGCCCCTTCATCTGTACTATTGACAGAAATCAAGCCTTGATTTGGAATTGAAATTGTGTGTATTTTGGTTCCTTCTTCACGAATATCTGAGAGTTTCATAGCTAATTCTTGGCCTTCGGAAACAGTCAATGTCGTTGTGAAACGCAGGCCAATTTCTGGGACAGCTACGTTATAAACGGCTTGATTTGCTTCACTCTTTTGTTTTTCAGCAGTTGCTTTATATGCTTTGCCATCAATCATTACTTGGTCAATTTTCTCGTGTTGGCCATTAAAAATCACTTGATTACTCTGAGGGTCTTCGTAGCGAATAATTCGTGGAAATTGTGGATCAACCACGGCTGTTAAATCTGCGGAAGAGATTTTGTCGCCTTTTTCAGCTTCATTGTCTTTAGCAACAACAATGCTGGCTTTTGCTTTGATGTTTGTATTTTCCAAAGTACCGTCGACTTCAAAAGTTCCTGGTTCTTTATATGCATCAGGATCGATTTCATTCCAACGGACTGCTTCATTGGCTTCTTTACCAGTATTATAGGTCACTTTTACTTGTTTCGGTAATTTTGGTGCGACACCAATTTTTGTAAAAACTTTGACTGGCGCAATTTGGGTCACTTCTGGCACAATTTCCGGAATGCTATCTACGGGGCCATTTTTAAAATAGTCATAATTGACAATTTTTTTGTCGTACCACAAACGGACACCCACATGTCCGGCTTCTGTTGGAATTTTGTCTCCGTTGGCCAAAACAGGTTCTCCTTCGTAAATCAACGTGGTGTTAAGCCAGATAGTAATTTTTTCACCAACATAACGTACTTTCAACAAATAATTCGTATCTTCATTTAACGTTGGCCCAGAAATCGAATCATTCCACGAATTAGGGCTTTCAACTAACCATTTGCCATTCGCGTTATAGCCTACAAAAACCCAGCTATCTTTGGTATTACCACGAATAATCACACCCGTCCGACCGCTTCCAGCAGTGTATTTAAACCTTGTTTCTACTTCACCATCAGCTAATTTAGGGGAATCTAAATTTAAAGATACGGCATTATTACCTGCTGCTGCATCTCGTGAAATCGCCAATGACTCTCCTGCTAATTCTCGATTTGTTTTACCAATCACATCTTGCCACTCACCAATTTTCCCTCCTGGAAAATCAGATTGCCACAATTTTTCTTCTGTTGCGGTAGGTTCCACCATTGATGAGCTTGTTTCAGTGCTGCTGTTTGTTGTTTCTTCTGCAGACGTACTTAATGGTACTAAAATCGTTGCGCTTGCCAATAGTGTCAATGTACTAAATCGTTTTATTTTTCCATGTTTCATCTGATAAATCAGCCCCCTAACATTTTTGAACACGCTTTCATTATTAACAATTAAAGGGGCGTTCCAAAAATAAATTCTTTTATTTTTGGAACGTCCATCTCTAAATCATTCTCTTAAAAACTTTGATTACTTACGACAACAAGTCAGAATTATTCATCCTCATCATCTACTGCAACATTTAGCAGCAATTCGTTGACTTTCACAATACTTTCTGCTGATTCTTTAACATAGTCACCTTCAATTGCTAATAAACTTGCATTTACATAGCTGATAACCATCGGTAAATTCATCCCAGTATATAAGTCAAACGAAGCACCTTGCATAATTTTTTTGGATAAAATATTACAAGGTGTTCCCCCTAATAGATCAGCAAAGACAACAAAATCTTCTAACGATTCCGTAATCGCTTCAAATTTTTCTAAAAAGTCAGCTTCACCTTCTTCTGGTAATAAAGCAACAGTGGAAATTGTTTCTTGCGGTCCCATAATCATCTCCGCACTTTTTTTCAATTCCTCGCAAAAACGGCCATGACTTACTAAAACTAAATGTTCACTCATCGATTTTCTCCTGTCTTACTTATTTTGAAATAACACCTAACGCAGACAATGCGACACAGACAATTAATACGATAAAAATGGCTTTAGTAGACGTCATATTCTTTTTACCTAGCATCCAATAAACGCCACCGACAATTCCTGCAGGAAGTAGACGTGGTAAAATCATATCCAAGTTATTTTGCATGTTAAGTGTTACATCCCCAATACTTGGTGCCCATGATAGTTTGACATTAACCATTGTTGCCACTAAAGCGCCAACCATGAAGACCCCTAGTAAAGTTGCAGCATCTGTTAAGGCAGTTAAGCGGTGTTGCATAGTTGTTACCAAAGAAATTCCTTCGCGATACGCAAATTCCAATTGTTTCCAACGGAAGACCATCACGGCAATTTGAGCAACAATCCAGATAAAGATACCAGTTGGGTTACCATTAATCGCCATGTTAGCAGCTAGCGCCCCAAAAATAGTTGGAATTAAAGCTGCGAAAATTGAATCCCCAATTGCTGCAAACGGTCCCATTAAACCAGTTTTCAAACCTGAAACTGTTTGTTTTCCAGCAATGCCTTCTTTTTCTTCAATGGCCAAATCGATCCCTGTAATAATCGTATTAAAGAAGTTTGAAGTATTGAAAAATTGCGTGTGTGTTTTCATCACTTCTTTTAATTCAGGCGTATCATCCCCATAAATTTTACGCAATTGTGGCAAAATCGTATACAAGTAACCTGATCCTTGCATTCTTTCGTAGTTCCAACCTAATTGGAAAGTAAACAAGCTTCTGCGATTAATTTGTTTAAAATCTTCTTTCGTCAATTTATAATTAGATTTCGTCATCTTCAATCTCTCCTTCGTCTGAATCATTCGCTGCATGTTCTTTTTTGGCTGCTGGCCCACTCGGAATCATTTGGCCATTTTTGTAGCTAATTGCGGCTAAAGCGAAACCAATTAAAGCGACTGCTAACATTGGTAGTGCGTTAAATACACCACTGAAGTCTTTCACAACGCTCGCAACAGATGTTCCTAAAAGTTGCATGTTTGTAAAGATTGTTCCTAGTAAAGCAGTTACAGTGAAACCAAGAATTAAATAAGGGAAATGTTTTTTCACTGGTAAGTAACGTAGTAAAATTGCAAAACCGACCGCTGGTAAGACCGCCCCAGCAACAGACAAGCCATCACCTAACCATTTCAAATCGCCATTTAGGACAGATACAACTTTTTGTACTAAACCACCACCAAAAGCAAGTGCTAAGAAGACTGGAATCATTCGAGAAAGAGACCAAGGTAAGGCACCCATTAAGAAGTTACGTTCAATTCCTTTGTAGTTCATATCTTCGACCATTTTATCAATCCGATGTGCAAAGTAGGTATTCGCAAAACGAGCCAAAATGTCTAATTGAATCATTAAACTAGCAACTGGTACTGCAATAGCAGCGATTGCTTGTTCAGGGTTCATTCCTAAAGACACAGAAAATGCTGTGGCAAGAATCGTACCTGAGTTAGCATCAATTTTGGAGGCACCCCCGAAAGTCCCAACTCCTAATACAGTTAATTGCATACTTCCACCAATAATAAGTCCTGCTTTAATATCCCCCATCACTAATCCTGCAAAAAGACCTGCAAACACTGGCGCACTTAATGAAGAATAAATTTGTAATTCATCTAAAATTTGGTATCCTGCGTATAATGTTAATAATAAGATCTGCCACCATAAGATATTCATTTTTTGTTCCCTCCTATTTTGTTATCAAACTCATAAAGTCTTCCGCTTTGTCACTTGGCACCATTTGAGCAATCAGATGGACACCTTTAGCATTTAACTCTTTAAAAACCTCAATATCTTGATCGACCACATTGATTGACTTAGTAATCGACCGTGTTTCGTTTGTTTGTGACATGTTCCCAACATTGATTTCTTTAATCGGCACCCCAAGTTCTACTAGTTTTAATAAACGATCTGGTTTCCGTACCACAATTAGTAAACGTTGTGAGTCGTATTTTCCTGCTAAAATATTTTGAGCAGCTTTTTCAACTGGTAACACGCTTAGTTTCACGCCAGCTGGTGTTGCTAATTTCAAGCCACTTTTTTCAATGGCATTCCCTGCAACCTCATCATCAACGACCATAATTCTGGAAATATTCAATTTTGTCGCCCATAAATTTGCCACTTGTCCATGAATCAAACGTCCATCAATTCTTACGCCAATAATACTCATTGTAATCCCTCTTTCATTTCTTTATATAGTGGTTCTTTTACTAACTGAATTTCTGGTTGGTACGTTCCTTCCGTTTCAAAAATGACGATCTCATTTTGCCCTTCTTTTAATAATCCTTTGGGAATATATAAGGAAAGCGTGGGACCAACATTCCAGAAACGACCAAGATTGGTTTGGTTAACAAAAACAATTCCTTTGCCAAATTTAGAAACATCAATAAATGTATCTTTCACTTCTGCTAACTCCACATGATACTGGTAAAAGCTTGGTTGATCAGGCTGCCATTCTCTTGAATAGTCTACCTGTTCACAGCTTGTCATAGGTAAACAATATTGTTGCCATTGCGTCATAAAATGTAAATCTGCCATGACACCCGTTCGAATCCCTTTTTTCTGAGTATCTGCAAATAGTTTATGCCCGTAATTGACACGACCCATATTTTCCATTAAAACATCGATTTGATTATTCTCTTGCGGCAGTGTAACGTAAATATCTTCGCCAATTTCCGTTTGATATTGCGTTGCTTGATGTACCTGATTGACAAATAATTGCAGACGATCACGACCGTCAATCACTCTTAGCTTTTCTTCTGCAGCATCTTTTTCAATGCTTGTTCGGTAAAGAAGATAGCCGGTATTTTGTCCTAATTGTTCCATGGTTTGCGGATAAACGCTGACCACTGGCTGACTAATCGTTTCTAAAGTCGCAAACAAACTCACTTTGTTTGTTAAAGGAATTGCTGTTTGCGCAAAAGAATCTTTTACTAATGGTTCAGCTTGTGGTAACGCAGGGTACTCTTCGTGAAGCATTTTTTGTAACGCAAAATACTTTTCGGTTGGGTTCCCTTGTTCATCAAGTGGCGCATCATAATCATAGGAAGTGATTTGTGGTAAATCAATGGTTCCTCGTGCGGAGCAGCCATTCATAAACCCAAAATTGGTGCCGCCATGAAACATATATAAGTTGATACTGCCTAATGCTAATGCTTCTCTAACTGATTCAGCCAATTCTTGCGGATCTCGTTTAATAATTGGCTCTTTCCAACGATTAAACCAGCCATCCCAAAATTCCATACACATTAGCGGCCATTTTTTACCATGTTCTTCAAAAAAGGCTTGCATCATACCGAAATTTTCTTTGGCTTTTGAGCCAAAATTCCCAGTTACTAAAATATCATCTTCAATCATGCTGCCTGACCGCAATGTTGCGCGCCATGGCCCGTCAGAAGTAAAAAATGGTGCTGTCACGCCACGTGCAATCATCAAATCGCGAATCGCCCGTAAATACGCTTTTTCTTCGCCAAATGAACCATATTCGTTTTCGATTTGAATCATTAAAATATTGCCACCGTTAGCAAGTTGATGCGGAACAATTTTTTCCATTAAAACATCATAATATTCCGCAACATGCTTCAGATAGGTTGGATTATTCGAACGCATCCGTCCTGGTTCATTTAATAGCCAGGCTGGAAAACCGCCAAACTCCCATTCTGCACAAATATAAGGAGACGGCCGCACAATCGCATATAGTCCAAGTTCTTGTGCTAATTTTAAAAAGCGCTCCAAATCTAATATTCCCTCAAAATGAAATGTTCCTTTTTGCGGTTCATGTAAATTCCATGGTACATATGTCTCAACTGTATTGAAGCCTAAAGCTTTCAAGTTATAAAGTGAATGATGCCAATCTGAGGGATCTACACGAAAATAATGAATGGCGCCTGATAAAATTTTAAATGGTTGACCATTTAAAAGAAACTCCTCTTTAATTTCAAATCTTTCCACATTGCCACCCTTTCTAGTAAACGCTTTCAATTACTGGATAATTGCTAAATAAAGAAAGCTCTTTATTTAGCAATTTCGACTACTTGGATGTTCATAAGATGTTTCTTCACGTTCTCTACGTCTACATGCCCAGTCGTTCTTTCTTGGGCATTAGCCATTCCAGCCGCCATGCCCCATTTTAGCAGTTCGGCCGCTGGGGCATCCTTGGCTAGTCCATATGCAAGACCAGCAATGGTTGCATCTCCTGAACCAACAGGATTTTTAGCTTGAATCGTTGGAATTTTTACACGATAGAATTGATCTTGATGTTTGACAATTGCACCATCTTTTCCTAAAGATACGACAATCCATTCAATTCCAGCAAACATTGGTTTTGTTAAAGCTGTTTGTACAGCTGCTAATGGATTTTCTGAAAAATCTTGCTCTAGCAATCCTTCTAGTTCCTCTAAATTAGGTTTAATTAAATACGGTTTCCATGGTCCTTGAAGAACTTGCCTTAAACTATCACCAGAAGTATCTAGTAGCACTTTAACCTCTTGTGCTTGAGCTTTTTGAACTAATTCTTGATAAAAATCTGATGGTAATCCTTTCGCTAAACTGCCAGAAATTGTGACAATTTCTGCTTGCTTAATTAATTGATCGAAATTTTCAAGGAAGTTACTGATTTCTTCTGGGGAAACAGTTGGTCCAGCTTCTAAAATTTCAGTTTGATTCCCCTCGTGCAAAATCGCAATCGAATCACGTGTTTCTTCTTTGATTGACGTAAATGCTTGGGGGATGTTTGCTTTCTTTAACTCATTTGCAATAAACGCCCCATGAAAACCACCAAGAACGCCGGTAGCGATAACATCTCCACCTAAATCATGAATAACGCGAGTGACATTTAGTCCTTTGCCACCAGGGGTTTTGGTCACCTGACTGGTCCGATTAACGGTATCAAGCTTTAGATGATCTAATAGGTAGGAGATGTCAATTGACGGATTCATTGTTACTGTTACTATCACAGCTATGCCTCCCAATTACCCTTCGTTTACTTGAACTTTCGCATGCCAAGAGCTGGCGGTTGCTGCGATGACTTCATTTAAACTTTCAATGTTTTCTCGGCCTTCTGTTTTTAACCAATCACAAGCCGCAGTTTCTCCTGCTTCAACGAAAGGTTTCACGCCATTTTTCCACGTAGCACGGCCACATAAAACACCATTAAATGTTGAACCAGCTTCTTTAGCGAAACGTAGTGTTTCTTGGAATAGCTCTGTTGAGACACCGGCACTTAAAAAGATAAATGGTAAATCAGTGGCTTGACTTTGTTCTAAGAAATAATTCGCCGCTTCCTCTTTTGTATACGCTGTTTCAGCCGGCGCAAAACCTTCTACAAAATTCATATTAACTGGAACTTCCACTTTCAATACATCTACTTTATATTGGGGTTTAGAAAATTCTTTCATCATTTCATTCACTTTATGCGGTTTAACTTTTGCATATTCTAAAGAAGTCGCATCTGCTATTTGTGCATCATAAGAAACTAATTCTAAGTAAAATGGTAGGTCTTCTTCTGCACATTCACTTCCTAAGCGTTCAATGAATACATGTTTTTGATGATTGATTTCTGGATCCTCATCCACATCATAGTATAGTAAAAATTTAATCGCATCTGCGCCTTCTTCTTTCAAGCGTAAAACAGACCAATCTGCTAGTAAATCAGGCAATCGTCCCGGAGTTGTTGCATCATAGCCCGTTTTTTCATAAGCGAGTAACAATCCAGCCTCGGTATCGCGTGCTTTTGCAGCAGGCAATCCATATTCTGGATCCAATAAAATGGCAGACGCATAAGGTGTCAATTCTTTCGAGACTAATTCTTTAAACGTTTCAATTTGTGCATCAGTTGGCTCTACATCTAGCGCTTTGATCATTTTTTTCAAGGCACCTCGTTGATCAATGGCTAATGCGCTAATGATTCCTTCTTGGGTTGACAAACGATCCATTGCCGCTTTTTTTCCAGCTGTTAACGTAAGCATAGTTCCTCCTCCAAATGTTGTATTATTTATAGTCATAAATCGTTACGCCTTTAACCACACGATTTACTGTACCTGTCGGTGAAGGGGTATCCGGTTTATTTCCAACTTTAATAGATGTTAAAAGTGCGACTGTTTGGGCTACCATGATATCTGCTAATGCTAAATAGCCATCAGGTAATAGAGCAGTTTCTGCGGAATATTCAATAGTTGAACCTGAGAAATTACGTTTGCCAGGTTGAGCAATCGCAAAAACACCCGCCGCAATTTCGTCACCGTGAACTTCTTCTAAGATATCCAAGTCATAATCTCTTGTGTATGGTGTATTATTAACAAAACCAAACATTATTGTTTTTTCATTAATAAATGATTTTGGTCCATGACGGAAGCCCATAGAAGAGTCAAAAATTGTGGCAACTTTGCCGGCTGTTAGTTCTAAAATTTTCAATTGCGCTTCTCTTGTCAAACCAGCTAAACTTCCAGAACCAACATAAACAATGCGTTCAAAATCAAGGTTAACAATTTCATTTAATTCTTCTTCACGGGATAGCACTTCTTCACCTAATTTAATTAGAGCGGTTACATAATCTTGTTTTTGCTCAAAGGCTGTTTGATCAAAGAGTAGTAATGTACCCAAGGTCATGCAAGAAAAGCTACCAGTCATCGCAAAACCACCATCATTGGAGCGTGTTGGCATTAAGAATAAAAAGCTGTTTTCTTCTTTTTGGCTTATTTGTGCCAGTTGTCCTTCTTCAGCACAAGTAATCGCTAAATGATGAATTGTTTCAACCACTTGATTAGCTACTTCAACTGCCGCTAAACTTTCAGGACTATTTCCACTTCTTGCAAACGAAACTAACAATGTTGGTTCGTCTTTAATCAGATAATCTTCTGGTTTGGCCACAATATCCGTTGTCCCAATACTTTCGAATGAAAAGGCTTGTGTGTCACCGTGTGCTCGGAGATAAGGTACAACCGTATCACCGACATATTGCGAAGTCCCTGCTCCTGTAAAAATTACTCTTGTGCGTTTTCCTTGCGCTTTGGCCTGGACTTCTTTTAAAAAGTTTTCCAAAGCTGTTTGATTTTCATGATAAAGTGTCACGGTTTCTTGCCAAAGCTCAGGTTGCTGACGAATTTCACGTGTCGTGATTTCCGCTCCTAGTTGTTCTAGTTCTTCTTTTTCTGCTGTAAACATACTTAACTCTCCTAACTATTCCGAATATGGCGTATCTGATAATGAAATTGGTCTGCTCGCGCCACACTCAACGTAAATTCAATAATTTCATTTTTCATGTTATATGTCTGGCGTGCTAAATGAAGGACTGGCGCTCCTTCTGGAATCATCAATAATTTGGCATCTTCTTTTGACGCAATGCTAGCGTATAATTCTTCATCAGCTAAACGAACGGTTTGCTTAAAATCTTCCGAAAATAGATCATATAATGGTTTGCTACGTAGTAATTGATCCGTGAGTGATAAGAAAAATTTCACAGGCAAGTATGTGTCTTCAACCATTAATGGCTCGTTATCAGCAATCCGCAACCGACTTAATTTAAAAACTGCCTCTCCTAACGAAAGATTCAAATGCTGACAAATAAATTTATCCGCTTCCAATTTTTCGAAGGATAATATACGGGTATGTGGTTTTCGACCCAGTCCTTTCATTTGTTCTGTAAAACTATATGCGCCAGCTAAATCAGCGGCCTCTTTTTTTATATCTGAAACAAATGTTCCTTTGCCATGACGACGATAGATGGAACCTCTATTTTCTAGTTCTTGTAGCGCTAACCGGACCGTCGTCCGACTCACTCCATATTGTGCAGTCAATTCACGTTCAGAGGGCAACTTGTCATGAGGAATCATGCATGTTTCGATTCGTTCCTGCAGCAAATCAACAAGTTGATGATACAAAGCTTTGTTTTTAAAGGCATTTTCCATAACTTTCTCCTTTACCCTAACTGGTTATAACCACAAACCAATAGTACGGTGGTTTTTTTTATTTTGTCAATAAAAAGTATTAATAAATATCTTCATACCGCTATAACCTTGAAATGATAACGTTTACATTTTTTTATTTTTCTTTATTGTAATATTTTTTTCCTCAAGAAATCATTTTTTTATAAAAAACCATCCTTAAATATGATACCAGTTGCTGGCTTTATTTTAAATAGACAAAAAAGAGTATGAGACAAAAATCACTTTAGATTTTTGTCTCATACTCAAAATCTGAAAAACAGTTCGATCCCGACTTCTTCGTTTCTATTGTTTGGTTCTGGCAACAACTAACAAGTAACTAATTTTACGAAATCCATGACAATATTCATTATTGAGCATATTCAATCCTTCTACTAATTTTCGTATAAGATAAATATTGATTAAATGTGTTGACACAACGAAAGGCCGTCCTATTCGCATATTGATCATAATAACGCTTGGTATACCACTGAAATTCTTTCGTCCAAGGTTTGACATGGCCAGTAAAGTGGATAATGGATGGTGCTCTTCTCGTTTCTTCATATTGTTTTTCTCCATAAATAGTTGGATGTTTTTTCGCTTTTGACAGAATATAACCTTGGGCGTTCCACTTAGGATGCAACAGGGTCCAACGGTCGTGTAAAACCGCATTCAATGCATCTTGATCATGGAAACGTAATTTATCTGGATTTTCTTCAATAAATCTTAAGACTTTAGTGGTTACATCTAAATTCAACCATTTTTTAACATCGATTAGCAACAAGCCTGAGTTAAAATAACACATAGATTCTGCAGGAATCGCCATTTTTTCCAAACGTTGATGGAACCCTGCATCTTCCACAGCGGCGATGATATTTTCACCTAAATCAACTGTCCATAATTTTGCGACATCATCTAAGGCAATCATGTCACAATCCATATACAACAGCCGTTCGATCTGGCTTCCTCTAAACAGCTCTGGAATAGCAATCCTGTAGTAAGCTGTTTTGGGAATTCGTTCACTGGTTACAACATTTTTGAAAAAATGGGGGTTGATTTTTAAAAATGTTAACTCTGCATTGATTTGGGTATGTTTAATCGTAAAATACAGTAGTTGCTTGCTTTCAAAATTGATATTGTCATCAATTACATAAAAATGAACAGCTGCCGCTGAAGGACTATTTTCTAAAATTGAAACAAACATAGCAGCAAGATGCGGTACAAAGTTGGTATTGCAACAGGAGACAATCGCTAATTCTTTTCTATTTTCCATTTCTTGCACCTACTTTCTTTAATTTGTTTAGATAAAGAGCTGTATAAGGATGATTTTCTAACGTATTCCAGGGTTTATCGTGTCCAGTAAAATGAATAATCACTGGCTCTTGATTTCCCGCTGCATATAATTTTTGGTAAGCCTCATTAGGCGCTTCATGACGATTAAAAACTAAAGACGTCTGCATATTCCATCTTGGTTCTAGAGCTAGCCAATCTTCATAAAGAACAGCGTTTAAAGCATCTTGATCATGATAGATTATGCGGTCCCCATTTTCTTCTAGATACTGAATTGTTTTTTGCGTGATTGCTTTCTCGTTCCATCGGTCAATATCAATAATCATGACTCCTGAATTAAAATAATAATCGGAGGAACGGATGCCCAAACGTTTCAAAGCATATGCTTGACCAGGATCAATAACCGCGCCAATCGTTTGGTTCACTAATGGCGTATCATACAACTGGACAATATCATCTAAAACAAGCGTATCTGCATCTAAATAAAGAACCTTTTTATAGCTATATTTTTGTAAAAGTGACGGTAAAGAAATGCGTAAGTATGCGGTCGTTGTAATATGATCACTCACTAAAAAATTTTGATAGACTTCTTTGTCTGCTGTTAGAAATTCAACAGTTGCATTTTGTGAGTTACTACTAACCGTTTCTAGGAGTGCTTTTTTGCTAGATAGCGACAGCCCATCATCAATCACATAAAAATGAACAGGTCTCTCCGCATGACAATTTTCTAAAACAGTTATCATCATTACATTCAAATAAGGAGCATAATTTTCGTCTGAAGCTGTCACAATTGGCACAATCTTCTGAGTTTTTCTCATCAAAACCACTCTCCTCTTTTATTTTTATAGCTAAGTTCCTATTCAGAATAGGCCCTGAAAAACTTATCTGCAAATCATATGCTCATTGTTTTATAATATAATTATAATAAAAATATATTTTATGGCTATAAAATAATTTTGTTTTCCGTTAACAACTATTAAAAAAACAACATTTCTCTTACTTTATCCTCAAAAATACTATTTATTTAGTACTTGTTTTACTAATTTTTTTATCTAGAAATCCGCCTGTTGTATTTTCTGTTGATGGTAATTTTAAAATGTACAGCGAAACTTAATATAAATTCTAAACTGACTTCTTACTCAATAAAAGAGCGAAAGAGCCTGGGACAAAAATCACTTTGGATTTTTGTTCCAGGCTCAAAACCTGATAAATGGCGGGAACAGAACCAATTGCTTCGAAAATAAACGGCTCTGTTCTGACCTCTTTCACTTCATATATGATTCTCTTTCCCTTCCAAAAGTTATCCTTCTTAAATGATCTATGGCGTAGTCGGATAATTTTGGACTGTCGTTTGATTGCCATTTTGACTAAACAAGCTAGTTGATTGTGCATTTTTTTGTTTTTCTACTTCTAAGACTTTGTTTTTTTCAAAAGCCACATCATAGTTGTAGTCCTTTGGTTGCACTTCTTGGAATCCTTGTGGTTTATAAAAACGTAAAAGGTTTTCCTGATTTAATTTGTCAGATAAACTTAACGATTTTTTCACCCAATCGTTATCTTTCGTGACTTCTGCTTTTAAATCTGCTGGAACTTGGTCTAATTTTTTCCCTTGATTATTGTAGATTTCCCCACCTAGATACGAAAATTGAGGCGTTACAAAATCGCCATTTCTAAAAGGAACCACTTGTTTATATTGAGGAGATAAAAGGTCCGTGCCAAAATGGATATAATTTTTATCATCGACACCTAAAAGATGGTACAGTGTCGGTAAAACGTCAATTTCCCCACCATATTCGTGCATGATTTTCCCTTGCGTATAGCCTGGCATGTAAAACATCAAAGGTACTCTTTGCAATTGCGCATTGTCATAGTTTGTCCACGTTTTTGGATCGCGGTTGAAGGCTTTACATAAGTCCTTGTTGTTCGCATCTGAAATACCGAAGTGGTCACCATAAATAACAAAAATAGAATGATTGTATAAACTTGTTGTTTGCAAGTAATGGAAAAATTGTTCTAGCGATTGATCCAAATAGTGCGCTGTTCGAACATAATCATCCACAATCGAATTGCCTGTGTTCAATTTAGGAAACGGGAAGTTTTGGTCATCCGTATAATAAGGGGTATGATTGGTCACAGTTAAAAACTTCGCATAGAATGGCTGCTGTAAATGTTCAAGCTCACTAGCTGATTCACGCAACAATTGTTTATCTAAAATACCGTAACCTAGCATTTTGTCATCTTTTGAAAAATATGACCGATCAAAAAAGTATTGATATCCTAAGTTTTTATACACATGGTCTCGATTCCAAAAACTCCCCACATTTCCATGGAAAACAGCGGTTGTATAGCCTTTTTGTCCTAAAACTGCGGGAGCCGCTTCGAAAGTATTGTCTGATCCTAATTGTGTAAAAAGAGAGCCTTGCGGGAGCCCGAATGTTCCTGTTTCCAACATATTCTCCGCATCACTCGTTTTTCCTTGCCCTACTTCATGAAAGAAATTATCAAAACTGATTGTCGCTTTGTTTTGATAGAGCTGATTTAAAAACGGTGTAACCTCTTGGCCTTGGACTTTCATATTAATCAAAAATTGTTGAAAACTTTCTAAATGAATCACAAATACATTTTTTCCTTTGGCAATCCCGGCATACTGCGGATTAAGCGGTAAATTGTTTTGCTTGGTAAATTTCATGATTTCAGGTAATTCGTTTGAACTAGCTTCTGCTCTTACCTCATTTGACATGGCTGTTTTGACACCATCGATGGCTGTGAATGCATCCAAGCCAAGATATTTTACAATATAATTACGATCAAAAATTCTTTGAAGCAATTGAGGACGATCGGTTTCGCTTAAAAATAAGTTAACCGAAAAGAGCAAGACACTTAAACAACTAATTGAGATCGCCAATCTTCTGTTGATAGGTTTGGTCACAAAGACTTGATGATTCCGTCGCTGTTTAAAAGAGTAAAATACCAAAACGAGCAGCACTAAAGTATCTAGCCAATAAAAGACATCGTGGACTCTCATTAAAGCAAGTAAATCACCAGAAATCCCTTCTGAAACTTTTGAAAAGCCAAAAACAGATTGGATGGTAATAAAGTCAGTGAATTCACGATAAAAAATAATATTCAAATATAAAATTAATGTATTTAAAACATTTAAAAGAGTTAAGCTAAGCATAAATGTTTTATGCTTTTTAAAATACAAACTAAAGCCAAATAATAACAGCGTAGTAGCAACTGGATTGAACCATAAAATTTCTCGCTGGAGACTGCCCTTAACGCCCAATGAGAAATCTAGGTAATACGCCAGAATCGTTTTTGCCCAAAAGAGTAAAACAAAAAATAAAAAGAGTCCTAATCGGTTATTTATTTTTTTCATCTAAGTTTGTCTTCCTTTCCCTTCAAAAAAATCTTGATTTGTTAAAAATAAAACCTAACTCTGCGCAATGACTTTTTCGCTAGCGGAGAATTGGATAAATAACTTAAAAAGATAATCGCAATGGCGCAACATCCAAATAAAAGCCATACGTTTGTAAAAGGTGTTCGAGTAAGCGAACTAGTAATAGGCTTTGTAATTAAAAGACTTGGTAGCGCCACCCCTAAAGAATTGCCAATTTGCTTACATGTCACCGCAATGGCTGCTGCCGTTCCTGACTGAGAAAGTGGCATTCCTTCAATCGCTGTAATGGTAATCGGTGAATTTAACATCCCAAACCCAATGCCTAAAAAGATATAAATAACAAATAAAATAATCATAGGCGTTGTTTTAGTTACAAATAATTGTAAAAAGCTAACAGCCAACATTGAAATACCACAAAGCATAATAGGACGTTTCGTTCCTATTCTCCCTACCATTTCGCCGGCTCTCGGTGCAACAAGAAAACTAACAAAAGCCAAAGGAATGGTTGATAAGCCAGCTTCCAACGGGCTGAAGCCTCTCATTTCTTGCAAATATAGCGTGTTTAAAAATAAATAGCCGTTATATATGATAAAGCCAAAAATAGCTAAAAAAGAAGCCGATGTAAATGGAATAGATAAAAAGAAACGCGGGTTGATTAACGGATTGTCAATGTTATATTCATAAATAAAGAAAATAACAATGGCTAAGCAGCCGATTATCCCAGTACTTAAAATATCTGGCGCGAAAAGCCCTTTTCTAGGTAGTCCGATAATGGAATAGATAGAACTAAATAGAAAAAGAATCATCAATGCTTGACCAACAAAATCATTTTTCGCCGTTTTCTCTACTTTTGACTCAGGTACAAACTTTTGTGTAAGGATAATTGCCGCAGCAATGATCGGTACATTTACAAAAAAGACATACCGCCAGCTAAAATAAGAAACAATCAGTCCACCAATAATCGGGCCCATGCCTAAGGAAATCCCTGTAACAGAGCCCCACAAGCCAATTGCTTTCGCTCTTTCTAACTTTTCGGTAAATACCTGTGTAATAATAGACATTGCTACTGGATTTAACATAGAACCACCAATCCCTTGCAACATGCGAAACGCGATCAATTGCCCTGGGGTTTGCGAAATCCCACATAGGAAAGACGCTAAACCAAAACAGGCTAAGCCCAATTGAAGGACTCGTTTACGGCCAATTCGATCTGCTGTAGACCCAGACAACAATAATAAGGATGCTACCATTAAAGTGTAGCCATCTGTTACCCACTGTAATGTAGACAGATTCGTGTGAAAATCACTTTGAATGGATGGTAACGCCACATTGACAACCGTAACATCCATGGTCACTACAAACAAACTCATGCAACAAGTATACAAAATAACTTTTTTTCTATCGATCATAAAAACAGTCCTTTCTAGCAACTACATAAAACAGGAAAAGCAACAATGACACTTAAACTTCTAACGACACAGTTATCGCAAGTACTCACGTATCAACAGTTCTTTATATTCCTTGCCATTTAGTTATTTTATACTTAAAAAAGTAAATCTTTAGATAGCCAAACTATACACCAGAACCCTTTTAAATTGAACCGTAATAGATACGATTTATCGATTCTTAAGTTATTAAATAATTGAACATTCCGTTCAGAAATATCGAACAGTCCCATAATTGAGCATCTCTTTTAAACAATGAACAACAAAAATAGCCTTATCCGCAGCAAAAGTAAATCTAAGCGAATAAAGCTATTTTTGGTAACTATTCCAAAGTAATTTTAATGGCTAAGTCTCTAGCAACTTTTGTAAAGTTGCCTTGATTTGACCAGGTTGGACAAAAACCGAACTGGAAACATTTCGGTATAAATAAAATTTTTGTTTTCGTTCAATCGGTAAAAAGAAGAGTTTAGAATCAATTTCTTGCAGTTGTTCTTTCCGAAGAGAGATTACCGCATAAACTCCTTTACTTTTTTCAATGAGACGAGTAAGCATCAACGTATCATAGCAACAAACAAGTGGACTTGTTAATTGCAACATTTCTAGCACACTCTTGGTAGCTTCTAAATGATCTAAGTGATGAGGCAAAAATAGAAATGGATAGTTGGTCAAACAGGTGAAGCCTTCTTCCTCAATTTCTTGTTTAATTTCTCTTGAAACACAAAGATACATTTTTAGTTCAATTAATTGTTCTTTCTTTAAAACTGGACTATTCACATCTGCAGAAGTAATCACAAAATCCAACTCATGATTCTCCAATTTATTCAATAACTCAAACGATGAACCATGGTAACATTCCCAAAAACGATTCAGTTGGTCCTCATTTTCTGTCACTTTATACATCAAGGACGTATTTCCAAAACCTAAACGCATCACTGGATTCTCAATCATTTCATGCAAATTAAGTTTCATTTTCTTAGCCTCGTTTAAAATGATATATACAGATTGGACGATTTTATCACCATAGGAATTTAACGTCAAAGAATTCCCGTTACGGTCAAAAAGTAAATGGCCCAATTCACTTTCCAAATCTTTTAATGACGCACTTAAGGTTGATTTACTAACATGGAGTTCAGAGGCTGCTTTGGAAATACTATTATATTTTGCAATGGTATAAAAATATTCTAATTTTTCAATAGTCATCTTTTGTCATCCCTTTTATTCAAATTCATTTGCCCACGCAACCTGTTCAAAACACGCCTCACTCTTTATCAATAGCGTAGTTATTTTTGCTCTAATAAGCTATGTCCATCTTGTTATTTTTCTATAACTAATAGCAGATGGATATGAAAGTGCCTTTGGTAAAACTTTTTTTCGGAAATAGTACGAGCATTCGCAGTAAATTCGGCTTATCAAAAAAGGCGTCTAGCTTTTTCTATTTTACGCAAATTTACTTAAGAAATTCCATTTCAATTCTTCTCTAAAAAAGGTAAGATGGACACAACAAATGTTTCAGTTTCCATGCCCATTTACTTTAAGGTTCAGCGTTATCTACTAAGTATGAAGAATGTCAAAGAAAGGTTAGGTACTCCCAATGAAAATCAACTATTTAGGTACGGGTGCAGCAGAACGGATTCCAGGAATTTTTTGTAATTGTAAATTATGTAAATACGCTCGAGAGAAAAAAGGACGAGAAATTCGTACACAAACTCAATTAATTATTGATGATATCCTGCTGATTGATTTTCCAGGGGATTCTTATTTACACTTGTTGCAGTATGACTTGTGTTTTGCAGACTTTAACTCTTTACTAATCTCTCATTGGCATTCCGATCATTTTTACGGCGAGGATTTGGCTTATCGAATGTCTGGTTATGCATTAGATATTCCCAATCGTTTAACTGTTTACGGAAATGAAGCAGTTAAGACGTTTTATCAGCGCGCCTTTGATTTAGAAGGTCGTCAAGACGATACCCGATTACATTATCAGGTTATTCAGCCCTACAAATGTTTTACTATTGCGAACTATACGATTTATCCCCTTCCTGCACAACATGGAAATTTCAGTGAAGATTGTTTTATTTTCGTTATAGACGATGGTAAAGATGCTTTTTTATCCACCCATGATACAGGTTACTTTACGTCAGAAATGTTTGAATATCTTGAAAAGAGCCACTTACTTCTTAGTATTGTTTCTTTAGATTGTACTAGTCAAACAAACGAAACTGGCAATAGTCATATGAATTGGGAAGAAAATTTAAAATTAATTGCAGAATTAAAAGAAAGAAAACTCGTCACAGATAAAACGATTTACGTTGCCAACCATTTTTCTCACAATGGCGGCTTGTCTTATGCGGAGATGGCGGCTTTATCTCAAAAGCATGAAATCATTACGAGTTATGATGGTTTAGAAATACTAACTTAATCGGATTATTTGCCTTCTTTTCAGCACTATTATATGCTTTTAACCGATAATTACAAGGTACTTATATCGTAACTTACACTATCTTAAAAAACAAAAATACTCGAAATTTCCCGTGATTCTGGAAATTCCGAGTATTTTTATGGTTCTTTACGCTGCTGGCACAGCGGATAAACGTTTATTTTCTTCTTCATTCACTCGATTGACAATAAAGTTATAATTCACTTCATTTAGTCTTTGACCATGATTTCCTGTTTGCTTAATGCCACCATTGGAATGAACACCAACTACTTCAAACCGAGCATTATAGATTGGTGAACCAGATTGACCACCTGTTGTATCGATATCATAAAATAGTAATGGATTTTCTAAGTCTGTAAAGTTAGATGTAAACAA
This sequence comes from Enterococcus sp. AZ104, assembly GCF_050546705.1. NCBI lineage: Bacteria > Bacillati > Bacillota > Bacilli > Lactobacillales > Enterococcaceae > Enterococcus > Enterococcus sp. AZ104. Next base: position 1,556,193 of record NZ_CP172952.1, read on the forward strand.
ATCATTTTCATGAGACCATTGCGTGTGGTTTTTCTCACCTGGATAGCCTGATATTGTGACATGGGTATCTGAAGATTCAAACTTTTTCAAAACAAATGGCGTTAAAATTTCTCCCAACTCTGGGCCATCTGGACGATCGTTTTGTTTGCCGACAGTCACTACCGCAATATCCGCATTCGGGGAAAAAGCTACATCAATCACTTTGAATTTGCCAAATGGTGTCGCACTGCCATCTCGACCTGGATAAAACCAAGCATCATCTTTGGCATTCGGATTTAATACTTTGGCATTCTTAAAACTTTCAGCCACATGATTATTGGTGACAATTGTATTAGTTCCAACAACAAAGCCTGTTCCTAAAGAAATATATCCTGGTTTACTGGCAGGGGAAATGATTCTTCCGATTGACGCAAAAGGCGCTTCGGTTGTATCTGCCACTTCTTGTCTTCTGTCTTCAGGGTCCAGTAACGATCTTTTTTGTCGTGAATGACTTTCGGCAGGAACGATATACTCTTCTGCATTTGCAGACAAGCTAAAACCGGCGATCAAAGTTACTAAAATCAGAAACAAAAAACCAGCACTAATTTTTCGTATGGAGAACTTTTTCATAAGATTATGCCACTCCTTATCCATTTTTATTTAATTGGGGAATTTTTTTCATTCATTGACCAGAACAGATTCACTTGGTTGGTTTACTTGAATATCCTCTTTAGCTCCGATTCCAGCAGAGTTAAAGGCTGCTGACACCACTGAAGCTGCTTCATCGCCATATTGAACTTTTGCAGCAGCAAGCATCGCATCACGAGCATCACTGAATTGTGCTTTAGGTGTTAAGTAATTTACTAACGAGCTGTAGAAAATAGTCTGTGCTTTTTCAATGCCTAAGTTCTGGATAATGGTGTAACCAATCCGATTAATAATTCCACTATTATAATGAACACCGCCTTGATCATAATAAGGCGTTCCTTTATACCGTGCTCGATCGTCGTATTGAGCCATGGTTTCTGGTTGTCCGTGTTTACTTGGCGTTTGTAAATTTCGAATACCTGTTTTTCGGTCAACACTCTGAGTATCCGCACCAATTTCTGGATTAGATGCACCCGAAATAATATAACCCATCAAATCAGAATAAGATTCATTCAAGGCACCTGATTGTCCTAAATATTCTAAACCGGCAGTATGTTCCGTCACACCATGTGTCATTTCATGACCAACTACATCTAAAGAGGAAGCATACGTTTTTCCTGTTGGTGTACTTGTTTCACCATAACGCATTGCTTTTCCATCCCAAAAAGCATTGTCATAAGCATCTGGATGTTGTTCATCAACAACTGACAAGATGGGCATCCCTCGATCATCAATACTGTGTCGTTGGAAATGATCTTCATAATATGTTTTTACAAATTTTCCATGCGTATAGGCGTCAACAGCATTCTGATTTAATGCTGCTAGTGATGGTGCTTGAATAATAGAATAATTATTTTTGCCATCAACTACTGCATGGTAAACCCCTGTGTTATCCGTTCCGTGTAAAGCAATTCCCGTATTGCTTTTTTCAACTGGTACATTAAACGTTACTTGAAAAGAGTTTTTTAACGTTACTTCACTACCGACATGTTCCGTTAAATCTTGTTTTTCCATAATTGTTCCATCTGTAGCATTTACTTTATAAACCAATGATATGGGGTCACCAGTTGGTGAAGAAGTTACTCTGACTTTATAAAATAATTGCCCTTCATTATTTACACGTTTGTCAATAGCTAAAAAGACAAGATCTTTAGTTTCCGGATTATCAGAAGCAATAATTTTTTTAACTCCTTCTTCACCGATTGCATCAACCGATTGAATTTTCACTACTTGATCAACTGGATTTCCTGTAACACTTGTTACTGCACCATTTTTATCTAAATGAATAATCACATTATCTGAATCAACAGTAACGCCTTCCGTTTGCTTTTCTAACTTAAGATGCTTCATCCCCCACGCATCTTCTTTTCGATCTACAACCGTATATTGTTCAGCAGCTGCCTCAGAAATTGCCTCCTTTTCCAACTTCGATAAAACTGTTGAAACTTCACTTTCTGAATAAACTTGTTCTTCTGCTGCTACAAAAAGTGAAGAAAATAGACATGAACTTCCAACAAAGATGCCTGTACCTAAAATGTATAAAATTTTATTTCCCTTCATCAAACAATTAACTCCTTCCCCAGTTTCCTTTTATTTCTTTTCCCAACAAAAGTATTGCTTTATCCTCCCTAATTTTTCCCGTTAAACGACCGCCCCTTTCCCTGCGTAAATATTTGTTGCTATTTTCATTATAGACAACTACCTAACCGGCACTATCTAAATTCCTTAATCAGCCGACATTTTTCCCTGTATTGCCCCTCATAACTCAATACCATAGCAAAAAAGTTGTTAACAAATTCATTCGTTAACAACTTTTTTACTATTATGATTTTTTTCAATAATTAAATGTTGAGTAACCGATCCTTCATTGAAGGACGTTTGCAAATCAAATTGATCTGAAAAATCAACAATTTCTTTTACGTATAACAATCCCCAACCGTGCTCTTCAGGGTTACTTTTAGAACTAAATTTGGTTTTCTTCATAACCCTAAAATCAAATTCGGCTTGGACACTATTTGTTATCACAAACTCTTGTGTTTCATTTTTATTGAAAATCGAGATAGCGAACATTTTCAATTCTGATTTTGCACTGTTTTCAATCGCGTTATCTAATAGAATAGCCAACAAACGAATCACAACCACTAAGTCGATTGATGTATCAAGAATAAATACTTCTGGCACATCAACAATCACTTTTAGTTTTGCTTGCTTTGCGGTATTAATTTTCATACTTATGAGTGCCTTAAGTTCCATATTTTTCAAACGATTTAACTTCATAAGTTCAAATTCTTCATTATCAATAATTTTTTTGGTTGGTGCAATCGTTTCTTCATAAATTCTTTTGATTTCCAGAATATCTTCGTATGAAATAGCAATTTGTAAACTATACAATAAATTTTTATAGTCATGACGAAACATCGCTAGCTCTTCGTTAATGGATTCTATTTTTTCAGTATAAATCGTTAAATTATTCAATAATTGAGTGTTGATACGTTGTTCTTCCAAATAAGCTTCAATGACTAAACCAATCAGAATTAAAAATAAACCTACACTTATTAATAACTCCAATTTAGAACTATTTACCGTGACAAATCCTCGCATAAAGTCAGGTGAAATCTCTGGCGAAATCAAAAACACAAAAAGTAACAACAGAATCAACAATAAAAGTAAACAACCAAAAAAAATTCGGCTATTTTCTAACACACGATTTAATCTTAAAAAAACACTATTGGGAATTTTTAAAGCAATCCAGATATTTATAAGCAACAGAATAACATTTGAGGCAATCCATAATAATTTATTTTGATAAATCTGTTGAAAAAAAACACTTAAAATCGTTTGCTCCGTGTAATTGATAAACGAAACCATAAGCAATGTAAAAACGGATAAAAATATTGCTTTAAAAATTGAGAACCTCTTTTTGTGAATGAGTAAAAATCCTGTAAAAATAACGACTGTCAGCGCATAAATCAACCAAGAGTAGCCCAACATTAATGCCGCAAACGAACAAAGATTAATGACAATAAGCAATGAAAGTAACGGTATTTTACATTCAATCTTGATCAATGTTACTCGTAAAAAGACAAAAACGATAAAGCTAGATACAAGCAAAACGTTAGTAGCTAATAATGACAAAATCATTTTTCAATATTCTTTTTAGGTTTTTCAGTTTGTCCCATCCATTGTCCAAATATATTGGGCGAATTTTGATTTAATCTAGGCTTAGTTCCCACACCATCACTAACTTTTGCAACTCTTTTTTCAATAACATTTTTAATTATTTTTTTACCAAATTTCATAAAAACACTTCCTTCAATTAAATTTTTTGTTACAGGGAGTATCATCAGACCTTGGATGACGAGACCGTAGAGTATTACTGAAGCAATCTTTTCTTTGACAAACAGACTACATAAAATAAGTAAACACACCCTTATAAGGCTTTGCTTTTTGAGCACGTTTAAATCAGATGGTTGAACAGGTTCGATTGCTGTTCCTTGTGGCGCATACCAATAAAATAATACAACTAAGAGGCAAATCAATAGAATTTTATAAATAAACGGTAAGCTCACAGAAGAATTTTTCAATACAAATGGTATGGCAACATAGATAACAATGCTTTCTAGACGACAGAGCCATTTGGTTTTTGCATGCCAGCCACCTGCGACAGGCCGTAAAAAAATCAGTACGACGTATACAATAAAGGTTTCGCTTAACGTCCCAAATAAAACTGATAAAATCAGAATCATCAGAAAATTAAATAAGCCAGAAAAATAAACGGTTAGATAATACTTTGTCCATTGTGTTTTTCCTGATTGATCTTCCTGATCCATATCCATAATATTTTTTAGAATCCAATCGATTAGCATATCGCCCTCCTCTTCAAGTATTGCACTAAATTATAACGAATATAGCGACTAATAGATAGATAATTCCTTAATTAGTCATTATCCCTCCCTAAGTAAGAAATAGTGCCTTGACCTGAGTATAATATCTTCTTGAGACTGGTACTTCCGTTCCGTCTCTCATAGTTAAAAGATGCGTTTTATAATTTAATTTTGACGCATATTTTTTATTGATGATGATTGATTGATGGACTCTAATCAAATCTGGATGCAGTTGTTCAATTTTTGATAACGTTCCATAAAATTCTCTTTTAAAATTTTTACCAACCATTGACACACGATGATCGTATTCCGTTTGAAAGAAATAAATATCATTAATATCCATTTTTATAGAGGATGCTTTTAAGTTAATGATAATATATTCACTTTTTGTCTTTATATTTTCTTTTTGTTGAATATATGCATCGACACATGTTTCGACCTCTTTTTGGAAATCTAGAAAATCCACGTTCTTTTGAATAAATTGAAGAGCTGAAACCATATATTTGTAAGAAGTTAAAACTAATTCTGTGTGAGTAGAAATAAATACAATCAGACTTTCACTGTCTGTTTTTCTGATTTCTTTGGCAACCTCAAATCCTGCCTGGATATGATTGTTCATTTGAATATCTAGGAAAAAGATATTTAGTTGGGCGTCCTGGTGTGCCACTTGTAATAATTCATCTGAACGTGAAAATAAATGGATTGTTTCATTATAAATATTTCTTGAATGTAGGATATTTGTTAACAATACTTCTAACGCTTTTGCTTGAATAATTTGGTCTTCTAATATATAAATAGCCATTTGTTCACTCATCCCTTTCTCAAGAAGATATAAAATTACACAACAAAAGACAAATGATTATAATGTTCAATCAATTTATACACCAATAAAAGAGATAAAAAATTGATTGTCTGTTAGTATATTCACATAAATTTAGTATAGCGATTTCAGTAGTTTCCTGCAAACAAAAACATAAAATAACAAAGCATCAAGAAAGAGTACTTTGGACTATTCATCTTTTTCTAACGAATCATGAGGACGATTGTCTCTTCGTTGATGAAAAACAAAGAATCAACCGCCAAACTGTTCTTGTCATTTTATACATGACAAAATCAATTCATTGGTCGATTCTGGTTATTTTAATTTGTTAGTTCACACATGGATCATTGTGCTAACTTTTTACTTAAACATCCACACTTCTTCCTGTTGAATGAGTCGCTTAAGCGCCAATGTAGGTCACGCCACTACTATAAGCAATTGCATTAGGTAAGACACGATACGAAATCGTTTGATCATTGATGACATTGCTTTCAGAAATAATGATTCCATCAGAAGTGACCGCTTCAACAAAAGCAACATGTCCATATTGATTATCTGCGCCAGCAACTCCTGGTTGGAAACTAATCGCACGACCAGCTTTAGGCAATGAACTAACTTGATAGCCTAATGCACGTCCTTTTCTTCCCCAGTCACTGCCATTTCCCATAAATTCATCCACAGAAGTGCCCAACTGTTTGAAACGATTATAGACATACCACGTACATTGGCCCACGGGATAGCTACCACTCCGATTATAATTGATCCCATCATAGACTGGAAAATGCATTTGTTGCTGTTCCGCTTCCGACAGCTCATTTTTAGATTGGATAATCAAACCGTCCACTGTTTTTGGTAAATCAAATTGCGTTAAGTTATAAACCGCAATTAACGAATTTAATTTATTATCGTATTGCTTGTCTGTTGCATATTTACCTGTTAAAAAACGCGTTGCTTGAAGGTAGTTTTTGGCTTCCGAACGCCACGCTGGTTTATAAAAATCTTGATTTCCGTCAATCCCTTGTCGGAGTAATTGAACATAATCTTGCAGTGAGTCATTATAGCCACCGTAATCGCGAAACCCAGCGGAAATTGTATAAAGTTGGCCCCTCTGATCAGCCTCTTTTGTTGAAAAGCTAACACTATTTCCTTGGAACGAACCTTTCACGCCAAAGAGATTATAATAAGGTTCTTTGGCTAGTTGACTTTCGCCAGAGCCACTTTCTAAAATAGCCTGAGCTATCATCACTGATGCAAAAACATCGTATTTTTCGCCAAGTTCTCTGGCTGTCTCACCAATTTTTTTAATAAACGCTGTGGCTTGTTCTGACTTCTGCATTTCAAATGACGCACCATATGTTGCTAAAACTTCTTTGCCATACTCCGTTAATATGAACTCCTTAAAAGGATTAGTCACTACCAAGCGTTTTTCCTCTTTTGAGTCTGGTTGTTGTTTGGCAGTATAGATATTCTCTAACTGAGCGATTACTTCTGGTTTCTCTTTAGAATCCGCTTCCGCTGCGGCAATTAAATATTTTCCTTGGCCAAGATAAACACCATTTTGAAGCGTTTTTCCTTCAGCTGTTTGCCAAAAAATCAGATCACCAGGTTCTGCCTCCTCTATAGAACGAACTTTACCAAATGTCATTTGTTCTTGCGGCGTACTGCCAATGTCTATTTTAAATAATTGTTGGTAAACTTTTTGGGCAAGGAAACTACTGGTCAATGCTTGCTCCGTCAAATTAAATTCTTTTTTTGTTTTCCCAACGTGTCTTAATGCTTCAGCCACCACAACTGCCCGTTTCTTTTCGCCAAAAGACGACAACAGTGGAAGTTCGTAGCCTTTTAAATTTGAAGAAGCTATTTCATCTACTTTGAGGGACGGATTTAACGATACAGCCTGATTTTCTTCAACAACGTTATTGGTGGCTTCAGGAACTTGAATAGGTTCTTCGGGTTCTTGCTTGGTCACAGGAACTTGTGGTGGTTGAACTTGTGTTGGTTGCGATTGTTCAACAGGCTGCGTGATTTCTGATGATACCGTCGACTCTGTAGGTTCTTTTTTTGTTTCAGAACTAGTATTTGTGGTTGTCGTTTCTGTCGTTGAATGACTCGTTGATTCGGTAGTCGTATCGGTAGAACTATTTGATTCAGATGACGAACTACTAGTGGACGTTGTCGATGTAGCAACAGTTGTTTCGGTTGTTTCGGTTGTTTCAATTACTTTTTCTTCCGAAGTAATTGTCGTTTCCGAGGACAGAGCTGTTTGTAGCGAGCTACTTGGTAATTCTGCAGCCAACGTAACAACTGGAGCGACTTCCAAACTCAGAAGAACGAGAATACTTGTTAAAACAAGTAGTTGATTCTTGATTTTCTTTCTTTTCATTCGTAAAAATCCTCTCCTATTACATACTCGCGCATTTGCACACTGTTTTTGTACAAATGCGCCTTGTAAGTTAATGATACGCTAATTTTGGTCTTTTTTATTTTTGAAGAATAATTTTCCTAAACCAATACTTACTATTAATAGAAAACCACTAATTGACCAGATTGGCGAAACAACTTCATTTGCTTTTGGCAAAGTACCAGAAGTGGTGGTTTTCGTTGTCGTTCCACCTGCTGCTGTGCCCTTTCCTGGACTGGTTACGCCACCAGTCCCGCTAACCGTGCTATGATTTCCATTGTTGCCTGTAGAGTTGCTACTGATTGGCTCTTCTGCCATTGCTTCAATGGCTTGTGATAAAATACTTAAACATTTGTCCACAGCTTCTTGCGTCGCATTTGGGTCCTCAACAAGTGCTTTTGCTTGTTTAATTGCTTCAGCTAAAGCTTCTTGCGATGCTTTTGTAAATTGTTTTCCTGCTTTAGGTTTCAAGGTTTCTGCTTTTTGAAGCAGTTCTTTCAACTTTGTTTTATCCGTTTGAAGGACTTGTTCCTCTAAACTATCCAAAGCAGTTTTTACATTTTTTTCAGCAGTATCAATTTGTTCTTGCCGAGCATTTTTATCAGCTAAAATCCCTTCCGCTTGGTCAATTGCTTCAGTTAAGCGCGCTTTAGACTCGCTAGTAAATTCTTTTCCGGCAGATGGTTTGATTGCTTTTGCTTTGGCTATCATTGCCTCTAAGGCTTTTTTATCTGTAACTAACGCTTCTTCTTGTAACCCATCGATGGCACTAGTTAATTCAGCAACCGCTTCATCAATCATTTTTTGATTAGCTGCTGGGTTTTCCAATGTGTTTTTAGCTGCTAAAAGCGCTTTTTGTAAATCTTGTAACGAGGAGGCAGTAAATTGGTGCCCTTCACTTGGAGTGACTTGCTGCGCTCGTTTGACAACTTCTTGTAATTGGTCTTTATTTACAAGGGGTACTTCTTTTAATTGAGCCATTGCAGTTTCCAATGCGTTTAGAGCCGCTGAGACTTCTTCTTTTGTCGCCGTTTCTTTCGCTACGATTGCTTCAGCCGCTTGAATTGCTTCTTGCAATTGTTTTTCTGTTTCTTTTGTAAATTGGTATCCTTCTTCCGGCTTTCTTCCTCGGGCTTGAGCGATTTGCTCTTTTAAGGTTTCCTTATCAACGGCGACGGGTTGTTCTTTTAATTGTGCAATTGCTTCACGCAATGTTTTAGTCGCTTGGTCTATTTCTTCTTGGGTAACTTTTTCTTGAGCAAATACTTTTTGAGCTGCTGCTAATGACTCTTCGAGAACTTTTTTAGTTTCTTCGGTGAATTCTTGCCCATCACTTGGTTTTTTCGCCAGCCCCTCTTGAATTGCTTTTTCTAAATCAGCTTTATTCGCTACATCAGGCATTTTTTCCAACTGTTCTACAGCCTTTTCTAGATTTTCCACAGCAGCAGAAACGTCTGTCTGTGTGGCTTGCTCATTGGCTAGAACAGCTACTGCCTCATCTAAGATTGGTTTAAAGATTGCCCAAGTTTCAGGCGTATATTCTTTTTCGACACGTGCTTGATTTAGCGTAATTAGCGCTTGTAATAACTCTTTATCTACTAGCTCTGTTGGCTTCACTGTTACAGAAAAATCTGAAAGTGTTGCTTGTTGGAATCCTTGGCCCACTAATAATCCTTGACTCATATCAAATTGTAATAGCTGCTCAACAGTTGTCGCACGTTTTACGCGAGTTGTTTCTTTTACTTTAACTTTAAAGGTAACTAAGTCCATTGAACCATTTAACAATTGTTTATTTCCTTGATTACTAAGAACTAAATATAGATTCTCCACATCATTTGAATGTTTCCGATATTTAGAATAATTTTCCATTTGTTTTGTATTATTCGTGGTTGCAGGCTGACCGACAAGTTCAAATTTGCTAGAATCAAAGGACATTTTTGTGCTTAACGCATTAATGTTTTTTAAGTCTTGACCTTTAAGTGTAAAGGTTAATGTATCGCCAGGAAGATAAGTATCCTTGCCATTTTCATTAACCACAGCAAGGGATAAACCGCCCGCAATTTCTTCGACATCAGGTATCTCAATCCCACCATCTAATTGTCGTAAAACATAACTGATATCATAAGCATCAATTACCCCATTTTTATTTAAATCACCTTTTTCAACATAGCCATTAAAGTCACTGTCCACCGATTCTAAGCCTGTATAGTTTCGATAACTCATTGCATCATTTTCATCAATCGTTCCATCGTTAGTAATGTCTCCATGTAAGATTCCTTCTGATCCTGGTTGTTTGTAAAAGAGCATCTCACGACCAGAGCCAAAATTACCCACCGATTTTAATACCTTCATTTCAACAAAACGATACGCTTGGTCCTTCGTTTCAATGGTTTTTGTCAAAGCATCTTGCTTCCAGTTAATAGGTTCTGAAAACTCTGTCCAATTAGCTCCATCTTTCGACGTCCGATACTGGAGCTGCAAAATATTTCCGTTGCCGGCATTGTCTCTTGGCAAGTATTCAATTTTATCCATTTGATACTCCGCACCAAGATCAAATTTTAAAGTCAAGAAATTTCCATCACTTGGATTAGCGATGCCGGTTGACCAGTTCGTATGCCAACCTGTACTTAAATCTTTATCTGTTAATTTCTTCAATTCTGCGCCTGGTTGTTCTGGTAAATTACTTGTTGCTTTGACTTGATTAATTGTTTCTTTATAGGGATCATCTTGTGTTTTTCCTTTAATCGGTTCACTCCATTCAGAGACCCCGTTTTTTCCAACAGCTCGAACTCGAAAAGTATGTTCGCTTAGGAAGGGAAATCCATCAAATGTTGCTGTATTCGTTTGAATATTTCCGAAAACAGTCCCGTCACGCTCTACTTCATAACTTGTTGCCTCAGTTACTTGATCCCATTGAAGAGTCAAAGAAGATGGCGTTGTTTTTTCTTCATTGATTGCGACATTTGCCGGAATAGTTAACTGGTCATCGACCGTTGTATTTCCTCCGTCAACCGTTCCTTTATTAATGAAACCTTTGACAGTTATTTGAACATCTTTGGCGGTCACAGATTGTTTCGCTAGTTTTACTGATAACGCTGATTGGTTCAGTTTTTCTCCTGAAGCTTCAGAAAGATACTGATTCACTTGGAATTCTTTATCAAAATAATATAGATTTGTGCCAGCTAAAAATTCTTCTTTATTAGCTGCTTGTTTCAAGGTTACTTCTGTCCCCCCCACCATTGCTGTTACGCTTTCGGGCGCTTCTGAAGCTAGCAAATCAAGCGTGGTGCTTCGTTCATCAACAAAGTCTTTATAACTTCCTTTTGTCGGTTCGATAGTAACGGTCAGATCCCCTTTTTCGTTTGATTTAGGGCCTTGACTATTTATTTTAGTCGTAGCTGATTGCCCAGCTTCATAACTAGTTGAAATTCCGTCATCTTCATACATATTAAAAGAAGTGGTGCCATTTGGATAAATCAAGAAAGATCGTTGATCTCGTTGGATTTCCTTTGGATTGTTGTTTGGATTCGTCATTGGGATAATACTGCCATCTTTGACGAAAACGGGCACCTTCCACAGCGGTGTTTTTACTCCATTTAAGACACGGCCACCTTGATATTTTTCGCCTGTAAATAAGTCAACCCAGACTTGTTTTTCATCTGGTAAGTAGATTCCATCACGGATTGAATTTCCTGCCTCATCTTGATTGCCATTATAAATTGGGGCAACGAGTAAATTGGGTCCCCACATATATTGGTATTGAGAATCTTTTGTATATGCTGTTCCTTCATTAGGAAATTCTAAAGCCATGGCCCGTACCATTGGTAGTCCATCAACTGATTCCTTGGCAATACTGTAGTTATAAGGCATCATCATTGATTTTAATTTTAGATACGCTCGGTTCAAATCTGTGGCTTCTTGATCAAAAGCAAATGGCGTTTTTGGATTGGAGCCCCAGCCGTCCATATTTAGCTGCACTGGTGTAAAAGTTTTCCATTGGAAATCACGTATGTTGACCTCTTTATTTTTTCCACCAAAAATTCCATCCATATCTGAACCGACATTTGGTTGTCCAGACAACGAAGTCCCGATATATGTTGGGATATGGAAGCGAATATATTCCCATTGACCACCCGTTTGATCGCCTGTCCAAATACCAGCGTGCCGTTGGGTTCCGGCCCAACCATCTAATGAAACAATCATCGGACGAACTGCGCCGTCTGTTTCTTTTACAAAAACATTCGCGGCATCTTCTACACCATTTAAGCCAAAGGAATACCCATACCCGACCCACGCCACGTCAGTTTTGAGAGCTTTAACACCAGCGACACTAACTTCTTTCGCAATATCCCGTTCTCCTTTTTTAGGATTTTTAGGATCCGCTGGATGGAGATTAGATTGAGTCCACAGCCCCACTTCAACACCATTGGCTTGAGCATACTCTGTAAATTCTTTTAAGTTTTGTACATCGCCGTCCAATGAATCTGTTTGGCCATAGCCAGCACCGTAGCCGTCATTTGGCAAGAACCACCCTAACGGCATATCGTTTTTCTTATATCGATCAATAACTGCGCGTGCAGAAAATTGATAATTCTCTTTTTCTCCATTTAAAGATTCTAGCGTGCCATTTAAGTTTCCTAGATCGCCTGGTTGGTATTCTTTGTAAAAATTACCATCTTCAAACTTAACTGCTCCCGCGGTTCCTTCTGCTACTTTCACCCAATAGTCCCGATTATACGCGTTTAAATGCGCTTCATAGAATCCGTATTCTGGCATCAAAGCTGGTTTCCCGGTTAATTCATAGTAATCTTTTAAAATACCTGCTGAGGAATCATTAAAGAAATAAAAAGCATCAAAATCTGTTCCTTCGTGCGTTGTTGTGGTTGTTTGTGGATCATGACTGCCAAAATCATAGTTGCCAGGTTTCCATGTATTTCGAACAACGCCATACCCTGCAGTTGACCAATAAAATGGGTTAGGCGATGCTACTCCGCCATCTACCCAATTGTTCGTATTGACAATCTGGATAGCTGTTCCTTTATGCGTAAATCGACCATTTTGAGTTCCTCCACCAAAATAATTTTCTTGACTACTTTGTTTTAACGTTTGTGTAGCTTTATCATTTTTAAAGGATAGCGGAGCGGTTTCTTCTAAAATAACTTGATTCTTTTTCTTGTCTAGAACCTCCATTAAAGCGCTTTCTTTTTCGAACATAATTTTTAAACCATTATTTTCTAGAATAAATTGGTTTCCTGAATCTGTGACGTTCGTTTGCTCAAAGGCTTGTGTACCATAGTCGGCCATTGTTTTAGCCGTAATTTTCGCAACATGCTTTGGATCATTTGGCGTTGGATATTCTTCAAATTTACCAGTTGGATCTAGATGATAGCGAAAAAGATGGTCGTTTAAAATACTAATTTGTGCTTTTTTTCCAGAAGCATACGTAATGACAAAGTTTTTCTCCGCTTTTTCAATCGACACAATTGCTCCGACTGACGTTGCTGAATCAGCTACGTCTTCTTTTGCTGTTTGCTCTTGCGCATCAACCACTTGAGAATCCATCGTAACAAACGAATGGAACGCCAATACAGACGAACTCACTAATAAAAATGTCAACCAGTGCTTTTTACCGTAAATTTTTTTACCCTGATACTCTTTGTTCATTTTTTCCTCCTTAAAATTGCTCCCCATAGAATAGTTCCGACACAATTACTCGCAAAATCCAAAACCCAACAAAGTTTTATCCAGATGAAAAGTCATAAAAAGTCATAACGATTTTCTTAGTTTACTGAGACTGTTAGAAAGTCAGTTTCAGTAACCCCTTCATAAACACATCCTTTCAATAAATTATTAAATGAAAACAATCTATTTTCATCTTATATAAAAATTTTAGTACAGAATCACAATTTCCCGATGAATGCGTTTTCATTTGTTGACTACCAATTTTTCACTTTTTTAATAACATAATTATCGTATGATGGTTTTTTTGTGTTTGTCAACGGTTAATTATAGCAGCCACCATTAACAAGTATTAACCCTTGATAAACCTGTTAATTCACTTATAATGATGATTTTATTGCAAAAATATCTACATCAGAAAAAGAAAGACTTTTTTCAAAAATCTAATACCTGTTGCTCAAATCTAGTCTATTTAAAAATAATCAACACCCTCCTGCTCAGCAAGAGGGTGTTAATTACTCGTTTTTTAGTGATTGATTTGACTTGCTGGTGTGAAAAGCAAACTAATGATGATGCCAACTATCAGTACCGCTAGCAATATAAAAATTAACTTTCCAAACCGGTGATAGGGATTGATCGAAAGCCCAATCCCATAAACTTTCGGAACCCACAAAAGAGGCGTTGGATTATCTTTTTGATCTTTATAGGCTATCTTTAAAATCTGCCACGCAAAATACAACAATGGTAAAACCATAATTACCCCAACTATACCTAGCCATTTTGCTAATAAGTCACTAGTATGCAAAAGACTGATTGTCAGAATTGGTACAAACAAAAGAATAAAGCTAATTGTGGCTCCCACTTGTGCTTGCTTAAGCAGTCGTCTCTCACGGAGAGTAAGATTCGCAAACATTCCATCCATCCTTTCATGGTTTTCAGATTAAATCAACGAATCACTAAAAACTAAATTAACTGCGAAAATCAATGACCATGCGCCCGCGAATTTTTCCTTGTTCCATTTCTTCAAAAATAGCATTAATTTCTTCTGGTTGGCGTGTTTGACAAACAGGAACAACTTTTCCTTCTGCACCGAATTGGAAAGCTTCTCTTAAATCTTGACGGGTTCCAACTAACGATCCGACTACGTGAATGCCATCAAGAACAAGACGTGGAATAGATAAATCCATTGTCTCAACAGGCAATCCAACGGCGACAACCGTTCCTCCCGCACGGACTGCATCGACTGCGCCATTAAATGCTGATTTAGCTACCGCAGTGACTACTGCTGCATGGACACCGCCAATTTCTTTTTGAAGTTGTGCAGCAAAATCAGGATCTTTAACTGGATTAATTAAAAGATCAGCACCCATTTCTTTCGCAAAAGTTAACTGATTATCATTCACATCAACAGCTACTACTTTTGCATTAAAGACATGCTTGGCATATTGTAAAGCTAGATTACCTAGCCCACCTAATCCTGAAATCATTAGCCATTGACCTGGACGAATCCCAGATTCTTTTATCGCTTTGTAGGTTGTTACCCCTGCACAAGTAATAGAGGAAGCTGGCTCTGATGCTAAATTTTCTGGCACTTTCACTGCATAACCGTCTGTGACGATACATTCTTCGGCCATGGCACCATCAACTGTATATCCAGCATTTTTTACTGAACGACAAAGCGTTTCTCGACCAGAAGTACAATATTCGCAATGCCCGCAGCCTTCATAAAACCATGCAACAGATGCACGATCACCAATCTTTAAACTAGTAACGTCTTTTCCAACCTCCGTCACAATCCCAATTCCTTCGTGACCTAAGGTACAACCGCTAACATCGCCAAAATCTGCATTCTTAACGTGTAAATCCGTATGACAGACACCACAGACTTCCATTTTCAACCGCGCTTCATTATCTTTCAATGGACGTGATTCTTTTTCAACAATTTTTGTTGTTTTTCCTTTTGCTGCGACAATTGCTTTATACATGGTTCTTTCCTCCTTGTTTCTATTGTGAATCATTGAACAATAATAGTATAATACTACTTTCCAAAATAAGGAACACCAATGACTTGCGTAAATTAACGCTAATTTGACAATTTATCCTTGCTAGACAGCTATTCTTCCCTTATGTCATAGATAATTCATACTGGCATGATTTTTTCTGCATAATTGTCAACTATTTTAAAGGCAGGTTTTACAACCTCATTTTTCCCTTCTTTTTTCCCAAGATATAGCAGACGGTACCTAAAATAACTAGAATTAAAAAGGCCATGAGGTACTTAAGCCAGTGAAGGTTTTTGACTTTATGATCAACAGAACGCTTATTATACTGATCAGCTTGCTTTTTGTTTATCGTGAAATCTTTTGAGAACGTCCAGCTCCCCTCATGGTTTTTCAACTTAATGGTATAGATATAGTCTCCAGGTTTAAACGAATCTTTCAGTAAAATAGGCAGATCAAACCTTGTGTTTGGTGCAAAACTAAGATTATTTTTCTTTTCGTGAATGATCGTTTTGTTTGTTCCTTTTTCTTTAACAAAAAAATCTCCTTCGACTTTTGACAATAACTTCCGCTGTGGATTTTTAATTTTCATCGAAACAGTATTGTGGCGGTTAATTTGCCCAATTTTAACAGAACTACTTTCCAATTTTGCAGGTATGGTCTCTGCTGTTTCATTCACCCGAATAGCAATCGTATGCATATAAACATTTTGAATCCCACCCTTGCTTTGGTCCCCAGCTATCTCTACAGGTCGAATCGTCACTCCACCTAATAAAATTCCTGAGAATAACTTTTCTGGCATCGTTATTTGAAAATCAATCGTTTGTGATTGTTTACCAGGAACACTAATGTCCTTCCTATTGGGACTAATCAAATCACTAAGTACCAAACTCATCGATGGATCTTTTTCAAAGCTACTTTTTGTATAGTCAACTATCCCATTACTATTTGTTGTTGCTGTATTTACCTGAACTTTAAATTTTTGAGGGTTCGGCGTAGTATTGGTTATCGTTAATTTGAATGTATCTTTTTGTTTCGGAGTTAATGTCATATCAAAAAAATTACTGGTTTTGTTATTTTGAGTTGCTCCGAAAACGGGTGTGACTGTATACGCATTCGCATTGTCAATTGTTGCTGAACTATTGGTATTAGACGGCTCTGCCCAGGCACGCATCGCTCCACCTAAACAGAGAATAGTCAATATAAAAAGTATCTTTAAAATTCTTTTCAATTTATCTGCCTCGTTTTCTTACATCGTTTTATGTTAAATTCTTAGGCGGGTGCTCCATCGATGGCATTCCAGACGATGGTCCCAGAGTAGGTATTTGCAGCAATACTTTTAGGTATATTTAACGTTGCATTTAAATTGGCTGTCGTGACAGTGTCTGATAAACGGATATCACTTTTATCTAGCGAAATAATGGTTGAAGCATCTGTGGTTAAATCAACGCCCGTAAAGGTACCTTTTTCAGAAGATCCGTCAGGTTTTTTAGTGTCTAAATGAAGTGTCATTCCGTCTAAGCCAGTGACACCTTTTCCTTTATCTTCTAAATTCGCTGTCAGATACCAACCTGTATTCGTTGTCCCACGATTATCATTAATGATAAGTTGCGACTTGCTTTGATCTGGTTGCGTATGATCTTGGCCGTCTTTTGTCACCGTCCCAAAGTTAATTTGTGCTAATGGTGTAATGGTTAATCCGCCACCCAAAACCGACACATTCGCTGTGGTATTGGTATTATCAGCCGCATTTACAGTTTGTTGACCAATTAAAAAAATCCCCGTTCCTAAAGTGACAGTTAAACCAATTATTTTTTTATTCATTATTTTTCCTCTTTTCTTTATAAAGTCCGACGATTAATGTACTTCCGAGTACCACGATCCCTAAAATCGTCTCTTGAGACGTAATCTCGTTTGTTTTTGGTAAAAAATTAGGTTGTCCTCGTGAAGTTGGCATATCGTTAGTCTGAGGTATAAGCTCATTGGGATGTGGAACAATATCCTCACTCTCTTTCACTATTACCATGACTTTTGTGCCAGCTTGTGCGTCAGTTGTCTTGTCTTCAGCTTGTGCTTGAATTGGCAAACCGAGAATAAAGGCAACAAACAATAAATCATAGATAAACCATTTCACAGCTATTCCCTCTTCCCTTACGGTGTTGCTTCTAAGTTCCAAATTAACTGAGCTTCATATTTATCAGCAGGTGTGACTTTTGAAATAGTTAATGTGGGCAATAATTGTAATTTCGTCAAAACTTTTTTATTTTTGATAGATTGGTTACTTACATCAGCTACTAATTGTTGCTCATCGTTAACCATAATATTTTGCTCAGTTGTTACATAATCGACTGACTTTGGATTTAGCGTGAGATCAAGCCCTGCGTCTTTCCACGCTTGTGTTTTCTGATCATTTAAATTATAGGCTACTTCAAGCTGCCAGCCAGTTGTCCGATTAGGATCCCCCGTATCTTCAATGTTCATCTCACAACTTTTTAATGTCTGTGTTTGATCTTGGCCATTAAATTTTACGTTCTCAAAAGGCATTAGTTGTTCAGATAAGTGATAAAAGTCTAGACGATTAGAGTAATAGTAGGTCCAATCAACAGTAACACTTTTACTAAAACCTACTATTTTAGAGATATCATAAGTAATTCTATAAATGCCCGCTACTTCATCGTTTACCTGCTTAGGCGTATAGCGAATCGTTATCTTACTATAAGGAATGGACTGTCCATCATTATCTGTTGCACTATCAAAAAGACGTTTTGGATCGAAGGGCGTCCCTACAGAAAAGCTGCCGTTATGTGCACCAATATGAGCTGAAGAGGGAATGACTTCTAGTGCAGTCTGCGCCTCTAATCCTAGGTAGTTATAATCAATTTCATATTTACCAACCACTTTTGTATCCACCGCATCTACTGGGACCTTTTGCTCTCCGTCCAGTTTATATATGGTGACACTTACGTCTCGAAAATCACCTTTTTTACCATCTGGTGTTTGTAGGATAGTCACTTCACTTTCTGGTTGCCATTGAGTATATTGATAAACCGTATCTTGAGATTTAACTTTAATTTGCGCCTGATCAATGTGCACAGCTAAACTTTTCTCATTTGAGTAGCTTTTAGATGTATCATCAACATCAAGAATTCTAAATGTTAATGTGTAATCTCCTGAAGTTGGTAAAGCATCTGCTAAACAGTTAAAACTAACGCAATCATCTGTGACTGGTAAATTTTTTAAATCTTGCTCCCCAATTTTATGAAAATCAGTTTGGGCAGCACCTGAAATTTTTTCTTCAATTTGAACTTTTCTAGTTGTCGGAGCCTTAACGGTTAGTTCTACTGGTATCTTTTGTTGCGGGTGAAATGTTGTTTGACCTTTAACAAAAGCTGCCTTTTCTAAACTTGGCACTTGGTAGGGATCTGTTGTGACGCGCATATATGTTTTATCTGTGGGCTCTGAAGAATCCGTCCCTGGCGGATTGACTAACGGCAGCCCACAACCATCTTTGCCACTAAATAAATAGGTTGTTAACCCGTTTTGTTGTTGTGAAGAGACATTCACATTGGCCTTAGGATCAACTGTGTGAGTATGAAAATTAACTACGCGCGCAAACCGTTGAGCAACATACCCATCTGTCCAATTAAGCGGATTGTCTTGTCTTTGGTTCATCGTAAACTTTGGTGATAAAAAATCCCCTGGTAACATCGTTTTGCTTTCAGGTATTTCAGGATATTTAGAGGCATCTTGGGTATTGTAATTGGATAATGGATTGTCTTTATCGCCGCTGTCCCATGGCGAGATATAAGAAGACCAAGTAGCCACTTTCCCAGTGATTCCAGTGATAATTTGATGATTCAAATTATTTGGATCTTGCTTTGCTGCTGCCGCTAAACTTGTCGCACGTAACCACATGTCTGGACTAAGCAATATCCAATTATGATTAACCGTATTCGTTGTATCTGATTCGTAAGTTCGACCAAAAAAATCTGCCGACAACGAAAATTGATCACTTTCAGTGCCATCCGACAAAACATTTGATACTGGTAAGCGATGTTTCGTTAAATTTTTATTGAGGGAATAATCCTTTGAATCGCCATCCTTCATTAAAGTAGCTACATCTAAATCAAAATGAAGTTCAAATTTTATGGCCGATTTGTCAGGTTCATGTCGCCAAATTTCATAAAGTTTAGTAAAAGAAAAATTAATAGTGTCCCCCCGTTCACAAAACATCACCTGATGCTCAGTATCAATTCCGCTATAATCTTGATCAGGATCACCCCATCCCGGTGAACCATCTTCTGAAGAACCGTTAAACGTCCGCATTCCTTTTGTGTTAACAATTGGTATTTGTGTGTTTTTTTGTCCACTAATTGAATAAAAATTTTCTGGATTATCCGCAAAAGCCTTGTCATAAGCCGCTTTAAAATTATCTGCACTTATATTTTCTGGCAAATGAAACATCAGTCCATATTGCATTCCTACAGTACCAAAAGAAAGAAACTTCAATGCTTCTGTATGAGAAGTGTCCACTGTTCCGTATAATTTTACGTGTAATTTTCCTCCAAATGATCCATCAGGACCACTACCACCGTCATGGCTTATCTCCATTCCATAAGGTAAATCAGTTCTCAAATCAATGGCTATCCCTCCCGCTTGATAGAGCGAAGCTGCCTCGCATTCTTGAAAATGCACGCTCAAAAAACAAGAAATCGATACCAATAGTAGACAAGAGTAAAAGAAATAAGCAATGCTTTTTTTTCTTTTGTAGGTTGGCATTTTCATTTTTAATTGTTCGTTGATTTTTTTCATTGCTTACTCACCTTGACCTTTTTTGGAATTAGAAACTAAATAATAATTATTCTAACTACTGCTAGCTTATCAACATTGAAATTGCTTTGCCACACACAATTAATGTATAAGGCTGTACATTAATTGTGATGGCCGCTTCTTATTGCGCTTGTGTTAACATATCAATACAAAAATTTAAAGAAAGTAGACTACAATGAACCTAAATTTTACTTTTGGAGGTCCATAACATGTTTCCATCCTACCTAACGAATGAGCTAGAAATTTTATTTTACATAGTGAAGCGAGCTCATACGTCATTAAATGAAATTTCTTCCAATTTAAAAATTTCAAAAAGAACGGTCAAGGAAAATCTGATAAAAATAAATCAAGAATTCGAGGATACTTATCAAATCCAACATTTTATTGTCTCTAACAATAATGGCATTGTTTGTGTAAATCCAGCGTACCGAAAAAGCGCGGTCGAATACGCCTACACGTTAAAACTCAATCTTTTAAAAAACAATGTACAATTTAATTATTGCGTACAATTGGTCACACATTCTTCCATTGATAAAAACGAATTAATTAAAGTTTTATATATTTCTGAACATTATCTGGTAAAAATCACGAAACAACTGAATAACTTTTTTAAAATTTTTGATATAGTAATCGTTAGTATTAAGGGTATTTATCAATTAACTGGCAATGAATTATCGATTCGAGTGTTTTCTTTCATTTTCCTACAAGATTCCTTTCAAGAATTGGCTTGGCCTTTCTCTAAAATAAGTCTTGAAGAAATAAAAAAAAGTCTACCCGATGAACTTCTTGAACGATCCTATAAAAATGTCCGAATGAAGAAAAGAGCGTTTTATATTTTATATGCGATATTTAAAACTAGAACAAGTGCACAAAACTTCTTAAAGATGCCGCACTCTAAAAACCTGCATTCTTTTTTTATTCTGATCAATCAATACAGTCATGTGACTTTATTTTTTCTTGAACACTCTTTCGCTGACATTCAATGCGAAACAAGAAAAACTGAAATTTTATACTTTAATTTTTTATCTCGCATTTTTATCCCTTATATCTTTTCGGAAAAGCAAACGAAACAAATAGAAAAATTATTTATAGAATCTAACCATCCTTATTGTGTCTTATCAAAAAAATTATTTAAGCAAGTAGCCTACTTACTGACAAATCAGCATGATTATCAATACGTTTACTATCTTTCTATTTTTAATGCTTGGTACTTTTTAACGGAGGGCAATTATTATACTTTTTTAACACTTTATTTACCGCAGCCAGAAATTTGTACTCCGTCAGATGTGGCATACTTTAATCGAATAAAAGGAACGGTGGCAAAATTAGTTCACCAAGAAACGCATTTAGAGTTACTCAGTCAACTGCTTTACACATTGTCTGTGTCCGAAAAAAAAGTACAAGTGAGAATCTATTTACAAATTATCAAAGATTTTTATGCAAGTTATTTTATTAAAACACGGTTATCCTCCTTATATAATACAAACGCAATCTCTATTACCGAAGACTTCACAAATGCGGATATCATCATCACAGATTCTTTCGAAAAAGCTACTTCTAATCAAGATATTTTCTACTTAGATTCCATTGAAAATGAAGAAAGTTGGCATGAGCTTACAGAATTTATTCAACAAAAATATATGGCTAAACTTAATGTTGGCTTATAATTGTGAGTTTTCTTAAAAAGAGCAAATTTGAAAAAAAAATTTAGAGGTGTATACTAGCAGAGGAATAATTTTTTAGCTTCTAATAAATTTTTAAAGAAGGAATGTTTTGTGAAATTATCTATCAAAAAATTTTTTGAGGTTTTCTTAGAATCGTCTTGGGCGTATAGTCGCCCTATACTAACTTTTGATACAAGACAGAACTGGTTTGCCCTTGTTCTTAGTATCATTATTGCAAATGCTGTTGGTGCTGTTCTAACAATAGTCTTTCCTTTCGCTTTTGTTTTAGTAAATGTTGGTAGCTTTTTGGGCACTGTAATTTGTGTCTTACCACGACATAGCTCTCCACAAAGAAGTGCCATAGATGGTATTTTAATGATTTTTCTTGGTGCCAGTCTGGGGATACTTTTACAGTCGTCAAGTATATTCATTATTTTATTATTCGTCCTTGGTTTGTATTTTTCAGGGATTGTAAGAAACTTTAGTATTGGTCTGTATATTCGATGTCTCTTTGGGACCATTTCTTTACTAGCTGGTGCGCAATTAAAAGGCAATTTGTCTATTGGTCAAACTTTTGAAGGTCTGGGTGCAATAATTTTAGGTATGTCCATCCTTTGTTTGTTCTATTGTCTTTATTCTAAGCCGAAAAATAATGAAGCACGAAAATTAGTAGCCGATTTATATGAACAATTATATTTATTAGCACAAGGAAAACCTGCAAGCTATGTCCATTTCAGAATAAAAGTACGCGAATCTGTTGAAACAATGCCATGGGTCAATCATCAAAAAACACCATGGATTTATCCCTTGGTTTCACAAGCAGATGCAATTGCAGGTTCGTTAGATTCAACCAATGCAGCTGAAAATCTTCCTGCTTTAAAAGCAATTCAACTCTTTTTAAAAGGAGAACAATTAACCCTGCCTCTTCAAGAATTTGCTTCAGCAAACACCGAAATAAAATCAGCAATCCTTTTGATACAAAACAAACAATCCTCTAAAAAAATCTCATTTAAATCTTTCTTACCCACAAAAGAAGGACTTGCAGAAGCCAAAGAGATCCTTCATTCTTACAAAGGCAGCTCTGCTAGATTCGCAATTCGTTTAGCTTTAACAGGTTTAGTTTGTCATTTTTGTTCGCTTATACTTAATTACATGTACCCTTTGCCTTTAGCTAATCACGAATTCTGGGTAGTTATTTCTGGTTGTTTGATGGTTATGCCAGGGTATCATGGTACACTCGGTAAAATCACTTCAAGAACTATTGGTTCTATTTTAGGTGGTTGTTTAGGCATCTTTTTGTCTCAATTAATTGCTAACTTAACAAACCTAAATCCTTTATGGCCAATGCTATTGTCTTGTTTGCTAGTTATATTGTATGAAACCGTCCGTAAATTAAGTCAAGCATTTCTAATGCTAAGTGTGACCACTTGGTTAACTTTCACATTAGGTGGTAGTTCTGCAGGCTATACAAGAGTTTTTGATGTA
This sequence comes from Enterococcus sp. AZ104, assembly GCF_050546705.1. Taxonomy (NCBI): domain Bacteria; kingdom Bacillati; phylum Bacillota; class Bacilli; order Lactobacillales; family Enterococcaceae; genus Enterococcus; species Enterococcus sp. AZ104. Next base: position 1,579,583 of record NZ_CP172952.1, read on the forward strand.
ATTATTGGTGCGCTGATTGCTTTTGTCATGTTTTTTATTTTCCCAACATGGCATAGTCAAGTATTACGTAAAAATATCAATAGTTGGTCAAAAACGATCAGCTCTATTTTGCTAGCGTTAATCAATGAAGAGACCACGTTACCAAGTGATGCTTGGGTACTAGCTTATCGAGTACAACGTAGAGTAAACTATTCTATTCAAGAAATTGTTCTTGAATCTCCTATTTATAGTAACGATGCCTCTGCTGAAAGCTTAATGCAACAAAAACAACTAAATGATCAACTGTTGGAAATGCAAACTGCTATGGAAGAGCTTCTTTTAGAACTTATGAAAACACAACACTACTTAAAAAAATTAACGCCAGTTAGGCCGGACACACTAAACATTGAGTTATTTAACTATTCACAGCAAATACTTTCACTCACGAATCCCAAAAATAATCGACTAATCAACCAGTCCAAACAATCCATTTATTTTCCTCAAATTGAACAATCACTGGTAATCTTAAAAAATTCTACAGCTAATTTCTTTTTAGCAAATATCAAATGATTAAATAGACAAAAAGCCTAGGAAAAATCCAAAGGGAATTTTTCCTAGGCTTAAAAGTTAATAAACTACTGGCAGAGTAATCAATGAAAACAACCGACCTAATCGAGCAGAAAACTTGGTTTTTGTAACGGAATACCCCTGTCCTGACTCCGTTACACCGACTCAATTTTATAAACTTATCTGTCTAACATTCACAAAAAACTTTTTTTTCAGTTTCTGTGAGGATATCATTCATTCGACCAGATTTAAATCCTTCTAAGTCAAAAGTTACATAATTAAATCCTTGTTTTTTAAGATAATCTGCAATTTTTTCTCTGTTTTCTAATAACAGAGAAAGTTTGTCTTCTGGAATTTCAATCCGTGCTAAATCATGATGTGCTCTGACACGGACAATTGGAAAACCTATTTCCCGTAAATATTTTTCACTAGCAAATACTTGATCAATAGCTGAGCGTGTTAACTTAATGCCATAAGGAATTCTTGAAGCAATGCTACATGAGGCAACTTTACTCCAATTGGAAATACCTGCGTCTTTAGCAAGTTGACGTATTTCAATTTTATATAATTTAGCTTGTTGTAGCGGACTGATGACCCCTTCTTGATCTCTTGCTCTTAATCCAGGACGAAAGTCAGTATTATCATCCATAATCATCCCATCGGCCAGAACATCAAATCCCTCTTTCTGAATAGCCGAACGAATAGTTTTATATAATAATTTTTTACTGTAGAACCAGCTATTAGGGTTATTTGCAACAATTCTATCATCCGCTAATTCGCTCATTTCAAGGCCTAACACATTTGCTCCCAATCCATTAGCTAAATCGACCGCTTTATCAAACTCATCATCAGAAAATAATTCTGAATTTACAACAACCGCAAGTACATTTTCAGCACCTAAAGTGTCCAAAGCTTTTTTTAGCAAGTAAGAGCTATCAATTCCACCTGAATATGCAACAGCCAACTTATCCATTTTTTGTAATTCGCGAACTAAATTTTGTTCTTTCGTTTTCATGACAGACATTTAAACCATCTCCTATTGATTTTCTTTTACATAATTAATTATAGACATCTCCACATTAGAAAAAATCACGATTCATAGTATCAATTATTGTCAATATTTGTACACTTAATACCGTTTTAAATGTTGTAACAAGTTAGCATTGGCTTCTATCTCTTCCTTTGAGTACCTTGTGACAGCCGAATCAAACAATAAAATGGAATCAGCTTCCTCGTAAATACTCAAATAGTCATGGGTGGAAAGGATAATTGTTTTACCAAGTTGATGCAGATTTTTTATTATCTTTTTAAATAATTTTTCCGATTCTTTTGTCAACCCAGCAAACGGCTCATCTAATAAATACACGTCTGGATTCATTACTAACAGACTAGCAAAAGCCACTTTTTTCTTTTCTCCTCCCGATAATTGATAAGGCACTTGATTGCTTAAATGGGTAATTTTTAATAAATTCAAACAATCATTAATTCTTTTTGCTGTTTCATGCTCGGATAGTTGGAGCTGTCTAGGGCCAAATGCCAATTCGTCATAAACTGTTGCATTAAATAATTGTGTGTCCGTCTCTTGAAATAATATACCCAAATGAGCATAATACTTCTTTTTATGAATAGGGTCTTTTTTCCAGGCCGTTAATGATTGTTCCATAAAATAAATCGTTCCCTCGGAAGGTTTTAAAAAACCTGCGAGCAAATTTAAAAAAGTGGATTTGCCACTGCCGTTATCTCCCATCAAAACCAGATATTCTCCTCTGGCTATTTCCAAATTACAAGGCGAAAAAACAGGCTTCGTTTGATAGCGATAAACCAAATGATTTACTCGATACATATTAGTTCCTCCCTAAATAAAGCAACCCCCCGAAAAATAAAAGATAGGCAATACTAACCAAAAAATCTTTCGTTTTTAATGGTTGCTTTACTCGATAATATTGACCAGTATATCCTCTTGCTTCCATCACCATGTCCAACTTTTTCCCATACGTAAAAGATTTTAAAGAAATAAGACTGATTAAATTACTACCCGTACTCAACTGGATATTCCCACCAACTGCTCTAGCTTCTACAGCGGCAAGCAGTTGGATTAAGAGATTTCCAAAGAAAAAGATATATTTAATCGTAATATCTAATTGTAAAAGTATTATATTCGGAAAATGAAAGATTTTTAATGCTGCTATAAATTGATTCATGTTGGTTGTTTCCATATATTGACTAATCGCTATGGCTAAAAAAAACAAATGAACAATAAATAATAAACTAAATTGACCTAAAAAAAAGATCGGTAAATAGATAATCAGCGGCATCAAAATGAGGATACTAGCTTTTTTGACAATGTTTCGTAGAATAGTTGGTTTTTCAACTAAAAGTAACATGCCTAGGTAGATGCCTACGAGCCACAAAACAAGAACTTTTTGTGTAGTGCTGATTAAAACAATTAGTAAAAAAGTACTGATCAGTTGAATTGCTGGGTGTATATCACTGAGAATAGTCTTATTGCGTTTCCCACTCACCTGAAATTTATTTAATAAAAAAAGGATTCCTTTTCGATTTTTAAGCATAAAGGTTTCTTTTTTATTAGGTTCAAAGGACGTGGAAGATTCTTTCATCCATTCAGGCATCAACTTTGCCTTCTTCCATTAAATAAACGAAAAATGAGTAAAAAAACGATTATGGCTGTTACGCCACTTAAAATATACCCAAGTGCTAATGGCAGTCCTGGAATAAAGTAATCACTCAAAAGTGCATGAAATGAAAAACCATTCACCATACCTTTTGGTTGTACTGCAGGTAAATGATTCTGTTTTAAATTCTTGACTAATTCAGATAAATCCCATTCACCCCAAGCGGTGGCATGATCAATCAAACCTAATGGACATAAAATTACCATAACCAATAACAGTCTCTTTAATCGCAACAACGGAGTCCTTTTCTTCTTTTCTTCGATAAAAATTGCATCTTTTGACACACTTTTTACAAAATTATAGACACACACGGTGAAGAGACCTTCAACAATCCCTATTACTAACAGATGGACACTCATCATTGCTGGTATAGTTATAGAAAGACCATATGGGTTATAAAGTGGCGTACCATTCGCTTCATGGAATAGTAAGGGTTGGATACCTAATAATACAGAAGTAGAAAATGCCGCCACATTTACACCAAGATACCCAGCTAAGAAAAGACCCATTGTTTCAAATTTTTTTACACGCGTAACTAGCTTATAAACTCCATATCCCACGAATGGCATCACAAACGCCATAGAAAAGGCGTTTGCACCAAAAGCTAATATACCACCATCACCAAATAAACAAGCCTGTAATAGTAAAGCCACCGAAACAGACAGCGTCGCGGCCCAAGGTCCCATCAATAATGCGATGAGAACAGCCCCAACAGCGTGCGCAGTTGTTCCACCAGGTACTGGCAAATTAAACATCATTATTAAAAATGACAAGGAGGAGGAAATCCCTAACATGGTCCCTGTATCTTTTTTTAATTTAATTTGAACGTCAACTTTTTTTACCGCGCGGTACCAGACAGGTACCATAATCGCGCCCATCACTGCGCAAGTTTGTGGGCTTAAATAATTTTCTGGAATATGCATGTTCGTCAGACTCCTATCTTATCGATCAATATAATCAGCTAAATAACTTTGATCGTAAATCACAATTTTTTGTTTTTTGATATCGATGACTTTTTCCTCTTTTAAATCATGGATAATTCGGTTTACGCTATTTCTCGTTGAAATCCCGCAAAACCCCGCAATATCCTCATTAGTTACTTGAAAATCAATTAATATTCCTTCCTCTGTCTGTACACCAAACAAATCAATTAATTGGTAAATAAAAGTACAAACAGCCCCTTTCTTACCATTCATTGTCATATTCTGTAAGGAACTAATACTCTCCGATAATTTTGCTCGGTAGTAATCCCGTACATAATCTTGAAGAACAGCATCTTCTCTAACATATTCCCAAAATACAGTCCTTGGTATCCGATAAAAGCTAGCCTCTTCCGACTCAATGCGGATATTAAAAGGAGCAGATGTATAATTTGATACTTCATCACGTAACAATGAAATAATGTCAGGAGACACAATATACGACAGATTAAATTCTCGTCCATCCTTTAAAATAATACTCGTCTTAACGACCCCTTTCTTTAATACATAGGTGTACGCTTCCTCCAATCCATGATAAGCGAGATAAGTATGGCGTTTTTTTTTGATAATCGGCGTCTTCTTTCTATCTAAGAAAGCTGTAAGATAATCTGACTCCATAATTGTCACTCCTTTGACTAAGTTTCTGTTTGATTCGTTAACTATTATAAACACTCTCACCAACCTTTTGTTAGCAAATGTTACCCACAATAAGGACTGTGTGATTTCTAAATTTCATTATACTTAGTCTCGTAAAATATTACTTAGGAGATGATTGCTATGGTAGAAATTAACCTACCTTATGACAAGAAAATGATTACTGCAAGAATTCCCGATAAAAATTTTATTGGGCTTCTCGAATCAAAAGCTGAACATTTTTCAAATCCATATACTGAGAAAGAAACAGTCGAAAAATCGCTGGACAATCCTATTGGAAGCCTTCCATTAGAAGAATTAGCTAAGGGTAAAAAAGACATTGTCCTCATTAGTTCCGATCACACACGTCCCGTTCCTTCACATATTATCACCCCAATTATTTTGCGTAGAATTCGTTCAGTGAACAAAACAGCTAGAATCCGGATTTTAGTTGCTACAGGCTTTCATCGCCCTTCTACACGAGAAGAACTGATTAGCAAATATGGTAAAGCGATTGTAGAGAATGAAGAAATCGTTATGCATATCTCTACTGATGATTCCTCAATGGTCAAAATCGGTCAACTACCTTCAGGGGGCGATTGTATCATTAATCGCATTGCAGCAGAAGCAGATTTACTGCTGGCCGAAGGGTTTATTGAATCACACTTTTTTGCAGGATTTTCTGGTGGACGTAAATCTGTTTTACCTGGAATTGCTTCTTATAAAACCATCATGGCTAACCATTCTGGAGAATTTATTGATTCCTCCAACTCACGGACAGGAAATTTAACGGATAATCCGATTCATAATGATATGGTCTACGCTGCCGCTAAAGCGAATCTAGCTTTTATTGTTAATGTCGTTTTAGATGGTGACAAAAAAATTATTGGTTCCTTCGCAGGTGATATGGTTGAAGCGCATAAAGTTGGTTGTAACTTTGTAAAAGAAATTGCCCGTGTCAAAAAAATACCTTGCGACATTGCGGTTTCAACGAATGGCGGATTTCCACTTGATCAAAACATTTATCAAGCAGTTAAAGGGATGACCGCTGCAGAAGCAACCAATAAAGACGGCGGTGTCATTATTATGGTCGCTGGGTGTCGTGATGGTCACGGTGGTGAAGGTTTTTATGAAAATATTGCCAATGTTAAAAATCCAAACGAATTTTTAGAAGCAGCCATCCATACACCACGATTAGAAACCGTGCCAGATCAATGGACTTCGCAAATTTTAGCGCGAATTTTAGTTCATCATCATATAATTTTTGTTTCAGATCTTGTTGATCCTGAGCTTATCACTTCGATGCATATGGAAATAGCAAAAACGTTTGATGAAGCGTTAGAGCGAGCATTTGAAAGAGAAGGTCTAAATGCAAAAGTGACTGTGATTCGAGATGGCTTGTCTGTCATTGTAGAATAATGATCCTTGAGAAATCAGGAATAAGGAGCGTTGTATTATGCAACCGAAAGAAATTTTAGGAGCTTTTAAAGAGGGAAAATTATCTTTAGAAGAAGCAACAAACAAATTAAATGGCTTTTGCGAATTAGACTTTGCAAAAATTGATACGCAGCGTAAAGAAAGAACTGGGTATCCAGAAGTCGTTTATGGGGAAGGGAAAACAATTGAGCAACTCATCAAAATTATCAATAGCTTAAGAAAAGAAAACAATACAATCCTAGTTACTCGCGTTTCACAACAAAAAGCCCAACCTCTAGAGTCGAACTTTCCTCATGGAACCTACTATGAACTTGCACGTTGTTTCGTTATCAACCAAATGGAGACTACAACAAAAAACTATATTGCGATAGTTACTGCTGGAACGTCAGACATGTCCGTTGCTGAAGAAGCAGCAATCACTGCAGAAACTTTCGGGAATCAAATAAAACGTATCTATGATGTAGGCGTTTCTGGCATTCATCGTTTGTTCGCTCACCTAGATGAGATTCAACAGGCTTCGGTGGTTATTGTGATTGCAGGCATGGAAGGCGCACTGGTGTCCGTGCTAGGCGGACTAGTTAGCGTGCCAGTGATTGCCGTCCCTACTAGCATAGGCTACGGCAGCAATTTTCAAGGGCTGACTGCTCTTTTAGGAATGCTAAATAGTTGTTCCTCTGGCGTTAGTGTAGTCAACATAGATAACGGGTTTGGTGCCGCTTATAATGCAAGTATGATTAATCAAATAAAGGAGTCTTCACTATGAAAAGCTTATTTTTAGAACCATTTTCTGGTCTTAGTGGTGATATGTTAAATGGATTGTTGCTTGACTTAGGCGGGGATTTAAACAAACTGTTAATCGAATTAAAAAAACTTCCCATCGATGGGTTCACCATTCAAGCCCAACGAATTGCTAAAAGTTGTATTTACGGAACAGATTTCGATGTTCTCCTACAACATGGAAAAAAAGATTACGGTATAAAACACAGTCTCTCTCCTCACCACAAAAATGAACATCATGAAACGAAAGAACATGCACATCATCATAGCCATTCTAGAAATTTAAAAGATATTTATACATTAATTGAAAAAAGCGACTTGTCCAATTTTGTAAAAAAACATAGTAAAAATGTTTTCTATGACATTGCAAAAGCTGAAGCTGCTGTTCATCAACAAACAATTGACACTATTCATTTTCATGAAGTCGGAGCAATTGATTCAATTGTTGACATCGTTGGCTTTTTTATCCTATGGGAACAGTTAGAGATTGAACAAGTCTATTCAACGCCAATTACAGATGGAAGTGGCACTATCACAATTGCCCATGGAGTCATGCCAATACCAGTTCCCGCGGTGATGGAATTACGTAAAGAAACGAATTTAATCATTCAACAAGACTTTGAGATAAAAACTGAACTTGTCACACCGACTGGCTTAGCTATTTTTAAAGAACTTAGCCCTCTATTTGTCGCACCAGAACAACGATTAATTGAAAAAATAGGTTACGGATTTGGCAAATGGGAAACAGGCAAGTTCAATGCCCTCAGAGGATCAATCTTTACTGAAACACATAGTAAAAAAAAGAGGACAGAACACCATGACCAAGTCTTAAAAATTGAAACAAATATAGACAATCAAACACCTGAACAGTTAGGTTACGTAATGGATCTATTATTGGAACATGGTGCTCTAGATGTTTTTTTCACGCCCATTCATATGAAAAAAAACCGAAGCGCCATTCTATTAACGGTTTTAACAACAACAGAGGAAAAAGAATATTTTACAGAACTACTCTTTAAACATACTTCTACAATTGGTATGCGTTTTCAAACAATGGAACGTAGTGTGATGGACCGTTCTTTCAAAATCTTGGAAACACCTTTTGGTAAGGTCCATATTAAAAAAAATCATTATCATGGCCTATTGAAAGAGTCTATTGAATACCAAGATTGTGAACGAATTGCTAAACAATATAATTTTACAATTGAGGAAGTCTATCGCCTCGTCCAAACATTAAATAATAAAACTATTGATTAAAGGAGCTTTAGCTTATGTTTCATCATATCTTATCAGAATTTATGGGAACTGCATTAATGATCGTATTTGGGGTAGGTGTTCACTGCGACGATGTCCTAAAACGAACAAAATACGCTGGTTCTGGTCACATGTTTGCAATCACTACTTGGGCTTTTGGAATCTCTGTTGTTCTGTTCGTCTTTGGCGGAGTCTGTATTAATCCAGCAATGGCCCTCGCTCAAGCTATTTTAGGAATGATTCCATGGTCTTACTTCATTCCCTATGTCATCGCTGAAATGTTAGGCGGCATTTGTGGCGCCGTCATTGTTTATATTATGTATGCTGATCATTTCAAGCTATCCGCCGATAGTGTCGATCCGATCGCCATTCGTAATATTTTTTCTACAAATCCGAACCAACGAAATTTACCAAGAAACTATTTTGTTGAAACTTTTGCAACATTCATTTTTTTAACATCTATTTTAGCGATTGCACATTCCTACGAAACACAACTACCCATTGCTGTTGGCTTGCTTGTTTGGGCAATCGGCATGGGGCTAGGTGGTACTACAGGATTCGCAATGAATCAAGCACGTGATTTAGGTCCTCGTATCGCCTATCAACTTTTACCAATCAAAAATAAAACCAATAATGATTGGCAATATGGGTTGATTGTTCCCGGAACTGCACCGTTTTTAGGAGCCATTTTTGCGACACTTTTCGTAAAATTTTTCCTAAAATTCTAATAAACCAACTAAATTTCTAAAACAAAAAAATATATAAAATAGAAGCTAGTCTCTAAATTTCTTCTATTTTATATATTTTTATTTTAATCACAAGATTTTTTCTGTGTCTTAGAGAGTAAGAATTTAATTTATTAGCTTTTTCGTTATCGGTTTTATGCAAAAGTCAGTTTGCTCTAACAGCTAGAGTCCTTTTTGGTGATTGTTCAGTAAGTTAATCCTGGATTGAAAACACCTAATAAAACGCCAACGAGAGAAATAACAACTAAAATAAGCATCGTCCAAATAGCGGAAACATGTTTTTTGGACATTAACCACCAACAAAATAAGGTAACAAGTATCGTTAATAATCCTGGATAAATACTGTCAATTTTATCTTGCAGTTTAAGGAAAACTTTTCCGTCAGCACCTATTAATTTAAAAGAAGTAGTCACATTTACCCAAGATGCAAGGACCCCACCGACAACCATACTACCAATAACTCCGATAGCAACTCTAACGGCGGCTCCTTCTTTCCCAACTAAGAAACTTACTGCTTTATCGCCAAAATGATAGCCTCTAAAATACAAAAAGCGTTGGCCAAAATAGGAAATTAACGTCCAAACAATAATATAAAATATGGCACCAATTGGCGAACCGCCCGTGGACATTCCTAAGGAAATTCCTAACAAGATAGGAATCAAGGTACCATCAACTAATGAATCGCCAATCCCTGCAATTGGCCCCATTAATCCTGCCCTCATATCATTAATGGTTTCTCCATCAATTTCATTCTTACTTGCTCTAGCCTCTTCCATACTAGCAGTCACACCAACAATGACCGTTCCAAGCATTGGATTTGTGTTAAAAAAAGCTGTATATGCTTGAATGGCTTTCACTTGGTCTTCATGTTTTGGATAAAGTTTTTTGATAATAGGAAGCATTGAAGAAAGATAGCCGAACGTTTGCATATGCTGTTGTGAAAAACAAGTTAACGCTCCCCAAAACCATAAATGAAAAGAATGCTTTAACGTTTTTTGGTCTAATTTATTTGCTTTCAACTCTTCCATCTCATATGTCCTCCTCTTCATCATCATTCGTCAGACTTCCTGTTGAATCAACCAGTTTAGTATTGTTTTTAATCAAAGCAATTTTATAAAAAATTACAGCAAAAAGAAGCGCAATAATCGTTATTGAGACTAAATTGAGTTTTAATGAAGCAGCTAATGTGAACCCTACAAAAAAAGGTACAAAATCAATGTTCTTATTAACAATTTGACGTAACAAAATTGCAATTCCCACACACGGAAGCATGCCACCTACAGTAAAAAGCGTTTTCATTGCAAGACCATCCATAGGTAATGCATCTCTCATTGCTGTAACAGCCGTAGCCCCAAAATAGGTTAAAATCACGGTTGGCAAAAAGGAAAAAAGGAGATGAGAAATCCACGGCCAACCAAAATTAATGGCATATAAATGATCAAGCTTGCCTTTTTTTATATCTTTCCAACCAAACGATTGCCAAACTAAATTTAACGCGGCAACAGAATAAAATAATACCGTTCCGATCGTTCCAACTAATGTGCCGACCGATTTAGCCAGGTCGGCTGCAGAGCCGCCAAGTGGATCTAACCCTTTGGTCGAAATCGCTACCATCGCCAAAGGAATCCCGATATATGAAATTGCCCGCACATCAGCAGACACTGTGCCTCCAGGTGTGACCAAAGCAATGTAAACTAATTGCATTGCTACGCCACAAGCGATTCCTAATTTTAAATCTCCTAAAATAATGCCACAAACTAATCCGCCGACTAAAGGACGCCCAATCGTATAATTTCCCACCGCTTGTCCAGCCATACAAGAATTTGAACACAGACAAGCAAATAGGCCTAAAATAGCCGCTTGTATCCAGTTGATTGTCATAATACTACTCTCCTCTTTTCAAAACTTCTAGAATCAGTAACCAAATTTAGCTTTAAAATGCGCCCAAGAACCAATTCGTTGATCAGGTAACAAGGCAAAATCCACTTTGTAACCAGCCTTTTCAATTTCTTCAAAAGCCGCTGCTTCTTCTGCTGTAAAGGATTGGTTATCCCCTAATTTAATTGTCCCTTCGCGGTCATTTCCCGGTCCAACATTAATCATTTTTACTTCACTTGGAACAAAATGCCAATCCACCAAAATTTTTTTCATATCCAAAGGGCTCTTTGTAATCAAAAAGTATTTTGACTTAGACGCTAATACTTTATCCTTTACATCAAAAAAATGCGCCATTGTCCAAATAAAGGTTTTTTTATCTTGTGCAGCTGCTTTATAAGCTTCCTTTAAAATAGGGTTACTTGCTGCTTTGTCATTCACAGCTATAATGCCATCACAAGGCATTTCTTTAGTCCAACGTAAAGTAATTAAGCCATGAATCATTCGATCATCGATTCGAACAAAAGAAATTGACATGTTCATCTTCTCCTTTAGATATCCTCTTCAGTTATATCGTTTTCAGTTACATCGTCTTCAGTTACAGTTAACTCTCTAATGCCATGACAAGCATCTGCTACTATCATTTTTTTCAAATCAGATAATTCACTAGTTTCTTTCAATAGAAGCGCATTTAAAGCCATTGGAAAATTTACTCCTCCAACAATCAGAGAATTTTCTAGCATTTTTTGCTTATCTAATACTTTACAAATAGTAGCAAGTGGACTCCCGCCTACAATATCAGCCAAAACGATTAGCCTCGTTTCCTGCGGTAATTTTTCAACTTCACAAAGAAACCGCTTACCAAAATTATCGGTAGATTCACCAGGTTGTAAGCCAAACACTCTGACTGTCTCTATCTCATCGCCAGCAAACATCCCTAATGAATTTTTTAACCCTCTAGCAAAATCGCCATGACTGACCAGAACTAAATAAGTCATTTTCTCTCTCCTTTCTTAACATTTCCACTTCAAAATTTTTTAAATCACCTCTTTTTAAGAGTCCATAATACAGCTTTTATAAAATGAGAATACTTGCTTCGTTCGCCTCACACTCCTTTGATAGCATGAATGTTTAACAACAGTACCTTTCTAAAATTAAAGTCATTCACTAAAAAAGTTCTAATGAATTTGGCTGTTGTAGCTTGATGACAAGGAACAATGACTGTCTTTATCCATAAAAACATTTAGTTGATTACGCTTAAAAAAATAAATAATATAGCAATTCCCAAAAAAGTTGCTTTTGAATAGTCCCTTTTCTAAATTTATTGATTCATTTTTTCAACTATTAGGTTAGCAAAGTCCCAACACACATTCCACCCACAATAGGTGTACATAGTTGTACATTATTCGGAGTTAATCAACTCATTTAAGCTATGGTAAAATAACTATATATCACTCCAATTTTCTAATTATATAGGTCATTCCAGGTCATGCTCTTTTGGATACAACAAAATGAACTTATATCGAATCTATGGTTTTATGCTCTTAATAAATTAAAAAGTAAAGTAGGGATATTTATATGTCAGCAAAAGAAAAAACGATGAAATATGGATTGGTAGGCCTCTTTTTGGGGATATTGTTATTAGCTCATCTAGATTTATTAGCTGAAAATCTTAGTTATCTTCTCTTAGGATTATTACTTTTACTTGTTGCATATCTAATCTTGGTAAAAAAATTTTATTTTTTCTCAAACTTGATTCCTAAAAATACTACTGATATAAATTTAGGTAAAAAATATAGTACGGCTTCTGGCATCGGCAGTTTAGTTATCGGGATTATTTTAATAATTCTGGGACTATTTTTATAGAAAAATAATTACTAAAATAAAACAAGCAGCGAAACCATAAAAAGTACACGAGTTCTTTTCTCGTGTACTTTTTATGGTTACCTGTATAGCCTTCAATTTGTTCCTTTGTTACTACTTTTTCTTAATAATGCTCTTTACAGTGCTACGTTAAAACAGCAATAAAAATTAATGAAGGGGAATTTAACTCAAATACCAATGATTATTATTTAAGACCGCTTTCTCAAATAACCCTCATTGATTACGTACTAATCGTGATAGACTCCTCGTTGCCATTTATCTAAAAATTCATCGAAAAAGTGCGCATCTTGTTGTTCTGGATGTTGTTTTTCAACTTGATTAATTTTTTCAATTAGTTGTTCGTTGTCTTCTGTTGGATGATAGTGTGCTTCAATAAAGGCCGCAGCGATATCACAGATCAAGAATTCTCCTGTTATTTTCCCACCGAAACCAATAACATTTGCGTTCAATTCCTCTTTCGCATACAACGCTGTAGTCATATCGCGAACTAAAGCAGAACGGATACCCGGCACTTTGTTAACCGCATTGTTAATTCCAACGCCTGTTCCGCAAATACATATACCCAAATCAGCCTGATTGCTCATTACGGCTTCTCCCACTTTTTTTCCGAAAATAGGATAGTGAGTTCGAGTAAAATCATACGTGCCTACATCTAAAATTTCATATCCCTTTGCTTTCAAAAAATCAGAAACTGCTATTTTGGTATCCGTCACAATATGATCACAACCAATGGCAATTTTCATAAAAACACTTCCTTTCTATTATTTGTTAAGCCATTTTATTTAACATATCTACACGTATTTGATGACGCCCGCCTGCATAATGACCTGTTAAGAATTCTTTTATTATGTTTTTGGCTAGTTCCGTTCCAACAATTTTTGCGCCCACCGTGATCATCCGAGCATTGTTGTGTTCTCGCGCCATATATGCAGAACGCTCATCTGACAATTCAGCGACAATCATTCCTTTAATTTTAGCAGCAGTCATAAAACTACCTGCCCCATAACCATCAAAAACGATTCCTAAACTTTCAGTATCCTTTAAAACTTCATGAGCAACAGCAAGCGTTGCTTCTATAAAGTCTTCCGAAGCACTTTCACTTTTATCGATTACCTCAACTTTTTCTTGCAATAAGTATTGTTTCATTTCTGCTTTTAATTTTATTCCATCTAAATCTGAACCAAGTATGACACGCATTTTGTTTTCCTCCTTACCTCGTGTATCTACTATTAAAATTCTGTCCCTTTCTTTAAACTCAAATCCCCTTCTCGAAAACATAATAAAACAATATCGAACTTTATTCAACATATATTTTCTTTTTTTGTTTATTATTGTTTAATATTGTGTTGACATCTTTTTGAAAGCGTTTTATATTATACTTGTAAATAAATAATAATATATTAAAGAAACGAGGGGTTCTATGGTTATTAAAACATCGATTTTTTCATTAGATACTACCTATATTTCAAACAAAAAAACACAAGAAGAAGTTTTTGAAGAAGTTTATTTAGACTTGTTAAAAAAGAAATTAGTTACACCTGATTTTCTAACTAATTTATTGGAACGAGAACACAACTATCCGACTGGTTTAAGTTTAACACCGATTGATCCTGCACTACCGAATATCGCCATTCCGCATACCGAAAGTACCTTTGTACGGACGACAAGAATTATCCCGATTAAATTGAAACAATCCTTATCATTTCATAACATGATTATCCCAGATGAAACGCTCTCTGTTTCCTTTCTTTTCATGATTTTAAATGAAAACGGTATTGAACAAACGGGTCTTTTAGCGACTATCATGGATTTTATTAACACGACAGACCGTTCATCACTATTGGCTTTTTTTCAATGTGAAGATAAAGAAGAAGTTTATCGTTTTTTACAAAAAAATTTTAAAGGAGAGATTTAACATGATTAAAATTTTAGCTGCATGTGGGGCTGGGGTAAACTCTAGCCATCAAATCAAATCTGCATTAGAAACAGAATTATCAAAAAGAGGCTACCAAGTTTCTTGCGATGCCGTAATGATTAAAGATATCAATCAAGAGATGCTATCCCATTATGATATTTTCGCCCAAATCGCCAAAACAGATTTGGGTTTCCCAATCACGATTCCTGTAGTTGATGCAGGCGCAATTCTTTATCGAATTCCAGCAATGGCTGAACCTGTTTATCAACAAATGGAAAGTATCATTCACTCTTTAAACAAATGATTTCCTTTTCAGACTAATTACTTACGCTTCACTGTCAACAATAACAAAACTAAGATAAAAATTTTGTTATCTTAGCTTATGAAGGAGAAAATAAATGAATACGATTATTGACCTAGCAAATACAATTTTTAAACCTTTAATTGATTTAGGTGCTGCTCCTTTAATGACTATTGTTTTAACACTGATTGCCCTTTGTTTTAAGGTAAAACCCACTCGCGCATTAGAAGGTGGTCTTAAACTAGGGATTGCTTTAACTGGTATCAGTGCTATTATAGGAATTTTAACTACTGCTTTCTCAGATGCAATGGCCTCTTTCGTAGAACGTACAGGAATTTCTTTAAATATTACTGATGTTGGTTGGGCACCTTTAGCCACCATCACTTGGGGATCTCCTTACACGCTTTACTTTCTTTTAATTATGGTGATTGTCAATGTCATTATGTTAATTCTAAATAAAACAAACACATTAGATGTGGATATTTTCGACATTTGGCATCTATCGATTGTTGGTTTATTTGCTATTTTTTGTGGCGCAAACTTAATAATTGCAACAATCTTAGTTATTTTCATAGGTGTTTTAAAAATTATCAATTCTGACTTAATGAAACCAACGTTTAACGATTTACTTAACGCCCCAGATACCAATCCTATGACTACCACGCATATGAACTATATGATGAACCCAATCATTATGGTTTTTGATAAAATTTTTGATAAGCTTTTCCCTTGGTTAGATCAATACGATTTTGACGCTGCCAAATTGAATAGTAAAATTGGCTTTTGGGGATCAAAATTTGCCATCGGGATTTACTTAGGGATTTTTGTGGGTCTTTTAGCTGGCCAAACACCCACGCAAATTTTTTCTCTATCCTTTACGGCTGCAGTCTGTTTGGAACTATTCTCTTTAATTGGAACTTGGTTTATCGCTGCAGTTGAGCCTTTATCACAAGGTATCACTGATTTTGCTTCGAATAAATTAAAAGGGCGTACACTTAATATTGGTTTAGATTGGCCTTTCTTAGCTGGTCGTGCTGAAATCTGGGCAGCAGCTAACGTATTGGCTCCAATTATGCTATTAGAAGCCATTGTCCTACCTGGCAACAAACTTTTACCACTTGGCGGAATTATTGCAATGGGTGTAACCCCTGCTCTACTAGTAGTAACAAGAGGTAAACTCATCCGAATGATTATCATTGGAGCAATCGAATTACCTTTGTTCTTATGGTCTGGTACCCTAATTGCACCGTTCGTTACCGAAACCGCAAAAAAAGTTGGTGCTTTCCCAGCGGGTCTAAATAATAATACTTTAATTTCACATACTACCATGGAAGGGCCAATGGAAAAATTCTTAGGATACTTAGTCGGCAATGCATCACAAGGTCAACTCGAATTTATTTTATACGCATGTCTGGCGCTTGTCGCCTATCTACTGATTTTCATTTGGTATGCAAAACAAATGAAGAAGCGAAATATTATTTATGCTCAAAAAGCTCAATAAGGGAAACTAAAAAGAAGAGGTGCATCTGCACCTCTTCTTTTTAGTAGATCACCCTGACAACTTTTTCCAATACTTTAGATGTGTCAAATTTATCTTTATTTGTAACTACCGCTGTCACTTCTTCTAATTGATAAAAAGAATAAAAATCCTGTTTCTCTACTTTAGAAGTATCCATTAATAAATATTTTTCTATTGAGTTATCTAATGCAATTGCTTGTGTTTGTCCTTCTTCAATAGTCGCTGTCATAATTTTATTATCTTTTAACGCATTACAACTAAAAAATGCTTTATGAAAATGCATTTCTTCTAATGCTTTATTAGCGATTTCACCAAAAAAAGATTTAGTTAAAAGTCGCATTTCTCCACCAACCAAATAAATGGTCAACGCATTCTTTTTTTTACTTAACGTTTCAAACACAGGCAAACAGTTTGTTACTACTCTTAAATGTTTAAATTCCATTGCCTCGGCCAAAAGTTCAATAGTTGTTCCTGGTCCTAGGAAGATAGTTTCTTCTTCGTGAATTAAACTTAATGCTTTTTGGACAATTTCTTTTTTTTCAACACTATTAATAATTTGTTTATCATCATGAGACAGTTCATGTGGACGATATGTATTTAAACTGCTAGCTCCTCCATGTACTCGTTTTAAACGCCCCGCTGCTTCTAATTCTGTCAAATCTCTACGAACAGTCATATCCGAAACATTTAATCGTTCCATAATTTCAGTAACTTTGATTGCCCCTTTTTGATCTACTAGAGAGACTATCGCATTTAATCTTTCTTCTTTTAGCATTTTCATCGCTCCATTGTTAGTATATCTTTTATTCTACGATAAAATACTTACTATGAATACTAAAACATTTCTCCATTTATTTTAACATGAACGACGATTCGTAAAAAAATGACAATTTAGCCTATCTTTATATAAACAGATATCACTTCAACGATTGATTCAGATCTATTTGAGCCTAGTCAAATAGAGATCTAGCATAAAAACTTCCCAGAAAAACATCCCCTACTCTGAGCACCTCTATCCAAAAAAATAGCACATAGGCAAAGGCAGGCTGCTTACCTTTTTATAAGTAACCTGCCTTTGCCTATGTTTAAGTAAACGACGTATTTCCCCTATTACTGATTCAAAGTCCTTAAAACTTTATAATCACTGTTTTTCACGAGTAAAACGCTACTTGGGTTATCGGGATAAGCGGCATTACCATCAAATGATACAACAACAGTATTCGTACCAACTTTCGTGAATTGTGTATATGAGCCCCCAGCACCGCCCACGTTGGCAAAATGTAATGTCAACATGTCGCCTTTTGTTTCTACCTCGCGCCAATTTGCCCGCTGATAGTTATGCCAGTCAATTTGAGTTGAAATTTCGTTTGCCGTGTTTTTATACATTCCTTCATAAAAATCAATCGCTTCCTCTTCTGAAGACCACGGATTGACTGAAATATTTGGGATTTGTTCTTTAGTAATTGACGGGGCACCTACAATTTTTTCAAACCCAGCCCTCAACTCTGCGTTATCTGTTGCTCCAAAATATAGATAGCCATAAGGATTTCCTTGATTTTGCATCGTCACTAAAACTAAGGGCTGATTGTTAACGATGGTGAATAAATACAAATGCTTTTGCATTTCTGGTTGCATTTCTGCATCAGAGTAAACAGCAACTAACACATATCCATCCTTCACTTGTCCATTTTCAGACCATTCTAAATAAATGGGATGCTGATCAATCGCTGGTTGCATAGTAGCATTTCCTACTAGACCATCAGGCGCTTGGACGCCATTAAAATTGATTGAATTTCCTGGTGTATATTCTTTATACGTTTGGTTCATCCGTTGCCCCCAATCAGCCATAAATTGTTGTAACTGTGCTTTTTTTTGCACAGACCACAACTGATTTCCAGTTTTAGTAGAAGCAGAAGAATTACTTTGAGTTGTACTAGATTTTGACTCCGTGCTCATTTGACTCGCTTGGCTACTGTTAACGGTAGCAGGTGCTTTCATTTCTGATGTTGCTGTCGACTTGCTTGATTTGCTTGCAGTGCTGTCGCCACTTTTGTTGGAAGAACATCCTGATAAAATACTCAATAAAAGACCTATCAAGATTATTTTTTTCATTGGGAATCCCTTCTTTCTGACAAGAATACTGTACTACTTTTCCCCTTTTCTCACCAGCAAAACTCGACTAAAAACGGCTATATTTATTTGTTATTTAATTGTCAATTTAAGTTGATTGTAAGCATCCCATAACCAAGGATGCACGACTTTAATATCGTGTTTCAAAATATAATCGATATAGAAATATGCGGCATTTTCTAAAGAACAGTTTAAAGCTTGTAATAAACCATCTAAGTATGGTGGTTTACCTTCTTGATCCCACTTTATTTTATCAGCGACAAACAAAACTAAATCTATGTCCGAATAGTTTTTCTTCAATGTTGTATGGCATTCAATAGCTGATAAAATTTCATTGTCTTCAATACCAAAATCCATTTTCGCAATAGACTTAGAAATTTTTTGATGAATTATCATTGGAAAGGCCATTTCTGCTTCGTTTAATTCAATCCCATATTTTTGTGCGACACTAATTCTCTGATTATTTGGATAAATCGCAGAGATATCGTGTAAATATCCTGCAATACTTACTTTTTCTGGACTAGTTAAATATTTTTCACCAAGTTGATAGGCATACTCTCCAACTTCCATACAATGATAATACGTCTTCTCACAGTTTTTACTCACTAAATATTGTTTAATTTCATTTTTCAACACCTGTTGATAATCCATTTCCACAGCCCTTTCTCATTCCGATTACTCTTCTAGATAAATAAATTATACTCCTTTCATCCTCTAGCAACCTTTTATTTTTTATTAAATAAACAACTAACTAAATTGAAAAAATTGAAACTTTTTGGTCCTCAAATTCGTCTATAACTAATAGGACGTTCAATTTTGTATAACGTGGAGGTGTATTTTTTAACTTTTTCATTAACCAAAGAGGAGTGAAAGTATGCGACATAAGAAAAGGAAATTCAAAATAAACGGGTATGTATTATTTAGTGCGTTAATCCTCATTGTTCTTGTTTTCATTCAAACGTTCCTATTAACTCAACCCAAGATAACAAGTAAAAATGATGATACTACGCAGACATCGACTAAAAATTCAACTGCAAAAAAAGATTCCCCGACCAAGTTAGAAAAGGAATCAACACACATGACTATTTCATCAAAAAAATATGCTTACTCAGCAGACAAAATCAGAAAATATATAACTGGAGAAGAACCTTACAAAGGTGAAAAATTAGTATTCTTAACCTTTGATGATGGCGTTAATAATCAAATAACCCCACAAGTCCTAGATGCATTAAAAAAGTATAACGTCCACGCAACTTTTTTTCTTGTAGGAAATACCCTAACTTCCGAAAATCAAAAGATAGTGAAACGCGAAGTTGCAGAAGGACATTCAATAGGCTTTCATAGTTCAACTCATGATTATGCAACGTTATATCCAAACGGGATTGTCAACACTGAAGAAATACAAGCGGAAATAGCAACCATGGAGAACTCTCTTAAAAAAATATTGGGCGAAACATTTCAAACAACTCTCTGGCGATACCCAGGAGGTCATATGTCATGGGGAGGTACAGAAAAATCTGATGAATTATTCAAACAACTTGGCATCCATTGGATTGACTGGAATGCGATGGTTGGAGATGCGGAGCCGTTAGACAGACAGCCTACTACAGTCGCAGAAATGCTCGCTTTCCATCAACATTCACTTGAGGTCTATCCAGATTATAATATTAGAGTAGTCTTAATGCATGATTCAGTAGATAAGGAATTAACAAAACAAGCATTGCCACAATTAATAGAGTTTTATCAAGCAAATGGTTATCAATTTGGCGTGTTATATTAAAGCAACTCGGAGCACTAAAGGAAGTATTTCTGGTCTTAGTCAATGTTGATTTTCTGCTTATAATGGCGAGCCTTATGGAAGCATCATTAATGCGTTTACGAATCTTGACGTTAGTTGATAGTTAAGTTGTTTTAGAAATATATTCATTCGAAGTTATTTTTTTGTCTTGGCGTAACTAAAACATACTCCTCACGGAAAGGCCTGATAAATTTTTATTTAGTTATCAAAGGACGTAAGTAGGAAAATTAGGAGTTATTTTCTGTTTCATATCTATAACAACTTCTTCACTATACGCTTTATAAATTCTGAATAATAATTTTACTCACTTGATTTTCTTCTTTAATTACTTTTTTAAAATAAATCCAACAAATCCTTTTTTAGCATACATGCTAAAAAAGGATTTTAGTAAATATAATAATCCTTAGAATATTGTTGAACAATTTCTAAAATGAATCTGTGAGGAATACAGATACTAGTTTGCCCTGGTTCTGATATCCATCCTGTTTTCACCGCAATTTGATCTGGACTATTATCTTTTTTTACACGAACGTGCCCATTTTTAACTTCTATAGTATTATATTGCCCTTTTGATGGATAATATGTTTTGATAAATTCTTTTGAATCATCTAAATTTATACGCTCAATCTCTTTCCCATCTATCTTGACCACAGCATATTTAGTGTCGTCAAAACTTTTGGAGTTAAATGGCTTATTATGAAAAAAAATAAAATATGGAGAAAAAGAGATAGCTATTAAAAAGATAATAACTATTATGTCTCCTTTTTTCATCAGACCCTTTCTATACATTTTTATTAAGAATTAGTGAACTGTTTTTCCATTTGTTTCTGAACATCTTGTCTTTACTCACCTTTCTTCAAGAAATTGTTGAATTTGAATCCGTACATCATAGTCACAATCTTTGTCATTCAGTAATAATATTAATTCTTCTTTTAAACAAACAGGAACTTCCCAAAAACCATCTATTTTCCGGAAATAATCAGGGTCATAATTTTTAAAAAATGGGTACAATTTTAAAAATTCTTCAAAAGATAAATCATATTCTTCATAAAAGTCTTTAACTAATCCTTTTTTAAGAGCCTCTTCTGTTGGAGTGCCATTTTCATTAATAATATTCTTCATAACCATTATTCTGTATAATTCAGACTTATCATATCTTTCTTGTTCATAATCTTGATAAAATTTAAAGCTCTGTTCCACAAGTGGCGGATAAATAATATTCATTTTCTTCAATACTATTACCTCCTATTTTTTATCCATCACTTTTTTTCCACCATAATAGCCTTTTAAAGATACATGATGACTTTTACGATAATCACCAAGATTCTCATCAAACGAAATTTCAGGTTTTATTAATTTTCCATGTGTTCGACGCAATCTTTTTTTTGATTTCGATGTTCTTCTCGCTGGTACAGCCATATTTATTACCTCCTAAATTATAAACGTTTCTAAAATACTTTCCTAATTTGTAATCAGATTTGAATATTTAAAACATACTATTGATACACTAATAAACCGTAACACGCAATTGTGCATTACAGATAAAAAATACAAATCGTAATGATTACGTTTTAACAACGATATCTTATCAACCTTTTTTTAATTTGTCAATATCTTTATTTACATATTCTTATATATAAATAAATCACCTTCCCAACTTGAGTACTTACTTATATTTACCAAATGCTAATGGATTCAATCTGTAAGCATTTGCTTTCTTGATAATTGTTAACTAAATAAATTTGTACAACAAAAAATTCAATATATGCTGATGTGTGTACTTCACTAATAACAATTTTTATTTCATACCTTTTTTGCTTGACCAAAACAGTAAAATTAAATATAATTCAAATGTAACTTAATCAGTTACATTAATATCAGGAAAAAGAAAGAGGTTTTTTATGAAAAAAATAGGATTGCTTTTATTCTCTATTGGACTTACTTCTTTGTTATTATCTTCTTGCTCAAATTATAATATGAGAAAAGATAATAACAGTAGCATAAGCACTAAGACTTCTAATGAGGAGGAAAATATAATGTACAAAAAAATACAAGGTATCGATGCTACTTATTTAATAATGAATCCTGATCCCGTGTTTGGCTCTACTGCAACAATTATCGAAAAAAACGGTAAGGGACTTTTAGCAGATACGCAATTTTCAAAAAAGGACGCAGATAAAATTGTCCAACTTGTAAAGTCAAACAATATTGATATTGAAACAATTTATATTTCATATAGTGATCCTGATTATTACTTTGGAACAAATCAAATAAAAAAATCTTTTCCTAAAGCAAATGTAGTAGCCACAGCTTCTACGATTTCACGGATTAAAGACACTTATAAATCAAAATTATCCGTATGGGCAGATACATTAAAGGAGAACGCACCAGACAAAATTATTATTCCAAATGAAATAAAGGAATCAATTAATTTAGAAGACGTAGAGTTTGAAATCTTTGGTAATGATATAAAAAAACAAACACTTTATAATAAAAACGATCAACTATTGGTAGGCGGTATTTTAGTTTCTACTGGTAGCCACTTATTTATGGCTGACACTAAATCTATTGACAGTCAATTACAATGGATAAATGATTTAAGTGAATTAGAATCCTTATCACTAAGAACAGTTATTCCTGGCCATTTTGAAGCTGGAAACCAATTTATGCCCCAAAATATTAAATTTACGAAAGAGTATATTGAAAAATTTATTACAGCTGAGAAAGAGAGCAAAGTAAGCAGTGAAATTATCACTAAAATGAAAAACTATTATCCAAAATTACCAGAAGGAAACCTTGAAATGAGTGCTAAAGTTGTAACCGGTGAAATGGATTGGGAATAACACTTTTAAAGTCACTAAGAATAGAGGGCAAGTTCATCGACGGATGAATTTGTCCTCTATTCTTAGTATATTTTACTTGTTTAGTATCTACTTTATTTGGCACGTTAGTTTGAGAAACTTAAACAGTATAATTCACTCTTTTATTACTTATCTCTGCTTTTATGTAAGACTTAGCTTCAAATGGTTGTGGAACTTTACCTGAAACTTCCCAATTTATTTTCTGATGTTCTCCATTTTACTTTACAAAGTCGGCAGAATACTTATACGAATAACTACCCTCTACCTCATTTCCAAGTGCATCTTTTTGTTACAACTTCTGCAGGAGTTAGTACATAGGTGGTGACGATTTTGTACGTACTATTATAATATTTGTAACCGAAGTATTGTATAAGTTTAGCCTTTTTTGTTCTTTTTCATACTTATACTAATTGTCCATTCAATTTAGCTTTAACAAGAACTATCACTACTCCGATAATTATTAATAGCCAGCCAATAATTGCTAAAGGTTTATTCGTGGTACGGTAAGGATAACCCCAATTCCACCCCCAAACAAATCTTGTTGTCATCATTAAAAGAATCAAGCCAATCGCTGCAATAATACTGCCAATAAGTATTACATAATCCATTTTGGTTCCTCCTCAATTTCTCTTGCTTGAAAATATATTTTACAAAGTACATTTATATAGAAATCTAACTTTTATCTACAAATGAATATAAAAATGCATTGAACTAAAAAACTAATCTAAGGTAACTGTTTATAGAGACTAAGCTTTATATAAATTTAGAAATAATACCTAAAAATAAAAAAATATTTTTGCTGTTTGTTCTTTTGTTTTTGTCTTTTTAAATCTCTTAATTGTTTTAATGACATCTAATATAATAGTTTAAAGCAGAGCCTATAAGTATTAATAACTTGCCTTCAATTGTTTTAACCATTAAACTAATTTCACTATATTAAAAACTGGAGAGATTTTTTTGTTTTACTTTCCTCCTTTGTTTTTTTGTTATGTTTTATAAACACTAAATATACTCATATAAGAAAATACAACAACAGAGTGTACAGAAAGGAAAACTTTTCTGTACACTCTCGTATGACTTTAATTTTAAAGGTGCTTTCATTTATTCCCATATAGTACTGAAAAATAGGACTTAACGAATTACAACTGCAAAATTCCTCTCATTATATATACTTTCAAAGGTATTTTTATTGATCCAATATTTACCGGAAATCGGATCAGATACGTGAACCGTTCCATTTTTTAAATCGTAGCCATCTAATGTCACTGCATGATTATTATTTACCGCTTTACCAAAATCCCATATTCCCCATCGTGCCGGTTGAAATTTTATCGTCACCCAAGCAACAATTGGATTATTATTTTTCACTTCCTCTAGTAATTCATCTAAAGAATGACCTGACATATCTTGTACATCTCCATATACTTTTCCCCATTTTACTAAAGGCACAGGATAGATAGCAGAGTAAGTCCATGAGTTTTCAACAAAAGGACTACCTACAAATCCATCATAAGGATTTCCATTAGGAGAGATAGGAATTGTTTTTAAAAATTTGATTAAGTCCCAATCAGGAATTTTTCCTTTATACTGTAAGCCTTGTAATAGTGAAGCCCCCTCACACCCACTAGGCGCTCCTAAGGCATACTGATCATAATTTTTCACTCCAAGTAAGTTGTAATCTTCAGAAGCAAAAGCATTGGTACCAACTATAAAGAATAAGCCAAGTAAAGGTAGAATAAACGATTTTTTTAGTATAGTAACTGTATTTCTATTTATACTCGTTCACCTCTTTAAAATTTATTAAATGCATAATCCTACTGTCATTTTCTAAATTTAAAATGGATTTGACTGTGAAATACCTATTTGCAAGCGATCCAACGGTTCTCCAAAGATTCCTGCATAACTGTCTAGTCCAGGAATAGAACCATTATCTGCACTTACTTTTAACCAGCCTGATCGTTTCGTAGTTTGTGAACGATAGTAAGCCTGTGATAATTTTTCTCCCTTAGGAGTTATATAGTTTAGCTGAACACCATCAATTGCTTGTCCAGGCATACCTGCCGCTCCATTTACTGTATCGCTCTTATCCCCTTTACTTACCCAAGGCAACCATCCGCTTTGAGCCGTGTGAACACGATATTTCATTTGCCCTTTATCTACCTTTATATAAAGCATATCATGTTGACGATTAGGGTAACCTGCGAAACCATCATTGGTATTGTTAAAGTTGGTTACTTCTGGTAACCATGAACCTCCGAGGACCCGCAATCCGTAACGAACATTTGTTGTGAAATTTTTTGGTCCTGAATTTGGAGGCGTAGGCGTAGATCCTCCTTGAAGTATAGGAATTGGGTTAAACCAAGTGCCATCATCTTTATTCCAAGAAGAATGAGCAGAACGCCATTCTTTTTTTGTCATTCCTAAATGTAAATGACTAGAAGTAAACTTTCCTATCAGCTGTCCTTTTTTAACAGTTTGTCCAGTGCTAACTTTAATATCTCCAACATTTCGGCTAAATTCTTGATAAATCACATTTGTGTTTCCCGCTTGTAGTACAATAAATGCACCTAATGAGCCTCCACCTACAGGATCCCAACCAGCATATAAAATTTTACCATCATGCACAGCATACACACTGCCATTTCCATAAATAGCAGAACCAAAGTCAAACCCATCATGGAAATAAGTACCTCCTCGGTTAAATGCAGTGTTCCCGAATTGTTGTCCTTCTTCATATCTTCCCGCATATGGTTTGCCCAGTGGCCACGACCACTCATTAGAAGCTGCGTTGACAGAATAAGAAGAAAACGCCAAAGAAACAACGATAGATAATACCCCTAGAATAGAAAGTAAAATATTTTTCATAGAAACCCCTCCTAATTAATATTTATTACAAGACTAACGTACTGCGACACACGATTTACAGAGTATCCCCCAATGTTATTGGATTTTAGTCAATTGATCTGATTTTATAGTTAGGCACCAACTTAATGATTCTTTTAAACAAAAAATTTGATTTAACAGTATTTTTAACTAGTACAACAGGTACTTCTAGAACTAATTCATCTAATGCTTCATGAGATAGATTAATAACAACCAGAACCTTAATTGTGATTTATTTTTTTATTTTACTAACATAAAGTCCTATTACAAAAATAATGGTTCCTACAACAGAAATCGCAAAAGAATTTAATAGTACTTTTTGAAAGGCTTCTCCTTTAATTAAAAACCAAATACAAGAGCTTAGTAATATTACAAAGAACGAATATAACACTAAAACCACATCTTTATTTTTCATTAAAACCACATACACCTTCCAAAACTCCAAATTAGTGACGCTGCTGCTGCCGCAGGCAAAAGACATTTAAAAGCATACTTTGCTACCAACTTAGCTACTTCTGCGGCTGCTTTTCTTTGTAGAAGACCTACAATACCACCACTAAGTAGACCTTGTATAGCAGAAACTCCTAAAGTATCTTGGATGGCTGTGATAGCACATTGCTTGGCATCTGCACGTTTAAATCGCGTTTGTTGAATATCTTCTTTTACTTGATTTTCAAGTTTAGTTAACTCAGCCGCATGACCATATTTAGCATATAAAACATTGAAATTTAAAGATTCGACGTTACCTAAATCATCATAGGTTACTGCATTATCAAAAATGGAATTTCAATCGTTTTCAAATTCTCTAGAGAATTTTTCTTGTTCAACAGTATTCAATGGCTGTCTCTCTAAATTTTCATTCGTAGCAGCATAAACACTTGCACCAGCACTAGCAAATATACTCAATGCCATAAGTAACGTCATTGCCAAACAGAAGAACTTTGATTTTTTAGAAAAAGTAATTTCCATGTTTAAGTCCCTACTTTCTTTTTTTGTTGGTTACAATTATAGCGATATTAAAGATAGTTTGCTATCAAAATCCCTATTTAACGTTTATCCCATCTTAAAAGAACGCAAACTTCTTAGAATTGTGTTTTCTTTTGTTCTTCGCCAGTTCCTTTTAAACATTAAACTGAATTAAATATATAATAGAGACAGTTACTTAGGGGAGAACCATTACTAAAATTTTTCTTACTGATTTTTATTATCTAAAAACACACTCTTTTGAAATTGAGAATTACTTCTGACATGCATGACTACCGAATGTCTTGTTCTAATACCCATTTGTTAATTCCTGAAAGAAAATAGGCTAATTTTGAATTAGAGCGTCTAAAAGGTTTCACTTTTAGAGCGGTATATTGTTTATTTCTTACATTAGTTGGAATTGCTTCTCCAGTTTGATATTGACTAGCTTTTGATAATAAAGTTACTTTTTTATTAAGCAGTGGCGTAGGAAACTCTTTTACATCCTGCTCTAATACCCACTTATTTATCCCTTCTAAATAATAAGCTACCTTAGAACTCGATTGTGAAATGCTTTTTACATCCTTGATAATGTACTCTTTATTTCTTAAATCAGTAGGAATTTTTTCTCCAGTTTGATAGTAAGTAGCTCTTGATAATAAAGTAGCAATTTTACCTTTCATTGCATAATTTATTGGTTCTTTTCTAAAATTAATACCAGAATACTTCCATGAATAAACATTATCATTTAATTTCCAGTTACTCATATCTTTTTGATTAGTTAACATCACTTTTTGCCACCAAGGATTCCAAAAGTAGTAATAAGAATCTAACGTATTATTTTTGGCTATAATATAACCGATGACAGTAACTCCATGTGATTTTGCAGGATTATAATTCTGAGTAACGTTGTCTAAATGAACATACACTGGAGCCTTTTTATCAATTTGTGTTTGAACTTCCGCTAGTGTCAATCGACTATTTTTTATATCCAAAGTATAACCATATTCCTTTTGCATAGTTTGAACGGTATGTGCAAAAGGTTTACTTGTAATATACTTCCCATCTACTAATTCTGCTTCTGAGGCAGTACGAAAAGCTTTTTTGATGAGCGTTTTTGCATTGGTTATGGCTTTCCCTTCAATCGAATTAATCATTGTAGATAACGTATAAAATGCACACCATGGTTCTAATCCTTGCGTTTCTGTAATCATCCAATTAGGGATAATATTTCGATTATACTCTGGAACCGTATCATCAGGTACAGAACGTTTCTTTCTATTAAAGTTGTCTACCGATTGCTTAATATCAACTGCTTGTTCACGAGTTGGTTCTTCTGCAGACAGAAGTTGGTGGCTCTCGCTATCAAGGTTCAAAGAAAAGCTGGTACCTTCTGCTGTAGGTGTTAGTCTATTTAACAGCTCAACAAACTGACTAGAAATCGTTAGCGATGGCGTATTGTTCATTAAAGAAACTTCTAATAAATCATGAATAAGCCCAGATTCTTTATCGATAATAGGAAAATAGGCTGTTTGAGTATCTGTTTCATTAGTTAAAGTAAATGGCTGCCCCAAATAAAAATCATCTGTACTTAAAGGTTCTGTATTTTCCACTACAGACAAGTTCTCAAAATAAAATTGCCAATCTTGCTGTGCATACATCCTCAATTCTGAAGGTACTTCTTTTGTTTGAATGAACAGTGGAGTATTATCACCATCCATTGCTGAAGCATTAATTCCAAACAAAAGGCTTGTTAAAAACAAGCCTATCCCTAAAATGTATTTTTTCACGGTCCTTTCAACCTCTCTTACTTAAGAATAATCATACCTATAAAGGTATAATCTTTTTGCGGTGTATTATTCACTGAAAAATCCGTAACAGTTAACTTATTTTTATTCGTCAACGTAGTCAGGCTAGAAGGATAGATATAGTTCGACATCCAGATACTTGTACTCATAAATGGTTCTTTAATATTTTCACCATCTGGAGCAACGTATACGTATCCATGCGCTACAGCTAATAAATAAGGTTCCATCCAATCGGTTTTGTTTGGTTTATAACATAGTAATACTGGATGATCTTTATCAAGCTCACTCTTCACTTGGTTGAAATTAAGTTCATTCTTCGTTGCATCAAGCCATTCCATATTTACCCCAATAGAAGTGGCATAGCGAATGCAATCTTTAATAGACACAGAAGCATTATTAAATTCTTTGTCTGTCTTTTTTGGATATACAAATTTTAGTATCGTTTTTGCTGTAATATCTTTTCTATTTGTTTTAAAGTTCAACACTTTAGCAAAAGAATGCTCTATTCCTTGTAAATCATAATGTTGATCATTCGTTTCGAAATTAGCCAAATTCTTCATTTCAGGAGCAGCGTTTACCACATAACCTGATCCCACAAAAAGGATTACTAGTAAAATGGTAGAGATAACTTTCTTCATTTAATTCACCTAACAATTCATTTTAAATTTTGAAATACCAACATAAGAAAGTACAACTAGTAAAAATCCAGCCAACACAACTAAAATAGAGGACATATTTATACGCCAATTTCCACTAATGTTATAAGAATTCAGCAGCCCATAGGTTCCTAGTACGACACTTACTAAACCTAATAGAAAAATTATCCCAAAAAAAGTGTACACTAACATTCTTAATTTTCTTGAAGAACTACTTGTTTCTCTTGTTTTAAATAAAGTGTATATAATCAAAAACGCAAGAATAATAGAAATTAGTTGAACCATCAATATGTCTCCTTCTTACTAATTAAGTCTAGTATCATACATCTTCATGGAAAATATTTTTTTTATCCATATAACCTTTGTAAGAGATTGCAAATAAAAATATGGATATCAAGATAATTTTAAAATTTTTAAACTCGTCAAAAACAAAGTAAGCATAAAGAAAAGATATACCACCTAAAAAAATACAAGCAATAGAAATATTAAACGAAAATTTAACAAATAAGTAGAATTTATTCTTTATTTTTTCATTCAAAATCCCTATAGTAGCGATAAAAACTGAGACTATAAAGATTATTAGGATTAACCCTATTACAAGGTACATCTTTTTCAATCCTTTCGTAAACTCTATTAAGTTAATTCAATGTAGCCATTATTGGGTATTTTGTCAATAGAATCTAATAATTTTGCAGCCTGCTTTCCAGGACTTAGAATCGCACTAATAATTAATCCAACTGCTTTATCTTGTAAATAGTTTTTCGCGCCTTTTATTCCTAGCTTCTCGCTTTCTTTAATAATTACTGGAATCATTTCTTTCTTTACAAATTTCTTTGCACCTTCTTGACCCAATGCTTTAACCATTGCAGACACTGACCCAAAACCTCCGATAATTAATACAACATTAAGCGCAGTATCTAAAACTGTTCCTAAGACGTCAACAGAAATCAAACCATGTCCAGCATTTCTAGGTTGTATTATAAAACCTTGCATAGCGTTTGATAGATATTGTTTATATTGCTCTCTAGACATCCCATTTGTACTTCCATTTTGTAAAGCAATATCATATTGTAGATCTAAAACTTTGTTATATAATTCTAATTGAACAGGAGTCATATTTTCTTTATTGAATTCGGTTTCAAATAGAGAAACTCCTTTGTATTGATTGGCTAGCGCCTCCATCCGTTGCTCTAACTCTTTTGTTGTAGAATTTACTTGTACATAGTTACTCTCTTCATTTGCGTATACTGTAGCCCCTGTTGTTAATATCGGTGATAATCCTAATAACATTGCAACCCCAGTAGTAATACATATTCTCTTTTTCAATATTATACCTCCTATTAGTAGTTTTCTTCTACTAAAAAAGTATATATTCATCAACTATTTACCGTCACTCAAATTCCTTAAATACACTATATTTCTCCCTATATCGTTAATAATCTGGGAACTTTCCTTTTTTTTGCATTCACTTGTATCTTCTTGAATCATCTTATTCTTTATAATTGAATCAATAGCTGTTTTTCTCGGAAAGCCACACAAGACTTCTTCTAACGCAAGTTCCATTTTCGCTTTTTTTGATTCTTTCTTTTTTACTTTCATGGTACAATTTCTTTAATTGATTTTTTTCGATTCTATGTCAAGAATTCGAACAAAAAAAACGTGAAACGGAACCATTCTTTTTCAAAACTAAATCTTTCGCTTTTAATGAAGCAGTTTGTGAACGTATTTGTTCTTTCTCGATAAATGAACGTGCGATGTCAATAAGCTCTTCATCTGAATGGTGATTCCATTGATAATGTTGATTTTCTTTCCTATCAATTTTTCTTAATAAGTTATTCCAAGAGCCATATCTTTGAATAATAAACCAGACACTGGGAACTTCTTTGGGAAACTCGTTTAATTTTTCTTGATATTGACTACATGTTTTTATGCTATTTTCTTCGATAAATTGACTAATTTTAAGAAGTAATTAAAGCTCGTTCATATTTTCCAGAATGCCCCTTCTATCTACTTTTTCATAATGTACCTCTAAATAACTATTTGGAACAGTGTGACACAATCCCTTTTTCGTAAAAGGTAATTGTTTTGGTATTTTCTCAAAAGCCCGCTCTTTTTTGCAAGCCTTGGCTCAAAACTGCAAAATTCGGTCAACATTTTGATATTTTTCGGATGACTTCTGCCGTCAATTTTTCTCTGCTATTTGACACTCTTTTGACCACCTTAATCATCAAATTGAGAAAAGCTAGGACAATTTGAGGAAATTTTTGAATCATTGTCCAAAATTTTGATCTTGAGAAAAGCAAAAAGTCCTTGTTAGACAAGGACTTTTCACACTTATGCGACTTCAAAAAAAGTCAATGTTGATTTTCTACTTAATTACACACAAAAACACCCTCTTGCTGAGCAAGAGGGTGTTCGTTTGTCGAATAGTAAAGATTAACGACGGATTTCTTTGATACGAGCTGCTTTTCCGTGTAATGCGCGTAAGTAGTAAAGTTTTGCACGACGTACTTTACCGTAGCGAACCACTTCAATTTGAGCAACACGTGGTGTGTGTAATGGGAATGTACGTTCCACACCAACACCATTTGAAACTTTACGTACTGTGTAAGTTTCGCTGATTCCAGCACCACGGCGTTTAATTACAACACCTTCGAATAACTGGATACGTTCACGAGTACCTTCGACTACTTTCGCATGAACGCGAACAGTGTCACCAGGGCGGAACGCAGGAATATCCGTACGTAATTGTTCTTGTGTTAATTCTTGAATTAATGGATTCATTTTATCCTTCTCCTTATTCCCAAATATTCTTATGGTCACTTCTGCCACAGCGGAATATTGTAATAGTTAGAGCGCATTGCACTCACCAAATTAGTTTACCACAGACAAAATAAGCTGTAAAGAGAATTTTCTTGAAAGTTCCCTTATTTTTGCTCTTCTTGTTTAATTTCCTCTAATAACTTCAACATTTCAGGCGTCATTTCTACTGATTCCAACATGTCAGGTCGACGCAAAAAGGTCCGTCGTAATGATTCTTTTAGTTGCCATTCTGCAATTAATTTATGGTTACCATTCGTTAGCACGGCAGGGACTTCCATATCATTGAAAATAGCAGGTCTGGTATATTGTGGATGCTCTAATAGGCCAGTGGAATGTGAATCCGTTTGTGCAGAAAGATTGTTACCTAAGACATCAGGTAATAAACGGACTGTCGCATCAATCATGACCATTGCGCCTAATTCGCCCCCTGTTAAAACGTAATCCCCCAATGAAACTTCATCTGTGACCATCGTGCGAATTCGCTCATCATAGCCTTCATAATGTCCACAAATAAAAACTAAATGTTCTTCTTGTGAAAATTCCTCGGCCATTTTCTGATTAAACGGTTTTCCTGCTGGATCTAATAAGATGACCCGTTTTGGTTGCTGGTTTGTCTCTTCTTCAATTGCCTTTAGGTTATCATAGATCGGTTGTACTTTTAAAAGCATCCCCGCGCCACCGCCATACGGATAATCATCGACCGTTTGGTGTTTGTTATCTGAAAAATCGCGAAAATTAGAGACATTCAATTCTAATAACTGCTTTTCCCGAGCTTTCCCAATAATTGATTCCCCCATTGGTCCTTCAAACATTCTAGGAAAAAGAGTTAATACATCAATTCTCATCGTCAATCAATCCTTCTGGAATGTCCACATCAATCCGTTGATTTTCGACATCGACTTTTGTAACAACGCCTTCAATATACGGTAAAAGTAAATCTTTTTTCTTTGGTCGTTGGACGACCCACACATCATTCGCACCAGGAGATAAAATTTCTTTAATTTTTCCCAGTTCACTACCGGTTTCATCATAAACAGTGGCACCAATGATTTGGTGATAATAAAATTCGTCCTCTGCCAATTCAGCGAGATTGTCTTTTTCAACTTTTAAAATACCGTCACGATATTTTTCAACATCGTTGATATTTGGATGTCCTTCAAAGCTTAAAATGTCAAAATTCTTATGCTTGCGGTGGGACTTCACGACCAATTCAATTGGTGCTTTTTTCTCTTGAAATAGCAGTAACGTTGCCCCTTTTTGATAACGTTCTTCTGGAAAATCCGTTTTCGAAATGACCCGAACTTCCCCTTTGATTCCTTGTGTGTTCACAATTTTTCCTACATTTAAATAATCTGTCACGTGAAAGCCTCTCTTCCTTGTATTTCATCTTTCCTATTCTACCATTTCTTACGCGCAAATTCTATGAAAAAACAAAGGCCAACTTTTCCAGTCAGCCTTTGTTTTTATTAATTCGTTAAACCAGTTAATGTGCCATAAATTAAAAATAAATTCAATAACGTCAAGGCAATAGCAATAATCCAAGCTAAAAATTTCACCCACGCTGGATTCGCAAATTGGCCCATTAATTTTTTATCACTTGTATACATCGTTAAAGGAATAATCGACACTGGCAAAGCAATACTTAGGAAAACTTGCGTATAAAGTAACAAGTCTTCAACAGCCGTTTCGCTACCGCCATAAATAATGACACAGATAATGACTGGCACAATTGCTAACAAACGAGTTAACACTCGTCTTGCCCACAACGGCATTTTTAAATGAATAAAGCCTTCCATTACAATTTGTCCTGACAGCGTACCTGTAATCGTTGAATTTTGACCCGAAGCCAGTAAAGCAATTGCAAAAAGAATACTTAACACTGGGCTAGCAATATTACCAACAATATCTGGATTTTTCAGAGCATCAAATAAATCAACGAATTTACCTAATTCACTGTTGGTTCCATAAAATAATGCTCCTCCTAAAATTAGCAACAAACAATTTACGACAAAAGCGACAGTTAATTGAATATTTGAATCCCAAGTAGTGAAACGAATTGCTTTGGCTTTCTCAGCATCATCGTTACGATCAAATTTCCGTGCTTGCGCAATGGAAGAATGCAAATATAAGTTATGGGGCATGACTGTCGCTCCAACGATCCCCAAGGCTAAAAATAACATGGATTTATCTGTCGCTATTTTTGTGTCTGGAATAAAACCTCGTAATACTTCACCAACATTTGGATCTGCTAATGCCACTTCATAAGCAAAAACAAAAAAGATGACTGCAATTAAACAAGAAACAATTGCTTCGATTTTGCGAAAGCCTAACTTTGTCAGTAGCAAAAGTAATAAAACATCAAACGTTGTTATCAACACACCAATTAATAATGGAAAACCAAATAATAATTGCAAAGCAACGGCACCACCAATTACCTCAGCGATATCTGTTGCCATTATGGCTAACTCCGTCACCACCCACAAGGCAACGCCCGTTCGTTTACTTGTATGCTCTCTAGTCGCTTGGGCTAAATCCATTCCTGTCACGATTCCTAAGCGCGCAGCCATACTTTGTAGTAACATGGCAACTAAACTAGAAAGCAAAATCACACTAAGTAACGTGTACTTATATTCCGCTCCGCCAGCAATTGACGTAATCCAATTTCCTGGATCCATATAACCAACAGCCACTAAAGCGCCAGGTCCGCTATAGGCTAACAAAGTTCGCCAAAAGCTTGCGTTTTTAGGTACCTCGACGGTATTATTTATCTCTTCTAAACTAGGTCCATTTGCATAATTAAGCATTTTTTCCGTTTTCTTTTCTTTCATCCAACATCCCTCAATCTATCTTGTTCACACATTCCACTTTTAGGTACACCTAAAACTAGTTAACATAATTATAGTCTACTTATTCTTCGTTGTAAACTGTTACATTTTAATTTTTTAAGCACTTTCGCTATAAATCGTTTGGTTTTTACCAAAAAATCCCTTACACTTATTTTATCATAGATCGGAGGTTATGAGGATGAAGTTAGATATGGTCGGTATTATCGTCAACGATATGACACAAGCACTCTCTTTTTACCAAACGCTAGGTTTTAACGTGCTGGGAGAAGCTTCGCCTGATTACACAGAATTACAAAACAATGGCGTCAGGATTTCTTTAAATTCACTACAAATGATTACTGGTGTCTATGGGTTTGCGCCTAGCCAGCAAGGCGATAAAATCGAACTTGCTTTTCTTTGTGAAACGGCCGCAGAAGTTGATAACACCGTGAAAAAAATGAGCCAAGCTGGTTACATTGTTTTTAAAGAACCTTGGAATGCACCTTGGGGCCAACGATACGCAATCATTAAAGACGTGGATGCAAATTTAATTTCACTCTTTGCCCCTCTATAATATTACTAAAAGATGCACCACTTCCGTTTCTTTAACTCTCTTTCGAAAGATCAGTGCAGAATGGGTCTTAAGTAGGATGTCTTTTCTGTCTCTTTTTTTGTATAATAAACTTATCAAATGATGTGTATCTTACAACTTTGTTCGTTTGCAGAAAGAACAAACGATGTTTTTTATTGATAAAAAGTTATATACTAAAAGTACGATGAGTATAACTAAAGGAGATGAGAAATGTGAGTGTTACCCTATCTAGAAAAATTGTTAATATTATTTCCATTTTGGGCATTGTTGCAACCATAATTGCAACCATCTATTTTATCCGATTAGGTGTCTTCAAGGACATCAATGCACTAAGAGGACTAGTAGGGCAATCTGTCATTCTCGGTCCGATTATTTTCATGTTAATTCAGATTATTCAAGTGGTTATTCCGATTATTCCTGGTGGTGTTAGCTGTGCTGCAGGGGTCTTGATTTTCGGGCCAACAATGGGCTTCGTCTATAATTACGTTGGTATTGCACTTGGCTCTATTATCATTTTCTTATTAGGTCGTAATTATGGGAAACCATTCATTATGAGCCTTGTCAGTGATAAAACATATAACAAGTATATCGGTTGGTTAGACAATGAAAAACGTTTTGAACGATTGTTTGCTTTAGCAATTTTCTTCCCGATTGCACCGGATGATGCGCTTTGTTTAATGGCCGGTTTAACAAAAATGTCTGTGAAAAAATTTACTCTGATTATTCTATTAGCAAAACCTGCTTCTATCTATTTATATAGTCTTGCGTTAATTTATGGCGGTACATTTTTAACTAGCTTACTGGGAATGTAAAATAAATAAAAAAGCGAACGGACTAAATCAAAACTCTGCCTGTGTCAGTTTGATTTAGTCCTTTTATTATGGAATTTTGGTAGAAACTGGGGGACTTTTGATGTTTAGTTATTTTAAAAATAGTATTGTGAATACGCTAGATTTTCTTAAAGGGACAACGGCGTATTTTCGCGATGTGCTCTTGATGCACGGATTTATGTTATTCGTTCTATTGCCTTTATTGACAAGTTTGTCCAAATTGGTACTCAAAGAAGGTGGGATTGATTATATTTCCTACGATAACTTAGGGGCAATTGCTACGCAACATCCCTATGTCCTTTTGACTTTTCTACTAATTGGGCTGTTAATTTTACTGGCGCTCTTTTTTGAATTTACCTTTTTATTGCTTAGTGTTTATTTTATTAAGAAAAAGCAACCAATTACTCTAACGCAATTATTGCACGGCACCTTGCTTCAGATAAAAAAAGTTCGAGGAATTACCTTTCTGTTTTTCCTAGCATATTTCTTTTTGATTTTACCATTAAGTGGGTTAACCTTCCGCTCTTATTTATTAACAAGAGTTAAGATTCCAGCCTTTATCTTAGATTTTATTTTTGCAAATCGCGTCATTATTATTATTGGTTTCGTATTGTTAGAGCTGATTATCTTATATTTAGCGATCCGACTTGCTTTTGCCCTTCCAGAGTTGATTTTACGTGATGTTGGTTTTCGTGAGTCTTTAAAACGTAGTTGGCAAATTACAAAGCGGCGCTTTTTCCAGATTTTAGGACAATTTATTATCATTGGTGGAACTGTTTTAGGGATTTTTACGGCTGGCTATTTCTTGATATTTTTAGGTCAAACCGCAGTCGAAACGTTTAAACCTGAGTGGTCTTTACCTAGCGCTGTCATCGCTATGACACTCCTTCAGGTTATGATGCTCTTAAACTTGGTGTTGTCTAGTGTTGCTATTTTTTACATTATTGTTGATGATATGGAAGATGAAGGGATTTTGCCTGACATGCCAGAATGGTTCACCCCGAAATCAGAGGTTCGGGTAGAATGGACCACCTTCAGAGTCGTTCTTTTTTGTTTGATTGCAATCATCTTCGGAATTGGTGTAGGCACCTATAATACGAATTACCTAAGTCATACACCTGACCGAAAACCGGTTACCATCTCCCATCGTGGTGTCAATGGTAGCAATGGCGTTCAAAACACCTTAGACTCTTTAATCGAGACCAATAAAGCAAAACCTGATTATGTTGAAATGGATATTCAAGAAACCAAAGACCATCAATTTA
Organism: Enterococcus sp. AZ104; assembly: GCF_050546705.1. Classification (NCBI taxonomy): domain Bacteria; kingdom Bacillati; phylum Bacillota; class Bacilli; order Lactobacillales; family Enterococcaceae; genus Enterococcus; species Enterococcus sp. AZ104. The sequence goes on from NZ_CP172952.1 coordinate 1,617,577, forward strand.
TTGTCATGCACGATTTTAATTTACGGGCGTTAACGGGCGTTAATAAACGACCGAATCAATTAACACTTAAAGAATTAACGAACATGAATGTCACAGAAAATGGTCAAACTGCTAAAATGGTTTCTTTCGATGATTATTTAGCCAAAGCCAATCAATTAAAACAACGTTTATTAATTGAAATCAAAACCACGCCTCAAGATAGCCCTGATTTAGTACAGCGCTTTGTCAAACAATACCGTGAAAATATTTTAGAAAACGGCCATATCCTTCATACCTTAACCTATGATACGGCGATGGCCTTAAAGAAAGAAGAACCACGCTTTTATGTAGGCTACGTTATTCCTTTCAACATTGTGGGACCGCCTAAAATGCCAGTTGACTTTTTTACTATGGAATACAGTACAATGAATCGTAACTTTGTAAATGCCGCTCATCATGATGGGAAAAAGGTTTATGCTTGGACAGCAAATGATGAAGATGTTATGACACGAATGATTTTTTATGGCGTCGATGGCATCATTACCGATCAGCTCAGTCTACTGAACGAAACAATGAAAACCGATTTAGAAAACCCAACATACTCCGATAAACTGTTGAATTTCGCTATTGGAATGGGTTAAAAAAAGAGCCAATCTGCTGAGCAGATTGGCTCTTTTACGTTCATGTTAGTTGTTTTTACCAAAAATTCTTAAGAAAGCTAAGAATAAGTTGATGAAGTCAAGGTATAATTGTAATGCGAAGAAAACGGCCATCCCAGTACCTGCTTGATCACCTGTTTGCGCATAGACTTGGCGTATACGTTGGTTATCATAAGCAGTAATCCCTGAGAAAATTAGGACCATTAAAATGGAAATAAAGAATTCTACAGCATTACTGTGTAAAAGGAACATATTTAGCAACATCGCAATGATAATTCCGATTAAGGCACTATAAGCGGCATGACCAACTGCTGATAGGTCTTTCTTCGTAAAGACACCTACTAATGACATCGCGCCAAAGGTAGCTGCTGCACTTAAAAATGCGCCGGCCACTGTTCCACCAGTATACATTAATAACGTCACGGATAAAGTGACACCATTTAATAATGCATACGCAACAAATCCTGCAATCGCAATGGTTGGATTCTTCTGTGCTTTTGCGCCTAGATATAAAACTAAGCCAATTTCAACAAGCCAAATCATCCAAAAAGCTAAGCTTGATTTGAATAAAGTAGCTAGAACAGGTAAAAAGACAGTTGTCATTGCATAAGCCATGATTGCGCTAATACCAATTCCTAACGCTAAAAATCCGTAAATTTTGGCATAAAATTTATTCAAACCTGTGCCAGTTTGGATATACTCTTGATTATTCATAAGTTAAAGTCCCTTCTTTCTCTGTTAGTTCATCAATCGTCACTTGGGGTGGTTGAACCATCACCACTGCATCTAACACGCGATTTTCTTGCTCATTAACAGCCTCAACTGAAATGGTAATCACATCTTTCATTTTGTCGACTTTGATTACTTCTAATTGGAAAGTCAATGTTTCGTAATGAAAAACGGGTTCCACAAAGTTCACAGAGAAATTCACAACATGTGAACCTGGTCCTGGTAAATGTTTTGAAATCGCACTAGTGATAATTCCCATCAGCATAATTGATGGTACGATTGGTTTTTCATATTCTGTTTTTTGGGCATAATCATGTTGGATATATAAAGGATTCGCATCATTGGTCAAGCCCAAGTAAAGTAATAAGTCCTTGTCTTCAATTGACTCTGTCAAGGACAACGAATCTCCCTCTTCGATATCTTCGATGGTTTTGCCTAATTTTCTCGGTTTTCCGATATTCAAATTAGTACACCTCCGTTATTGATAAGATAATTGTACCAAAATGTACTTAAAAGGCAAGTTAAAAAGTAGTCTTTAAAGGATGTTTAAACAAAACCAATTTATCTGCCATGCTAGCATTCTAAAAACAAACAACGGAACAGGAGCAGCTTCTTATTTTTTGAAGCCAGATACCCCTGTCCCGATTTTGTTTATGTTCTCTTATAAAACGTTTCTAGTTGTGTTACTTAGTAATGTTTCGTAAGCTTGTTCAAATTTCTGAACGTCGCCAGCGCCCATAAAGACCACCACTGCATTTTCAAAATCTAGTAAAGGTGACACATTATCTTCGGTAATTACTTGTCCACCTTTTTGAATTTTTTCACCTAAATCTTCAATGCGTACCTCGCCTTGTGTTTCACGCGCAGAGCCAAAAATATTACATAAGAATACTTCATCTGCCAAATCCAGTGCTTCAGCAAATTCATCCATTAAGGCAATTGTTCGTGTAAATGTATGTGGCTGGAAGACAGCAATAATTTCTTTGTCAGGATATTTTTGACGAGCGCCATCAATCGTTGCTTTAATTTCAGCTGGATGGTGCGCATAATCATCAACAATAATCATGTCACTGACTTTTTTCTCGCTAAAACGACGTTTTACACCTTTAAAACTTAGCATTTCTTCTGCGACTTTTTGCATATCAAGTTTTTCAAAATAAGCCACAGCAATCACACCTAGCGCATTCATGATATTGTGATGACCAAATGCTGGTAAGACAAAATGACCTACAAAATCATCCTTGTGATAAACATCAAAAGATGAGCCTTCCGTTGTTCGTTGAATATTTCGGGCTTGGATATCATCCTCTTCGCTGACGCCATAATAATAAACTGGCACTTCTGATTCTAACTGGCGAAGATACTTATCATCACCATAAGCAAAAATTCCTTTTTTGACTTGATGAGCCATTGTTTGGAACGCTGAAAAAACGTCCTCAATGCTCTTGTAGTAATCTGGATGATCAAAATCGATATTCGTCATAATCGCATAATCTGGTGAATAAGCCAAGAAATGACGGCGATATTCACACGCTTCAAATGCAAAGAAATCAGCATCTGGTTCGCCGTGGCCAGTGCCATCCCCTATTAAATAACTAGTTGGATTGATACCACTTAATACATGTGCTAGCAAACCAGTCGTACTTGTTTTCCCATGTGACCCTGTTACAGCAATGCTTGTATACGGTTCGATAAAACGAGCAATGAAATCGTGGTAACGAATTACTTCTGCGCCTAATTCGATGGCGCGGGCGATTTCCTCATGGGTATCTGGAAAAGCATTTCCAGCAATAACAATCATGTCTTTATCAATATTATCTGCATTAAATGGTAAAATAGGGACACCTGATTTTTCAAGATCCCGTTGTGTAAAGAAATACTCTTCTACGTCTGATCCTTGAACGTTGTAGCCTTTTTGGTGTAAGACCAACGCTAATGAGCTCATGCCAGAACCTTTAATTCCGACAAAATGGTATAATTTGTTCTCTTGATTTCCCATTATAATCCTCTTCTCTGTCACTATATAAAACATACCTTTTTTAAAAAAAATTCAATCATACGAGATTCATTATCGTATAAAACAAAAAAATAATCAACTATTAAAACAGAATAAAAAACTTACATGTTTCAAATCCACATGTAAGTTTCATCTCTTAACTAAAATATTTACTGTTTTCTAATACAGAACTTGAATCTTCTAGCATCCCACTTAATGATTTATCCAAGATGCCCTTTTTCTTCTCTTCTGTCACAGGTGCTTCCGGCTCCACTTGAGCATTCGCTTTAGCTAATTTTTTCCCATAAGCAGTTTGACTTTTAGCATTTTTCTTTGCGGCATTCAAACGGGAACGCGAACGTAAATCCAACGCATCTTCGCCAAAACGTTCTAAGTCTGGTTTGATTTGTTGATATTGTCGTCTAGTTAAAGGAATCTCAGGTTCTGAGGTTGGAATATTAAACTTCCGCACCGTTGGATCTTCTTCCGTATCTTTCACTTGAAAAGCCGTTGGTTCATCATCAAGAATGACATATGAACGCCGATCTTTTTTCATTGCTTTTAGCAACTCTTCTTCAGTAAAACTAGGTTCCTGTTCCTCAGGAATCACAGAAGCCGGGATATATTTAGGAACAAAATAAGAAGGTGTCGTTTTCTGCACTAATGGTGATGCGGCAGGTCTACTTGGTTTCGCTACGACTTCTTTTTTTTTATACGTTTGTGTCCAGCCATTTCCTTTTGGCGTCCCAAAAAGGCTATTATTTTTTTTCGTTGCTTGTTTATTTTTCGTTGCTTTACTAGCATGTTTTGTGTAGTCTGGCAAATTAGAACGATGACGTGCTAATTGCTCTTGTTGTGCTGCCGTTAATTGTTGTGTTTGTTTATTTGTAGTTGATTGATTCGTTGTTGGTTGTTGGACGGATGGTGTGCTTTGTCTAGTATCTTCGGCAGATGTTGCAGTTCTTCTGCTACCAGACATTGCTTTACCAATCAGATCATCTTGAAATAAGTTACGTTCATTATCTGTTGGTAATTTTACGCCCTGTTCATCATCATACGCTGGAAAACGGAAATGTTTTCTCTTCACTTGAGCATTATCCATTGCGGTCATTCCTTTTATTTTTCTTTCTCATTAGTTTAACACATTCTCAATGAATACTAAAGAACTTGCCTGAATTTTTAAGAGAACAAAAAAAGAAACCTCCGTTTAAAAAGGTTTCTTTTTTGTTTATTTATCTAGTTGTAATTTGGCAAAGTCCGCTTTGACTTGAATGAATGACTGAAACAATTGTAAAAACTGAAAGAGTCGCGCCCGATTTTCAAATTCACTTCTTGTTTGCGGCAATGGTTTTGTGCGATAGGTTTCATAAACGGTCTTAATTCGATTCATAATTTCTTGTCCATCATTATTCTCTGCAAATGTTTCTGCCGTATATTCCAATAATTGTTGAATATAGCGAACTTGTTGCGCATCAACAGTAATATCTTCTAATAATTCCAACATGTTTTTTAGAATATTACTTTGCATTTTTCTCATCGCAAAGTACTCTAAATAATACGTATTGGTAGACAGCAATTGATTCTCGGCATGATTTTTGGCCCACGTCTCGCCTGTGCGAATAAAGGTTTTTAAATCTGCACAATGCATGACCAAATTTCGCTCTCCTGCAGCGTTGTTTAAATGTAGCGCCATTTCCCTTAAAATTTTACGAAACATTGTTTCAATGACTTCTTGGTCTTCTCTTAAACGTTTTTCTGTATCAGGCATATAAGAATTAGCTAATAACGCTAGTCCCACACCAATACTCATTAATAAAAACTCATTTCCAATAATCGCCCAAGAAAGATTTTTTTCGACTAAATAATGAGTTACCAAAACGGAACTCACAACAATCCCATCAGATAATTGAAAATACACAGCTGCTGGAATAAATAATAACAAAAAAATACCAAAAGCAATCGCTGTAAAACCTAAAAAAGTAAAACAAATATACGCTAAAATAGTTGCTAAAGCTAAGGATAACAAACGATAAATTCCTGTCATGACAGATGTTTTTTTCGTGCTAGTAACACTTAAAACTGAAATAATCCCTGCCGAAGGGGCATAAAGTAATCCCAGTTTTTCCGCAATAATCATTGCTAATGCAGCGCTAATGGCTGTCTTGACTGTTCGTAAACCAATTTTCATGCATACTCCCCTTAAAAAATAATAATTCTTCACTTTTCTCTAGTAATTTTACCTCTATTTCGGTTATCATTAAAGAGAAAAGTTATTTAGGAGCGAATATTTATGATAGTGGGTCGATTTCGTTTAGGCATGCGAACGTTAAAAACAGCAATTGCTGTCATGCTGTGTATTCTTTTATTTCAATTTTTCCATCGTGGCTCACCTATGATTGCCTGTTTAGCAGCTGTTTTTTCGCTAAGACAAGATTTAAATACCAGTTTGTCTTTTGGAAAATCGCGCATTATTGGAAACACATTGGGTGGCTTTTTAGCTTTGCTTTATGTATTAGCACAAGATTATTTTCCTAATCAACACTTAGTAGAATTACTGCTACTACCACTTTTAGTCATTATCGTCATCGTTGTTTCTGATGGGATTAATAACAATGCTGGGATCATTTCTGCAACTGCGACACTTTTAATGATTTCTTTAAGTATTCCGCAAAGCGATTCCTTTCAATATGCAATGGAACGTGTGTTGGATACATTCATTGGGACCTTTATAGCGATTGGTTTAAACGTCTTTTTACAACCTAAGCCAGCAGAAGAAGCCCATGAAATTTCTGAAGATTTAGCTGAATTAGAAAAGAAAGAAAAAGAACTAGAAACTTTACGCCAACAAGTTCAAGCGCGGATTGACGCAGAAGAAAACACTGACGACAAGGCAAATAAATAAAGAAACAGCCGATTGAAGAGAACAACAATCGGCTGTTTCTTTATAGTTCCCAATTCGTTTTTGCTTGAAAGTTGGCGGCTGCGCCAATCAAGTTGGCATCATTTTGATAATGACAGGTCACGATTTCTGGAACAAAATCTTTTAATTCAAAGGTTTGTAAATGCGTTAGCATCCGGCGATTAATCTCTGCTAATAAGCCTTCTTTAGCAGAAACACCACCTCCGAGTACAATCATTTCAGGATCATAAGAAAACTGTAAGCCGAATAATCCTTGTGTTAAATAATCATAAAAATTATTGACTTCTTCGCGAGCAATCTCATCCCCTCGTTGTGCCAGTTCAAAAACTTCTTCTCCTGTCACCGCCTGTTTTTCGACTCCAATTCGTTCACAATAGCGCTGAGCCATTTTGACAGCTGTGCCAATTTCACTGAATGTTTGGCCATTACTTAAAAAGTTCAGTCCAAACTCGCCTCCATATAAATGAGCGCCTTTGTACAATTCACCATTGCGAAAAATCGCTCCGCCAATTCCTGTCCCAATAACGACAAAAAGCACTTCTTTTTTCCCTTTCGCCGCGCCTTCATATATCTCAGCTAAACCAGCACAATTCGCATCATTTTCGATAGTCACTGGTAAGCCAAACAACGCTTCTAATTCTTCATAAATGTTAAAATGATGAATATATGGAATGGCGGAAATCCCTAAAATCTGTTGACTTTTTTCGTCAACTACTCCAGGTGAACTAAAAGCAACACCACTAATCGACTCATTTCTTTTGTCTGCATAAACCGAATATAAATGCGCTTTCATTTCTTCCCAAGAGCCAGGTGTTGGAAAGCTCCCTTGATTTGTTAATTCTTTGCCTGTCCAAACGCCGTATTTCACGGAAGAACCGCCAAGATCAAATGCTAAAATTGCCATATTTATCCATCCTTTTCTACTTCTGTTTTCTTATTTCTTCGATACGTATACGGTCCATGATAGGTCTCATCAGGATTTTTCGTCAAGCGAAATTTCAACGGAACATAGTCAATGCCGCCTTTAACAAAAGGATGACATCGTAAAATCCGTGCTACCCCCATCGTTGTTCCTTTGACACTTCCATGTGTATGAATTGCATCAATCATATATTGTGAACACGTTGGGTAATAGCGACAACGTGCAGGCAATCCTGGAGAAATAAATCGTTGATAAAAACGAACACCGCCGATTAACGGATTTTTCATAAAGTGCCTTCTTTCTAACTAATTCTTACTAAAGAATAGCTTGTTTTTTCATGTTTGGCAAGTCTTAGTTACGAGAAATTACACCAGGTGCACCTATGACGAATTCTTACATTTCTGTTGCTATCCAAATGAAAAAAAACGTGCTACACTATAAAAAAAAGGAATGGAGGCTTAGTAAATGGGATTAAAATTTGAACGTTCCAATGACTTAGATAAACTCTTCGATTCTTTCGCCGTTGATCCATTAAAGAAAGAAGTACCTCTTGAAGAACTGGCAAAACAACGACAAGAAGCAAAAAAAGAAGAAGCAAAAAAACAAGCAAAAGAGTAATTTTGCTTGTTTTTTTCTATAGAAACTTTTCAATTGCTGTCCAAGCTGCTTCTTTTCCTTCTTTTGTTTCAGAAGAGAAAATAATAAAGTCATCTTGTTTATCAAAATTCAAGGCTTTTTTGATGACACTCTCGTGTTTGTTCCATTTGCCTCGCGGAATTTTGTCTGCCTTAGTTGCCACAATAATAACTGGCAAATCATAGTATTTCAAAAATTCATACATTTGGATATCATCTTGGGTCGGCGGATGACGTAAATCAATTAAAGAAACGACTGCACGTAATTGCTCACGTTGCGTGATATACGTTTCAATCATTTTTCCCCACTTCGCACGTTCTGTTTTAGAAACTTTGGCATAACCATAGCCAGGAACATCCACAAAGTGTAAGGCATCCTCAATTAAATAAAAGTTTAGCGTTTGCGTTTTACCAGGTTTGCCTGAAGTTCTTGCTAAATTTTTACGATTAATCAAGGTATTAATAAAAGATGATTTCCCAACGTTCGAACGTCCAGCTAAAGCAATCTCTGGTAATTGAGATTCAGGGTATTGTTTAGGGGATACCGCACTAATCACGATTTCTGCATTATGTACGTTCATTGTTTTCCTCCGTTCTTCTATTCAGTCTTTCATTCAAAAGCTTAACAAAAACAGCTCTTTCGGAGATCCGCCGAAAGAGCTGTTTTCAGCTTCAATCTTATACAGCTTCTTTATCTTTTTTGTTATAAATAATTGTTGGTTTACCGGTACCTTCAGCGGCCATTTTAGTAATGATAACTTTTTCAATACTTTCATCTGAAGGAACATCAAACATTACGTCCATCATAATTTCTTCAATGATTGAGCGAAGTCCGCGTGCGCCAGTATTACGTTCAATGGCTTTGGCTGCGATGGCTTTTAATGCTTCTGGTTCAAATTCTAATTTAGTGTCATCAAGAGACAATAATTTTTGATATTGTTTCACCAAGGCATTCTTCGGTTCTGTTAAAATTCGAACTAAATCATCATTCGTTAATTTATCAAGCGCAGCCATTACAGGTAAGCGTCCAATAAATTCTGGAATTAAACCAAATTTCAATAAATCTTCTGGAATAATATGTTGCATGATGCTTTCTTCTTCATTTAAAGCAGAATTAGTTTTACCAAAACCAATAGTTTTTTCGCCTAAGCGGTTTTTAACAATGGTTTCAATCCCATCAAATGCTCCACCAACGATGAAGAGAACATTCGTTGTGTCAATTTGGATAAATTCTTGATGTGGATGTTTGCGGCCCCCTTGTGGTGGTACACTTGCAACTGTTCCTTCAAGAATTTTTAGTAAGGCTTGTTGAACACCCTCACCTGAAACATCTCGAGTAATCGAAACATTTTCACTCTTACGGGCAATTTTATCAATCTCATCAATATAGATAATGCCCTTTTCCGCGCGTTCAACATTATAGTCAGCAGATTGTAGTAATTTTAAAAGGATGTTTTCAACATCTTCCCCTACATAACCTGCTTCTGTTAAACTGGTCGCATCAGCGATTGCAAAAGGTACATTTAATGTTTTTGCTAACGTTTGAGCCAAGAAAGTTTTACCTGAACCTGTTGGTCCAATTAAACAAATGTTACTTTTTTGCAATTCAACGTCATCTTGAGTTGCAGCTGTTTCTGATTGATTTACACGTTTATAGTGATTGTAAACAGCAACAGAAAGTGTGCGTTTTGCACGTTCTTGTCCAATAACATATTCATTTAAAACATTTAAAATTTCTTGGGGTTTTGGCACATCCGTTAATTCTCGGACTGCTTCATCATAAAATTCTTCATCAATAATCTCTTTACATAGATCAATACATTCATTACAAATATAGACACCCGGACCAGCAACAATTTTTTTTACTTCTTCTTGTGTTTTCCCACAAAATGAACAACGAACGGTCCCGTTATTATCCGTATTGTCGTACATGTTCGTCACCCCTCTAAAAATCAAAAAATGACTGTCATCACAGTCTCTCATCATAATAGCACAAACCACTTTAAAATGCGAACATCTCAGATAGAAAGTTTTATTGTTCTTAGACTTCTTATGGTATACTACATTATATAAAAGCACTTTCATAAAAAGTGATTGTGTTGAAACAAATTGGAGGAATTGTGATGTTAGAACAAATTTTACTAGGTACCTATACTCGAAGAGCCAGCCAAGGCATTTATAAAATTGCATTAGATACGACACAAGGTCGTTTAACAGAAGCGACACTTTTGTTAGAAGAAACGAGTCCTACCTATCTTGCTCTGAGTCAAAAGGGCGAACTTTTTAGCGTCACTAGTGTTGACGGTGAAGGTGGCACTGCCGCTTATCAACCAGAAATGGACCATTTTAACTTATTGAATAAAGTAACTGAGGAAGGTGCGCCGCCATGTTATGTAGCTGTTGACGAAAACCGACAACTTGTCTATGCAGCAAATTATCACCAAGGTATCGTTCACGTGTATCGTATCTTAGAAGATGGTTCTTTGGAAGATGCTGACAAAGTGATTCATACAGAGCCAACTGGTCCTCATGAAAACCAAAACAATGCCCATGTTCATTACACAGATTTGACGCCTGATCAACGCTTAGTCGTCTGTGATCTAGGAACCGATCGTGTGTATACGTATAATGTTAGCTTAGATGGAAAGCTTTCTGAAATCGCTCAATTCGTGACTGAGCCAGGGACTGGTCCACGTCATTTAGTGTTCCATCCAACAAAATCATTGGCTTATTTATTTGGTGAATTAGATAGCACTGTTTCAGTTCTTTCATATGATGAAACAGATGGTTCTTTCACTGAATTACAAAAAGTTTCTACTTTACCTGCTGATTATGATGCGTTTAATGGTGGTGCTGCGATTCGTATTTCTTCTGATGGCCGTTTCCTTTATGCTTCAAACCGTGGCCATAACTCAATTGCTGTCTATGCTGTTTCAGAAAATGGCGAAGCGATTGAACGAATTCAATTAATTTCAACAGAAGGCGATATTCCGAGAGATTTTGATTTAGATCCTTCTGAAGGTTTCATCGTTGTCGCTAATCAAGACTCTGATAACTTAACACTTTATCGTCGGAACCAAGAAACAGGCTTATTAGAAATGATTCAAAAAGATGTTGCTGTTCCCGAATGTGTTTGTGTTTTATTTGTATAATTAAGTTGACTATTTCCTTGGAAAATAACAGGAGTCAGATGCTAATTAATGTTTGCATCTGACTCCTGTTTTCTTATTTTAAACGATGGATTAGTTCTCCAATTCTTTAACGTATAAATAAAAAGAGCCAAAGTCTAAGCGATTCATTTGTAAAGATTCATGAATTTTTGTGAACCCTTTACTTTCGAAAAATCGAATCATTCTATGGTTTGTATGATTAGTTTGAGCATACATTTTACGTCTTCCTTCCCAGACTGCTCGTTTCTCCAATTCATGGAACAACAAACTGCCATAACCCTTGGCAATATAATTAGGCGAAGTTGCAAAGCGCTTTAACCAAACAAAGTCTTGTTCCTGCTCCATACATAACGTTGCCATTGAAAGAATCATTTCTTCGTGCACTAGCAAATATAATCGTTTTTTTGTAATGTCTTCTTGGATATCTCCTTGAGAAGGGTAGTCCTTTGTCCACTGTGTAATGCCCACAACATCCATATATGCCTTTACTTCTATTAAAAATGGAAAAATCATCGGTAACTCTTTCTCATCAGCCACTCTAATTTTCATTGTTTATTCTCTTAATAAGGTAACAATAGAATCGACAAGACAATCACACTAATAATGCCAATGATGGTCGGTACACTCGTCCGTTTTAAAATTCTGATGGGACTAACTCCTACTGTTGATGCGACAATCATGACAACTGCTGCTACAGGAGAAATCGTTCTAGTTAAATTCGCGATCATCTGCATTGGCAAGGAAATTAAAATACCATCAATCCCTGCTTTTTCGGCAATCCCAGGGATTAGTTCGATAACCGCATAAAACATTGCCAGACCACCACCGCTTAAAATTCCAAAAAGGGTCGTTGCACCGCTGAAAATTAAGGTCGTAACGATTCCTGCTGAACTTGACGCTTCGACAGATGCCATAATACTATCAATAATTCCTAACGTTTGAATCGCAGACGTGAATAATGAACCACCTACGACAAGCATCACAACTTGACTAAACCCTTGCCCCATTCCTTTAAACATCTCGACAGCTGTATCTTGAACCTTTTTAAAAGATTTCAAGCGAAGCGTCTCAACCAATACAGCGATGAAGAAAGAAATAAATGTAAGAACAAAAATATCCATCGTTATTCCTTTAATAAACATTCCTGCGATTCCTACTCCAACAATTAATAATAGCGGTAATATTGGCAATATTGCATAAAATTTAGGAACATCAAATTCTTTTTGTTTGCTTAAGCCCTCTTCATTTAATGAAACATAGGCAGCCTCACCTTCTTTTTTATCGCAGTATTTTTGCCAGAAGTACTGTGCAACCGCAATGATTAATAACGATGGCAGCGAAATTTTGGCATTCCATACAACATAATTTAACACATCATAACCAAGGGTATTTGCGGCGATTACGTTATCTGCGCCTAAAGGTGTTGGCATGATAGTTGCCGTCATTGCAATCACACCTGCAGCAGTTAATGATGAAATCCCCATGCTGGCTAGCATCGGATATAATATAGACATTAAAATAATCGCTAAGCTTGATGCACTAGGAACTACTAGTGACATTAAATTTCCAATTAAAAAGACCACAGGGACAAATAACGATTTACGTTTAATCTTCATTAATGGTTTCACCAAAAAGTTGACAGCCATCTGATTGGCCCCGATTGCATTCATATAGCCTGAATAACCAAAAAGAATCATAATTACAATTCCTGCTGAACTCACTTGTGCAATAATTGTATCTTTAAACTTCAAGAAAATATCAAATAATCCAAAACCGGTTCCTTCCCCTGCAGGATAAATGGGATGTCCTAACATCCATGCACATGCAAGTAGAACAAGCGCACCAATAATTAAGCTGAGTGCGGGATGATAATTTTTTACAATCAAATAGGCTACAACAACTAAAACGACCAACACCAATAAACTTTCAATCATACTTATCCTCCTTCAGTTAATTAACCGCTTTCATTTTTTCGACAACCCATTTTTGAAAAGCTTCAACATTTACATCTATACAGGCAACGGCATTCGTGTTTTTATGATACTTCATTTTTAAATCCGCAACAGTAGCTCCCGCAGCTGGACCTTCCAAAGCAACTTCAATGAACGTTTCAGTTGTCTCAAATAATTCTGGTGAAGTTAAATAGGCAATCGCACAGACATCATGCATTTTCAAACCTGTAGTTAGACTGCCGCCTCTATAATGACGGAAAAGACCATAAAACATTTCCCCAACTCTACCAAGCGCTCTGATGGCTGTTACTTCATGATTCGTTAACACAGCTTGACTTGTAACATCTAATCCTACCATTGTTAGCGGGACACCTGATTGGAAAACAATTTGTGCAGCGTGTGGATCGACATACGTATTAAATTCGGCACTTGTATTTGTATTTCCCCTTGCTAATGAGCCACCCATCATGACGATTTCTGCAATATTTTCTTTGATTTCTGGATAGAGGGTCAGTAACAAAGCAATATTCGTTAATGCAGCAATTGGAACAATGGTCAAAGGAACATCACTAGACAGAATTTCTTTTCGCATAGCTTCCACTGCATGAATATCTAAACACGTAGAGATAGGTTGCGGAAACTCAAAGCCATCCATGCCAGTCTCCCCATGAATCTCAGCAGAATCTTCCAATTGAATAAGTAACGGACAATTACACCCCTTGGCTACAGGAACCTTTTTCCCAAAAAAATCGACAAGTTTCAAAGCATTATTTGTTGTTTTTTCTACATCTACATTCCCTGCAACCGTCGTTATTAAGCGAACTTCTAGGTTAGGATGATTCAGTGCAATCGCTAAAGCTACAGCATCATCAATTCCTGGGTCCGTATCAATAATGATCGGTCTTTTCTTTGTATCCATTTTTCTTCCTCCATTCACATTTAGGAAAAACATTTCCGGAAACGTTTTCTTAATTTGAGATTAACAGCGCTTTCATTGAAAGTCAAGCAGAATTTCTAAATAATAAATAATTAGGCTTTTTCTTGACTTTCTGCTTTTAGAATGCTTACTATAAAAAAGAGTTCAGTGAAAGGACGAAAATGATGAATATTAAAGATATTGCAAAATTAGCTGGCGTTTCCGCTTCAACTGTATCCAAAATTATAAATAATAAAGATCAAACTATTAGTAAAGAAACCCGTGAGCGTGTCTTAAAAATCGTTCGAGATTACAACTACACACCTTACTCAGCAAATCTCGTCACAAATAGTACTACAAAAACCTTCGTGTTATTATTAAATAGCCATGAAACTTTTGAAGCTTGGGTTACGAGCTTTATTGATAAAGCTCAAGAAAATGGCTATAACTGCTTGATTTTAAATAGTCACGGTAGTTTAGAACAAGAACTGAAAAATATTACCTCGCCAACTTTAAAACAAGCCAGTGGCATTATTTGGGACCCAATCAATGAAAACAGTAAACAATACGCGAAATTTATAGAAGAATTAACGATTCCTTACTATTTCGTCAATCACTCAACTAACGAATTACCTTCTCTAGCGGGGCTTTATGAAGAAGCTAGTTATGTTTTAACCCAAGAATTATTACAGAATAACCATAAAAAAATTAGTTATTTCGTCACTAACCCAAAATATAAAGAAGCAATTATTGCAGGCTATAAAAAAGCCTTGTTTGATGTCAATTTACCCTTTAGTAAAGAAAATATTTTAACTACTATCCCTGCTGATTTCAGTAATCAGCTTATCACAGATGGGATTACGGGTATCCTTACTGATGACTATACCCAGGCTGTTTTTTTGGAACAGCTTTTAAAGCAGAGCGGTTTGCGAACCCCCGATAATTACTCTTTACTCGCAATTAAGCGAAAAATTGATCGTTCATTTTTACCTGATCATATTTCTTCCGTCTTATTAGATACAGAGACGTTTGGTAGCAAGTTAGCCTTATTATTGCTTAACAAACGCAAAGAAAAAACAGGCTTGATTAATGAGGCTGAAAAATTGGTGCTAGATCACAAAAATACATTAGGCATGTCTAGTGTTAATCCACATAGCAAAATGATTGTAGTGGGTAGTTTAAACGTTGATAATTATCTGTATTCAACAAATTTACCACATAACGGCAAAACAAATTTTTTGTCTAGCTATGCTAAATTCCCCGGCGGAAAAGGATTAAATCAAGCTGTTGGCTTAACCAAACTGGGCCATCAGGCCACCTTAATTGGTTGTTTAGGCTCAGACACAGATGCGAATTACTTATATAAAGAATTAGAAAAATACCACGTTACGACAGATGGTATCACACGTATTCAAGATACTGAGACTGGTCAAGCTTATATTTATGTTGAGACAAGCGGCGACTCCATGATTTCAATCTTACCTGGTGCAAACACAGCGCTTACGCCTAAAAAAATCGCACAGCAAAAACACCTATTTATGGATGCCAGTTTTTGTCTCATTCAAACAGAAATTCCTTTGTCTGCTGTAGATAAAGCTTGTGAAATCGCCCAACATTCAGGGGTACCGATTATTTTAAAACCAGCTGCTATTCATCATATTCCAGTGAATATACTAGAAAAGGTTGATTTTTTCATTCCCAATGAAGATGAATTATTGGAACTTCAACCAGATACTGGTACATTAGAAGAGAAAGCGGCGTACTTCTTAGAAATGGGCGTAAAAAATGTCATTGTTACTTTAGGAAAAAAAGGCGTGTTATTAAAAACACCCCAAGTGTGCCACTATTTCCCTGCAACAGAAAATATAGCTGTGGATAGCACTGGTGCCAGTGACAGCTTTATCAGCGCGCTCGCCTCCTATCTTTCGAAAGGTTATCCGACTGAAGCAGCCATTCAAATAGCAATTCAGGCTGCAGGATTTTCAGTTTCTAAAGAAGGGGTGATTGATTCTTTAGTTGATCACGTCACTTTGGAAAATTATTTGATAAAAAAAGAACCAGCTCTTTTTGCTCATCGTAACACCTGTATCGACTGACACAGGTGTTTTCCTGCTGAATATCTTGTTATTTTCTCATAAACCAATGAGAATTGTTCTTTTTTATTACAATTTATTAGGCGAACTATTATAATAAAAGAGAAGTTATAACTAAGGAGTGAGTCTCATCAAAACACAAGATGCCATAAAAACATTTTTACTTTCAAAGAAAACACAAAAAAAATTGGCTGTCTTTTTATACTTAGCAAAACAAACAAACCTTGATTTATCTAGTGTTGCCCGAAAATTCGATCTTTCTACTAAAAATTTATCAATTTATCTTCGTGAAATTCAAGAAGACTTAGCAACCCTTCCTGAAAATACCTTAGAGATTCAGATCCATCACGGAAAAATTTCATTACATACGACTTCCAATGATTTTCTTTCCCACTATTTTTTATTATTTAATTATTACTGTGTCCATTCTACTGACTTCATTCTTTTTCAAGCAATTATCAAAAAAGAAAACAATTCTGTCTGGAAAGTGAGTCAAGAAACTAATTTTAGCTCATCTTACATTTACAAACGGTTAAATAACATTAATAAACTATTTGGTTTGTATGGAATTTCCGTCCATTTTTCCCCCTCCGCGAGTAAAGTGATTACAGGTTCTGAATTTCAAGTCCTATATGCTTTTCTTGATGTCTACTGGACCATCTTTTTAAATACCTTAGCCTTACCACGTTATACCTCTACTTATTTTGAAGATATACTGACGCAACATATTAAACCAGAAATTCTTGAACGCTTGGAACACGCTTCTCTACTAAAATTAAATTTACTTTTACACATCGCAAAATATCGCTTTCCATATACTTGTGAAGATGATCTCCAAAAAGAATTTGAAGAACATCCTTATTTAAGGCTTTTCTCAGACTCAAAACAAACTATTTTTTGTTCCCAATCAAATTTTTCAGAAGATCAACAGCGGGTTGTAGATATCATTGCACCCATTGCCATTGATAATTTTGATTCAGCAAAACGAGCCAAAGATTTACTGGCTGCTCTAAATGAAATTTCTTGCCCAGAATATTTCTACGTTGATTCTTTATTAACCAATTTTTGCGAAGTTTTTCAAATTCCAAAAATGCGTGAATTTGATCGTCATTACTTCTTACTTATTTTATTTAAAAATATTATCTATAACCAATTATTTATTTCACAGCAACCAAATACCGCAATTCTAGATTTTTTAGTCAATAAAAATAGTACTTATCAAAAAGATTTACAGAAAGAAATCTATGCTTTTTATCAAAACTTTTCAGCGCATTCCCCTTATCAGTTAAGATTTAAGGATCAGGAGAACCCAATTTGGACATGTGAATTGTTGTTACGAATTTATAAGCACTATAGTCCCCGCAAAAAAATTAAAATTGGTGTTGCATATTCTCGCGATTTTTACATTGCTAGCTTTATTATGATGAAAATCAAGCAAGCATTTAGTGAGGATATTATTTTTGAACGAACCGATTTTTCTAGTTGTGATATTGTGATTACTGACTATCCCTTATTTGATTTACCAAAAGAAATAGACCGAATTTACATTTTAGAAGAAGAATTAACCCGAGAAGATTGGGAACTAATTTTCAGTAAAATAAGTATCACCATTTTTGATTTGCAATATTAAAACAAACATCAAGCGCCAACCTGTCTCACCAGCCATAATGAAAACAAGCAACCTACAAACCACTTCTGCCAGTTTTAGTCTGACAGAAAATAGTTTGTAGGTCGCTTGTATATTGCTGTTCTTTTCTACGTTACCTTCAAAGACAATCTAGTAAGTGGGTACACGTCGTACTTCAGTCCTTAAAGTGCTACGCTTCCACCGCTGATCAGTTTTTAAGCCTGAGACGAAGATCCAAAGTGTTTTTTGTCTCAGGCTCTTACATTTTTTCAACAAAGGTATTGCTAGGCGCTACTTGAAGCTGAAAACTATTTTCTCTATCGAGATTCCTCATCAGTAGACTCAAATTTAAAACTTTTTTCTATAAAAGCGACTTCTTTTGCGTATGTTTTTACAAAAGAAGAATAGTCTTTGGGATCTTTGACCTTTTCCAATTGGTCAACAGAGACTTCTAATTCAAATCCCGTCCCATCTTTAAAGAGATAATATTTTGAGATGTCTGTATATCCTTGATTCCGTTTTAAAATATAGCCGGTTTGTACATCAGCAATTTTATCAATTGGGTATGCTTTGATAAACTCTTTACTTGTATCTAAATAATCAGAAAGACTGTTGATAAGATTGCCAGAAAGGTACATACCTGCCGATGTATAATAGTCTCTTTTTTCATAAAAACTGATATTGCCTAGATATTTTGTATCTGGATACTCCTCTGTAGAAGGTAAAATTAAAAAGTTCTTTCCGCCACTGGTTTCAATATCGGCATCGCCGATAATTTCTATTTGGTAGCCTTGATTAAATAAAAGTTTATTTTCTTCTATTGTGACTTTTAGTGGTTTTTCTAAATCAACAGGTCCAGTTGTGGTAAGTCCAGCTTCTTTTAAAGGATAAACATCTTCTGATGAAGCGGAGTAATCCCAATAATCATCTTTCTCCGCAAGATCAATATATACTATAAAGCCAATTGCTACAGCAATGCCTATCCAAATAATTTTTTTGTTCTTTTTTTGTTTTTTCTTTTTTTTCGTCTGTGGTTTTACCACTTTTTTATTTGGGTTAGGAAGTTGCTTTACTGTGTCTGTTCTTGTGACAGGAAAAAACGACCATTTTGGCTTTTGAAAAAGCGCATCATATGTATCATAAAAATTCTTTTGTTTAGCCATTTTTTCTCTCCACTAATTTTTTTGATAAGGCAATTTCCTCAGATGCTTCGGAGACTAATCTTTCATAATCATCTGTGATACTTTCCGACAACACTCGTATGGTACTTAAGATACCATTGGTTGCAAGTGTTATTTCTTCTGTTGACAATTTATCTTCTTTAATGCTTAAAAACCGTTCTGATGCTCGTAAAATCTCTGGTACCTTATGATATAAAAAATCACTAAAATGAGTAATTGCTTCTGGATACTTCACTAAGTGTTTAAAGATGCCCTTAGCGGAAGCAACACCCAGTTCTACTTGTTCAATTTTTTTAAATTTCGTGACTTATTCGTTAGTTCGTTTAAATAAATAATTTGTTTTTTTAATTCGTCCATAATTCTTTGGTACATCTCTAGGTCACTGTCCGTTAGATGGTGCGTCGTTTGATATTTTTTTAGATTTTTTTTATAACGGAAATACGTACGACCATTTCTATAAATAACCCAACCAATGTACCCAGTCCCCACTAACAAAACCATTATCCCATTCAAATCATGTACTCCTTTTTAAATTAGTATATATTACTGAACACATTGTCCAGCTTAAAATTGACAAATAAATATGAAATGTTACTCCCCCACTTACTTGTGCACTTTTATTGTATCATATAGGAAAATTGTTCTGTTCCGCATTTAGACAAATTGTCTAAATGTCTAAGGAAATCTTTTTTGGTTTAATATGTAGCAAAAAAACACTTGCAAGAATTGATTACTTCTCACAAGCGTTTTTTATTGTCTAAAACAACTATTTACATTTCATTTTATTAAATAGTGAATAAATAAATTACTGCAGCTAATGAAGCACCTAAGATAGGTCCCACAATTGGCACCCAAGAATAAGCCCAATCGGAATCACCTTTTGTTTTCACAGGAATAATTTGGTGCGCTAAACGAGGTCCTAAATCACGTGCAGGATTAATTGCATAACCTGTAGGTCCGCCTAATGATAGACCTAGTCCTAAGACCAAAATCCCAACAAGCATTGGGTTAATGCCAGCCGCTAAGTCGTTTTGAGAAAAGGCTAGTAAGCCAAAAACCAAGACAAATGTGCCGATAATTTCTGTTAAAACATTGGCTGGATAGTTACGGACAGCTGGACCAGTGGCGAAGGTTCCTAAAATAGCACCTTTGTCTTCTGTAATGTTCCAATGGGGTAAATAAGCTAACCAGACAACTAAACCACCAATAAAACCGCCTAGGACTTGAGCTACGATATAAGGTAAAACCATGCCCCATTCAAAGTTTCCAGTAATTGCCATCGCAACTGTTACAGCAGGATTTAAATGCGCTGGACTCATATACCCAGACATGTAAACAGCTAATGTAACAGCAGCGCCCCAACCTAAAGCAATAACGACCCAACCAGAAGCAAAGGCTTTGCTTTTCTTCAAGTTAACTGCGGCACAGACGCCATCCCCTAGTAAAACTAAAATCATCGTTCCGAAAAATTCACCGAATAATTGTGTCATCATCGAAGTTCCCATTTTTTCTTCACCCTACTTTCAAATTTTTTAAATCTGATTCTTCAATTACTTTTTCTAATGTTTCAATGTGTCGTGCTCTTTCTTCCGCTGTCCATTGATAATGCTGTGCCATTTCTTCAATGACTCCCGCTTTCACTTGGTCCAAGCGATCACGCATAAATAATAAGTGGTTGGTCCGTCGTAATAAAAAGTCGACGGGTGTTAAAGCCATTTCTTCTTCCATCGCATAGTTTAAAGAGACAGTTTCTGTTAAGGTTAAACCAGGAATTACTTTGGCATCATCAATCATTTCAAAAACAGTTGGTACGTTGGAGCCATATAAATGAGCTAAGTATAGTGCATCCTTTTCACTTAACCCTTTAGACACGCCATGTTTTGCCAACGCTTCTAATTCTTCGTCTACCGTTGCAGGGTTCAATTTCCCGCCTGAAACTGGATAGTTTTTAGAATCAATTAAGGTGAATTCTTTCTGGTATTCTTCTGCTAAGATGGTTTGAATCATTTTCATCGCACCTTCTGCCATTTTACGATAATCTGTTAATTTCCCACCAGCCAAAGTGAGCAAGCCATCCGCTGATCTTTCCAATGAGCTGCCTCGAGAGACAGCTGAAGGATTGACTTTATTTTCCACCAAACTGTCTTCCAGATGGTTTAGGACTTCTTCAATTTCTCGTTTATCTGTTTGATTTTTTTGGTATCTGTCAACGACATCAATGACTTCATCAATACTTTTATCTGAAAGTTTGCCATTGTTTCCCCCGTTATAATCTGAGCCACCGTTAGCAGAAATTAAAGGTCGCAAGCCAGCCCAGCTGGCTTCAATATCATCAATTGTCAATTGTACCTCTGGATAACGATTATTGACTACTTCCAATAGGTAATCCACATCACTTTGTTCTACTGTTGGATGTTGAAAGTCTCCATGGTAATCTGTATCCGTCGTCCCAAAATATGTTTTTTCTTCTCTTGGAACAACGAAGACCATGCGGCCATCTTGTTTACCTGTATCAAAATACGTTGGTTGAGGAACATTTAAACGGCTTTTGTCGACAACTAAATGTACCCCTTTGGTTGGACGCATTTGTGGTGTAAATGAATCATTTTTGTCTAAGCCTCTTAATTTATCTGACCAAGGACCAGTAGAATTAATCACAACATCTGCGTGAATCTCAAACTGTTCATCAGTTAGTAGGTCCTTTGCTTGAATACCAGTAATTTTACCTTCATCATTGTATAAAAAGCCCACCGCTTGAACCCGACTCACAGCATGTGCCCCGTCAGCTACTGCTTGTTTAATATTTTCAATAACTAAACGAGCATCATTATTTCGGTAATCTAAATAAACACCGCCACCTTGTAGACCTTCACTTTTTAGTTGTGGCTCACGTGCCAAAACCTCGTCTTTTGTCAACAGATAGTTGGCGTACTTGGTACCTGTTACATCAGCTAACTGATCATATAAATCCATTGCTATTTTGACAGAAAATAGATTAAATGTTGCATTTGGCTCATCATAAATCGGCAATAACATGGGATCCGCTTTAGGGATGTGTGGCGCAATGGATTGAACGACGGCTCGTTCTTTCACTGTATCTGCCACCACCTCCACGTCAAACGTTTTCAAATAGCGGATACCACCATGAACTAATTTGGTTGATCGTGAAGAGGTGCCCTCTGCGAAATCCTGCATTTCAATTAACCCTGTCTTCATTTTAGCGGCACTGGCTTGCAGGGCAACGCCTGCGCCAGTAATGCCACCACCAATAATTAAGACATCTAAGTGTTGTGTTTTTAAAGCGTCGATTGATTGTCGGCGTGTTTCTATTGAGAAAGTCATAGAAAATTCCCCTTTTCCATTTACTTATTTTTACGTTTAAATTGTTGGGTAGCTGCTACTGCTTGTTGCCAACCTTCATATAAATCTTCTCGTTCTTCTTCCGCCATAATTGGTTCAAATTGTTGTCCTTCTTCTTGGAATGCTTTGATTTCTTCTAAGTCTTTCCAGAAGCCAACCGCTAAGCCCGCCAAGAAAGCTGCGCCCAAGGCCGTTGTTTCTAAGTTATGGGCTCTTTGAACAGCAGTGTTTAAAATATCTGCTTGGAATTGCATCAAGAAATCATTGTTTGCTGCTCCACCGTCTACTTTTAAGACGGGAATATCTATGCCTGTATCTTCTTTCATCGTGTCAATAATGTCACGAACTTGATACGCAACTGCTTGCAGTGTCGCTTTGACAAAATCTTCTCTCGTGGTACCGCGTGTCAATCCAAAGACAGCCCCACGCGCTTGTGAATCCCAATATGGTGCACCCAAACCAGTGAATGCCGGAACCACATAAACTTCATTGTGCCCTGTTGACGCTTTGGCTACTGCTTCAGATTCCGCAGCGGTTTGCAACATTTTTAAGCCATCTCGTAACCATTGAATCGCTGAACCAGCCACGAAGATACTTCCTTCCAAGGCATAATATACTTTGCCGTTAATGCCATAGCCAATAGTGGTAAGCAGATTATTTTTAGAAAGTTGAGGTTCTTCACCAGTGTTCATGACAATAAATGAGCCTGTTCCATAGGTATTTTTAACCATCCCAGGTTCAAAGGCCATTTGACCAAATAAGGCGGCTTGTTGGTCACCAGCCATCCCAGCGATAGGAACTTCACTTCCGTAAAAATGGTAATTTTTTGTTAATCCATACACTTCAGAGTTCGAAACGACTTTCGGTAACATCACTCGTGGGATATTTAAAAGATCCAAAATTTCTTGATCCCAATCTAAATCATGGATATTAAACAACATCGTCCGACTTGCATTTGAATAATCAGTGACATGAGTATCTCCCGTTAATTTCCAAACGAGCCAAGTGTCAATTGTCCCAAACATCAATTCTCCATTTTCTGCACGTTCTTGCGCACCTTCTACGTGATCTAAGATCCAACGAACCTTCGTTGCTGAGAAATAAGCATCAATGATTAACCCAGTTTTTTCATGAATCATTTCGCTGTAGCCATCTTCTTTTAGTTGATCAGCAATAGGTGTCGTTTGGCGTGATTGCCAAACAATTGCGTTATAAATGGGTAACCCAGTTGCTTTGTCCCAAACAACGGTTGTTTCCCGTTGGTTTGTAATCCCAATTCCGGCAATATCTGTAGGTTTCACTCCTGACTCAATTAAAGAACCTGCAATAACGGATTGAACAGAATTCCAAATTTCATTGGCATTATGTTCCACCCAGCCTGCATTAGGAAAATATTGAGTAAATTCCTTTTGTGAACTACCAATTTTGTTTCCTTTTTTATCAAAAATAATTGCACGAGAACTAGTCGTTCCTTGATCAATCGCCATAATGTATTTTTCTTCTGCCATGATAATTCCTCCTAAACGTTTTTGAAATCGTTTTCTTTATGTCCCTATCTTACAAATAAAAGAATAACTAAACATGTCAAAAACTTTTTTTATTTTAAAAAAATTGAAAGGATTTCTACTAAAACCAACAAAGACAACGCTTTCAATAATACTTTTATTATCTCTAATTTTTCAATAAAAAGAAACATTTTTGTTTAAAAAAGCCTAATTTTCGACTTTTAATTGTAAAAAGGCTGGTGCGAGGATCAGACAATTTCCGTCACACCAACCTTTTGTTTATTTCTCCCGCAAGGTGCGTATTTTCTTTTTTAATTGTTGCACATCATAGGTCGAACTTAATTCTGACAAAACATAGACTTCCGGTGTTCCTTGATAGCTCGTTTGCTGATAATTGGTCACAATTAAATCATATGTTTGTTCAGGCTGATACCTCTCCACCAGCGTGCCATTCATATTTTTAAGACTAAGCATTAATACTTGTGTTAACGCCGCTTGATAAAGAGCATCCATTGCTAAATGAATTCCAATTTTTATTTCACCAATCATTTTAAATTCAATTAATGCCAACACGCTTAAATATTTGACCAGAGAAAGTTCATGCAAACTATCTCCTGGTTGATACGTTTCATCAAAACAAGCTAAAGCTTTTTCTAATAACGTTGTTGAAAAAGAAGCTAATTCCCGACTAGATAATTGCTGTTCTTTTTCCCAGATATGGGCCCGATCAAAAACTTCCAATTCTCCTTTAAAAAAATACAGTTTTCCATGAATTTGTGAAAAATAGTAAGCCATGGTTTTCTCAAGAGTAGGTTCAAATTTATGGGGCCGATAATACAAGACCACATTTTCCAAGATAAACGTATCAGCTAAAGAAACAGCGGAACGACGTCCCCGAATTAAGGAATATTCATCAAAAGCTGATTCTGGTAAGACCGACATTGTGATTAGAAAAACAAAATGAATCATGCTTTCTCCTTCGTCTAATTCTAATGAATAGCGACTAGAAAAACGGAAAAACAATTGTCGAACTTGCTTAAATAACGGATCTTCTTTAAAATCAATCATTTTCTTTCTCAATTGTTGATATTTTTTTGAAGTGACCGCTAGGCGCTTTTTCGTAATACTCAACCAAAGGCTAACTTTTAACGCATTATGTTCATTAAAAGTAAAACCTAAGCCAGTCTCAATCCCTTCAATTATCCGTTTATTTAACGGGGACATCGTTTTTTTCTGGTGTGTTTCATAGGGAGTAATATACCAATACAACTGAAAGTAAAAGTAACGAATCTGCAATTCTTCTCCCTGTAGTTGTCCATTTTTTATTTGCAAATCAAAGGCGGCTAACAATTGATTGAGTTCCTTAATCTTTCGAAATAAAGAAGACTCACTAATCATAAATTTAGTCGTTAATTGAACAATAGAAAACTCTTTATTACGATATAAATAATCTAAAAGTTGAAATTTAAGAGACTCTTTTACAAATGCTTCAATTAAATGATTCAACGAAAAAAAATCCGATAAGGTGATTGATAGCTGCTGGCCATCATAAGTAAGCTGACAGTCCTGTCCAAAAGGTTTCAAAAAATAATGTAAATCCTCTAAGTCTTTTTCAAAGGAGGCTTTTGTGACCGCTAAAAATGCTGTTAAATCAGAGACTGAGCAGGTGCCGCCTGCTAAGATGGTTTGTTGCACCGTTAATAATTGTCGCATCGCTTTCTTTTCCAATAACGTCTCAACTTTCATCGTTCTCTCTCCAATAAGCCGAAGCACCCATCAAATTTGTAATATCATAAATATTGGTTAAGGAAGGTTGATAAAAATAATCTTTTTGTAATAGGTCTGTCAGTGTCTGACCTGTTTGGATACTTAATGCTAACGTATTTATTTTTTCTAAACAATTGTTTTTTGAACAAAGCTGTGCCCCAAGGACCCGTTGCGTCACTTTATCATAGATTAATTTGCCTAAAATTTCTGTCCCGTGTTGTAGAGGCGGCGCTGGCTGTCTAACAATTACGGAAGCAAGTGTTTGCGGAAAAAATAAACCTTCCGTTTCGGTTAGACCTGTACTAGCAAGGTAATAGTCCCCCACTTTTGTTCCCATTGTTCGCAAAGAGCCAATGAATCGGTGTGTTTTTTCTTCTAAATTGTTGGCGACTACTAAGCCAGTTCGTACCGCATTGTTCACTAACGGAGCATAAAAAGTTTCCGCGACTGGTTCATTCATAACTGAAATGCAATCTCCGATGGCAAAAACATTCGGCACTGAAGTTTGTAAATAAGAATCCACCGCGATTGTCTGATCCAGATTCCGTTGAATTTTTTTATCCAAATAGGCTAATTGAGGATGTAAGTTTAAAGCAAAAATCCCACTGTCACAAGAAATTTCCTGCTCGCTTGTTTCAAGAACAATACCATTTGCTGTTTCTTCAATTCCTAGGACCGTTTCTTCAAAATGGAAAATTACTGCTTGTTTTTCCAAAGATTTTTGAACTTCTGCGACCATTTCTTTATCAAAATATTTAGGCAATAGATTTTCCAAGCTTTCAAAGACATGGACCGTTTTCTTCATTTTCACAAGAAAATCAATAGCTTCCATTCCAATGGGTCCTGCACCAATGACGGCTACTGTCTGGCTATTTTCCAGTAATGGAACAGCCGCTAAAGCACCTGATAAAAATTTATATTTGAGTAGTTTTTCTGTTTGACTACCACGAATTTGCGTGGAAAACTGGCTCGCGCCTGTCGCTAAAATCAATTTATCATAAGAATACCACTGTTGCTCTTCCTTTCGTGACCAAGCAATCAATTGGTTCTCAACATCCATTGCCACGACTTCTCTATTTAAAAGCAACTGAATCTTTTGACGACGTAATTCCTCTTCCGTTATGTAACGTGCTTCGTGTAATTCATTGATGGTATGATTAAAATACGCACTTAAGCCACCAGATAAATACCCCACTGTTGCTTGTTTATCAATTAAAGAAATTTCTGCTTGGGGATATTTTTTCCTTGAAGCAATTGCTGCGGAAATACCTGCGAATGATGCACCAATAATCACAATTTTCATTTGTTTCCTCCTCTGTCAGGACCTACTATACTTCTCTCAGTTTATCATGATTAAAAAGAATGCTAAAGCAACAACTATAGTTTTCCCTTAAAATAATTATTTTTGCTGAGCGCATTGCTTTTCAAGCACTTTCATTTTCATTTATAATAAATGTTACTACTGTTTGAGGGGGAGTTTTCATGTCTGCAACAAAAGAGCAATTGGAACTATTTTTATTTTATTTATCTGAAACCCATACAAAAAGTTTATCTTTACATGACTTAGTTACAAGTCGACCACGCCCAGAAGAAGCGCGTATTTTATTAAATATTAACGAGGTTTTCACTTACTATCATAGCGCTCGTGTTCTCTACACAAGTGTTCCTGCTCTTGAAAACAACAAGTCTGAGCCTTTTTTCCAAGCCTTCGAAAATTTTTATTTTGAATTAAAACAACATTTTTTCAATGAAGAAGATGAAACCAATCAATTGAATGAACGTCTAGAGGAAATGAAAATTGCCTTTGAACAATTGACGGATGACTACAATGTTCTATAATAGAAGAGAACAATTCGTTGAGAAGGGGTCCTTATGAAGCAAGAAGAAGTGATTGAACGTTTAAAAGAAGAACTAAATTTGCCATTTTTTAATGGTACGCTAGAAGAAAAGAACTATTCTGAAGCAGATTATCAACAAATCAAGAAAGAGTTAATTCAATACTTTGATGATTATGTGCGAAATGTTGAAAATTAACAAGCTAAAACAACCTTTGATTTTAATAAAATCAAAGGTTGTTTTATTATTAAATAAAAAAAATAACAAAAAAAAACCACCGGCAGTTTTGCCGATGGAAAAGGAGTATTTACTCAATAAGAGTAAAATGAAAAATAAAAAGGTTGTTGTTGGTATGAATTAATAATACAATACACTTTCTCTTTTGTCCATAAAAAAGACATGAAAAAAATATTAAATTCGTTAGTTATTTTTATTAGTTTTTTATTTTTTCAAAAGAATGTTGCTCATCCGCGTAATGGCAAAGGTTAATTCATCCGTTGCTTGATCCTGCTTTTCCTCTGAAGCATTAAATAAATCTGCATCAATACCTGTTTCTGGATCTGTTGCTAAAATCATTTCATTGCATCCTGCTACATATTCTGTATAAGCATGTTGAAATTTTTTGTGAATGCCAAGTACTTGTGGCGTCGGTTTTAATGTTCCGACTTTTTTGAGCATTAATTCATATTTTTCAGTACCTTCTTTAAATTTTGCTTGAATTTCTGCAATTCGTTCGGCTGTTAAATCATTCACTTTATTCTTATCGATCGCTTGACGAACTTCTTCGTAATATGGATTCATGACTTCGCCAATGTCTTCTGTTGTTTTAACGATATCATTAATTGTTTGAACGTAAAATCCTAAATTTGGTCTCATAACCATCCCTCTTTTCCCTTTTCTCTTTTCTCTTTCACTCCATTTTACACTTTTTCTATTCCATCTGACAAGTGGCACTTTTTCAGTCTTCATTCTTTTGATTTTTAACAGAGAAAACATAGTGAGGCATCGTTTTGCCACGGTATGTTTTAATGTATCGATCCCTAACAAGCATCTGGTTTCGAATAGCGACATTCATAGAGGCTAAGTTCGTATCACGAATCGTTGAAATAACTTCTGGAAAATTTAATACATCGAATGCGTATTGCTTTGTCGCTGCGGCAGCTTCAATCGCATACCCTTTGTGCCATTCTTTCACACATGAATGATAACCAATTTCTGGATAGCTCTTACCTTTTACTAATTGATTGGTGAGACCACACTCGCCGATGACTTCGCCTGTTCGTTTCTTCTCTAACGCCCATAAGCCGTAGCCGTATTCTTGATAGGACTGTAAGTTCCACTTTAGCCAGTTTGCAACCTCTTCATCAGAAAAAGCGTGTTCATAGGCATACATCACATTTTCATCTTGCAAAAATTTTTTCAATTCCGCTTCATCTTCCGACTGCCATTCTCTGACAATAAGTCGTTGTGTTTCGAAAATAATTTTCCGTTTCAAGCCCTTTCACTCCTTACATAAAGAAAAATTGACTGGTTTAAGTACCAGCCAATTTTCTTTTCTTATTTATTAAGCACCTTTACCTGCTTTACGTTGGAAGAACTTCACAATTTCCACAATTGGGATGATAGCAAAAGAAGTACCTGCTACAATTGCCCATTGATATGCATCTAAATGTGTAACGCTGAATAAATCATTAAATCCTGGAATAACAATCGTTGCAGCTAATAGCAAGAACGAAACAAGAATCCCATAGTTAAATGATTTGTTGCGGAATAAGCCAACTTTGAAAATTGATTGATAAATCGACTTCACATTAAAGGCATGGAACAATTGAATTAATCCCAAAGTAGCAAAGGCCATGGTTAAAGCATCGCCGTGTTGTAAATCATACAACGCTTGCGCCGATAAGTTTGTGTTAGCTGCGGTATGTGCTGGGAACATAATTGACATTTTATACACAATCAAAGTCAATGCCCCTTGCGTAATCCCTTGATAAACAACACTGCTTAAAACGCCGCCAGAGAAGAAGTTCGATTTTTTACCACGAGGTTCATGGCTCATCACATCACGTTCTGCTGGTTCCACACCTAACGCAATCGCTGGGAAAGTATCTGTTACTAAGTTAATCCACAATAAGTGAACAGGTAACAAGGTATCCCAATTGAGCATTGTTGCAATAAACAAGGTTAATACTTCCCCTAAGTTAGCTGAAAGTAAATATTGAATCGTTTTTTGGATATTTGAGAAGACTTTACGTCCTTCTTCTACCGCTACAATAATTGTTGAAAAGTTATCATCGGCAAGTACCATATCTGAAGCACCTTTTGATACTTCTGTTCCGGTAATTCCCATACCAATCCCGATGTCAGCAGCTTTTAAGGCTGGGGCATCATTTACGCCATCACCAGTCATAGCAACCACTTTTCCTTCTTGTTGCCACGCTTTAACAATCCGAACCTTGTGTTCTGGTGAAACACGAGCATAGACAGAGTAGTGTCCCACGACTTGTGCGAATTTTTCATCTGACAATTCATTTAATTCAGCGCCTGTAATGACTGCATCGTCGTCACCTTCTTTGATGATGCCTAAACGTGCCGCAATTGCTTCTGCTGTATCACGGTGGTCACCCGTAATCATAATTGGACGAATACCCGCTTCTTTCGCGACTTTTACAGCATCTGCAGCTTCTTTTCTTTCTGGGTCAATCATACCGACTAAACCAGCAAATGTTAAATCTTTTTCCACAAGTTCAGAACTCATTTCGGCTGGAATCGTCTCAACATATTTATAAGCCATTCCTAAAACACGTAGGGCTTGTTTCGCTAATGAGGTGTTTGTTTTCAAAATTTCTTGACGTTTTGTTTCATCTAATGGACTTGTTTCTCCATTTGATAAGATTTCCGTACAACGTTTCAATAATTCATCTGGTGCACCTTTGACAGAAACTAGGAAGCCACCTGTTTTTAATTCATGAACAGTAGTCATTAATTTACGATCAGAGTCAAAAGGAATCTCTGCCACACGAGGTTCAGCTGCTACTTTTTCGGTTACGTTAAACGCATGATCTAAACCAAATTGTACTAAGGCAGTTTCTGTTGGGTCACCAATTAATGAACCATCTTGAGCGATTTTTGTATCATTCGTAAAGTTCATGATTTTTAAAGCCATATTATCAGCAGGGATTTCTGTGGAAGCAGATAAAACTTGACCATCTGTATACAACGCTTCAACGGTCATTTGATTTAAGGTTAACGTACCTGTTTTATCTGAACAGATAATGTCTGTACTTCCTAATGTTTCAACGGCTGGTAACTTACGGACAATCGCATTTTTCTTGGCCATTTTTTGGGTACCTAAAGCCAAAATAATTGTGACAATCGCTGGTAATCCTTCTGGAATTGCCGCTACAGCTAACGAAATTGACGTTAATAACATGTCAATCCATGAACGACCATTCATCATTCCTACCACAAACATCACCGCTGCAATGACTAAAATGGCAATTGTTAACATTTTACCCAATTGGTTTAAGTTTTGTTTTAAAGGCGTTTCCGTTTCTTGTTCACTTGCTAGCATGCCAGCAATTTTACCGACTTCTGTATTCATTCCTGTGCCAACCACAACGCCAAGACCACGTCCATACGTCACATTACTATTGGAATAAGCCATATTGATTCGGTCACCGATACCAATATCGGTTCCCTCTAAGATGGTTACTTCTTTTTCAACTGGAACAGATTCACCGGTTAACGCTGCTTCTTCAATTTTTAAGCTATTCGCTTCCAATAAACGTAAATCGGCTGGAACGACATCCCCTGCTTCTAATAAAACAATGTCACCTGGCACTAATTCATCGCTTTTAACAGTAATGACGTGTCCATCACGGCGAACATTAGCATTTGGTGAAGACATTTCTTTTAATGCTTCAATGGCTTGTTCCGCTTTAGCTTCTTGGATGACCCCAAAGATGGCATTCAAGATAACAACCACTAAGATGATAATCGAGTCTACCACATCATGGGAAAAGACGGCTGAAATGACCGCTGCCGCTAATAAAACAATAATCATAAAATCTTTGAATTGCTCAAAGAATTTCACGGCAAGTGATTTTTTCTTCCCTTCATCTAGCACATTTTCCCCGTACGTTTCTAAACGCTTTTGAGCCTCCTGTGCACTTAATCCATCAGTTGTTGTGTTCATTTTCTCCAAAACAACTGTGTCGTCTTGTGCGTAAAACGCTTCAGACAATTGTGTTTTCTTTTCTTCTGACATGTTCTTCCTCCTCTATTTTTTGCAGCATCCTTCAAGTACTATTTTACATTTCATCAAAAATAAATGAAAAAAAATAGACTTGTGTATGCTACTTCGTCGAACATACATAAGTCTCACCGTTTAAGACAACACCAGAAATTGCTTTCGGAGTTGGTGATGTTGTCACAGCATAAATACTGTCAGTTACTCCCTCATGAAAAAACTATTTAACATTGATTGGAGAACCAATGTTATGAATAATTACTTAATTAGTATACCGTTTTCCACTCTTTTTTTCAAATAAAAGTTCTGCTCATTTGAAAAAAACTGAAATCCTTTCATTCGGATTCCAGTTTCTTGATTTGTATTCGTAAAATACGTTGTTGCCCCCGCTTTCGCGACCAACTAATAACCCAAGAAAGTAAGAAAAGACTAATCACGGTTCCTTCACGAACAAAAATCGGCAAATGATAACTAATGGACAATCCTAGTGCCAAACTGACACAAAAAATATCAACTAAATAACGATAAAACTGAAAATTATAGCGCGTTCTTTCAGAAATAAGTGTACAAAATTTTTCAATAGGAAATTGCAAAACACCTAGCGCAACTACCTGTCCTGTCCCGATTCCTGCTATGATTGTCCCTAAAATAAATAGAACAATTTTAACCAAATAATTTTGAAAAACAAGCGAACCAAATAATTGATATAAGAAAAAATTAATGACAAAACCAAAGCCAATTAACGCCACCAAAATAATCAAATAGTCCTGAATTTTACGCTGCTGATCTAACAACCAACACGTGCCTAAAAAAGCGAAATTGATAGCTGTGGTAACCGTCCCGACTTTTAAATGAGTAAGTGTTGCAAAGGTCACATTAAACGCATTAAAACTGCTAACCCCGATGCCTGCTTGAATTGTCAAACTGATCCCCAATGCACTAATTAAATAAAAAAGAAACGATAGCACAATTTTTTTCTTCCACATTATAAAAACTCCTCTACTCTTGATACGTCTATTATGTGCTACAATAGAAGAAACAAATAGGAGATATCTCCTATTATAAGGAGAGAAAATGCTTAAAACAGCCTACCAACAATCACCGAAACAAGAATTAGCTAAAAATACGCCTTTTTTTAATGAAACTGATTTAAAACACAGTTTTATTATCGATTTTGAAAATCAAGAATTCATTCATCATCAAGCAGAGCCATTAAATTATCTTTTTTATTTAATCAAAGGAAAAGCGAAAATTTTAAAAACAGAACGCAATGGTCGCCAATCCATTGTTCAGTTTTTAACGACAGGTGATTTAATTGGCGATTTAACATTAGTTCAAGCGGAAACGATAACCAAGGACGTTATCGCCTTAGGTGAAACCTGTTGTTTGGCTGTACCTTTAGCTTACGCAGAAACTGTTTTAAAAAACAAGGTACTTTTTATGCAGCAACTCAGCCATTATCTAGGGAAAAAAATGCTCCAACGGGTGGACCACTTTACAACGAATCAGACCTATGAACTAAGTTATCGGCTAGCGGAATTGCTATTGGTTGCCGCTAATCACGAAGATGTTTATAAAGAAAAGCATACTGAGATTGCCGAATACTTAGGGGTTAGTTATCGCCATCTTATTTATACTTTCAAACAATTTCGAGAGCGCGGCTTTATTCAAAAACAAGGAACTGCTTATCACATCAACCGCTTAGCGTTACATTCTTTTGTGCAAAAAATGAAGAGTTAAAGTGGTGGATTGTTGACAAATAGTGCGCTTCCCGCTACCCTATTCTTATTAATAAGAAAGAAGGGACAGCAATGGAGCAAGCATCATTTACTGTATCTAGTTGGCAAGAACAACCGATTGACAATCTTAATGAAAATTTCCCAGTGAATCAAGCGAGCGCTACTTATCAATTGTCAGGCGCCTTATCTGGGACAGCTTCTGTAGAATACTTAATGACTTATCAAGGCTCTTCAATGGCAGATGGGCTTGAAGCTGTGGCTCAAGTGGTCGGTTTCCTACATTTCGAAGGAACTTATTTAGGAAAAAAAGGCACCTTTACTGCTTGCGAAAAAGGGACGTTTACACAGGGTCTTTTAGACTGCCCAGGTGAACTATTTCAAGCATCAGGTGAGCTTTCCGGTTTATCTGGTCGCTACACTTATGAATTTAGTCAAGAAGAAGCGCTTCTTCATTTAGACTTTGTATAATAAAAAATTTCAAGGAAAGTTGGTGACATTATTTTACTTATTTTAAATTTGGCGGTTGTAAAAGACAATGGGTGTTTTTGATTAGATTAAACTTTTAAGGAGAAAAATCATGAAAAACACCCGAAACACCGTCCCATCATTACTAATTATTATTTTGCTTGTGGGATTTCCACAAATCAGCGAGTCGATTTTCACACCCATTTTGCCAGCGCTTAGTTCTGCTTTTAACATTCACGATAGCGTAGCACAATTAACCATGAGTATTTATTTTGTTGCCTTTGCCGTTGGCGTTTTATTCTGGGGAATTTTATCCGATACGATTGGACGTCGCCCAGCTATGTTATTAGGAATTTTATGCTATTTAATTGGAAATATTGGCCTTTTTTTGAGTCCGACATTTCCTTGGCTGTTATTCTTCCGTTTAATTCAAGCATTTGGTGCAAGCGTTGGTTCTGTCATTACCCAATCAATGATGCGGGAAAGCTTTAACGATCTTCAAAGAGGGAAAATTTTTGCTCAAACAAGCGCTGCCCTATCGCTATCTCCTGCCATCGGACCCTTAGTCGGCGGACTTGTTCAAACCTATTTTGGCTATCAGCATGTCTTTAGCACCTTAATTGTCATGGCTGTTCTATTACTTTTCTATAGTTTTTATCGTTTACCAGAAACCTTTCACTTAGGAAATACCTTAACGAAAGCGCCTTTTTGGTCCGTGGCGAAACGCCTTTCCTTCGACTCGAAAGTTTGGTGCTACGGCTTATTGATTGGGGGCATTAATGGTTTATTGTTTAGCTACTATGCAGAAGCTCCGTTTATTTTCATCAATCACTTTGGCTTTAGCAGTGTCCAATATGGCTTTCTTGGTTTAGTTTTAGCTGTGTCTAGTATTCTTGCTGCGGTTCTTATCAATTGGTTGCTAGGATATTGGTCAGCGGAAAAAATTGCCTTTGCTGGTTTGCTGCTAAGTATCTTTGCGGCTTGCTGTTTATTAATAATGACACAATTTGAATCAATCATTGGTCTTATTTTGTTTATTTTTCTCTTTTTCTTAGGGATTAATATTACTTTGCCCAATGCCTTAAGTATGGCCTTAAAAGGCTATGAATCTGTAATTGGTACTGCCAGTGGGATTTTTAGTTTTTTCTATTACTTGTTTGTTAGTTTCTTTACCTATTTGATTAGTTACTTTCACAATGGCACCATTTGGGTCTTACCGCTTTACTTTTTAAGTTTTGCCTGCCTGTTAGCTTTCAGCTATTATGTCATTGTTTATCGTAAAACTTTAAAATAAAAATCAAAAAACACACGAATATTTCGTGTGTTTTTTTTAGCTAAAAAATTGATTTTCTAAACTATATTGCTTCCCTGAAACAATGTCATATTGAATCAGTCGGTATTCCTCATATAGTTGTTCTTGCTTTTTATTCATTTCTACTGTTTTTTTCCATTCCCCACCGAGATAGTAATTCCCCTTTTCAAAAGCAGGCAATTGTTCTTGTACCTCATTTAGCATAGCGTAAAATCCCGATTGCGGTAAGCCACTTTGTTGGAAAAGTGAGGGAGCAAAATAAAATGGACTAATGGTTGCTTGATGCTGATTTTTTTCTGTTAACTGGTTCGCCGTATCATACATTAGAAATTCTGTCTGGTGAAGGGCTGCCCCTTCATTCAACGCTTGAATGTTTTCATCATAAATACTTGGTAAGTGATCTCCCCAAAAAACGACTAATGTGCGTTTGGGCATTTTTTCGATTTCTTGTAGGAAATTTTTCAAAGCTTCGCTACTGTAGGCAATATCTTGCAAGTAATTATTGAGCGCGACTTGATTGCCGTTTCCTTGAGAAAAATAATTGGACGTTGTGTATTTATTTTCATAGGGCATATGTGTTTGCATAGTAACTAAATGAATGAATTGCGGTTGCTCTTTTTCTTTAAGCAGTGTCGTCACTTCCTGATACGCTGCTTGATCTGAAATGTAAGGATTATTTTCTAGTTTATCCGTATAGTTCATTGTTTTTTCATTGATAAATTGATCAAAACCTAAAATTTTATACACATCTTTTCGTTTATACATAGATGTATTGTACGGATGAATAGCCGTTGTTTGGTACTTTTGTTCCTTAAGTAATGAAACAATGGAAGGCAATTCCGTCATCTTAGGAATCAT
Source organism: Enterococcus sp. AZ104 (assembly GCF_050546705.1). NCBI lineage: Bacteria > Bacillati > Bacillota > Bacilli > Lactobacillales > Enterococcaceae > Enterococcus > Enterococcus sp. AZ104. The sequence continues at coordinate 1,653,450 of NZ_CP172952.1, forward strand.
CATTGTATAAGGTGTAGTCATTTGGGCATTCATTAATTCCATCGAAAAACTTGTTAGGGCTTCAAATTCAATATTCGCAGTTCCGCCCCCGTAGTTTTGTGAAAGCATCTGGCCACTGTAAGTTTTATCAGCGATTTGCTGATAATCAGCTAAAGGGTTACCAATAATGGACAAACCTTTCAGATGATCTGGATTTGAAAAACTTTCACTCATGACAAACACAATATTTGGTTGCTCATTGTTCGGCACTGTTTTCGCCTCGGCCAACTTTTGATATTTCTGAGTAATTTCTGAAATAGCTTCTTTTGAATAACCCTTTGGTTGGTCCATAGCCTCTACTTTTAAATTATATAGAAAACCACCAATAAATCCTGTATTGTAGTAATTCATTTTTTGGCTGTAAGGAATCCATAACGCGGTTTTATTATAGGCTTTACGTAACAAATTTTTCGGATTGTTAAAATCACCAATATATGAAAATAGACCAATCGAAAGAACAAGACTTAACACACGAATCGTTTGTTTTTTCTTCGATAAAAAGAAACTTTTATAAAAGGCTTTTCCTAAGAAAAAAAGTGCTACACAACCTAACGCAACCACAAAAATAAACGGCCATAAACCAACCATTTCTTTTAATAAACTAACTTCTGTGATCATTTTTAAGTCGTCTGGATAAATAGGTTCGACACGATAAAACATCTTTTGATAGTCCGCAAATCCTAAAACACCTATTATGACACTATATAAAAGAGCGCCAACTCCTAATGAGCCTGCCAAACTACATAAAAAAAGTAAAAAAACGCTTAGCACAAAACAACCTAAGAAAAACTTTTCCGTATGCCACGAAAAAGCAAACTTGAAGGCTAAATCAACAGACAAGTTATTCTGACACCATTGCAAATATAAATTACTAAAAATAATTAATAAGATGAACCCGATTCCATACAAAAGGTAGCGGTAAGGCCATCGTCTAAATTTCTCAACTCTCTTTTTCACATCGATCTCCTATTCAAAAACTAATAATGTATTTATTTTATGCTTCTTGAAAAAGAATGTAAAGAAGTAGCTAGCAAAGAAGTCTAAGGAATGGTAAAGAAAAAATGTTATTTGTTGCAAAAATAATTTTCCAGTGGTATAGTAACAATGGAATTTCGTTATCAGTTATCGTCGCCTTTTTAGAGTACTTTATGAAAGGAGAATAACTATGACTTACAAAGTAAAAAACATTCAATATCGTATTCAATTAGACACAGACAAAAATATTTTCATTGTTTTTGATGCAAAAAATGAAAGTAAAACAGCAACTGGTCACACAATTGAAGAAGCAATTGCACACTTAAAACAATTAAACTAAGGAGTGACAAACATTTCCATGCAAGACCCTTTAGGTAGTTATTTAAGCTAAAAGCCGTTTAGTAAAGAAAAAATACTAGACGGTTTTTTTGTATCTTCTTCGCCTTTTATTTTTTACATAGTATACTGAAACAAACGGAGGTGTTTTTATATGACCATCATTGCAAACTATATTCGCCAGCAACCCCAACATCAAACACAGTTAACAGAAATCTACCAAGCAATTTTAGCGGTTGTTCCTCAGGAGACTACTGAAAAAATCGCTTATGGAATGCCGACCTTTTACTTAAATGGCAATTTAGTGCATTTTGCGGCGGCCAAGCAACATTTAGGTTTCTATCCTACGCCATCAGCCATCCAACGTTTCAGCAAAGAATTACGCCCTTTTAAAACCTCGAAAGGTGCCATTCAATTTCCCTACACGCAAGAGTTACCTCTTTCATTAATACAGGAAATAGTTAAATTCCGTGTACAAGAGAACATGAAAACAGGGTCTCAATGAGACCCTGTTTTCATGTTCTTAAAATTTTTTCCATCGCTTTTCCCTTGGCCAACTCGTCGATTAACTTATCTAGGTAACGGATTTTTTGCATTAAAGGATCTTCAATTTCTTCCACGCGATAGCCACAAATTACGCCTTTGATCAATTGGGCATTTTCATTAAAATTGGGTGCTTCTTCAAAAAATGTTTCCATCGTTACTTTTTGAGCCAATTGTTGTTGCAAGCCTTTTTCATCATAACCAGTTAACCAGTAAATAATTTCGTCAACCTCCGCTTGCGTTCGATTTTTACGTTCTGCTTTTTGGATGTATAGCGGGTAAACACTGGCAAAGGTCATTGTATAGATTTTCGGTTTTGTCATTGGTTTTCCTACTTTCTGAAGTATTCTCTCTTCAGTCTACCACAGGCTTGCTGGAAAAAGAGGCTATTTTGTCTTAGTAATCAAATTGACGATAATAACGACGAATCTCTAATGGGTGACAATTCAATTTTTCTACATGCGCATCAATGCGTTGCGTTACCGCATGCATTAGGAGAAATGAAATAACTCGGCCACGATATTTTTCACTAATTCCTGGAAGTTCATACGCTTTCGAATCAATAATTGTATAATTGGCACAGATTTTCGGCAATAATTTTGCTACTCGTTCTGCCAACGGTCGCTGCTCGTCTTCTCCAATAAACAACGTTACTGGCGTAGTTTCATCTACAATTTCTAGCGTTCCATGTAAGAACTCTGCTGCATGAATTGATTTTGAGCGAAGCCAACTTTGCTCTTCCCAATAGCACATTGCATAAGAATAGACCGCTCCCCATTGGTTCCCTGCGCCAATAAAATAGTGAATGCTATCATGACGATGTTTTTCCGCAAAAGCTAAGCCAAACGCATCGGCACTTTTTTCGGCTTCAGCTAAACCTGTAGGCAAATATTCTTCCAATTCTTGGTAATAATTTTCGTAATCTGTAAATTCGTTGTTTTTTTGCATTAAACGATCAGCTACCATAAAGAACTTGATTTGCTCAGTTCCTGGAGCTGGATAAGTCACCACATAATCACATAAATCTGCTAAAAGACTGTCTTTTGCATCGATAAAACCAAATAACGTTGCGCCGACCTTTTTGATTTCTTGAACGGCTTGCACCACTTCTTGTGTTGTCCCAGTAACGGAAGACAAGATGACGAATGATTTTTCTGTTAAACGTTTATTGCCTGTTGTGTAATACTCAGCAGCATGTTGAACATAGATTGGTAAATTACTTTTTCCATTCGCATAAGTAACTGCTTGCATGGCTGAAGCATAAGTACCGCCGATTCCTAAATAATAAACCGCATCAAATCCTTTCGTCCAAACTTGATCAACAACTTTTTCAACATCTGAACGCAAGGCTAAGGCACCTCGTATGTCTTTGATTTGTTGTTCTTCATTAAATTTTAACATGGCTGATTTCCCTCTTTCTTTGCTATTTTACTTTTTAGGACACAATCAAAATCATCAAAAATCCGTTGAGATAAATCAATTCCTTTACTTGTAGCTACTTGATACGCCAAATATTGAAATGGAATAACTAATAATAAAGGACTAATTTTTTCTTCGACATCACTTGCTAAACCTAACGTATTTGATGCTCTCGTTGAACCCGTTGTAATTGTGTAACATTGGCCAACATAACTGGCTAGATAATTTTTCAAGGCTTGGCTACGTGCTTGAATAGGACTTTGATTTTCAATAAAAAACAAAAGATGTGTAGTATCCGCTTCAAGATAAGGCCCATGCATATAAGCTTCGACTTCAAATCCTTGGGAAGGTAAGCGAACTGTTTCTGTAAACTTCGTCTCAAACTCTTTTGCCGTACCAATATTGGGCCCATAACCAATTGCGATAAATCGTGTCCCCTCTGTTAATTCTTTTTTCGTTTTTTGCCAAAATTGTTCGGTTTTATAAATCACCGAATCGATTTCCTGAATTGCTTTGGCAAGTTTTGCTAATTCTTCTTCAACCTCTACTTTTGTTAATTGATGCTTTTGATAGCCTAGTTTCAAACCAAATAGAAATAAATTTAAAAGTGTTGCCGTATAGCCTTTTGTGACAAAACCAACTGTTTCAAGCCCCATTTTTAAATCCATGACTTCATCCACAACCTCCGTAATCGGGCTGGTGACATCACTTGTCAAGGCCACTGTTTTTACAGACGTTTGGTTTTTAATTTTTGCAATGGCATCAATTGTCGAAGCACTTTTACCACTTTGCGAAACCGCTACGACCAGATCAAACCGATCATCCACTTTGCCATAATGAGCAAAATTGAACGGCTCTTGGATTTCCACATAAATAGGCGCCACTTCTTCAAGGTAAACTTTAGCCGCCTGACAAGCGTTATGTGACGAGCCAGTTGCTAAAATTAGACAGTGCGTGACCTTTGAAACGTCTGTATCAGTTAATTGAAATTGGTTAAGAATCTGAGTTAGAGCTGCTTGCTCCTCATTTATATAATCCAGCATCGTTTTCATATTTTGCCTCCTAAAATAGACCAATTAATGAGCCAAGAATTCCGACAATTGCCATGCCACCTAAAATCGCTAAAGGTTTTACTTCTTTTTTCAATAAATAAAAAACAAAACCAAAAGATGCAAGCGGTAATAATTTAGGCATGATATCGTCAAAGATACTTTGAACCGTGACTGCATTTTTGCCACTTCCGCTGATTGTAATCGGGATAGTTAAATCAATCATGGAGGCGGTCATAGCACCTACCACCATCAAGCCAATTATTGAAGCGCCTAATGTGAGACTTTCCATCATGCCATTTGCTTGAATCTTTTTGAGAAAACCAGTTCCTAATTTATAGCCCCAACGATTCAGTAAATAACGAACAATCACATGGGGGACGTTAAAAATGAGTAAAAATAGAATTGGCCCTAACACATTCCCTTGTAAAGCTAACGAAGTTCCAACACCTGTTGCAATCAAGCGTAAGGTTCCCCAGAAAAAGGAATCACCTAAACCAGCTAAAGGTCCCATTAACGAGGTTTTAATACTATCGATTGTTCCAACTTCAAAATTTTCGTCCAGAACATTTTCTTCTTCCATTGCAGCATTAATTCCTAAAATAAACGTCACGATATGCGGCGTGGTATTAAAGAAAGCAAGATGCCGTTTTAAAGCTGCCGCCATCTCTTCTTTTTGAGGATATAATTTCTTTAAAATAGGGATCATGGCATAGACATAAGCCATATTCATCTGACGTTCATAATTCCATGAAAATTCCATTTGAAATGAACGCCAAAAGACTTGATTAAGTTCTTTTTTTGTAATTAAGTTTTCTGTCTTAGTTTTAGAAGTCTTCGTCATCATCAATTACCTCCCCACTTGTTGTTTGTATTGTTTCATTCTTTCCTTTGGCATAATTCATGATATTCACAACAATTACTGCTGTAATGGCACCCAAAATTGCTACTCCTGTTACAGGTAACTTAAAGTAAGCCATTAAGACAAAGCCTAAAAAGAAATATGGCGCCACTTGTTTGTTAATCAGTAAGCGTGCAAGCATCGCAAATCCTAGCGCTGGAATAATTCCCGTTGCAACAGACAACCCATGTTGAATAAATTCAGGGATCAGATCAAGTAAGCCTTTAATGGTGTTGCTACCCACGGCAAATGAAATAGTTACAATGAGCGCTAGCATGAACGATAAGCCAAAGCCTGCAAGTAAATGCATGCGCTCCACCCCTTTATATGCTCCTTCTTCAGCATACTGATCAGCTTTTTGACTCATGATTGGGATGAGCAAACCCAAATAAATATTTTTAAGAATCAACGTTAACGTTGCGATTGGCAAGCCTAAGACTAAGGCTGTTTCTGTTCCTGCGCCAGCAGTAATAGCAAACGCTGTACCAAGAATCCCACCAGTCACTACATCAGGTGGGATTGATGCGCCCACTGAAAAAGAACCGATGAAAGCTAACTCTAAGGTCGCGCCCATGATTACGCCCGTTTTAACATCACCTAATACAATTCCGACAAATAAACCGGTTACAATTGGTCTTGAAAGCAACGAGGTTCCTAAAGCATATTCCGACTGCGCAATAAAAGCGATGCAACCTAAAAGAATCGCTTGTCCTATCATTTGTATTTCTCCTTTCTACAAGACATTTAATGCTGCTACTTTTTTGTCATTTGGGACTTGTCGAATTTCAACTTCACAACCATTTGCGACCAATTCTTTAACCATTTTTTCTTCATCCGGCGTAATATTAATTGCTTTAGAAATGTTTCGAGTATTTTCCCTTACTTTCATCCCTCCTAAGTTAATTTCTTTTATTTCTGGATAAGCAGTAGCCAATCGATAAGCATCTTCCACACTCTCAACTACAATAAAAAGTTTGTATTTTTCTGTAACACCACTTTTTAGTGCGGCAATCGCATCTTCAATCGTTTTAATGACCAGTTTTACTCCTGCTGGCTTAGCTAGCTTAATGGTTGTTTTTCGAATATCATTTTTAGGTACGTCATCATTTGCGATTAAAATACAATCGGCGCCTAAGCCTTGGGTCCATGAAAAAGCCACTTGACCATGTAACAAGCGATGATCGACTCTTAACAATTTAATCATTTCATTTCCTCCTAAAATTCTTCTTCTAAAATTTCTTTACTAGATAACTCGTTACAATAACAAAGACTTTCTTGTCCGTTTTCAACGGCGCGTTTTACTAAATCAACTAATGAATCAACAGTATTTATTTGGGTATATATTTCAATTAACGTTGCTAAATTTAATCCTGAAATTAAATGCATTGCTTGTTTCCCCACATAATTAAAGAATTCGTTATTCACGCTTCCGCCAAATAGGTCTGTAATCACAATTAATTCATTTTGTTGATTGTTCTTTAAAATGTCTTTGACCGTCTTGGCTAAATCATAAGGTTGTTCCATATAAGCGCAAAGACATTCCACATTCTTTGTTTCACCACAAATTAAAGCTAATGATGTCTGAATCCCTGCAGCGAAATTACCATGTGTTGCCAGAATAATTTTACGTTCCATTTTCTTCACCTCACTTACTTCTTTATATAGCAAAAAGAGTGCCAAAAAAGTGGCACTCCCTCCTTTTTATTTTAAAAATCGCTTTCTGCGTTGTTAAACTCCGTTTTTCCAAACAACACATCATAGACATAAAAAAGCTCCGATTCAGGTATATTGACACTATAAACTTTTTCAATGACACTAAACGCCTCTTTTAACTCTTGCAAGACCGTTCTTTGACACTGCTTTAATTGTTCGGCGCCATTATAATTTTCAATAGGTTCATTCCGGATTAATCGTTCAATTAAACAACTGACATGGACATATACCGCCAATTTACGATCATTTTGAATCGTTTGTTGCCACCGCTCTTCTAATTGAATTAAAAAGACTTCTACTTGTCGAATAATTTTTTCTGTATCTAAAATCGTCACTGATTGAATGACCCGATCTAATGAAAAGTTACGAATCAACTCATGATTTACATAGGACAGCATATCTTTAGTTAATTCTCTCTTTGTCCATTCTAAAAGGGTCGTAATTCCTTTTCCTGCAATCAACTCTTCTAAAGAGATATACGGGAGGTCATTTGAAGACGGGTTGTTTGTACCGATGATGCCGACAATCTCATATTCTGGGAAACTTTCTTTGATCGACTCTGCATTACGTAATTGATTATATTCACAAGGAATAATCTTTAATTGTGCTTCCGCAGGTAAACTTTTTTCAAGTAAATCTCTAATTTTAACGGCTGTACCAATTCCGGTACTACACGTTGTTAAAATGACACGTTCCGTTTTATTTTCAGGTAATATGATTTCCCATTCATTTGGATGAACCGTTAACGCTTTTTGGGGCAATTCTTCAAAAGAAACTTCGTCTTTAATGGCTTCTCCTATAGACAGAGCCAAGCTTGTTGTCACATTATTCATTAATAAAAAAGGACCTTCTTCTTCTGCCGGAAAATACTGATAAATTTCTTTCAATGAACCCATATCAAAAAGAATTACTAAACCATTCCTCGTTTCTTGACGTTCCATATAGTGAATTAAGTGTTCGGAAATTTTTTTGGGAGTAACATCTAACGGCATGTCAAACGATTGAAAAATTGGCACATTTAACAGCCGATTTGCAACATTCGCAATACTACTTGCTGTGGCATATCCGTGGGCAACAATCACCGCTTTCGGATAGTGACTTTCCTTTACTGAACCCGAATAGTGAAGATAAATGGTGACAATAATTCGATCCATCTGGGATAGTTCAATATCTAATGAACGTTTCACTAAAGTTAACAGTTGTTCAGCGTAGCCATAACTAGTTGCTAATTTAGTTTGAACTTCTGTTAAAAGTTCGTCAATGACTGTTGTAGGTTCTTTTTCTGGAAACCAATCAATACATCTTCGTTGAAACAGATAGGTGCTTAATGCATAGACTAAACTGCCATTAAACCGAATTTGATAAGACGATTCAATCGTTTCCAATAATTGACGGATATTTTGCGTAATAAACAATAGCATTTCGTGATTTTTCTCTCGCTTCTTTTCAAATAATAAATCATCGAATAAGCGTTCAATTTCTTTCGAGATGTCGTTATTGGCAGTGGAAAGATGATGATGGTGAGAGACATAAAGACGAAGGATTCGTTCATAACTCTGGATAATTCTTCTTTGCGCAAGCTCTGTTTCCTCTAACAAACTAACCAGATTTGTTTGCCCATCTAAACGAATAGGCAATTCATTTTCATCAGGAGCTAGTCTGATCGATTGATCCAGAAATTCTTTCGGTAGATCGTGCAAAGTGATTGGAATAACATGTTTGTCAAGATTGACGGCAAAGCTGCGTGCAGTAATAATTTTTATATTATTTCTTAATTCACCTACATTGCCTACATAATGGTGATTTTCTAAAAGTTGGATAACTTGTGGCGTGATAGTAACTGCTTTTTGAATAGCTTGCTGTTCCTCATAAAATGCTCGCATAATTAATTGTTTTCTTTCCGCTTGAGTGCGTTCAGCAAGACTTGGGATTTTAATTTGAATAGGAATTCGTCTTAAAAATGTCGTTAAAAAGGTGCTAGAAATTTCTTCAGTTGTGGCAAAGCACAACCGACACGTAACAGGAATGGGCCGATTGGTTTCACCCATCCGATAAATGATACCCTGATCTAAAAATGTAAACAACTTTTCCTGCCCTTCAGGACTCAAACGATGAACTTCATCTAAAAATAAAACGCCCCCTTCTGCACTTTGAAAGGCTCCAATTTTATCGGAATCTGCTCCCGTAAAAGCGCCTTTAAGATGCCCAAATAATTGACTAGTTAAAAGCTCTGGATTGTTGGCATATTGCGCACAATTAACTGTCACAAAAGGTGCTGAATCGTCAAGTAGTTCTTTTGAAAGACAAAACTGATAATATAAGGATGCTAAAAAACTTTTACCCGTACCACTTTCACCTGTAATTAAGACAGGCAATCCACCGTCAGGATAAAGCGCTGCCATTTTTAATTGTTCGATGGTCTGAGCTAAACTACCGCGATAACCAATGACCGACTGAAAAAAATCACTTTTGCGATCAAAAGCAGGCTGTTCATCGATCATTTCTTGGAAACTTTGATAAACAGTTCTTTTTAAAAGATAGTTTTGTTGTTGAAACGCTTCTTTATGAAAAAAGTAAACTGGTCGTGTATTGATCTTAACTAGAATCCCTTCTTCGTTTAACTGATTTAAATAGTGACTAGCTGTATTTCGTTTGATAGAAAATGTCGTTGCAATATTGCTTGCTGTGAAAATTTCACTGACTAAAGATGGTTCAAAAAAAGCTGTTTGATTGCGTAAATAATCAACAATTTGCATTTTTAACATAAAATCACCTCTCATTTATCATAACGTACCTAAAAAAAACGTCAATATTCAAAATTTCTTTTGTTATTTTTCTTTATATAAGGAGCCCATTTTTTATGTTATTTAATCACAGGAACCTGATTCTATCATTGCAGAATAGGCTTTCATTCAGTATACTGTAAATAGAGGAACAAGAAACGAATTGGATAATTAGGCACTGAAAGAACGCACCACCGTTCTGAATGTTTCGAAACACACAACAGGTTATCGAAATGGCCATTGGAGAAAAATTCCTTTTTCTCCGAGGTTAGCGATTGTGACATGTTGCAATCGTTTTTTGTCCTTAAAATGTTGAGAAAAAGAAAAAAGGCACTTTGCATGTCAGCACCACCTGACAAACAAAGCCCTTCATAGACAGCACAACCTATCTATTCCAGTTGCCTTTTTTGCTAGTTACACTAGCTAATTTTAGTGTACCCGATTTTCAGTGAAATTACTAGCATCTTTAAAATTTTTACTGAAACGATCAGCCTGTGCAATGAACTAGTTTTCTTCAGCGGCGGCAACCGCTGAGAAGCTTTTTCTCAAATTTTAAGTGAATAATGTATCATAAACTTTTTTGGCATATCCATCCGTCATATTACATACAAAGTCCACCGCCATTTTCAAACGATAATAGTCTTTTTCTGCTTCTGTAGCGTTCTTTGCTTCTCTTCTATACAACGCTTTCGCGCTTTCCGAAATATTATTAAAGATTCGCTCCTCATACTTATTCATGGAAACTTTTTCATATTTCAGTACGACTGGAACAAATTCATCTAGTAAACGATTGATGATATTGAAGCCCAATACCTCTTGATCCAAAATTGTTTTTGTTTGAAAAACATAGACTCTAGAAAAGTTTTTTAATGCCTGAAAGCATTTCACTTCATCACAATCTTCAATGATAATTTCATTTTGATAGATACCACTCATAATTAAGTCATAATGATTAGCAAAATTTTTCGCTACGCTTTGACAAACAGCCCTTTGTGTCTTTCTCAAAAATTCTTGTAAGGTAGCTTCTTCTGTTTTATCTTTTTCTAACATTAAAAATTTTTTTGTTCCTGTTTGCGCATCAACAAACTGCTTTAAATCTTGATAGCTGTATAAACCATAATTATAGGCATCTTCGATATCTGAAAAAGTATAGGCGATATCATCTGAAGCTTCTAACAAAAAGACTAATGGGTGTCGCTTATTTTGTGTTCCTGTCGCAAATTTAATGGCGTTAAACACTTGTTTTTCCGAGTAAAAATAGCCAACTTTTTTAGACAAAAGCTGTTGCTTATTTAATTGATCTGAAGATGCCGTATATTTGATAACTGTGTCTAATGTCGTGGCGGTTAGTTTCATTCCTGCTTTAGAAGTCCCATTATCATGATGCAGTTTTGTTAAAAGTCGGATGGTTTGAGCGTTGCCTTCAAAGTTAAGAAAATCATTTTGTTGTTGCTCCGAAAAATCAGACCAACAAGCATACAAAGGACCATTTTTTTCAAACCAAATACGAATGGCTTCTTCTCCAAAATGTCCAAAAGGGGGATTGCCGATATCATGGATTAATGCAGCTGTTTCTAACAACCGATAGCATTCTGATAATTCCATAACCTCAATGTTTCGTTCGTTCAACTGTGAAATAACTAATCTAAGTATATCCCTGCTATGCATTGCCACTTCTAAGCTATGTGTTAAACGTGTTCTTACAAAATCATTACGTTCTAAAGGAAAAACTTGTGTTTTATCTTGTAAGCGTCTAAATGCATCACTTTTAATTACTCTACGATAGTCACTATCAAAAGATTTACGAAGTTCTGTGGCTAAATCAACTTGCTTATTTAACCAGTCATTTTGATATTGTTTACCATTATCAGAAATACGATATGTACCAACCAACTGACGCCAATTCATTTTCATTTATTACCTCCTCCAATTACTCTACCTTCTCTAAATAAGAGACGTAAATATTTTTACATTTACCAATATCACTAAATTCCCGATTGTTATACGCCTTATCCTTTTTCAATTTAAACCGCACTTTTTCGCCTTCTTGAAAAGTTCCCCACGTAAGAAAAAAGAATAGCCAATGGCTTTCATCCTCTGATAGCGTGTCTAAACCTAAACTTTTAGGCTCAATTAAGCTAGGTAATTTAAAACAGTCATAGACCCCTTTTGCTGTGCCATACACAGGACGATGAGTGCTAAGAATCGTTTCAAAATATCCCTTTTCATCAGGTTTTAAATAACTTGCTTGCCGAATCAGTTGTGTCAGTTTATTTTGGAATGGCTGAATATTTTTCTCAACGTTTAGTTCAAAATCTGGCTCAGCTTGTACATCTGTGTCATGAGATAACTTTTTTAATAAGCAGTTGATTTCATTAGTACTTGTCTTGTCATTAAACGCAATCGCCAAACGCTCACTACTGATAACACCTTTCATATCTTTCATAGAAAAATTATTTAATGCAATTGGATAGTGTTTATCTGATAGCATCCAAGAAGCACCCATTTCGTTTAAACATGGAATACTCTTATAATAATGATCAGATAAAAAATACAGCATGACAGGTTGATTGGTTAGCTCCCTTTTAATCGTGTCAAAAATTAATTCTCCTGGCTGTACACCTGTTTCAATAGTGGAACTATAAAAAATATCCTGTGTTCGAAACCCAAACTTTTTCAATAATTGGATAAACGCATCCACATATTCTTGATCCTTTGAACTATGACTAATAAAAATCTTTTTCCCGTTGCTCAATACTCAACATCCTCCAAGTTAAATTTGTGTTTTCATTTTTTTGTGAAATTCTATACTATTTCTTTAAGCGTACAGCGTTATCTGAAATCAGTCAATACTAAAATTATAAAATAACAATTATTTTGTTTTATTAAATTTTTATATAATGTTGTTTTGTTAATGTTTTGTTATTTTTAAACAAGTGATTATAGAGCGATGTACGGTTGAAGTTATTTCTAATCTATTTTTTTCAATATTTTTATAAATATAAAAAAACACGCCTTTCTTTGCAGAAAGGCGTGTTTTTACGTCCGAGTATAAGGAGAATTGGTTCATTAACCAATTGTCCCTTTAAGCGTTATTCATTAAATGAATTATTTGTTTTTTAAGTTGTAGAAAGATTTTAAGCCTTTGTATTCAGCTACATCGCCTAATTGATCTTCAATACGTAATAATTGGTTGTATTTAGCAATACGGTCAGTACGGCTTAATGAACCAGTTTTGATTTGGCCAGCGTTTGTTGCAACAGCGATATCAGAGATTGTTGAATCTTCTGTTTCACCAGAACGGTGAGATACAACTGCAGTGTAGCCAGCTTCTTTAGCCATTTCGATTGCTTCAAATGTTTCAGTTAAAGTACCGATTTGGTTAACTTTGATTAGGATTGAGTTAGCGATACCTTTTTCGATACCTTCAGCTAATTTAGTTGTGTTTGTTACGAATAAATCGTCACCAACTAATTGAACTTTATCGCCTAATACTTCAGTTAATTTTTTGAATCCGTCCCAGTCGTTTTCGTCTAAGCCGTCTTCGATTGAAATGATTGGGTATTTAGAAACTAATTCTTCGTAGAACGCGATCATTTCTTCAGTTGTTTTTTCGCCTTCGCCTGAGTCAGCTAAAACGTAAACGCCTTTTTCTTTATCGTAGAATTCTGAAGAAGCAGCATCCATAGCAAGAACAACGTCTTTACCAGGAACATAGCCAGCTTTTTCGATAGCTTCGATGATTACTTCGAAACCTTCTTCGTTTGAACCTAAGTTAGGAGCGAAACCACCTTCGTCACCTACTGAAGTAGCTAAGCCGCGACCTTTTAAGATTGAAGCTAATGCGTGGAATACTTCTGCACCCATACGTAAAGCTTCTTTGAATGTAGGCGCACCTACAGGCATGATCATGAATTCTTGGAAGTCAATACTGTTGTCAGCATGTGATCCACCATTGATGATGTTCATCATTGGAGTTGGTAATACTTTTGTATTGAATCCGCCTAAGTAATGATATAAAGGCACTTCTAGGTAATCAGCAGCAGCACGAGCTACGGCGATAGACACACCAAGAATAGCGTTAGCACCTAATTTACCTTTGTTAGGAGTTCCATCTAAATCGATCATTGCTTTATCGATAGCCATTTGATCGCGTACATCGTAACCGATGATTGCTTCAGCAATGATGTTGTTTACGTTATCTACAGCTTTAGTAACACCTTTACCTAAGTAACGAGCTTTGTCGCCATCACGTAATTCAACTGCTTCGTATTCACCAGTTGAAGCTCCTGAAGGAACCATTCCACGGCCGAAAGCTCCGCTTTCAGTGTAAACTTCTACTTCGATTGTTGGGTTACCGCGTGAGTCTAAGACTTCGCGTGCGTAAATATCAGTAATAATTGACATGTTTTGTCTCTCCTTTGAGTTTGTATTTATACTAAGGGGATTCCCTCATGTATGATTGTAGTTAATTCTCGCAAACTATGCAAACATTTTTTTGCAAAAGTCATTGAGAAAACGTTACCGTTAGTGATTTCTTATTTTACAGCATCTAATAAAGCTAGGAATGAGTCTGCTTCTAAGCTTGCGCCGCCGACTAAAGCACCGTCAACGTTTTCTTTTGCCATATATTCAGCGATGTTTTCTGGTTTAACAGAACCACCGTATTGAATACGAACAGCTTCAGAAACTTCTTTGCCGTATAATTTTTCAACTGTTGAACGAACAACACCACAGATTTCATCTGCAATATTAGCATCTGCAGATTTACCAGTTCCGATTGCCCAGATTGGTTCGTAAGCGATAACCATTGAAGCAACTTGTTCGTTTGATAAACCAACTAAGCCGTTAGTGATTTGACCTTCGATCCATTCCGCTGTTTTACCAGCTTCATACGTTTCTAAAGTTTCACCACAACAGAAGATTGGTGTCATACCATTTGCAAAGATTGCTTTGGCTTTTTTATTGATATCTTCATCTGTTTCGTGGAAATATTCGCGACGTTCAGAGTGTCCGATAATCACATAGTTTACACCTAAATCTGCAATTGCAGCTGGTGAGTTTTCACCAGTGAAGGCACCAGCGTTTTCCCAGTAGCAGTTTTGTGCAGCTAATTTCACTTCAGAATCTTTTAGGTTCCAAGCTAAAGGAGCTAAGAATAATGCTGGAGATCCAATCACAGCGTCAACAACGTCGTTTGATGGAACAGCATTTTTTACTGCTTCTGCAAAGCTTTGTGCTTCGCTTAAAGTTTTGTTCATTTTCCAGTTACCAGCGATAATTGGTTTGCGCATGAAAAGCACATCCTTTTCTTTTTTTAAAAATATTGTCTTTTAAACTGATTATTTATCGTTAATAGAAGCTAAACCTGGTAAAGTTTTGCCTTCTAATAATTCTAAACTTGCTCCGCCACCTGTTGAGATGTGAGAGAATTTGTTTTCGTAGCCTAATTGAATTGCTGCAGCAGCAGAGTCCCCGCCACCGATGATTGTTGTTGCGTCTTCTAAATTAGCAATCGCTTCACAAACACCAATTGTTCCTTTGGCAAAGTTACTCATTTCAAATACGCCCATTGGTCCATTCCAAACAACTGTTTTCGCACCTTGTAATTCGTTAGCGAATAATTCAATTGTTTTTTCACCAATATCCAAGCCTTCTTCATCATCTGGGATTTCAGTTGAAGGAACCGTGTGGAAAGGAGCGTCATTGCTGAACTCTTTAGAGACAACTGTATCAACCGGTAAAACTAATTTGTCGCCAGCTTTTTCCATTAAGCTTTTCGCTAAGTCCACTTTATCTTCTTCAAGTAAAGATAAACCAACACTATAGCCTTGTGCTTTCATGAATGTGTAAGCCATACCGCCACCGATTAAAATTTTATCGGCTTTTTCAATTAGGTTTTCAATGACAGCGATTTTGTCAGAAACTTTTGCGCCACCCAAGATTGCTACGAATGGACGTTTTGGATTTTCAACAGCTTCGCCGATGAATTTAATTTCTTTTTCCATTAAGAAACCAGCAACTGTTGGGATACCAGTTGAAGCAATTCCAACGTTTGAGGCATGTGCACGGTGTGCAGTACCAAAAGCATCATTGACAAATACATCGCCTAAAGAAGCCCAGTATTTACCCAATTCAGCGTCATTGCCGCTTTCTTTTTTGCCGTCAACATCTTCAAAACGAGTGTTTTCAAATACTAAAACGTCGCCGTCTTTCATATTGTTAACAGCGTCTTCTAATTCTTTACCACGTGTTTCTGGAACAAAAGTAACTGGTTGACCAAGTAATTCGCTTAAACGTTCAGCCACTGGTTTTAATGATTTGCCAGCTTTGTCTTCTTCTGTTTTTACACGACCTAAATGAGAGAAAAGAATTGCTTTTCCGCCATTTTCAATCACGTATTTGATTGTTGGTAAAGCCGCTACGATACGATTATCGTTTGTGATCACGCCATCTTTTAACGGAACGTTAAAGTCAACACGGACAAGGACTTTTTTGTCTTTTAAATCTACATCTTTAATTGTCTTTTTAGCCATGAGTAGACCTCCTGTATTGTCAATTTTAGGATTTTTCTTTTTTAAAAAAAGAAAGCGGAGAAGCGCGTTGCTTCCCCGCTTATTATTTCACAATTGTTCAAATTTCACTAATGATAAGAATGAATCTTATAAGTTAGCGAAGTATTCTAAAGTACGAACTAATTGAGCAGTGTATGACATTTCGTTGTCATACCAAGCAACAGTTTTAACTAATTGTTTGTCGCCAACTGTCATAACTTTTGTTTGAGTTGCATCGAATAATGAACCGTAAGTCATACCTACGATATCAGAAGAAACGATTTCGTCTGTGTTATAACCATAAGATTCGTTAGCAGCTTTTTCCATTACTGCATTCACTTCATCAACAGTAACTTCTTTGTCTAATACAGTAACTAATTCAGTTAATGAACCAGTAGCTACAGGAACACGTTGAGCAGCGCCATCTAATTTACCGTTCAATTCTGGGATTACTAAGCCGATTGCTTTAGCAGCACCAGTTGAGTTAGGTACGATGTTTGCAGCAGCAGCGCGCGCACGACGGAAGTCGCCTTTAGGATGTGGTCCGTCTAATGTCATTTGGTCACCTGTGTAAGCGTGGATAGTTGTCATTAAACCTTCAACAACACCAAAGTTGTCATGTAAAGCTTTAGCCATTGGAGCTAAGCAGTTTGTAGTACAAGAAGCGCCTGAAATTACAGTTTCTTCTCCAGTTAATGTTTCATGGTTTGTGTTGTAAACGATTGTTGGTACATCGTTACCACCAGGAGCTGAAATAACTACACGTTTTGCACCAGCAGTTAAATGTTTTTCAGCAGCTTCTTTAGAAGTAAAGAAACCAGTACATTCTAAAACGATGTCTACGCCTAATTCGCCCCATGGTAATTCTTCAGGGTTACGGTTAGCTAAAACTTTGATTTCTTTGCCGTTAACGTTGAATGAACCTTCGTGAACTTCAACTGTACCGTTGAAACGGCCTTGAGTTGTGTCATATTTTAACAAGTGTGCTAACATTTTAGCATCTGTTAAGTCGTTGATTGCAACTACTTCGATTCCTTCTACATCTTGGATACGACGGAAAGCTAAGCGTCCGATACGTCCAAATCCATTAATACCTACTTTAACTGTCATTAAAGATTTCCTCCTTATGAAAATCAAAAATTTTTTATTTTAAAGGGTTACCCCTTTTAAAATCTCGTTTGCAGCAGCTTCATCTGTGATGAGCCACGTTTGTTTTGGTGCATTTTTCATATATGCGCGAATGGCTTTGGCTTTCGTTTTGCCGCCCGCAATCGCGACGACATAGGGAATTTCTTGTAAGTTTTTTAATTGAAGGCCAATTCGTGGGATTTTATAGACCACTTTTCCTTCTTCATCAAAGAAATAACCAAACGATTCTGCCACGGCATTTTTTTGTTTGAGCATAACCATTTCGTCATCAGACATTTTTCGGCGTGCCGCCATGTGCAACGCTCGACCAATACTGTGCACCACACAGTTGGCATGACTAATTAACGTAAGAACTTCTTGAATCGAGGGTTCTTGTAATAAACTATTATACGTTTCACGACTCAATTGTTCTGGGACATATAACGCCCGGTAGTTACCACCCGTTTTGTTGGCCATTACAGCACTAATTGAATTGGCTTGGACAGAAACTGCTTCACCAATCCCTCCTCTGGCTGGAACAAACAAATTATGACGTTTTTCAGTTTCTAGTGATCCCATATTTTCGGCCACCATGGCCATTGTTGTCCCACCCATAACCGCAATTGTATTCTCACCATTTGGTAAGAGTAAATTCAGCGTATTGGTTAAGACATCTCCAAAGTCCGAAAGAACTTTCTTTTGGATATCACTATCTCCTGCAACAACGATACAACGTTGAATGCCAAAGTACTGTGTCATTTCTTTTTCGATTTGGTGCATGCCAAGCAATTGATTCATGACTAATTCTAAGCCTTGGTAGACTTCCAAACCGCGTTCTGTTAATGTCATTCCGCTTTTTGAAGGTTCAATCAGGTTGAGTTGCTTTAAAACATCTGTTTCTGTACGCAAGACTCGCTCTGTAATTCCCATCGTTTCTGATAAACTTCTACGTCCAATAGGTTGCATCCAATAAATATTGCGAAGAATTTGGAATCTTTCTTGTAATACATCGAGCATATCTGGAGCAACTGCTTCAATCATTTTAAATTCTTTTAACATGATGCGCTCCTTTTGTGGGTCGAAATATGTCCAAGTAAGACTGAAAACGACCTATGAACTTTAAAAAAATAGAATTGATGTTCGTTTTTCCTACTATTTATTCATAACAGTATTAAAAGTACTTATCAATTACACACTTAGTGTACCAGTTTTTTTGGGTCTTTTCAATAAAAATGATTCTTTTTTCATCGTTTTCTTTCAAATCCAAACAAAGCATTCGTTTGTGAGAAACAATAGCGACTTATTTCCGAATAATCAGATCTACTTAAACCAAAAGCAAAGGAATTCACGAACGTCTTTCAATTAACTTCTTGTTTAAATGGGAATTTCAGGTCCTCACACAAAGCATTTTTTTACTTATTTTTCAAAAAAAGCAACGAAAGAATAGACACAGCCCTTCTCTCGTTGCTTCATATCCTTTTATTTGTAGTCTTCTTCGTAAAAACGTCCCAAAATTTTAACATTATCTGAGATGCTGACAAAGGCATTCGGATCACTTTCTTTCATGGCTGCTTCTAAACTTGGCAACTCAAAGCGTGTCACAATAGTTAGCAAAACAGTTTGGCGGTCGTGGCGATATGCCCCTTCCGCTTCATGAATAATTGTAATACCGCGGCGCATTTTCTTTTGAATCTCATCCACGACTCGATCTGGGTTTTTGGTGACAATCATAACTTGCATTTTCTTTTGCTTAGTATAAACGGCATCTGTGACCTTCCCACTTACAAAAATTGATAACGCACTGTAGAACATGTACTGCCAGCCAAATAAATAACCTGCAACGAAGACAATTAGTGCGTTAAAATAAATTGAAATCGAGCCAACGGAACGCCCCGTTTTTTTCCGAATGGTAATGCTTAGAATATCTAATCCCCCAGAAGAAACCCCGTTTTTTAAGACAAAACCAATTCCTGATCCAGAAATCGCCCCACCAAAAATAGCACAGATAATTGGATCTTGGGTCATCACCGTTTGCGGAACAATATGCATAAATAATGAAGTTAAAGTCACGGTAATGAAAGTAAAAATTGTAAACTTCTTACCTATTTTTTTCCACGCAATAAAGAATAACGGCACGTTTAAAAGATACAATGTAATGGAGACAGGCACATTAAAACCGACAATTTTTGTTGAGAGGGTTGTTAAAATTTGTGCCAAGCCTGTTAAGCCACTGGAATAAATATTTCCTGGTTGATAGAAAAAGTTCATGGCAATTGATGCAAGAATAGCATAGACAATCGACACAGAAAATTTTGTTGTATAGTCATGAACTGGCAGTCCGTCATAAATTTTTTTCATAAATAATAGCCTCGTTTCAGGTTTTCAATAAATTACATTTCTTTTCATATTATACGTGGTTTACCGAGAGAAAAAAAGAGATTCCTATAATAATTACGGAAGATTCATCAAATGTTTATAGAAATGAAAAAAGAACGAAATCTTAACGATTTCGTTCTTGGGTTGTTTCATAATGGGCTCTTGGTCCACCAATATATTTAGGACGAGAATATAATGCTGTAACATGGGCCGCACCTAACGTTCGAATGCTCAAGCGAAGAGGAACTTGCACATGTTTTACATGCATACCGATAGATGTATCGCCAATGTCAATCCCTGCTTGAGCAACAATATGTTCAACTTCCACAGGTTCATCAAATTTTTCAAAGGCAGCCACTGAACAAGAACCGCCAGCATGTAATTGTGGTACTACCGAGACAATTTCAAAGCCTTTTTCTTCAGCCACACGACGTTCCATCGCTAAAGCACGATTAATATGTTCGCATCCTTGGACAGCCAAAGAGATGCCTTTTTTATCTAATTGTTCAATTAAGGTTGAGACAATCCATTGTCCTACTTCGGCACTGGAATTTTTACCAATGACGCCACCTACTACCTCGCTAGTGGTACAACCTAAAACAAATAGGTCCCCTTTTTGTAAATTTCCTGCTGTAATGACTTCTTCTGTAATTGTCACTAACTGTTCTTTTAACATTTTTTCATCGATAGTCATTTGTTCATCCTTCTTTCTTCTAAACGACCATTTTTTGGTAACACACGTTTTAATGTTTGACTAAGAGGCAATGCTACAATCACCCCAAATAAGGATTGAATGATATTCCCTGGTAATGAGGCAATCCCCGCACCCACGCCGTAAAGCCAGCTAGTCGCTAAAGCATACCCGCTAATCATGAGGAGACTGGCTAAAAGTAATCCTAGCGTTTGCATCTTTTTATTTTTATTAAAGAAGTGCCCTGCTAACCAACCTTGTCCGCCATGAATCAATAACGAAAAAACGAACCATTGTGGATAGCCTGACAATAAATCAATTAAACCACCGCTTAAAGCTCCGACTGTCAAGCCACCAATCGGACCAAAAAGTAAACTAGCAATGTAAATCCCTGCATCCGCCAATGTAACAAAGCCATTTGTTGCTGGGACGGGGATAATAAAGACCATTGACACAGCCACTGTTAAAGCGGTAATTACTGCATATAGACTAATTTTTCTTGTCATTATCCGCCACACCTCCTGCTAGTAATCCTTCATGCCACACACTTCCAAAAGCTGCATTTAGCTGGACCCCAGAAACAATGGCTTCATGAACGTATGTTTTTGCTAAATCAACTGCTTCAATTAACGGATATCCTTTAACTAAATTCGCACCAATTGCAGAGGCAAAGGAACAACCAGCGCCATCAATGGTGTGGGCCATTACTTTTTCTTTGACCAATTGAATATGTTGTTGTCCATCATAAAAAAAGTCACGTGCTTCTTGACCAAGCCAACGATTACCACCTTTAATCACCACCGTTGCCGCTCCTAAAGAGTTTAACTCTTCCGCCGCTTGTTGGACTTCTTCGACGGTTGTTAATTTTCTGCCAATGAGTAATTCTGCTTCTTTTAAATTAGGCGTTATAATCGTTGCGAATGGAAAAAGTTTTTCAATCAATAACTGCATGTATCTTTTTTCATAAACTGAAGTCGTTTCTTTAAAAGCCAAGACAGGATCCAACACCACCGGCAGACCTGCGTGCTTTTTCAAAAAGGTTACAATTTGTAACATACTTTCTTCACTGTGAATCAAGCCAATCTTGATGCCGTCTAAACTCCCGGCAGGTATGGAAGCGAGTTGCTCTTTCACCAAAGAAGTCTCCAGGTCATGAATCTGAAAATGATTCTTGGGGGCTGTAGCAAGGCAAGTTAAAGTTGATAAGCCAAAGACTTGATGATTTTCAAACGTTTTTAAATCTGTTTGAATCCCGCCACCTGAAAAAGGATCGGAACCGCCAATTGTTAAAATTATTTTTGTCATTTGTTTCGCTCCTTTATACACTCAGTTATCATACAAAGTTTTCTAAAAAGAAAAAACAGCCAATTGGCAGATTTTTAGCTCAGCCACTTTTTATTTTGTTATCCTTTTCCTTCCCAAAGAAAGAGTGACCTCATCCGTCAATGAAGTCACTCTTTCTTTGGATTTAACACTTATTCGTCAATGGCTGTTACATCAATGTTTAATTCAAACAATTGTAATGGAGAAACTAAACTTGGTGCGTTGTTCATTGGGTCAATTGCTTTCCCGTTTTTAGGGAAGGCAATCACTTCACGAATATTTTCTTCCCCAGCCAATAGCATTGCTAAGCGGTCTAGCCCTAAAGCAATCCCTCCATGTGGCGGGAAGCCGTAATCTAATGCGTCTAGCAAGAAACCAAATTGGTCTTGTGCTTCTTCTTTTGTAAAACCTAACGTTTCAAACATTTTTTCTTGTAATTCTCGTGTATGGATCCGTAATGAGCCGCCACCTAATTCGTAGCCGTTTAAGACAACATCGTAAGCTTCAGCATACACAGAGGCTGGGTCTGTTGCTAAGCGGGCCACATCCTCTGCTTTTGGTTGTGTAAATGGATGATGAGCAGAAACATAGCGGCCAGCTTCTTCATCATATTCAAACAACGGCCAATCCACAATCCATAAGAAATTGAATTTCGATTCATCAATTAAACCTAATTCTTTACCTAAACGTGTACGTACCGCACCTAAAGCAGCGGCTACGATTTCAGGTTTATCGGCACCAAACATTAAAATATCACCGACTTCTGCATTGGTAGCAGCAATTAATTCATCACTAACTTCTGTTAAGAATTTAGCAATCGGTCCTTTTAAGCCATCTTCTTCAACTTTTAACCAAGCTAAGCCTTTTGCGCCAAATTGACTCACATACTTCCCTAAGTTATCCATATCTTTACGAGAATACTTATCTGCGGCGCCTTTTGCATTCAAAGCCTTCACATGTCCACCATTTTCCAACGCTGCTTGGAAAACTTTGAAGTCTACGTCTTTCACTACATCTGCAACATCAATTAATTCCATAGCAAAACGAGTGTCGGGTTTATCGCTACCATAGCGTGCCATTGCTTCGTCATAGCTCATTCGTGGAAACGGAACAGAAATCTCAATTCCTTTTGTCTCTTTCATCACTTCAGCCAACATATTTTCTGTATATGTTTGAATTTCTTCTGGTGTTAAAAAGGTCGTTTCGATATCGATTTGTGTAAATTCTGGTTGACGGTCGCCTCGTAAATCTTCATCACGGAAACAGCGAACGATTTGGTAATAGCGATCGAAGCCTGCCCCCATTAATAATTGTTTAAAGAGTTGTGGTGATTGTGGTAAAGCATAAAAATGACCGGCATGGACACGAGAAGGAACCAAATAATCGCGAGCGCCTTCTGGTGTTGATTTGCCTAAATAAGGAGTTTCAATGTCTAAAAAGTCATGATTATCTAAATAGTGACGGATTGTTTTCGTTACTTGGTGACGTAATTTAATGTTGTTTGTCATTGATGGACGACGTAAATCTAAATAACGATATTTCATGCGCAATTCGTCATTAACGTTATTGTCATCTTCAATGGTAAATGGCGTTGTTTTCGCAGTATTTAAAATCGTAATGTCAGTCGCCATCACTTCAAACTCGCCAGTTTTCATTTTGGGATTAATCGCTTCTTTATCACGATAAACGACTTGACCTTTAACTTCGATGACGTATTCACTACGACATTTATCAGCAATTTCCCATGCTTCTTTTGACTTTTCTGGGTTAAAGACCACTTGGACGATTCCTTCACGGTCACGTAAATCAATAAAGATAACGCCTCCTAAGTCACGACGTTTTTGAACCCATCCTTTTAATACAACTTCTTTTTCAATAAATTCGGCAGATACATTGCCGCAATAGGTTGTGCGTTTTGCCATTTCTCAATCTCTCCTTTTTATTCTTCAATCATTTTTGTCATCATTTCGTCATACACTTCATCAAATGAATCATGAATAGCACTTAACGGGAAGGCTTTTTCTTCGCGTGTTGCCATTGATTTTACGTTGACAATGCCTTCATTCAATTCATTTTCACCGATTGTTAAAACTAATTTTGCTTGTAATTTATCGGCCGTTTTAAATTGCGCTTTTGGTTTGCGATTCATGTAATCACGATCAGCTGAGAAACCAAAGTTACGAATGCTTTGAACAAGTTGCAAAGCTGCGACGTTGGTTTCTGAACCAATGCCAACCACATATGCGTCTAATTCAGATAACGCTGGAATCACAACTTCTTCAGCTTCCATTGTTAACAACACTCGCTCAATGCCCATACCAAAACCAAAACCTGGTGTGTCTGGGCCGCCTAATTCTTCAACTAAACCATTGTATCGGCCCCCTGCACAAATAGTTGATTGCGCACCCATTTTAGGCGCTTCACTCATAATTTCAAAAATTGTGTGTGTGTAATAATCCAGCCCGCGAACCATATTACTATCAATTTCATAAGGAATTTCTAGTAAATCTAACATATCAGTTACTGCTTCAAAATGTGCTTTAGATGGTTCATTTAAATAATCTAAAATGGAGGGCGCTTCTGCGACAATCACCTTGTCTTTTTTATCTTTGCTGTCTAACACCCGCAATGGATTTTCGTGTAAGCGACGTTGTGAATCCTCGCTTAATTCTGCCATATGGGGCTCTAAATAATCGATTAATGCTTGACGGTACGTAGCACGTGTTTCTTTATCCCCCAAGGAATTAATAACTAATTTGATTTGTTGGATGCCTAATTGTTTGAAGAAGTCCAAAGCCATAGCCATGATTTCAACATCCAATGCTGGGTTTTCACTACCAAATGCTTCCACACCAATTTGATGGAATTGACGCAAACGACCAGCTTGTGGGCGTTCATAGCGGAACATCGGCCCCATGTAATAGGTTTTATATGGTTTCGTATATTCCGGACCATATAATTTATTTTCAACGAAGGCCCGAACAATTGGCGCTGTCCCCTCAGGACGTAGCGTCACGTGACGGTCTCCTTTATCATAAAAATCATACATTTCTTTTGAAACAATATCTGTAGTATCGCCAACACTGCGAGATATTACTTCATAATGTTCAAAAATCGGGGTTCTGATTTCTTGGTATTGATAATCTTTAAAAATCAAACGAGCTGTTTCTTCCACAAATTGCCATTTTTCAGAAGTTCCTGGCAAAATATCGTTTGTTCCTTTTGGTTTTTGATAACTCATTGTCTTTCTCTCCTTCTATCATTCCACAAAAATGTGTGCGCCATTTTCTTTTTTCTAAAAATGAAAAAAGCCCTTGTATGTTGAACATACAAGGGCGTAAAAGTCTCTTTTACACGGTACCACCTAGTTTTGAAAGATTTTACTCTTTCCTCAACGATTAACGCTCGTAACGGGACGGCTTTTCTTCCGTCCATCTCCAGAATGTCTTTCACTTTCACTGTTGAAGTTGCTCTCAGCCACGGCAACTCTCTCTTCGCAGACAGATGAAACTTACTCGTTCCTTCGTAGATTTTTAATATTATCTATAAACTACTAAAGTTCTCTTAGAAAGTCAAGGGGTTCCGACAGGAAAATCAATTATTTTTCTCGTGTATCAATCACAATGGTTACTGGACCATCATTGGTCAACGACACTTGCATATCCGCGCCAAATTCTCCTGTGGCTACCGCTATTCCTTCTGCTTCTAATTGTTGATTAAATAATTCATACAAAGGAATCGCCACATCTGGACGAGCCGCTTCAATAAAACTGGGACGATTGCCTTTTTTAGTTTTTGCATAGAGGGTAAATTGAGAGATACTTAGAATTGATCCTTCAATCTCTTGAATGCTGCGATTCATTTTTCCTTCGTCATCTTCAAAAACACGTAATTTACTAATTTTGCCAACAACATAAGCCACATCTTCTGGCGTGTCTTCTTGATGGATGCCCACCAGCACCATGAAGCCTTGTTTGATTTGTCCCACTATCTGCTCTTCTATCGCAACTTGTGCTTGACTGACTCTTTGAATAACTACTTTCATCTTTTTTGCCTCACTTTTAACACTTACCCATTGGTTCGACGAACACTATAAACATCTGGTACACTTTTAATTTTGTCAACGATGGTTTTTAAATGAGAAAGGTTTTGAATTTTCACAGTGACATGAATCTGGGCCATCTTATCTTTGGATGGACGAGCTTCAACGCCAACTAAATTTTTTGTCATCGAACTAATGACTTGTAAAACATCACTCAGTAAGCCACTACGATCATAGCCGTAAATCTCCAAATCGGCAGCGTATTCTTTGCGACTGTGCTCGGTATCTTCCCACTCAACTTCAATTAGACGTTGTGCTAGTTCTTCTTGATGTTGTACGTTAGGACAGTCCGCACGATGAATTGAAACGCCACGTCCTTTGGTAATGTAACCAACGATTTCATCACCAGGCACTGGATTACAACAGCGGCTTAAACGAATCAATAGGTTGTCCACCCCTTGAATCACGATGCCGCCTTCATGACGAACTTTCATTTTTTCTGATTCTTTTTTAGCTGGCTGATTTAACAACTCTTCTGCTTCTTGACGTTGGCGTTCCAACTCTTGTTCGCGGCGTTCTTTTTCTGTTAAACGATTGCACACTACTTGCGCACTTACTTCGCCATAACCTACTGCCGCAAATAAATCATCTTCCGTTTGAAATTTGAATTTATCTAGCACTTCCGCCATTTTATTCTTCGTTAAAAATTCTTTTGGTGTAAAGCCGATTTCTGTCATGTATTTAATGACAGCATCATGCCCTTTAATAATATTATCTTCACGGTCTTGTTCTTTAAAGAAACGTTTGATTTTATTTTTAGCTTTACTTGTTTTAACCATTTTCAACCAGTCGCGACTAGGTCCGAAAGAATTCGGTGATGTTAGGACTTCAATAATATCCCCATTTTTTAGGACATAGTCTAACTGTACCATTTTGCCGTTGACCTTCGCACCGGTTGTTTTATTCCCAATTTCAGTATGAATGCTGTAGGCAAAATCTAGTGGTCCGGAGCCTTTTGGCAGTTCGGTTACATCTCCGCTTGGCGTAAAGACATAGACTTTGTCGCTAAAAATGTCTTCTTTCACACCTTGCATAAATTCAGAAGCATCATAGCTTTCATCTTGTAATTCAATAATTTCATGGAACCAATCGACTTGCTTCGTCAGTTCATCTGTTTCAATTTTTTCCGCTTTGCCTTCTTTATAGGCCCAGTGAGCCGCCACCCCAAATTCGGCGATTTGGTGCATCTCATGGGTCCGAATTTGGACCTCTACTGGATTCCCTTTTGGTCCAATAACTGTCGTATGGATAGATTGATACATATTCGCTTTTGGCATAGCAATATAATCTTTAAAGCGACCTGGCATTGGTGTCCAACGTGTATGAATCGCCCCTAACACGGCATAGCAATCTTTAATGGAATCGACAATAACACGAATGGCTAATAAGTCATAGATTTCATTAAACTGTTTCTTTTGGTCCTTCATTTTACGATAGATTGAATAAATATGTTTTGGTCGACCATATATTTCTGCGTAAATTTCTAAATCTTCCGTAGCTAAACGAATATCTTCGACTGCTTCTGCCACATAAGCTTCACGTTCATCACGTTTACTTTGCATCAAATTAACAATTCGATAGTATTGGTTGGGGTTAATATAACGTAAGGCCGTATCTTCTAATTCCCATTTAATTCGACTAATCCCTAAGCGATGTGCTAAAGGCGCATAAATTTCTAAAGTTTCTTGCGCAATCCGTCGTTGCTTATCTTCACGTAAATGTTTTAATGTGCGCATATTGTGCAAACGATCGGCTAGTTTCACCATAATGACCCGTAAATCTTGCGCCATTGCCAATAACATTTTCCGATGGTTTTCGGCTAATTGTTCTTCATGAGATTTATATTTAATTTTTCCTAGTTTCGTCACGCCATCGACTAACATTGCGATGTCTTCGCCAAATTCTTCTTTTAAATCGTCCAGTGTTACGTCCGTATCTTCGACAACATCATGTAAAAATCCTGTTGCTACAGTATGGGGATCCATATGTAATTCAGCCAGAATGCCTGCCACTTGAATCGGATGGATGATGTAAGGTTCACCTGATTGTCGGACTTGACCTTCGTGTGCTTTTTCAGCATAAGTTAATGCTTTTTGAACCAACTCAACATGTTCTGGTCCCATATAGGTACTTACAATTTTGATGACCGCTGGGCCTGTCAGTATTTCTTCTTTTGGCATGGTATTCACTCCTCTATGAAGGTGACCTTTGGATAAAGAACACTTCGTTCACGTTTTATCTATTTTAATAAAAAAGAAAAGTACCACTTGAAACAGTAGCACTTTCAACAACTCTATTATACTAAATTTCCCTTAAATTTCAATCACTGTCGCTTTTTTACTCTCTCTTTATTCAAAGAGAATGCCTACAAGAATTTTACAGGCGGGCTTTCGTTTAATTTAAAAGTTCCATTTGGTAGCTAACCGCACTTAAAAGATACAACGGTGCTGTTTCTGCTCGTAAAATTCTCGGACCCAACCCGCAAAGTTTCGCCCCAGCCTGCAGAAATTGTTCAATTTCTTGCGGTGCAAAGCCACCTTCAGGTCCAAAGAGCACACACAAACGTGCGCCTGGCTGGCAAGTGGATAATACTTGTGCTAATTGACTTTTTTCTCCTTGTTTTGCTGATTCTTCATACGCAACCAAGACTGTGTCATATGAGTCAAATTGCGCAATGATTTCTTGTGTTTTTTCCACCAAAGAAACATTTGGTGTCTGCTGCCGATGCGATTGCTCCGCCGCTTCTGTGGCAATTTTTTGTAATCTTTTTTCTTTGGCTGCTCTTTTTTTGTGGTCCCATTTGACAACGGAAGTTTTCGCAGGAAAGCCGATAAACTGATTGCCACCTAGCTCCGTGCCTTTTTGAACAATCCATTCTAACTTGTCCCCTTTTGGTAACCCACACGCAATCGTCACTTCAATTGGCAATTCTTTGTCCATTTCTTCTTTACTAATTTCTTTAAAGTAAACAGATGTTGAATCAATTTCCACAATCTCAGCTAAAATGGCAGTTTTATTTTGAAATACTAAATAACAACGATCATTCGGCGTCATTCGCATAACTCGCACAATATGATGATAGTTTTCATCTGCGACTTTATACAAATCTTTTTCTTGATAATCTTCTTTCATGAAATACCGTTGCATTTTACTCTTCCTCTGGTTTCTTCAAGATAATCGCATACCAATCGCCTTGATTAAAGAGTTGGTCCACCACAAACCCGACTTTCGTTAGTGCTTCTAAAACCATTGCTTTTTTATCTTCAATAATTCCAGAAATAATGAAGGTACCGTCTTGTTTTAGCAAACGCCAAGCATCTTCAATCATTAACACAATAATATCTGCCAAAATATTTGCGACGATTACATCAGCAGAATGGTCAATCCCTTTTAGTAAATCATTGGCTGACACATGAACATCGGCCGCAATGGGATTTAAATCCATATTTTCTTTTGCCGCTGCAACTGCTACTTCATCTAAATCATATGCGTAGACGTCTTTAGCCCCTAAATAGCGACTTGCAATACTCAAAACACCAGAACCCGTTCCTACATCTAGAACTGTTTCGCCACCACGTAAAACAGTTTCTAAAGCTTGCAAGGTTAAACGAGTCGTTGGATGCGTGCCTGTACCGAAAGCCATGCCCGGATCCAATGTGATAATTTTTTCTGCTTCATCTTGTGCGTGATAGGCTTCCCAACTTGGCACAATCGTTAAGAATCGTGTGACACGGACAGGATGATAATATTTTTTCCAAGCAGTTGCCCAGTCGCTTTCTGCTACTTCACTAATTGTCATTTCGTTTTTACCAATGGATAAGCCGTACTCAGGCAAGCGTAAAATATTTTCTTTCATAAATGGTAAAATTTCTGGTAAGAAGGTTGTTTCAGGAAAATAAGCCATCACAATCGCCCCTTCTTTAATGTGGGTGAATTGCTCTTTATCTAAAATTTCCCCATACAGATCACTTTCAAAATTTTCAATGTCCAACGCATCTTCAATGGCCACACCACTTGCGCCAGCTTCCATCATAATGTTTGAAATTGCTTCAACTGCTTCGCTAGCCGTTTCTACTTTTACTTCTGTCCACTTCATGTTCTCACCTCTAAATTAATAACTTGGATACGCAATCCATTGTTCTTTTTCTGTTTCTGCCATTTTTTTAATCATCGCTTCAAAATCTGCTGGCTCCCAATGCAATTCAAAAACTTCTGCTGTTTCATCTGATAAAAAGTCTAACAAATCACTTTGCCCTTCATCTAAAACCACTTTTAAATAGTGAATGAATCCGTCTAAAACTGCTTTGCGTAGTCCTTTCTTTCCTTCATAAGGAATTGTGACTAAATAATCTTCATCATCAACGACTGACTTTTGCGGATTGTAAAATAACAAGCCATCTTCAAATTCAATAAATGCTTCTTCTGAAAGCGTACCATCAACATCATCAATTGCCACTTGCTCATTGTTTTCTGCATATAAACGAACAATAACTTCGATGGTATGGTTTTTACGATCCCAATCAAGTCCTACTTCGTAATCTGCTAAGTGTTTTTCAAGTTGTTCCTCTAAGTATGTGAGCATTGTTGTTTTTTTCATTTTCTTCATCCTTCCAGCCAAAATCTATTTGGTCTACTGCTGTTCTTTTTTGTTTAGAAATATATGGATTGCCAGCCACGACGTATCTTAAAGGCAACTCTGTCCAACGACCTTTATTGGGAATTCCAATTCGTGGTAGTGCCTCAATTTTTTTCGGGAATTTTCGTTTTTCTGGCACGAGCCGTAACGAACTAGAAAAAATCGACTGCCCATATAATTGCTTATCAATTCCTAAGGCTGCAACTAATTTACCTGGTCCATTGGTCAATTCCACGCCTTGACGTCCTTGGCGATTTTCAATCATTTTGTCGACACCTTCAACAGGTTCAATCGCGCGGATCATCACCCCTTGTGGTTTGCCTTGTTCTTGTGTCACCATATTTAAAATTAAATGCGTGTGCATAGTATATAAATAAATCGTGCCTGGTTTGTCATACATGGCTTGTAAGCGTGGCGTTTTTCTCAAGCCAAAGCTATGGGCCGCCTCATCATCAGGACCTAAATAAGCTTCTGCATCCACAATGTACCCACCTAAAACGCCTGTTGCTGTTTCGTGCTCTAAATACATCCCTAACAAGTATTGTGCCACTTCTTCAGTTGTTTTTGTGTTAAAGATATTTATCGTTTCTTTCATTTCTTTCACCACTCCCTATCATACACGAAACCTTCCGCTATATCCATCTAAAACCCAAAAAACCACCAAAAAGCGAATGTACGTTCTTTATGTTATAATAAGATGATTATGAAAAAGGAGGTCCTTTTATGCAACAACCTTTAGCCTATCGAATGCGACCTCGTCACTTAGACGAAGTAGTTGGTCAACAACATTTAGTCGGCCCTGGTAAAATTATTCGTCGGATGGTCGAAGCCAAAATGCTTTCATCGATGATTCTTTATGGGCCGCCTGGTACTGGTAAAACCAGTATTGCCAGCGCAATCGCTGGTTCAACAAATTATGCCTTTCGCATGTTGAACGCGGCCACAGACACCAAAAAAGATTTACAAATCGTTGCTGAAGAAGCCAAAATGAGTGGCACAGTGATTTTACTGCTTGATGAAATTCACCGATTAGATAAAACAAAACAAGATTTTTTGCTCCCTCATTTAGAAAACGGACGAATTATTATGATTGGAGCCACTACCGAAAATCCATATATCACAATTAATCCTGCGATTCGTAGTCGTACGCAAATCTTTGAAGTAAAGCCCTTAACGGAAACAGACATTCAGCAAGCGATTCAAGAAGCCTTAACCGATAGCACACGTGGCTTAGGCGATTATCCTGTCCACTTAGAAGAAAAAGCATTACAACATTTGACACGCGCAACGAACGGTGACTTACGTAGTGCGCTAAATGGACTAGAATTAGCTGTTAAATCAACACCAAAAAATGAACAAGGCGAAATTAAGATCACCTTACCGATTATTGAAGAGTGCGTGCAACGAAAAGCCTTAACGCATGATAAAGATGGCGATGCCCATTATGACGTGATTTCCGCTTTCCAAAAGTCGATTCGAGGAAGCGATGTAGATGCTGCACTTCATTATTTGGGTCGCTTAGTTGAAGCAGGTGATTTACCGATTATTTGTCGTCGTTTAATGGTTATTGCTTACGAGGATATCGGTCTTGGGAATCCTGCGGCCGCCGCTCGGACAGTCACCGCTGTTCAAGCCGCCGAAAAGCTAGGGTTTCCAGAAGCTAGAATTCCTCTAGCCAGTGTCGTCATTGATTTATGTTTATCGCCAAAATCAAATTCTGCAGTCACAGCGATTGATGCTGCTTTGGCAGATATTCGACAAGGCTCTGTGGGAGACGTTCCTGATCATTTACGTGATGCCCACTATGCTGGAGCCAAAGAATTAAACCGTGGTATTGGTTATCAATACCCACATAATTTTGAAAACGGTTGGGTCAATCAGCAATACTTACCTGACAAATTAAAAGAGGCACGTTATTACGAACCGATTGATATTGGTAAATATGAACAAGCCTTACATCAGCAACTCAAGCGTATCCAAGAATGGAAACAGAAAAAATAACAAAATAATACGCTTTCAAAAAAAGAAACAATCTCGTTGCCGATTTTGAGAGAGTATGCTATTATAAAGATGGTAAATCTGTGATGTACGCGTTGTCCTTTCACTGTGTTGACCGAACATTTTTATTGATATCTAGGGATCCTGCTTGTATCAAAGTTGGTAACATGCCTTTTCTTTTGGTAGTTCAATACTGCGATCGAGGAACCCACCTGCTTATCTTGCGGGTTCAATACTCTAGGACGATTACCGGCATCGACGGATTTTACCATTTTTATGAAGATTTCTAAACAATTTGCTCTGGCAAGTTGTTTTTTTTTGGAGGACAAGATGATTCGTATACTCGTACTATTACTCGCCGTTGTCACAGGCGTAGCCAGTTATTATTTGATGAAGAAAAGTGCAGCTTTTTTACCACTCTTAAAAAAAGAAACTGCAACAGAAAGTCAACAGTTTATCGAACGTTTTGGGCGTTATTACTTGATTATCGCCATTCTAGGTGTTCTAGCGGCTATTTTTAATCGCCCGTTATTGTCAATTGGTTTTATCTTTTTTGTTTTATTACTTTCAACGTTGTTTAGTTTAACTTTTGCAAAAAAAATGTCATAAAAGACGATGAATTTAAAGAGGTCGGGACAGAAGTGTTTAACTCCGAGAAATAAGAAGGAATTTCCGAAAATTGTTCTTTAATTTTTGGAGAATTTCGGCTTATTTCCGAAGGAGTTGCTTCTGTTTCCGCCGTTTATCAATTTTTAAGCCTGGGACAAAAATCCAAAGTGATTTTTGTCCCAGGTTCTTTTTTTACAAAAAAATGCCAATATTCAGAAAAAAAGAAGCGGTTTCAGTTTCTTTTTTTCTTTGTTTGTTTTACAATTATTATAGAAACAATTAATGATTTTTTTTACGCTGAAAGGAGCGGTTATTATGTTACAACAATATCAAAAAATTATGATAGCAATCGATGGTTCTGACGAAGCAGACTTAGCCTTTAAAAAAGCGGTCAACGTCGCTAAACGAAACGATGCTGAATTACTATTAGCACATGTTGTTGATACGCGCTCTTTCCAATCAGTGTCCTCTTTTGATGGTGCGCTAGCAGAAGAAGCAATGTCAATGGCAAAAGAAACCTTAGACACCTACCAACAACAAGCGGTGGATATGGGACAAACAAAAGTCTCTAGCGTTCTAGCCTATGGTTCTCCTAAGAACATTATTGCCAAAGAATTACCAAAAGAATACAACATTGATTTAATTATGTTAGGAGCAACTGGATTAAATGCCGTTGAGCGTTTATTTATTGGCTCTGTCTCTGAATCAGTTATCCGTAACGCTAGTTGCGATGTTCTCGTTGTACGGACGGATTTAGACAACAAATTACCAAAAAATGAAGAAAAATAAAAAGAAACTGAGCCAACTATCACTTTTGATAGTTGGCTCAGTTTTTTCTTATTTACCTATTAAGCACACCTTGTGAGAGCATCTCACAAGGTGTGTTCGTTTAATTATTTTAGACGTTCTACGTCACGGGCAATCATTAACTCTTCATCAGTTGGTACTAATAGAAGCTTGATTTTTGAATCATCAGTTGAGATAACTGCTTCTTCACCGTGTACATTATTTTTGTCATCATCGATTTCACAACCAAACCAAGTCATGCCATCAATAATATCTTTACGAACGCCAACTGCATTTTCACCGATTCCAGCAGTAAAGACAATCGCATCAACGCCATTCATAACAGTGACATAGCTACCAATGTATTTACGAATACGATCGATAAAAATGTTGTATGCTGTTTGAACTTCAGGTTTATCTAAGTTTGATTGAATATCGCGCATGTCGCTTGATAAACCATTTGTTAAACCTAATAAACCAGATTTTTTGTTTAAAATATCAACCATGTCTTGTACATCAGTCAAGCCAAGTTTTGTCATTAAATAAGGCAATAGTGACGCATCAACATCCCCTGAACGAGTCCCCATTGTAACGCCAGCAAGAGGAGTGAAGCCCATTGATGTATCGACTGATTTACCACCATCAACTGCAGTGATTGAAGCACCATTTCCTAAGTGACAAGTGATAATTTTCAAGTCTTCAATTGGACGACCTAACATTTCTGCAGCACGTTGAGAGACATAACGATGACTTGTTCCATGTGCCCCATATTTACGTGCAGCAAATTTTTCATAGTATTCACGCGGTACACTATATAAATAGTTGTGTTCTGGCATTGTTGTGTGGAACGACGTATCAAAGACTGCCACGCTAATGATTTCTGGTAAGATATGTTTAAATGCTTTAATCCCCATCGCATTCGCTGGGTTGTGTAAAGGTGCTAATTCAGATAAAGCTTCAATTTTTTCTAATACTTCGTCTGTAATAACAACAGAATCTTTAAATTCTTCTCCACCAGCAACTACACGGTGACCAACACCAGTAATTTCATCATAAGAACCTAAAATGTTTAAGTCGATTAATTGGTCTAGTAACATTTTTACTGCCACTTCATGGTTATCAATATCAACAATTACTTCATATTTTTGTCCTTCACCATATTTAATTGTGAAGATAGAATCTTTTAAGCCAATACGTTCAACGATTCCTTTAGCGATCACTTCTTCATTTGGCATTTGGTATAATTGCCATTTTAAACTTGAACTACCTGCATTAATTGCAATTGTTTTAGACATAATTTTCTCCTCTTCGTTACTATTTTATTTTAAATTTGAAGATTTCCAAGCTTCAAATTGTTTAAAGAACTCCGTTACTTTATTGATATCTTTCAAAGAGGCAAGTTTTGCTAACAAAACTTCCTTCACTTGCTCAGCATCTGCACCTTTGTTTTGAACAAGCAAGATACTTTTACGTGATTGTTCTGACTTAAACAATTCATCAGGTAACTGTATCATTCCTTGTAAATAGACATTTTTTGTCAACCAATTTTTAAAGAATTCACTTTGCTCAGTCTCTAAAATATTGGTCGGGATTAAGAATAAGCCAAACCCTGCTGGCTTCACGTATTTCATGGCTTGTTCCATTAATAAATGATGCGCATAACTATGGCCTTCCTCCGCAGCAGCAGCAAATCCCTTTGCTCGCTCATCATTTGGATAATAGCCAATCGGCAAGTCACTTAATGCTAAATCAACTGGATCCAATAACAAATCTTGCAATCCGTCTTGATGGAACAACTGAATATTGGCTTGTGACCAAGCATTGTTCACAGAAGATACTGCCAAAAGTGTTTCATCGATATCCACACCATAACCAGAAACTTTGTAACCAGCTGTTTCAAGGTTCAGCAGAACCGTTAACAGTAAATTTCCCATTCCTGAAGCAGGATCTAAAATTTTTAATGGCTCTGATTTATTTGTTAATTGTTCTACTAAATAAACAAACAAAAAGCCAATACCGTCTGGCGTCAATTGATGATTTGCTTGAAGCTGCTCTTTTCTCGTTCCTTTTAACAAAAGTAATTGGGACAAGCGTCGCACATCTTCAGGAGCTAAATCAATTTTTTTAATCGTATGATACAGCGTTTCTAATTGTTTCACTGTCTCTGGATTAGGTACTCCGTCAAGTACTCGTACTTGAAAATCATCTAAAATATTTTCACCATTTTCAATATACGCATCTAAAAAAGAAGTATCCAATGACTGTTGCAATAACTGGATTGCTTGTTCCATTGGCTCGAAAGCCTCTTCAATTTTTTCTGGGAACAAATTAGCACCTCTATTCTATTCAAAATGTAACAACTTCCATACCTGTTTTATTTTAACGAAAAAAGAAAGAATAATCAATGCCTTTACTGTCTTTCTTCTAAAATCTAATAATTTGTAGAAAAACAACGCTATTCCAGCATTGTTTCCGCTTTTTTTTGATGAGAAACTCTCTCTTGATATTGGTATTTTCGACCAGATTTGTTTAATAAAACAGTTATTCTTAATTGTTCATTTTTATATGTATAATCGAGGGTTACTTGCTCGTACATGAGCTTTTCTTCTGTTTTTAACTTTCGTCTATTTTGTTTAACATCTGCAAGAAATAAATGAAGGATACTTTTCCCTGCATAGTATTCCTGGGTAGCTTGCGTAAATTTTTGTGTTAACTGACGTTCTTCTAGTAACTGAAGGGCGAGAAAACTCATCAAATAAACAAAGGCCATGGCCGTGAACAATAAGTTTCCTGAATATTTTTGCCTCATTAAAATTCTCCCTTTATCGGAAAAAAACTATCAAATGTTTTTCCAGAAGTAAAAGTAACTTCCAAAGTAAACGATTGTCCTTCATTTTTAAACTGTCCATTTTTGATACCAATTAACAGCGGTTGATAGCCTTTACCATTGACTCGCTTAATAATTTTATCTTCTTTGATTTGAATTGAAATAGTCTTGTTTGTTTCTGAGTCGAGGAAAGAAATCTCTTGAGCAGAGCCTGTTTGGAAAACGAGCTTTTGACATTCTTTTTCTAATTGAATTAAAAAAATATGCCAGGATTTCGAATCATTGTTTTTCAAATATTGATTTCCGATAAAACTTTGTTGAATCATCAACTGAAACAATTGACACATACAACTTAAAACGACTAGTGCCACTAAACACTCTAACATTGTAAAACCCGCATATTTTTTATTGACCAATCAAAATCGCTCCTCTTGAATCTGTGACTTTTAGTATCCTTCTTCCCTCGTTCTCCATCAAAGAAAATCGGTAAGTTTCTCCTTGATATATCCGCTCTTTGAAACGTAAATCACCCGTCTGCTCTAAAAATAAAATTGCTTCGTATCCTAGACGAGTGCGCGTTAATTCTTGCTCCCGTTGATAATTTTGCTGAATTAATTGTGTAATAGTCAGGGAGAATATCCCTGCTACCACACATACAATACTAAAACTAACGAGACTCTCTAATAAAATAAAACCGCTATAAATAGTTAATTTTCTTCGTATATTTGCCACTCCCCATCTGAAATTGTAAAATAAGTTGCTGTTTCTTTTCAGTCCAAGTAAAAATATATTTCACTAAACGGCCATTGTTCCCTGACGAATGAAGAAAACTGAGTTTACTTGGGCCACTCACTGTCATTTTTTCAGGTACAGCTAGCGAAGTCCTTCGAGCTGGTTGGTTCAATTTATCAGGAAATGAAAAGCTTTGTTGTTCTTCAAAAAACCAAACTTCTTGTGTTTCCTCTAAAACAATTGCTTGCTGTTGCGCAAAACGAAGTTGTTTTTCTACCGTAGCAAGAAACTGTTCAATTTTTAATGTTTCTTGCCAGCGGTGAATAGCGAGTGTTGGGAGCATAGTCATAAAGCAAACAATCGTTAAACTAGCAAGTGTTTCCATTAATGTGAATCCTGCTGACTTGTTCATTGCTTTTCTGCTGTATATTTATCTAACTGCTCTTTAGTAATGTAGCCTTCGTTGACTAATTCATTTAAAGAAGGCGTCTTATTTTTTTCTAGTGTGTAGAGCTCGATTTGTGATTCTACAATTTTTACGATTGCTTCATTGCCTTTTTTATCAACTGTTTCTTTATGTTTCGCTAAGTTAGGAACAAAAAGTAAAATCAATACGGAAATAATCAATAAGACAATCAACATTTCTAATAATGTAAACCCTGCGTATTTTTGTTTCTTTTTCATTATAAAACTCCTTCCATATTGCCATAAATAGGCAGCAACATTGCCCCATAGACACCGATAATTAAACAAGCAATTATGATAAAAATAAATGGTTGAACAAGGGTAATGACTCGTTCAATTTTTTTGAAAAAACCTTGGAAACAGACATTACTATAAACCATCAACTCCTTGCCTAATTTTCCTTTTACTTCCCCTTGTTGAATCATTAAACCCAATGCTTTCGTAAAAAAAGGATAAGCAGCTAATTGTCTATGTAAGGTTTCACCAACTAGCAGTCCTTCACTAATTGCTCCAGCTAATTCTTTCATTAAGGGGTAATTGGTTGTATGGCGCATCAAATCGATGACCTCTTTCATTTCTAATCCTTGTGCAAGCAACTTCCCCCATTCTAGTGCAAAAAAAGCACTGACGTATTCCCGATAAAGGCCACGGATAATTGGCAGTTTCAGATATACGAAGGCCCGCTGAATAGCAGACTGATGCTTCAAATAACGGTTTAAAATGAAGAAACTAAATGAGAGGACAAAAACTAAGGTAACCAGAATGTATGGACTGTAAACAATCAGAAGAATCCCAATATTTTTAGAATAACTATTGGCATCATTTTCCATTAATTGGGGCAATAAAAATTGCCGAATACCAACAATGACGAGAATCAAAAAAGCAATCAGGAGCAGCGGATAACTAATTATTTTATAGAACTGTTGCCGATATTTTTCCGTTTGAAAAAAATGTTCGGAAATCGCTTGTAGTGTCCCTACCAAATCCCCGTGTGCAGTAGCAAACGACAATTGTGCCGAGACCATTGTTGAAAATCCTAATTCTTCGACTAAAGCTTGTAAGGCAATGCCTGAGGAAAAGCCTTCAACTAAAAAAGTTATACTGCGCTGAGGTAAGGCGTTTGATTTTTTCATGAAGGAAAAACTTTCTTGTATATTAAAACCATTTGCAAGCAAATCCGCTAATAGTTTCAGAAAAAGCTGCTGTTGTTTTTTCGTTAATTTATTCGATGGCTTGAAAATACGTTTTTTCTGTAATAAACCCATACGCCCACGCCTTTCTTAGATTCTTTTGCCAACTACTCTTTATAACGGCTTCCTTAAAGAAGAAATAATCATAAAGAATTCCCGCTACTTGTTCCTTATTAATCGTGGTTGTCAAAATCTGTTGATAAATGATACCTTGCAAGCATTCAGCCAATTCATGCTCTGGGCCACCTAATTCTATCAAACGCCGTTGCACCCCCAATAAGTTACGGGCATGAATTGTCGCAAAAATAGTATGACCCGTTAAGGCGGCTCGAATAACTGCTTGAGCCGTCTCGCCATCACGAATTTCACCAATAATCAAAATATCAGGATGATGGCGTAAGCAAACTTTTATCAAGGCTTCGTACGTTAACTGAATTTTTTCATTTGTTTGCAACTGTAAAAAATGCTTTTCCTCAATTTCAACAGGATCCTCAATCGCTATCACTTGTTGTTCGCCACTTCTTTGTTTAGCCACACGATACATGGTTGTTGTTTTCCCAGAACCAACTGGCCCACTGAATAAATAAAGTCCTCGTTTCTGACAAGATGCTTCAATTTCATTCAGCTGGTGGGGAAAGAAAAAATGTTCAGCTTGTTCACCAAATCGGTGCAAAAAACGAATTACCAAGCTCTCTCGATTCTGAAAATCTCCCACAGATGATAAACGCAAGCGTTGCTTCGTCTCGCCAATTAGATAAGTTGTCGCGCCTAATTGTGCTTTTCGTCTTTCTCCGACATCCATGCCGCCTATAAATTTAAAGTGGAAAATTAACTTTTCGCCTATTTCTGCGGAAACTTGTGTGTAAAGTGTCCGTTGCATCCCTGTCCGAAAAGAGATAGCTATTTCGGTATCATTGGGTAAAAAATAAACGTCTTGCGCCCCATGAAGGACGCCCCATTCAATTAATTGATGGGCTAATTTTTTTACATTTTCAGTCATTCATTTCCTCCTCTCACTAATAAACTACGCATTTATTTTATGATTTCAGCAAAAAAAAGAACCTTCACCAATAAGATGAAGGTTCTTTTTTTGAAGTTTGCGCTGTCCATCTATCTTCCCCAAAATAGTGGAACTCCTAGACACTTAGTATTATACTAAAAAAATCTTGCGTTTAGTTTTCAAAAATTTCTCTGAATCACAAAATTTTTGAGAAAAACTATGATAATCCGATTGGATCGTTTACGTTTTTGGCTTCGTTTTTTGTTTATTAACTAAATAAACTGGAATTCCTAAAAGCGTAATCCCTATACCAATCAATGCTAGAATAGGCTGTGTAATACTCGTTGTAACCAAGATGAAGATACCACCTAGACTTGCGATAATTGGAATAATTGGATAGCCAGGAACTTTATACGGTCGTTTTAATTCAGGTTCTCGTTTTCTTAAAATAAAAACAGCTAAGAAAATTAATAGATTAAACAGCCACATAACAAAAACTAACATATCCGTCAATAAATCGAAGGTTCCGAAAAACATCATGATAATGGCTACAGCTAACTGGAAAATTCCAGCAACGTAAGGAACAACAAAGCGTTTAGACAACTTTTGAAACTGACGACTAAAAGGCATCAGATTATCTAAGGCTAAGGCATAAGGAATCCGAATCCCTGTCATTGTGTAGCCGTTTAACGCACCATA
The DNA here is from genome assembly GCF_050546705.1 of Enterococcus sp. AZ104. Lineage (NCBI taxonomy): Bacteria > Bacillati > Bacillota > Bacilli > Lactobacillales > Enterococcaceae > Enterococcus > Enterococcus sp. AZ104. The sequence continues at coordinate 1,694,324 of NZ_CP172952.1, forward strand.
TACAGAGATTAAAATCCCAATAGTTACGATTTTGCCGCCAATTGGTCCAAAAATAGCCACAGAAGCATCCGAAGCTGCATTCAAATTCCCAGCGATTTGCTCAATTGGTAATGTTTTTAGAAACACAAAATTAATTAAGCCATAAATTAAAGTAATCAATAACAAACCAAAAATAATGGCTTTAGGCAAGTCTCTTTCTGGTCGCTTCATTTCACCAGCCACGTTACCCACACCTAGCCAGCCATCATAAGCAAACATGGTGGCAACTAAGGCGCCACTAAAAGCAACTAAAAAGCCAGTATTTGCTGTTGTTTCAATGGGAAAAAGCGAAACAGCTACTTGTCCTGGAGTAAATAACCCCACTAAAGAAATCAAGGCAATTGGAATCAGTTTTACCACCAATGTTGTTGATTGGACCAAAGAAGCAATTTTTGTTCCTAATAAATTAATTATCGTGATACTGGTTCCCGCAAGAATGGCAATTGGAATCAATAAATTTGCCGATAAATGAAACAAATTGATTAGTTGTGTACTAAAAATAATGGATAATGCCGAAATGTTGGCAGGATAATAAATGATACTTTGTGCCCACCCTAAAAGAAAACCAGCTAATTTACCATATGTATATTCAATATACTTCACTGCGCCACCTGTTTCAGGGATTGCTGTAGCAAGTTCGGCGCTGGTTAATCCTGCACAAATGGTTAAGGCACCACCTAACACCCAAGCAAAAATAGCTAAACTAGCTGACTGTGCGTGTCCAACGACACTCGCAACTTTAAAGAAAACACCAGCGCCAATCACCGTACCCATTACCGTGGATAACGCACCAAACGTTGTTATCTCTCTTTTTAATTGCTTTTTCTCCATAGACTCCCTCATTTCATTTAAACTAAACAAGCGTAACAAAATTTCCACTTTTTTGAAAAGATAACGAAAATAATAGCTGTTTTCATGAAAAATTCTGTAACGATCTCTTTTCAGTATAGCTATTTCTTTTAGAATTTCAAGTTTGAAAACCACAAAAAGAAAATTTGTCATAAAAGTTTTAGAGCATTCATCTTTTGTTTATAAACAAGAATTGAAAAACCGACGATTTTTTATTAAATAAACGAAAAATCGAATCAAAAAGAAACCTTTCTGATCCGATTTTAACTACGTTATTGGTTTTTGACTTTTTCTTTTTTCATTTGTTTGCTGCGTAATTGTCCGCAAGCCGCATCAATATCTGTTCCGTGTTCTTTACGAATAACACAATTGATGCCATTCTTTTTGAGTACATCATAAAATTTTAAAACCGCTTCTTTAGAGCTTCTGCTATATTGATCGTGTTCACTCACTGGGTTATACGGAATCAGATTAACATAAGAAAGTTTTTTCTTATTCCGTAGTAAATCTGCTAATTGTTGAGCATGTTCTGGTCGGTCGTTCACTTGACTCAACATAATATATTCAAATGTAACACGTCGGTTGGTTTTTTCAATGTATTCATCAATTGCTGCCATTAATTTTTCAATTGGAAAACTACGATTAATCCGCATAATTGATGTACGGACTTCGTTGTTAGGAGCATGTAATGAGATTGCTAAGTTTACTTGTAGTCCACTGTCTGCAAATTCACGAATTTTTGGCACTAAACCACTTGTTGAAACTGTAATATGGCGGGCACCAATAGCCAAGCCTTTATCATCATTAATCGTTCGTAAAAAGTTCATGACATTGGCGTAATTATCAAATGGTTCACCAATTCCCATCACAACGACATGGCTAACACGTTCATCCAACCCACGTTCATCGAAATAATGTTGCACCCACATAATTTGGGCAACAATCTCGCCAGCAGTTAAATCTCTTTGTTTTTTTAATAGCCCACTAGCACAAAATGTACACCCAATATTGCAGCCAACTTGAGTGGTCACACAAACAGATAATCCATATTCTTGACGCATCAAGACTGTTTCAATCATATTTTTATCTGGTAATTCAAATAAATATTTCACGGTACCATCTTGCGCTTCTTGCACAATGACTTGTTTTAATGGATTTAATGAAAAATTTTCTTCTAATAAAGTCATCAACGATTTAGAAATGTTCGACATTTCACTAAATGAAGCAACACGTTTTGTATACAACCATTCCCACACTTGTGTTGCGCGAAATTTCTTCTCGCCATGGGCTAAAAACCAGTCCACAAGCTGTTCTCTCGTCAGTCCATAAATGGATTCTTTCTGCATTTCTTTTCCTCATTTCTGCTATTACATTCGCTTCATAACTATAACGTATTCTCACTTTGAATGCAATATCACGAAGAACATCAAAAAAAATCGTTAAGCATGCACGCTTAACGATTTTTTATAATTAATCTTTCACTAAGTGATAAACTTTTTTGAAGTAGAACGTTCTAGCAATTAAATAGTAAACGACCTGAATCAATAAGAAAACGCCTAAAACTTGCCAGCCAGCTAATTGCATTGGCTGATCTAACACGGCATACATTGCTTTCAAAGCAACAGCTCCATGAATAAATGAAACAACAATCGGTGTAAAGAATAAAATACCTACTTGTTGGTAAATCATTTTCTTCAATTCTTTTTTCGTCAAGCCAAGTTTGTAAATCATCTTGAATTTTTCAACATCCGTATTCATATCACTATATAAACGGAAGTATAAGAAACTACCCGCCGAAACAAAGAACACGATACCGATAAATAGTCCGACAAAAAGAACTGGCGTATAAAATTGCGTAATGCCTGCAACTGTAGCCGCGGTTCCTAGTAACATTGGGTATTTTTCACCAATAATATTTTCAGCATCAATTAAGGTTTCTTTATCTGTGCCTTCTTTTGGTTGCCAAATTGTTTCTGTTTCCTCTTTGATTCCATCTGTTGAGGTACTATCTGGGATAACAACCACACCGCCAAAAGTCGGTAATACATTGGTTTCTTCTGTTTTATCAATGTTTAAAACTTGATCATTTGCCAATTGAACAGATTTGACATCTACTGATGCAGCAGAAGGAGCATCTTTTTGTGATAAATTAACTACTTTCTCACCTGTTAAAGTTGGTTCATCTATAAATTTTGCGAGTTTATTATATTCAGATGTTTTGATTAATTGGATACCGGCACTTGTTTTGTACATTGTGTAATCAATCTGATCAAACTGAATATTTTTTTCTTGGAATGTTTTTGTCGCAAATTGTTTCATTTCTTGATTTTCTGGGTTGGTCGAATCAGACAATGTCAGTTCGTACGGTACAGAACTTATTCCTTTAAAAATCATCTCATTCACGCCGTATAACGTTCCAATGGCAGCAAAAGCAACCGTTGATATCACCGAAACCAAGAAGAACGAACGTGCATTATCTTTCATGCGGAATGCTAAATCTGATAAAACGACCATATTGGTTTTTTTCCAAAAGATTTTTGGTTTCCGTTTTAAACGTTCAATGACAGAAACACTCAATTGGTCAAATAAGAATTTTGTCCCTAAAATAACTAAGAAAATTACTGGGAACATCACCATTAAAACTAACTGTCCCTTAGCAACTAAAGCAATTCCGTAACCGACAACTAAAAGCAACACGGCTAAGAAAGATTTAACTTTAGAGCTTTTGATTTCACCTTTACCCATTTCTCCTGCTTTTAATAGCTCTTGAAGTGTCGCTTTTGGCAAGCGGAATTGAATAAAGAAAGAAATTACTAAGAACAAGACCGCAAATGAAATGACAGTAATGATAAACGGCATCACTGGCAAATAAAAACCTAAACCTAGATGCATCAATAAATTGCTAATCCATAAAATAAACTGTGAAAATCCAACACCTAAAATGCTACCAAAAATTGTAGCAAAGAAACCAATCACTAAGTTTTCAATAAAAATCATTTTCTTTAACTGTTTTGGACTCATCCCTTGAATCATCAAGGTTCCAAACTCTTTTTTCCGAGATTGGATAAAGACATCCATCGAGTATAAAACGAATAAGAAAGAGAAACCATAGATTATAATTGCCGCAGCCGTCATTCCCATTTGTGCTTTAGGATTTAAACCATTAGCTAAGGCTGGGTGAAAGACAAAACCAGTGAACGTAAAAAAGATCATCACAGAAAACATTGTACTTAGGAAATAAGCCAAGTATAAATGCTTATTTCGAATCGTGTTTCTTATAACAAACTGATTAAAATTCATTATCGACACCTTCAATCTCAGCCAGTTTCACCATGATTAAATCGTAGAACTCTTTTTGATTGCCATTTTGGACAATTTCATCAATTAATTCACCATCTTTAATAAAGACGATGCGCTTGCAATAACTTGCGGCTAGCGGATCATGGGTCACCATTAAAATAGTCGCCGCTTCTTCTTCATTTAATTGTTGTAACAAGCCCATCACATCCTTAGATGATTTCGTATCTAAGTTTCCTGTTGGTTCATCAGCCAATAATAATTGTGGATGATGAATCATTGCCCGAGCAACGGCGACCCGTTGTGCTTGTCCACCAGAAATTTCTGCAATTCGTTTTTTCAACAGATGATTGATACCTAAACGCTCACTTAATTCTGCTAATTGTCGTTTCATTACAGAGACTTTTTCTCCATCAAGTGTCAATGGCAAAATAATATTTTCTTCAACAGTTAATGTTGGCATTAAATTAAAGCTTTGAAAAACAAATCCTAATTCTGTACGACGGAATTTAGCAATTTGTTCTTGATTCAAATTGTTTGGATTTTTTCCATTTAAAAGTATTTCACCGTCTGTTGGACTATCGATTGTTGCCAATAAATTTAAAAGTGTACTTTTCCCACTTCCAGAAGGTCCCATAATACCAATAAATTCACCATCTTGGACAGTTAAATTAATCCCTTTTAAGGCTTCATATTTAATTTCGTTTCCGTAAACTTTTTTTAAATTTTGTACTTCTAACATATTTTCCACTCCTATTCTTCTCACTCATTTAGTGTATCGAAAACGAAAAAAAACGACAATAGAAAAGAATAACAATGAACTTACATTACTGTAAGTGCACTGTTATTCTTTTAAAAGTTATGCTTCATATTCAATCACATAAGGATGAATCTTCGTATTATAAATAGCTTCTGAATATTCTACGCAACGACCTGTTGGGCTTAACGAACGCCGAATTCTTTTTAAGCCCGTTGTTTCAGTTGTTTGCAACATCTTTTGCTCTGCTTCTGTCAAAGTTGCAACTTCAAAACGGTCTTCAAATTTATAAATTTCAATGGCATGTCGATCCATCAAACGATACAAGGATTCTTCTTTGTATTCAGTCAATGATACGTCTTTCATGGCAGCTGGCAAATAGTAATTAAAATAAATATAGGGTTGTTCATCGATTAGATATAACCGTGAAAGGTGAACCACTTCTTCTCCTAAAAATTGATAAGCCGGCATCTCTTTTGACAACGTCAAGTTTTCAACTTGTAAAACTTTTTTAGTTACTTTCTGACCTGATTCATTCAAAAATTCAGTGAATGTCCCTGCTTTTGATAGTTTATTATAGGGACGATTGCTTAACACAGTTGTACCCCGGCCACTTTTTTTCTCAACAAATTCTTCCGTTGCTAACATTTCGATTGCCCGCCGAATCGTAATTTTACTAACGTTAAACAGCTCTTCCAATTCTGTTTCTGTTGGTAAAAACGTTCCTACTGGATACTTGCCACTCAAAATATCTTCTTTAATCTGATCTGCTACTTCTAAATAAAGCACGCTCTTTCTTCTCATGATACGCTCCCTCCCAACCGCACTATTCCTTTCTATTTTACCAGAAAATGATGATTATAACATGATGCTTTGCTGAAATTATAAAAAAAGAACAAAAATAGATAAACTTATCTATTTTTGTTCTTTTTGTTTATTGTTCTGGCGTCTCAGGTGCTGCCTCTTCTGATTCCGCTTGTAGAAAGACTTTTCTTGGTTTGCTACCTTCTGATGGTCCAATAACTCCGTGTGCTTCCAATTCATCTACTAAGCGAGCCGCACGATTATAGCCAATTCTAAAACGTCTTTGTAGCAATGAAATACTAGCTGTTTGCATTTCAACCACCAAGTTTTTCGCTTCTTCAAACAACTCATCTTGAGGAGCTTCGCCACCGCCTGAAGTGGTCGGTTCATCTGTTGGCATCATGCTTTCTTGATATTCAGCTTCTTGTTGGTCCGTTACAAACGCAACCACTCGTTCGACTTCTTGATCAGAGATAAAGGCCCCTTGGATACGAATTGGTTTATTTTCTCCCATTGGTAAGAAGAGCATATCGCCTCGACCTAATAGTTTCTCCGCCCCGTTGGTATCAATAATGGTACGCGAGTCTGTCCCACTTGAGACCGCAAAAGCCATTCGAGAAGGGACATTTGCTTTGATGATTCCTGTAATGACATCCACACTTGGCCGTTGTGTCGCTAAAATCATATGAATGCCCGCCGCCCGTGCCATTTGGGCTAAGCGGATAATCGCATCTTCTACTTCATTACTTGCCACCATCATTAAATCAGCTAACTCATCAACAATGACAACAATAAATGGCAGAATCGGACGATTTTCGCCATCTTCCGCATTTTTCTGTTGAATTAGTTGATTGTAACCAGTAATATTTCGGACGCCTGTTGCTGCAAATTTTTCATAACGAAATTCCATTTCTTGAACTACTTTTTGTAGGGCTTGTGCTGCTTTTCTCGGATTAGTAACCACTGGCGTTAATAAATGAGGAATCCCGTTATACACATTCAATTCCACCATTTTCGGGTCAATCATCATTAATTTTACTTCATGGGGTTTCGCTTGCATCAAAATACCTGTGATGATGCCATTGATAGCAACCGATTTCCCACTCCCTGTCGATCCCGCAATTAATAAATGCGGCATTTTTGATAGATCCGCAGTTTGAACCATCCCTGAAATATCTCGACCTAAAGGTACTTCTAGTAGTTTATCTGGATGACTTGGTTGTGCCTCAACAATATCTCTAAAGGATACTGTACTAATTGCACTATTAGGAACTTCAATCCCGATTAGTGATTTCCCAGGAATCGGGGCCTCCATACGAACATCTTTGGCCGCAAGCGCTAAAGCAATGTCATCCGTCAAGTTAACAATTTTGCTAACTTTTACCCCAACAGCGGGTTGAACTTCAAATTTTGTGACAGATGGTCCTAAACTAGCTTTGACTACTTTAGCATCAACACCAAAACTCTTGAAGGTTTGTTCTAAGACGCCAATATTTTTTTCGATTTTTTCATATTCACCACTTTGATCCGTTGCTTGAATTGTATCTAACAAATCAGTTGGTGGTAGTTGATAATCACGATCTTCCGCTTCTTCAGAAATTTCAAATTCGAGAACACCAGCTTCATCTGCCGCCTCTTCTTCCTGCTCTCGTTGCGGTTTTGTTGCTGCAATTGGTGGTACAGGCATCGCCTGATTTTGCTGTTGAAACGAATCAATTTGAACAGGCGTTGGTGCAGCCGGTTCTTCCACCATTGGTTGGTGGGTTTCAACAGGTGTTTTTGTTAAGCGCTCGGCTGCCGCTTGTTCCATACGTTCCCGCTCTTGTAATTTTTGTTGGGCAGCGGCTTCAATTTTTGCTTGGCGTTCTGCAGCTTTGGCTTCTTTCTTCGCTGCTCGCTTCGCCTCTTTTTCTTCTTGTCGCGCCTGTGATTTTGCCGAAACATGACTTAGGCGATCTTGAATACTTTGGAAATGATCAACAATTTGCTGAAAATCCCACATACTCATCAAGAAAATACCCGCTAACAGTAGCAAGGTGGCAATTAAATAGCTACCAAATTGTGCCACCAAAAAGTACGTTCCTTGATAAAGCAGTGCGCCAATCATACCGCCCCCTACGTTTTGCGTCACTTGGTTAGCTTTTAGATCGCTTTGCAAAAATTCCCAAGTGTTACCTAAAATATCTGGTTGACTGCCACTAACATTTCGAAACATAAAGGCATGGAAAAATAACAAAACACTAATATAAATCAGAACAGCCCCAAAAATAGGGCGCCCTCTTTTTAACGGAAAATCTTTCCCATAAATCATGACTAATAAGCCATACAGGATTAGTAAAATCGCTGCAAATGGAAAGGTATTACCTACAACTAAGCGTAAACAATTCGCTAATAACGTGCCTAAAAACCCTAAGCGAAAGAGTCCAAAGACACCGAATAAAATAAAAATCAGGCCAAGAAACATATAATTTAAACGTTCTTGTTGTTGCTGTTGTTTTTTGGTCTTTTTCTTTGTCGTACTTTTTTTCTTATTTGTTGCTCTTTTTTGTGCCATTTAACTTCCCTCTTTCCATCACTTCTCATTATACATAAAAATGGAATCGAACAAAAGTGCCCACCTCATTTTACTTGAAAAATCATGGAAATTTTTTTAAAACTTTCATTTAAGAAAAATGAGCGTGGGACAAAAATCACTTTGGATTTTTGCTCCACGCTCAAAAACTGATAAACGGCGGGAACAGAACCAACTCCTTCGGAAATAAGCCGAAATTCTCCAAAAATTAAAGAGCAATTTTCGGAAATTTCTTCTTATTTCTCGGAGCTAAACGGTTCTGTCCCGACCTCATTATTTCTTATTTTGCTGATTCTTAATGGTATAAGTCGAAACGACCTTTAGCCATCATTTCTTTGGTACCACCTGTTTCAAAGAGCGCTTTGTTCATGATAATTTTTTTCATGAATGAAGCTGGGTATCCTTTAATGTCTGTTTTACCAACAATTCCTAAAGCACGTGTATTTCCGACAGAACAAACAGAACCTTGTGATTTAAAGCTGAAAGGTTTAGTTGCTTCCCCTTTCAATTGTGCTTGAATATTTTTAGCAGCATGCGCCCCCATTTTCAAGGCGATTTGTGCTGTCGTTGGGTAAGGTCGATTAGTTTCTGTATCCATAACTGCTGAGCAGTCACCAATAATATAGACGTTGCCATGGTTCGCATCTGTTAAATCTGGTTGAACCATGACACGACCACGACGAGCTTCAAATCCAGAATCGCCTACAACGTGGCTTCCACTAACACCCGTTGTCCAAATAATTGTTTTAGCAGAAAGTTCTGCCAAGTCGCCTGCTTCGTTATCTTGATAAACAACTGCGCCTGGTTTGATTTCTTTAATCGGTTTACCTAATAATAAATGAATAGCTGAATCTTTTAATAATTGCACACCATAGTTCGCAAGTTTTTCGTTAAACATCGGCAATAGGCGAGTAACTGCTTCGACACAATAAATTTGGATTTGATCTGCTGAGACACCTGCGATTTCAGCAAATTTTGGTTTGTTTTCAACAAGAGAACCTAATAATTCAATCCCTGTAAAGCCTGCTCCGCAGACAACAATTTTTAAGAATTCTTCGTTTTGAGTTGCTTTGTATTGACGCATTTGTTCTTGGATATGTTCATACACGTTTAAAGCCGTTTTCACATCTACCATTTGTAGAGCATGTTCTTGCACACCAGGGATACCAAATGATTCTGATTCAAACCCAAGAGAAACAACTAAGTAATCATAATTGATTGTTTGGCCATCTTCTAAAGCAACTGTTTGTGTTGCAGCATCAATTGTTTTAACTGTTCCTTGGATAAAGGTGGTCATTTTTTCATTGACAACATCCATAATATTGTATGTGATTTTTTCAGCTGGTTGTGTTCCAGCAGCAACTTCATGCAAGTCCGTTGCTTCGTAGTGATAGTTATTACGATCCACTAAAGTAATTTCGACGTCTTTGGCGCCTTTTTGTAATTCGCGTAATGTTTTTAGGCCTGCGTAACCAGCACCTAAAATAACAACATGTTTCTTATTCATTTTGATTCCCTTCCACTCTATAAAAAATTTACAGCCACCACAAACCTATGGCAAAAAATAGCACTTGTGCAGTTGCTCCCACAGCTAAGATCTTCACAGCACAAACAAATGTTTTACTCTTCACTTGTTCCTTCAGTAAGGCTTGGGTTTGTTTCCGTACAAAAGGTAAAGTTAAAAGCATGAGTAACATTGTTGGCGGGGTTAATCCTAAACCGACAGCTAACAAAATGGCTAACATTGCTATTGTATTTAATCCGACGAATAATTTCAAAGAACTTGCTTTGCCAAGGTAATGAACTAATGTATATCTCTTGTTATTTTCATCTTCCTCTAAGTCACAGATATTATTTGCTAACATTAAGTTAGCAATGTAACAAGTGTTAGGTAAAGCGACTAAGAAAATCCCCCATAAGTTAGCTGCTGACCAATTGAAAACTTCAAACGTATTAATGTAGACACAAATAAGGGTAATCATGAACCCCATTGTAAATCCTGAGAAAACTTCCCCTAATGGTAGACTGGACAAAGGTTTCGGTCCTGATGAATAAAAAATACCAATTAAGTAACAATAAAGACCCATAATTAATAACGGCCAGCCGACAATAAATGACAACCCAATCCCCATTAAAGCAGAAACGAGAATCATCCAAAAAATCATTTTGCGTATTAATGGCAAAGATAAATTTTCTCGACCGATAATATTCGTTTTTTCCTTATAATCATGAACTTCTGTGGCATGATGGTAATCATTATAATTATCTAAAATATCGACCGCCATATTAAAAATAAACATCGCAATGAAAAAAATTAAAACATAACCAACATGGAGCCGCCCATATTGATACCAACTAAAACAAATTCCTAACAAAAATGGCAAAACACTCGCTGTTTTTGCTTTTAATTCTACTAATTCAAAAAATATTTCTCGATTCAAACTATCCCTCCGCTACTTTTTTACAAACTTTGTTACTTTTAAAACTTAATTACTGTATTTCTGTCGCCAATTCGTATACAATCAAATAGTATTGAACCACTGAAAGGATCGTAGTATATTTATGAACACATTTTGGAAGTCGTTTCCTGACGTTGAACGTTCTTTAACGGAAACATGTGAATTAATTGAACAAACGTTGCATACACGCAACGAAGACATTGAAGAAGCCTTAGTATCTTTGGCTCGTTCTGGCGGCAAATTATTACGCCCCGCTTTTTTCTTTCTTTTTGCTCAACTGGGTGATGAAGAAAAACAAGAGAAACAACAACTATTAAAAATAGCTGCATCTTTGGAAATCCTACATATGGCTACGTTGATTCACGATGACATTATTGACGATTCTCCATTGCGCCGAGGCGCTGTGACTATTCAATCACAATATGGTAAAGACGTGGCTGTTTACACAGGTGATTTACTATTCACTGAATTCTTTACTTTGATTGCAGATGCCATGAATGGCTCTGAATTTATGAAAATCAATGCACAAGGAATGAAACGGTTATTACTTGGTGAACTCGATCAAATGAGTCATCGATTTGACCGCCGCATGTCGATTCCAGCTTATTTAAGAAGTGTCAACGGCAAAACAGCCGAACTTTTTTCACTAAGCTGTCTTGAAGGGGCCTATTTCGGTCATAGTTCAAAAGAAGTCCAACGTTTAGCTAAACGAATTGGCCGTCATATTGGCATTGCTTTTCAAGTCTATGACGATATTTTAGATTATACTGCCGACACGGAAACCTTGAAAAAGCCCGCTTTAGAAGACTTGTCACAAGGTGTTTATACGTTACCTCTTCTCTTCGCTTATCAAGCAGCACCTGACGTATTCAGCCCTTATTTGGATAAAGGACGTGCCATTACCTTAGAAGAGGCAGCTGAAGTTGCGGCGCTAGTCAATGACTATCATGGCGTTACAGAAGCACAAGCTTTTGCTAAAAAAGTAACCAACAAAGCAATCACTGATATTCAACAATTGCCTGATGGCACAGCAAAAGAAACCTTACTTTCCTTAACTGAGCTCTTATTACATCGTTCATTTTAAACGTTTTATGGAAGAATTGCCATTAATTGAAATAGAAAAACGACTGATTGTTTGCTTTAATCAACAACCAGTCGTTTTTTTATTCCTCGAAAGAACTAATGCCACGATCAATTCGGTAAAGTTTTTGATAATGCGCATTGGTTGCAAGTAATTCTTCTGGCGTACCACTCATCTCTAATTGGCCATCTTCAATAAAGATCACTTGATCCATCAAAGTTACGCCTTGCAAATGGTGGGTAATCCAGATGACGGTTTTATCTTTTAATGCCTCAAAAAAGGTTTCCAGCAATTGCTGTTCTGTAATTGGATCTAAACCAGTAGTTGGTTCGTCTAATAACACAATCGGTGTATCTTGCAAAAGAATCCGCGCTAGCGCCAAGCGATGTCGTTCGCCACCAGAAAAACGCAAACCTGCTTCATCCACCATTGTTTGTAAACCTTCTGGTAATTGGGCAACCATTTCTTTTAAGCCAACTTTTTCTAAAACCGCCCAAACTTCTGCTTCGCTTGCTTCTTCTCTACCAATCCGAATATTATTTAAAATGGTTGTTCGAAATAGGTACGGTGCTTGATGCATAACCCCAATATATTCAGTCATCGTCTCACCAAATGCCTCAGTTGGGATATTTCCTAAAAGGATTTCTCCCGAAGTAGGCCGTAAATCACCACGAATGAGCGAAGCCAACGTACTCTTTCCGGAACCACTGCGTCCTAAAATCGCTAATTTTTGTTTTTCAGGAATTGTTAACGATAAGTCATTTAATACCTTTTTCTCTTGATTTTCATATGCAAAAGACAAATGTTCTATCGATAAACTGGTGCCATTTGGCTGAACAGGCGCTTCTGTTGAGTCATCTTCCCCTTCAGGAAGCTCATTAAAACGACGAATGGAATCCTTATAAATCGTTGTTTCCTGTGCTGCAGCAGGTAGCGGAGCAAAGGCATCAATTAACGGAAAAACGGTTAAAACAAAGGCACCAATCCAATTGGCTGCGCCCCCATGATTACCTGGAAACCGTACACTAGTCCAAGCTAAGACAGCAATCGCAATCACACCAAACAGAAGTTGTAAAACAAAGTCTCGGCCACGGTCAAATTGCTTCATTTTTTCATCTAATGCACGAACGTTTGCTTCATCTGTTTCATAACGAGCAACGAATTCAGAGCCTCGTTGACTAAATACCCAATCAGACACACCTAGAATATTGTCGGTTAGTGTTTGATATAACTCATTTTTGGCATATTTATGTTTTTCTTGACGCGCACCATTCACTAGAACTGAAACAAGTGGCAATAGAAAAACAACCACTCCTAACATCAGTAACATGCATAAAGCAAACCACCAAGAAAAGAAACCTAATGCAATCACTAAAAAGATATACAAAATCCAAGCAATAACGGTTGGGAAAATCGTTCGTAAATACAAGTTTTGGATATGATTAATATCCTCTGAAAGCAAACCTAAGATATCCCCAGTGCGATATTTTGTCTTAAAGAAAATCGCATCTTTTTCTAGCACATTATAAAGTTTCAAGCGCAGATCAGAGGTCATTTTTAACACCCAGTTATGACTCGTTAGACGCTCCACATAACGAAAAACAGGACGGCCAATCCCGAATGCTCTTGTTAAAACAATGGGAATATAAATTAATAAAATATTCTCTGGTAAGGAAGCCGCACGACTGATTAAGTAACCAGACGTAAACATTAATGCCCCTGCGCTAAAGAACGTCAAGAAGCCTAAAAGTAAGGCAAAATACAAGGTTTTTTTATAGCGTTTTAAGAAAGGACGAACCCATTGATCGTTTTTCCAAACGTCTTTCGTTGTCGGCTGTTTTTCCATCATTGGCGTCCTCCTCTCATTTGCTTCATTAATTGAACATAGTAGCCATCTTTTTCAATCAACTCTGCTAGCGTTCCTTGTTCCACTAATTGACCTTTTTCCATCACTAAAATGTAATCCATTTCTTCCATCCAATGAAGACGATGTGTCGCAAAGAAGACGAGATGATTGTTCATTAATGGCAACATGCGCTCTTTCATTTCAACTTCTGTTTCAATATCCAAATGCGCTGTCGGCTCATCAAACAGCAAGACGTGGCGTTTTTGATCAACAAAGGCGCGGGCCAACGCTACTCGTTGCGCTTGTCCCCCACTTAACATTCGACCACTTTCCCCAATCAAGGTATGAATTCCTTCGGGAAGGTCTCTAACTAGCTCTTCTAAGCCAACTAACTGAATCGCTTGCTGAATCGCCTCATCTGTTGCTTCAGGTGTATAAAAGCGAATATTGTTTGCCAAAGTATCTTGGAAAATATATGGTGCTTGCGGAATATAAAGGATTTGTTTTTGCCAGTCTTTTTGTAAAAAATGTGGAATCGTTTGGCCATTTATCGCCAATTGACTCGTTTCTTCTGTTGGCAATAAAAAGCCACTTAATAAATTAATTAACGTTGACTTACCAGAACCACTCGCCCCAATAATTCCAATCTTTTTGCGACCATCAACAGAGAATTGCAACGATTGAATCGCTTCTTGCGTTGCATCTTCATAGGAAAAATTTAACGCGGTGACTGACAACTGACTTTCTTGATGCCAATCATCTAACGTGAGCACATCGGTCTGTTCTGCTTCTGGCAATGCTAATACCGCTTGGATCGCTTGAAAAGAGTTTTTTCCATCTAAGGTTGCGTGATAATCACTTGAAAAATCACGAATCGGTAAAAAGAACTCGGGTGCTAAAATTAAAGTAACCAAGGCAGGAAATAATAAAATCGTGCCGTTTAATAAACTTAATCCAAGGAAAACTGCCACAACAGCTACCGATAATGTCGTAAAAAAGTCTAACGCAAAGGTTGATAAAATAGCAATTTTCAATGTACTCATGGTCGCTTTTCTGAATCGTTCACTTGTATGATAAATACTCCCAGCATATTTTTTACTCAACCCAAACAGTTTCAGTGTGTCAATTCCTCGCAAGGAATCAATAAAATGATTGGAAAGCATTTGAAACGCCGCATATTGCTTGTCCGCTTTACTTTGTGCTGCATAACCTAACACAATCATAAAAATAATAATAATCGGAAAAACAATCAGCAATGTTACGCCTGAACGAATATCTTGTGTAAAAACAAAGGCCAAAATAATCCAAGGAATAATCATCATATTCATCATTTTTGTCAAAATCAATTGTAAATAATTTTCGGTTTGACTGATGCCTTCTAAAGCCATGGTAACCATATTTCCAGTCCCATTTTTTTGAACAACATTTGGCCCCAAACGGAAAATTTTGGTTAATAATTGTTCGCGTAATTCTTTCGAGCGTTCATAACTAAATGTATCGAGCATTCTCTCACGAAAATACGTAATAACATGTCGACCAAGATAAAAAATAAAAAAGAGTAAAATACTCTGTAGTTGTTGGTTAAGATGCCCGCCACTCCAAAGGCCGACAATGGCTTTTGAAAGAAAAAAAGCTTGCCCAATTATAAAGACTGCTTGCAGGAAAGAAAAACCTGCAAGCAAGACAAGAATTTTTTTGATTTTAGGCATCTGTAAGATGTCTTTATCAATCATAGATTTAATACCCCTCTGGTACGGCTGTCTGTGAAATACGTTTTCTGAAAATATAATAGGACCAAGCAGTATAAGCTAACACGAATGGTAAAATGCTTAAAGAAATCCACGTCATAATTTTTAGTGTATATGGTGTGCTTGTTGCATCTTTAATCAACAAATCAAAACCTTCACTACCAATCATAACACGTGGGAACAAGCCACTGAACAAGAGAGCAACTAGTACAACTAATGTTAAACCACTCGCTAGAAAAGCTAACATCTCTTTGCGTTTAAACACCCCAACATTAGCAATGACCGTTAAGACCACAATTGCTAACGTTAAAATTAAAGTGACCGCAAAGTTCTTTTCATAAAAGTCCGTTTTGAAGTACATCAACACTGCAAAAACAACTAAACCGACATATAAAACGCCGTATAAGATTTCTGCATAATTTCGAGCACGTTCACGAATTGGGCCTTCTGTTTTTAAAGCAATATAGTTCATGCCGTGTAAGTAGCAAAGTAATGTTAAGGCTACTCCACCAACAATTGAAAACAGATTAAAATAATCCGTAAATTGCGCATGCATATTGCCGTTTGCATCTAAAGGCATTCCTTGGACTAAGCTGATAAACAAAATACCAAAGAAGAACGGTACAAGGAAACTACCAATTGATAGCGTCCAGTTCCACATCCGACGACGTTTACCTTCCGGCATGTTGTGGCGGAATTCAAAGGAAACTCCGCGAATAATTAAGCCAAATAAAATCGTAAATAGAATTAAATAGTAGCCACTAAATAATGAAGCATACCAATATGGGAAAGAGGCAAACATTGCGCCGCCCGCTGTTAATAGCCAAACTTCGTTTCCGTCCCAGACAGGTCCAATTGTTGCAACGACTTGATCTTTTTCGTCGTCATTGTGTGCCAACGTTTGAACGGCCATTCCAACACCAAAGTCAAATCCTTCTAAGAAGAAGAAACCTGAGAACAAGACGCCGATAAGGACAAACCATAATAATTGTAGTGTACTCATTCGCCAAATACCCCCTTATCAAATGGATCCAACGCTGGTTCATTTTCTTTCGCTAATTTTTTCGCTTCATAGTCCGGTCCTTTACGTAATTCTAAAATGACCAAGTAAACCATGACACTACCTAAACCAGCAAATAATAAGAAATAAATGACATTTGACGTAATTAATGAAGCAACCGATACATTTGGTGAAACACTTTGTTCAATCGTAAATAATCCATAGACAGTCCACGGATAACGACCTAATTCAGTGACTAACCAACCTGTTGTATTGGCAAGGAATGGTGCGAACGTACATAAAGCAACAATCCACAGCATCCATTTCTTCTCGTACAGCGATGGTTTTTTCTTCCTTGTAAAGAATAGTCCTAAGGCAGCAACCAATAACATTAAGGCACCAAAACCAGCCATGATACGGAAGCTCCAGAATAAAGTGTTAACTGGTGGATAATAATTTTTATCATCCCCATATTTTTCTACCAAACGCTTGTTGACTGTATCCATTCCATCAACCGAACCTGATAATTTGTTATACGATAAAATACTTAGCATATACGGAATATCGATACCAAAAACTTGTTTATGTTCCCGTTCATCTGCCCAAGCAATCAATGTCCAAGCAGCAGGATCATCAGAGTCTTCATAGGCCCCTTCCATCGCCGCAAATTTCATTGGTTGTCCTTCAATTAGAGCTTTCATTTGCAAGTCGCCAGCTAATAAAACGCCGATTGAACCGAACAAAGTAACCCATAAGCCAATGCGCATAGATGCTTTGTGGAATGAAATATCCCGTTTTTTCAACAATTGGAAAGCAGCCATACCAGCTACTGCCATGCCGCCCAATGTAAAGGCGCCCATGATAACGTGTGAAAATTCATACCAAACTTTTGGATTGCTGATGACAGCTACAAAGTCCACCATTTCAGCACGGCCATTATTGATGACATAACCTACTGGATGTTGCATAAAACTATTGGCAACTAGAATCCAGAAAGCAGACATCATTGAACCGAATACGACTAACCAGATAAAGGTTACGTGAACTTTCGGATTCATTTTATCCCAAGTGAAGATCCATAAACCTAAGAATGTTGACTCTAAGAAGAAAGCTAAGAGCGCTTCTACCGCCAACGGTGCCCCAAAAATATCTCCGACGAATCGAGAATAATCAGACCAGTTCATCCCAAACTGAAATTCTTGAATAATCCCGGTTACAACCCCAACAGCGAAGCTTAATAGGAATATATTTCCCCAAAACTTGGCCATTTTACGATAACGTTCCTCTTTTTTCACAACGTACATTGTTTCCATAATTGCTACAACAAGTGCTAATCCTATTGAAAACGGTACGAAGAAAAAGTGGAAAACTGTTGTCATCGCAAATTGGATTCTCGCCAATGTTACAATATCAAACATATTATTTCCTCCCTGATTTGCCTCCACACAAAGAAACAAGCTTACCTGAATTGTTCATTTCCATTAGCGATGACTCCTTTTATCTACGAAACTAAAAGAAAATTCAAGTGAACTTTTCCAAAAAGTGTGAAAATGCATGTAATATAGAATAATTCCAATCTAAGTATACAACTTTCTGAGGCAGAAACCAAACAATACAGAAGCATTTCTCACAATTTTTTTAGGTGCTCCCAAGATTTCTTCCCTTTCTTCTATCAATAAAAAAAGCCCTTCCTAAAAAAAGGAAGAACTAATCTCAATCTATCAACATTTTGACTTATCACTTGATTAGTTTTCGAAAATCGAAGCAGCTCGTCTTTGATGATAAAAATTCTAATCTTGTGATGAAAATTACGGATTGCTTGTGGTGATAGTTTGTTTTTTAACAACATGGCTCTAAAACAAATTTTTTGAACTTAATGCAATTTCTTGAGTTTTGGTACCATTCTAAACAACATGACTCTAAAACCTCGGAGAATTATTTTTTCTCCATGATTCCGTATTCGCATCACTTATCCATAGCTAGATTTCAGTTTAGAAGGTCTGATTTTTTTCTTCACGTTTATTATACCAAACTTTCTCCTTCTTGGCGGAAAAACCCACCATTTTTCAATGGTGGGTTTTCTTTATTTAGTAGCTGTAACAGCGAGCCAGATTTCACTATACTTAGCTTCTGCTGGTCCTTGATATTGCGTAAACGAAATTTCTGGTGCTGCAACGACTTGGTAACCAGATGAAGGCAACCATTCAGAGAATATCCTTGCCCAGGTTTCTTGTAAAGTTTGTGGGAAAGGACCTTCATTTGGAAAAACCGCCCATGTATGAGCAGGTACGCTTAGTTGCTCCAAATCTTCATAGGTATTTTCTTGCGAAGTGGCAAAGCCAATCATGTGTGTCATTTCTCCACCCTCTATTGTTCGTCTCTCTTGAAAGTCAAAAGAAGCATTTACTACTTGATGAGGATATACATCATCAAATGTATGCATTTCCGCTCGTTGTTGTGGTGTAATGCGCTGTGCTAATTCCATGATTGCTTGATTTTCCCCTTGATACTGCAAGGGAACCTTCTGACTAACTCCGACTATTTGAAACGCTGGTTTTTCAATCAATTTAACATCCATTGATTGTCCTCCTTTAATATCAATATAGAAAGAGAATTTAGGGAACGTTTTTTGGATTTGTGTTTTCATTACTTCAGAAGGGGCTTGTCCTGACCAATCGCGAAAGGCTCTTGAGAATCCTTCAATACTTTGATAACCATATTTAAAAGCTACATCTGTCACTTTTTCACCAGCAAGTAATGCTAAATTTGCTTCCGCCAAACGTCTCTTTTTAATATACTCAGCCAGACTCATCCCCGCAATAAACGAAAAAGTTCGTTTAAAATGGTAAACAGAAATCCCTGTCTTTTTTGCCAATTCATCGAAGGATACTTCTTCCGTTAAATGTTCTTCAATATAATCCATTGCTTGATTTAAATTTGCGAGCATCCGTGTCCCTCTCTTTCTATTTGAAAGTTTACTAAAGACCAACAAGGATGACTTGATTATTTAGAGCCAACATTCGTCAAGTCGCTACTCTTGATTCATAGCGGCTTTTAAGGCCTGCGCTAAAGCACTTTCTTCTGGTTCGTCTGGTTGTGAATATTTTTTCATCAAACGACGTTCTTCATGTTTAGTCATTTTTTGTTTTCGTTCTTTTTTATCGGGAATTTTTTCAGTAATCGAACAGAATTTACATTTGAAAGAACGACCATTTTTTCCTTCTATGATGACCATTTTTTTATGGCATTGTGGGCAACGGTGATTGGATACTTTAGGATCTTTTCGCCGACGATAAGAACATTCTTGGTTTGTACAAACGTAAATCTTCCCATCTTTCGTATTTTTCTCCCGTAAGTTTGAGCCACAATCTGGACATTTTTTTTGCGTAATGGAAAAATCTTGATATTTTTTCTCGCTTTGTTTAATTTCACGGACTAATTTTTTCGTATCCTCTTCAATATCCTTTAAGAAAAGTTGACTCTTTTGTTGACCCGAAGCGATTGCTTCGAGCGACTTTTCCCATTTTTCCGTTAGTTCAGGTGTCACAAGTGATGGATTCACCAAGTCTAATAGTTGCTTTCCTTTGGCAGAGACACTTAAACCGCTATTGGTTCGTTCCATCAATTCTGATTTAATCAGTTTTTCAATAATTTCAGCTCGCGTTGCCGGTGTGCCTAAACTGTGTTTCTCCATTTTTCCTAACAACGTTCCTTCGGTTAATGGTTTTGGCGGCGACGTTAATTCTTTGTTAATGGTAAAGTTTGGCGCAACGGTCATGCCTTTTTGCCATTGGACAGTGGATAGCGGCTGTTCGGCTGTTGTTTTCCAGCCAGCAACAACTACTTTATTTTGATGAAAGACAAATGTTTCTTTTCCAAAAGCGACTGTAACTTTTGTTTGTTTGGTTTGATTTGGCTCAGCAAACAAACCTAAGAATCGTTGAACAATCATTTGATAGATTTTTTGTTCATCATTGCTTAGCTTTTCATAACGAGGACGTTGTTCAGTTGGAATCAACCCATGGTGATCCGTGACTTTTGCATTTTGGAAAACTTTTTGTTGTTTAACAACAGCCCCATTTTTAAGGTAGCCTTTCACTTCTGGTGAAAAATCAGCAATGGCTTGAAGGCGCTCTTTCATCGTTCCTTTCATATCCGTTGTTAGATATTTGCTGTCAGTTCGAGGATAGGAAACAATTTTATGGGTTTCGTATAAACTTTGTACAAGAGACAACGTTTTCTTTGCAGAAAATTGGAATCGCTGGTTGGCTTCACGCTGGATTTCGGTTAAATCATATGGTAACGGCGCATTTTCTGTTTTAACTTTTTCTTGGATATCGGTAACTAAGCCCTTTTGTTTTGAGAGTTCTTTGACTAATTGTTCTGCTTCCTGCCGTTCTTTTAAAGCGTATGGATTTTTTTGGGTCATCTTTGCTTTTTCTGATTCAACAGATAACGAGATAGTAAAATAAGTTTGAGGCTTAAATTGTTCAATCGTTTTTTCTTGTTGGCGTACCATTGCTAAAGTTGGTGTTTGAACACGACCTGCGGATAAGTTATCTTGATATTTCACTGTCAAGGCCCGTGTGACGTTTAGCCCCACTAACCAGTCAGCTTTTGCGCGCGCCAAGGCAGAGTAATACAAATTATCGTAGTCTTTCGCTGGGCGAATTTTCTTAAACCCGTCTTTAATGGCTTTGTCTGTTTGAGATGAAATCCATAAGCGTTTGACTGGTTTGTTAAAACGGACATATTCTAAAATCCAGCGGGCTACTAATTCACCTTCACGACCAGCATCGGTGGCAATCACGGCTTCAGAAACATCTTTACGATTGGCTAATTGTTTAATCGCTTTTAATTGATGTCCCGTTTTCGGTAACGGTTTAATCCCTAAATTCTTAGGAATCATCGGTAAAGTTTCCATTTGCCACGTTTGCCATTCTTTGTTTAAATCTTCTGGCATTTTTAGTCCTAAGAGATGGCCTAAAGCCCATGTGACAATCACGTTGGGTCCTTCATAATAATTCTTATTTTTTTGATTTGCTCCTAAAACGCGGCTTAAATCTTTTGCTACGCTAGGTTTTTCAGCAATAATTAATTGTTTTGCAACCACTAGTTTCGCTCCTTTTTGAGTGCTATCTTTTCGTATTATACCAAATATTAGCTCGATTTTCTCTAAATTCCGAGAATAGAAAAAGAGTTTAAAGAAAATTCCCTGAGGTTTTTCTTTAAACTCATGCGTTTCAAATAACTTTCCGTTTGCAGAATTTTGTTTTGCCAAAATGATTGGATATTGTGGTAAACTCAGCTTTATTTTCAAAAGTAACCGCATGATGATTTTCTAGTAATGCTAAACCGAAGTATTGTTGTAAATCTTCATCGCATTCTTCACACCAGCGTTCTTCCCCATCATTCCAGAAAGCCGTTAAATAGTTAGGCTTTGTGTTGACGTATGTATAATTCTGAGAAAGTTTTTGCCAAACTTCCACATAATATGTCTCTGCATCGGTCAAGTTATCGAAGTTTTTTTCTTGAACAATGTCCTCTTGCCAATCATCAAAAAACCACCAAGGTTCATTATCGCCATACATTGTAATTACTTGATACATTGAACCGCTCCTTTTTTTTGCTACTGTAGGTATCATAGTCACTTTCTGAAAAAGTTGCAAGGATTTGGTTTCGGACTGAGAAATTTTTGAAATTTATTTTATCCTGCCACTTCTAAAGAAGCAATAAAATCTTCAATCATGCGACGATAACTTTCTTCCGGCGTGGCTTCTTCGCGTTGAAAATAACCTAAAAAACGTAAGGTAATATAACCATGGATTAAGCTACGTAATTCTCGGCTTTTGTGCAGTCGTTCTTCATTATTAAATGGATAAAAAGCTAAAAGTTGTAAGATAATTTGATTGGTTTCATGGATGCCTTCAATTAATTGTTGGTTTTGCGTTTTCGGCACACTGATAAGTAATTCATAGACTGCAGAATTTTCAAAAGCAAATTGTTGGTACGTTTCAGCATATATCCGAATTGCTTCTGCGCCACTCTTACCCACTAAGGCTCTTCGCAATGCATCATTTAATTCTTGAATTAACAAGTCCACTAGAGCATTTTTTACTTCAGCAATATTTTTAAAGTGATTATAGAGTGAAGGATACTTGATGCCTAAATCAACGGCTAAATTTTGAAAGGTTAATTGTTGAACGCCCAATTCTTCCGCTAGGTTGCGGGCACTTTCAAGGATTTTGGCTTTCGTTAAATTCCGTTTTTTTGCCATCTTTCTGACGCCTCCAATTCTTAAATTTTGGACAAGTATTAGTTTATCATATCTATTGACTCTTTTTAAACTATAAATTATAGTTTATAATAATAATTTGTAAACATTATTTTTGAAAGAAGGCTGTTTGGCATGCATATTACCAACCGTTCTCATTTGGCCGATCGTTATGGCAAACGAACCAGTGCAGAATTTTTATTACACGAACGTCCTATTTTATCTTTTCCTATTTCTTTAGCGGCCATTCCTAAAGAAGCCCGTTATTTATCCTGGGAATTAATTGATTATGACACGATTCCTCTAATTGGTTTCCCTTTTATTCATTGGTTAGCTGCCAATGTTCCTGTAACCAATGAGATTCCTGAAGACTTTAGTCGAACAGCACTCAAGCCTACCATTCAAGGAAAAAATAGTCTTGCTTCTCCTTTGGGGAAACAGATGATTCCTGCGCTTGCCACTGAAACGTTACCTGAGTTAACCGAACGTTATCTGGGGTTAAGCCCTCGCTCTGGTGTGCACACCTATACGTTATATGTGTACGCTACAAAAAATCCACTAAATTTAAAAGAAGGCTTTTTTGCGAATGAATTGCATCAAGCATTGAATGATCAACTACTCGCCAAAGCCAAATTTGAATTTCTTTACTAGAAAGTGAGGAAATAGAATGTATGAATTAATTAAAAGTAAAATTTTCCGTCCAAGACAACCTTGGGAAAAAAATCTGCTCGTTTTATGGTTTGGCACATTTATGGCTGGTATTGGCTTTAGCTTAGTGATGCCATTT
This sequence comes from Enterococcus sp. AZ104, assembly GCF_050546705.1. Lineage (NCBI taxonomy): Bacteria > Bacillati > Bacillota > Bacilli > Lactobacillales > Enterococcaceae > Enterococcus > Enterococcus sp. AZ104. The sequence continues at coordinate 1,717,837 of NZ_CP172952.1, forward strand.
ATGCCTCTTTATATCAACACATTAGGTACTTTTACCCACCAACAATTGAATTTTTGGAGCGGAATCACGTTCTCTTCCACTTTTTTAGTCACAACCATTGTTTCACCTTGGTGGGGCCGTTTAGCCGACCGAAAAGGACGCAAATTAATGTTATTACGTGCTTCATTAGGGATGGCTATCGTCATTAGTTTAATGGGCGCAGTCACAAGTGTTTATCAATTGATTGGCTTGCGCTTATTACAAGGTGTTTTTTCTGGTTATATCAGTAATGCGACTGCGTTAGTTGCTACAGGCACACCTAAGGAAAAAAGCGGTCAAGTTCTTGGTACTTTAGCCACTGGTTCTGTTACCGGCACATTGCTAGGTCCTCTTTTGGGCGGTGTCACTGCTTCTATTTTCGGTTATCGGCCAACCTTTTTCATTACTGGTACGATTTTATTACTCGTTTTTGTTTTGAGTCTCGTCTTTGTCCATGAAGAGTTTGTGCCAATTGAAAAAAATCAAGCCGCATCTGGGAAACAAATTTTAAAAAAACTAGAACATCCCCACGTGATTCTTGGAATGTTTATTACGACATTAATCATTCAAGCTTCCAATAATTCAATTAGTCCCATCATCAGTTTATATATTCAACAATTGTTGGGTGGTCACGGAAATGTCACCTTAATTAGCGGAGTCATTGCTTCTATTCCAGGGATTGCAACGTTAATAGCCGCCCCTCGTTTCGGCCGGTTAGGCGATCGTATTGGCAGTGAACGCATCTTGACAATTGGCTTAATTTTAGCCATTTTCGTTTACCTACCAATGGCCTTTGTTCAAAATGTCTGGCAGCTTGCCATGCTTCGTTTCTTAGTTGGGATTTCCGATGCCTGTTTACTACCAGCTGTTCAAACGTTGATCACTCGTTATTCCCCAAGTGACGCTGCAGGTCGTATTTTCAGTTACAATCAATCTTTCCAAGCGACAGGAAATGTGATTGGTCCTATGATTGGTTCAAGCGTATCTGCCGCTTTCGGTTATCGTGGAGTCTTTATTTCCACTTCTTGTCTGGTTCTCCTTAACCTTCTATGGGTTCGTCGAAGCACCGCCGAATTAAAAAAAAGAGAAAAATGATGACTAAGTTATACACAGAAAAGTTATCCACAATTTGAATTTTTAATTTTTCTCTTTTTCTTATTTTAAAAAAAATAGGCATATAAAACAAAAAAGAAAAGCGGATATTTACTGGTTTTATGACCAGCATATCCGCTTTTCTTTTGGTTAACTCTGCGCTTTTTGTTTCACAACTCGTGAAACTTTTTAGACGTATTGTAGTTCTTTTTCATCTTGGTAGGCGCGATCAATTAAGCCGCCCCCTAAGCATTCCATTCCATCATAAAAAACAACAGCTTGACCTGGAGTGACTGCGCGGGCTGGTTCCTTAAACGTAACGGTTGCTTTTGTGCCATCTTCAGATAAGGAAACATGCACTGGGATATCTGCTTGACGATAACGGAATTTAGCCGTACAGTCAAACTCTTTTGGCATTGGTGTATCAACAGTAAAATGAACCTCACTAGCTTCTAAATGTGTTGCATATAGTTTTTCATGGTGAAATCCTTGTCCCACATATAATGTATTGGTAGTTAAATCTTTCCCAATCACAAACCATGGTTCTTGTGTTTTACCGCCGCCACCAATTCCTAAGCCTTGGCGTTGACCGATAGTATAATACATCAGACCATCATGTTGTCCTTTGATTTCGCCATCTTCTGTCACCATGTTGCCTTTTTTAGCTGGTAAATAATTACTCAAAAATTCTTTGAAATTCTTTTCACCAATAAAACAAACGCCCGTTGAGTCTTTTTTCTTGGCTGTGGCTAATCCAGCACGGTCAGCAATTGCACGAACTTCTGATTTTTCCATGCCACCCAATGGAAACATTGTTTTTGCCAATTGGGCTTGTGATAATTGGCTTAAAAAATAGGTTTGGTCTTTATTATTATCAATTCCACGTAACATATGCACTACGCCATTTTCATCCGTTTCTACTTGCGCATAGTGGCCAGTTGCAACATAGTCAGCGCCTAGTTGCATAGCATAATCTAGGAATGCTTTAAATTTAATTTCTTTATTACACATGACATCTGGATTTGGTGTCCGTCCTAACCGATATTCTGCTAAAAAATATTCAAACACACGGTCCCAATATTCTTTTTCAAAATTGACCGAATAATACGGAATCCCAATTTGATCCGCTACTTTTGCGACATCTTTATAATCCTCAGTTGCGGTACAGACACCATTTTCGTCTGTATCGTCCCAATTTTTCATAAAGATCCCAATTACATCATAGCCTTGCTCTTTTAAAAGCAACGCTGTGACAGATGAATCGACACCGCCACTCATGCCTACCACGACACGCGTTTTGCTGTTATCTGCCATTTTATCACCATCATTTCAATTAGATTCTGAAATCATCCACGATTTGAAGGTCGTAACTTTTCAGTGCTTTTCATTATACTATTTTTTTGAAATAAGTAAAGCAAGCCGGGCGTATAATGAGAAAATACTTGGAACAAAGACACAGCCAACAAGCTGTTGCTTTCAAATAAACAGAAAACCTGAAGGAACAAGCTACTTTCACTTGTTTCTTCAGGTTTCTCTAAATTATTCTACTTTCTCTAATACACCACGGCTAATTAAGCCATCCATTAAGAAAAAGTATTTTTCTTTACTCATTTCATGTTGTTCATTCTTGAAAATATTCATTGGTTTTAAACCATTTGCCGTTGTAATGGACATTTTCAACTCTTTTAGATCAGCAGTGATCGTAATTTTCAATTTGAAGCCTTCATTTCTCTGAGGCGTTGGATCTAAGGAACGAATCAATTGAAAGTTCCCTGATTTTGTTTCAGTAAAGCCGTTATCTTTTAATGTATAGCGTTTTGCACTAGGATGTACTTTGTAAAAAACTGTTGAGCCTTCAACAGCAGCCGTTGTTGTAAATGCCATGGGTTCCACCTCATTATTTTCATTGTTATCTTCATTATAGCGAAAACCTGTAGCTGCCGCAATCAGATTATTTTTTCAATTGTTGAATCACTGCAACTAGTACTTCAGAAAAAGTCGCAATTTCTTCTGGTGTGTTCCCGTAGCCAAAACTAATCCGGATTGATTCTTTAATAGCTGAGGAATTTTCTCCATACATCGCTGTCAACACGTGCGAAGGATCCACAGTTCCCGCTGTACAAGCCGAGCCTGTTGAAATCGCAATACCTCTTAAGTCCAAATGCATTAAGAGCAAATCACTGGGAATTCCTTTTAAATGAAGATTTAAGACATGCGCTAAACGATTCGTTGGTTCACCATTAATTGAAAAATCAATATTGGCTTCTTCTAACGCTTTTAAAATAATCGTTTGAAAACTTTGATAGGCTGTTTTTCTTGCTTGCTTTTCTGCAGAAGTTAGTAATGAAACGGCAGTACCCATGCCAATAATTCCAGCTAAGTTTTCCGTGCCCGCACGTCGTTTTTCTTCTTGTTCCCCACCATGTAAAAGAGGTGGTAATTGGATTGCATCGCTTTTAAATAAAAAACCTACGCCTTTTGGACCATTGATTTTATGAGCGGAAATACTTAATAAGTCGATCCCTAATTCATGAGGTAAAATGACTTCACTTCCATAAGCTTGGACGGCATCTGTATGAAAAATCGCCGAATGATTTTTAAGAATTGCACCAACTTCAGCAATTGGTAATCGATTTCCAATTTCATTATTGCCATACATCATTGAAACCAAGATCGTTTCTTCGCGTAAAGACTTTTTGAATTGATCCATTGAAATCTGACCATTTTCATTCACAGGCAAGTAAGTCACTTCAAAGCCTAACGTTTCTAAGTATTCCATCGTTCGTAATACAGCGGGATGTTCAATTGCCGTAGTAATAATATGTTTTCCTTCCTTTTGACGAGAAAAAGCAACTGCCAAGATGGCTGTGTTATCCCCTTCTGTGCCACCACTATTAAAAATAATTTCGTGGGGTTTGGCTTGTAAGCTCTCGGCAATCGTTTGACGCACTTCTTCCAGAAGACCGTGTGCCTTTCGTCCAAACTGATGAATACTTGATGGATTGCCAAAAGTCGTTTGCATATTTTCAGTCATCGCTTGAATGACCGTTGGATGAAGCGGTGTTGTTGCCGCATGATCTAAATAAATGGGTTCCAAATGACTCGTCCCTTTCCTTATGTTCTGGCGTTATTCTAGCATAAAAAGCTTAAAACACAAAATCAGAATACTTTCTCTTCTATTTATAAAAGAGATAAGAAAAATAGGCCCAACACTATTAAAGTTGTTAGACCTATTTCTAGTTTAAGGAATCACTTATTCTCCTTTTGGTTCTAAACGGAATAATGGACTCATTGGTTTATTTTCATGGATACGAAGTAACGCTTCCCCCATTAACTCAGCGCAAGAAATAATATTCAAGGTTGCTGGTTGGCGGTCTGCTGTCGTATAAACAGAGTCAGTAATACTAATTTCCTTAATTGGCGCATTTTCTAAGGTTGCTTTTGCGCCTTCTGATAACAAACCATGCGAGGCGCAAGCATACACTTCTTGCGCACCATTTTTCATTAAAACTTCCGCCGCTGTGGCTAACGTTTGACCAGTATTCAAAATGTCATCAACAAGAATACATTTTTTCCCAGCGACATTCCCAATAACGTAACCTTCTTGGCGCACCCCATCAATCTCTTCATGGTCTACAATTGCTAAGGTCGCATCTAAGTACTCCGATAAACTACGTGCGCGTTGAACGCCACTGTTTTTAGGCGAAACAATCACAATTTCTTCCCCTACTAATGCTTGTTGACGATAATAATGAGCGAACAAAGGCATTGTAAATAAATTATCTACTGGGATATCAAAAAATCCTTGGACTTGAACAGTATGCAAGTCTAATGTTAACAAACGTGTTGCGCCTGCCTCTACTAACATATTAGCAACTAATTTCGCAGTAATGGGCTCTCTTGGTTTCGCTGTGCGGTCTTGGCGAGCATAACCATAGTAAGGCAAAATAACATTAATTGTTTTTGCGCTAGCACGTTTTAATGCATCAATTAAAATAAGCAATTCCATCAAATGATCATTTACAGGAGCATTCGTTGCTTGGATGATGTAGACATGATCGCCACGAATACTTTCTTCAATATTAATTTGAATTTCGCCATCACTAAATTGGCGCACGGTGCTTTTTCCTAATTCTGTTCCTACTGATGCTGCGATTTTTTCAGCAAGTGGTCGATTTGCATTTAAACTGAAGATGCGTAAGGTGTCATCTTGATAGTTTTCGGTCATGATATCCTCCGTCAATATAAAATAATAGTCGTTTTCATTCATATTCTACCATTTTTTGTCATAAAAATCATGGGATCCTCCTTAATTTATTGAAAGAAACGGTTTTCTTTGTGAAAAAAGCGCTTGTATTTAGGTGCACCTAAAAATTATTTGCATTTTCTTAAACTATCCCTTATACTGATTTTAAGGCAAACCTAAAAAGGAGGAATTTCATGAGAAAAAGCTTTAACTTAGCTGTTCAAGCGTTAACCGTTCAATATCAAGGACGGACCGCTTTAAATAATATCCACGTTACTATTCCCTCCGGTAAAATTACTGGAATTATCGGACCAAATGGTGCTGGAAAGTCAACATTTATTAAAGGGTTATTAGGCTTGATTAAAACAAAGGAACGTGATGTTTTGTTAAATAATCAAGCGATTGACCAACAAAAAACAACCATTGCCTATGTAGAACAACGTAGCGCCTTGGATCTTAGTTTCCCAATTAGCGTTTTTGAAACGGTCTTGCTAGGAACCTATCCAAACTTGGGACTATTAAAACGCCCAGGAAAGAAAGAAAAGCAAGCAGCCATGGCTGCATTAAAAATGGTGCAATTAGAAGACTATGCGCAACGCCAGATTGGCGAACTTTCTGGTGGCCAATTACAACGTGTGTTTATCGCCCGTGTTTTGGCCCAAGGTGCTGAGGTGATTTTTTTAGATGAACCTTTCGTCGGCATTGATATGTCTAGTGAAAAAGTGATTATGGATATTCTTAAATCATTAAAAAATCAAGGTAAAATGATTATCATTGTTCACCATGATTTGCACAAAGTGTCCCACTATTTTGATGAATTAATCGTTTTGAAAAACCGGCTAATTGCTGCGGGTCCTGTTGAACAAACATTTACTGCAGAAACGCTCCAAGAAGCATACGGTGATTTGTTAGGTGATTTATTAATACAGGGGGTTGCAAAATGATTGCTGCATTTATTGATGGTTTATTCCGTTATCAATTTTTACAAAATGCCCTTTTGACGTCTGTAATTGTCGGACTCATTTCAGGGGTAATTGGTTCATTCATTATTTTACGTGGGATGTCTTTGATGGGTGATGCGATTTCCCATGCTGTTTTACCAGGGGTCGCTGTTTCTTATATGTTTGGTTTCAATTATATTTTTGGCGCTTCTATTTTTGGCTTATTAGCTGCATTATCGATCGGCTTTATTACCCAAAAAAGTCCACTAAAAAATGATACTGCCATTGGTGTTGTCTTTAGTTCTTTTTTTGCTTTAGGGATTATTTTTATCTCTTTTGCAAAAAGTTCCACCGATTTATATCATATTCTGTTTGGAAATGTATTAGCGGTCGCAGATACCGATATTTTAATTACTTGTGTCGTCGGTGTGATTGTTTTGATTTTTGTGGCATTGTTTTATAAAGAGTTGCAACTCACTTCTTTTGATCCCACAATGGCTCAGGCTTATGGTTTAAATATTCAATTTTTCCACTATGCATTGATGTTTTTACTAACATTAGTCGCTGTTTCTTCTTTGCAAACCGTCGGAACTATTTTAGTCATTGCCATGCTGATTACACCAGCGGCAACAGCTTATCTATTAACAAATCACTTACCGACAATGATTGGCTTAGCCTCTACTTTTGGGATTTTAAGTTCAGTGATTGGCCTATTCTTTAGTTATTCTTATAACTTAGCTTCTGGTGCGACGATTGTTTTAACCGCCGCCTTATTCTTTTTATTGGCTTTCTTTTTCTCACCAAAGAAAGGCCTAGTATTTGTAAACCGTGAGAAAGAAATGGAGGAATCAACGAATGAAAAAATTTAGTTTATTTTTTTTAACACTTTTAGCAGGGTTAACGTTAGCTGCTTGCGGGAATCAAGCCGCTGAAAAGAAAGAAAAATTAGCAATTGTGACAACGAACTCGATCTTATCCGATTTAGTGAAAAATGTTGGGCAAGACAAAATTGAGCTGCATAGTATTGTGCCAATTGGGACAGACCCTCACGAATATGAACCGTTACCAGAAGACATTGCGAAAGCTTCTGAAGCGGACATTTTATTCTTTAACGGCTTGAACTTAGAAACAGGCGGAAATGGCTGGTTTAACAAATTAATGAAAACGGCCAAAAAAGTTGAGAATAAAGATTACTTTTCTACAAGCAAAAATGTTACGCCACAATATTTAACAAGTGCCGGTCAAGAACAAACAGAAGATCCGCATGCTTGGTTAGACATTGAAAATGGCATTAAATATGTAGAAAACATTCGTGACGTGTTAGTAGAAAAAGATCCAAAAAATAAAGATTTCTATACAGAAAACGCGAAAAATTATACCGAAAAACTTAGCAAACTACATGAGGAAGCCAAAGCTAAATTTGCTGATATTCCTGATGATAAAAAATTATTAGTTACAAGTGAAGGTGCCTTTAAATATTTCTCCAAAGCTTATGATTTAAATGCCGCTTATATTTGGGAAATTAACACAGAAAGTCAAGGAACACCTGAACAAATGACCACGATTATTGATACCATTAAGAAATCAAAAGCACCTGTGTTATTTGTTGAAACCAGTGTCGATAAACGTAGTATGGAACGGGTCTCAAAAGAAGTGAAACGACCAATTTACGATACACTTTTCACAGACTCTCTTGCCAAAGAAGGAACAGAAGGCGATACGTACTACAGCATGATGAACTGGAATTTAACAAAAATCCATGATGGCTTAATGAGTAAATAAATAATAAAGAAGAAAGAACCAAGTTGACTCCCCCTCAACTTGGTTCTTTCTTCTTTATTTAACTAATTCCTCAATATCAATTACTCGATCCACAATTTCCTCATAAAAATCTGCTTCATGGGAAACCAGAAAAACCGTTCCTGGGTAAACGTGAATTGCTTCTTGTAAACTTTTTTTGGCCGCTTCATCAATATGATTGGTTGGCTCATCTAAAAATAACAAATTACTTGTTTGCATCATTAGTTCCGCTAGTTTTACTTTTGTTTGCTCACCACCACTTAACAGGGCTAGCGACTGCATTGCTAACTTATCTGGTAAACCTGCTCTAGCCAAATGACTTCTTCGCTCTTTAATCGTTGTATCTGGAAAACGATCTGATAAATAGTCTAGCGGCGTTAACTGCTCATTAGGCCACGCCAAGTCTTGGGTAAAATAAGCAATTTTGGTATTCAGCGGATAATGAAATTCTCCATCTAATGAAGGAATCACTTTCGTCAACGTTTTAATTAATGTTGATTTGCCAATCCCATTAAAGCCTTTCAATGCGACTTTTTCACCGACATGAACCATTAAATCTAACGGTTCTAACAAAGGTTCCCGATAGCCGACAACTAACTTCTGGGTCGTTAGTGCTTGCGTTGCAACTAACCCTTGATAAGGAAATTCAATCGCTGGCTTAGTCAAGGAACCTGGCGGAGTCAATCGTTCCAACCGGTCCAATTGTTTTTGTCGACTTTTAGCCATCGTTGCTCGATTTCCAGCTTTGTATTTACGAATATAGGCTTCCATTTTTTCAATTTTTTCTTGTTGGGCCTGATACTGTTTCAAATAGGTTTGTTTATTCTGCTCTTTTTGTGCAAAAGATTTTTCTACATTTCCAGTATATTTGGTTAATTTGCCAAACTCAATATCTGCGATGCAATTCGTCACTTCATTTAAAAATTGATAATCATGAGAGACTAATAGAAAGCTTCCTTCAAAATTATTCAGATAGCGAACAAGCCATTGAATATGTGTATCATCTAAATAGTTGGTGGGTTCATCTAAAAGTAACACATCAGGGGCCTCTAACAATAATTTTGCTAAAATCACTTTTGAACGTTGACCACCGCTTAGCTCCCCTAACTTTTTATCCAAACCAATTGCTTGTAGTCCTAACCCATTGGCTAAATCCTGAATAATCGTGTCGATTTGGTAAAAATTACTTTCATCTAAATCTGTTTGTAATTTGCCTGCTTGTTCTAAAAGTTTTTCCGAAGCCGTTTGACTGTATTCTTCATAAAGCTTTGTCAGTTTCGCTTCTTTATCAAAAAGTTCTTGAAAGGCTTGTTTCAAAAAATCAACCATCGTTAGTGATTGTTCTACAGAAACATGCTGATCCAAGTACCCAATCTTACAATTTTTTTGCCACTGAATCGTTCCTTCGTCTGGCAATACTTCCCCCGTTAAAATTTTAATTAAGGTGGATTTGCCGACACCATTTTGGCCAGTTAAGCCTAAATGATCCCCCTTATTCACTTGCAATGAAGCCTCTTCATACAAGACCTTTTCGCCAAATCGATGCGTTAAATGTTCAATAGTTAAAATACTCATTTTCGTCACTTCTTTCTTGTTAACTGATTATTTTGGGACAACAAAAAAAGAACCACGTCTGCACGTCGTCCATCCTGACAGAAATCCCGACAACCGCTTGTACGTACACTCAAATAAGACTAGCTTTTCTAGTCAAAAAATGTCCTATCAAGCGATGAAGAAATTAATTGCTCGGCTCCACAACAGTGCTTCATCTGTTCTTAAACTATCGGGAGCTACTTTTCTTGTTAATTTATCAGTTAAAACAAAAAACATGTGAATCACCTTTCTTATGCTTGTATTCTACCATAGAATGACAAGAAAGCAAGCCACGTTGGTTTATAACGAAAGGAGCCCACAAACCATCATTTTGTCGGCTCCCTATCCCTGTTATTCTGATAAATAATTTAATGCATAGCGTACGTGGTACTCTGCTGCTAAAAGTAAGGCACGTTCATCAATATCAAATTGTTCATGATGGTGTCCAAAATGAGTAGCAGGATTTTCAGGGTTTCGTGAACCGACCCGTCCATAGATACCAGGAATTACCGCTAAGTAATCAGCAAAATCATCCGCCCCTAAACTTTTAGGATGATCGGTCACAACATTTTCAAAACCAACAATTTCACTGGCTACCTGCTGTGCACGGTTGGTTGCTTGTTCTTCATTAATTAATGGATTCGCTGCCGCATAAACAGAAAAATCAGCAATTTCTGTTCGATGAGACTGGGCAATTTCATGGGCAATTTCTTCGACTCGTTGTAAAACAAATTGGCGCGTTTCCTGACTAAATGTTCGAACAGTGCCTTCAATGGTTGCCTGGTTTGCTACAATATTATAGCGTGTTCCTGCTTGTAAAACGCCAATTCCTACTACGACGGAATCTAAAGGATCAATCTCGCGCGCTACAATTTTTTGTAATTCCACAACGATACTGGCCGCTGCTAAAACAGCATCCCGGCCATTCTGTGGTTGGGCGACGTGACTACTTTGACCACTGACTTCAATTTTAAAAATATCACAAGAGGCGTTGGTGGCGCCTTTGGTAGCGACTAATTTTCCGACCGGCACACTAGAATCTAAATGAATCCCAAACACTTGGTCGATTGCTTCTAAATAATTTCCTTCCACAAATTGTCGAGCGCCTGCACCAATTTCTTCAGCTGGCTGGAAGGCCAGTTTAATCGTTCCTGAAAAGGTATCCTGATGTTTTTTGAGCACTTTAGCTGCACCTAGCAATGCTGCCGCATGACCATCGTGTCCACAAGCATGATTGAGTCCTGGATTTTTAGAAGCATAGGCAGTACCTGTTGCATCTGGTAATTCCAACGCATCAATATCTGCACGTAATAAAATCGTTTTGCCAGCGCCAAGACCTCCTTCAATGGTTGCTAAAACACCCGTTTCCCCTACTTCTACAAAAGGAATAGCTAAGGCTAGTAGTTCTTCTTTAATTCGCTTAATCGTTTCATATTCTTTTAAACTTGCTTCAGGATATTGATGAAAATGACGTCTTAAATGGATTATCCATTCATTTTCTGTAGCAATAGCTTCTTGGATTGTTTGAATCGTTGTTGTACTCATTATAAATGCCTCCTTTATTTTTTACCAAATGTTTCCCAGGCTGGAACATTGGCGCCTTTTGATGTTTCTGCAATGACCTTTTTCGTTTCTTCTTGTTGATATTCTTCTACAACTTTTTGATAAAGTTTATTCTCTTGATCTTCTTCTCGGGCCACGACAATGTTCACATAAGGTTTCGCTTTTTCGTTTACAGGTTCTAAGAAAATAGCATCTTTATCTGGTGTATACCCAGCATCGACAGCCATGCCGCTATTAATCACTGAAGCATCGACATCTTGTAAAGCACGCGCCGTTTGCGTAGCATCTAATTCAGTTATTTTCAATTGGCGTTTATTTTCAGTAATATCACTGACAGTCGGTAATTGCTGTTTCGCAGGATCAACTTTTATCAGTCCTGCAGTTTGTAATAAAATTAATGCCCGCCCACCATTCGTTGGGTCATTAGGAATAGCAATTTCTCCGCCGTCTTTAATTTTCGTGATATCTTTCAATTTATTAGCGTAAATTCCCAATGGTGCATTGACTGTATTGCCAATTGATACTAATTTCGTCCCATGTTCTTTATTGTAATTGTCTAAAAAGATTTGATGCTGAAAGGCATTTAAATCAATTTCTTTTTCTGCTAATGCTGCATTTGGTTGCGTATAGTCTGTAAATTCTACCAATTGTAAATCAATATTTTTCTTTTTCAAACGGTCTTTGACCGATTCCCATTCATCATTTTTTGTTCCTACAACCCCTAGTTTAACGGTTTCTGTCTTAGTATCCTTCGCAGACCCCGATGCACAACCTGCAATCGTAAAAGCTAATACCCCAATAAGTCCAATCAATTTACTAAATTTTTTCATTTGTCATTTCTCCTTTTTTCTAATGTGATGTTTTTTTGATTAATTGATTACTAATGGCTTGACTGATAAATACCATAATTAAAATAATTAACGTGGCCATAAATGTCACATCGGTTTGAAACCGATTGTATCCTCGAGTAATCGCTAAGTTGCCCAGACCACCGGCTCCAATCGCTCCTGCCATGGCTGTTAATCCAATCAAATTAATAATTGTCACCGCTGAAACACGAATAATACTTGGTAACCCTTCAATTAGATAAACCCGAAAAATAATCCCTAAGGGACTCGTCCCCATGGCTTCTGCCGCTTCAATAACGCCAGGATCCACTTCTAATAACGCATTTTCAATTTGGCGCGCGAAAAACGGGATTACGCCAATAACTAATGGGACTAACGCTGCGGTTGTACCAATTGTCGTTCCTGCCAAAATTCGTGTTAATGGTTGAATCAGTGCGAGCATAATAATGAAAGGAATAGAGCGGCAAACATTAATAATTTTTTCTAAGACACTATACAGGGGTGGATTTTTCAAAACACCACTGGGGCCAGTACTGACAAGCACGACACCCAATAAGACTCCTAACACACCAGCAATCAATGCTGTCCAAAAAACCATGTATAATGTTTCCCATGTACTTTGAAGAAACTCTTGTTTTAATTGGACAACATTCGGAAAATATTTCTCAAATAATTGATACATTCTCAGTTCACTCCTTTTTTAAATCACCTGTAAATTCTGCTTTCTCTTCGTTTGCTGATAGGTTTTCAAAACATTGGTTCGCACGCCTTGTTTCGCTAAATAAGCAAGGGCTTGTTGACGCTGGGCCTCATCACCAGAAAGCACCACAATTAAATGGCCAATAGGAACATTTTGAACAATTTCGACATTGCCATAAAGGATATTCGTATACACCTGATATTGGCTATACAATTGTGCAATTAATGGCTCGTTCGTTTGATCTCCCACATAAGAAAACTCAATTAATTCTTGATTTTTATCTAAATCAGCTAATTTAGGATGTTCAAGAATCGTGGTTAATGCTTGATCAATATGAGTTGCTGTCCGAATAAAATCTTTGGTTAAAGGTTGTTGGGGTTGACTAAAAATCGAAACAATATCGTTTGATTCGACAACGCAGCCATTTTCCATCACCGCGACTTTATTACAAATTTCTTTAACCACTTGCATTTCATGGGTGATTAAGACAATCGTCAAGTTCAGTTCTTGATTTAACTTTTTTAACAAGGCTAAAATCTGTCCCGTTGTTTTTGGATCTAACGCACTCGTCGCTTCATCACAAAGTAAAATTTCAGGATCATTTGCTAAAGCGCGGGCAATCGCAACCCGCTGTTTTTGCCCTCCTGATAGTTGACTGGGGTAAGCGTCCCGTTTTTCACTTAGTCCAACTAGCTCTAATAAATGGCTGATTTTTTGACGCCGTTCACTTTTACTTAGCCCAGAATATTTTAATGAAAAATCGATATTACTAAATATGGTCCGCTCTTTCATCAAATTAAAATGTTGAAAAATCATTCCAATCTTTTTTCGTTGTTGTCGTAATTCCTTTTTAGAAAAAGTTAAAATATTTTCTTTGTTAATAATAACGGTGCCCGCTGTTGGTCGTTGCAATAAATTAATTACCCGTACTAGCGTACTTTTTCCAGCACCGGAATAACCAACGATTCCGTAGATATCCCCTTTATCAATTGTCAAAGAAACATCTTGGACAGCCTGAATTTCTTGTTTTTTTTGTTGAAATGTCACACTGATATTTTTTAGTTCAATCATTCTTTATCCCCCTTCATTCTTACCAACCTGCATTTTTTCATAAAAAAGAAAAAAGCATCCTCAACGACACAACTCGAGTTGTATCGTTGAGGACGCTTTTTTGCGTGTTACCACCTCATGTTCAGAATTTGCTCACACAAATTCCCTTTTCAAGTACGGAACAATATGTTCGATACCCTAGCTCGATAACGGGAGCCCCCGTCGCCGCCTTGTGTTTAACACTCGGAGCGCTTGCTCAATAGCCATTTTCCAAAACGTCTTTGTCACCTATTCTCAGCTACCTAGGCTCTCTGTTAGACAAATCAAGTCTTGTACTTACTATATCACTGCTTTTTTATTTCTATTCATTTTAAACTGATTTTCATCTGTTTTCAAAATTAAACAGACTAGAGTTAATGTTCTCTTCGAACAGCTTGTACTGTTCATCACTTACAAAGGCCATCCTGCGTCGAGTAATCGCAGACAGCATCTACTCTGTCGCTTCGCGCCAGTCGTAGTGATTCACAGCAAAAAGCCCTTCACTAGCGTTTTGCTAGTAAAGGGCGAATGATTCGCGGTACCACCTTTTTTCGAAATATAACTGATTCTTTATATCTCATCTCTTATCCAAGTCTTTATTAACTTGGTGCACATGGTAACGGGTGCTTATCCGAAATTGCTTACTTATCAGCAATTTATTCTCAGAGGCCATCTTCAACTTTTCTGAACCTTGTCCCTTTTCACCAATCAGGACTCTCTTTTGAAGGTCATCAAAATTTACTCTTCTCTTCAACGAATGAATAGTTATCTGTGATGTTGATTTACACTTTACTAGAGAAAAAAGAGATTGTCAACAGTTTTTCTTAGAAAAAAATCATTTTTCTTTTTTTACGAAAGAGCAATTGACAAACTTTCGTCTATACGTTATTCTATTTCTTGTGCACGAGATTTGTACGATTTTTCAAAAGGAACTTTGACGATTACTCGTCGCAGTGTAGCCTTTGAAAGTGAACTCTATGGGTTTCACTTCGTTGCAATCCTCGAGTTAGTTTAGCCTTTGAAAGTGCCGCCTTAGCTCAGTTGGTAGAGCACCACCATGGTAAGGTGGGGGTCGCCGGTTCAAGCCCGGCAGGTGGCTTTTTGGTAAAATCCCAACTCTTTAATAAAGAGTTGGGATTTTTTTGTTTTGCCTACCCTTAGTGTTCTGTCAAGATGAGAAAATAACAAAAGCAATTTCTTCATTCCACTCGTTATGGTATATTTTAATTGTTAAATAATTATTGGAGTGGAGTACAATGATGAAACAATTCCCTACAGAATCAAAAAAATTTGATTTAAAGAATTGGTGTATTGAAAATAAAGCCTATCTTCTATTGATCATTTTAATTTATCAAGTGGCAGTTTTATCCATCGGCATTATCAATTTCCCTTACTTAGATGATAATGCTCGCCAAGTCGCTGGAATGACAGATTTTGGTACGACTTACGCACGTTGGGGCAGTGAATTTCTCTCATGGTTTGTTCAAGGAAGTCGTCATTTGACAGATCTGGGCTTGACCACACCGATTCTAACAGGTCTTATCTTATCTCTCACAAGCATACTGGCAATTTATATCATCAATGACCAAAAAATTAGCTGGGGTTCCTCTTTAGTAGCTACTTTAATTGGACTCAATCCTTGGTTCCTCCAATGTCTTAGTTTCAGGTTTGATAGTCCCTATATGGCATTGAGTATTTTTTGTTCGTTTCTTCCTTTTTATTGGTGGCAGCGTAATTCTTTTACGTTTTTCTTGGTTTCTGTCTTTTCACTGTTTGTTATGTTTAATACTTACCAAGCATCGTCAGGAATTTATATAGTTATCGTCTTATTCCTTACTTTCAAGCAGTTACTTGCTGGAGAAAATTTCTTTGCTCTTTGTAAAAAAGTCGCACTTGCTGCTATCGCTTATCTACTTTCTATAGTCAGCTACCTTATCGAGTTAAAATTTGTACCTTCTGCAACAAACAACATTGGGGGCAGTCAGGCCTTACCAAGTTTGCACGATATTCCCAGTGTGGCTTATCAAAATAGTTACCATTATTTTTCAGAGCTATTGAACCAGAGTAATCGTTTATGGCTTTTATTACTGCTCCTACTGCTTGTTTTATTTTTTATTAGTCATCTATCAAATAGCAAAATCAACTTAGGCTTAAGTTTCCTTTATTGTATCTTGTATTTAGGACTTGCTTCTCTCTTAAGTTTTGGTATTTTTATTGTCTATTCAAGAAATATCGCTGGTGATGCGCCTCGCTATATTTACGGATTTGCTGTTTTTGTTACAATCAGCATGTTAAGTTTATTTAACAATCGACAAGTGAAAGCAATTTATCTAACTTCGTTACTTGTGGCCAGCTTGTTATCTTATTATATTTTATCGTTTGTTTTGGTGTATTCTTCCACATTAAACTATCAAAAAGAAGCATTCAATCGCCAAGCAGCTGTTTTAACAGATGATTTAAAAAATGTTGTAACAAACGAACGTAAAAAAGTTTATTTAAATACGTTTTTCAAAAATTCAACTGTTTATGCTAATACAAGTCGAAACTACCCAATTCTTTCAAAAATTGTGCCACCAAATGACGGTCTATATTTCCCTAATTACGTTTGGTTCAATACTTCATCGAATTTAGGAGTAGAGATGGCACCACTGACCGATACGGATATGTCTAAAAATCAAAAAGTAGTAAGTAATCACTTTTATGACATTTATACAAACAACAAAGAAATATTTGTGTTTATGAAATAATTTGTTTCATCCAAAAACACTTCTTTTGCAATAAACGTGACTGTATGGTTTGATTAAGATGGATTAAGTATTCTTTTCGGTAAAGCTAGTACTTCCTGAGACTTGCTTATTTCCCATTTTTCTTATGAAGTAACAAAATTTTTGAGAAAAAACAGCTCGTTTTCTATGTTATGATAGAGAAGTGAAAATCACCAGAAAGGTTGTTGCGGACTATGAGAACTCGTCAGAAAAAATTATTTTTATTTTCAATGATTTTATGGTTAGTTGAATTTTTAATTACACGGATTTCTGATTCTTTTCCAGGAGCAACGCCATTGTTCGTTGTGATTTGCTTGATTCAAGGAATTCTTTTTACTTATTTCTGTCTTGCTTTTTTCTATTATCCGCAATAATCAGTCAAGAAAAGCAATTAGAGCAGATTCAGCAAATTTCTGAAACCGAAAAAATGGCACGTCCTCGTTTTTAGGACGTGCCATTTTTTAAAGCATTATTTGTGTAAAAGCCGTTCGTATCGGCTGTTGAACTTTTTGAACAGCAGCGATTTGATGGCCTTTTGCTTCAGTCAATTCTTTTTCAATATATTCAGGATAGTAGGTTGCCAAATAACCCAAGACCCAGATAGTTGGATCTGAAATAACCGTCTCTGCTAATGGATACAAATAGGCAAAATGCAACCGAATTTCTTCTTCCAAATGCTGTAGCATAATTGGATCATCATTTTCTAAACGATTCCTAAGTTCAGTATAAATTTCGGAATAGATCGGCGTATTTAACGGTCCAGTTTTTCCTTCTAGTAAGACTGTCTGAGGCTGATTGTCATACCAAAGAAAAGTCAGTGGTTCTGAAAATTGCAACAGTGCTAATTCTTCAATGAACCATTCCCGAGCAAAATAACTAAGTGCTTGGTTCATAACTAAATCTTTTGCGACTTCCACAAATACTGGTTTAGGCAAATATAAACTGGTTTTAATGTTCGCTAATTGTTGATAAACGGGCAATTGATCGCTTACTAACAAGTTCCTTTTAATTGCTTGAATTTGCTGCGTTTCTAATTGTCGATACGCCTCTTCCACTTGCATTAATTGCTGTTCTAACGTTTTTTGTTGTGCTAGCGTTATTTTATTAGTTTGAAGTAGTTGCTTCAATAAAATATATCCTTCAATAAAGCGACGGCTCTGACTATAAATTTGCATATAAATTGCCGCTGTTTCAAGGTTCTCAAAATAAGTCTCTTGGAACGCTTCTGCCAATGCTAGTGCTTCGTTAGCTTCACCCATTTCCAACAATAATTGGACAATTTTTTGGTTTACTGGCGGCGTTTGTTGTAGCTGATAGGCTTGTTGAAAATTTTCTAAAGCGGCGATCTGATTATGTTCTACAAGTGCTTCTTCTCCTTGTGCAATAAAACGTTCATAGTTTTTTGGAAATTCATGAATGGTACTCATATCTAACCTCCTTTATTTCTTATTTAAAGCAGATGAGCCTGGGACAAAAATCACTTTGGATTTTTGCTCCAGGCTCAAAACCTGATAACCGGCGGGAACAGAACTAACACTACGCGTTGCTCGGAGCTATACACTTCTGTCCCAACCTCGATTTTAACTATTCAAACGGACTTTTTTAGTAAAGATTACGAATAATAATTGCCGTTTCTAGGTCGCCTTCAGCGTTCATCTTCTCCGCCTTTTCTTCTAAACTATACCCAGCAAAACTTTCGTTTGTTAAAACATCTGCTACTGTAAATTTAGCAACTTTTTCAATACTGACTGCATCTGGTGCTACTTCTTGCACGCTATCCCAGCCTGTATCAATAAAGACTTTTGTATCTTCTGTAATCGCTTCGTTTGCTTCTAACGCCTGCATAATTTCTTTTAACTGTGCATACGTCATAACCTCAACTTGATTTTCCATTTAAACGCCTCACTTCGTCCATTCCTTTTAAGGATTAGATTTTAATTTTAGACTTTTTCTTTAATTGTTTTTAATGCGTGGTATAAGGCATATTTCATTGGTTTGGCTTTCCATTGAAAATTGCCCATTAATTCTTCGACATGACCGCCAAAGGATTGTTTGAATTTAAGAACCCCATCACTTCCATCAAAGACACCGTCAACGCCATAAAAATTATATTTGGGAATGTTATTTTCTACTGTGTAAGTTAACATTTTATGTTGAATTAAATACGGTGCATAGTATTGTTTATATTTTTCATACGTACCACTAAACAAGTAAACCACTTCTTGTGGATGAACAATGAATAAGGCGCCTGCTAAAATTTCAGGTTCATCTGATGTTTTCATTTCTTTAGCTTCGTCAATCCGTTTGCGCACGGTACGAACTTCATCTTCAAATTCACGTTTCTGGTTATTTTTTTTACGGCTTTTAGGATTGGCAATTAACGCTTCATTGACTTCGTTGAGTGTCTCTTGTAATTTGCGTAATTTCTCATGAAGATTTTCTAAATAAGTAGCAAAATTTAGTTCCGCCACCATAAATTTCGCTCGTTCGCCAAACTCTTCATAAACAGCTTGGTAATAAGCTAAATCCTTATCTTCAAAATTACGTCGTGCACTTGTTTCTTCCGTTAATTTCTTAAAGAGAGGTAACTCTTCGTAACGAAGTTCTCGGGTTGTTACTCCATATTCCCATGTTTTCTTGATGTCATATTTAGCATCTTTTCCATAAGATTTCCAAAGATTTTCTTCTGTTAATCCAGCCATATCTTTGACAAACAGCCAACGTGGCGCGCCATCAAAATTGTGCACATCAAACCCTTGGTGTTCAAAACCAATTGATGTGAAATAGTCAAATGTTTCTTGATTGACCTTTTCAACTTCACCGCCATTAAAATCACGTAAACAAATTTGTTTATTTGGAGTAAAGGTTAAATAAAGGCCATCATTTTTTTTCACATATTTTTTTAAGCCTGTGAAAAAGGCTTCTACACATTTTTTATCTGTATAATCCATCAAAATTCCGCCGTCAATGTCGAAAGCATAACCAATTTTGACTTTTTTCTTGCTTAGGATACACGCAGCAATTAGTTGGCCTTCTCGTTTGACGCCAACGTATTCACAATGCCAGCCACGTCGTTCCAATAAATGTTTCATTTCGGGTGTTTCTAAAAAGTTACCTGCAGGATGTGTCATTGCAAAGGTAGTAAATTCTTGTTCAGTTAATGTACTAAACTGATCCATATCAAACAACTCACAATCTTTTTTTGTTAAATAAATTAGCACTTTTCAGCTTAACCTACTTTTTGCTTTCTTTCAAACAAAGTTACCTCACTGGCTAATTCTTATTTTTCGGTTCTTATTAATTATATCTAATTTTGCTAAAATGCAAACAGTTTTCAACGGAAAAAAAGAATTTCTTTGGAATCTTTCATTTTTGACTGAATATCTTTCTTTTATAAAAAATATCTGAGACAAAAATCTAAAATGATTTTTGTCTCAGATATTAAAACTCATGAAAACCCGTTGAACATCTTTCTCTCAGGTTCTTGATTTACTCAACAGTTACACTTTTGGCTAAGTTCCTTGGTTTATCAACATCGTAGCCTCTTTGTAAGGTTGCATAGTACGCTAATAATTGACCTGGAACAATGCTAACTAAGGCAGAAAGTAACGGATGAACATCTGGAATAATCAGTTGGTCCTGTGGTTTTGCCAAGGATTCCAAGGCAATCACAATATTTCTTGCTCCACGACTTTCGACTTCCTTTAAATTGCCTCTTGTATGGGCTGCGACTTTGGCATCTGTCACAATCCCAATCACAGGTGTTCCTTCTTCAATTAAGGCAATCGTTCCATGCTTCAATTCACCTGCCGCAAAGCCTTCTGCTTGAATGTAGGAAATTTCTTTCAACTTCAAGGCCGCTTCCATCGACACATAATAGTCGACTCCTCGCCCGATATAGAAGGCATTTCGAGTATACGTCAGATAATCTTCCACTAAGGCTTTCATTTGTTGTTTTTCATCAATCAAGGTTTCCATGACAGCTGCTACCACGCTCAATTCGTGAGCCACATCAAATGAGACGGCTGCTAATGTTTGGCGTTCTTCACCAATTGCTTTTGCTAAAATAGCTAAAACAGCGATTTGAGCAGTATAAGCTTTGGTGGAAGCGACAGCAATTTCTGGTCCTGCGTGTAATAACAAGGTATCGTCCGCTTCACGTGATAATGTTGAGCCAGCAACATTTGTTAATGTAAGTGATGGATGCCCTAATTCATTAACCTGTACCAGTACTTGGCGACTATCTGCCGTTTCACCACTTTGACTTAAGAAAATGAAGAACGGTTTTTCAGATAAAATAGGCATGTTGTAGCCAAATTCGCTTGATAAATGAACTTCCACAGGAATACTGGCAATCGTTTCAATTAAAGATTTTCCGACCCAACCTGCATTATAACTTGTCCCACAAGCAATAATGTAAATTCGGTCACATTGATTAATTTTTTCAAGTAACGCCTCATCTAAAGTCACTTTTTCACCTTGAGTATACGCTTGAACAATTTTGCGCATCACTGCAGGTTGTTCATCAATTTCTTTGAGCATATAAAACGGATATGTTCCTTTTTCAATGTCATTTAAATCTAATTGCGCTTCAAAAGGTTCTCGGTTGATTACTTGTCCTTCTGGCGTTTCGATTACTACTTTGTCCGCTGTAACAGTTACAATTTCACCATCAACAATCTCAACAAATTGATTGGTTTCTTTAATCATCGCCATCGCGTCACTACAAATAACATTAAAGCCTTCACCTAGACCGATAAGTAATGGGCTTTTATTTTTCGCTACATAGATAGTATTGGGGTCCATTTTATCCATTAATGCAAAAGCGTATGAACCTTTAATTTCGGCTAAAGCCGCTTTAAAAGCATCTTTTGTTGAAAAACCATTTTCAGCAAAATGAGCAATTAATTGAACGACGATTTCAGTATCTGTATCACCAATTAAGTGAGCACCACTTAAAAATTGTTCTTTTAATTCTTCAAAGTTTTCAATGACACCATTATGCACTAATGCAAAGCGTTGATCGCTTGAAACATGGGGATGTGCATTGGCGACAGTTGGTTCGCCATGAGTGGCCCAACGAGTATGACCAATACCAACTGTTCCATCGATTTCTGGCGTTAATTTTGCTGCTAAATCGGCAATGCCCCCAACTGCCTTAACTACATGGGGCTGTTGGCTTTGATCATTCACACAAATCCCAGCAGAATCATAACCTCTATATTCCAATTTTGTTAATCCTTGAATCAAACTTTCCGTGACATTTTCTTTCCCAATCATTCCGACAATTCCACACATAATGCTAATTCCTACTTTCCAATTGAAATTCTGTATTTACTAGGTCCTGTTTAACTAGCAAATCCCATTATATGTTTCTACCTGCGTGATAACCTCTTTGTTCTAACTTCACAATTAGTTTTTCTTTGTTATCTGTAGAGTGCAGTCCCTAGAGCCACCCGCCGAATCTTCGATAAGCTCTCTCCTCGTCACCTGAACGTTCAGGTCTGGCGCTATCCGATATTGGTCTATATACCTCCTTTGTAAATATATTCCGTAGAAACATAAACAATCATACAATTAAAAGTAGGTACTTGTCAACAAAAATCTAAAAACCGAAAATTGGTCTAGTTCTTTAAAGTTACAAAAAAAGAATCTAGTACACTCATAGTAAGAGAAAGTACTAGATTCTTAATAATAAAAAAATATCCGTTCTATTTATAGAACCTTATCAATTTGTTATTTATTGGAATGGATTATAAAACCGGCCACCATTCACATGGAACAACCAGAAACTGATTCCTAATAAGCATAAGGCAAGTAACATTACCGAAAAATCACGCAGATGAAAAGGTTGTTGCGCATACCACGTTCGATTTTTCTTTTGACCAAAACGCCTTAATTCCATAGCGGTACTCACAGTTTCAATTCGATCTAAACTAGATAGGATTAAGGGTAAAACGATTTGTGCTACGCCTTTGATTCGTTGGCCTAACCGTCCCTTTTTAGACATCTCATAACCTCGCGCTTGTTGTGCTAAAGAAATATTAAAAAAATCTTCTTGGATATCGGGAATATAACGAATAGCCAGCGCTACTGCATAACTAATCCGATAACTCACACCAATTCGATTCAGGCTGGAGGCAAATTCACTAGGATTTGTTGTTAATAAAAAGATTAATGCCAACGGAATCGTACAGAAATATTTTAAAACTAAATTAAATTCATAAAATAATTCTTCTTGTGTCAAAGTAAACCGTCCGATTCCTTCCCAAATCACGGTACGTGATTGATATAAATCAACCCCATATTCAGGTGCAAAAAGGTAAACCGTTAAGATATTTAACAAAGAAAAAATAGCAATAAATTTAATAACAAAAGATATTTGATGCCATTTAATATTTGATAATTTTAACAAAACAAGCGAAACCACAGACATTCCTAACAGATAACGAGTATCATACGTGGTCATACAAGCCACAGAGACAACGATTAAAAAGACTAATTTGCTTGTGCCGTTTAAGCGATGAATCCAGGTTGAATCAGGATGATAGCCTAACATTTGTCGTTCACTCATCCAAAACGCACCTCACGATCGTAAGCAACAAATTTTTCCGTAAATAGCAAGGGATTTTCCAAGCCTAACGCTTTAG
This sequence comes from Enterococcus sp. AZ104, assembly GCF_050546705.1. Lineage (NCBI taxonomy): Bacteria > Bacillati > Bacillota > Bacilli > Lactobacillales > Enterococcaceae > Enterococcus > Enterococcus sp. AZ104. The sequence goes on from NZ_CP172952.1 coordinate 1,741,142, forward strand.
CAAAGGTAAACAAGCTCGTTTCTTTTAAAGAAGCTGCTTGAATTAATTTTTCATCTGTTAAAACAGCAACTGGAGTCGCATCTGCTAGTAAACGTCCATCACAAACTACTAACGCACGTGTTGTATATTCCAACATTAAGTGCATATCGTGAGTGATCATTAAAATAGTCACACCTAAGCGGTTCAATTCTTCTAAAAATGTCATCATTTCTGTATAATGTTTAAAATCTTGTCCAGCTGTTGGTTCATCTAAAATTAATAATTCAGGTTCTAAAACTAAGATTGATGCAATAGTTACCCGTTTTTTCTGCCCAAAACTCAACGCAGAAATCGGCCAGTTCCGGAAGGGATACAGCCCACAAATATGTAAAATATTCGTCACACGTTCCTCAATTTCTGCTTGTGGCACATCTCGTAAAACTAATCCTAAAGCTACTTCTTCAAAAATCATTTTTTTAGAAATCATTTGATTGGGGTTTTGCATCACATAACCAATTTTATCTGCACGTTCTTTGATTGAATAATTGGAAAAATCCTGTCCTTCCCATAAAATCTTGCCCGATTGAGGCGTGATGAACCCGCAAATTATTTTAGAAAGTGTAGACTTCCCGGCACCATTTTTTCCTACAATGCTGATCATTTCTCCATGATGAATAGTTACTGAGAAGTCATCTAACACTTTTTCACCGTGACGATCATATTGATAGGACACTTGTTCCAAACGTAATAGTTCAGCTCCTTTGACTGCACTAACTGAACTAGGTTGGACAGACCACTGTGTCATTTTAGGCAAAACCATTTCGCCTGATACTTCGGCTAATTTGTCTAAATGACTAACTTGTGTTAAATCAATCCCAGCATATTTCATGGCTGTAACGTACAGAGGTTCACGAATCCCTTGTTGGGTCAACGTATCTTGACGTAACAATTCATCTGGCGTTGTATCAGAAATAATTGCGCCCTCATTCATGACAATAATTCGATCAACTGATTCGCAAAGAACGTCCTCTAAGCGATGTTCTATTATTAAAACAGTCGCTTTTGTTTCTTGTTGAATGGTGTCAATCAAAGTCATTGTTTCTTGTCCCGCTCGTGGGTCAAGATTAGCCAAAGGTTCATCAAAAAGTAAAATTTTTGATTGGTTAATTAGAACGCCCGCCATAGATACACGTTGTTTTTGACCACCTGACAAATCTTGTGGACGGTGTTGCAATAACTGATTCAGCTCAACAATCTCGGACCATTTGTGGACCGCTTTTTTCATTTCTGCTTGTTCAACTGCATCGTTTTCTAAAGCAAAAGCAATATCCTCAGCAACCGTTAAACCGATAAACTGCCCATCGGTATCTTGTAAAACAGTTCCTACATCAAAAGACAAATCAAATAGACTTGTTTCTTGGATATTTTTACCAGCAACCGTAGCTGTTCCTTGAATCTCACCTTCATAAATATTGGGAATTAACCCGTTGATACATTGCGCCAATGTTGATTTACCACTACCACTAGGCCCAACGATTAAAACCTTTTCTCCTTCATAGATGGTTAATTGAATCCCCTTTAATGTTGGTTCAGATTGGCTATGATATTGAAAGGAAAAATTATTAAAAGTAATGATTGGTTTTTTCATTCGGCCTCACCTCAGTTTCTCCATAAAAGAAAGGGTCTGAGCATTAGCAAAGTAATTACTAGGGCAGACCCTTAACCATTTAAATTATTTCGACAGTTTCTTAATCTTTTGATAAACTGCCTTTCTTTGTTCTTGTTGATGCATAAGCTTTCATCAACAATGTTCCAATAATCCCCACAGCGACAATATTTGAAACAGTCGCGAATACGCCTTGTGTAAACACTTTACTTGCGGGTTCACTATAAATCAAAATATCCAAGCTAGGCGCGATTAAGCCCCAAACGACGATATTGCCAAAGGCTTGGAAAATATTGAAACGCACCATGTCATTTGTTGTGAATTCACCATGTTGAAGATCCATTTTACGACCAGCGAAGCCAAAAATAATACCAATAATTCCTGAACAAATAATCCAGCTCCACCAAGCGCTACCATACGTCGTAAAATCTTTTAACGTGTGACCGATCAAACCAATTAGCCCTCCAGCTACTGGTCCAAAAACAACTGACATTAAAGCAAGAAATGGATACGACGTTTCTAAGTTCGTATTAGGAATCCCAGTTGGAATCACAACGAATCGACCTAAAATAACAAAAACTGCAGAGCCAATTCCAATTGCTACAATTGTCTTGACGGACATTTTTTCTTTCATTTCGCTCCTCCATTCTATAACTCCATTGATTTACAGCCGCTCCCTTCTTGATTTTATCGAATAAAAAAAGAAGATACGCGGTGCATCTTACTTCTAAAATAGTACCCTTTTAACCGCTCTATGTCAATGATAGACGGAGCTTATTAGCTATTTTCTTTTTTTGATTTCCAACAAAGAAACCAGACACTTAACGCAAGCTAGCATTAAGTGTCTGGTTTCTAATTGGTTCTTATTCAACGCCGATTTCTGCACGTACTACTTCAGCAATTTTATCAACGTAATAATCAACTTTTTCTTGTGTTGGCGCTTCGGCCATCACACGTAACAATGGTTCTGTTCCAGAAGGACGAACTAAAATACGACCTTCGCCATTCATTTCTGCTTCTGCTTGTTCGACAACTGCTTTGATTGCCGGAACTTCCATTGCACCATTTTTATCTGTGACACGAATATTGACTAATTTTTGTGGATAAATCGTCACTTCATCCGCTAATTCAGATAATTTTTTGCCCGTTTGCTTCATAACATTCAACAATTGTATCCCTGAAAGCATGCCATCACCTGTTGTGTTGTAATCTAAAAAGATCATGTGACCAGATTGTTCGCCACCAAAATTGTAATCATTTTTACGCATTTCTTCTACAACATAGCGGTCACCCACTTGCGTTACCACATCTTTTAAGCCAATTTCTTCTACAGCTTTATGGAAACCTAGATTACTCATCACTGTTGTAACGATTGTATCTTTTTTCAAACGTTTTTTCTCAGCTAAATATTTGGCACAAATATACATGATTTTATCACCATCGATAATTCGTCCTAATTCATCGACTGCAATAATTCTATCACCGTCGCCATCGAAAGCCAAACCAGCATCTGCGCCTTTTTCAACAACCATTTCTGCCAAAGCTTCAGGATGAGTGGAACCCACACCATCATTGATATTCAATCCATTAGGACTTGTTCCCATTGTATAGAAATCTGTCTCTAAATCCGCGAAGACACGATTGACTGCTGTTGCAGTTGCTCCGTTGGCCGCATCTAAACAAACAGTCATATCTGCTAAATCGCCAGGAATACTTTGAACTAAAAATTGCGAATATTTTAGTAAGCCTTCTGGAAATTCATCTAATGAGCCTAAGCCTTCTGCAGAAGGTCTTGGTAAGGTGTCTTCTTCTGCATCTAACAATGCTTCAATTTCTGCTTCTTGATCGTCTACTAATTTGAAGCCATCTGCCCCAAAAAACTTAATCCCATTGTCTTCCGCAGGATTATGTGAAGCTGAAATCATTACGCCAGCGGATGCTTTTTGTAAACGAGTTAGATATGCTACACCAGGTGTTGAAATCACCCCTAATTGGAAAACTTCAATCCCGACTGATAATAACCCAGCAATCAATGCTTGTTCCAACATCTCACCTGAAATACGTGTATCGCGGCCCACGAGAACACGAGGTTTTCTTGAACTATCTTCATGTTGACTCAACACATAACCACCGTAACGCCCTAATTTAAAAGCTAATTCAGGTGTTAACTCCTTATTTGCAATTCCTCTTACACCATCTGTTCCAAAATATTTACCCATTTTGATTCTCCTTAGTCACTTGATTCTCTGTATTTTCAGTTGAACCAGCAGTTGTACTTTCTACTGTTGATCCCTCACTTGTTGTTTCAGAAGTATTTGATTCTACTTGACTGGATGTACTTGGTTGTACTGCTTGGCTACCTGAGCCAGCCGTTGTTGAACTTGCAGGTTCCCCTGAAGTTTCATTTGTATTTGATGACTGTTGTTGATTGTACACGGGGCTCAAAGAAACGTCAACCTCATCTGGTGTAACTACGTATTCTCCATTAACGGGAATAGTCACTGATTGTTTTGTTTCTTTACGAATATCAGAAATATCTACCGGTACCTCAATTGATTCTAGCGTATCTAAAATTGATTGCGGGCCACTGACCCTAACTTGGTACGTTGATAAACTATAATTGTAATGAGCGATCCCAGCAGGTGGCGTACCTGTCATACTAACATTCAGTGGTACATCTTTTGTTGGCGCAGTTAAGCCTACCGTTACTTTGACTTGTGGTGCTGGATTTTCGATACTTAGGACTTGACCTTTGGCATCTAGCGCTTGGACATTTACCGTTTGTTTAATCGTATCAATTGTTTGTTTGGCACTTGAGACTGGCGCAATCACTTTGTCAATTGCTTTCGCTGTTTCTTCTCCAGTTGTTACTTCTACAGTTTTTGGATCTACAGAAATATTTTTTACTTTGTAGCCTTCTTTTTCAATGTTATCAGAAAGTTGTGCTTCTACATCGAATTTTTTTGTTACTCTCTTTTCAATCGTTACAGTCACTGTTTTCGGTTCAATTTCAGCTGTAACAGCTGAACTTAGTCCCCGAACTGTCAAAGGCACTTCCGAAGTCCCTAATGGCAATTTGGTTAAGTCTGCGACCACTTGGAAATTTCGTGTGTCAGCATTTGATTCCATGTTTAATTGAATGCGGTTCGCACTACGCAAATGAACATTCACACTCTCTTCAAATCCAGAGACATAATATTTGTCTTTATCGTATTGGACTTGGACAGGAATATTATTCAATGTTTCACTATACGTTTGGCTTGAACCTGAATTGGAGGGATTATTGCCTGTTGCATTGGCATTAAAAAATAACAACAATGCAAACAGCAATGAAAGCAAACCATTAAACCAGCTTTTTTGGGAGGCTTTTCTCATTTGCGTTTAACCCCCTTTGTAACATCATCGATAAAATGCTGCAAAGCACTTTTTTTATCTTCCGATGATTCCGAAATTAACTCCTTACGCAAAATTGTTAAATACTCTTCTTGCGTTAGGCCAGGAATTAATTCATTGTTCAACGTCAAACTAACGTCACCAGTTTCTTCAGAAACAACAATCGTAATGGCGTCACTGACTTCACTGATACCGACTGCGGCTCTATGGCGCGTTCCAAATTCTTTTGGAATTAAATTGCTCTCTGATAGCGGTAAATACGCACTAGCAACAGCAATTTTTTCATTTTTGATAATCACTGCACCATCATGTAGTGGTGTATTTGGAATGAAAATATTAATCAGTAATTCACCAGTAATATCGGCATCCAAATCAATACCTGTCTCAATGTATTCATCTAAACCAGTATTGCGTTCAATGGTTATCAAAGCACCAATTTTCCGTTTTGACATGTACTGAATGGCTTTGTCAAAGGCCTGAATAATACGCTCATCTTCTTGTTGCGCACCTTTATTCGGGCGGAAAAACGAACTTCTCCCTAGATGTTCCAGCCCTCTTCGCACTTCTGGTTGAAAAATAACAACCGCGGCGATTACACCATACATGATGACTTGATTCATTAACCAAGATAATGTATGTAGACCAATTATCTCACTTAGAATGCGGATAATGATAAAAACAGCGACACCTTTTAATAGTTGGACTGCTTTTGTTCCACGAACAAGCATGATTAATTTGTAAACGAGGTACCATACGACTAGGATATCTATGATATTGATAACAAAATCCTTAGATAAGAAATCCGTTGAGATGACTTGCTGCCAATAATTCAAATCTAATAATTGATTCAATTGAAACGACATCATACCCCTCACTTCTCTCTCAAGATTTCCTAACAAGTATACCACATTATTTTCTTTCATCACAGAACGCAAGCGGAAACATCAAAAAAATTTAGGAACTTTTTCAAATAACTTGAAATTTTTCATCAAAAAATCGCATTTCTAACTAAAAAACGTGTCTAAGCAAAAGCTCAGACACGTTTTTTTGATTTCTATTTAATCTTGCCCACGTTGTTTTCTCTTGGCTGCTCGTTCAGCGCGACGGGCAGCCCTTCTTGCTTCCGCTTCCGGATCAACTACGCGTTCTTTTTTCACTCGTGGCTTCTCGTTCTCTGGCGTATTTATTTCTGGTTCACTTTGTTTTTCTAGTTTTGCTCGAATTTTTTCTTCTTGACCAGCTAAACGAGCATAATTATAGAACCGTCTCTTAGCATCATTAATTGTTTTATTAAATAACAATTCCGCTGTATCTGGTTGACTGGATTCTAAGGACGCAAAGCGAACTTGTTGGCGCATAAACTCTTTCATTAATGAAAAATCTGGTTTTTTGAAATCCAATGTCATTGGTTCTTTGCCTTTTTCTCGCAATAATGGATTATAGCGATATAAAGACCAGTAACCTGAATGAACCGCGTCTTTCGCTTCTTTCAACGTTTGACTCATCCCACCTGCTAAACCATGTGTAATACATGGTGTATAAGCAATAATAATCGATGGTCCAGGGAATTTTTCTGCTTCTTCAAAAGCTTTAATCGTCTGCATTTGGTTTGCACCTGAGGCAATTTGAGCGACATAGACATTTTCATAAGTCATTGCCATCATCCCTAAATCTTTTTTAGAGGCATACTTCCCACTGGCAGCAAATTTCGCAATCGCTGATGCCGGAGTTGCTTTGGAAGTTTGGCCACCTGTATTGGAATAGACTTCATTATCTAGAACTAACATATTTACATCCGCGCCACTAGCTAACACGTGGTCAATACCGCCGTAGCCAATATCGTAAGCCCAGCCGTCTCCACCAATCATCCACTGACTTGGTTTAACAAAAAGATCTTGATCGTCATAAATTGCTTCCAATAAAGGTTGATTCGTTTTTTCTTCAAGCAAAGCTGCACGTAATTTAGCTGCACGTTGTTGCGTACCTTCACTTTCGGACAGATGTGCTATCCAATCTTCCATCAATAAACGTAAAGAATCACTGGCTACAGAAAAAGCTTTGGTCATTTTACTAGCTAAACGTTCGCGACGCGCTTGCGTTGCTAACAACATGCCGTAACCAAACTCGGCATTATCCTCTAAAAGAGAATTTGACCAAGCTGGACCTTGTCCTTGTTCATTAGTAGTGTAAGGTGTCACACCCGCTGCAGCACCCCAAATCGATGAGCAACCTGTTGCATTAGCAATCAGCATTCGGTCACCAAACATTTGCGTCAATAATTTAACATAAGGCGTTTCGCCGCAACCAGAACAAGCACCAGAAAACTCTAATAAAGGTTTATTAAATTGCGAACCTAAAACAGTATTCGGTTTTGCTGGGTTTTCCTTTTGACGTAACGTCATAGCAAACGCCCAGTTCATAGCCTGCTCTTTTTCTTCTTCATAAGGTTTCATTACTAAAGCTTTCCTTTTAGCTGGACAGGCTTCAACACAAAGACCACAGCCAGTACAATCTTTGACTGAGACTTGGATACGATATTTCAAGCCGTCGGCACCACGTAGATCACGCACAATGAATCCTTCTGGCGCTTCAGTCATTTCTTCTTCATCGGCTAAGAATGGTCGTATCGCCGCATGAGGACATACAAAGGCACACTCATTACACATAGTACATCGATCGCTAATCCACTCAGGTACTTCTAATGCAACTCCACGTTTTTCAACTGCCGCAGTTCCCAAAGGCATCCGCCCATCTGTCATCCCATTTTTCGCTAGTGTCGCAACAGATAACGCATTGCCTTCTTGACGATTAATCGGTTCAACAATTTCATGAACAAAATCACTAACATTTTCTGAACGTTTTCGAGGTTGAACTTCAAGCGTTCTCCACTCTGCTGGAACAGGTACCTGATGCAACAATTCAACGGTCTTATCGATTGCTTGAATATTTTTTTCGACAACTTTCATGGACTTATGACCATAACTTTTCAGTGCTTCTTCTTTTAAAATTGGCAACACTTGCTCAAAAGGCATAATTTGCGCTAATTTGAAGAAAGCTGTTTCCATCGCGGTATTAATTCGCCCGCCTAGTCCGACTTCACTAGCTAATTTCACTGCATTGATTGTATAAAACTGAATCTCATTTTCAGCTAGATACCGTTTTAATTGATTGGGTAAAAATCGTGCGAGTTGTTCATCATTCCAAATGGTATTTAAGAGGAAAGTACCACCTTTTTTTAACCCTTTTACTAAATCATAGGTATGCAAATAAGCGGCTGTATGACAAGCCACAAAATCAGAATGTTCAATGAGGTACGTTGAACGAATAGGCGTCTCGCCAAAACGTAAATGAGAAACGGTCAACCCGCCTGATTTTTTTGAATCATAATAGAAAAAGCCTTGAGCATACTTGTCTGTATGATCACCGATAATCTTAATTGCTGACTTGTTCGCCCCTACTGTCCCATCAGAACCAAAGCCCCAAAATTTAGCTTGATAGGTTTTCGGATTCGTCAAATCAAGTGGTTTGCCAACTTCTAATGAAGTATAAGTTAAATCATCATCAATCCCAATTGTAAAACGCTTCTTCATGGCAGAACGTTCTTTCATTAATTCATCAAAAACCGCAACAATTTGATTTGGCAGCACATCTTTAGAACCTAAACCATAGCGCCCACCAATAATTGTTGGGCGAATGTCCGCTTCATACATCGCACTTTGGACATCCAATAATAACGGTTCGCCACCAGCACCGGGCTCTTTCGTCCGATCCAAGACAGCAATTGCTTTAACTGATTGTGGTATTTTTTCAAGAAATGTTTCAACTGGAAATGGTCGATAAAGATGGACATTAAGGAAGCCAACTTTTCTTCCTTGTTCTTGTAAATAATCAACCGTCTGTTCAATTGTTTGTGCAACTGAACCCATCGTGACGATCACTTCTTCTGCATCTCCTGCGCCATAATACGTCACTAAATCATAATTGGTTCCCCGTAACCGATTAATTTCTGTCATATATTTTTGAACAATACCAGGTAATTTTTCATAATAAGGATTTATTGTTTCTCGTTGTTGAAAGTGAATATCTGGATTTTGGTTCATTCCACTAACGGAAGGGTGATTCGGGTTCATGCTCCGACGACGAAATTCGGCTAATTTCTCTTGGTTTACTAAGGGTGCTAATTCTTCATAGTCAAGAACTGCCACTTTTTGAATTTCATGACTTGTTCTAAAGCCATCAAAAAAGTTCATAAATGGAACACTCGCTTCAATCGAAGCTAAGTGAGCCACTGGTGCCAAATCCATCACTTCTTGCACACTGCTTTCTGACAACATAGCAAAGCCTGTTTGGCGCGCGGCCATTACGTCTCCTTGATCACCAAAAATATTTAAAGCATTTGTGGTTAAAGCTCGGCTCGCCACATGAAAAACAGATGGTAATAGTTCTCCAGCTATTTTGTACATATTAGGAATCATTAAAAGTAACCCTTGTGAAGCCGTATAGGTCGTGGTAAGCGCGCTTGTTTTTAAAGAGCCATGGACCACGCCGGCAGCACCAGCTTCCGATTGCATTTCGACTACTTTCACAGGTTGACCAAAGATATTTTTCTTACCTTCGGCCGACCACTGATCAACAAGTTCAGCCATCGTTGAACTTGGTGTTATTGGATAAATGGCTGCTAATTCTGTAAAAGCATAGGAAATATAAGCTGCTGCTGCATTCCCATCCATTGTTTTCATTTTCCGCATGTTTTTCTCATCCTTTATATCTAAAAAATAGAATAGTTGCACGCATATTCTTGTTTATTATAGCGGAATTTCACAAATTATGAAAGATTTTGTCAATTTTTTTGCTTAAAAATAAAAGAGAAATTGAGAAAAACCCCCTTCCCCCCTATAAACAAACTATTTCACTGAATTAAAATTACTTTATTTTGTGAAATAGAAATTATCTATTCGTTCACAAACTAAAAAATGAAAGAGGGAGATAAGCGTTTCGACTTATCTCCCTCTTTCTAAACATTAAGATTATTAAAAGTAACAGCTTTTAGTACAACTCCAAATATTGTTCTCTTTCCCATTCAGAAACGGTTTGACGGAAGGCTGCCCATTCCATTCGTTTCGCTTCTACAAAATTGGCAAAAATATGACGACCTAATGCATCAATCATTACTTGATCTTTACGTAATTCTTTGATGGCATTGTGTAAGGTTGATGGCAAATCTTCAATTTGTGCATGTTGACGTTCTTCCTCATTCATCACATAAATGTTACGATCAACTGCTGGCGGTGGCGTAAGTTCATTACGAATACCATCCAAACCTGCTTGTAATAAGACAGCCATTGTTAAATACGGATTCGCTGAAGGATCGACAGAACGTAATTCTAAACGAGTCGATAAACCACGAGATTCAGGAACTCGAATGAGTGGTGAACGATTTCTGCCGCTCCAAGCTACATAAACAGGTGCTTCATAACCTGGTACCAAGCGTTTATAAGAGTTCACTGTTGGGTTACATACCGCAGTATAGGCACGGGCATGTTTTAATAAACCACCTAAGAAATGATAAGCAGTTTGGCTTAAGCCCATCTCTCCTGACTCGTCATAAAAAACATTACCTTCTTCATTAAATAATGACATATTGCAGTGCATACCAGAACCATTAATTCCAAACAAAGGTTTTGGCATAAATGTTGCATGCAAGCCATGTTTGCGCGCAATAGTTTTCACAACTAATTTGAATGTTTGAATATTGTCACAAGCATCAACTACATCAGCATATTTAAAGTCAATTTCATGTTGACCAGGTGCTACTTCATGATGCGAAGCTTCCACTTCAAAGCCTAAACTTTCTAACTCTAAAACAATATCACGGCGACAATTTTCACCTAAATCGGTTGGCGCAAAATCAAAATAGCCACCTTTATCATTCAAGTCAGTGGTAATTTCACCATTCTCATCTAATTTAAATAGGAAAAATTCTGGTTCTGGTCCTAAGTTAAACGAAGTAAAGCCTAATTCTTTCATATCTGCTAAGGCGCGTTTTAAATTACCGCGGGGATCTCCGGCAAAAGGGGTACCATCAGGATTGTAAATATCGCAAATTAAGCGCGCAACTTTTCCATGGTCGCTTTCCCACGGAAAAATCATCCATGTAGATAGATCAGGGTATAAATACATGTCACTTTCTTCGATACGAACGAATCCTTCGATGGATGACCCATCAAACATCATTTTATTATCTAATACTTTATCTAGCTGACTCACAGGAACTTCAACATTTTTAATTGTTCCCATAATGTCGGTAAACATTAGTCGTAAAAAACGTACGTTTTCTTCTTCTGCAATATGTTTAATCTCTTCTGCCGTTTTGGCTTTTCTTGTCATCGGTCTGATCCCCATCCTTCATTTTTATTGGCTGCTGAAACGTTAAAGCCTTGGTACATTCGATTGGAACGGATTTTGCTGAGTAAGTCCTCCTTGCGAAAGGATTTCGTCGTATAAAATCTGACGAACATCTGCATCGGTTAACGGACGAGTTGCCTCGGCGGTGTTTTTTTGTTCTTCTAATTTCATTTCATACACACGCTTAATCCCTGCCATGTTCAATCCATCAGATAAATAATCTTTAATTTCTAACAAAACATCAATATCATTTAAAGAATACATGCGTCGGTTGCCCTCACTACGTTCTGGATGAATCAATCCCTGTTCTTCATAGTAGCGAATTTGTCGAGCGGTCAAATCCGTTAGTTTCATAACTGTACCAATTGGAAAAACTGACATGGAACGGCGTAACTCTTTTTCTCTCATCTCCATCCTCCTCTCTTAGTTATTTCTTAGAATAACAATAGAATGACAAATTGTCAAGAACTTATGTTAGATTTTCTAACATAAAACAATAAACCTGATAAATATGGACTTTCCCATCTTTTCATGGCTGATTTTCTCCTGCTAACCAAAAAAATAGAAATGATTTGTTTTTACAAATCATTTCTAATCAACTTACCATTTTTTATTCTTTTTCGGATTCAGCCAACCATTTAGACTCTTTTTTCGCAAAGCCTTTCACGATATACCGATTTTCATTTTCAGCATATTCTTCTGAAATCATTAGTGTCATCCGGCGAAGTTCACTTAATAGCTGTCCGTCAGTTGGGCTAATTTCTAATTGATAAGGCTCGAGTAATTCCATCATTTGGGCACGGATAGCTTGAACCAGTCGTTCTTTATCTTCAGAAATTTTAGTTGAGATCAATACATTGGGAAATAAGGTTGGGACAAATTCTTTGCTGTCCACTTGATCTCTTTTATTATAAACCGTCAAGCATGGAATATTTTCCAACGCTAATTCTTTAATCAATGTTTGAACTGTGCGTTCATGTTGTAACCGATCTGGCGCACTTGCATCCACCACATGGAGCAGTAAATCCATCGTCCGACTTTCTTCCAATGTCGACTGAAAGGCTTCAATCAGTTGTGTTGGTAAATCTTGAATGAAGCCGACCGTATCGGTCAGCGTAACTTCCATGCCTTGAGGCAATTGCCATTTTTTAGTTAAAGGATCTAACGTTGCAAACAATTGATCCTCTGAATAAGTTCCTGCTGTTGTCAACATGTTGAGAATGGTTGATTTGCCAGCATTGGTATAACCAATCAAGCCAATTTGAAATAGTTCTGAATTTTGTCTTTTCTGGCGGCTTCGTTCACGATGAGCAGTGACTTCTTTTAACTCACGACGGATGCCTAAGATTTTATTCCGAATGTGTCGGCGGTCCGACTCTAATTTCGTTTCACCAGGCCCGCGTGTCCCAATACCTCCTCCAAGTCGTGACAACTGTTTTCCTTGACCAGCCAAGCGAGGCAATAAATAATCCAATTGTGCTAATTCAACTTGTAACTTTCCTTCTTTGGAGCGCGCACGCAAAGCAAAGATATCCAAAATTAATTGTACACGATCAATTACTCGCACAGCTAACGCTTCAGATAACAGTTGATTTTGACGCGGTGTGAGCTCATGATTAAAAATCACAAGATCCGCTTCATAGGCATCTGTTAATTGAATTAATTCTTCCAATTTCCCCTTACCGATTACGGTTTGTCGATCAACTTGTGGTCGTTTTTGTGTTAAAACAAACACCACTTCTCCATTAGCGGTTTCCGTTAAATTCGCCAGTTCCTCCATTGATGCAGAAAATGTCTGATAATTTTTTTCCGTTTCAACTCCTACTAGAATCACTTTTTCATGAGTGGTCATCGCCTACTCACTCTCCTTCTGTTGTAGCCATTCCGCTACTTCTTTTTCCAACTTGGGCAAATCTGTTGGCTGTTGAACCAAATCCCACCAATGCGCAGCCATTCGATTTCTAAACCAAGTCAATTGACGTTTGGCATATCGCCGCGATTGCTGTTTGACTGTTTCAACCGCCATCTCTAATGATTGTTCACCGGAAAAATACGGAAAAAATTCTTTATAGCCAATACCTTGAGCTGCTTGTGCATGTGGTTGCTGAAACATCTGTTTTGCTTCTTCCAACAGTCCTTCTGTCATCATTTGATCCACCCGCTGATTAATACGCTCATACAATAAAGCGCGATCTGTTTCCAAACCTAACAAATAATAATCATAGAGACGAGCTGGTTTTTCCTTCGGGGTCAAAATACTATAACCGGTTTTATCAAAGACCTCTAACGCACGAATGACTTTTTTGCGATTATTAAAATGAATGCTGTCAGCCGCTAGAGGATCCTTTTGTTGTAATAACTGCCATAAGGCTTGATTCCCTTTTTCTTCCGCAAATAAATTATACGTTTCTCTAATTTCAGGCGAGTCATCTATCTCACGACTTCCTAGTTGAAAATCATAAAGGAGTGATTGAATATACAAACCTGTTCCTCCAACGATAATTGGTAGTTTCCCTTTTTCAGTAATTTCTTTGATTTTTTGACGACCCTCTTTCTGAAAATCAGCGGCAGAATATGTTTCGCTGACTTCACGGCAATCAATTAAATAGTGAGGAATTCCTTCTTTTTCTGTTTCTGTGACTTTAGCGGTGCCAATGTCTAACGAGCGATAAACTTGCATGGAGTCACCGCTAATAATTTCACCATTAAATTTTTTTGCTAAAGCAATACTTAATGCTGTTTTCCCCACCGCAGTGGGTCCTACAATAACTAATACTTTCTCCAATTATGTTTCTCCTTCTTCTTGCCAATTTTGACGAGCAAATTTTGCTTCCTCAGGAAAATCTGTATGAACGCCTGCCAATTTTAGCTGAAAACAATTTTCCATTTCTTCCATCCGATTAACAGTCCACGGCCGCAGCGGTTTGCCAATTGCGATAAGTTCTTTTTCATGAGCCAACACCCAAGACATTTTTGGATGTAAACTATCGACAAGCGCGAATGCCGGTCCCGCTTGACTTAAATCCTCTGCAGATTCATAAATAAAGGCAATTTCTGTCTTAGGATCAGCTTTTTTTAATTTAACTAAACTCGGAAAATAAAAACTGGAATATAAATAACGAAACGGCCAGTTTTTTTGCTTCATTTGTTGGACGACTTTTTTCTCAATTCCTTCATAATGGATAATATCCGTTTTAAGTTCAATATTCAAAAAACCATTGAATTGTTCTTCTACAAGACAATTTAAAACATCTTCCAATGTTGGAACACATTGAACAGAAGGATTTTTCTGAAACCAGCTTCCAGCATCTAGTTGTTTTAATTCGTTTAATGTTAACTGTTGGATTTCACCATGACCATCTGTCGTACGATCCACCGTTTCATCGTGCATAACGATTAAATAACCATCTTTAGAAAGGTGAACATCTAATTCAATTCCTTCAGCACCAACACGAACAGCCTCTCTGAAAGCAATACACGTATTTTCAGGGTGGGTGCCTTTGCTTCCTCGATGTGCAATAATATCTGTCATGCTCTCACTCCAATCTTGTTTATTGTACCATTGGAGTGAGGTGGGTTCAAATAATGTAGAAAAAAGAAGCCTCTCACAAATGAGTGGCTTCTTTTTAATATATAACAACTAACGCATTCCTGGAGCATTTTTTTCTGTAATATCAAAATTTACCGAATCAATAACTTTGTTAGTATTATTATCAATAATCACAAAGTTCAAACCTTTTTTATTTCTAGACATTTCTGTATCATTTATTTTTACAGAAGCGAATGTTTGATTTTCATAATTAGTATAACTTGAGAATACATCATAATTTAAAGCTTCAAATTTACCAGATAGTCTCGATAATTCTGCATTTGTTTCAACTGTTTTATTGTCTTTTGAAATCACTGCACTTAAAGTCCACGCATTGTTACCTTCGAATTTTACGTCTACCCCTAAGTCTTTTAAAAGCGACTCTTCCGCTTGTGAAAGATAGACTTGATTACCATAACCACTTAATAAAATAGTATATTGCGTATCAATTAATTTTTGTAAATAATCATTAAGATTAAAAATATTCATCAACTCTGGGTTACCATTTCTATATATATTGTCCCAATCTTTTTCTGAAACACTTCGCACAGACTCCAAGCCGTAATATTTTGCAACAGAACGATTAACTTGTGCATCTGAATTAGTTTTTACATGCGATAAATGATTAGAATAAGCTGAATATTTTGTTGTATTACTATATGATATATCTGGAAACACAGGATTGATATTTCCTTTTTTCTCTTGCTCAACTAAATAACTATATTGTTTTGTCAAATCTAATTTTGACAAGAATACATCACTTACACCAACCATTACGTTCATGAAGAATGTACATACCAAAATCACATACAAAACACTGTAAATTGGAGAAAACCTGATATTTACTTTATAATTTGGCAGTGACATAGAAAAAGCGATAATCAAGAATAATACGGCTCCATAATATGAACGTCCGTAATCTAATGCTGCTGGAGAGATGGCTAAAACTAGCATAGTAGCCATTCCAGAAATAAAATATACAACACTTAGGTATACTCTTTTTTTATCTTGACTAATATAAGCATATAAAACAAGCAACAAAATCAGTATAACTAAAAATAATGATAAATTTTCTTTCATTTGTTCAAATATTGTAATGATTCCTGTCATGGCCTTTCTTGGTAAAGACCAAGTACTTCTAGCAAAATAAGTAGCGCGAATCTTATTTCCTGGTGCTAAAGCCATTAACGCCAAACCTATAGCGTTACCAGCAACACCCGTGAACATCCATAAAGAAAGCTTTCGTTTTGTATAAAACTGCCAGCCAAGATACCCTAAAACGATAAGCAAAGCTCCTCCAGAGGTATTTTCATTACACCAACCAGCCAAAATTCCTAAAGCAAACATCAAAAAAATCATTAATTTTGTTTTCGTAAAGACGTGTTCTTCAATGATTTCTCTATGATACACATAAAGGAACGAAAGAATAATTAAACTTCCCCAAAGATAATTAGCTGAGCCTGTCTCCCACAAAAACACTTCTCCAAAGGCTGGGGTAAACAACCAAAATAGCACTTGAATAATAATAAATCTAAATGAATTATACTTTTCATCTTGCTTTTGTAAAGTAAGTCTATAAACTAAATATGTTACTATTGTGTATGCCAAAGCATTAAAAACATTAAAAATCCCTTTTGGTAACAATAAAAATATTCTTGCAATTACATGGACCACTGAACGTCCTGTCCATGTCATGTATTGATTGTATTCATCTATAAGTATCGTCATCCAACTTTTCGTTTTATAAAGGTATTCATAGTCATCTGCAAGTAATGGTGTTAAATTATTTAAAGTAAGCATCACCAAAAATGTAATAATAATTGAGCATATAAATATCTTCTTTTTATTCAATTTAACTTTCATCTCTGCTTACCTTCCGCTTTTAGTTCATACTTAACATATTTATCCAAACCGGATTGAATACTATATTTCGGTTCATAACCAATGGCACGTAATTTAGATATATCCGCTAAGGAATCTTTGATGTCCCCGGCTCGCGCTTCTTTGTATTCAACTGGCAAAGTGACTTTCATAATATCATTTAAAGAAGAAATTAACTCATTTAAATCGGTTGCTTTCCCTGTTCCGA
The DNA here is from genome assembly GCF_050546705.1 of Enterococcus sp. AZ104. Classification (NCBI taxonomy): domain Bacteria; kingdom Bacillati; phylum Bacillota; class Bacilli; order Lactobacillales; family Enterococcaceae; genus Enterococcus; species Enterococcus sp. AZ104. Next base: position 1,758,263 of record NZ_CP172952.1, read on the forward strand.
CATTATACACTTCCCCAAGTGATTGGTCAGAATGAGCGACAAGATTCAATGCTTGAACCACGTCCTCAACAAAGACAAAATCACGAGATTGTTTTCCATCACCAAAGATATTGAATGTCACTTCTTGATTGGCTAATAAGCGTTTGTAAGAGTCCATCACAATCGAAATAACGCCAGAATAAGGCGAATTAGGGTTTTGGTTTGGCCCATAAACGTTAAAGAAGCGAACAGCGCTTGTCGGAACATCATATAAATGACAATAGTTTAACACATATTTTTCAGAAGCAAATTTATCCACTGCATAAGGCGTTAATGGACGAATTACTGATTCTTCCTGTTTTGGTAAAGTTGGCTCATCACCATAAACCGCTGCAGAAGAAGCAAACACCAAACGTTTTAAATCTTTCTGGTACTTCCGAATTAATTCCAGTAATTGTAACACACTCTCAAAATTCACTTGGTGTGTTTCTACTGGACGTGCTACTGAATCTGCTACACTAGCAATCGCTGCTAAGTGAAAAATGTAATCGAACTGATACTCTTGTAGTACTTTTTCCATTAATTGTTGATCAATCACGCTACCTTCAATGAACGTGATATTTTCAGATGTGTTTAAATTTTCAGTTTGGCCCATTGATAAATCATCAATGACCACAACTTGATTGTCTTTACTATAATAATTTGCTAAGGTTGAGCCGATAAAGCCGGCACCGCCTGTGATTAAAAAGTTCCTCAAGTTTCCCACTCCAATTAAATTCATTTTGGTCTGCTTTCATAATGAACGGATATATTAAAGCTTTTTTATACCACTTACCCTTTTAAACTCTATTTAGCAGTATAAGTTTACTATAAGTATAAGAATTAATATAGATTGTATATTTAAAATCTAAACATAACACACATTATTGTACAACTTTTGGCAAATTTATTTTTGACTTCTTTTTATTGAAATTTCCTTTAGATATCCATTTAATGCACCTAAATAACTCCAAAACAAGAAAGAGCCTACTGTATTTACTAAAATAATTTCATTATTAAACAGACCTGAAAAAACTAAAATGATTTGAATAGTAAGTAAAGTTAAAAATTGTAAATTTAACTCCCTTTGATAAAAGTAATAACAAAATATAATTTTTATCCCATTAAATATCAAAAATATCATAAAAGGAATAAACCCAAGTAGACCAACGCTTGTTAAGATATTCAAAAAAGTATTATGCACTACTATTGACTTTTGGGAAATAAAAGTATTTGGCAATTTATCATGAGCATACGATAATAGATTTCTTGGAGAAGTTCCATAGATAGGAGAAGTTTTGAATATTTCAACCGAACTTTTCCAAATAGAGAAACGCATGTTTGATATATCCGAATTATCCACAACATCTTTACGATCTAAACTTATAGGTTCTTTTCTCTTTCCCGTAATTTCTCCGTTGACCTCTTCTTTTTTATACACTGCTGAGTAAATCTTATTAGGTACAGTAACTAACACATCTTTTGTTCCATTCTGAACTATTAAATAACCGAACAAGACTAATAAAGTAAACATACAAGAATATAAAATTTTTTTTAATACAGGTGTCTTTTTAACCCCTTGTTTGTAAAAAATTATTGAAAAAGCAAGAAACCCTACTGCTAAATAGCTTAAAAGTAAAGCGCTTCTCGATCCTGTTAATAACAAAGTAAAGAATTGGACTACAATATTGACTACTAAAAAAATTTTGATAAATATTTTTTTTGTATTTAAATACTTAAACAAATAATATAAACATAATATAATAGTAACTAAAGCAGTAGTTGCACCATAATTAGGATCTCCAAAAACTCCAAATAATCTAGATTCTAGAAAACCTATTCTTATGTGGTCTCTAGGTCCTGGTCCATAGACATAAACGTAACTGTATTGAAAAAGATACATAACTAGAGATATAATTGATAATAGAAACATCCCTACCATGACAATATAATTTATATAATCTATTATTAGAAAACTATTCTTTTGTCTTTTGACAAATTGGTATATTCCAATCACATAAATACTATTCCATACTAGCAATTTTAAATTACTACTCATTCCGTAGTTCCTATTTAATATTATAGATATCAGGAACGCAAGCAAAAATATCAAAATTAACCAATCAGTCCAATCTTTATTTTTTTCTATTAAAAAATTATATAATTCATAAAGAACTACAAAAAAACCTAAAAAAGCTAAAAAGGAAAACAGGATGCTGTCTAATGTTGATGGCAACAAGCTGTATATATTCATAGATCTAATAATCAATGAAAAAATCAAAATAAGTAAATATGATTTTTCCAAATAAAAAATTTTTTTTAAATTATCCATTATTTCACTCCTAAATTGTCTAAAAGTTGTATCCAATGTACTTTTATTTCGTCCATATTAAAATCGTTAACTCTTTTTAAAGAGATATTCTGCCATTTTAAACGCTCTTCATAACTATTACATAGTTTATTTATTTCACTAGACATTTTATTAATTTTGTAGTTTTCAATTAAAACACCATATCTACCATTATCTAAAATTTCTTTAGCTCCACTATGTTTAAAACTTATTACTGGTAACCCGCACTCCATTGCTTCGATTAAGACAAGCTGAAATGATTCAATTCTTGAAGTAGATATAAAAATTGAACTATTAACATAATGATCTATTAATGCCTCCCCATTCAAAGCTCCAACATATTCAATTACATTTTCTACGCCATTTTCTTTTATAAGACTTAAGAATTTTTTTACTTGATTCTTACTACCATTTGCCGCCACTCGTATTTTCCAAGTACTAGGTATAGTTTTTGCTACTTCAATAAGATAGTCAAGCCCTTTAATTTCCACATCTAATCTAGAAGTAAAAGAAATTACTCTTTCCGTTAATTTAGACTTCACACTAGTATTAAAAGTAACAGGATTATGAATTATTACTGAATTATGATTGAATTTACTGTAGGCTTTTAAATCTGTTTGTGTTAAACAAACTATTCTATCAACACTTGCTAAAGATTCTTCATATGACTTTAAATAGTTTTTAACTAAAGAGCCAAAAGTCTGTTCTGCAGATTCATGCATCCATGCTATTTGTTTAACTTTGGGATATTTTTTTTTCAAAGGAATTGCAAAAATAGATACCGCAGTAAAAGAATTTAGAATAATACAATCTATATTAAATGTTTCTATTAATTCGGAAAGCTGTTTTATTTCTCCTTTATAGTATTTATATGGCGTAAACTTTCCTCCACTAAAGATATACTCTGTACCTTTTTTTAACTTATCTAACAATTTGCTATGTCTTCCTTTAAAAAAATATATTTTTTCTTCAGGAAGATTAGAATAATTGTCTGTATACTTGTATGAATAATATACTAGATTGTGATTCTTGTTCAGTTCTTTCCCAAGTGTTGCAGCAATGATATTAGATCCACCATAACCAAGAGAAGGACTGACTATGCAGATATTCATCAAGATTTCCTCCCTAAGACTTTTTTTGCAATATTCAGTAGATATTTAAACTCACTTGAGCGTGAGTAAAAAACTAAATACAGAACTCCACCAATAAAAATTGATATAATTGCTTTGTATATTATACTAACTAAACCACTATAATCAATTAAAGATTGTGTGTAAACAGTGATTAGAGTTGCTAGACCTAACAAAAAGCAATATTTTGAAAATAACTTTATATATACAGACATACTTACCTTAAGCCCATACTTAAAAATGTAAAATACTTCTACCCATAACACATAGCCTAGTGAAGATATTAATGTACCTAAAAGCACACCGTTTATGCCCATATTAAAAAATATTAATAAGATCAATGAGCAAGTCAAATTAATTGTGGCTTCAATAATAGATTTCCATCTTTGAATCCAATATAGACCATATGAATCTATAAAGACAAAGCTTGTATTTCTAAACATTTGAACCACTAAATTAATAATAATTAAAAAAACTGTAAAAGAAGGCAAAACATATTTATCACCAATCCACCAAATTATAAATGGATTAAGCACTGAAGCAAGAATTAAAGTAGAAAAATATAACATTGAATAATTTACAAATAAGTGTTTTTTAAACAAATCCAATGCATCTTTTGTGCTTGCGCTAACAATATAATTACCGATACTAGCAGTTATTGAGTTAGTTACTTGTTTACATAGATTTTGTACATTATTAACTATCATTGTATAGTTCGAGTAAAAACCGACTGCTGATAGACCAACAAAACTAGAAATTAGGATACTGTCAGTTCCCATAACAATAACTCCGCCAATTTTAGAACTCATATTTCCAATTACATTTTTTTTAATACTATTCATTTTTTCTTTAGATAGTTGTTTTTTTGAGTATCTTTTCAATTCATTGTAATCTTTATCTACTTTTAAAGAAATACTTACATTTCCCAATAGTGTAAAAACTAGTTGGACAATTAGATATAGTGAAAAACTTTTATAATGTATAAGTAAATATATTTGAAAAACATTACTTAACAGTAAAAAAACAAAGTCATTCAAATTTACAATATACGTTCGTTGATGTGCTATCAACAGTGATCGCTTATACGTAAAAAAATAACTTAAAACAGAATTTGATAAGTACAATAAATAATACAAAATAAATTGATTACTAATTGAATAGTCACCAGAAATATAAGGGAAAAGCGGGATAATGCTGACTCCTATAACCGCAACTCCAACCCCTATAAAGTGATAAGCTTTCTTATATAAATCCATTAACGCATTTATCTCTTCTTTATCACCTACTGCTATAGGCTTATACATAGAATATACAATAGAGGTACCTATTCCAAGTTCAGCTAAAGATAAAATGCTAAGTACATTCGTAAAAAGACCATTCAGTCCTAAATAAGTTACCCCTAAATATCTTATAAAGAATGTCCGTACCACAAATTGCATAATTAATTTTAGAAAAAATACTAAAGTAGAAATAGATGAGTTCATTATTGAATAGTAAAGACGTGATTGTTTCATATAACCCCTCCGCTTTAATTTTTACAAACTCAACTAATCAAGTTTTTTCAATCGATACTCTACTAGTTTTTTATACCATACACTTCCAAAACTTAAAGCAACAATTGCAATTTTTCTTGATTTAGTGAATCCTTTATAAGATAATATAAAATTTCTATTTTTTTTTAAAAATTCAATAATTTCTTTTGTCTCGGGAATTTGCTTATAGTTACTTGATAAAATTAGCTTATCTAAAACATAAAAATACGCCCAACATAATCTACGATTATACGAATCTTTTAAATCAGGAAAATGATTCAATATTTTTTTCTGATTATACTGCCAAGCCTTTATGACATCCAAAGTTTTCTTAGAAAATTTTTGGCCCATTATACTATCATTTCTTTGTAAATAAAAGTATTTTTCTTCATTTGATACAATGATTTTATCAGTTTCAAGTAATATATCTATAATTATATAGGCATCTTCAAAAGTTTCACCCTCTAAATATCGGTTGTTATAAAAAAGTTCTTTACGATAAAGTTTATTCCAAGCATATGCATAAAAATCTGTTCCTTCTAAAACCGACTTTATCGCTTCTTTTTTATTTAATAGAATTTCTTTTTTTTCTTTGCTAGTATTCTCGTACTTATCATCACGAAAAGGAATTATTTCCACAGAACTAATATCGGCATCATAAAATTTCAAATTCTCATATAACACCTCATACATATCTTCAGCAATATAATCATCACTGTCAACAAACCCCAAATATTTTCCTCGGGCAATATCAATTCCAGCATTTCTAGCGCTACTTAAGCCACCATTTTCTTTGTGAATAACACGAACACGACTATCTTTTATTGCGTATTCATCACATATTTTACCACTATTGTCAGGAGAACCATCATCGACCAATATAACTTCAAAATTAGTAAATGTTTGTGCTAAGATTGAATCCACACATTTTCTTAAATATGGTTCTACTTTATAAACGGGAACAATAATACTAATCTCACACATTTCACTTCTCACCTTTAACTAATTCTACTGTATTTTTCAAAGACTCTCTTAATTCAAATATTGGGTACCACCCATTTTCTTTAATTTTCTTATTATCAAGTATTGCTGTACTAGCTGTTGAAAAACCTTTTTGTTCTATGCCATCTGGCAAATCAAAAATTACTTTTTTATCACTGATTTCAGCTAATTGTTGCGCTAGTTCTTTTAATCGCAAATCAAAATTTTCTGAAGAAACGTTGTATGCCTCTCCCTTTTTACCTTCAAGTAACAAATGAAGAATAGCAGAAACAGCATCCCCCACATAGATATATGAAAAATACTGATTTCCTTCACTTTTTAAAATAATATCTTTTTGTTCAACAGCATTCAAAATAAATTGTGAAGAGGCTTTCGTATCAGATAAAAGCATTGTGGGGCCAAATGTACGACAAAGTCTTGGAATCACAATATCAAGATCATATTTTTCAATATAAGCTTGACATAATGACTCACTAACTCTTTTCCCTTCAGGATAACCTGCTCTCAAAGTGTTGCAATCGATATATCCACAGTAATCCTCTGTGAACTTTTCTACATCACCACGATTTTCCCCATAAATTTCTACCGTTGATAAGAATAACACTCTAACAGGACGGGTTGCTACAGCATGCTTCAATACTTGCTCTGTACCAACAAGATTAGTCATAATTGTACCAATTGGATCGGTTACGTAAGCTCTGGGGTGCGTATTGCTCGCACCATGTATCAAATAATCAGCTTGAACCTCTTTTGGTATAGAATTCGTGACATCACCTTCAATAATTTCAAAAGTGTCTAACTCAAGATACTTTTCAAACCGCTTTTCAAGTTTTAAACGGTTCCTTCCCATTGCATATATCTTGATTTGTATTCCTAATTGTTCATTTGCAGCCATCAACGTGTCTATCAAAAAAGATCCTATCATTCCAGAAGCACCAATCATCAAAATTGATTTTTTATCTAAATTAACCAGATTAACTGCGTGATTCATCACTTTTTTCAATTCAGATTGATAAATTGGATTATCTATTAACTCCATGCCTATATCTCCTAATCCTTCATCTTTAAATAAGCTTTAAATAGTTCTAAGTCATCCGATGTAGTCAATTTAATATTTTTATCCGAACCCGCAGCAAAATACAATGTTTCGCCTAAATCCACCATCATAGTATTTGTGTATGACGATTCAGAAATACCAATATTCTCACGGAATGCTTTTTCGTAAGCCCAAGTTAATTTTTCAAATTTATAGGCTTGTGGTGTTGACACGCGACGTAATGTTTCACGATTAATATATTGTCGAGTTGTTTCCTCAGTTTCTTTTACAAAAATTTGTTCATTATATGGCAACGAAGTCACTGCATTTCCGTATTCTTGACACTTAACAATTACATCAGATAAAACTAATTCATCAACTAATGGGCGAATTCCGTCATGGATAACAATAGTATCTTCTGGGTTTGAATGTTCTTTTAAGAAATTAACCCCATTGTTAATTGATTCTTGACCAGAATTTCCTCCTGGAATAATCCATTGTAATTTGTCAATATGGTACTCTTTTGCATAGGCATCTAGTGTTTGTTCCCAACCTTTTTTACACACAACTAAGATTCGATCAATGAGTGGATGCTTTTGAAAAGATTCCAATGTGTAGATAATTATCGGTTTTTCCTCTACCATAATAAATTGTTTAGGAATCTCCTGCCCCATTCGTTTACCGACCCCACCGGCAATAATTAAAGCTGTAATCATTTGATACAAAATCCTTTCTCTAACTAGTCAACCACTAGTTTTATTTCAATTTTGTTTAACTTATATATTCATCAACACAGCCAAAACTGCATTCAATCTTTTACATTTTCTCATAACTATCAGTAAGTTTCAATAATTTATCGTAGACCTTAATCGAACTGTAAATATTGGCGGTGTTTTATTTTATATATTTTAATAGTCTTAGGCTTTATCGTATTTCTTTTTTTATTTAGATATTGATTGAATAAAAAGATGATTGTTATGCTTTTCATCAATTTTAACAACACTTTTAGCCCCTTTATAAATAGCGAAAATTTTTGACCAATAAAATCTTTTTCTCTATAAAAAAACACCTTTGTCGAACTCGTATAAAAATAAGTCCAACAAAGATGTCAATATATATATTTAACCTTTCAAATATTCTCTTTACTTTAATTAATTAGGCTGTTTATTGACGGAGAGCTTAACCTACTTTTGCTACATACCACTTATTAGCAGTTAAATACCCTTGGTTCGTCTTTAACCTTGGTATACCATTATTCGTATATTCGATTGCTTCAACTTCAACAATCGTATTCTTCTTAACGGCCTGTCCTTTTTTAGTAAACTCAACATTATTGTAGAAGCTATCATCAATTAAGAGCTTAACTTTTTTTGGATTAGTAACAAAGTAATTGTTATTGGTATTTCCAGCAGCTGTCACATAGTTTTTATTTGCAGTAAGATAGCCTTCTTCTGTCTTCAAGCGAGGAACACCATTAGAGGAATACTCAATGCCCTTAACTGGAACGACAGTCCCAGAGGATAAGGTTCTGCTAGCATTACTAAACTCTACATCAGTATATAGTTTATCTGACACTCGCATAATAATTTGGTGCGGGTTTTCAGTAAAGTAATTATCTGAATTTGATACCAATTTTGTAACATATGTTTTGTTAGCAGTTATATAGCCTTTTGCAGTCTTTAATCTAGGCAATCCGTTTTCAGTATAATCAACACTTAAAACTTTGATTAATGTATCTTTGGAAACAGACTCACCTTTTTTACTGAAATTTACATCTTGATAATAATAATCATTTGTTTTCATAACTACATACTCTGGATAATCATATAGATAATCTTTGATATTTGGTACAACTTTTTGGGCATAACTTTTATTCGCTGTTAAATAACCATTTTGGGTAATCAAACGAGGAACTTGATTTTCACGGTATTCGATTCCCACAACAGGAACTAAACTTCCCTTGGAAACAGCCGATCCTTTATATAAGAAGTCTGGATCCCCATAAAAATTATCACTATTTTTCATAATAATTTGCCCTGGATTAACCGTATGATAGTTGGCAATCCAAGATCCAGTAGCTACTACATAGTTCTTGTTAGCCGTGAAATAATACCCATTTGCCGTCTTCAATCTAGGAATTCCTGATTTTGTTTTCTCAATAGCAGTTACTTTTAAAACACTGCCTGCAGTTACTTTATTTGCTTTTGTCTTGAATTCTACATCTTTGTAATAGGTATCTTCATTTCTGGTAATTACTTGTCCAGGATTAGATGTGTAGTAAATATCTTCTAACCCTTTATATTGTTCAACTATATTTTTATTTGCAGTCAAATATCCTTTCGCCGTTTTCAATCGAAATATACCACTTTGAGTATAAGCTAAATCTTCAACTTCTACTATTGTTCCCTTCGAAACCTTAGACAATGTTTGCTTAAATTCTGGGTCAGCATAGAAATAATCATCGCTTTTCAAACGAACTTTTTTAGGATTTGTCGTAAAATACAAATCAATATTGCTTTGTGCCGCTAATACATAATCTTTATTTGCTGTTAAATAACCTTGGTCTGTGACCAATCGAGGAATTCCTGCTGAACTATATTCAATCCCCTTAATGGTAACTAGTGTATTTTTTTTAACTCGCCAACCAGGAGTTCTAAACGCTACATCTTGGTAAAAAGTATCGTCATTTTTCATGATCACTCGACCTGGATTAGTTGTGTAATACTTACTTAAGTCAGGCCCACTACTATTACCCATATTTAAAAAATTACTATAGGTCATGGAAATATCAAACGGACGCCCTTCATAATTAGCTAAACCAGGGAAATACATTTGCGAAGACCATTGCCAAGCACCATGGTCATTATTCCACTGCATGGAACTATCTGGAGTATATGGATATTGCGCTACCCATACTCTGTCTCTTCCGAAGGCGGAGGTGTCGATATAGCCATTTGTTAACCACCATTTGCCAACATACAACGCATCATTTTTATACCCTAGTGCCTTTAATTGCTGGTTAAACGCAACAGAATTAGCATGGGCGTTTCGCCCATTGTTTGTAAGCGTTGGATCTTCCGCATCATTAAACATTATGGTATTTTTATCTAAGCCAGAGTTAGCCGCCGCCTGAGCAAAATATCTTGCTTCATCTTGTGCTGTCGCAGCAGAGACATACATACTATAGTGATATGCTGAAACTTTTAAGCCCGCAGCTTTGGCATTTCTAATTTGGCCCGCAGCATATGGATTAACATACCAAGTTCCTTCTGTCAATTTAATCGAGACACCTGTTACACCATAGCTTTTAATTTTTTGATATTCAGCTACTGAAATGTCTCCATTCCAACTAGAAACGTCAATAAAATTCTTGCCAGGCAAATTAGGATCATTCGCATAGACGTTCGCAACTGTTGCTCGCGCTACCCTAGAAGAAAGGCCGTTTTTCATAGCATATGTTCCTTTTTTATGGTTCGTTCCTTCACGTGCTGCTTCTTGATAATCCGCTTCATCTTGGTCAATGGTCTTTTTTTCTACTTCAGAGCTTTGTGAGGCTTCTGTTTTACTATCTGTTGTGTTTGTTTCTGAAACAGAAGAATGTTCTTCCGTTGTACTATTTGTTGAAGAATCAAGAGACTCTTCTTTTGTGCTTGAAGTAGAACTATCTCTTTCAGAGGTATTTTCTTCTGTAACAGAAGATGTATCCTCCGTTGAATTAGTCGTTGTTTCTGACGTAGCTTGAGTGACCAAGCCAGTCTCCCCCGTTGTTTCTGTTTTTACAAGCTCTTCTCCTGATGCAATCACACTAAAACTATTTAATAATACGGTACAAATTAACATACCTGAAATGATTTTTTTCATGAAACTCTCCTTATATATTTAATAATATGTATCTTTCTTAAACACTTGCCATTCGCTCTCGAAAATGTGTATCCTATAACCTTCAACTAATTGTTTTCACATTTTAAAACTAACACCAATTATTATCTCATACCTTTATTTCAAATTCAATTACGCTTTTTTAACATTCCTATATCAATTTTTTACTTTTAAATGGTAAAAAGATGAAAACAGATCTTTAATCGATTGTTTTCATCTTTTATTTATTTTTTAAGATATTCTGTGTACGATTTTTTAGTATCAACAATTAGCGCTTCATGATGGGGTTGGCGATCTTCCTCTGGTGGCAATTGCATATAATCCCCAAAAACCTGTGTTAAGTAGCGCTTGTAACCCACTGGTATTGGCATTTTTGTATCTTCAAATGGAACAAAAATAGCAGATTTAAAATCTTCCAAATGATAAATATTACCCATGTAGCGTGGTCCGACACATAATTCTGTAACATAAGGAGTGGAGCCGAAGGAATACTTAGTCATTCTTTTTTCAGCAAAGCGCCAAATATGATAGCGAACCTTTTTCGATGGAAAGATATTCAATAATACCCGACTCCCCGTTGCTAAAATGCCACCATGTTTTTCTGGTACCACTTGTGAACAGAATAAAGCATAAATTAATGCCCAAATTTTTTGTTTCTTCCTTTGAAAATTTCCTTTTGGCGCACCATCTAAAGGAAAAATATCGATAGGAATACCATGAGGAATCGCTAATCCATCTTGATAGGTTTTAATAAACGTTGTCTGTGCATCCCTAATTGTCATAAATGAATTATGATCATTATAAGTTTTTGAAGCAACTAACAATGGATAACGTTCTGTATCTGCATATTTAGGCCAAAGCACTTTCAATTTTTCATAATCTGGTCTTGGCATAAAGAAATCTAAGTCATCATCCCATGGAATAAAACCTTGACTGCGGATTGCTCCAATACAACCGCCTCCACAAAAATAACAGGTTAGATTATGTTCTTCACAAAAAGCCACAAAATATTTTGACATGCGTAAAACGACTTGTTGAATTTCTACTAATTGCGTCTGTGTTGTTTGTTCCACTTTTCCTTTTCCTCCCTATTCATTCTTTGCATATTTAAATGTTGTATAGAATAAAAAACGCATTAAGTAGAATGAACTTTTAATAACTGAAAATTGTTCATTTTGACGCAAAATTTTCCAAACCCAACTGATTGTATTCCATTTGTTAGAAGATGTAGAGGTGGTTAGCTTACGATAAATGGCTAATTTTTCGTTAATAAAATAGACCGTATTTATTTCTTTCAAAATGTTTAACCAAGTAGCATAGTCTTCATGTTTTAAATCCGGCATTAAATGGCGTTTAAGCAGATTAGATTCGACTACGACTGTTAAGCAGCCGATAGTATTTGTTTTTAAAAGATCTTGATAGGTTTGTGGTCCCTCACTAAAATTACGCTCATGAGTAATGTTGCCATTTTCATTACATACAAAATAAGAACTACATGTAAATAAAAGTTTTTTTTCTTCCATCCACTTGATTTGAACTTCTAATTTATTAGGAAGCCATAAATCATCACTATCTAAAAAGGCAATATATTGTCCCTTTGAAGCTTCAATTCCTTTATTTCTGGTCTTTGCAATGCCCATGTTCTGTTCATTTTTCAGTAAAAAGATTCTTGAATCTTTTTCCATAAAGGCAAGTGCAATATCAATAGAATCATCTTTACTTCCATCATCAATGAGTAATAATTCCCAATTCTGATAGGTTTGTTCCAGAACGCTTTCAATAGATTTTGATAAAAATTTGCCTGCATTGTACATGGGCATAATAATTGAAACAAGTGCTGTTTCCATTTGTTCACTCCTCGTTGCATTTTATGTAAGAATGTAACAGTTTATATTATCGCATAGCTCTTTTATTATTTCAACATTCCTTGTTTCCAAAAAAAGTTTGAGACATAAGCTTAAATAACTTATGTCTCAAACTTTTAACGGTAAATTCTAATAGCATTCTCTTTACAATAATCCATCGTCAATTCTTCACGTTCTTCAGACTCATCCAATCCTCTTGATGATACTTTATCAAAGAGAATTTTGATGGTTTGAAGCAGAATTTTCATATCCAACAGTAATGAATAATTCTTGATGTACAGTAAATCAAAGTTCAATTTACTATTGTAGTCAGAAGCATACTTCCCATAAACTTGGGCATAGCCAGTAATCCCCGCACGTACATTGTGACGTAAATAGTAATTCGGGTTTTCCTGATTAAATTGATCAACAAAGAATGGTCGTTCAGGACGTGGTCCGACAATGGACATATCCCCGCGAATAACATTGATTAGTTGTGGCAACTCATCAATACGTAAAGCGCGCAAGTATTTACCAACTGTAGTGACGCGACTGTCGTTACTTGTAGATAAGACTGGACCTGATTTTGCTTCTGCTGTTGCCGACATCGTTCTAAATTTTAAAATCGAGAACTCACGTTGATTTAATGTAATCCGAGTTTGTTTGTAAATCACTGGTCCCGGTGAGGTTGCTTTGACTAAAATCGCTGCAATAAGCATTAAGGGTGAGGTAATCACAAATAGGCAAACAGAGACTAAAATATCGAATAAACGTTTAATAAAATTCTCTTCTGGTTGGATTTCAAAATTTGAGACTTCGATAATACTTTCATCTTCAAAGTTCATCATGTTTGGTTTTAACATAATTAGATTTTCAAAACTTGTATCTAAAAAGATTTTTTTCTTGTGTTTGACAATTAATTGATACAATTTTACTTTTTCGTTCTCATCAACATTACTTGAAACATAAACAATATCGATTTCATCGATAATTTTTTTTAAGTTTTCATAGTAATTGCTGACAACAACGCTCGTTACTTTATGCTTGTTATTTTTATCAGACATAAAGTTTTGAATTGACCGCATAACTTGATTTTCTTTACCTAGTAAAACAACTTTTCGCTCATTGCTGACCTTTAAGTAAAGATAATAAACAAGAATTCGCCAAAGACTTAGAACAATAATTCCGATTATAAAGGAATATCCTAAAACAGAACGCGGGAACGTAAACCAACGTCCGGCAAATGTCACAATCATAATCGTTAAAGTCATTAAAATTTGACCAATCACCGTGACAAAAATGATGTCACTAATTTTGCGATTATAAAAAATATACGCACCTAACAACAAATTCAAAAAGATAAAAAAGATTGAAATGTAAATTGCAGATTTTTCATAAGCCACAAAGTTAAATGAAGGAATTTCTCGGCCAAATTTCACCATAAACCCTAAGATGATTGATAAATTATAGAGCAAAACGTCTGCTAAAATAATTACAATTCGTCTTGCATTACTCCATTCACTTTTTGATGTCATTAAAAACTTCCTCTCTTCACTTCCAGTAATTACATTATTTGTAATAACATGCAACCCCTATAATACCATAATGTCAGCGGACAAGAAAGTTCTATAGGATGAAAATTATCTGCGATGTCTTTGGACACGACTTAATTCTTCAGGTTGGTCCCAGCCCTCTTCGTCAACAGGTGCTATCGGGCGCTCTTCATTGCTAACAGGACTTGTTTGTTTCACTCGTTTTCTTCTTTTAGATGTCGTTGGTCTTTCATGTCTTCCTCGTTTTTTCTCTGGCCGGAAGTAGAAGGCTAGCCCAAGGAAACTATAAACAATCGGCATCCAATGAGGCGCTAATAAAATATCTTCCATAAATGAATGAATCCAGATTAAAAGGAAGCCTAAAAGTAAACTAACTTGCAAACGATCCAATGTTTTTTTGCGGAAACCAATCAATAAAATCATACTGACTAAAAAACCAAATAAAATCAGATAGCCAATGACACCAAAATTACTTAACGTAAATAGAAAAGCATTATGTGTCCCCAGCGGTTTCCATGAGGCCACAAAAGGCTCCATACCGACTTTAATATGTTGAGGATCAGATAACCATTTAGCAAAAAACTCATGCCAAATTCGTTCTCTTCCTGTAAATAAATCAACAGTATCCGATTCCGCACATAAGTAAAACAACAATGGTCCCAATGCAGCTACTCCGACAAAACCAAACAGCCAAACTTTCGAACGTTGCAAGAAACGTTTTGGTAAAAGATTATCCACCAGAATAAAACCAACTAAAATGGCAAAAGAGGTTTTGGATTGACTGACCCATGTACCTAAAACACCACCAATGTATACAGGTAAAAGCAGCAGGTTAAAAACCTTATTTCTATATGCTTTGATCAAACTACTGGCCATCATTGTTGAAAACATCAACGTTGCACCAATCGTATTGGTATTAATCCAAATACTTTCTAGTTTATTTGATTCTTTAAAAATTTCGTCTGCTGGAATCAACTGAGGCAACTCCACGGACATCCGATACAAAGTCGCACTCAAAGCAACTAAAGAGACAATTAATAAAAGCGTTTGATCCAAACGATCAAAGACACAAACTTTAAAACAAAGGACCAACAAAATAATTAAAGGAATCATTGTATCTGTTTGCATCGTGCTATGACGGATTGATTCCGTAAAGTGAAACAAGAGCCAGGTGGCTAGCGCCAACGCTACGGTCAGCCAGTCAATAAATTTTAATTTCGTACAATTTAATAGCAGTACAAGTATTACTGCTATTAATAATAAAATTGAACTATTGGCATACATATATTTTGTGACTGGCGCATCAATTCCTACGACCCACATCGTATACGAGCCGATCATTGTAACTAATAAAATAAGTCGACCGATTCTATTCAATACTTTTCCCATATTCAAACCTCATTCCATGAATGAATCACTAGTCGTTTATTCGATAAATATATGCCCCGTTCTGATCAGGTCCATATAATTTTTCAAAATGAATCGTTGGTGTGTCTAACGGTTCTAATGGTTTATAAACGACCGCATATTTAATCCCATATTCTTTTAATTTTTCTGGAGATAAACGAGCAATAATCGCATCTTTTTGCATCAACTCTAAAACAGGGGTCTGATTTCCTACTTCAACATTGATGTGCGCATAGCGATTATAAATAAATGTGTCTTTTCCTTTTGGATCTAATGGTTTCCAAGCCTCTAAGTCAGGTGTAAAAGCAACACCGTTAAATGTATGCACACCTAACATTGGCAAATAGCCATACATCAAGCGTTCGCCCACCCACAATTGGTTGGGGTCTTTTTTGTTAATTTCTTCCACTTCTACCGCTAATTTTTTTCCATAGACAGCAGAAACGCCTCGAGAAATTGGATTAACAAAGGCACCAGAAACCATAATGATTCCTAATAAGACAAGGACAAATAACGTGCGCCAACGTTTAAATAAAGCAACAATTAAAACGGTAGCGACAACTAAGACACCAATGATGTCCATTCGTGTAACGTATAACCGTAAATTGCCCGTATATAAAACAAAGAAATACAGAACAACATTTAATCCTAGCGCCCCTAACCAGGCCATCATTGGAATTTTTGCTTGGCGATTCCATAAATAATCGATGAACCATAAACTTAACAACACAGCGGCAAACCCGAAGGATAACATCGCCCGTTGTTCTGGCACATAAGACCACAATGTCAACTTAGCAAAAATTGTTGGAAATTGAACGCTCATCCAAACTAAGTTAAATAAACAATACACGAATAAGACAAAACCGTAAATGTTTTCTTTGATTTTTTTATAAAAAATAAATGGTGAGAGCGGCAAAATAACAAAAAATAATTGATAAAAACTACTGATTTCCGAATTATTTGAATATGGAACATCTTGAAACGGCATTTTCCAATTTGTTAAAAATAACAAAATATCGCGTTTAGGCATATCGCCACCTAAACTTACCCGTTTTCCTGGATAAGCGGTATCCATTACTGCTTTTAAGGAATCCAATGAGCCATATAACGATCCGCCAACAATAATCGCCGTCATCAAGAGTGCCCCACCTATCAGGACCCCATCCCACTTATCCAACTTAATTTTTTTACGAAATTCTAAAAAGAATAAAATTAAAAATAATAAAATCAAATAACCAAGTGGTACTTGTAACGCAGGATAAATAACTAAAACAAATCCTGAAGCCATAATAACAGCCGTTATCGCACAAATGACACGACGTCGAACACTACTATGATAATAGAAATAATTATAAATTCCCACTAAAAAACCTAAGCCAAAAAATACTAAATCTCCAACTGGCGAGACAAACCACCATTGAAGGGCCGAAGAAAACGGAATCCAAACACTTGCTAACAAAGCTAAATATTTATTCCGCCGTGTGACGATCAAACCAATTTCAAAAGAAAATAAAATTAAGCCAATTAATTTAAGATTCCAATACCATGATAAGCCATATTCTTTGCCTAATAGTACATAGCCCCACGTAAAAGGTTTCGCTAACGTGGCCAAATTCCACGCTGGTGAATTATAGCCTACCACCATGTCTTGCCCATTTAACGTAATCACATCATTATGTGTTTTCAAACCTGTTTGTGTTTGTGAGAGGCTAAAGGGGGTTTGAACGAGCCATTCATCCGAGCGAACACCTCTTGGTTCACCAGCAATTAATGAACTTTTTTGGCCATCCGCATATTCAGAAACATACGCATCCCACATGTTTAATGAACTACCATGGACTTTAAAGGCGACCAGTAAAATAAAAATGACTGCCGCTAGCAGATAGCGCCAGCGTAACAAATGATCAACCAAGCGAGCGCTCTGCTCAGCTTGGTTGCGTAATGGTTGTTTTTCTTTTCTTGTAGTTAGTTGTTGTTCCATCTTTTCGCTCCATTTCGTCATCCGCAATTGCATCTAGTCAATTCGTAATGAAAAGTTGGGAATATCCCTTGTCAGATTAGGATTATAAAATGGATCATTTTCAATTAAAGGTCCCCATTTTTCTTCCATCATCACTTTTTCTTGTTCAAAACGTTTTTTCTTTTTGCCTTTATCATCATATCCACGAGTTTGAGATTCAAAATGATAAAGCTCTGCTTCATGAAGCCAGACGTTGTCACGTCCTAAAGCTTGGACTTTCAGGCATAAATCAACATCATTGAAAGCTACGGTAAACGCTTCTTCAAAACCACCAACTGCATCAAAATCTGCTTTTTTCATAAGTAAGCATGCGGCAGTTACTGCTGAATAATTAACATTAATAGCTAACCGACCAAAATAGCCTAAGTCACCATGGGGATAACCATAATGACCATGTCCAGCGACACCACCTAATCCTAAAATAACGCCTGCGTGTTGGACCGTATTATTTGGATACAATAATTTCGCACCTACACAGCCAATCCGTTCTTGCTGAGCAAATGAAACCATCAAGGTTAACCAATTCTCTGTAATCACTTCGGTATCATTATTTAAAAATAATAAATACTCTCCGTGCGCTTTTTTCGCTGCACGATTGTTAATAGTTGAGAAATTGAATGGAATATCGATTGATTCAACGAAAAAGCGACCAGGTAATTGTTGTTCAAATTCTGCATATAATTCGTGCATTTTTGGATCTGTACTTCCATTGTCAGCCATAATAATCTCGTAATTTTGGTAGGTTGTTTTTTCAATAATCGATGAAACACAACGTTGTACGTCTTTATAGCCATTTTTAGTTGGAATAATAATTGAGACTAACTTTTCAGATTCAATGTCATAATAAACATCGTATAAGCCATTCGCCGCCCCATGCGTTGCATGACCATTAATTCCTCGACGAACGAGCGCATCTTGCACGGCTCTTAGCCCCGCTTCAAAAGCATAACCTTTGGAGCCCTGATCCACTGCTGTTGAGGTTGGCAGCATCCGCCAATAGTAAAGAACTTTTGGAATATGTTTGATGCGTTCTTTTGTCGTTTTTTCAGTAAATCTTAAGACTAAATCGTAGTCTTGAGAACCTTCGTAACCTTTTCGAAAGCCGCCAATTTCTTCTAGAATACTCCGACGATACACGCCTAAATGCGAAATGTAATTGGTTCCTAAAAGTAAATCAGGTGACCAATCTGGTTTAAAGGCTGGATCAGAACGATTTCCATCCATGTCAATCTTATCTTCATCACTATAAATTAAATCCAGTTCTGGGTTTTCATTCAGCACTTTAACCACTTCATAAAAAGCATTGATCGCTAATTCATCATCGTTGTCTAGTAAGGCGACAAATTCTCCGGTAGCAATCGCTAAAGCAGAGTTGGTTGCTTCGGAAATATGACCATTTTGTTCACGAAAGACGACCCGAATTCGCTCATCCAATTGCTGGTACTCTGTTAAAATCTTTTTGACATTAGGATCTGTTGAGGCGTCATCGGCCATACATAATTCCCAGTTAGTATAGACTTGATTCAAAATAGAATCAATGCACAACCGAAGCCATTTTTCTTCAACATTATACACTGGCATCGCAATGGAAATTTTAGGCTGATAATGAAATGTTGCGATTTCTTGCGTCATCGCTTCTATGTCTAGTACTTCATTTCTAGCTAACCAGTTAGGATACGAAGCTTGATTTCTTAGTTTCTCAATTTTCGCTCGTTGAATGGTATGAGAAATACCATTTTTAGCCATATACTTAAATCCTTTTTTGGCTTTTATCCAAAGACGAGTTACTTTATCTTCTGTCCCTGGAATCACTGGATATTTTTTATTCAAGGGAAAATCCACCGTTATAACATGTGCTGATGATTGAAAATGAAAAGGGAGTACTTTTTTTTGTTTAATTCCTTCAAGTGTAACAACAAAGCCAGCTTCAATCGCAGGCTCTGTTTGATAAATTTGATTAACATCTTCACGTAAAACGCGCTGAATGTTATAAGCGGACACTTGGTTTTCATTATTAATTGTGAAAGTTGGGCTTTCTTTAGTGATTGTATCTAACGCCCAACCTGTAATGGTTAAATTATTTGTTGTTTTGTCGCGATAGATACTATCAAAGATCACCTTAATGTCTTCATTCATGTGCATTCTCCTTATAGATGTTTCGGATTTCGGTAGGGATCAACTAAAGCTTCCGCGGTCCATTTTTCCGCAAGTTCTTTATAAGATCCTTTTTTATCATGGTTTTGCATTTTTTCGTCTGCTTTCAAAATTGCATAGGACACATATACATTTCGTTTACCAGCGCTAGCAAATTGTAACGATAAATCGACACCCATCCATTCTTTTCCTAAGCTTTCGTTAATTCCTTCTAAATTTAGGTAAAGTTGTTTGTTGAATAGTAAGCAGTCTTCAGTTGCTGCTTGAATATTTCTTGGTAAAGCAATTCTGTAATAGTAACCTAAGCTTTTACCAGGGGTGCCTTTTTCAGGATAAAGTAATCGACCTTTGTCTGTATCAACTGATACTCCCACTGTTTCCACGCGATAGCGTGCGTCAACTACGCGGCCAGTCACTAAACCAGAGGTCTCTTGTTGACCAATGTTCATTAACTCTTTTAACCAATCATTTTTCGTTGGTACCAATCCAGCATTTAATAAAGCCACATATTCTCCCTTAGCAGCTTGAATCATGCCATGACGAGTTTCTGTTGAAACATAACGAAGACGGTCATTTTGGATATTTATTTGATTCTCGAAGCGTGCAGGCAATAGAATTTCATAATTTGTATAGGCAGTTTTTTCTAATAATTGACGTAAGTAACTACTCATATTCTCTGTATCATTCGTAATAATCAATGATACCATCGGCACATGATCATAAAGATAGTTAATTTTATAGGAACCATAAAATTCGGCAATCTCTACTTGTGCTTTTAAGCCACGGCGTTCCGTTGCCGCTTGGACCGCTTTTTGACCAGCTACATAGGCGTAACCTTTGCTTTCAGGGTTTAGAGCAGTCGATGATTCAATGGCACGCCAATGATACATCATACCAGGAATGTGCTTGATTTTCGTTGCTTGTTCCGTTGCTCGCAATACGAAATCATAGTCTTGAGCGCCGTTATATGCTGAGTTCAGTCCGCCTACTTTTTCTAATAAATCACGTTTCACAACAACAAAGTGTGTAATGTAATTATGGTTTAAAATCAGTTCTGGATTCCAGTCCGATTTGTAAAACGCGTTGAAGCGACGACCATTTTCTGTAATTTTATCTTCATCAGTATAAAGAAAATCAATCGTTGGGTCTGTGTTTAAAGCTTTGACCACTTCATATAATGCTTGTGGCGCTAATTCATCATCGTTATCCATGAAACCAACAAAATCGCCAGTAGCAATCGACAAAGCTGAGTTAGTTGCTTCTGAAATATGTCCGTTTTCTTCGCGATAAATAACTTTGATTCGTTGATCTAGTTCTTTATATTTTTCTAGCATGGGCTTAATATGTTCGCTTGGCGATGCATCATCTGCTAAACATAACTCCCAATTTTCATAGTACTGATTTTGTAAAGAAGAAACGCACGCTGCAAGCCATTTTTCTTCGACATTATAAACAGGTACAGCGACAGAAATTTTAGGCTGAAATTGGAACGTTTTAATTTCCGCTAAAACTGCCTCCACGTCAACAGGGGCTTCTGCTTTTTCTTGTCGTTTAAAGTACCACTTCACTGAGCCCATCAAACCACGTGTCTGAATCGAACGCCATGCTCGATCAAATTTCGTGCCTGGTTGAACCATGTTTGGACGCTCCACCACGTATTGAACCTTCTGGCCTGATTTGGTGTCAATGTTTAACGTGTAGGCTGGTAAATCTTCTGGATCTTTAATCGTAATTACAAAACCATAATCTTGATCGCCTTCTAATTCAAACATATCAATAACATCACGACGGTATTCTGTTTCCACCGTATAAGTGACTGATTCACTAGCTTCTGCAATGCTGAATCTTAGCGGATAATTTGTTTGTTTGTCATACGCCCACCCTCTGATAACAGAAACGTTATTTTCTACATCGCGAGCAATATCATCGATGGTTAAATTAATCATTTTATCAAATTTAGTTAACGTGATTCGTTTATATTTTCCAGTAGGCATAGGGGCAGTCTCCGTCTGTTTATTCATTTCTTCTAAAAATTGATTTCTTTCATCTAACAGTGCATGAATAAAGGTATTTTCACGTTCTGAATAGTTGCCTTCAAAGAAATAATCAATGTCTACTGTCAGGTCTTTGCCTGCCATTTGTGCATCGGTTACTTCGATTACAGGTACTTGCGTATCTAAGAAATAATAGATATTCTCTTGTACCAGAAAAGCATTCGTGGCTGCGACTGGGACTGTCTCGCCGTCTATCGTCATGGATAATTTAATAATTGCCCCCGTTAAACTTGGGAATAATTTTATCAGTTGGACGTCTTCTGGTATCTTCAGTTGGAACTGTTTTGTTTCAGGTTTTTGTAAATCAACTGGTTGATCCAACTCAGTCTCTTTTTCTTCGCCGCAATTAATTAAAATATGAACGTTTTTTTCATTGTATGAATTTACTGGTGTCACTCGCTCTGGCTGTTCTACTGGTTCAGCAGTCAAGGCAAAAAAGTACTGATACACTTCGCCAAAGGGACGCGCTTTAAAAGCTGCTTGTACTTCTACAGGTAACGCTTCATACGTCGTAGGAATTTCGTTGTAGCCAACTTGATTAAATGTAAAATCTTCTTTGGCAATGTATAAACCAACTTCTGCAAAAACTTTTTCAAATCCTTCTTGTAAATAGAATGATTTATGCGTAGCATCCAACAGCCCAGTTTCATTCCACGTTAAACGATTATTAAATAAATCAATTAAGACAGAATTATGCGCCAAATTAGGGAAAGTGATTAAGATTTGACCGCCTGGTTTTAAAAACGGTTTGACTTTTGCTAAGGCGCTTTGAGGATTCATTAAATGTTCCAACACATCTGCAAAAACGATATAATCAAACGTCTTACCAGCAAAGTATTCGACCCAATCATTTTCATCAATATTGCCATAAAAGGCATCTGTTGAAAATTGACTGACATGATCATAAAGTTCTTTGTCTAATTCAACAATTGAGACCTGGCACTTTTTTTCTTCCATCAAATAGCTAGTCATTCGCCCATTACCTGGACCAAATTCCAAGACATCACTATTTTCTTTGATTTGTGCTACGATTTTCCCAACACTGGTACTCTCGTCTGTTTCCATTTCAAAATCATACTTCATCTTTTGTCGTATCCTTCCATTTATGATCTAAGATGACAATTCCTTCTCCGGCATAACGACCGGTAATAAACATCGTCACGTATTTTGTTTTGTAGACTAATGGGACTGTTGCATGTTCCTCAAAGAAAGCAATATCAAAATAATATTCACCTGTTAATAATGACATTTTTTCATATTCTAAATAAAAAACATTCCGTCCTTTTTTCCAAGGAATTTGCACACCATCTAATAACGTATTTAAGCCACAGACATAATGGTTGTCCACTGTTCGAATAGCGACTCCACAAACAGGCTTCTTAATTTGGTCATTTTTGACAGTATATTCAATTTTTACAATCACTTTTTCATCTTGCGTTACCATTTCTAATGGTTCATAATCCGCATTTAAAAGTTCCGCATGATCCACTTCAATAATATCTGGTGTTGGGGTTTCATCTTTCATGGTCGCTTCGCGGTCAACCGTTTTAATTGATTTCTTTTTCAAAAAGTTTTCGTAGTTGGTCGTCACGTCCATCGTATCTCCATATTCAACGACTTTCCCGTGTTGCAACCAAAAAGTTCTGTCACAAAAACGACGGATGGAGTTTACATCGTGAGAAACAAATAAAATTGTTTTACCAGAATTTTTAATTTCCGTAAATTTTTCCATACATTTTAATTGAAACTCTAAATCCCCGACAGCCAACGCTTCATCGACAATTAAAATATCTGGGTCCACGTTAATAGCTACCGCAAAAGCCAAGCGGACAAACATACCACTAGAGTACGTTTTAACTGGTTGATACAAATGATCGCCGATGTCAGCAAAATCAATGACATCTTGGACACGCTCTTCCATCTCTTCTCGGGAAAAACCCAAGACCATTCCATTTAAGAAAATATTTTCATATCCTGAATATTCAGGGTTAAAACCTGAACCTAATTCAAGCAACGCTGAAATTTTCCCATTAATCACCATGGACCCGGAGGTTGGCGTTAATACTCCTGTAATAATTTTTAACATGGTTGATTTTCCAGAACCATTTTCGCCGACAAAGCCAATCATCTCGCCTTTTTTAATTTGCATCGTGACATCGTCTAACGCATAAAACAAATCGTGGTAGGATTTTTTGGTTGGACTAAGCGCTTCTTTAAACCGATCGGACGGCTTTTTATACATGTTGTATGTTTTGGTAATATGTTGGATATCGATTGCATATTCTGACATGTCGTTCTCTCCTTATAGTACATCTGAAAAATGTGGTTTTAAGCGTCTAAACACGGTTGAGCCAATTAATAGTAAAACAATAGTAACTCCCCAGAAATATAAGCTATATTGCCAATGTTCCCAGAACCATGCACCGCCTAAATAAGATTCGCGGTATCCTTGAACAATATAATATAATGGATTGATTTTTAAGATTGTCGCAATCATTCCAGTTGGTTGCCATAAAATTGGCAATGTCCACATAACTGTTTGCATAATGATATTGATAAATTGCATAATATCAGGTAAAAATGGTTGTGTTGAAGCAGTAATCCACGTAATTGCTGTTAAAAAGACTAATAAACAAGCTAAGTAGTAAATTAATTGCAAACTGTACAGACTTGGGTAATAACCGTTAGCTGTAGTAATTACAAAACCAATTAGAATGAAAAACAAGTGGGTGTACAAGTTCGATAAAATTTTAGATGTTGGTAAAATTTGTACATTAAACACGACTTTTTTAACTAAATAACTATATTCACGAAACACATTCGTGGCTGATAATAACGAATCTGAAAAGAAGAACCAAGGTACCATCCCTGTTACTAAATAGACAATGAATGGCATATTGTCGCCAGCTCTAGAACGAAGGCCTACAGAAAAGACAAACCAATACGTCAAAACAGTTACTAATGGCGTTAAAAACGCCCAGACAATTCCTAGTGCTGAACCAGCATACTTGGCCTTAAAATCATTAAATGAAAATTGTAATAACAATTTTTTGTTCTGAAAAATATTCTTGAAAATTGAAAATGTTTCTTTAAACATATACTTATTCCTTCCGTAATAAACTATTTTTATCTAAAATTTTTGGATACAAAAATGCCATTTTAAACAACATTTCTATTTTATCGATAAACGCCTAGCTTTTCAATAGTAGACCCCTTTTTATAAAGAAAAATTTAACTGATTTCGCTATATTAAAAAATCTTGTCCAATTTTTAGGAGATTATGCTACAATAATGGAGGTCTTGCATTTTTTTGCACGGAAATTATTTTTGAGAGAAGGGAAATTATGGTTCTTTTTATTATTTACGTATTTCTGTCTTCTGCTGGTCTGGTCTTATTTAAACTAGGTTCTAGCAGTTTGAACATCCAACTCCAACAAACAATCTTTTCAATGAATATCTCACTTATATCTTTATTAGGTTTATTTTGTTATTTAATTAGTTTTATTTTATGGATGTTAATTATTAGTCGTTCCGATGTTTCTTACATTGTTCCTTTAGGCGTTGCCTGTACAAACATCGCTATTTTAATTGCTTCAAATCTTATTCTAAAAGAGACAATCACAACGAATGCCCTTATTGGTGCTGTGGTTATTATTGTCGGCATTGTGATTATGAATCTTAAATAAAACAACAAAGACCTTAAACTCCAACTTAAGGTCTTTGTTGTTTTATTTAATATAGATTTTTAAGCCAATAAAACTGTCTCAGTTCACTTAATTTAATGATAATATAACTAAAAACAATTAACAAAAAAACTTGTACAACATATGTTTTAAAGTTATCGTACGTTAACTTTTGAATCCCTAATTGACTAGCTGCATAAAATAGTAAATATTTTATCGGATTTTGCGCTAAATAAATAATAATACTAGATTTTCTTAAAAAGTCACTTCCAGGAATACGTATATTTTCTAAATTAAAACTTAAAATAACCACTAACACAGCAACTATTGGTAACGTAAAATAATTTTGTGCATCATAAAAAACACCTAATTGTTGCGCAAATTTCACTTCCTTTAGTCCTACATAAGAAAAAATAACAATACCTAAAACTAAGAATAAATTATTTAAAGGCTTTTCAAATACATAGTTTGCTAAAAAATAGCCTATAATCACATAACAAATCGTAGAAATCATCGAAAAAGATATAGAACCATAAAAAGGCACTTGTTTAATCCATTCAATGTCAAAGTACCACTTACCATAAGTAGAAGTAAATACTCCTATCAGAAAGCTAACAATTCCAATTGTTAATAATACTTTCTCACCAAAATAACTTCGGATGTAATAAATAATAAATACACTCATTACTAATGCGATTAAATACCAAGAAACACCTATTCTGGGGACATAGCCTAATAATATGCTCAGTATAAATGATATTTTTCCTCTTAAATCCATTTCCCCTTTAACAAAATTCATAATAGATACGATAAAGAAGGGAATGTAAAAGATAAACCACGAAAGATATACTTTTAAGATTCTTTTTATATAATTGAATAGTATTTTTTTATCTTTTTCTTTTTCTCTAAAAGAAATTTTTTTAAACAAAAAATATCCAGATACTATGAAAAAAACGGAACAGAAAAGCGGGCTAATATTTTCAAATCACTACCCAAAATAGATTTAGAGGGAAAGGTATGAATTCCAACTACACTTAATGCAGCAATAAATTTGAAGGCATCCAATACATCATTGTTTTTAGTCATTTTTCCCCTCTCTATTCTCCCATTTTTCTTCAGATTTCATGATAGATAATTCTTGCAATAATGTTTTAATGCGATTTTCGTGTTTTGAAATCAACACAGAATTTTTAATTTCCATGATTAACAGGACAATCACCGCAGCTGATAATAAGAAGTTTGATGTTGTTTCAAACCCAAAGACCATTGCTAACCATTCTGCCACATGCGGGAAAATAGCAAAAATAATTAAAACAATTGAGATTAATAACCAAATCAAAGCATTTTTTAGGAGAAAAATATTTTTATTAATTCCTCGAATAATGTATAAGAAAAAGCCAATTGCAAATAAAAATAAAGCTAGCCATAACACGGTTGGTAGCATTAATCTCCCTCCTTCATAAAGGCAGCAATCAGAATTGCTGAGCCGACTTCTAGCATATACTTCACAGAAGCCAAGGCACGAATCGAAGAAACACCACCAAGCCGTTCCATCATATTGACAGGTCTTTCAACAATCACAAAACGTTTTTTAATTAAGTGAACAATCGATTCTGGCTCAGGATAATTTGTCGGATAACGCTTTGCAAAAAAAGCAATCACTTTCCGATTTCCCGCTCGATAACCAGAAGTCACATCATAAATTGTTTTACCAGAAGCCATTCGAATGCAAAAAGATAACAAACGAATACCAAAACGGCGCATTTTCGTACTTTGAAAAGCCGCTTCGTTTCCAGGAATGAAACGAGAGCCAATCGAAAAATCACATTTACCCTCTGCTAATGGTTCCAGTAAAATAGGTAAACTATTGATATCATGTTGACCATCACCATCAAACTGAACCGCCACATCATACTCATTTTCTAAGGCATATTTATAGCCGGTCTGTACCGCCCCGCCAATACCTAAATTCAACACTAAATGAATGGCATTAATTTGGTTGACTTCTAAAATTTGTTTGGTTCCATCTGTCGAGCCATCATTAATTACCACATAATCCAATTCATGTTGAAAATGCGTAACTTCCTGTTTAAATGTTTCAATGGAAGCAATCGTCCGCAAAATGTTTTCTTCCTCATTGTAAGCAGGAATGATTAAAAGTACCTTCATAAAGAGAAACACCTTTCCACTTTTTCTCTAACAAAACCCCTCACTTACACAAAACAATTTATTGTTGAACATTTTCTAACATTTGTGCTAAGGCTTCTTGCCAAGTAGGAATTTTAAAGCCTAACGCTTCTGTTTTACTTAAATCCATGACAGAATATTGTGGTCTTTGCGCCTTTTGTGGAAATTGAGTTGAATCCACTGGCAGTACTTCCACTTCAGTATCTTTTAAAATTTCTTTAGCAAACTGATACCAGCTACAGCTGTTTTCATTAGACAAATGATAAACACCAAATGGCGCTTTTTCTGCAATAACAAATGCCATAAATTCGGCTAACGTTCTTGTCCAAGTTGGGCGGCCAAACTGATCGTCCACTACCGTTAGTTGGTCTCTTGTTTCCGCTAATTTTTGCATGGTAAAGACAAAGTTATGACCGTATTGACCAAATACCCATGATGTTCGAATAATATAATAATCGTCCAGGATTTCTTGGACCGCTTGTTCACCTAATAACTTCGTCCGACCATACTCATTTAAAGGATTCGGTTGATCATCAATCGCATAGACGCCTTCTTTTTTAGTTCCATCAAAAATATAATCTGTACTTACGTAAACAAGTGTCGCCCCCACTGCTTTAGCAGCTTCTGCAACATGACGTGTGCCATCTACATTCACTTTTTCATCTAATTCCTTGCCTTCGTCTTCTGCTTTATCAACAGCTGTATAAGCGGCACAATGATAAATGACGTTTGGTTGAATTTCTTTCACTTTTGCCAACGTACTATCCGCATCAGTAATATCTAATTCTGTGGAATCCGTTGAAACATACTCAATTCCTTGTTCGTCTAATAGGTGACGTAATTCTGTGCCCAATTGGCCATTTCCACCAGTAATTAAAATCATTATTTTCGCTCCTTCTTGAAAAAAAGGCAGGGCAAAGTAGCTTTTGTACTTTGCCATCGCCTTTCGACTGTTATCTCACATGTCAGAAAAAATTACTGACCATTTTGTGCATATTTTGCTTCAACAGCTTCTTTATCTGCACGCCACCAGTCTTCATTTTCTGTATACCACTTGATTGTTTCTGCCAAGCCTTCACGGAAATTCGTGAATTCTGGTTCCCAACCTAATTCTTCGCGTAATCTGGTTGAATCAATCGCATAACGTAAGTCATGTCCTGCACGATCGTTGACATGCTCATAGGCATCAACAGGTTGTCCCATTAATTCTAAAATTAATTCCATCACTGTTTTATTGTCTTCTTCACCATCGGCTCCGATTAAATATGTTTCGCCAATTTGCCCTTTTGTTAAAATTGCCCAAACAGCCGAAGAATGGTCGTTTGTATGAATCCAGTCACGAACATTTTTACCAGCACCATAAAGTTTTGGTGTAATGCCACTTAAGACATTGGTAATTTGACGAGGAATAAATTTTTCAATATGTTGATATGGACCATAGTTATTTGAACAGTTTGAAATTGTTGCTTGTAAGTTAAAAGAACGGACCCACGCTTTGACTAACAAGTCAGATCCTGCTTTTGTTGAAGAATAAGGGCTTGAAGGATTGTAAGGCGTTTCGGCAGTGAATTTTTCCCCTTCGCCTTCTCCATGTCCTGGTAAATCTTCTCTTAAAGGTAAATCGCCATAAACTTCATCAGTCGATACATGGTGGTAACGAACATTGTTTTTACGGCAAGCTTCGATCAATGTATACGTCCCAATCAGATTGGTTTGTACAAATGGAAATGGGTCGTTTAATGAGTTGTCGTTATGCGATTCAGCAGCATAGTGAACGACCGCATCTGTTTCAGCGACTAAACGATTAACTAATTCAGCATCAGCGATATCTCCTACGACTAATTCCACACGATCACTTGGTAGACCTTCAAGATTTTTTTCATTTCCTGCATACGTTAATTTATCTAATACAGTTACATGAACTTCTGGATGATTCTTTACAACATAATGAACAAAATTTGAGCCGATAAAACCAGCTCCACCTGTTACGATGATTTTTTTCATAATTGAAACTCTCCTACTTTTTTCTTAAATTTCGCCATAGATAAACGGATTTTCCGCTTCAAATTCTTTTAAGGTTGGATGTTTTTGATCCTTTTCTGACGTAATCGCTTTTTCTGGCGCAATTGGCCAATCAATAGCTAACGCTGGATCGTTAAAAGCAATACCGCCGTCTGCTGCCGCATTGTAGTAATTGTCACACTTGTACATAAAATTCACGTTCGGTGTCAAGGTGACAAAACCATGAGCAAAACCTTTTGGTACTAAAAGCTGACGGTGATTATGTTCTGATAAAATGTAGCCTTCCCATTGACCATAGGTTGGACTCCCTTTACGAATATCAACAATCACATCTAATACCGCACCTGTTACAACGCGAATTAGTTTTGTTTGCGCAGCTTCGCCTTTTTGAAAATGCAATCCACGCAAGACACCTGCTTCTGTTGATAATGAATGATTATCTTGGACAAAATCAAAGTCTAATCCATGTTCTGCAAATTTAGCTTTGGAATAACTTTCTGTAAAAAAGCCACGATGATCACCGAAAACATCCATTTCGATAATTTTGACATCTTGTAATTTTGTATCAATAACTTTCACGTTTCTTCGCTCCTATTCTGCTGCTAAACGTAGCAAGTATTGGCCGTAGCCATTTTTCTTCAATGGTTGTGCCAATTCTACCAATTGTTCTTTTGTAATATAGCCCATTCGATAAGCAATTTCTTCCAAACAAGCGACTTTTAAATTTTGACGTTTTTCAATTGTTTCAATAAATGTTGACGCTTCTAATAAAGATTCGTGTGTGCCTGTATCTAACCAAGCAAAGCCACGGCCCATTACCTCAACAGAAAGTTTATTTTTTTCAAGGTAGACTTTATTAACGTCTGTTATTTCTAATTCCCCACGTTCTGACGGTTTGATCCCTTTCGCAATTTCAACCACTTCATTGTCGTAAAAATACAAACCTGTCACTGCATAATTTGACTTCGGTTGTGCCGGTTTTTCTTCAATAGAAAGCGCCCGCATCTCTTCATCAAATTCTACCACGCCGAAACGTTCTGGATCATTTACATGGTAGCCAAAGACTGTTGCCCCTGACTCTTTAGAAGCCGCTCGTTGCAACATTTTTGATAAGCCGCCACCATAATAAATATTGTCCCCTAAAACTAAGCAGACACTATCATCACCAATAAATTCTTCACCAATAATAAATGCTTGCGCCAAACCATCTGGGCTTTCTTGTACCGCGTATTCGATATGAATGCCTAAATCATGGCCATCGCCGAATAAGCTTTCAAAACGTGGTGTATCTTCTGGTGTAGAGATAATCAAAATTTCATTAATTCCCGCCAACATTAACGTTGACATTGGGTAATAAATCATTGGTTTGTCGTAAATTGGCATTAATTGTTTTGATGTTGCTTTTGTTAGCGGATATAAGCGTGTCCCGCTTCCGCCTGCTAAAATAATTCCTTTCATGAACAATCTCCTTAAATACTTCTATTTTTAGTTTCTATAAAACCAAATATCCTTCCCTATTATCGCATTAAGCATAGGGTTTGTCATGTTTTTTACGTAAATTTTACAAATCTGTAAAAGTTTAGCGTTGTTCCTTTAAACGCTGATGTAAAGCTTTTAATAAATTCACACGCCAATTTAATTTTTGTTGGAAACTTGTTTTGGTAATAATAGGGCTGACATTCGCTCCATGTCTTCGGTAAAGCACTAATGGTTCTTTAATGAGACCCGTTTGCTTTTTCCGTGCAGCTAATAAGCCAATCCACATATCATGCATAGGAACTTCTGGCGGAATGGGTAAAATGACGTTTTTCATCTCTTGACGAAAGGCCATACCTGCCCCAATATAGCCACTTTTTATCGCATTTCGCCAAAACCCTGGTTTGACTTTTCGAAACTTAAAATAAGAGGGATTGGTAACTTGTAAATCCGCATCAACAATTTTCAAGTCACTAATAACTACTTGGATGTCAGGGTGCGTTTCAAAATATTCTGTCACCGTCGTTACTTTATTTGGCAACCAAACGTCATCTTGATCTGCTAAAAATATTACTTCGCCTTTCGTATGCGTAAGCGCAAATGCAAAATTAGCAATCACTCCTTGCCCTGGACCTTGTAACAATTGAATTTGGGGATAATTCGCTGCATACGTTCTCAAAATTTCCAACGTATGATCAGTAGAACCATCATCTGAAATAATTAGTTCATCTTCTTCACTGACTTGTAAAAGAATACTATCTAATTGTTCCGCGAGATATTTTTCTCCATTATATGTCGCAATACAAACTGAGATCATAGATTATCCTTTCATTAACTTGAGAAATTCTGCCAATGTTTGCCGCCAAATTTGGCGATTTTTGACAGTTAAAAATTGCTTACTACTGCGTAAAAATAAATGACGTCGATGATGGGAAAACTTTTCTTGATCATATCGACGATAAAATAACGTTTCTGCTTCAATAATAGAGCGATAACGTTGAGAACTCATTGTACGATAATCTAAAACAGACAATTCTTGTTTTAGGTGGACTGGTAAGACTTCAATCTTTTTATTGGCTTGATTCAATTGATAAAAGAACCAATGATCTAAATAGTCCAAAGGAAATTCTTCCGAAAATCCTTCCAACCAGCGCAGTGTTTCTGCCGTAATGACTGTACCAGAATTGATAGCCATCAACGGTTGGTTGGCTATCCCTGCTGTTGGCTTTGCTCCTTTAAGTCCAACATATTGCTCACTATAAACTGGCGAAATTTGTTGTCCATTTGCTTCTACAATTGGAACATAGACTGCCACAGTCGGATCTAACGGCATGATGATCAACGTATCAAAATAAGAAGCTGGCACTTCTGTGTCTTGGTCAAGGAGCAACAATAATTCACATTGATTCGTTTGACTAAAAGCAATCGCTTCATTATAAGCGGTCGCTAGTCCTGGATTATCAGGATTATGTCGATAAGTAACATTTTGTTGTAAAAATAATGCATCTTCTTGAGGAAGTGGGCTGTTGTCATAAATAAATAAGTGCAATTCGGGGTGATCTACCACTTCTTTTAATAACAAATAATTCGGCGTATCAGCCATTTTCATTTGATATAAGACGATGACTACCGCTAATCTTTGACTCATTAAAAGAACCTCCAGCCCCATTTGTTAAAAAATTTTCCCATTGATTGCATAAAGATTTTAAACAATTTCCGACTTTTATGGGCGCCCTTTTCATACATGTGAACAACCGTTTCAAAAGGCGTATAGAGAATCCGATAGCCTGCTTTGCCAAAACGTAAACATAAATCGTTGTCTTCAAAGTACATGAAGAAACGTTCATCGAACCCACCAATTTCAACGAATTTTTCACGATCAATCAACATAAAACAGCCTGAGCCCATTTTAATATCCGTTGTTTCTGTATCCGACAAATCGCGACATTCATAAATACTCAAACGTTTATCAAAAATTTTCTTTACAAATTGAAAGGGAATAAAACGTAACATATAATCGAAAACATCTAATTTTTGACGAACTAAATATTGCGTCGTGCCATCTTCATTTAGCACTTTAGGGCTAACGACTGCAATGTTCTTATCTATTTTGATACGGTCTAATAGACGATCAAGCACGTCTTTAGTAACCAAAACATCGGGATTAAAAATAATTGCATACTTTGTCGAAGCATTGAATAACACTTGATTATGACCATGACCAAACCCTTGATTTTCTTCAGCGCGATGGATAGTAATAAATGGTTCATATGTTGTTAATTTTTCAAGATACGCTGTTTCAGAATGATTGTCATAGATATGAATATCATAGATACTATCAGTACCCAGTTCGGCTTTTAATTGGTCTAGTACATTAAAAATGTAACGACTATTATAAGTGACAATCGAGATTGTTACCATTTCTTGCATGCTCATTTCTCCTTACTACTGAAACATCGTCTTAAAAAAAAAGCATATGTTTCACACATATACTTTTTTAAGTTTAATGGAATTATATCATAGGTTTACGCTCTCGCAAAGCAACCTAAAGATTTCTTTACTTTCTCTTAGAATGCTTGCCAAGTCGCTTTTTCATTTGCTCCTGACGATATTCACGATTCCCTAAAATCCGTAACAAATACATCAACGGTTGATGTCCTTCGCCAACTAGACCGATTAGTTCAATGAATAGTTCTAAGCCAATTAAACAAAAGACAATTAATAAAATTGATGCTACTGTACTTGAATAGCTGAACAATAAAGAGACAAAGGAAAAAACTAACGCTAATGCATAAATAGTCATGACCGCCCCTTTATGGGTAAAGCCTAAAGATAACAAGCGGTGATGCAAATGCATTTTATCTGCTGAGGAAATGGGCTTCTTGTTCAATAGCCGTCGAATAATTGCATAAACCGTATCCGTAATTGGCACACCTAAAATCACCATTGGCGTAATTACCGTAATAAACGTAGCATTTTTTAAGCCCTGTAACGACATTACTGCAATCATAAACCCGAGGAATAACGCCCCAGTATCTCCTAGAAATATTTTAGCCGGATAAAAATTGTATGGGAAAAATCCCGCAATGCTAGCAACTAAAATAAAAATAACAATTGGAATATAGACCGTTTTAGCATGTAGGAAAAAATACCCTGTAATACCAATCGTGGTTAATCCAATAATGGATACGCCTGATGCTAAACCATCCAAACCATCAATTAAATTTACTGCATTCGTAATCGCTAAAATCCACAATAAAGTTAATGGTAAACTAAACCAGCGCAAATCAATCATTCCAACAACTGGCAACGTCACAAAATCTATCCGAATTCCAGCAACAAAATAAATAACTAATGCTGCTAACAAAATACCGATTGTTTTTTTCATTGGAGTAATCTCTTTAATATCATCAATGAGGCCTGTCAAAACAACCATTCCACCAGCCAAAATAATCGGCCAAATATAATCTTGTGGGATAATCGAACGAAAAATCAATAAACATGAACTAGCAAAAGCAATGTAGATTGCAAGTCCTCCTGCTGTAGGCATATTTTTGGTATTGATTCGTCGCTCTCCTGGTGCATCATAGGCGCCAATCCGAAACGCTAGAAGCTTAACAAGTGGTGTTAATAGCAAAGATAAGATAAATGTCATAAATAAACGTATCAAAACTTCATAAATAAATAGTGACATAGTCGAACCCACTTTCTTCTCGTTCAGGGTATATTATACCGTAAACTGAAGCATTTACAAGCTGAAACATGTGTTCTGGCAACGGTTTAGACTTTTTTAAAGAAATCTATTTATTTTTCTTTTTAAGCCATCTAAACAAGCGTTGTTCAAAACTTGGTTGTTTCTTTTCTTTATCTCCAGATAAGTATTCATCGACGACAGCGTTGACAATTGCTCCTAAAATAATAATCGTGGCAGCAAAATTCAGCCATAACATCAAGATGATAAAACTCCCGATGATTTGATAACTTGCGATTCTAGAACTAAAATATTTTACGTACAAACCAAAAATTTGTGATAATAGCATCCAACCGACTGTCGAAAAAATAGCCCCTGGCAAAATAGAACGTAACGATAATTTCCGATTAGGAACGACCGCATAAATCAAACACATAATCACTAATAAAACAACGGTCGTTAACGGCCATTTTAACGCTTGGAAAGTATCGATCACAGACGTTGAGTAATGGAAAATTGGTTGCAGTAATTCAATAATGTACTGACCCAGACCTAAAATTACTACTACACCAACAATCGCTACCATAAATAACAAAATAACTAAAAATGAGACCACTCTTACGAGAATAAAATTTTTCCTTTGTTCGACACCAAAAGCTTTATTCATCGCGTTTTGTAGTGCATTAATACTTTGACTGGCACTCCAAAATGCTGCTAAAGCGGAAACAGAAAGCAACCCGCCTGAACGTTGAGTCAGTAGTGAACGAATCGCTGGTTCTAAGTTCTTATAAACATCTTTCGGAATCGCCTCTGCAATATAAGGCAACACAGAATTAGGGTCGATTCTTAAATAAGGTAAGACATTACCTACCGCAATCAGTAATGGAAACAGCGAGAGTAATAAATAATAGGCAACAACCACTGAGCTGTTGCCTATTTCGGCTGTGACCATGTGACTTTGCGTTGTCTCAATAAAACGCATCAAAGATTGATTCTTTTTGATGTTGTCGAGAAACTTCATCACACACTCTCCTTATTAATAAGTCAATTCTTCGCCTTGTGACGTTAAGATTCTTGGACCTTCTTTCGTAATCGCTAATGAATGTTCATATTGACAACTTAGACCGCCATCTTCAGTATAAGCAGTCCAACCATTTGGGTCCATTTTCATGCGCCAAGTTCCTGTGTTAACCATTGGCTCAATGGTAATAACCATTCCCTCTTTTAAACGTAGTCCTTTACCTGCTTCACCATAGTGAGGAATCATTGGACTTTCATGGATAGTTGGGCCAATGCCGTGGCCTACAAAGTCGCGAACAACCCCATAGCCTTCTCCTTCTACATACGTTTGAATTGCATGACCAATGTCGCCAATTCTATTTCCTACTTGTGCTTGTTCAATCCCAAGATATAGCGCTTTTTTGGTTACTTCCATCAAGCGATCAATTTCAGGTGTTGATTCACCCACGACATAAGACCAGCATGAATCAGAGATTGCGCCCTTTAAGTCGACACACATATCTACTTTGATTAGGTCGCCATCTTTTAATACTTTTTTACGAGGAAATCCGTGGCAGATTTCGTCGTTGATACTACAACAGGTAGCATATTTGTAGCCTTCATAGCCAATTTGAGCCGCCACGCCACCATGACTTTCAATAAAGTCTCTCACAAATACTTCAATATCCCAGCTTGTAATGCCAGGTTTAATAAACGTCCGTAAATGACGGTGAACATCCGCTAATAATTCCCCTGATTCATCCATCATTTCAATTTCTCGTGGTGATTTTAATGTAATCATACTATCTCTCCTAAACTTGTTTCATTCAAATTATTTTATCACATTTTTTGCAAAAAAGATTGTTCAAACACCAATTTTCAAAAAGTCCCTTAATAAAAGCACTCGCTAGTCTTTTATAAGAAATGCGCATCTGCTATAATAAGTGACAGAATTGTATGAGGGGGAAGAAAGTTTATGACGTTAGCTAAAATTGTGTATGCAAGCATGACTGGGAATACAGAAGAAATTGCCGACATTGTTGCAGAAGCATTTGAAGATTTAGAATTAGAGGTCGAAATTGATGAGTGTACGCAAGTCGATGCCGCTGATTTTGAAGAGGCCGATATCTGTGTAGTAGCTACATATACGTATGGCGATGGCGATTTACCTGATGAAATTGTCGACTTTTATGAAGACTTACAAGAGATTGATTTATCAGGAAAAATCTTCGGCGTTTGTGGTTCAGGAGACACGTTTTATGATGATTTTTGTAAATCGGTGGACGACTTCGAAGCAGTCTTTACTCAAATTGGGGCAAAAAAAGGCGCCGACAGCGTTAAAGTTGATTTAGCCGCTGAAGAAGACGACATCCAACGTTTAGAAGAATTTGCGAAAAAATTAGCAACTGCCGCAGAATAACTACGTTAAAATAAACAAAAAAAACACCAGAGAAAAATGGCTAGTTCCCATTTTTCTCTGGTGTTTTGATATTCCTAATTTAAAAATAAAATACTGTAATTTAAAGCTGCCGCAAAAGTAACCCAAAGAATATAAGGAATCATCAACCAGCCACGCGTTATTAATTTATAACGCAAGTAGTCCCACTGTTGAACTATTAATAATAGCCATAACAATGAGATATCAATCACAGATAATAAATTATTTTGTAAAGAAAAAAAGAAAAATGTCCAGAAAAAGTTCGCAATAAATTGTAAAATAAATAGCGTAATCATCCGTTTTTTCTGTTGTTTATTTGGATGAACTAAGATGAAATAAAAAGTAATGCCCATAAAAATATACAACACCAACCACACTGGTCCAAATAACCAGCCTGGCGGAGCAAAACTTGGTAATCTCAACGCTTGATAATATTCTCTCGCATTTACTGAAAATAAGCCCGACAAGAGCCCTAGTCCGGTAATTCCTACAATACTTAGCCATAAACGCTTATCTTTCACTCGGTTCATGTTTTTTGCCCCTTTCTATTTCTCTTCTTTACTGTAGCATGGTTGCGAATAATCTACCATTAATACACTTAACAAAAAAAGACCGTTCTTTTAAGAAACAGTCTTTTGCTGTAACCTCACAGAAGTTATCAGCATGAGGTTACACTTTTTTTAATTTTTATAGGTCAATATCAATTGGTTCATCTCGTTCAAGAATTGCTTCAATACTATCTTTCATTAAATGAATGATTTGTTCTTCTGAAGGATGGATAATTCCAGAAGTCATCAATGCAGCCACACCAGTAGCGACCACCCATGTTCCCATGTGTAAAGAGTCAATTTGAACATCGTTTAAATTAGCATACTCAGGATCAGCTTTTACCGCTTCAGTAAAATAGTGATAAGAGAATTCTTGCATTTTTTTGCCGCCACCATATTCTTCTAAATAAAGCGCACGGTATAACTTACTTTCACTTGTCGCAAAATGAATATAGTTTAAAGCCAAATCAACAATTGTATTCCCGGTATGTTTTACTGGAAATACTTCTTTCGCTAAGTATTTATGAATTTTTTGGAATAAAGCATCGCGTAAATCATCCATGTTTTTAAATTCCAAATAAATCGGTTGGGTGGAACATTTCATTTTATTAGCAATATTACGTGCAGTGAACTTCGAAAATCCTTCAGTGGCGACTACTTCATAGGCAGCTGTTAAAATCTGCTCTTTCGTAATGGTTTTTTTTCTTGCCATAATTCCCTATCCCCTTTATTCATTCATATACAACGCTTCCAAATAAATGCTTATGGTTATTGTAACACGATTTTTCTATTATGCAAAATTAGAACAACTCTTTGTACAAAAGTTCACTGAGCGGGAGCACGACAACTTTTACCCCAACTTAAAATAACAGTTGATAAAGGCTTTATTTCGTTGAGTTCCCTGCTCTTCCGTGTTATGATATGAGCAGTCATTACCCATGAAAATGAAGGAGGAATCACGAATGACCTTAGAGAATTTTAATGAAAATCTAAAGAAATATGCACGTTTAATTGCTGAAACGGGTGTCAATGTTCAGGAAAATCATACGGTTGTTTTACAAATCAGTGTTGATCAAGCGCCCCTTGCCCGCTTAATTACGGAAGAAGCTTATCGCTTAGGTGCGGCCGAAGTAATTGTTCAATGGAGCGACGAAACCATTCAACGTGAATTTTTAGCTCATGCTGCAACTGATCGTATTGAAAATGTTCCTCAATATAAAATTGATCAAACCGATGATTGGATTGCCAAAGGCGCAAGCCGAATTAGCGTGGTTTCTTCTAATCCTGATGCATTAGCTGGCGTGGATGCACAACGTGTAGCAGCTTTCCAAGCGGCTAATGGGAAAGCATTGGTCAACCTACGAAAAGCAACGCAAGCCAACAAAGTAAGTTGGACTGTTGTAGCTGCTGCTAGTGAAGGCTGGGCAGCTAAAGTCTTTCCAGAATTAGCAACAAGTGAAGAACAAGTTGATGCACTTTGGAATGAAATTTTCAAAACAACACGAATTTATGAAGAAAACCCAGTCATTGCTTGGAATATCCATGATAAAAAATTACAAGAAAAAGCGGCTGAATTAAACGAACAACAATTTACTGCTTTACACTACACAGCTCCTGGGACAGATTTAACGATTGGTTTGCCTAAAAACCATTTATGGGAAGGCGCTGGTAGTTATAACGCTCGTGGGGAAGAATTCATGGCTAATATGCCAACAGAAGAAGTTTTCACCGCTCCAGATAGTCGCCGCGTTGATGGTTATGTCTCTAGTACAAAACCACTAAGTTATGCTGGCACAATCATTTCGGGAATGAAATTTACATTTAAAGATGGAAAAGTTGTTGACTTCTCAGCTGAACAAGGCGAAGAAGCATTGAAAAATCTCTTAGCTATTGATGAAGGTGCCAAACACCTAGGGGAAGTTGCTTTAGTACCTGACCCTTCACCAATTTCACAATCCGGTTTGATTTTTTATAATACATTGTTTGATGAAAATGCCTCTAATCATTTAGCCTTTGGTTCGGCCTATGCCTTCAACTTACAAGGTGGCACGGAGATGAGCGAAGAAGAATTAGCTGAAGCTGGTTTAAATCGTAGCCAAACACATGTGGACTTTATGGTAGGATCTGACAAAATGAATATTGACGGCATTAAGGAAGACGGGACGATTGTTCCAGTTTTTAGAAATGGCGATTGGGCATAGTCCTACCAAATGTTGAAACCAAAGTTTTTAGCTCCAAGAAATAAGAAGAAACTGCTTTTATTCAGTAGGTTCTTTTAAAATTTAGAAAGTGAGGCCTAAGTTGCAGCGATTTAGGCCTCACTTTCTTATGCTAAAAAATCAATTGCATTCGAAGGACCTTTAACGTTATAATCAAATTGAAAGCGGATTCTTTTACACGATATAAGTTTACTTTTAAATAAAAGAATTTTTTTCAAAAAAGTAGAATTGGAGAATTAACATGGGATTATTTGATGGATTGTTAGGGAATGCAACACAAAATAACAATGAAACAGCTGAAAAAGAATTACGGGATGTTTTAATCCCTAACGAAAAAGTGGATATGGCCTTCACTTTAGTAAGAGATTTAATTGTCTTTACAGATAAACGCTTAATTTTAGTCGATAAACAAGGAATTACAGGTAAAAAAGTTGATTATAAATCGATTCCCTACAAATCTATTTCACGCTTTTCTGTTGAAACTAGTGGACATTTCGACCTAGATGCAGAACTAAAGATATGGATTTCAAGTGCTGAGTTTCCTTCAGTAAGTCTTCAATTTAGAAAAGATAAAGATATTGTTGCTATTCAACAAGCTTTAGCAGCTGCTGTATTATCTTGAATCCACAAAAAAAGACAGGAAAGCGACCAACTTTCCTGTCTTTTTAATTTTAGATAAAATAAAAAAGGCTTCTCAGCCTTGATACGTTCCTTATTCAATCAGACACATGGCGGCACTTGCTTAGTGCTGCTTCCTTCCGGATCTGACACAATTCACTAGCCCGCCATTGTCCTAGCCTTTCGGCAAAACCTAGTATAACGTATTTTTATTCTTTTGACTAGTCTTTCTTTTGATTTTTTAAAAGTTTCTCTTCTTTTTTCTTTGCCCGTAACTTTTTAAAGAACTGAACTAGCAATAAGCGACACTCTTCTTCTAAAACGCCTGCTTCGACATAGGCCACATGATTGAAGCGTTCATCTTCTAATAAATTCATCAAAGTCCCAGCAGTGCCTGCTTTAGGATCGGTTGCGCCATAATAAACTTCTGGAATTCGTGCTAAAAGCATCGCCCCACTACACATTGGACAAGGCTCTAAAGTTACAAATAATTGGGTTTCTTCTAGACGCCAATTTTCTATCCCGCGACACGCTTCTTGGATTGCATACATTTCTGCATGCGCCGTTGCTTCTTGCCGTGCTTCTCTCAGATTATGCCCGCGGCCAATAATTTCCCCTTGCCGAACAATTACAGCTCCAATAGGCACCTCAGCCAAACCTTCTGCTTTTTTCGCTTCTGCAATGGCTTCTCGCATAAAAAATTCTTTTTCTTCTTGTGTTAACGTTGTTTCTTTTTTTCCCAATTAATTTCCACCTTTCGGCTTTTTCCCACTAAACTTCTGTCTTGCTTCATGGTACAATAAATCAGTGAGGTGTGTCTATGATTATTGAAAATTTATCTCAGCTTTATCCCAAAGGCTATTTATCAAAAACAATTGGTTCCGAAGCCACCTATTCAATTCCTGTTGACGACCAATTTTTCATTGTGAATAAAGCTTTCTTAAGTATTAAAGAACAGCATTTGTTGGAAGCGCTTTTCCCGATTTCTGAAAACCCAACAATTACTGGTAACCATCCTTGGTTCAGTTACTTATTTCAACAGGAAAAATTACCTGCCGAAGGGACCTTTCGTATGTTGCAAATTCAAACGAATGTCACAAAAGAATTACAAGCTGAATGGCAATTTAATTTAACAAAGATGTTTCCAGATACAGTTGATTGCTTCAGTCCAAGTAATAATATGTATATTTTAGTTGAAGAACAGTCAAAAAATACCTTTCAACAAGAAGAAATTCAAGGAATCTTTTTAACATTAGATACAGACTTTGATTGCACTAGTGCTGTATTTGTTGGCAATTTTTATTCCTCTGAAGACATTCTCCGGCGTTGTTTCCATGAAGAACAACGTATTT
This sequence comes from Enterococcus sp. AZ104, assembly GCF_050546705.1. Lineage (NCBI taxonomy): Bacteria > Bacillati > Bacillota > Bacilli > Lactobacillales > Enterococcaceae > Enterococcus > Enterococcus sp. AZ104. Next base: position 1,800,475 of record NZ_CP172952.1, read on the forward strand.
TTTCAGAAGAACTTAATTCCTCTAGTCGGACGACTGTTTTTAGTTTAACTGATGTTGCCCTCCACTATTTTACCAAAGAAGCCATGAGCCAAAATGTACTTGTTGAGTATTATCGTCGTTTATTAAATAAAGACACCGATATTCAGCCAATCATCAGCGCTTTGTGGAAAAATCAAGGCAATATCAGCTCCACTGCAAAAGATTTATTTATGCATCGAAATACTTTACACTATCGGTTGGAAAAGTTTTTTGAACAAACTGGCTTATCTTTAAAAAAAATGGATGATTTAATCTTTTGTTATTTGTTATTAAGAAAGTAGCACGTCCATTTTTTACTCGTATGTTTTTTATTCCCAATTAGAAAGTAGGCGTTCCAATGAAAATTACCGCATATGTCGCTAGTGCATTTAGTAAAAACCACGAAGGTGGCAACAAAGCAGGCGTTGTTTTTATGACACAGCCCTTAACGAGAACCAAAAAAATGGCCATCGCCAAAGAACTAGGATTTGCAGAAACTGCTTTTATTTCAGACTCAAAGATTGCTGATTTCCGCCTTGAATATTTTACACCAAAAGAAGAAGTCGACTTATGTGGCCACGCGACAATTGGCGCTTTCACCATTATGAAGCACTTAAATAAATTATTGCAAACAGAATATACAATCGAAACGAACAGCGGTTTGCTCGCAATCACGGCGAACGGTGAACAACTATTTATGGAACAAACTGTCCCAACTTTTTATGATACGCTCACTTTAGAAGAATTGAGCGGCTGCTTTGATTTAAACGCAGTGGCAACTGCTTTTCCTATCCAGATTGTGTCAACGGGCCTAAAAGATATTTTGGTTCCCATTAAAAATGCGCAATTATTACAGGATTTACAACCAAACTTTGAAAAAATTAAGTTACTTAGTCAAAAGTATGGAGTTATTGGGATGCATCTTTTTGCTTTGTCTGAAGAAAATATCATTTGTAGGAATTTTGCACCCCTTTATGACATCGATGAAGAAGCCGCTACTGGTACATCAAATGGTGCGTTAGCTTGTTATCTGTACCATCACCAAATTTTACAAAAAACCAATTACACCTTTGCCCAAGGTTATACCTTAAACGCTCCTTCAGAAGTCTTAGTGCGTTTGAACACTACATCCCAAAAGACAATTGATCAAGTTCTAGTTGGTGGCAGAGGCTATTATGTTGAAACAAAAGAATTATTTTTATAAAAAAAAGATGGCCTAGGCCATCTTTTTTACTTCATTGCATCTTCAATAAATGTGAAAAAGCGTTCTTTTAAAGAATCTGTATTGTCTTTAACTTTTTCGCCATATTCAGCTAATTTTGAACCGCCATCTTTCACACGATCAACAACATTTAAAACAGAATCTAATTCATCATCGGATAAATCATCGACAATCGATAATAATTTTTGGTTTCCATCAAATTTATCGTCTACAAACTTTTTAACTTTATAACGATTGGAAACATGAGATACCTTCTTAATAATTTTTTCAGAAGCGATGACTGCAACAGAGACACTTGCAACTGCAGCAATGCTTAAACCGATACCAATTTTTGTTGATGCTTTCATTTCCTTCAGCTCCTCTGTTATTTTCTACTTTAATCATAACATATTATTACTTTTATGCGTAATAGAAAGACCTTTACTAGCACTTAGTCTCGTCGGTTATTGCCACCAAATAAAATAACCAAACGTAAAAGTTGTAAAAAGGTCGAAAGCGCCGCTGCTACGTAGGTAAGTGCAGCTGCAAAAAGAACTTTTCTGGCCATTGGGACTTCTTCTTCTGTTAATAACCCACCTTCAGAAAGAATACTTAACGCACGTCTAGACGCATTAAACTCCACCGGTAAAGTCACCAATTGAAAAATCAAGGCTAATGAAAAAGCCAAAATTCCAATGTTGATTAATGTTTGATTCCAACTAAATAAAACACCAATCAAAATTAGTGGAAAGGAAATGGTTGAACCGATGTTGGCAACTGGAACAATAGCTGCACGAAGACGTAAAGGCACATAGTTCGTATGATCTTGTACCGCATGTCCGCATTCATGAGCCGCCACGCCAATAGCCGCGACCGATGTCGATTGAGCAGTGGCTTCGGATAAGCTCAACATTTTGTTTCCAGAATTATAATTGTCAGTTAAATCACCAGCAATTTGCTGAACTCCAACATCATTAATTTGTTCTTTTTGTAAAATATATTGTGCTGCCTGCGTGCCTGTAACATGTTTACTGCTTCGTACTTGATCATATTTACGAAAGGTACTGTTAACATATGCGGAGGCCGCACCAGAAATCGCAATTCCGATAATTACCAATATATAGGTTGGATCGATTCCAAAATAAAAGGGCATCATTGTCCTCTACCTCCATCTTTTTTTCTTTATTGTAGCATGATAGTGAAAAAAAGGGAGCGACAAACGTTGTCTTTTGTTTAAAAAAATAATGAATTTTTCAAGAAAGTGCCGAAACTAACAAAATTGTCACTCAATTAACGGAAAAAAATATGGCAAATTTCCTAAAAAAAAGGCATACTATTCCTTGAGGTGAGGAAAATGAAAACATTACTAAAAATATTAATTCCCATAGTCATTTTAGCCGGTGGTAGCTGGGGCGTTTATAATTACTATTACGGTGGAGAAGCCTATTATACACAAATCACAACATCTGGTGAAAAGAAAGATGAAAAAACAAATTCTGGTGAAGCAATGACCATTTATTACTATCAACAACCTGCGTTTAATAAAAACGGTGAAGAAAAAACCGTGGAATTAAACGAATCCCGTGATCAACCTTTGCGTATGAAAGCCTATCTAAAATTGAAAGTTAATCCCCGTAAAGGCGTGATCAGCTGGAATGAAGTGACAGAAAAAGAAGTCCCTGAAAAAGCTTTAGAAAAATTAAAATAAAGAAAAAACCGTTGGCAAGCGACCAACGGTTTTTTCTTTATAATTGATTACTAATTTTTTCGATATTTTTTAGCATAATGGACACTGTGCCATCTGGATTATTAACAAATTCAATTAAATCGCCATTGCGGTAAACATCTAACGGAACAATTAATTCAATACCGTTATCCATTTTTAACTTCTGTTTGCCAAATTTCTTTTCAGAAATTTCGCGAGATTCTCTGACTGGCGGTGTTTTGTCGACAAACTTCGACTCATTCACTTCTTCTTGGTAAGCTAATTTAGCTGATACATTTTCTTTAAACACTTGCTCAGCAATTTGCTCATTGTCAATCGTTCCCGTTTCCTCAATACTATCATATACCGCTTCTTTTACAGAAGCCATTAGTTCAAACTCATCTTCGTTAAATTTCTTTCCAATGCGTTTGACTGCCTTTTTAATTTCTTTGATATTTTCTTCCATGGAAGGTGCCGCTTGCGTCTCAATCACTTTTTCAGAGAAATACCAGATTTTTTCTCCTGAAAATTCATATCTTTTCTCTAGTAATTCAAACGCTAATGTATCTAAGTCAACCGTAATCCCTTCATCTGGTTTTTGTGATTTTGAAGACAAAATTGCTCGGTTGATAATCAGTTTGTTATAAACGGATTCTTCTTCATAGTCGACGTAATGCGTGTAACTTTCTTTATAGTTTAATTTAATCATTGCGACATGTAACACCGTATCTAATTCATATAAAATGAACAAAATATCAGCACTAGGCGCATCTTCGCTTCCTGAATAAACATCATACCAATGTTGGGTAACTTCTTGGCTTTTCTTCACAAAATCACTAGGAATCCCACGTAACGTATCAACAAAGGAACTATTTTCCGCCAATGTTCCAGTCTTTGTTTGTGCAGTCGAAAGTTTTGAAATTTTTGCAGTTAAATACGTTCGAATATACTCGGTCGTTAAATCTAGTTCCTTTTCAGAGAAAACCGGCGTCCCAGTTTCTCGATCAATAATGTGTAAAATTGCTTTTTTTAAATAAATATCCATTTTTACGCTCTCCTTTTCTCAACCTTTTTAGTCTAACTGAAAGAGAGAAAAAAGCCAATAGTTTCTATAAAAAGAAGAAGAATTCGTAGACAAATGTCTACGAATTCTTCTTAACTTCAAAAAGCGATTACCCTTCTTCGCTGTATAACATCCCTGTTGCTTCATCAACTGGATCGACTTTATTAAAGATGCCTTTCTTTCTGAAAATATAAGTTAAGCCCATTGGTACGATAATCGCAATCACCATTGCGACTAAAAACGGCAAGTAATATTGTGGCACAATAGATAAAATTCCTGGCAAGCCACCGACGCCGATACTGGTCGCACGAACGCCCATTAAAGTGGCAAACATTCCTGCCATTGCTGAACCAATCATGCCCGCAACAAATGGATAAACATATTTTAAGTTGATCCCAAACATCGCTGGTTCAGTCACACCTAGGTAACAAGAAATCATTGCTGGAATCGAAACTTGTTCTTCTTTTTTGTTTCCACGATGCATAAAGATAACTGCTAAAACCGCTGAACCTTGTGCAATATTTGATAGAGCAATCATTGGCCATAAGTTGGTTGACTGAAAGTCAGCAATCAACTGTAAATCAATCGCATTACTCATATGATGCAACCCAGTGATGACTAATGGTGCGTACATAAAGCCAAAGACGGCGCCAAATAACCAATTAAATGTTGACGTTAATCCAGCATTTACAATATCAGAAACCCAACTACCAATCGTCCAACCGATTGGTCCTAAAATGACATGTGCAGCCAATACTGTTGGTACTAAAGCAAACAATGGGACAAAAATCATTGAAATTGCTTGAGGAATCACTTTTCTAAAGAAAATTTCAAGATAGGCAAGCAAGAAGCCGGCTAACATAGCTGGGATAACTTGCGCTTGATAACCAATCATGTTAACTTGAGCAAACCCAAAATCCCAGAAAGGAATTTCTGCTGCTTTAGTCGTCGCAACTGAATAAGCATTCAGAAGTTGTGGTGAGACTAATGTAATCCCTAGGACAATCCCCAAGATTTGTGTGGTTCCCATTTTCTTCGTAATACTCCACGTAATCCCAACTGGCAAGAAGTGGAAAATTGCTTCGCCGATTAACCATAAGAATGAATTGACTCCATTCCAAAATTGAGAAACTTCCACGATTGTTTGACCATCAAGAAAGCCAAATGGAACCCCTTCCAAAATATTGCGGAACCCTAAAATCAATCCCCCGATAACAAGTGCAGGAATCAATGGTGTAAAAATCTCAGCTAAAACAGAAACAACTCGTTGAACAGGACTCAAATTACTTTTGGCAGCTGCTTTCCCTTCTTCTTTTGAAACCCCTTCTAAACCGGAAATTGCAGAAAAATCATTATAAAATTGTGGGACTTCATTCCCAATAATTACTTGAAACTGTCCAGCATTTGTAAAGGTTCCTTTTACAGAAGGAATATCTTCAATCACAGGTACATCCGCTTTTTTTGGATCTTTTAATACAAAACGCATTCGAGTTGCACAATGAGAAACAGCTGAAATATTTTCTTTGCCTCCTACTGCTTTCAACAACTGTTGTGCATCGCTTTGAAACTTACCCATTTTACATTCTCCTCTCAAACTTGTATATACAATTAAGTTGTATATACATCATACTCGATTATTCTTTTTTTGGCAAGCGCTTTCTTTCAAAAAAATAATTTTATTTTTTTACAAATCCCTTGTCTTTTCTTAAAGAGTCAAACAGAACGCTTTTTTAGCTGCTTCTTTATTGCTATACTACAGAGGGAAAAAACGAAAAGGAGTATGAAAAATGTTTTTTAAAGAAATTCATCACGTGGCAATCAATGCCTCAAATTATCAAGCAACTAAAAATTTTTATGTCGAAAAGTTGGGCTTTGAAGTTCTTCGCGAAAATCATCGTCCCGAAAAAAACGATATTAAATTAGATTTAAAATTAGGCAGCCAAGAATTGGAAATTTTTATTTCTGATCAATTTCCCGCTCGCCCCTCTTATCCTGAAGCTTTAGGATTACGTCATTTAGCTTTTAAAGTTGAACATATTGAAGAAGTGATTGCTTTTTTAAATGAGCAAGGAATTGAAACAGAACCGCTACGAGTAGATGATTTTACGGGTGAAAAAATGACCTTCTTTTTTGATCCAGATGGACTACCTTTAGAACTTCATGAATAATAAATAAAGGAGAGAAACAAAATGAAAGATACCTTTCGCTTAGAAAACCAGACGATTTATTTTGGTACAGAACGGGCAATTTCAGCCAGCCCTCAAACGATTTGGCGCTACCTGACTGAGACAGACAAGCTAAAACAATGGTTTCCAGAATTAGAAATTGGTGAATTAGGTGTTAACGGGTTTTGGCGGTTTATTCTGCCCGATTTTGAAGAAACAATGCCTTTCACTGACTATGCAGAGGAAAAATATCTGGGCGTGACTTGGGATACTGGTATCATCTATTTTGACTTAAAAGAACAAGCACCTCACCAGACCCTGTTAGTCTTTTCAGAATCTCTCCCAGAAAATTTTACAACACCTCGCCATAAAGATATCGCTGGTTGGTCAATTGTTCTCACTCGCTTGAAGCAAGTAGTTGAAACTCCTGATGCAGCACCAGAAAAAATAGATTTTCCGCAAATAGAAAATCATTACTTGGAAAAATTAACGAATTTAGAAAATTAAAAAGTGTGGCACAACGGGTAAATCACCCTCTGTGCCACACTTTTTAAAAACGTAAAATACGCTGATAAACAAATAAACCTAAATCAATTAAACAAACAACAAAAATTGCCAATAATACAAAAGAGACCCGCAACTCTGCGGCGTACATCCCTCGTAAACTAATTGTTGCCAAACATAACCCAAAAATCGTTGCCATTGTCACTTGTAACACGGTTCCTGGTTTTAGGGCATAAACAAAAATGCCAATCAAACTAGAAACAATGAGGTGTGTCAGTGGCAATTGAAGCCAATTGACAACAAACAGACTAAGGAAACATCCTAAAAGAGTCCCCCAAAAACGTGTCTTAATACGCGTATTCATTTCTGCTTTCACTGGATGCAAGAGTAGAAAAACATTCATCGGAATCCAAATTATTTTAATGCCTCCTACACTCCACATTAAAATAAAACTCAGCGTAATGGTGAAACTCATACGAATAGCTAAACGAAATCGTTGCACCCTTTCGTCAGGACTTTCTAAAAATTGTTTGAAACTTGTAATCCCAAAAAAAGTCTGTTGTAAGTCGTGCCAGAAATTAATAACCGCCAATTTTTGTTGCTTCATATTTAATTGAATGCTTTTAAAAAAGCGAACATGGCCTCTACTCTTTAAGCTGGTTAGCTGACTTAATCCTGTTTGCCACCAAGCGTTTAATGTTAAAGCCAATAAAAAAAGACCAATTAAAAAGGCCACAACTTGAGATTGCATCAAAAATGTATTTCCTTTAACCTGAATTAACTGACAAAACGTAAACATCATCAAATAACTATGGTACCGCATCGGTGTCGCAGATGAATAAAATAAATAAACAATTAAAAATGTCACACTACTATTTAAAATAATAGACCAGCTAAAGGAACTACTAGCTATAAATGCTAAAAAACTGATCACAAATTGCCTGATACTCATTTTGAGCAGCGCTACAAACGAATAATCTTTTTTATAGTTAATTTTAAACATAATAGTAAATACAGGCACCATAATTAAATAGCTTGGGGAAAATAAAAAATCCAATGTATAAAAACTAACCAAAAAAAAGGCGATGACTGGGAAAATGGCCCAAACATACGCAAAAAATTGCTGACTTTTTGTACTAAAAAAATAAATAACAATCACTCCAATATCGATTCCTTATCCATTGTAACATGCTTGTCAATTCCCTCCTCAAATTGAATATACCAATTCGTTAAAAATAAATAAAAAAGCAAATAAATACGCTTTCATTTCTTGTTTTTTGTGCTATAATCAGCCTATATGATATATCATTTAAAACAAAGGAGCTACTTTCATGAATATTCAAGCGATTGATACGCGACACGGAACTGCCAACCAACATAGTTTTTCAAATGGAAATTGTCTACCCTATACTGGCGTGCCATTTGGGATGAATTTTTACGCCCCGCAAACAACTGACCAAAAAGGCAGCTGGTGGTTTCATCCAGAAGATCGAACATTTCAAGGCTATCGAGTAACGCATCAACCAAGTCCTTGGATGGGTGATTTTAGTCATTTATTAATGACCCCTGTCAGTGGTTCATTGTCGGAACTTTCTTTATTCCATGCCCAAAGTTCTTATCGTCCAGAAGAAAGCCTTTTTTCTCCTGTCGAAATTAATTTAACTCAATTACGCTATCAAATAACTTCTCAATTAATCCCAAGCATGTATGGTGGTATCTTAACCATTGATTATCAACAAAAAGATAATCACTTACTACTAACTCTGCCTGGACGTTATCAAGTAAAACAATTAGATGACCATCAAGTGGCTGTAAAAGTCATCAACTATTCTGGTTGTGAAGATCCAGATTTTAGTTTTTATTTTGTGCTTCATTTTGAACAGCCTTTAACCAAATGGTTTGCCCCTTCTTCAGGTGAAGATGGCAAAATCCTTCTTTCTTTTGGAAATATTGCTCAACAAGTTGTTCATTTTAGTAGTTCATTTATTTCTGAAAAACAAGCGCAGTTAAATTTAGCGCGAGAAATCTCTTTGCGTTCTACTGAGATGCTGCAACAAGGAATCGCAGATTGGCATAATTATTTCGATCGCCTTAAAGTAACGCATGAAAACCCTGAACATACTAAAACGTTTTATCATACACTGTATCGAACATTCCTATTTCCGCAAACCTTTTATGAATTGGACGAAAATCAGCAGCCGATTCATTATGATACGTTCTCGCAAACGGTTCGTCCTGGTATACTATATACCAATAATGGCTTTTGGGATACTTATAAAACGGTCTACCCATTGTTCTCACTAATTGCTCAAGAAAAATACGAAGAGATGCTAGAAGGCTTTTTAAATAGTTACAACGAAACAGGTTTCTTGCCAAAATGGTTATCCCCAGATGAGCGTGGTTTAATGCCCGGCACCTTGATTGACGCTGTCATTGCTGATGCCGCCGTGAAAAAGATTCGTCCTGACTTGATGCCTCAGTTCCTAGAAGCGATGAAAAAAGGCGCCACACAACAAAGCGAACGAGAAAATTATGGACGTCAAGGAACTCTGGATTATCTAAAATATGGCTATGTTCCTTCAACCTATCATGAATCTGTCAATCATACCTTAGACTATGCGTACAGCGATTTCTGTATTTCGCAAGTTGCAAAAACATTGAATGATTCAGAGACCGCAACGTTTTATCGTCAACAAGCCTTGAATTATCAACAACTTTTTAATCCTGAAACTGGCTTTATGCAAGCAAAGGATACTGAAGGCCATTTTCGTCCTGACTTTTTAGATATTCGTTGGGGCAAAGATTACGCCGAAGGAAGTGCTTGGCAATCAAGTTTTGCGGTTTATCAAGATTTTGCAGGTTTGATTAAGCTATATGGTAGCGAGTTAGCTTTCGAAAAAAAATTAATTCAGCTATGCAATCAAGCGCCTAACTTTAACGTTGAAGGCTATGGTTTTGAAATTCATGAAATGAGTGAAATGGCGGCAATTGATTTTGGTCAATTAGCCATCTCAAATCAACCAAGTTTCCATTATCCGTTTCTATTCAGCTACATCGGCAAACCAGAGATGGCTCAACCACTTTTAAAACAACTAATGCAAACATTTGATGCTTCACCAACTGGCTATCCAGGTGATGAAGACAATGGTAGCATGTCTGCTTGGTATATTTTTAATAGCTTAGGCTTTTATCCCGTCACACCAGGAACTGGTGAATATGTAATCGGGATGCCTTTAGTCCAGACGGCGGAAGTAAAACTATCAAATGGTAAACAGTTAACCATTCAGACATCACCAAACAAAGTCCAACAACAATTTATTCATGAAATTCAGTTAAACCAAGAAAAACATAATGCGCCTTATTTTACTCATCAAGAACTATTAAACGGCGGGACTTTAGATTATCAATTAGGGATCGTCCCGAATCCACAAAAAACAGCAGAACGACCGTTTTCATTAAGTACGGAAAAATAATAAAAAGAAAGATGTTCATAAAAATTGAACATCTTTCTTTTTATTCTTCGACACCTGCGTAATTTGATTGGTATTGCTCTCGAAATTCTTTTGGCGTAATTCCATTTAATTTTTTAAACATTTTTGAAAAATAGTTGGTATTGTTAAATCCTACTTTTTCTGAAATTTCGTTGATTGTATCATCCGTGTACAATAATAATTTCTGGGCATGCTTGGTACGCACTTGATTCAAATATTGAGAAAAACTCCGCTTGGTTTCTTTTTTAAAAATTTGGCCTAAATAACTAGGGTTCAAATGAAGCTCATCCGCCACCGTTTTTAAGTTTAATTCTTCTAAATAGCCTTGTTCAATTCTTTCTACAGCTTGGCTAACACTTTCTGAATATTTTTTTATTTTAGGTTTATTTTTCACTTCTGCCAAGACTTGCTGCATTAACGCATACAGTGTATTAAGATTGTTGCTGGCTCGAATTTCTTCCACGATTTTTTCATAGTTTTCTTCTAACACAGTTGGATACTGACGGGAAATATCTGAAAAAAGTAAGAAGACTACATAGCGTACATATTCTGGCGTAGCGTGTTGTTGACTTAACTGATTGAAAATAGCATCTAATTCCCGTTGAATGGTCTGCATATCCCCAATCATCAAGGCTTGGTTAAACGCTAGGAAAGTAAAATCTTCTGCCGAACGATTCATTTGTTCTTTTTGATTATTTGGCAGAAATTCTTGATAAAACGTTTCAATTGCTTGCAACTGTTTTACTTTCTCATAACTTTCATAAACCGTTTCCCATTCATTGACAGATTCCCCTACAAAAATCTGACCTTGACCAGCTAGAATCGCTTCAATTTCACGAATAAATAAGAACGCTTCTTGTCTGGCCCCTTTATAGATAAGTAACAATTGATGGTACGTACTCATCCAACTTTCAATGAATAACAGTTGGCCTTTTTTCATAAATAGTTCCTTGATTGTTTCTAAAAATGGCATCTCAGCTTCAACCAATAAAACGGTAAAATCACCTGGTTTTATAGTCGCAAATTGCTGCATTAACTCTTCGTATTCCCCTTCGCTGATTTCATCATTAAGCCAACGCATCAAGCCATTTTCTAGATATAGACGCACGCGGGCATGGGATTTTTTTTGTTGGTCCAATTCTGTTTTAATTCTCTGGATATTGGCTAATAGTTCTTGTTTATTGACTGGTTTCAAAAGATAATCTTGGACCTGTAAAGCCATGCCTTTTTTGACGTAATCAAACTCTTGATAACCTGATAAAATTAAACTAATAAATTGATGTCCTTTTTTCTTTGCTTGCTCAATTAATTCGATCCCACTCATTTCCGGCATCGTAATATCTGTTAATAAAACATCAATAGATTCTGTTTCTAAAAAAGCCAATGCTTCTTGCGCACTACGCGCTGTTTTAACAATTTCAAAGCCTAACTCTTGCCAAGGAATAATCCATTTTAAGCCTTCTAAAATCATATATTCATCATCAACAAACATCACTCGATACATCTTTTCACCCCTTATGCTACAAACGAAAGACGAATTGTCGTCCCTTCTCCTTCTTTCCCTTCAATGGTTAAACCATAACTCTCCCCAAAAAAGCGTTGTAAACGTTCATGAACATTTCTTAACCCAATGGATTGTTCCGTGTCTATTTCTGTTTGATTTAAACGTTCGCGAATTTCCTCTAACCGATTGGCGGTAATTCCTTTTCCATTATCCACAACAGCCACAATAATTTTTTCGCCTTCTCGGTAGGCGTGGACCTTGATAGCATTGTCTTGTCGTTGATAGTCAATTCCATGCACAAAATAATTTTCGACAAGCGGCTGAATGATAAACTTAGGAATTTCAACATCAGCAATTGTTTCTTCTATTTCGAACTTATAGGCAAATTGGTCGGGATAACGCATTTGATACAAATACACATATTTTTCGCAAAATGAGATTTCCTCTGCCAAGGTCGTGGTTTTTTCTTGGTTAATATTATTCCTAAGTAACGTTGAAAAAGCATAGACAACATCAGCTAGTTCTTCTTGTTGCCGACTCAAGGCATACATGCGAATATATTCCAACGTATTATAAAGAAAATGAGGATTAATTTGCGACTGTAATGCTCTCATGTGGGCATCGCGTTGCTTAATTTCTAAAGTATAAATATCGTGAATGTATTGATCTAAACTGTCTACCATAAAATTAATCGCAGAAGCAATATCATTCAATTCTTCCTGAACTTGATTCGTGTCAATTCGTTCTTTTAAATTGCCATCGCCAATGGCTCGTGTCGCTTCTAAAATTAATTGGACTTGTTGAGAATAGCGTTTAAACAGGCGGTTTAAGCCCACTAATAAAATAACAATCAAAAGTAACCCAATCCCTAAAATGGCCGCATAATTCATAAACAATTGTTGAAATAAGACTCGGCGGCTTGTTAATAAGAGAATGGTACTCCGGCCACTGCTTTCTATTTCCGTAATATCGTAGCGATTATGAAAAACCTGTTGAATGTCACTATCGGTGTGCATTCTTTTATCTAGTTGCCGCTCTTCTTCTTTGGTAAATTGTGCTTTTTCAGAAAAAATTTGATTTCCAGCACTATCATAGATAAACGCATTAATACCTGATTTTTTCAATAAGTCTGCTTGGTTGCCTAGCAACTCTTGACTTGAAAACACAGTGTACAACTCTCCCAGCGGTTGTCCTGTATAAGGATCGGAGATAATTCGCATTAGTTGAAAGCCATGTTTTTTAATTGATGACATATCCATTTTTTTCCCATTTGTAGCTGTGCGATTGGCGAACAAAACCTGATCAAATTCATCTAAGCGAATAATCACTTCTTCTAAGTCAGGAAAGGTGCTAAATAATGTACTTAAATTATTTCCAAAGTGGGTACTGACCCGATCTTCCGACCATTGGCTGTAAGTATAGTCAAAATACTCAGGAGGAGAAAGTTCCATATATTTTCGCATGTTTTCAATTTTACTTGCAGAGCCAGCTAATTCATTAATCATATTCGTCGCCGCATTATTTTTATTCGTTACATAGCTGTCAATTTGGGAAACGGCGTTATTTTTTTGTGAATCAATTGATAAGTTAATTGTATAAGTAACATAAACGCACAAAGCAGCCACCGTTAACAAAATAATACTTGTTAACAGTAGACTGTATTTTTGTACTAATCGATTTAATAAATATTTTTTTTTAAACAGTTTTTTGAAGATTCGCTTCATTTTGTTCCAACTTTCCATCAATAAACTGGCGATTTTTACGCGTGACATAGGCACACCACATCATAATTAAGGCAAACGAAGCAAATAGTAGCAGTCCTTTCATTTTCCAAGTTAAAGCAACGATACTAATTACACCGAATAAGACTTTAAAAAATACACCGAGGTTTAAAAAGATACTGATAAATGAAAGCTTCATTAAATCAATAGTTGAGATAAAATAGCTTCCTTCATATAGTAGCATATAAATGTAAAAAATAACGAGTATTAGGGAAACAAAAAATAAAATAAATGTAATAATTAACCACATTATTCCGGTAAATTGAACGGCTAAATAAATATTATAAAAAACAAATCCTAAAGTGAAGAGAAAAAGTAAAAAATAACAGTTACTTCTTTTAAAATGTGCTTTCCATGATTCAAATGCTCGTTTAACGGTGATTGCTTGATAATTCATGCCCTCTTCCAAAATGAAATCAGTCATCATTTGGAGTGCTGGACCAACACCAAAAATAATCCCTCCAGCTAAACTAAATAAAACAAACAGTAAATTTAGTTTGATTACTGTCCAGGAAAGGTAAAACAACCGTTGAATCCCTGTACTTTCCATCTTCCTCTTCCTTTCTATTATGTAAAAGGCTAAGCCAAAAGCGCTCAGCTAATGCCTCAGCCTCCTGTGATTATTTTTGAGATTGGATATATTCGTCTAATTGTGTTTGCATTTCTTTTTGAACTTTATCCCAGCCAGCTGTTTTTAGGTCATCCATTAATTTTGGAAGTGTTTCTTCTGGATCAACAGTTCCTGTATTTAAGCTTGCTGCGTAACGGTTCATAACTGTAGCAACGTTAGTGATTTCAGTTTTCACTTTATCATTTACAAAAGTAAAACCAAGAATTGGTGAATCTTTTGCTTCTTCGATGCTCTTATCACGTTCTTTAACCATTTCTTCAGTGACAGATTCTTCTGGCCAAATGATTAAGTTGTTTCCTGTGTTCCAAGCACTCAAATGAGTTGTTGGTGTGTAATCTTTCAATAATTTCACGCGATCATCGCCAACTTTTTCATATTGTTTGCCTTCTTCACCATAAACAAGTCCGTTTAACAATTCTGGATTGCTGTTTAATAAGCCTAGCAATTCAACAGCTTTTTCTTTGTTTTTAGACGTATTTGCAACAACATAGTTAGCCATTTGCGCTTGTGATGTTGTTTTTAATGGTTCTGTTAGTGGACGAGAAACAAGTGGTTTGCCAGCAGCTTGTGTTAAGATTGTATCACCATAATCCATAGGTCCTTGTGTTTCTTGACGCATGAACCAAGTATTGGTATTTAAGTCATATGGTGTTGTACTTGTAGCAGCATCTGTTGGAATCAAGCCATCTTTATACCATTGATGTAAGACTTTTAAGTTATTAATCATGTCTTTGTCGGCATATTGGTTAATAATTTTTGGTGAGCCAGTATCAGTTGTTTTCACTGCAAATGGATATTGGTTACCAATAGGGAAGTCATAATTACCTGTTGCAAAGAATGTTTGGCCGATAGCAAAAGCAGCAATATTTGGTTCTTTTTTATGGAATTCTTTTAGAACTTCGGTTGCACTTTCATAACTACCATCAACTTTACTAATATCTAAATTGTATTTATCGACATATTCTTTATTAAAAGTTAAAACTTGTTGACCGTAAGAGTTACCTAAAATTGGGAACGCATACAGTTTTCCATTGATCGTATTTCCTTTAATATAGTTATCTGGTAATTGATCATAGGCTTCTTTGGCATATTTAGGTGCTAAATCAGTTAAATCAGCATAGGCGCCTTTTTGTGCATTCGTTGCATAATTTTGTGCTAATGAAATATCATAGCTTTCACCAGAAGCAACGATTGTTGACATTTTTTGGTCCCAATCGCCCCAACCAACAAATTCCATTTTTAATTTTGCCCCAATTTTTTTCTCGATAATTTTATTCGCATTATCGATTAATTGGTCATAATTATCTGGTTTGTCCCCAACACGATACATTAATAACGTTGGTGTACTATCATCACCTTTTGACGCTGCATCTTTTGAAGATTTACCGCACGCGCTTAGTCCTACAGCTAAAGCTGCTGCGCCAGCTACGGCTAATCCTTTTTGCCATTTTTTCATTCCTTATTTCCTCCTGTACAATTTTATTCTTTCACGCCGCCGATTGTTAAACCACCCACGAAATATTTTTGGAAAAATGGGTAAGTTAACGCAATTGGTAACGTAGATAAGACAACAATCGCCATTCGAGCCGATTCACTTGGTAGAACGCCTAACCCTTCTTGTGCTGCTGCACCCATATCCGTACTTCTTGATAAGAACTCTAAGTTGTTTTGAATTTTCATCAATAAATACTGTAATGGTACCAAGGTATCTTTTTGAATGTAAAGTAACGCATTGAACCAATCGTTCCAATAACCCAAAGCCGCAAACAAACTAATTGTGGCAATCCCTGGAACGGCTAGCGGTAACACAATGCTGACAAAAATGCGCATTTCACTTGCGCCATCAATACGTGCCGATTCAATAATACTGTCAGGCACGGTTTTCTTGAAAAACGTTCGCATCACTAAAATATTAAATGGTCCTAAAGCTAAAGGCAAAATTAACGCCCAAATTGTATCTTTCAATTGCAATAAGTTTGTCATTACTAAATAGTTCGCAACCATCCCTGGTGAAAATAACATTGTAATTAACGCAAACAATGTAAAGAATTTTTTAAATGGAAAGTTGGAACGAGAAATGACATAGGCATATAATGACGTCATTGTTGCATTGACAATCGTCCCTGTCACCGTAATGAAGACCGTTACCCCTAAGGCATGAATAATGCGTTGACTCATTGCCCCTTGGAAAATGTAACGATAGGCCTCCAATGAAAATTCTTTTGGCCAAAACCGGTAGCCGTTTGCTGCTAATGATCCTTCACTTGTCAATGAAATCATAATAACAAAGAAAAACGGAACCACACAGGAAATAGCAAAAATAGCAATGACAATATTGAAAATCAAATTCGCTGTCGGGTTGAAGGATCGAACGTTAACGCTAGTGACTTTTTTCTTTTTCATAATCCTTCCTCCTAAAATAGTGCTGAATCTGGTTCAATTCGACGAACAACTAAATTCGCAATTAATAACAAACATGCCCCAACGACAGATTGATATAACGCTGCAGCTGCCGTCATGCCTACATCACCAGTAGCCGTTAAGCCATTGTAAATATAGGTATCTAACACACTTGTCACGTTGTAAAGCGCACCTGAGTTTCTTGGTACGATGTAGAACAAACCAAAGTCTGCTCTGAAGATACCGCCGATGTTTAAAATTAATAAAACAGACATCATTGGCAAAATTTGTGGAATCGTAACATTTTTTATTTGTTGCCATTTGTTGGCACCATCCACCATCGCTGCTTCATAGTATGTCGGATCAATCCCCATCACAGAAGCATAGTAGATAATACTGTTGTAGCCTAGACTCTTCCAAACATTTAGGAAGACAAAAATTACTGGCCACCAACGTGGATCTGCATACCAGTTAATCATTGTGCCGCCATTACCAGTAATCCATTGATTCAAAATCCCTTTATCTGGACTTAAAAAGGCATAAACAAAATAGTTAATAACCATCCAAGATAAGAAATATGGTAGCAATGACATCGTGTGATAAACTTTAACCAAGCGACGATTTCTTAATTCACTCATAATAATAGCAAAAGCAATCGCGAAGAATAAGTTAAAGGCTAAAAAGACGACATTGTACAAAATGGTGTTTCTAGTAATTAACCAAGCATCTTTTGACGCAAATAAAAATTTAAAGTTTTCAAAACCAACCCAAGGACTTTCTCTTAGACTAGCTAAGAAACCATCTGGTGAAATATGAAAATCTTTAAATGCGACCACATTGGCTAAGACTGGTATATAGAAGAAAAATATAAACCAGATAAATCCTGGTAACGCCATAAGGATTAAGGCCTTATAACGCCATACATTTTGAAAAAACCCGTTTTTCTTCTTCATTCGTTTCGCTCCTTTCATAAATATAATAGCGTTTTCATAATATCTTTTTAAGGAACAAATTATAGGATTTGAGAAACAAATTATAGATTTTGTGTCATTTTAAGGTAAAAATTTACCGAAATGACTGTTCTTTGTGAAAACGTTTATCTGATATTTTTTTTACAACTGTTTAAGAACCTTAAAAACAATTGGCTAAACCTCACTCATAAAGCGATTTTGCTAGCGTGTATTTGTTTTATAAAATCTGAGAACTTGATAGTTTCACAAAGGATATCCTCTAATTATTTTTGAGGAGGACTATTTTTGAATTTTATCCGTAAAAAACACTAGAGCAATTCGTTTAATTATAGTTTATTTTTTTGCAGTTTTAATGCAAGCTGGTTCTTTATTATTACTAGCTATTTCACTACTATTTTTCTATTTGCCTTTATGCACACACAATATGTTGGATTTCTTGTTATAAATCAAAAAGAGTTGACGACATAGGTCATTTTGACTTATGTCGTCAACTCTTAAATTTTCAGCTAATTAGTCGTTCTAAAACAATCGATTTTGTTTACTCCTCTTTTTCTTTGTTTCTCTTTATAACATAGAGAATTAATACAATTAAGATCAGTCCTACACCCAGATACGCAAATATTTTTTGAACTTTTTCTCCTGTTTTTGGTAAATAGGATGATTTAGACGTTTCTTTCTTGTTTATGGCAATTTCATTTTTACTATTTTTTGTAGGTTTGTTCTGGTCTGTAACAACTTTTTTTGTTTCCTTTTTATTTTTCGCTGGTTCTTCAGGCGTAATGGGCACTTCTGGTTCTTCTGGTGGATTGATGCCATCACCTACTTTGGCTTTGTTGAGAATTGTTTCGCCTGCCTTGGCTTCTTCATTAACGATCACTTTGAAACGAATACTCCGCTCTTTCGTATCGGTGATACTTGGGTATTCCGCTGTGATTGTGCCGTTGGCTTCTTTCAAGCTGGTTGGTTTTGGTGCATCACCGACACTTGTTAGGCTATCTTTGACATACGTCAGTCCTTTTGGTAGTTGGTCTGTGATAACTACTTTGTTTAGGATGCCATTTTCGATGGTATTGCGGAAACTGATTGTGTATTCGATTGCTTCCCCTAATTTTGGTTTGGCGTTATTAACGGTTTTTGTTGCGGTTAGTTTGCCTGCGTTCGTTTCTGGTACCACAGGCACCTCTGGTTCTTCTGGTGGATTAACTGTGTCATCTACTTTGGCTTTGTTAAGAATTGTTTCGCCCGCTTTGGCTTCTTCGTTAACGATCACTTTGAAACGAATACTCCGCTCTTTTGTATCAGTGATACTTGGGTATTCCGCCGTGATTATGCCGTTGGTTTCTTTCAAGCTGGTTGGTTTTGGTTCATCACCAACACTTGTTAGGCTATCTTTGACATATGTCAGTCCTTTTGGTAGTTGGTCTGTGATAACTACTTTGTTTAGGACGCCGTTTTCGATGGTATTGCGGAAGCTAATTGTGTACTCGATAGTTTCGCCTAGTTTTGGTTTAGCGTTATTAACGGTTTTTGTTGCGGCTAGTTTGCCTGCGTTCGTTTCTGGTACCACAGGCACCTCTGGTTCTTCTGGTGGATTAACTGTGTCATCTACTTTGGCTTTGTTGAGAATTGTTTCGCCCGCTTTGGCTTCTTCGTTAACGATCACTTTGAAGCGAATACTCCGCTCTTTCGTATCTGTGATACTTGGGTATTCCGCTGTGATTGTGCCATTAGCTTCTTTCAAGCTGGTTGGTTTTGGTTCATCACCGACACTTGTTAGGCTATCTTTGACATACGTCAGTCCTTTGGGTAGTTGGTCTGTGATAACTACTTTGTTTAGGACGCCGTTTTCGATGGTATTGCGGAAGCTAATTGTGTACTCGATAGTTTCGCCTAGTTTTGGTTTAGCGTTATTAACGGTTTTTGTTGCGGTTAATTTGCCTTCTTTTACTCGAGGTGTGATTGGTTCTTCGGGTGTAATGGGTACCTCTGGTTCTTCGGGCGGATTAACTGTGTCATCTACTTTGGCTTTGTTGAGAATTGTTTCGCCTGCCTTGACTTCTTCGTTAACGATTACTTTGAAGCGAATACTCCGCTCTTTTGTATCAGTGATACTTGGGTATTCCGCTGTGATTGTGCCGTTAGTTTCTTTCAAACTGATTGGCTGGGGCTCATCACCGACACTTGTTAGGCTATCTTTGACATACGTCAGTCCTTTCGGTAGTTGGTCTGTGATAACTACTTTGTTTAGGACGCCGTTTTCGATGGTATTGCGGAAGCTAATTGTGTACTCGATAGTTTCGCCTAGTTTTGGTTTAGCGTTATTAACGGTTTTTGTTGCTGTTAATTTGCCTTCTTTCGCTTCTGGTACCACCGGCACCTCTGGTTCTTCGGGCGGATTAACTGTGTCATCTACTTTGGCTTTGTTGAGAATTGTTTCGCCCGCTTTCGCTTCTTCGTTAACGATCACTTTGAAACGAATACTCCGTTCTTTCGTATCAGTGAGACTTGGGTATTCCGCTGTGATTGTGCCGTTGGCTTCTTTCAAGTTGGTTGGCTTTGGTTCATCACCGACACTTGTTAGGCTATCTTTGACATACGTCAGTCCTTTTGGTAGTTGGTCTGTGATAACCACTTTGTTTAGGACGCCGTTTTCGATGGTATTGCGGAAGCTAATTGTGTACTCGATAGTTTCGCCTAGTTTTGGTTTAGCGTTATTAACGGTTTTTGTTGCGGTTAATTTGCCAGTTACTTGTTCGTCCGCAATTTTTGCTTCTACTATATTAGAAGTTTCGTTGACTTTTGCAGATGTTAAAATATCTACTGCCTCAACGGTTGCGCTATTAGGCACTAATTCATTTGCTTTTGCTCGTTCATTTATCTGCGCTTTAAATTCGTAAATTGTTTCAGCTGTATCAGCTTTGTAGCTACCTCCTTGTGTAGCAGTTGCATCATTGCCGACACGGACTATAATTTGTTTATTGGTTTCATCATATTCAGCTTGATCATCGCCTAAAGCATCCGTTTTTTCACCAGAATTTGGTCCACTAATAATTTTTAAAGAGCCTGGCAAATAATTTAAGCGACCATCTAGTGCATCCTTCGAGACTGAATTTATCGCTTCAGAATCAGTTTTTGTATTTTTTAGTGAGACACGATACGTGATCGTTTCACCAACTTTGTAAGTTTCTTTTGGTTCCACAATTTCTTTCTTAATTTCAAATTCAGGCGTTTCTGCGTTTACAGCAAAACCAATCGCATTCGTAGAATAATCGTCACCACTACTTGTTGTTCTAAAATTAATTTGGTTTTGTCCAGCATTTAAAACACCTTCGGGAATTGCCATACGATCGATATCAATATCTAAAAAATTAGGATGATCCGGCGCAAATTTTCCTGGATACTTATCTACCATATGTTCATCGTTGTCTGTCACAGTTGCGTTCATAGCATTATTAACTGGATTAAGCGTGTTCGAAATATTTGCCCAAGTTCCTGCGCTATTTTTAATTTGTGCGTTGTCTCCAGTCCAGTATTTATCTCCTTGAACAGTAAACCAGGTCACAATTGGATCAAGATTTCCTTGTTTTGCTGTTAAAAAGTTGCTCATAGTAAATTCATTATTGGTTCCAGCAGCATTACCACGTGCTCCATAGTAAATACTAAAAGCTCTTGACTTACTTGCCTGATCCTTTGTAACAACAAACAAACTCCAACCACTAAAGTTATAATATTGATATTGACCATTTAAACTACTTGTCATAGGAATATCTGCCAACGTATAACTCCCTGTCGCACTTTTATCCCCTTGTAAAATTGAAGTTACATCTGCATAATTAGAAAATCCAGTGTTATTGTACCCGAAACGTTGTCCTGGGTTTGTTGCATCTTGATCGATACGATGGTACCTTTGGGGCGAAACACGCTGTACGGTTCCATTTGGTGTAGTAAATTGAACTGGTGCACTAATTTCTTCATCAGAAAGATTTGTTCCGTAAGCAGGGCCTTTATATCTAGATGCACTCCAAAATAAGCCCGCCCAAGCAATCTCTTTTGCACCATTTAAATCAATATAAGCCCGACTAGAGTTATACGTATTTGGATCATTGTCAACATCTGCAAATTCTAAAGGAAAATTGTTAATTGCATAACCACTACTTGCTCCTCGTGTGTTTAAAAATGTTTGTGCAGCCGCCGTATTTTCATTCGCAATTTTTAAGTTGGTATTTCCCGTTGAAAAAAGTTCTCCTTTATGAACGCTTTGATAAATCGGTGTATTAAACCCCCGACCAGGTGTTGGTGGCACTAACGGACCAGTAGGTTGCGCCTTTAATGGAGGTTGCTCAGGACTTTCGGTAGCCTGCGTTAGTGCAGTCTCTTGAATACTTTCTGTCGCCTTTCCTGCTTCAGGCTTTGTTTCGTTACTAGTAGTTGCGGTCATTTCATTTGTAGAAGAGACTGTTTCGTTTGCCTGATTTTCTACTTTTGTTTCTGAAGTTTCCTGTTTTTCCTTCGAAACCGACTCTTTATCTGCTAGTATATCTTTACTAGGTAAATCAATTACTAGTGTTCCTTTTTCATTATCTTCTATTAGTACGCTGACCAATAACTTGCTCGACGCTTTTGTAGTTATTTGCCCATTTATGGTAATCTTTCTTGTCGAATTTGGTTGAAGGTTAAGCAGTTTAATATCGGTTGTTTGATCTTTCTCATTTGTTTCAACCTTTGCTTGTTCTTCTAAAGACGTAGGTCCTCGCTCTTCGCTTAAAGTATCTAATACAAATTTGATTGGACTATCATTGGTATTTTTTTGTTTTAAAATGAGATCTTTGATTGGTACATCTCGCGTATTTGTTACTTCGTAAGTGACCGTTTTAATATCTTCTTGAGACGATGTATCTTCTATTTTCCCTATTACTTTGAGCCCGTCTTTTTCAACAGTCTTCTCAGCATCACTTGTTACTTCTTGAGCAAATGCGTTCATCATTGGTAACAAATTTAAAATAAACAGCATGGTAATCATAAGGTAACTCACAAAATTTTTAACTGCTTTATTCATTTACATTCTCCTTCGTTCTTTTCATTTACTTAAACAAATCATCTTCAAACAACTTTTACAATTACTAATTGTTTCTCAACATCCACCTCCATAAAATACTTTTCAACCTTCAATTCTTTCTTTATTTAGCTACAACAACTTTTTTTAACGTACGATTTTCCGTTTCTCCTTATAATCAAAAAGTAACACATTATATTAGCTAAAAAAAGAAAAAAACCCGATATTTCAACAAAAAATCGTGAATTAAATAACACGTTTTATATGAAGCAAATATATTGACTTTCCCTAAAAAAATACAAACATAGGTAAGTTCTAGCTTTAAGAGTAATTTTTTTATTGTTTTCCCTTTAATAACATTCGTTCTAAATTGTTTTAAAAACTAAAACTTTTTTCATGTAATTTTCATTACATTTACCAAAAAAAGAAACTAGCTTAGCTACATTTGCTATTGCTAGTTCCTTTTTTTAATTGTTTTACTTTTCCCCTAAAATTTCAATCCAACCATAATAATATTCAATATATTGATTTTCCTCTTCTAGTTGTGTCAAGATATGCTCTCCGACAACGATGCCTGTTTCAAATCCTTGTTTTGCTAAACGCTTTTTTACTTCTTCGATATTATTCAAACGGGTATCTTGTGTATTGACTTTTAAAATAAAGCCTTTGTATTGGCTACTTGATTCTTTGAGCCAAATCACTTTATCTAAACTTTTTTTATTCACATGATTTGCCAAACAAATCCCATACGTCAGTTCATTGGATTCACTTAAATCCCCGTAAATACCTAAAGTTGAAATGTGTTCCATGTAAACTTTCATCTCTTCTGGATCCTCAATATCAACAACAACAATTTTATCAAAAGGAATTGGTTCATCTGAAAAAACCAATGTTTCTAAATCAATTAACGCATGTAAATGTAATTTTCTTTTCTTGATTTCTTTGTATTTATGCTGAAGCCTTTTTATTTCTTGCCCCAGTTGTTCTTCTGTTGCTTCCATGGTGGCATAGAGATCGGTAGGTGTCTTTTTATATAAATTCAACATATCTTTGATAGGAATCCCCATTTTTCGATAAAAATCAATATCATATATTTTGAACAAATCTTCTAAATCAAAGGTTCGATATCCGTTTTCTTCATTGCGTGTTGTACTAATCAACCCTTGCTCGTCCCAATAACGAATCGTGGACTTAGGGATATTTAGCAACTCAGAAACATCTTTTATTGTGTAATTTTTTTCCATACTGTTCCCTCCATCAAAAAGTTTAGCATTTCTACTGTTGACATTCAAGTTACTTGAACGTGTACAATGACTCTTTGTAACAGCTAAAACGGTATTGTTTAAGGAGGAAATTTCATGAAATTAATGAAAGAGTTTATTAAAGAAAATAAATGGATTGTTCTTGCGACAACTTTAACCATCTGTTTGCAAATCGCAGGAACCCTTGGCGTCCCTAAATTAGTTGGCAAGTTGATTGATGTGGGCATCGTTAGCGGTGACCAACAAGTAATTAAAACGATTGGCATACAAATGTTTCTTGTGGCATTCATTGGAACAATTGCCGCAATTATTTCTAGCTATTTGTCTGCTTTAGTAGCTGCTAAATTTGGTTTTCAAGTTAGAGGATTGTTCTTTAAAAAATTTCAACAATTCTCGATGAAAAATGTTGATAAATTTGGTTCAAATTCTTTGCTAACTAGAATGACCAACGATGTAGATAATGTTCAAACAATGATTGTGCTATTTTGCCAATTAATCTTTCCAGCGCCTATTATTAGTTTATTTGCCTTAGTGATGACATTTTCTTATTCAGTTTCACTCGCTTGGGTAACATTGGCTTCCATCGTATTTTACTTAGTCGTTGTTTATTTTTTAATGAAAAAAGGTACCCCTTTATCTTTAAAAATTCAACCAAAAATGGATCGAATTACTACGACTTTACGAGAGTTCTTTACTGGAATTAATATGATTCGTGCGTTCAATAATCAAGATTTTGAAGAGCAGCGAACCAATCAAACATTTAAAAATTATGCTGAACGCATGAGCAAAGTGAATCGAATCTTTGCTTGGATTACTCCCGTTGCCTTTTTATTAATGGGCGTTGTGTATGCCTCTATTTTGTGGTTTGGCGGTAATTTAGTGGCGGTAGGCACCCTACAAATTGGCACCGTTACAGCTGTGATTGAATATACGCTTCTAACTTTGGCCTACTTAATGATCGCGGCTATGGTATTAGTTGTCATTCCACGGTCCGTTGCTTCCTTGAATCGCTTGCAAGAAGTTTTGTCAGAAGAAATTGAAATTAGCGATCCTCACACTGAAGCAACCATTGCTTATCATCCTGAGAAAGCCTTGATTTGCTTCGATCACGTCACGTTTCAATACACAGAAACAGCTGATCCTGTTTTAGAAAATGTTAGTTTTGTCATCCCTAAAGGAAAAACAACGGCGATTGTTGGGGCAACTGGCGCTGGTAAAAGTACTTTAGTTAAGTTACTTTTACGAATAAATGAGGTCACAGCCGGCACGATTAGCTATTCTGGCACAGATATCCGCTCATTATCTCAGCAAACGATTCGTAAAGTCATCAGTTATGTGCCACAAAAAGCCTTTCTTTTCAGTGGGACAATCTTATCAAACTTATTAATGGGAAATGCCAAAGCAACTACAGAAGAAATAAGAACGGCACTAGAAATTTCACAATCTTCTGAATTTATCGATTCCTTACCACAAGGGATTGAAAGTTTCGTAGCACAAGGCGGGTCCAACTATTCTGGTGGTCAAAAACAAAGAATGTGTATTGCACGAGCCTTAATCAAACCGGCAGACGTTTATATTTTCGATGATAGCTTTTCCGCATTAGATTACAAAACTGACGCTGCTCTACGTGCCGCTTTACATGCACAAATGTCGGACAAAACTTTACTCATTGTTGCTCAACGGTTAAGTACAATCATGAACGCTGACAATATTATCGTCCTAGATGAAGGAAGGATTGTTGGTCAAGGCACCCACGCTGATTTACTTACCACTAATAGCTATTACCAAGACTTTGCTAAATCGCAAGGTATCTTACCCAAGTAATTAAAGAAAGGATGTGACTGCTTGAAAGAAAGTTTTCTTTTCAAGCCATACAATGAAAAAAACAATGAATCTTCAAAGCTTTAAACGTTTCTGGAAAATGATTAAACCTGAACATCCAATCTTTTATGGTCTAATGATCTGCAGTTTAATTGGAAACTTATTAATTGTTGCCATGACCTATATTATGGCAATCGGGATTGATAACCTCTTAGAAGCTATCAAGCGTGTCGGACTCAAAGGTATGACACTTCCTTTAGTTGAAGAAGCGCTCTTAGGTCCCGTCTTACTTTTAATTCTCTTTTCAATCATTAGTAGTATCACTTCTTTTATTCAGGAACGAGCAATGGCTTCTTTAAGCGAACGGGTTACTTTAAGAATTAGAAAAGAAGTGACAAAAAAGTTTAAAACTTTACCAATGGCCTTCTTTGACAATCACCAAGTGGGCGATATCATTAGTCGTTCAACAACTGGCTTAAACCAATTGTCACAAGTTCTTTTAACAGGCATCAACCAATTTTTCACTTCCGTCGTGACTATCCTTTTTGCAGGAATTATGTTGTTCTATATTGATGCAAAATTAACCATTTTAGTGTTGCTGCTAATTGGCGGCAGTACTTTCATGACGACAAAAATCGCGAATAAAAACAAGGTGTTTGCTGATCAAAGTCAAGCTGAATTAGGTCAATTAAATAATAAGATGGAAGAATATTTAGCAGGAAATTTGGTCACAAAGACCTTTAATCAACAGCAAAATGCTGAAAAAACAATTGCTGCTGTTAATCAACAACATTATCGTGCCTTTAAAAAAGCACAGTTTCTAAATTTTGCGATTTATCCAGCAATTCGTTTTATTAATCAGTTGGCTTTTATTATTAGTGCTATCTTAGGCGCAATGCTCGTTTTATCTGGTGGTATTACGATTGGTTTCTTGCAAGCGTATTTGCAATATATCAACCAAATTTCTGAGCCGATTTCTACCGCTTCTTATGTCATTAACTCAATTCAAGCAGCGATGGCTTCCATTGATCGGATTTTTGTTATCTTAGATGAAGCTGATGAACAGCCAGAAGCAACTCATTTAGAAACTATTTCTTCTCCTAAAGGAGCCATTGAATTTAAAAATGTTCAATTTGGCTACACACCAGAAAAAATTTTAATGAAGAATGTTGATTTTTCTGTTCAACCGAAAAAAACAGTGGCCATTGTAGGACCCACCGGCGCTGGTAAAACAACATTAGTCAACTTATTAATGCGTTTCTATGAAATAAATCAAGGTGCCATTACTTTTGATGGGATTGATATTACGAAACTTTCTCGACAAAATCTAAGAAATTTATTTGGCATGGTTTTACAAAACACTTGGCTATTTGAAGGAACCGTAGCAGATAATATTGCCTATGGAAAAAAAGATGCTTCTCGTGAAGAAATAATTGAAGCAGCTAAAATTGCTCAATGTGATCATTTTATTCGGACCCTTCCTCAAGGATATGACACAATTATTTCTAGCGAAAATGGTGCATTATCACAAGGGCAACAACAGTTATTAACCATCGCCCGAATCATTTTAGCAAATCCGCCCGTTGTTATTCTCGATGAAGCAACTTCGAGTGTGGACACACGAACAGAAGCCCATATTCAAAAAGCGATGGAAACTGTCACAGAAAATCGAACAAGCTTCGTTATCGCTCATCGATTATCCACGATTGAAAATGCTGATTTAATTTTAGTGATGAAAAATGGCGATATTATTGAAAAAGGAACGCATCAGGAACTATTACAAGCTCCGACTCTTTACGCCAGCTTATATAATAGTCAATTTCAAACCACTTAAAAAGAACTGGAACAAGTCATTCTTCTTTTGACTCGTTCCAGTTCTTTTATTGCTTAGAAATATTGAATTCCCATTGCTTTTTTGACTTCTGTTAAGGTTTGTGCTGCCACTTTTTCAGCAGCAAGACTTCCTTTATGCAACATTTCCATAATCGCTTCTGGATTTTTAGCCAGCTCTTCACGACGTCGACGAATCGGTGCGAGTTCTTCTTCTAAGACATCAATTAAGTAACGTTTAATTTTCACATCTCCTAAACCGCCATGACGATAGTGCTCTTTTAATTCTTCAATATATTCTTTCTCTTTCCCAAAGACATCCAAGTAAGTAAAGACCATATTTCCTTCAACTTGTCCTGGGTCCTCTATACGAATATGATTTGGATCGGTATACATACTCATTACTTTTTTCTGTACCACTTCAGCTGGATCTGAAAGATAGATACCATTGCCTAAAGACTTACTCATTTTTCCGTTGCCATCAATTCCTGGCAAGCGTCCCATGCCTTTTGGTGGTAACACAGCTTCCGGTCTAACTAAAACTTCACCGTACGTCTGATTAAAACTATGCACAATTTCTTGCGCTTGTTCCAACATTGGTTTTTGGTCTTCCCCAACTGGGACTAAGTTCGCTTGAAAGGCAGTAATATCAGCAGCTTGTGAAACGGGATAAATAAAGAATCCTGTCGGAACACCTTCCCCAAATTTTTTTTGCTCAATTTCTGCTTTGACCGTTGGATTCCGACGAACACGTGACGTGGTCACTAAATTTAGATAGTACATTGTTAATTCAGCTAACTGTGGAATTTGCGATTGGATAAAAATTGTTGTTTTCGTAGGGTCTAAACCAACTGCTAAATAGTCCAAAGCAACTTCTAAAACATTGGCTGAAACTTTTTCGGGATTTTTTGCATTATCTGTCAATGCTTGTAAATCTGCAATCATGACAAATAATTGATTTGTAGGGTCTGCTTGCATTTCTACTCGTTTTTTTAAGGAACCTACGTAATGTCCTAGGTGCAATTTACCAGTTGGACGATCACCTGTTAAGATAGTATTCATTGTCTACACACCTTTATCGTTTACTTTCATTTATTATTTTACCTTGTTTTAAAAAGAATGAATAGTAGGCAATAGAATATTTATTGATTCTAGATAATCGAAGAGACTAGAAAGATTGCAAGGTACAGCAATTCTTGTTCCAGTCTCTTCAAACAGTTCGTTTATTTTGTGACTTTAATTGAAAATTGTGCAGTCACTACCGGTAAAACTTTGCTTGTTACTTTGATTTGATAATTTCCTGCAGCAGTCGTTGCTTCTGTCCTAATCAGACCGTTTTCATCTACACTTACTGTATTGCCAGCATCTGGTGTAACCAACTCATACGTTACTTGCGAGCTCCAAGCATCCGTTTCTGTGTGCGGCGCTTGACCAATCACTTTAGATTGAATTTGATAATTTTCGCCTGATTTTATAGTGGCTGTTTCTGTAGCAAATTGAATTCTTTCAGGAATCGCATGAGTTTGCACGACTTGGAAAATTTTTCGTTCATCAGGATTCGCAATTCCTATTTTTTCTTCTACTGCAGCAGGGAACTGGTAAGTACCTGGCGGGCTACTTGGCGAATAATTACTAACATCGTCATCCCAAGAAATAACCTTCAATTTCGTTTCGCTACCATCATCTAATTTTGCAATTACTTCAGTTGGCAAATTCAGTTCGCCTCGCGAGGTGCCTGTTAATCGATCCAGCGTAGGCAATTCCTTGAATCCAACAATATGTTTAGCGGTGACTTTTACATTGGCAATAATTGGCATTGAGACACCTGCTGCTCGTCCTACAACAGTGAATGTTCCTTCTTTTTGATAAGAAGATGCTGGAATTTCTGACCAATTGACAGTCACTTCTCGTTGTGAACCATCCGAATAAAAAATAGTTGTTTTTTCTGGTAGATTAGGGGCTTGACCCGCTTCTGTCGTGACCTCAATCGACTCATGTTTGACTTCGAAAACATTCGATAAAACAATTTTAGGAGCTAAACTATCCTCTGCTAGCTGTTGACCAGTTGGCAAGGTCAATTTGCCTGTTAAAAAGTCTTGATAGGCCTTTTGTGCGCCTTCTTTTGAAAAAGCATCAAACCCAGCATTATCAGAATCATAACCAGGCAAACGACTGTCTGTAATCGCTAATAAGAAACTTAACTTGGCTGGAATTTTCTCACCACTTTGAATTAGCTTCCGTAGATAGTTACTAATATCAATAGAGATTGTATTTTGATTATTCATAATTGAGCTATTTGTAAAAGATTGTCGAGCAATAAATTCTTCATTTGGTACATTTAAATTATTTGGACCATTGTTCCAAGTAATGGTGTTACTCATCCAATTAGTATCTGTTCCATAAACATCTACTTGGAACTGCGTATTTTTCAAACGTTCATCAGTTGTATTTCCAGCACCATTCCACGCATCATAACGCATCACATTTAGTTCTAAATTGGCACTTTTTAGTGATTGATAGTTCTTCAATTCTTGTGTATCAATTTCAACGTAAATCCGGCGATTATACCCCGCAGAACTAGCATTTTTTAATTTTAATGCGTAATTGCCCGTATAGTTTACTCCATAAGGATATTTATAGGCGTCTCCTGAACTAATGGCAGCGGTACCGCCTGCTATAGCAGAGTATGCTCGGTTACCATCACTCTTTTGAACATAGGCAGTTTGAGCTATTTTTAGTTTAACGGTGTCTTTTCCTTCACCAAGTTCACCCTCAAAAGAGACCTTGGCTGTTACTTTGACAGCATCTATCGGTAAGCCGATAACTGTTGCTGCAACTTCAACTGTGCCTGCTGTATTAATTTTTTCTTGAGGGATTGCTTCCCATTGTAACTTAAATTCTTTTTTGCCTGTCGCAACCACTTCTTCATTAACGACTTCTTCGTACGTTAATTCAACTTGCTCTGGCAAATTAGGATACACACCTGTTGCCGAACTAATTTCTAACACTTGATTTTGATAACGAATACTTTTTTCAATTGTGGATGCTTGTTGTGCACCAATATCTAAAACTTTATTTTTCAAGCTATTTCCAAAGAAGTCTTCGGCCGCACTGTTCACTTCCGACAAGCCTTTACCAATCGCTGGAGAGGTTTCTTTTAATTGGAACATTTGTGCTCGCTGACGTAAGCGTTCTTTGGAAGTAAATTCAACCACATTATCTTTTGTTGGTTTCAATGTCGTAAATTCTTGCTCTGCCAACTCTTTCACTTTTTCAGGGTTATCTGTGATTTCTAATTGTGGTTTTTCAAAAATGTTTCCACTTGATACTAATTTTTCAACAGTTGCACCACTTTTTTCTGTAGCAATTTCTTTTGGCCAAATAACATTATTTTTGAAATATTTTTCTGGATTATCGACCATTTTACGTTCAATTGGTTGTGTCCCATTTGTTGGATAATTAGATAAGAATTTTAATTGTCCGGTACCTTCTTTGTATAAAATATTATTGTAAAAATTGGCTACTGTACCACTGTTGTCAGAACTATTTCCTTCACCAAATAATGATGTTGAAATGCCGTCGCCAACATAAATCGTATTATTGTGGATAGTTGGCATTGCCGCTCCATCATTTTTCACCCAATAATGGAAAATACTTTGTTCTTTATAATTGTAGCCACCAGCTCCGCCTGGATTGTCTTTACCTGTTCCTCGGTTACCACCGCCGTCATTAGCTGAGATATTGTACCGAATAACCGAATTTTTTTGATCAGACATAAGCAATAAAAAGCCGCCAGTATTATGATGTGAATAGTTATATTGATAAATAACATTGTTTGACTGCATGTCCACATCATAAGCTTCGGCATCGTTAAATCCATATTTGATTCCGTATACTTCGTTATATTGGAACAGTCCGTCATCTACAGACATTGCCCAAACGCCCGCGTAATTTTGTGTACCATAATCGGCATTGCACATTCGGACAGCAACATTTCCTTCGACGACTCCGCCACTTTTGGCTTCTGACAAGACAATCCCGTCGCCAGCAATATCTTCTAAATAGTTATTACGAATCGTAATATTAGAAAACGTTTTGTAGAAAGTGTTGCCTCTTGAGGTATCTGAATCAGCTTTTGTTCGAATTCCTTCAAGTCCCACTCGTTGAATCACATTATTTTCAATCAAAATATCATTAAATCCAGTCGTTGTTCGATGATCATTGGCTGCCGTTACTACATTGCCATTCTCATCAAACCAACTTCCTAAAACAATAATTCCACCTACCGCTTTTAATCGTTTGGTTGCAGTATTCCCACTTAGATTCAAATAATATTCTGTTTGAACATCATGAACATAGTTATTCCTTATCGTGACACTATTGAACGTTCGATTTTGTTCATATCCTAGTACTAATATCCCCGCTCTTTGAGCATCTCCTGGTTTCTTATAGCCTTCGAGATTATCTAGCTCTGGTGTATTTGTCACTTCTAAATTTGAAATATCCCAATATTCTTGGTTCACTAACTGCACGGCCCCTGAGATTGCACGTTTGAAAGTCCCTGTGCTGTAGGTGCCACCACCGTTAATAATCGGACGCCGTGTTGTTTCAAAAATGGTTTCTCCTTTGTCATTCGTATCATAAAAATCAATGACAATCTTTTGTGCCGCTGTCCCATTCCCTTTTGGATGCAACAATTGGTTATTCCAGGTACTTTGCGCATTCAGCAAAAGATGGTCGCCTGGCTGAAACTCCGTCTGATTCACTTTTTCAAAATCACGCCAAGCACTGGCTGGAGACTGCCCATCATTGGCATTATTTCCTCCTTCCCCATCCACATAGTAGGTCGTTCCATTTTGAGCGACACCTACTGAACGAAAAAGTAACGGTTGATCACTCACTGTTTCCCCATAAGCAGGAAGACTAAATAATTGAAGCTGGGAAAAAACAAGCAAAATAGAAAGGAAGATGGTTACACTTTTAAAATACGCTTTTTTTCTCATTTTCTGCTCCTTAACTGTTTTTATTTTGATAATTTTGAAAAAACTTTTCTCTGTCTTTCTCCAACAAGTCTACTTTGGTTGCTTGTTGATACGTAGCTAATTTCTCTTTGTAACATGTGTTGATATAGGCATTTTTGCCAAATTGTGGTGCTTCTTCAAACTGTAAAAGTTGCCCTCCTTCCTTATTAAAAATATAAAAGTATTGGTTTTCGTGGTATCCTTTCACCACGGTACCAACAGCTTTTTCACTAAGAATCTCCCCAACAGACAACGAATAAATATCCTCTTTTTGGATTTCTGCACTCTTCAATTGATACGATTCAATAACAAGATTAGGTAATTTATTTTGCCACTCCAATAACGTCTCCTCATAAGATAGATTCGGAGAGATTGCTTCGGCTATTTTTTCTAATTCTGCTTGCTTACCTGAAAAAGTTGGAATTTCAATTGCTTCAACAAAGTAATCGGTCTTTTTATATTTATCATCCAATTGCTCAAAGGCCTGCCGCAATTCTTTTTGCGTTGGCTTTTCTTTCTCCATTAATTTCTCTTTTATTTGGTCCTGTAATTGTTGATCTTTTGCATCTAAAAATTGCCAGAGCGTTAAACTGCTCTTTTGGTCTTGCCATTCTTTTTTTTCTTGCCCAAATGTTTGTGAGTGGGCTATTTCTAACTCCGTCGCCAGCTGTTTAATCATTTTATGTTGTACTAAATCCTTCGTTGCAACCTTCAGTAGTTCCTGAGTGGGTGATTTTCCGTTATACGTTTTGCGCCAGAAATTTTTCCCAAACGAAGTTAAATTATTCTGATCAGAGAATTGCTTCGCTACACGATTCATATTTTTATCGCCATAAACAATTAATTCTTCGACTTGGATTGCTTCGTTATTAATCATACTTTGCTGGCTGGTAGTAAAAATAACGAGCACAAAAATAGCACCTATCAAAAAGCTACTTAAAATAATTATTTTTTTCTTCATTCGTTCGCTCCCTCCACTTTAATAAACAAGGCAAGAACAAAATAAGCAACCCCACCTTCATTCATTTTCCTGAAAATCGAGATTACTTATTATGTAAAAATTATTTATTCTTTTTTTGCTTTTCATGCAATTTCCCAGTATTTAAATAAATAATCCCTAGGAAAAGGACAGGGGTTACAACAAACCCAAACTGTGGCTTCAAAAACATCATTGCAAACATTGAGAATAGTAAAAAAACATTTAGACAGCTGACATACCATTTCCGCAGTCCATAGTAAACAGAAATCCGAAACACATCTTTAAAAGAAGCTTGCGGGTTTCGTACTTGAAAATACCAAGCATTCAGCATAATAGCTAACCCAAAAATTAGCAGAAGGACCATCAATGGAATAAACCATTTACCAATCGTTGTTTTGGCAAAAAAGAATATATCTGTCACACTGATGATGCTACTTCCTAAGCCTAGCAAGCTGATAAGAAAGCCTCTTAACCCAAACTGACGAAACTTTTGGAAAAAAGTTTTAAATGGATCCAACTCCTTTTCTTCTTTAAAAGTATCGATTAAGCCTAAAAGTGCAATCATCCCTGCCCCCATCGGCAGCAACGTTACTACAAAAAGTGGGAGGTTTCGTGGATCAAGGTCTAAGCTAATCACCGCTATAAAAAAAGGAATGTTCACTAAGAGAAGCCCTAGATTACCGATAAATAAAATGTAAAGCCAGCGAAAAATTTTCATATAGATATTATTATCAAAGGTTTGCTTAGTAAACATTCAAACTTCCTCCTAATTCTTCATTCCAGATGTAGCAATACCTTCAACAAAGTATTTTTGCATTGCTAAAAAGACAATCCCTACTGGTAAAATAGAAACCACTGATGCGGCCATGATTAAGGCATATTCAGCATCAAATAAACCGACGAACATTTTCAAACCTAACTGAATCGTTTTATTCTCAGTAGAAGATAAATAAATGAAAGGTCCCATATAGTCATTCCATGTATTCACAAAAGTAATAATCGTGAGACTGGCTAAAGCTGGTTTGGTTAATGGTAAAATAATTTTCCAATAAATTCCCCACTCACTTAACCCATCAATCCGCGCACTTTCACATAGTGAATCTGGAATACTACTGTAATATTGTTTCAGTAAAAAGACTCCAAATGCATTAAATGCTTGTAATAAAACAAGTGACCATAACGTGTCAGTCAAACCTAATTGACGCATCATAATAAATTGTGGAATCATATACGATTGCCAAGGAATAGCAATTGTTGCGATGTACGTAATAAAAAGTGTATCTCTTCCTCTAAAATTCATTTTTGAAAAGCCATATGCTGCAAAGCTTGAAGTAAATAGTTGAATAATCGTAATCATAATACTTAAAAATAACGTATTTTTAAAGAAAGTTAACAACGGAATGCGTTCCCAAATAACGGAATAGTTTTCTGGATGCCAACTTTTAGGAATCCATTGAATTGGAATGGTGAAAACTTCATTGTTTGTTTTAAATGATGCTGAAACCATCCAAATGAAAGGCACCAAAGTAATTAACGCAAGTAAAGTTAAGAGAATGATTACAAGGATCCCACCAGGTGTGACTTTTTCTGCTTTTTTCGTTTTTGCTTTTCGAGTATTTTCTTTTTTTGAAAAAGTTGCTTCCATCTTTTCTCCTCCTAAACTTTCTCTTGATGTTGATTCCATTTAAATTGAGCCACAGTAATCGCTAGAACGATGATGAATAAGACCATCGCAATGGCTGATGCATAACCAAAATTAAATTTGACAAAGGCTTCATTGTAAATTTCGTAAACTAACACATTCGTTGCACGTCCTGGTCCACCACCAGTCATAACTTGAACTAAGTCAAACACTTTGAAACAGTTAATTACAAGCATGATAGTCACGAAAAAGGTCGTTGGTCGTAGTGAAGGTAAGGTAACATTTAAAAATTGATTCCATTTACCCGCGCCATCCATTGACGCTGCTTCATATAATTCTCTTGGCACACTTTGTAAACCAGCTAAATACAAAATCATATAATACCCCATAAAGCGCCACACACTAACGATGATAATTGCTGGTAAAGCCCAAGTAGAACTAGATGTCCAGCCAGGAGGATTTTCAATAAATAATTTCAAAAATTGATTAATTGGTCCCATTGTTGGATGAAATAGCATATTCCAAACGACCGCAATCGCAACTAATGACGTTACATAAGGAAAGAAAAAAGCCGTTCTAAAAAATTTCATCCCTCTAATTTTACGATTCAACAAAATCGCTAGTCCTAATGAGCAAATCAATGTTAACGGAACAACACCAATCGTATAGATAAACGTTTGTTTTAACGAAATCCAAAACGTATCATCATGAATCATTTTGGTGAAATTTTTCATTCCGACAAATTCAGGGGTTGAAAAAGAATCCCAACTCATAAAAGCTAAAATCAGTGAACAGATAACCGGGATTAAAGTGAAGAGGAAAAAGCCAATAAAGTTTGGTGCGATAAAAGATAACGCAGTCCACGTATTTTTTCGTCTCAATTTATTTGCTGTTTTTGTTTTTGAAGTAATTTCCATAATTGTATTCTGTTAAGTGAACTTAACAGGCCCTCCTTCCAAACTCAAGCTACATTCTTTATTTAAAAAAATAAGCTGAAATTCATTGTAGGTTACTCATTTCAGCTTATTTTTTTCATCAATCTTTTGTGTTTTTGCAGAAAATAATAATTAGTCTATCTCTGCTTTGACACGTTTTTCCATGTTAGCAATACCATCTTTTGGTTTTTCGTCGCCAACCATAATTAAATCATGTTCTTCTTGTAATACTTTATCAATTGCGGCACCGTTTTTATCAGATGGGAATTCTAAATTAATTGTATCTGGGTTAAAGGCTTTTTGTGAGACTTCGTCTGAAGGCATTCCTTTTCTTGCAAAGTAGATTTTATCAATTTCATCTGTTTTATAAGAAGGAACCACCCCTACTTCTGCTAAAAGTTTTGCACCTTCTTTACCTGAAGCAAAGTCTAAGAATTTTTGAGCAGCTTTTTGTTTTTTACTGTTTTTATTAATTGCAAAACTTGTCGGTGAGCCAAAGGTAGTTGCTTTGCCTTTTTCTTGTTGTGGTATTTCGGCAATCCCCCATTCGACATTTGTTTTGCCATCATCAATGTTTGTTAATAAAGTCCCCATGTACCAGCTACCCATGTACATCATCGCCGCTTTTGAATTTTCAAATTGTGATTGATACGTTACTTTTGTTGATTTTGCTGTTCCAAAATCCATTTGTGATTGATCTTTTTGCATTCTCAATGCGCGATCATAATAAGTTTCCATATAATTGTATTTTGGTTCAATCAAATTGGCATTGTTTTGAGCAGCAGCAATCGCTTGAACGGTTGAACGCCAAGTATGTTGATAGGCACCATATACTTGTTCTTCTGGTTTAGATAATTTTTTCGCTAACGCTTCATATTCATCCCAAGTTAAGTTATCGGGATAGGCAATTCCGGCTTCATCAAACATTTTTTTATTGTAATACAATACCCAGAAATCTGTACGGTAAGGCTGAGCATAGGTTTTACCATCGATTTCATACATCTCGTAACTTGCTTTGGCAGGTTCGATATCTAAATCTTTAACGTGATCGGTTAAATCCACCAATTGATTGCGTAGCGCGTAATTAGAATATGAAAGTAAGTTTTTCATGGTTAAAATATCCGTCGTATCTCCTGATGAAAGCATCGTTGTTACTTTTGTGTCATAATCATCTGAAGCAATGTCCACCGGTTCAATAGTGATATCAGGATTTTCCGCTTCAAAAGCTCTGAATAATTTCTCAAATTCTGGAGTCGTGTCATAATTCCAAGTAGTTACTGTTAATTTTGTTTTGCCATCTTCACTCTTTTCAGTTGCTTTCTTTTCACTTGAACCACCACATGCTGTTAAAGTTACTGCCGCCACTGCTAACAACGCTGCCGCTGTTAAGCCTTTTTTCCAAAATTTCATTTGTACTACCTCCGCTATTTATTATTTTTTAGGAGTTTTCCTCCATGAATTACCAAAAAGAATACCAGCTTTTCGCTAAACGAGTTAACGCTTCCAAATAAAAGTAGTCGCCCCAAATCATGCATTCATCGACTCCTGTATTTGTTTTTTTATCATAGACACCATGAAGCAATAGGCCGTTCGACTCTGGTTGTAAAACCGTTGTATACTTTTCCGCTAATGCTTGTAATAGTTCTAGCGCAACCTTTTCATAATAGCCATGTTTTTCATCATTTAATGGAAGCTGACGAGATAATTCTAGTAAGCCACATGCGGCAATTGCAGCAGATGAGCTATCACGTTCTTCTTCACTCCCTTCATTGAAAATTAAATCCCAGTAACAGATTTTGTCCTCTGGTAATTCTTGAATAAAGTAATCAGCAACATTTTTTGCTGTTTCCAGAAAACTACTATCTCCTGTATATAAATAACTTAACGTAAAGCCGTAAATTCCCCAGGCTTGGCCGCGAGCCCAACAAGAATCATCTGAGTATCCTTGCTGTGTCTTTCCGTACAAGGCTTCGCCTGTTTCCGTATCAAAATAATACGTATGGAACGTAGTGTGATTTTCTCGCACAATATATTTTTGTGTTTGTTTCGCATGATTGTAGGCAGCTTCATAATACTCTTGCTTGCCAGTCATTTTTGCTGCAAAGTATAATAATGGTAAGTTCATTAAACAATCAATAATCATTCTACCTCGTTGCTCTGGATCGTCTAAATTCCCCCAAGCTTGAATAATCTTGGCTTTTGGTGAATAACGTTTCATTAATAAGTCCGCAGCTTGCAAGGCCATTTCTTTTGAGGCCTCATGACCATTGACTTGATAATCAGCAATGGCTGTTAAAATATACAAAAAGCCTATATCATGTGTTTCCAGCTCAATTTGTTCATCCAAGCGATGTTGAAAAGAAGCCATCTGTGTGGCAATCACCTCATCGAACTCTGTTGAATTTGTTAATTCCTTTGCTAAAAATAACATTCCTGGCCAAAAGCTGGCCGTCCAGTCAATATTTTCTTCAGGATAATAAATTTGATTTAAACTTGCCGCGGGTGGAACTAATTCTTTAAATGTCTCTAAATTTCCTCTAACTTTGTTTAAAGCAAAACTGATTTGCTTCGGCAACCACTCAATCTGTCCATTTTCTGTCATTGTGTATTTCTCCCCCTAATTCCCCAAAATTACAACTTTTTCTTCAACTAAAAGCTGATTTTCTTTTAACCTAACTTTAACTGGCTCAATTTGTTCATTCGGTAGTACGCCTGTCACCAATGAAATTAAAAGATGTTTCCCTTTCGACAAGTTTGCTTTCAAATATGGCAACTCCGTTAACGGATAAAGTAAATTTGTATTCGGTTCTGTTCGAATAATCGCAGCTTCAGAAAAGCCGTTGATATTTTCTACTTTTGACACACCTTTTGCATTTTTTACCTCAGCCATTTGATCAGAAACACAAGTGACCTTTTCATCGAAGAGCGGGATTGAGAAGCCACCTTCATAAGCCACTAA
Source organism: Enterococcus sp. AZ104 (assembly GCF_050546705.1). NCBI lineage: Bacteria > Bacillati > Bacillota > Bacilli > Lactobacillales > Enterococcaceae > Enterococcus > Enterococcus sp. AZ104. The sequence goes on from NZ_CP172952.1 coordinate 1,839,411, forward strand.
TGCACGTTGTGTCTCAATTTCGTGGATCCGTAAATGTTGGCCTTCTAATGGTACAATTGTCGTTTTGATTGCTACATCGGACCAAGGATGCCATTGATGAATGATACGATCATCAAGAATTTCGTACTGATCATCTAATCCTTTCGTGCGGAAATAGTGGTCGTCTTCAGCTAAAGCCAAGCAATTATCATAAGCACCTTCGTAATACCAATAATCACTCTTTATAGTACTGAAACCAAAATGGGAAGAATAAACAAATTTACTATATTTATCATGCGCATGAGCTTGATAATTAATAAATTGTCCCGCTGGAAACATTAAACCATGTGTCCCTGCATCATTTACTTGATAGTAGTTCCGACTTTCTGGTGAAGGTAAGTGTTTTTCTGGAAAGCTAATAGGCTGTGTTTCTGCTTGCCAATAAGGATGATCTTTTGGAACCGCTAACAAAATGAATGTTTTAAAGGCCCAATAAGGTGAACCAGGACCATTATAGCCTTCGGCAAAGACCATATTTTGATAATCATAACCTACCGACAATAATCCATCTGTTGTAAAAATATCTTTGTTCATCCATTGATGAAGATGTCGGCTGATTAGACCTTTGATCTCACCCCACGGCAATGCTTCAACATCTGCAAAAACTAAAGCACTAAAAAATGACACTTGAGCAAAACGATATGTTAAGCTACGTCCAAAGGGAATCGCTTCTCCTGGCTGAGTAAACCAATATTTAAACTCTTGCGCGAACAAAGTTGCTCGTTCCTTCATAATAGCCACTCTTGCGGTATCTTCCGGGGCAAAACGACAATACAATAAACTATAATAATGAATAGCAAAAGAAACATAATAATCAACTTGTGTCTCGACTCCGTCATAATACCAACCATTACCGACATAAAAACGATCAATTACAGCCAAATCAACAGCAATCTGTTCTTTTGAATACGGCATTTCACAATGTTTCATCGTTAAATTCAGCAACACTCTAAAGAAATGCCAATTATTTGGCGGAATAATGTTTTCATTGGCTTGTATCAGCCAACTGTGTAAATTGTTTTGCTGTTCTTTTGTTAATTGGTCCCACGTTTTTTCTTTGTTTAACAAAAGAAATGTACTTAATGCTGCCATCTCAACAATCAATTGATCATAATCTTTTGTTTTTCCCCAATAAGATGAACTCTCAGGATCGGTTCCTTCGATAATTCCCGTTAGAAAGTCATTCAAATACTCACTTTCATTTTGCGTTACATAAGGACCTAGTCCCCATAATGGTCGTAAAAATGCCTCCGCATCACGTGTCCCTTTAGAATAAACCGTTCCGTGTGTCCCTAAATCCAGATGACCTTGATACTCTCGATCAAAAAACAATTCCAGTGGCGCTAATAAATCTTCAAATCCTTCTGCAACTTCTTCGTATGTTTCAAAAGGATTCTGTCTAATTCGTGGCTGAATCATGATTCTCCTCACTTTCAATTAATGTCCCTTTCAAAAAGCCGTAATATTCTCCGTAAACTGTCACTTCGTCACCAATCTTCAATTTTTTCTTTTGCTCATTAAAAACTTGATATTTACTAGAACCACTTTTCAAAATAAAACGATCACCTTTTTTTATTAAACTGGAACGACTGTCACTCTCAACAATCTCCCCTTTCAAAGAAATATATTCATTTAAACGAACGTCACCATTTTGTAATTCTGTTTCTGAATAAGACTGTGCCGTTTCCTTTAGATTTTGAAGAGATTCTTCATCAAATTCTTTTTCACCGGATTTACAACCTGTTAAAGCAAGTAAAATTAGTAAAAAAAATGAAAATCTTTTCACTAAACCACCTTCTCCATCGAATTAAAGCGCTTTCTTTGACTTTATAGTATATTTTTTTAGTCAAAAAATCAATAGTTTTTGCTAAAAAAAAGTAAAAAAAGCTTTTTCTTGCTTTTTTTTACTAAAAAGAAATATACTATATGCTATAATAGTACTTGAGAAGGAGGCATTTAGAATGGCAACTATCACAGATATCGCAAAAGTCGCGAATGTTTCAATTTCAACTGTATCGCGAGTTCTGAACTATGATCCAAACTTATCCGTTACAGAGGAAACCAAGCGAAAAATTTTTGAAGCAGCAGAAACCCTGAATTATACGAAATATAAAACTAAAAATAAAAACAAACAGCAGGAGCAACTGACACCTAACCTTTCCGTACAAACAGCTCCGCAAGAGCCTTCGATTGCCGTCGTTCAGTGGCGTTCAGATGACGAAGAACTAACGGATATTTACTATATGTCGATTCGTTTAGGCGCTGAAAAGCGGGCCGAAGAGTTAGGTTACAATATTCTAAAAGTTTCTCAATTGGAACAACATAACCTTCAAGGGATTGATGGCATTTTGGCAATTGGCAAATTCACCCAAAAGACGTTACAAGAGTTGCAGCAACTGCATCCAAACCTTTGTGTAATTGGCAGTAATTTTCCACTGGAAGAATTTGATTCTGTAAATACTGATTTTTATCAAGCAACCGAGATTGCCTTAACCCATCTTTTGGAATTGGGTCACGAAAAAATTGCCTTTATTGGTGCCGAAGAAAGCGAAAACATGTATGGTTTCCGTCGCTATAAAACGCCGACAACCAATGCTTATCTTGACATTATGCAGCATTATCACTTGTTTAACGAAGATTATTTTATCTTAAAAGAAAATGGGATGTTGGATGTCAAAACGGGGGAACAATTGACAGAAGAAGCGTTAGAGAAATGGGGAAATGATTTACCTACTGCGATTCTTGCTTATAATGACGCCTTTGCAATCGGTGTGATACATACGTTAGCCGCACACGGTATAAAGGTTCCTGAAGAAATTAGTGTCATGGGGATCAATGATATCTCTATTTCTCAATATGTCTCACCACCGCTATCCTCTGTCCATGCCTTTACTGAAGAAATGGGCGAGACAGGCATTAATTTATTGCACAAACGAATTCAAATGCCTAGCATTCCTCGTAGAGTCCTGTTAAACACAGAATTGGTTGTCCGCCAATCAACAACTAGCCCACGCCAGAAATAAAAAATAAGGACCGCTCCTATAAAGGAACCGTCCTTATTTTTTATTTGTTTTGACCAAATAATTCAATTTGTGTTAATGCTGGAAATGGTGATGGTTCATCTGCTTGAATTAACTCTGTTAGTATCACCCACTCCGCTGCCCGTTTCGCAAAGGTAAAGCTCTGGCGTTGCTCAGTCTTAACAGTTTTAAAGACCTCATGTGTACCGTCGGAAAATTTTAAAGTCACTTGTTGCCAATAATTATCATGAGGAAAGTCCGCTCGTAATGTTAAGATCACTTTATCCAACAAGACTTCACGCCCAAATTCAATTTTTAATGCGGCATCTAATTGCTGATTAATCCCCCATGATTGATAAGGATACGGCCCATGATAAAGATTAGCGAAGGTACCGTCAATCGCATTGCAAGCAAAAAAAGTGGCATCATTTCGCGTTTCCACGTTGGCAGATGCATGAGGATACGCACCAGTAAAATGTTGTAAATCATGCGGATTTAACGCCCAATTACGATAACTCTTAATTTCTTCTTTAGTGGCAATACGCACACTTATATAAGGTTTCTTGGTTTCAAAACGATACGCTGCTCGCGCTTCGATAGCGTTTTCATTTTTTATGATTGGAAACGTCCATTTTTGTTCTGGAACATAAATTAAACTGCTATCAAGCGTAGCATCTAACTTCACCATTAAATAAGTATTGGGCGTATCTAAACAAACTTGAATCACATCGCCGTCTTGTAATTGACAATCCCAAGCAGCTAAACAAACAAAATCTTTTCCTGTAATAGTTAACTCTTTCAAAGAATCTGAATCATCTATCTTAGCTTTTCTAACTTCTTGTTCTTGATTTAAAATCGATAATGAAATACACGTCATATGCTTCCCTCCTAGTTTTACCTTTATTATATATTATTTTAGTAAATTAATCTATTTTTTACTAAAATAACGACTAATTAAAGCATAAATGTTTAGATCAAAAAAATAAAAAGGATTTTCTTAAAAGTCTTCTTTTGTTCAAACTGATTATCTTTAAGATTTAAAAAGTGGGACATAAGTTGAGCCGACCCCCAAAAGTTAGATTTCTAGGTCTAACTTTTTGGAGTCGGCTCAAGTCGAAATGACTAATGTCCCACTTTCAATAAAAAAAGAATAAATTTATGATTTTTTCTGATCATCTTCATCCATCTTCAGAACCGCCATAAAGGCTTCTTGAGGAACTTCCACGGATCCAATTTGTTTCATCCGTTTCTTCCCTTCTTTTTGTTTCTCTAACAATTTACGTTTACGAGAAACATCGCCACCATAGCATTTAGCCAGTACGTTTTTGCGTAAGGCTTTAATATCTGAACGAGCCACAATTTTTTGACCAATCGCCGCTTGAACTGGGACTTCAAACTGTTGACGTGGAATTAGTTTTTTCAGTTTCTCAACAATCGCTTTACCACGCTCAAATGCGAAATCTCGGTGAACAATAAAGCTTAAAGCATCCACTTTTTCAGCATTTAATAGAATATCCATTTTTACTAGACGGCTGGTACGATAGCCAGCCATTTCGTAATCTAAGGATGCATAGCCTTTTGTACTTGATTTCAATTTATCGAAAAAGTCAAACACGATTTCAGATAACGGAATTTCATAAACTACGTTTACACGATAATCGTCTAAGTAATCCATTGTAATGAATTCGCCACGTTTACGTTGTGATAATTCCATTACTGCTCCTACATAATCGTTTGGCACCATGATTTGCGCTTTAACATAAGGTTCTTCCACAGATTCAATCGTTACTGGTTCTGGAAATTCAGCTGGGTTGTCAACAACAACGGTTGTTCCGTCAGTTTTATTAACGTGATAGATTACGGACGGTGCTGTTGTAATTAACTCTAAATTAAATTCTCGTTCCAAACGTTCCTGAACAACATCCATGTGCAGCAAACCTAAGAAACCACAACGGAAACCAAACCCTAAAGCTTGCGATGTTTCTGGTTCAAATTGTAACGCCGCATCATTTAATTGTAATTTTTCTAATGCTTCCCGTAAATCATTGTAGCGCGACGTATCAATTGGATATAAGCCACAATAAACCATTGGATTCATTTTGCGATAGCCTGGTAGTGCTTCTGCTGCTGGATTGTCGGCCAAAGTCACTGTATCCCCGACCCGTGTATCTTGAACCGTTTTAATGCTAGCGGTGATATAGCCCACATCACCAACCATTAAATAATCACGAGCGATTGGTTTCGGTGAAAAAACGCCGACTTCTGTTACATCAAACGTTTTACCGTTACTCATCATTTGGATTTTATCCCCAGGACGAACGACACCGTCAATTACACGGATGTTTAAAACGACCCCCCGATAACTATCGTAAATAGAGTCAAAAATCAAAGCCTTTAAAGGAGCCTCAATATCGCCTGATGGAGCTGGTACATACTCCACCACTTGTTCTAAAATATCTTCAATCCCAATCCCTGCTTTTGCACTTGCTAAAACAGCTTCCGATGCATCAATTCCAATTACGTCTTCAATCTCTGTCCGAACACGCTCTGGATCAGCGGCGGGTAAATCAATTTTATTAATAACAGGTAAAATTTCTAAGTCATTATCCAATGCCAAATAGACATTTGCTAGCGTTTGCGCTTCAATTCCTTGCGCCGCATCAACAACTAGAACAGCCCCTTCACAAGCTGCCAAGCTACGAGAAACTTCATAGGTGAAATCGACGTGCCCTGGTGTGTCAATCAAATGGAAAGTATAGGTTTCACCATCTTTGGCTGTATAGTTTAATTCAATTGCGTTTAATTTGATGGTAATGCCGCGTTCTCTCTCTAAATCCATTGAATCAAGTAATTGATCTTGCATTTCTCGACTGCTAACTGTATTTGTTTTTTCCAAAATCCGGTCGGCTAAAGTTGACTTCCCATGGTCAATGTGGGCAATGATCGAGAAATTACGAATTTTCTCTTGTCTTGCTTTCATTTCTTTATTGTTCATTTTTTGCCTCATTTCTTTTAAGAAAAGCTAGCTCCCTGCTAGCTTCATCAATCAATTGTTATATTTTAGTTGCCTTTTTTATCAAATTATCATGTTTAAAGGTCTAGGATAATCAGCACTTTTCATTATACCAATTTTTGAAGAAGATTTAAAGCACTTCCCTTTTATTCTTTTGGTTTCGAAAGGCTAACAGAGTTTCGAAAAATTTGGTATACTAAAAACAGTAAATTTATTGGAGATGGAAAAATGGATGAACAAGAATTTCGAAAGCAACTGACCTTAAAGCCTGTTGAGGAAGAACACATTGATCAATTTAATGAACTTCTTTCCTATGTTTTTCAAGTGACTGAAGCAGATATTGAAGAAAGTGGTTTTGAAAACAAACGCGCATTTATCAAATCAAAACAACCGATTTTAGAACTTTCAAAAGTATTTGGCTGGTTTCACGAAAATCAATTAATTTCACAAATTGCTATCTATCCATGCGAAGTCAATATCCATGGTGCTTTATATAAAATGGGCGGCGTTACTGGTGTCGGCACCTATCCTGAATATGCCAACCACGGTTTAATGAAAGACTTGATTCAAACGGCATTAGAAGAAATGCGCCAAGATAAACAGTGGATTTCTTATCTTTTCCCTTACAACATTCCTTATTACCGACGTAAAGGTTGGGAAATCATGTCTGACAAGTTATCTTTTAAAATTCGGGATACGCAATTACCAAAAACCGTTCCTGTTCCGGGAATGATTGAACGGTTAGCTGTCGATCACCCAGATGTCTTTGATGTCTATGCGCGATTCGCTCGTCAAAATCACGGCGCGCTCATTCGTAGTGCCTTCAACTGGGAAGAATATTGGCGTTTCGAAAACGAGGAAGAACGGACTGCTGCTGTCTATTATGGTGCCAATCAAGAACCTTTAGGAGTACTTTTCTATTGGGTGGCCGATGAGGTATTTCATATTAAGGAAATGTTTTACTTGAACCAAGAAGCCCGAAATGGCTTGTGGAATTTTATTACTGCGCATTTTTCGATGGTTTATTGGGTCAAGGGCGATATCTATAAAAACGAACCATTAGCCTTTCTTTTAGAAGACAGCCAAATTAAAGAAAGCATTGAACCCTATTATATGGCGCGAATTGTCGATGTCAAAGCCTTTTTAGAAAACTTCCCTTTTGAAAGTACAGCTAAGCCCTTCCATTTTGTCGTTAAAGATCCTGTGGCTGAGTGGAATAATGGTATTTTTGGCTTAATTTGGGATGAAAATGATCAAGTAACCATTACGGATGAACCTCTAGGCACCGCCGTTCACTTAGATATTCAAACACTAACTTGTTTAGTCATGAATTACCGACGCCCTTCGTACTTACATCGAATTGAGCGCATTGATACAGATAAAGAAACTTTAAATTCTTTGGAACGGATTTTTCCTGACCAAGAAGCTTATTTCAGTGATTATTTCTAAACCCTTGGATTGGAGACAGACAAATGACAAAAATTTATTTTGCAGGACCTTTATTTTCGCAAGCTGACTTACGTTATAATGCCTATTTAGTCGAACAAATTCGACAATTGGATAAAACAATCGATCTTTATTTACCACAAGAAAATGCGGCGATTAACGACAAATCGGCTTATGCCGATAGTAAAATGATTGCCTTAGCAGATACAGAAAACGTCCTTGCTAGCGACTTATTGGTTGCTTTATTAGACGGACCAACCATTGATGCGGGCGTAGCTTCCGAAATTGGTGTTGCTTATGCCAAAGGAATTCCGGTGGTTGCCCTTTACACAGACAGCCGCCAACAAGGTGCTGATAATCACCAAAAGCTTGATGCTTTGAACGAAGTCGCTGAAAATCAATTCCATTATTTAAACCTTTATACAGTTGGTTTGATTAAATTGAATGGTCGGGTTGTTTCTTCAGAAGAGGATTTGTTGGAAGAAATTAAGCAACGATTGTCAAAGTGTGTATAAAGAAATGAAAACAGAGTTTGGGGCATAATCCTCAAAAAGCATAAAAAAGAAGACCGAAAATCGTTTTTATTTTCAGTCTTCTTTTTTATGCTTAGTGGTCAAGAAACCAACTTCATCTCAACAATTTGCGAGGCTTTTAATACCTCATTAGAAGCTATCTTGAGAGCGTGAGATAAAAATCACTTTAGATTTTTGCTCCACTCTTAAAAACTAATAAACGGAGGAAACCCGATCTCTTCAATACATACAAAAAATCCAGTGAATTTTCTCCTCTTGATTCAACAATACTCTACTTTTCCTCATTGCCTGTACTACTAATTAACATATTTTTCTTGATAAAGCATCTAGTCATAGTGTATTTACTTAATCTTCAATATATTTATAATTATTTAGTTACATTGTTTCTTCGGTTCCAGCTTCTTTTTTATAGAAAGAAAGCTATTTTTAATAGGCTTTATTCCTAATCTATAAATTATTAGTACTCAAAATTTGATAACTAGATTTTGTATACTAATTTGTTTCGTTTATTTCCTGAACAATTTTTATTTGAATCAATTGCTTGAATGAACTAAATTTGTCTTCAATAATTTTTTCTATCCTAGAAGAGTGCCTTTCTAAAATTATATAAAATCTTCCATCTCTTACCAGAACTTGAAATTTTTCTGAAAACCCTTCAGATAACTTACATTCTATGTCTCTTTTTAACAACCAAGAGTCCCCATATTTTAGGCAATCGGATATTCTACCCAATAAATATAATTTACTATCTTTAAGGTATCCCAAATCTCCTGTGTACACTTCATCGAGCGCTATAGCTGTATGGTTACTGTACCCCTTAAATTTGTGGTTACTTTTGACAGTTATATGTCCAATCTCTCTTTCTTTAAGCTCCATATGAGAATGCAAATCTTTTATAGTGACATCCACAAAAAAACTAGGTGTCCCTACACAATATTCATTTTCACACCATTCTGTTGAATCAATAACAGATATTAACCCTAATTCTGTTTGTCCATATAAATCTAACAATTTTGCATTAGGAAACACTTCAACTGATTTTTCTCTTAAAAATTGATGCATTACTCCTCCTGTAATTGTAACCAAAGGTATCCTATTATAAAGATGTTTATTCTTTTTAGCTATAGAAATAAATTTTTTTATTCCATATATATTTGTAGTTAAAGATTCTATATCTGCTCTTTCACATAGATTAGTCATATCAAAACAATTATCTACGTCAATTTGAAGAATAGTTTTTCCTTCTTTCAAAGTTGAAAGTATTGTCCCCAAAAATGGTCTTACTGAACTACCTTTTGTGATGATATTAATGCCTTCATTTTGCTCAGTAATTGGGACATTAATAAAGTTAAATTGATTATAGCTGACAATGACCCCTTTAGATTTTCCTGTAGTTCCTGAAGTATATAATATTAATTTAGCAGGGCTGCAACTTTTCTCAAAAAACAATTGAATATCTTTTAACGATTCTTTTTCAACTATATCTTTGATATTAATTTTTTCAATAGGACTATTAATAAAATGATTACTCACATCTGTTAAAATGGTAGTATTTTTGTCAAAATCTTCTTCCGAAATAACAATAGCATCATTGGTAAACTCTACATCTTCAATCTTAGTATACTGATGTGCATCATATGGAATTATTGAATTATCAATGTTTAGTAAACTAGTTGCTAATAATATGGCTACCGCATTAGATTCCTTTTGACAAATAGTACATATTTGATCTATATTATTTTCTATTTTACTGAGAAAAATCAACATTTTTGAAATCTTTTCATTTAATTCTTTATATGTTACTTTTTCATTTATCCCAATATATGCTTCTCTATTAGGGTACAAATTAGCCATATCATTAATGTTTTTTATTACAGACCGCATTGTACAATCTCCTATTTTTTTATTTTAATGAGCACCAAGGAACTCAGCAAAAATACTAATGAAAAACCTAATAAAGCAATAAAATTTGTTGCTATATTTGAAATATTCCCATTATTTACAATGATTGTTTGAAATCCTTCTAATGCCCATGATTGTGGAACTAGTTTTGCAACATTTTGCATCATATCAGGCATTAAACTTAGAGGAACCATAGTCCCTCCTAATGCAGCTGAAAATAGAACAATAAACAATGAATAGCCTGTAAGTTGGGAATCAGTTTTAGCAATCAATGACAGCAATACTCCTAAAGACGTACTGCATAAAGATAAAATAGCTATCAACAAAATCAAAGCATACAAATTTTTCCCTAGACTCATTTTAAATGCCAAGCTTCCAAATATAAATAAAAAAAGAACTTGAAAAAAATTCACTACATAATTTGGAATAAATTTACCAAAATATATGTCAAATGAACTAGCTTTAGATGTTAACAACCTCTTCCATGTACCACTTTCTCGTTCTTTCAAAAACGATTTTCCTGACCACATGACAATAAAAAAAGCAAACATCACAGCATATCCAGGAACATTTTGTTGAAACGAGTTTGGAGCTTTCTTTTGTTCATTACTAAATACATTTTCAACGAAAATTGTTTGTATTTCTACTTCTTCCTTCATTAATTTTTCTGTATCTTTACTAATACTTTTTTCCTTGTCTTCATTTTGAAAACTATTAGCATGTATGGACATACCTAAATTATTTTCAATATCTTTAATTGTTTGTCCAACAGCTTCATTAACAAATTCGTTAGTCAGACCCGCCTGTTTTCTGCCATAACTTTCTAATTGATACTTGACTTCAAAAGCTCTAGAAATCCCTTTAATTGACTGAATCAACACATTTGCTGTAGTTGCTTGAGTGGCATCAGAAAACATTTCAATATTAATTTTAGTATTGTTGATTATTGATTTCTCAAATCCTTCAGGTATCATAAGTAAAACAATATATTTATTTTCTTCCTTATATCTAGAAAATTCTTCTGCCGAACTTATTTTTTTTAAAGAAAGTCCTCTTGACTCCTCGAATTTAGTTAGATAATCACGAGATGCTCTAGTGTTGTCTTTATCAAAGTATCCTAAAATAACTGGATTATCGTTACTACCATATTCATTTTTCAACGCAAAGCTCATAATAATCATGAACATTAATGGTAGTAGTAATAATACAACTAGCGCGCTAGGATCTTTCAAGAGAATTTTTATATCTTTAATTGCAATATATTTCCATTTCATATTTGTTATCCCTCCCTTAACTCTTTTCCAGTAGTTATTAGAAACAACGTATCTAAATTAGGAGGGGAATAATTTAGTGAATCAATTACAATTTTATTTTCACTGGTTTTTTTTAACATTTTTTTTGTTATTTCTTCTATGCTTTTATTCATACTAAAATAATAGGTATTTTCCCTTACTTTTAATAACTTGACTTCTGGAATTCCCTTAGCAATTGAAAGCATTCTACCAGTAACTGATATATCTTTAACTGTTAACTCTAATATACCCTTTCCTAAACTTTGTAACAGTTCTTTCGTTCTTCCTTTTAGAAGAACTTTTCCTTCGTCGATAATATAAATAAAATCACATAATTTTTCTACTTCATTCATATAGTGAGTAGTATAAACTATTGTTTTCCCTGCATTCTTTAAATTATAGATAATTTCATAAATATAATTTCTTGATTGTGGATCAATTCCTACTGTTGGTTCATCAAAAAAAAGAAGTTGTGGTTCATGAACCAAGGCTGCTCCAATATTTATTCTTCTTTTCATTCCCCCTGAATAAGTCTTTATTGATTTGTTAGCCTTACTATTTAATCCAACCATATCAATAATCTCTTTAACGTTACTTTTAACTTTTTTTCGATTACTAATATACATAGATCCAAAAAATGTTAAATTATCTATAGCGTTCAATTCTTCATATAAGGCAATATCTTGTGGAACATAGCCGATGTTTTCTTTAGAAATCTTTTCTTCTCCTCTATATAAAACTGATCCGCTGTATTGATCATCGAGCCCTGTTAGGATGCTAATCAAAGTAGATTTTCCAGCACCATTAGGTCCTAATAATCCAGTCATTTCACCTTCTTTAATAGAAATATCTTCTATATTTAACGCTGTATGATCTCCATATCTTTTAACTAAATCCTTTATTTTAACAAAATCCATACCGTCCTCCTCACTAAGATTTTTTTATTCATTAAATCAGCTCTTCAAAATAAACTGATATGTCCTCCTTATATCCTAAATATTTGCACATTCTAAAATGACTTAATGCTTTTTTACGATTTCCCCCAATTTCTTCAGGAGTTTTGTATAATAGCATAGCCAATAAATAATGAGCAAATGGATCATATGGATTTTTTTTGACCGCTAACTCAGTATATTTTTTTAAACTTGGATATAATGTGATTTTTTCCATCAATGATTTTGACTCTGCCTCTGAGCCAATAGTAGCAGCTAACCAAGTATACGCTTCTGAAAATTCATATTCTTTAATTATATCTTTAAAGCATAATTTCGCCCTATGATAATTTTTATTTTGAAGTTTTTGTTTTCCATATTCAAGTTTTGATTTAATCTTTTTTTCTCTTGTATTGTATATGTACGTAGGTTTTCTGCTTATTGGATACTTAAATATTTTTCCACGATCAACTAGCTCGCCTTCTTTAAAAATATGAACTTTTGCAGAAAGTAGTTCTAGTTTATCTTTCAGCTCTCTTTCTAGTTCGGATTTATTTATTATTTTATCTATATTATACTCCATTCTTATTTCGACATTCTCATTTTCTACATGAACTTCCCAAAAAAAAGGAACGTCATTCAATGAATAAATTGCCTCTTGTATTTCGAACATATCTATTTCTTTATTACTTAACTTTATTACATCACTAATTCTTCCTCTAGCACGAATTAGCTTATTATAATCTCCACAACTACATTTTTCTGACAAGACCTCTATAATATCTTCAATTTCGTAATTTCTAATTTTCGAAGTATGATTTTTTTTATTAGTAATATACACATTTTTATTAAGACCTGTCGATAATAAGGAAAACTCACCTTGCTGCACTTTTTCTATAAAAAAATTTTCTTCATCCATATGCATATTTCCAAATTCACAAGTATATCCAAAATTGCCTACTTCTGTTGCTCCATATAAGTTGAATACTTCAATCCCCCAATCAAGCTCTATGTAGTTCTTTCTTTTATGACTTAATACTTCGCCAGCAGTTACAAAAGCTCGTAAATTAGGCAAGTATTCACTAGGAGTAAGTTGTTGAACGCTCAACGCCTCAAACAAGAGTTCAATTTCTCTTGGGTTCGCTGCGAAAACAGTTACCTCTAGTTCTTTCATCAAACTTAAAAGTTTAAAATATGGAGCCATTTCTGTTCTACTACTTACTGGGATAATAATTGACTTACTTTTTTTAGCACTAGCTTCTATTAAATGTGCTGGTAAAGATAATGTGTACGGAAATCTAATCATTATTGTATCATTTTCAGATAATTGAACTCCTTTATTGATAATATGATTGGACATCTCTTTTAATTCAAAATCACTATACCAACCATATCCTCGAATACCGCTTGTACCAGAGGATTCAACATAAGTTACACTTTGATCAATCGCTCTATTTAATAACTGCTTTTGCGACATTTCTCCTAAAACCTTTTTTGAAAACACCACTTTTTCTCCCGTCAAATCTCTCCCTATTTTTTGTAAAATACTCGTTGATTTTTCCCTTTATGCTTAGGAATATTATCTGTGATTTCTATCTCACAGGTAATATCAAAATTGTCTTTGAATAATTTCTTTAATTCCATAGTTATTTCATTTTCAGATATATTCGGAAATAATTTTTCACATCTTATTGTTAACTTTTGATTTTCTATAACAAACTGATACCATAACGTTATATAATTACTTTTTAGTAATACATTTTCCAATACTAATGGTGGAAAATTTCCCTCTTTCAAACAAATTTGATCACTTTCTCTTCCAAAAAGAAATAATTTTTTCATTCTACAACCACATTCACACGTTTCTTCGGTAATAATCCCTATATCTTCAGTATTGTACCTTATCATAGGCATTCCTTCTCTTAATAAAGTTGAAACAACTATATTTCCCATTTCTCCGTTTGGTACAGGCTCACCATTAGCTCCTAAAATTTCTACAAACACATGCCCTTCACAAATATGGTAACCATTTTGTTTAATACATTCTTTTGCAATTAAGCCTATTTCAGTTGATCCATAGAAGAAAGTCATTTTACAATTCCATCTTTCTTCTAATTGCTTTCTATATGTAAATGAGCAACCTTCTCCAGTCAAAATAAATCTTTTTATTTGAAATTCCTTAGGATTAAAGCCTAATCTTATGGCTTCATCATATAATAAGGCAGCATAAGAAGGAGTTGTTGTAATCACTGTTGGTTGATATTCTTTTAGCAACTCTAAGGCTTTTTCCACTGGTGCCATATACCCACCTTTTCCTAGTGATAATACCATAGAACCAAAAACAAATTGAAAGAGCCGCTGAAATCCCAATGCAGGTAAAGCAAATTCATAAGGTAAAGCGACACCAACTATATCTCTAGCCTCAAACGGAAAGAGTTCATTATACTGCGGTAAAAGATCATAAATATATTGGTCTGCTAAAGTATATGCTATATATGTTGGTTTACCTGTTGTACCAGAAGTAAGATGTAATTGACCAATCTTTTCATTAGAAACACATTTAATTAAGTCTTTTTTGCCTCGAATATCTTTTTTTAATAATAGAGGTATTTTGTTTAATTCAGAAAAGCTTAGATTTTGATTTCTTTCTCTATAAAATTTATTGTTCTTTCTTGCAAAATCTAAAACATTATTCAATGCCATTTTTTGATATTCTAGCATTTCTTCAGAAGTATTATGTTCAAAGTTTTTGTCTTCTTTCTCCAATCTTTCAAAATATGATAAAGTCGTAGGGAATGCTATTTCATTTGTATTATCCTCAGCTTTAAAATATGCTTTTTTCATAAAATCCTCTCCTTTTTTATTCAGATTTAAAAACCATTTATTAATATTCTTACAGAATATGATAATGTTAACTTCCCTCATATTTTCTCTTTCAAAATCAATTATACGAAGTATAATTATTATATTTTAATAGTATCTTTCAAGGATTTTTCTCAAAAATTTCTGCATATGTAATGTTAAATAATTTTAAATTGTTAACAGATGTTACTACTAACTAAGCAAATTTTTTTTATTTCAATAAAAAAAATATACAAGTATATTAGCAATTATTAATGAAAAAATATGAGCAATTGTGAATCCTAAAAATACATACCTAAATCCTCTTTTATAATCTATTTCAGACATTTTGAATACGGCAGATACGATACCACAGTATGGCATATTTGCTAAAACAGCTGATGACATAACGCCTATTCTATGAATAACTTCCTTAGGAATACCAGAATCTAAATAATATGAACTAAAGTTCTCCATTATAATTGCAATACTACTTGAAGAAGAAGCCGTCATCCCACCAAAAAAAATTGATATGAGATTTAAACTCACAATGGAATTACTATTATTCGAAAGTAGTTGAAAAAAATTTTTGAAAATATCTGATTCAGCTATTACATTGCCAAATCCCATAGACGAAGCTGTATAGATTAACGGTGCAAAAGCATTCATCACTCCTCTGTTCAGCGCATCCATATCCCTATGAACTATCATAAAATATATTATTGATAAAACCATTGCTGGATATACTCCGTTTACATCTGAAAATATCCCAAATAGACTTATAGTTGAAAATAAAATTATTACAGGTATGATCGAAGCAAAAAGACTTATTTTTTTTAATTGATTATTTGATTTTTCAAAGACTTTTGGATACACATAGTTATTATTTTTTTGTTTCTTAAGTTCCCTACTCATAAAGAAAATAGAAAAAAGTACACAAACTATTGAGCTTATTAAGCCTATACCTGGAGCTGAAAAAACAGAAGTTCCTAAATATTTTATTGGAATATTATTCTGGATTGATGGACTTCCTGGTAACATAGTCATTGTGAATGTTGCCCCACCAAGAAAAATAGGTAATGTTACCATTTCCCAAGGAATATTCACTTTTTTAAATAATTGAAAACTCATTGGTATTAGAATAAAAAATACTACAAAGATGTTAATCCCCGCATATGTTAGCAAAGCACTTATACTGTATAAAACAATTAACATAGAAAATCTATTTTTCACACCTATCTTTGAAATGATTTTTTCTGCGATGCATTCAGATGCACCTGATTCTAAAAAATAACTTGATAGTATAGAACTTAACAGAAAAAGAATTATATAATTCCCTACAAACTCTTTTATTCCGGCTATATAAGAATTAGTTTCTCCAAAAAATGCAATCTCTATATCCATTTTATTGGTAAAAATAACAATAAAACTAGAAACTATTGTTCCTACAACTATATTCACTCTTTTAAAACTCATTAAAACTAAAAAAGACAAAGATAATAAAATACCTATCAATTCCACCTTAAAATCCTATCCATTTATAATCTTAATTTAATTTTAACCATTGTTTCTATAATAGTCAATATATTTTCTATTCTAATTATAAAATTAAGCAAATCAAAAATTTGTTTATGATTTATCTAAAAGATAGTTTTTTTCACTAATAAATAATAAAAAATGCGTTATTGTGATTGATATATAGATTCCCCTAGTCTACGCAAAACCAACTTATACCTTTTTCAATCCTTCAATTTAACGTAAAATAATAGTCCTCAAATAATTGTTTTTTTACATTATAGCTTTTACTTACAAATAAACATTGTTCACAAACATCGAAACAGCGTAGGTATTTCTCACTATTTAGATAAAAAGATATGTCAATATTTTTTAAAGTTTAATAAAGATGTTCTTGAGAAAACGGAAAAGCCAATATTATTCTGTCCCAGAAAAGTGGAATAGGCTAGCTTTTTATCTCAATAGCAAGATACACCATTAAGAAATAATTTGCCAATTATTTATGGACAACTTTTTACTACAAAATTAGATGATATTTCACATTCTGATAAAAGTAGAACTTGGTAGGTAACGGCCAATTGCATTGTATTAAAAGCAACAAAAAATAGAGCATAAAAATCTGCTCTATTAAAAATTTCTTTATACTTTTTATTAAAGTCAGAGTCATTTGCTACTGAATACAATATCTCTTTATTTCAATACTTTTGCTATTTTGATTACCTTATATCTCCCATGTTGGTATTGAAAAAATAACTACTTCCTTTTTTAAACACTCATTATCTTCTTTATTTGAAAAAACTAATAGTAACCAACTTTTAAAGTGTTCAATACGTAGAAAGTCTTTCTAATATCCACCTCATCTGCATTCCCTTTTAAAAATTGAAATCAAACTTCTGCTTTGGTTTCAAGAAAACCTGAAGTTTTTTAATGAATATACTTCTTCCTTAAGTAATAATCGTCTAATTCTAGTTTTTATTTCACAACGCTCAAAAAAGCGCACCCCCTTTTCTTAGGAAGCGCACTTTCTCTATATTTTTTAACTTGTTGTATCCACCAAATCCATTAGCATGAATTTCTATTTAAAAATTATTTTTATACTTCTTCTATTGGTTCATTTTCAAAAACTAATTGATTGTCTAATAGACTAATCGTGACTTTTGTTTTTGGCATTACTCGACCAGAAACAATTTCTTTTGCTAATGGTGTTTCGACTTCGCGAGTAATGAAACGTTTTAACGGACGAGCTCCATAAGCTGGCTCATACCCATTTTCAGCAATCCATGTTTTAGCTTCATCAGTGATTTCCAACACAATTTCTTGTTGCTCTAAACGATGAGCAAGTTGTGCGGTCATTTTACCAATGATTCCTTTCACATTATCCAAGCTCAATGGTGTGAATAAAATGGTATCATCAATTCTGTTTAAGAACTCTGGTTTAAAGTGTCCTTTTAGAATATTCATGACTTGATTTTCAACTTCTTCTGGAATTGTTCCTTCAGGTGTCACACCTTCCAATAAAAGCTGAGAGCCGATGTTACTTGTCATAATTAAAACCGTATTTTTAAAATCAACGACTCGACCTTTAGAATCTGTCAAACGACCATCATCTAAAACTTGTAATAAGATATTAAAGACATCTGGGTGCGCTTTTTCAATTTCGTCTAATAAGACAATTGTATAAGGGTTTCGACGAACAGCTTCCGTTAACTGGCCACCTTCTTCATAACCAACATAGCCTGGAGGGGCACCAACCAAACGAGACACGGCATGTTTTTCCATGTATTCACTCATGTCAATCCGTACCATATGATCTTCAGAATCAAACAAATCTTCAGCTAAGGCTTTAGCAAGTTCTGTTTTACCAACACCAGTTGGTCCTAAGAAAAGGAACGAACCGAGTGGGCGATTTGGATCTTGTAATCCTGCTCTTGAACGAATTACCGCATCACTAACAGCATCGACGGCTTCATCTTGACCAATCACACGTTTGTGTAATGTTTCATTCAGTTTCATTAATTTTTCTCGTTCGCCTTCAACTAATTTTGTCACAGGAATGCCAGTTAAACGACCGACCACTTGCGCAATTTCGTTTTCAGTAACCGATTCTTGTACCATTTTGACGTTATCTTTAGCGTTCTTTTCTTCCAATTCTTTCAATTCATGTTCTAATTGTGGAATTGTTCCATGACGCAAAACAGCAGCTCGTTCTAAATCATAATTATTTTCAGCATCTTCTAATTCGTGTTTTGCTTTATCAATCTCTGCACGTTTGTTGGAAACCGCATTAACTTCTTCTTTTTCCGTTTCCCATTGCATTTTCATTGAGTTGGCTTCTTCACGCAAATCTGCTAATTCTTCTTGCAAGTTGGCTAACCGTTTTTTACTTGCAGCATCTGATTCTTTTTTCAAGGCCGCTTCTTCAATTTCTAGTTGCATTAACCGACGTGTTACTTGATCGAGCTCTGTTGGCATCGAATTCATTTCCACTCGAATCGTTGCGCTTGCTTCATCGACTAAGTCAATCGCTTTATCTGGTAAGAAACGATCAGTAATATAGCGATCGGATAAAGTAGCGGCAGCAACTAAAGCATTGTCATGAATATTCACGCCGTGGTGAATTTCAAATCGTTCTTTTAAGCCACGCAAAATAGAAATTGTATCTTCTACTGTTGGTTCTTTGACTAATACTTTTTGGAAACGACGTTCTAAGGCTTTATCTTTTTCCATATATTGGCGATATTCATCAAGCGTTGTGGCACCGATTAAATGCAATTCACCACGTGCTAGCATCGGTTTTAATAAATTTCCGGCGTCCATACTGCCTTCTGTTTTACCAGCTCCGACGATATTATGAATTTCATCAATGAATAAAATGATTTTGCCATCACTTTTTTTCACTTCTTTTAAAACAGCTTTTAACCGTTCTTCAAATTCGCCACGGAATTTTGCTCCCGCAATTAAGGCGCCCATATCTAAAGAAAAAATGGTTTTATCTTTTAAGTTTTCGGGAACATCTTTACGAACGATTCGTTGTGCTAATCCTTCAACAATCGCTGTTTTACCAACACCTGGTTCACCAATTAAGACTGGATTATTTTTAGTTTTTCTTGATAAAATCCGAATAACGTCACGAATTTCTTCGTCACGACCAATGATTGGATCTTGTTTTCCTGCTTTTACTTGTTGTACTAAGTCAACACCGTATTTTTCTAGTGCTTTATATTGTTCTTCCTGGTTTTGAGAAGTCACACGATCTCCTCCTCTCATCTCTTCAATATTTTTTCTTAACTCTTTTTCCGTAATGCCTTGTTGCATTAAATATTTTGTTAAACGATAATTTTTCAATTTCATTAAAGCTAAAAGTACAATTTCGGTTGATAAAAATTCATCTTGGAATTCTTCTCGAAGTGAATCAGCTTCTTGCAATAAATGGAACAAATTTTGACTTAAATTTTGACCATATTGCACATTACCGCCTGCCACACTTGGATATTCATCTAACGCGTTATCTACTTCTCGTTCAAATGCGTCAACATCTAAACCAGCATCTGTGTAAAAATTACGTCCAAAATGGTTTGGTTGAAGAAAAATTTTCCATAAATGTGCGATATCAATTTCTTGATGTTGACGTGTCACCGCAACTTTTTGAGCTTCAGCAATCGCCTCTTGTAGCGTGGTTGTCATTTTTTCAATATTCATAAACGATCCCTCCCGTTTATTGTTTTGTCTTTTTTATTTTAACATTCTTTACAATTATTATTATCCGACTTTTGATGGATTTCTTCAAAAGTTAAGGTATTCGTAAACCTTATAGATTTATTATACCTCATTGGTCAGTAAAGGTCAATGAATAAATTGACCTTTTTTGACCTTTTTGATAAAAAAAACCTAAAACAACTAAATATCACTGTTTTAGGGCTTTTTTCGCAATCACAACTAGTTTGACCAACTCTTTATTGCTTTGATTTATTAAAAATAAAGTTTTAACGTAAGATACTTTTTATCGGCATAGCTAACCAAAATAGCCAAACTGGTTATCGCTAAAAATAATTCGTACTCATAACCACTAAAACCACTTGCCAAGCCAAAAGAAAAAATAGCTCCGACTAAAACTGCTATGAATCCTACTGATACCAAAGGAATTAAAAAGCCAATAATCATAAATAATCCACCAATTAATTCAATTGCTGCTACACCATAAACAAAAAGACTTGGCAAACCAATACTAGCAAAAAACGCTAAAGTATCTTCCAATGACGTTACTTTCATCACTCCATGAATTAGCATCGTCACCCCTAGCCAAATTCTAATCACTTGAATGCCTCGCTGTTGTTTATCCATACTTCTCCTCCTTTGTTTGCATTAAATAGTTAATGTAACTATTTAAGTTACATTATAAAGGATAAATCGAAAAAAGTATAGAAAAAAACAAACGTATTTAACAATACGTTTGTTTTTTAATCCTTCATTTTATAACATTATAAGAGAAAAGCGAGAAGAATCATCCTTCTTCTCGCTTTCTTTTTATCCTAAACCAACACGTTCAAAAATCGTGTCAACATTTTTTAAATGATAATGGTAATCAAAGGCATCATCTAGCTCTTCTTTTGATAAGACAGAAGTAATTTTTTCATCCGCATCTAGCAACGGACGGAACGCCGTTTGATGATCCCATGCGTAAGCTGTTTTTGGTTGGACCAGATCATACGCTTCTTCACGTGTCATGCCATGGTCAATCAATTTTAACAAGACACGTTGGCTGTAAATTAGTCCATAGGTCGCATCCATGTTACGTTTCATATTTTCTGGGAAGACCGTTAAGTTTTTGACAATATTACCAAAACGATTCAACATGTAATTTAGCAAAATCGTTGTATCGGGAATAATAATCCGTTCAGCAGACGAGTGAGAAATATCTCGTTCATGCCATAAACTCACATTTTCAAAGGCAGTAATGACATGACCACGAATCACACGTGCCAAACCAGTCATATTTTCAGAACCAATTGGATTCCGTTTATGCGGCATTGCCGAAGATCCTTTTTGTCCTTTTGCAAAAAATTCTTCTACTTCACGTGTTTCTGATTTTTGTAGACCACGAATTTCTGTTGCAAATTTTTCAATACTTGTCGCAATTAATGCCATGGCAGAAACATATTCTGCATGTAAATCACGTGGTAAAACTTGTGTCGAAATCTCTTGAGCACGGATCCCCAAATGTTCGCAAACATATTCTTCAACAAATGGTGAAATATTGGCAAAGGTACCTACGGCTCCACTGATTTTACCTGCTTCGACACCTTTGGCTGCATGTTCAAAACGTTCAATGTTGCGTTTCATTTCAGAATACCACAACGCTAATTTCAAACCAAATGTAGTCGGTTCTGCATGAACACCATGCGTTCTTCCCATCATGACCGTATGTTTATACTCTTTGGCTTTGGCTCCGACAATCTCCGTAAATGTTTGTAAATCTTTCCGTAAAATATCATTCGCCTGTTTCAATAGATAACCATAGGCAGTATCCACAACATCTGTGCTGGTTAACCCATAGTGCACCCATTTTCGCTCTTCACCAAGCGTTTCTGAAACGGCACGGGTAAAAGCGACAACATCATGACGTGTTTCTGCTTCAATTTCTAAAATACGTGCAACATCAAATGATGCATTTTCTCGGATTTTTTGTACATCTTCTTTAGGAATTTCGCCAAGTTCTGCCCAAGCTTCATCCGCCAAAATTTCAACTTCTAGCCATGCCTTGTAGCGGTTCTCATCTGTCCAAATTGCGCCCATTTCGGGTCTTGTATAACGATCAATCATTGTGCCTTATCTCCTCTTTACTCCTCAATTTTTGAAAAATAATTACGACCAAATCTTTGTTTCTTTAATTTCTTCAAGTGTTTCATCGATTTCTTTGGTTAATATAGTAATATGCCCCATCGCTCGTTGCGCTTTTGCTTCACTGTGGCCATAATAGTGGAAATGCCAATCTGGATGTTCATTAATAATGTCCATCGTTTCATAGGCTTCATTTCCAAGCACATTGACCGTGACTGCTTCAGACAACAGTTGAATCGTTGGCATTGGCCAATTACATAAACCACGAATATGCGTATCATATTGACTAAAAGAACAAGCATCTATTGAAAAATTCCCAGCATCTTCTGGACGAGGTAAAATTTTATTTACATAAATCCCGCCTGTTTCTGTATAAAACATTTCAATTGAAAGGGTGCCGACTAAACCAACTGCTTTAGCAATCATCTTAGCAATTCGTTGCAACTCACCACTGACTTCGTCATCAATTCGGGCTGGTGCAATCGTTTCATGTAGCTTACGCTCTTTTTTAATTGTTTCCACAACTGGAAATGTCGCAAATTCGCCACGACCATTACCAGAAATCAGAACAGATAATTCTTTTTCGTAAGGAATCCAAGCTTCCAAGACACAGGTTCCTTCTCTCAGAAGATTCATGGATGGCGCTAAGTCTGAAGTACTATGTAGTACATAACGACCTTCCCCTCGCGTATTCTTCAAGATACACGGATAACCAATGCCATCAATTGCTTCTTGAATATCAGTCGGACTAACAATCGTTGCATAAGGTGCAATCACAATATTATTATCTTCCAAGAAACTTTTTTCCATTAAGCGATCTTGCGTAATCGCTAAAATGTCTGTTCCTTGCGGTATATTCGCCAAATGTTGAATCGCTGTTAACGCATCAACATCTGCATGTTCAAATTCATACGTAATCACTTGGGCACGTTTTGCCAATTTCTCTAACGCTTCAGGATCATTATATGCTCCTAATAATTGCCAATCGGCAACTTGTGCAGCAGGACAATCAATTTGTGGATCTAGCACACCCACTCGAAACCCCATTTCTCTTGCACTAAGGGCCATCATTTTTGCTAAATGTCCGCCACCAATGATACCAATCACTTGACCAGGTAATAGTGGTTTATCCAAGTTCATCACAACTTTCCATCACAGTTTTATCCTTAAAATCCTTCTGCGGTTTCTCGTCGCAGTCTAGCCTTTAAGAGTGCTCTTTTTACATGATACAAGGAAAAAGGCTCAACTTCAAGTGCCAGCAGTGTTTCCATTAGGTTTTCTCATCAGAATTTATTAACATACTTTAGGATAAAACAGCGGTAACTTACTACTCGTCTCTTTGTAACCAAGCTTTTTTCTCTTTTTCTCTTCAAATTGATGAAAACATTAAATTTTTCTAAACGATGATGAGGTCAAAAAAGTATGAAAGAAAAGCCACCTGACCTTATCTATCATACTTTTTTGAAACTATTCGTTACTTTCTGAGGTTTCTTTTAAACCATTGAATAAAAGATTTAAAATAATTGCGGTAATGCTGCTCATGACAATTCCATTACCAGTAAACATGCTAACAGTTTCTGGTACTTTATTAAAGAGCGTCGGCATAATATTAAAGCCTAAACCAAAGCCAATCGAGATGGCAATAATTAATAAATTTTTGTCATTTGAGTAGTCAACTTTTGACAACATGCGCATTCCTTGGACAGCCACCATTCCAAACATAACCAGCATTCCGCCGCCTAAAACCGGCTCTGGGATAATTTGGGCCATCGCACCAATTTTTGGTAATAAGCCTAAAATAATTAAGAAAAAAGCAGAAAAATAAATTGGTCGACGTGTTTTGATCCCAGATAATTGAACTAACCCGACATTTTGAGAGAAACCTGTATAAGGAAACGTATTAAAAATCCCCCCTAAAATGACGGCTAAACCTTCTGCATGATACCCACGACGTAAATCATCTTCGCCAATTTTCTTCCCTGTAATATCTCCTAAGGCAAAATAAACACCTGTTGATTCAACCATACTAACAATTGAAATAATAATCATCAACACAATAGAAGAAAGATCAAACGTTGGTTTGCCAAAATAAAATGGCTGTGGAAAATGAAACCACGTAGCTTGACCAACAGGAGACAAATCCACTAATCCCAGAAACGCAGCTAAAATTGTGCCACCGACTAGGCCGATTAACACGGCAATTGACTTGATAAAGCCACGTCCCCAAACTTGCACAACAATGATTAAGGCAATTGTTACAAATGCGAGGAGCAAGTTTTTAGGATCACCAAAACTTTTGTCCGTTGCTAAGCCGCCACCCATTTTTTCAACAGCAACAGGAATTAAGGTCAAACCAATAACTGTAATGACTGTGCCGGTGACTAAAGGCGGAAATAGACGTTTAATTTTTGAGAAAAATCCTGCAATAAGAACGACAAAAATGCCCGAAGCAATAATTGAACCGTAAATTGCACCAACCCCTTTGTTCGTACCAATCATGATTAAAGGCGCAACTGCTTGAATGGCACAACCTAAAACGACTGGCAAGCCAATCCCAAAAAACTTATTCACCGTTAATTGTAAAAGTGTCGCAACGCCGCACATAAAAATATCGATTGAAATCAAATACGTCATTTGTTGCGAATCAAAATTCAAGCCGGTTCCGATTAATAAAGGTACGGCAACTGCTCCAGCATACATCGCTAATAAATGTTGCAATCCTAAAACGGCGGCTTTCCCATTTGGTGTTTCCGTCTGTTGTGGTGTATTCAATTGTTTTGTTTCCAAGATTATGCATCCTCCTCTAAAAACGTCACCGTTCCTTCACTTAATGAAGCAATACGTGCTAAAGAGACTACATTTAAGCCCATGTCTTCTAATAACTGACGACCATCTTGGAATGATTTTTCAATTACGATACCAATTCCTTCAACCTTTGCACCAGCCTGTTGGCATAATTCTACCAATCCTTTGGCAGCTTGTCCGTTAGCTAAAAAGTCATCAATAATCAACACTTTATCAGCATCAGATAAAAATTTTCTTGAAATGGAAATTTGACTTGTCACTTGTTTTGTAAATGAATAAACTGAAGCCGTTAAAAGCTCTTCATCCATGGTTAAACTTTTTGCCTTACGAGCAAAGATCATTGGCACGCCTAATTTTTGCGCTGCGTATAAGGCAGGAGCGATTCCTGATGCTTCAATTGTAATTACTTTGGTAATGCCTGCTTCTGCGAAAACCTCAGCAAAACGATTACCCATAGCCTCCATTAATTCTGGATCCACTTGGTGCGTAATAAAACTATCTACTTTTAAAACACCTTCACCTAATACACGGCCATCATTTTTAATACGTTCGACTAATTCCTTCACAATATGAACTCCTTTACTTATTTTTCGATAGATGCTTTGTTCTCATCCTGAGGAAAGGACGGTTCGTTAAAAACGAACGAAATAAAACAAAGTGCTATTTATATTCGTGTTCTAACAAAAGAAAAAAGCCCATTTTGCCAAAGCAAAAAAGGGCTATCCGCTCTTCTTCACTTATAGACCAGCATTTACGGTGCTGGGTAGAGACGGTCAACCGTATTTTGACCTTATACAAGCTTCTATGTTTCTCTAGGATAGTACAAAAATCTCTAACTTTCAATGGTTTAACAACTTTTTTTCATTAGAATTTTCAAATAATTGGTTCATTCTTCCATTGTTCCGTAAAAGCGAACATTAAATAGCTAAAAACGCTTTGGCAGTCTATCCTGCCAAAGCGTTTTTTATTCTTCATCGGTTGCTTTTTCTTGTTCACGATATTTTTTCATTTTTTTGCTGAATAATTCACCGTTACTAGGGGGCGTATATGTAATAGCATTCGCTCCAGCGATAATGGTTTCATGAATACTCGATTCAGTTGGTCCTCCTGTTGCAATAATCGGTAATTCTGAATACTTGCCACGGAAATAGCGTACGGTGGCTGCAGTGTCTTTTCCTGCACTGATATTAATCATATCCACGCCAGCCGCAAGTTTTTCATCAATTGGTGTATGAATAGAAGTTACTGTGCTGATAATAGGAATATCGATTGCTTCATCCACCATTTTAATTGTTTCAATTGGTGTAGGACCATTCAAAACGACACCCATTGAGCCTTGTGCTTCTGCAAATAAACTCATATAAGCAGAACGCATGCCTTGCGTTAAACCGCCGCCGACTCCTGAAAAGACAGGAATATCCGCTGCTTCAATAATGCCTTTTGTAATCGCTGGATGCGGTGTAAAAGGATATACAGCAATCACTGCCTGTGCATCCGTATTGCGGATAATCGCAATATCTGTCGTAAAAATAATTGATTTTATTTTACGGCCAAAAATTTTAATGCCACTGGCTTGCCGAATAATCTCTGGCATTTTTACAATATCTTGTTTCAGCGGCGTCATAATTTCTGGAATCCACTTTTCGCTCATTGTCATCATTCCTCCATGCTTAACGGTCGTATTTATTTAAATTGTATTCTTCAATTACATGAATGATCTTATCAGCGTATGTAGGATCCGTTGCGTATCCAGCATCTTGAAGCGCTTGTGCAGCCTCTTTATAATTTTTGGCTAACAAGACTTTTTCATATAAATTTGGATCCCAATCGACCCCATCAACAAATAACTTGGTATGATCTCGCATGGATTCTTCCCAATTGTCATAAACTCGAAAATCACCCTGAATCGTAATCCAGACCTCATTGACATACTCTTTTGTTTCTAAATTGACTTTTGGTTGATTCCCATATGCTTTAATCCCAAAAAGATTGTTATATTTCGATGCTAATTGACTTTGTCCAAAATTTGATTCTAAAACTGCTTGCCCCATAATAATACTTGGTAATACCCCGTAAGATTCTTGTAATTCACGTGCATACGGTGTGATTTCAGCAACAAATTCTTCTTTTGAGATGTTTTCATTTTGGCGATTGACTGACTCGCTTTGTCCCTTATCTGAATCAGAAAGGACAGATAACGAAAAGACAAAGGCCAAACCGACGACAACTACGCCTAAGAATAACTTTGGCAAATTCAGCTGCTTTTTTCTTTTTTTCTGATAGTTGCTCACTTCATTAATTCCCCACTTCATCTTTTATTTTCCGATAAAATGTTTCACTATCTTTCACTTTCGTGATTGATTTCATTTGTTACTATAACCGAATAATTGTATCATTTTCACAGAAAATTATCAACTTTCATCACTGCTTACGCTCGTGATTTCAGTACTTGATTCAGTGGTAGCAGTTGAAGAAACTGTACTACTTTCAGAAATTTTAGTGGATGATTTCACTGTTGTTTCAGTTGATGTGTGAACAGATTCTTCAACTGGCTTTTTGCCAAAAAAGACAAAAATTACCGCACCAAACATAATAATCACAGATAAAATCCCAGCAATTGTGTATTTCAAAAGACCATCCTTCCTATTCGTTATTCACCTACGTAAGTATCCATCAGATTTTCATTGACCCAATCTAATAATTCAACTTTTGAACCTTCCAATTGTCGTTGAATCGTAGCTGGTAACCGGAATGTAATAATGTCATCAAAACCCCATTCGCCATAGGCCAGCGTCACTTTCAAATCAATATAACCAGCAGCAATTTCTTGTTCCTGTTTATTGTTAGGAATCAATTCTACAACGCCCAAATCAGATTGTAACCATTTTTTGGCAATTGTTGTTTTTAACCGTTTATATTCCGAAACAGCTAGGTTACGTTTTTCCGGAAATAAGATGGTTTGGCGGAGTATTTTTTGAGTCAGCATCCACTCATAATCCGTAAACAAATTTTTAATTTTTTGCATGACTTCATTGTCCAAACCAAATTGGCCTTCTTTCCAAGCTTGCCAATCGGCTGCTTGAATTTGATAAGCGGAGTAAAAATTTTCTTCTGTTTGGTACTGTTCAATAATTGCGTCAACAATAATATCTACATAAACTTGATGCATAATCATTCGCCTCCATTTTCTATTTTACTGAAATTCTCTAAAAAAAGCATCTTTTTATCTCTGGATTTTATCATATTTACAAAATTGTCCTTGTTTTCTAATTTCTCTTGTTTACAGTATAATAAATAATGAAGAAGATTTGAAGAAATTGCATAGATTAGGAGGACTTCTTTTGACAAAAAAATTATATCAATGGGGCATCGTAGGATTAGGTGGGATTGCCCACGAATTTGCTTCAACGTTTAAACAAGAAACTAGCCAACTTGCAGCTGTTGCTTCACGGACATTGTCTAAAGCAGAACAATTTGCCGCTGATTATTCAATCCCTAAAGCCTATGGTTCTTATGAAGAATTGCTAGCAGATGAAACAATCGATGTTGTCTATATAGCAGTGCCAAATAAACAACATGCTGAACACATTTTAAAAGCGCTCCAGGCCGGAAAACATGTGTTGTGTGAAAAAGCTATTACGATGAACGCGGCAGAATTAAAACAAGCCTTGGCAGTTGCAGAAAAAAATGACCTTATTTTAGCAGAAGCCATGACTATTTTTAACATGCCACTATACGACGAATTACGTCGCTTGATGGATGCTGGCAAATTTGGTCAGTTAAAAATGATTCAAGCACCATTTGGAAGTTACAAAGAACCCGATCCTAAAAATCGCTTTTTTAATCCTGACTTAGCAGGCGGCGCATTGTTAGATATTGGTACTTATGCGGTTTCGTTTGCTCGTTGGTTTCTCAGCTCACAGCCAGACGTTTTAGCTTCTAGCATGGTCCCCTTCTCTACTGGCGTTGATGAACAATCGGTGACATTGCTTCGGAATAAAGAAAATGAGTTGGCTACTATTTCATTAACATTCCAAGCAAAAATGCCAAAGCAAGGAATTGTTGCTTTTGAAGATGCCTATATTACCATTACAGATTATCCACGTGCAGATGAAGCAATCGTTCACTACAATGACGGTACGGTTGAGACCATCGTTTCTGGGTACTCAGCTGAAGCCATGAATTATGAAATCTACAATATGGTTGAAGCAATCAAAGGTACACAACCCAACCGCTCCTTATTTTTCACGACAGAAGTCATTGATATTTTGGACCAGATGCAAAAATTATGGCAGAATTAAAAAAAGAACTTCGGCTTTTGCCGAAGTTCTCTTTTTTATTTGTTCTCTATGGATAAATACGGTTTAACATACGTGGGAACGGAATCGCTTCACGAATGTGTTCATTACCAGTAATGAACGTAACAGCACGTTCTAAACCTAATCCGAAGCCAGAATGTGGAACAGAACCGTATTTACGTAAATCTAAATACCAGCTATATTCTTCTTCAGATAAGCCAAACTCAGCAACTTTTTCTTTCAAATAATCATAATCAGTTGCACGCTCGGAACCACCGATAATTTCACCATAACCTTCTGGTGCAATTAAATCGGCACAAATTACAACATCTTCACGTGTTGGATGTGGTTTCATATAGAAGGCTTTAATTGCTTTTGGATAATTTAAAATGAATGTTGGAACGCCATAGTAATTTGAAATAAAGGTTTCATGTGGGCTACCAAAGTCTTCGCCCCATTCAATGTGATCATAATCATTGTTTGCTTCTTCTTTTTGTAATAACTCAATCGCATCATCGTAAGTAATACGTTTGAATGGTTCCGAAACATATTTCTCTAGTAACGCTGTATCACGTTCTAAAACATCCAATGGATATTGTTGATTTTTCAATACCGATTTAATTAAATGTTTTACATAGGCTTCTTGAATATCTAGTGATTCTTCATGAGTTGTGTATGCCATTTCTGGTTCAATCATCCAGAATTCCGTTAAGTGACGACGAGTTTTGGATTTTTCCGCACGGAAGGTTGGTCCAAAAGTAAAGACTTTTCCAAATGCCATCGCACCAGCTTCTGCATATAATTGACCTGTTTGTGATAAGAATGCTGGTTGTCCGAAGTAATCTGTTTCAAATAATTCTGTTGTGCCTTCTGGTGCTGAGCCTGTTAAAATTGGGCTATCAATTTTAATGAATCCTTGTTCGTTAAAGAACTCGTAAGTAGCACGAATAATTTCGTTACGAACTAACATGATCGCATGCTGTTTGCTTGAACGTAACCATAAATGACGATGATCCATTAAGAAATCTGTGCCGTGTTCTTTCGGCGTAATTGGGTAATCTTCTGAAGCGCCAACGACTTCTAAATCAGTGATATCCATTTCATAGCCGAACTTAGAACGGCTATCTTCTTTGATAACACCAGTAACCATGACTGCTGTTTCTTGTGATAAGTGTTTAATTTGTTGGAATTTTTCTGTACCAGCTTCTTCACCAAAGGCTTCAATGAAGTTTGGTTTGAACACGACACCTTGGAAAAAGGCTGTCCCGTCACGTAATTGTAAAAAGGCAATTTTTCCGCTTGAGCGTTTGTTAGCAATCCAAGCGCCAATTTTTACTGTTTCTCCAACATGTTTGTTTGAATCAATAATTTGAATTTGTTCCACGTTTGTCTCTCCGTTCATTTCTTAGTTTATTCTTTTAGGCGTTGTGCTGAATTCGTTTCTTTTCTATAAAGTCATTCATTCGCTCAATCGCTTTTTCTAACGTCATTAAATCTGTCGCATAGCTCATCCGCACATGTTCTGGTGCACCAAAGCCCTCTCCCGTTACCAGAGCAACATGCGCTTCTTGTAATAAATCTTCCACCCAGTTAGTCACGTTATCATACCCACAAATTTCTAACGTTTTTTTGACATTCGGGAATAGATAAAAGGCGCCTTCAGGTTTTATTAGCGAAACACCTGGCAAAGCTGCTACTTTTGGATAGATATGATTCAGGCGTTTTTCAAAGGCCTGACGCATGTCTTCAACTGTCGACTGTTCACCTGTTAAAGCCTCAATTGCCGCATATTGGCTAACTGCGACTGGATTACTGGTGGATTGTGAAGCGAGTTGTGTCATTGCTTGAATAATTTTTTCATCACCGACTGCAAAACCAATGCGCCAGCCTGTCATTGCATATGTTTTGGAAACACCATTAATAATGATTGTCTGTTGACGAATTGCTTCTGAGATGGTTGCAATTGGTGTGAACCGATGTCCATTGTACACCAAACGACCATAAATATCATCTGCAATAATGAGGATATTATGAGCAACTGCCCATTCACCAATTTGGCGTAATTCTTCTTCCGTATAAATAATACCAGTTGGGTTAGATGGTGAATTTAAAATGATTGCTTTTGTTTTGTCCGTTCGTACAGCTTCTAATTGTGCGACTGACACTTTAAATGATTGCTCTTGCGTGCTTGATACAAATACTGGCTTGCCTTCTGCTAATTTGACTTGTTCACCATAACTTACCCAATAAGGGACAGGGATAATCACTTCGTCCCCAACGTTCAAAATGGCTTGAAATAATAGATACAGCGCATATTTGGCACCATCTGTCACAATAACTTGCTTGGGTTGATAACGAAGTTGATATTCTCGTTCCACATAAGAGACAATTGCTTGCTTTAATTCAGGAATGCCGCCAGAAGGTGTGTAATAACTTGCTCTTCCATCCTCAATTGAAGCAATTGCTGCTTTTTGAATATTTTTCGGGGTTACAAAATCTGGTTCCCCAACCGTTAAGCTTAAAACATCTACACCTTTTGCTTTTAATGCTTTCGCCTTGGCGGCAGCTGCTAATGTAACAGAAGGAGTCAATTGCTGTGCTCGATTTGATACGTTCATACACCTTTCACTCCCACTTTCATCAAAACCTATCTAAATTAAATATCTTTGACAACGTTGATCTCTTCGCCTTTATCAAAGCTCATAAGATAATATGTTAGTACTCCTTGATCATTTTCGGTGACCACTTCCCATGCAGGGCGCTTATCATAAAGCCCTAACGTAGCTTTCATCACCGATTCATCGGGATGGGCTTTAGCAACAATGTCTGTTATTTGTTGTTCAGTTTGACCATCTTTTTGATTTAAGACCGTGACTTTTTCTCCCGATTTAGGGACAATCACGACAATCTCTGTGCCTTTATCATTTTTGCCGGTTAAAGTAAAATACGTATTTTTGCGTGTAAACCAGTAAAATTTATCAACTGTTTCTAAATTAGCAGAAGTTTTGGCAATTGCGGTTGCTTCTTTTTTGGCTTGAGCCATTGGTTGATTGGTTCGTACAAAAAAGATAATTATTGTTACAAGAATTGCTAAAAGGATTGCCAATAGGGTTAAAAGGACAGTAATCCGTTTCTTCTCTTTCTTTTCTTCTAATTCCTCCAAAAATCCTTCCATCCTCTCTAAACTTACTGGGTCTTATTATAGCAGAAAAATAGCGGCCTTTCACAAATATGACCTAAAAATAATCAATTATTTGTTTAAAAATTCCTTTAATTCTTCTAAAATTTCAGGCATGGGCGCTTCTTTTACTGAGAGTCCCTTGGGAAACGCTTTGATTAATCGTTTGCCATATTTTGCAGTGACTAAACGACGATCCAGAATCAGCAATGCCCCTCTGTCTTCTTCAGAACGGATTAAACGGCCCAGTGCTTGTCGCAAACGTAAGGCTGCTTTCGGTACCGCTTCTTGAGCAAATGGTTGTATCCCTTCTGCTTCTAAATACGCATATTTTGCTTGCACAAGTGGTCGTTTCGGGTTTTCAAAAGGCAAACGCGTGACTATCAATAACTGTAAAGCTGTTCCTGGTAAGTCCACACCTTCCCAAAAGCTATCAGCTCCTAGCAAGACATTTGGTTTTCCATTAGAGAACCGTTTAAGAATTTTTTCACGACTGCCGCTAATCCCTTGGGCGAGGACCTCTTGTCCTTTTTCCAATAATCTTTGCTGGACTTGATGATACACGGTGGACAATAATTCATGCGAAGTAAAAAGAACCAACATCGAACGTTCCTCTTGCGCCATCAATTTTTCAATGGTATCTGAAATATATTGACCCATTTCATAGAAAGAGGCATTTTGAATGGCTACTGCTTCTTCCGGTACATAGACTCGCGCATTTTCTGCATAGTTATATGGCGTTGGCAGGGTTTTGAACGTCACCTCTGTTAAACCTAACCGTTGCGGTAAATACTTTTTATTGTTGCCAAACTTCAATGTGCCGCTTGTATAAATAATTCGTTCATACCGCGGATACCACTTTGTTTCAGGAAGCAAACTAGCTTCTAAGTCATGAATTTCAATCAAGCCATGGTCTTCATTTTGTGGTAAATATTCTTTTACCCAACGTGGACGCCAATCATCAAGATAAATGGTAAAACAGTGGTGAATACGTTCAATTTCATCAAAAAATTGAAACAAGCGAACAAAAACGATGCGATCAGCCAAACTAAAGGTTTCCAACTGACTCATAATTGTTTGCTGTAACTTACTTTGAATAGTCAACAGCTCCTGCAGTAAAAGCTGGAGCGTTTGACTATGTTTTTCTCCCGCAGCAGATAAATAATCAATACGTTCTTTGGTTAAAAGTAACTCCTGATGGTCTATCCGCTTCTGCGTTTTACTAAATAAACGATGCAATTCAAAAAGAAAATCTTGCCATTCATCCACAAAATCCAGTAAACCTTGCTGATAAATTTTTACAAACCGCTGCTCTTCAGAAAACTGTTGAAAAATTTGCTGTAAAGCAACAAAAAGTTGTTCTTTTTCAATAAAATGCGTGACTTGTTTTTTTAGTATCACACTGTTTACTCGTTCGCTTGCCATCCGACTAGCGATGTCTGGTAAATGATGTGCTTCATCAATAATTAGCCACGGACTTTCAGGTAATAACGGTTGTTTTCTTAGCGACTCTTGCGCCAAAAATGCATGATTAACAAT
Organism: Enterococcus sp. AZ104; assembly: GCF_050546705.1. Classification (NCBI taxonomy): domain Bacteria; kingdom Bacillati; phylum Bacillota; class Bacilli; order Lactobacillales; family Enterococcaceae; genus Enterococcus; species Enterococcus sp. AZ104. The sequence continues at coordinate 1,873,602 of NZ_CP172952.1, forward strand.
CAACACGTTACTTTGAGCGACTTTTTTATACAGATGTCTTAAAAAGTCAACTTCATAAAGTTCATCTTTTTTTGAAAGAAAATCCAATCCGCGATGTGTAACTTCTCTCCAGAATAAATGATTTAAATTCGTCAATTGTAGTTCATCTAAATCGCCCGTTTCTGTTTCTAGCAACCAGACGAGAACGCCCATTTGGTAAAGAGCGTATTGTTTTTGCGGAGTTGGCTGATTCAACGTTGCCTTAAAGCGTTGTAAATCAAGATAGTGTCGATGGCTTTTAATAACAATGCCTCGTAATTTCCCTTGGCAGATTTGATTGGCTAATGGTAAATCTTTTTCCACTAATTGATTTTGTAAAACAATCGAAACTGTTGAAATGATGACTGGTTTTTCTGGCGTTGCTAAATAGCTCATCGGCAACAGATAGCCTAATGTTTTTCCCGTTCCAGTCGCTGCTTCAATAAATAAATCTTTTGTCGTTCCTTCTGTAAAATGATCATAGACTAAATTCATCATCCGACTCTGTTCCGCACGATAAGCGAAACGTTCGCCAAACAGTTTTTCTTTGGCTTTTTTAGTTTTGGGATACGTGCTAGTCTGATAGAACGTTTCTTCAAAAAGAGGAACTTCTTTTTTGCGTAAAGCAATGCCACTGACCACTTGATAAGCTGGATTTAATGGTGTGACTTGTTTTTTCATTTGTTCATACGTTTGTTGAATAAAAGTACTGGTTTCCCGCGCTGTCTGTTGACTTAATTCCGCAATTTTTTCCATAGTGACTAATGGTAAAGATTTCATTTTTTCTTGAATTAATAACAAAAGTTCGGCTGTAACCTGCGCATCACTATCTGCTTGATGGGGATTCTCATGAGACAAACCTAAGCTTTCCGACAAATCACTTAAACGGAAACTTTTTTCTGTCGGTAAAAAAATCTGTGCCAATTCCACTGTATCAATGGCTGGAATAGTAAGTGGCGGCGTGCCACACCGTACCAGTTCACGAGCTAAAAAATTATAATCAAAGTGGACGTTATGCGCCACAAAAATAGTATCTTCCAGATAATGATAAATTGTATGTGCTACATCTTCAAAATAAGGCGCTTTTTGAACTTGCGTATTACTAATCCCCGTTAAACTTTGAATTTGTTTTGGTACTACTTGATTGGGATTCACATCTGTCGCAAAGTTCGCAATAATCTTTCCATCTTGAACGAGAACGCATCCAAACTGAATGATCCGATCACTTGTAGGATCTGTTCCAGTCGTTTCAAGGTCAACTACTGCATACACTTGTTTGTCTTTCAATGACTTCACGCCTTTCATTCATCTTTGAAAATTATACTACAATTTATAGGATTTTCACTAGTATTTCAAAAATTCTCTTGAAATCTTTTCCAGAAATAATAAGAAAGAGCCTGAAACAAAAATCCAAAGTGATTTTTGTTTCAGGCTTAAAAGCTGATAAACTGAACGGTTTTGTCTTACCTTCTCCTAAATAAACGATTAATAACAGTCAAGGATTTTCTGCATATACTGGTTTAATTGCCCATAGCCTTCCAATTCTCTGATTACTGGTAGCGGACAACGAACCTTTTTATTAAATAGTGTCCGCTTTTCAACATATTCTGTAACTTCGTCTAAAAATTTATCTAATCCTTTTTCTAATTTCATACAACTTAACTGATTGCAAATTCGCACGTCTCCTGCCTTTTTCTTTTGAACTTGTTTAAATGATTGTGAGAATGCTTTTGCTTCAAACATTTGTGCTTCTAACTGTCTTTTTTCAATCGTTATTTTCGGTACTGCTTGATTTCCATCAGTATCCTCTAACTGGCGACTCATAAAGCGACGATAAATTTCCTCTTCTAGTTCGTCCAATTGTCGTTGAAAGTCCGCAGGAATTGTCCGACTTGATGAATTTTCTTTCTCACTTTCCATAGAGACAGCTTCTTTTTCTGGCTTCTGCTCCTCTTCTTTTTCGGCAGACTTATCCACTGAATTTAGCGAGCTTTTTTCTGTTTCTTGTGGAAAAGTAAATAAAGGTTTTGCCGCGGTACTCTGCTGGTTTTCTTGTTTTTTTTCTGGCAGCGCTTCTTTAATTGGCGCTGGTTCAGATAACACTGGTTCTTTCGCTGGTTCTTCAAGCACTAGTTTGTTAACGGGAAGCACTGCTTCACTTGTTGCTACAGTTGTTTCACCTTCTTGATTTTCCCGATTATCAGGCGAGAGATTGACGTCTGGTTGTTCCAGATTAGTATCCTCTGATACTTTCAGCGATGCCTGTTCTGCGGCTATCACAGGAGAAGCTCTTTTCAAATGGATCGTTTTTATTTGTCTAGAAATGACGGGATTTCTCGTTTGATTAACGGCTTCATTTAAGGAGGCTAAATTTTCTTTTAAAAGTGTCAACATTTCACGTAAGACAGCAATTTCACCAGCTAATTCCGTTAATTGATTTTCTTGCGGCACTACTTGCACATTGGTTTCATTCATACGGACTATTTTTTTATTTTTAGTTGTCGGTATTTCATACATCCATTGTTTCAGTGCGGATCGTAAGTCACGAGTGGTCGGCTCAAAGCTTCCAAAATAAACAGTGTAGTACATTAACTCCGTTTCAACATAGACATAAATCTTTTTAACAATTAACTCTTCAAACTGTTCTGATTCATCCCAACTTTCACATAAAGCCTCAAAAAATTGTTCCCCTTCTGCTAAATTTTGGTACTCTTTCGCTAAATAAAGCTTGCGAATTAAGTAAAAATTATACGGTGTTTCAACATTATCCGCATAAATTTCTCGTCCTAAAAAATCTGGATTCGTTTCTTTACAAAGAAAGACCGTTTTCTCTTCTGGTTGTGTTTCAAGTGTTTTAGTCATGAGGTTCACTTCCTTTTTCTCCGTTAATAACCATTTTTTAATGATAGATACCTTTAGTATACAGGAGAAATTCTTCTGATTTTCTCATATTTTTAAGAGACAATAGAAATTTTAGAGAAAAATCGACAGAAAAAAAACGTGAGACAAACAGTCCTATTGACCATTTATCTCACGCAAAATACTTAAACTGACTATTTTATCCTTGAAACATGCAACCAATTATTCTGCTGAATCAATTGGCAAAATCGTGTCTTTTTTCTCGCGACGTGCAATTGCTGGTAAAATCATTCCTAATAGAATTAAGACGATTGGTGTCACAATGTTAGAAGCTAATTGGAACAACCAGCCTTGAGGGTCTGAGGCATACTCAAATTTAGGCACCATTCCTAGGATACAAGCAAAGGCTGTAAATAGGAAACACCAAAGACCAAACACAAAACCAATTTTAGGATTTTTAACAAATTTATATTCTGAATTAAATTGTTTGTATGCTTTGTTTAGAAGCATATAGGCAAAGAAGACCCACAAGTAACGCATTGGCATAACTACAGAATTTAAGTTAGTTAGCCATTTAACCACTTCGTTCATGTCCTTCAACCCAAACATCGGTAAAGCGATAATAATACTTACTAAAATACCTGTTAATAAGTAACCATTAATTAACGTACCTTTTTTCGTACGTTTACGTAACCAACTTGGAACAAATTCTGGATCTGCTTCAGCTAAAAGAATTTTCAGTGGAGCATCAATTGAAAAGGCTAACGCAGCCACTTGACCCACTGTATTCGTCAAAGCATAAACAATCATTAAGAGATTACCGACACCATAATATGCGCCTAATTTTTGGAAGGCACTGTAGGCACCATTTGCCATTAAATCTTTAGGAATATTGTCACTTGAGAATAACATTCCCATTGCAAATGAACCTAAAACAGCCGATAAACCAACCATTGCCGCTAGGAAAATCATTCCTTTAGGGAACTCTTTGGCTGGATTTTTAGTTGCATTTACGTAAGGAGAAATTTTTTCAGCGCCACCTACCGCAAAAACTAACATCGATACGGTTGTAAAATAACTAAAGTCAAATTTAGGAATGTAAGTGCTGACTTGTGACATGTTTGGCGTCGCAAATTCAACCGTTGAATTAATAAATGGTGCGCCTACCGCTAATAAAATAAATAAAATAGACATCACAAACATGGCGGTTCCAGCTAAACCACCAATAACTTTTAAGGTGGTTAACCCTTTTGTTGATAATAACAAGAAAACCAAGAAAATTATTAATGAAATAAATGATACCGTTACGATTGGCATCGTATTGACTAAGTTTCCATTCCCTTGAACTGCCCAACCTAAGGCAATTAAAATTGCTTGTGGTTTTTGTGCCAAGTAAGGAATGTGCACTACCCAATAAGTCCATGCTGCATAATAGGCTAGACGTTTAGTACTGGTATTTTGCACCCACGAACTAACCCCACCATTACTGTCTTTAAATGTTGAACCTAACTGTCCTACGATTAACGCATAGGGAATAAAATATAAAACTAAAATCAAAAGCCATGAAGTGACCACTGAAATCCCTTGTTGTGCATAATTATTCACAACATTTCCAAGACCCCAGACCATGTTAAAGGCAATTAACCCGACGGTGAACCATCGTAATTGCTTTTTGTCCATATAACCAATTCCTTTCTTATTAAAAAAATAAAGCTCTTCATTTATCATAAGCATTTTACTTTTTATGCACAAGCTCAACATAATTAAATAAAGATGGCTTTTTAATAAGTAATTAAAACGCTTCTAGCAATGATTTTCTAATTTATTTGATGACTAAAAAAGGCCGGTGAATAAGTTGCTTCACCAGCCTTTTTCTAAGAGATTTTTCTTTTATAACATATCAAATAATGATAATTGGTTTTCATCTGGCAAGTCTTTTAAGACACCATTTTCATTCATGTATTCAATTAACGTTTTAGAAACTTTGCCTCGTGTTGCCAAATCTTCTTTCGATAAGAACGGTTGCTCTTCTCGCGCAGCAACAATGGCTTTCGCTACGTTGAGGCCTAAACTTGGCACTGCTCGGAAAGGTGCAATCAAGGTATCCCCTTCAATCACAAAATTTTCAGCATCTGATTTGTACAAATCAATCATGCCAAATTTATAGCCCCGTTCCAACATTTCATTACATAATTCTAAAACCGTTAATAAGTTTTTCTCTTTAGTGGAGGCGTCCATCCCTTTGTCCGTAATTTCTTTCATTCGTGCTTTCACAGCTTCTTTCCCTTGTGACATTGCCACTAAGTCGAAGTCATCCGCCCGAACGGAGAAAAATGCACAGTAATATAAGATTGGGAAATAAACTTTAAAGTAAGCGACCCGCAATGCCATTAATACGTATGCTGCCGCATGGGCTTTCGGGAACATATATTTAATTTTAGAACAAGAATCAATATACCAGTCAGGGACGTTGTTTTCCTTCATCGCATTTAAATACGTATCCCGTAGTTCATCAGGAATCTTATTCCATTGTCCTTTACGTACCGTTTCCATAATCTTAAAGGCCATCCCACTGTCCAAACCAGCATGAATTAAATATACCATGATATCATCCCGACAACCAATTACTTCAGCAAGATTGGCTTCGCCGCGGCGAATCAATTCTTCTGCATTCCCTAGCCACACATCGGTTCCGTGAGACAGTCCAGAAATTTGAAGTAATTCTGCAAAAGTTGATGGATGGGTCTGCTCTAACATGCCTCGAACGAAACGTGTTCCAAATTCAGGAATTCCTAACGTTCCTGTTTTAGAATAAATTTGCTCTGCATCCACACCTAGAACATCAGGTCCTTCAAAAATACGCATCACTTCTGGATCGTCTGTTGGGATGGTTTTTGGCTCAATCCCAGATAAATCTTGTAACATCCGAATCACGGTTGGATCATCATGTCCTAGAATATCAAGTTTTAAAATATTATCGTGAATGGAATGGAAATCAAAGTGCGTCGTTTTCCATTCTGCCTCTTGATCATCAGCAGGGTATTGAATTGGCGTAAAGTCATAAACATCCATGTAATCAGGAATTACAATAATACCGCCAGGATGCTGCCCAGTCGTCCGTTTAACCCCTGTTGAACCTTTGGCTAAGCGATCAATTTCAGCACCACGCAAATGTAAATTATGATCTCTTTCATATCCTTTAACAAAGCCATACGCTGTTTTGTCGGCAACTGTACCAATGGTTCCTGCCCGGTAGACATATTCTTCACCAAAAAGAACTTTCGTGTAGTTATGGGCTTCGGCTTGATAATCGCCAGAAAAGTTCAAATCGATATCGGGAACTTTGTCGCCATGGAACCCTAAGAACGTTTCAAAAGGAATATCGTGACCATCTTTAAACAATCGAGCGCCACATTTTGGACAGGCTTTTTCAGGCATATCAAACCCTGAACCATAGGAACCATCTTCATAGAACTCAGAATATTGACACTCAGGACAATAATAATGTGGCGCTAAAGGATTTACTTCAGTAATCCCTGTCATTGTCGCAACAAAACTCGAACCGACAGAGCCCCGTGAACCAACTAAATAGCCATCTTCATTACTTTTATGCACCAGTTTTTGAGAAATTAAATAAATGACCGAGAAACCATTCCCGTTAATCGAATTCAGTTCCTTTTCTAACCGTTTTTCGACAATTTCTGGTAAAGGATCGCCATACAATTCGCGCGCACGATTGTAGCTTAAATCAGTGATCTCTTGTTCAGACCCAGGAATTTTTGGCGTATACAAATCGTCTTTTACTGGAATAACTTCTTCACATAAATCAGCGACTTTGTTGGGATTTTCTACTACAATTCGCTTAGCGACGTCTTGTCCTAAAAATTGAAATTCCGTTAACATTTCATCGGTGGTTCTGAAATGAACCTTTGGTAAACTATGGCGATTTAACGGATTAGCGCCGCCCATAGACCCGACTAAAATTTTCCGATAGATGGCATCTTCTTCATTTAAATAATGAACATTTCCAGTGGCGACAACCAGCTTGCCAAGTTCGTCACCGATTTTCACTAGATTACTAATAATTTCTTCCAAATCTGCTTCATTTTTCACCAATTCTTGTTCAATTAATGGCGCGTAAACTGGTTTGGGCATAACTTCAATATAATCGTAGAATTTGGCACGATTTTTTGCTTCTTCGACACCTTTTTGCATCATTGCTTCAAAAATTTCGCCGTTTGAACATGCGGAACCGATTAAAAGCCCTTCTCTTAACTTCGATAATTGCGAACGAGGAATCCGTGGTACTCGGAAAAAATAATCTACATTGGACATCGAAATCAATTTAAAAAGATTTTTTAATCCTGCTTGAGTTGTTGCTAAAATCGTTGCATGGAAAGGTCGAGCTCGTTTGTATGAATCTCCTTCGCCAATATGACGATTCAAATCATCATGGAAATGCATATCATGATTCTCTTTCGCTTCTTTTAAGAAAATCCAGCACAAATGACCTGTTGATTCCGAGTCATAGATGGCGCGGTGATGTTGTTCTAAGTTGACGCCAAATTTTTTCGATAAGGTATTTAGACGATGGCTTTTGAAATGTGGATACAAGAATCTGGATAATTCTAATGTATCGATGACGGGATTAGCCGCTTCAGGTATTCCATGTTTGCCATAACTTGTATTTAAGAACCCCATATCAAAAGAAGCGTTGTGGGCCACTAAAATAGTTCCTTCTGAAAACTCTTTAAACATGCGTAAAACTTCTTCTTCGGATTTTGAACCGCGCACCATTTCATCTGTAATCCCAGTTAAATTAATTGTCGTTTGAGATAATGGATGGCCAGGATCAATAAACTGCTCAAAAGTCTCAATGACATTTCCTTTGTGCATTTTGACTGCGGCCAATTCAATAATTGTATCATAAACAGCGGAAAGCCCCGTTGTTTCCACGTCAAAGACCACATAGGTAGCATCTGTTAATTCAATATGTTCTTCGTTGTAAGCAATAGGTACACCATCATCAACAATATTGGCTTCCACGCCGTATAAAATTTTAACGCCTGCTTTTTTACCTGCAGCATGGGCATCAGGAAACGCTTGGGCGCCGCCATGATCCGTAATTGCGATGGCCTTGTGCCCCCATTTCCCCGCTTGCGCCACCAAGTCACCGACTTTATTGGTCGCATCCATTGTACTCATGTTACTATGCATGTGTAATTCTACACGTTTTTCACCTTCTGGCGCGTAGTCTTTTCTTGGCGCATGGGCGACTTCCATCAAATCTTGAGCATTCATGACTAAATCACGCATGAAGGTATCTTCTTGTACACTACCACGAACACGAATCCAACTTTGCGGTTGAATCGCATCAAAAACTTGTTCATCCTTTTCCCCATTCGAAAATTTCTTCACCACGAAAGAGGAAGTATAATCAGTTATTTTCAAAATTAAAATTTTTCGTTTAGAACGCAATTCACGCACTTCTTTATCAAAAATAAAGCCTTCAATCGTTATACGACGTTCTTCTTCCAGTATATTTCCCATGGGCATAATGGGTTCATCATTGGGAATATTCCGACCTAAACGAATTGGACCATCAAACGCAGGCGCTTGTTGTTGTTTTTCTTTTTTCATTTGTTCATGTTTAACAAGCGATTCAGCAGCTTGTTGTTGAAAGGCTGCGGCTTGTTCTAATTTTTGCTCTTCAAACTTTTTCAACACTTCTGCAGCTTGCTGTTGATCCATTTTTGGTTCAATATGAAATTTAGGAAACCCATAAGAGAAATAAAGTTCCTCAATAATTGGTAAATATTGTTGCTTCAAATAAGGAATAACTGCTTCATTATCAACAGGTAAGATAATTTTCCGATCTTCAAATTGTGGTGTCTGTGTTTTTAAGACTTTCTGAACTAACGGTGTATTGCATTGACTATTTAACAAGGCCAACTGCCAATAATCCGTTAATTGTTCCTCTGTAAATGTTGTCTGATTTGTGGTTATTTGAACGGAAACCTGCGCAATTTGTTGAAAAGCTAGTTCCAATTGTTGCATAAATGTTTGATATAGCATCACTGGCATCAATTCATCAAAACTTAAATGAAATTCCCATAAGCGACTTTGTTGGTGAACAATGACCTTGTCAATCCGGCCATTTTGAATTAAGGGATGTTCTTTCGCTGTGTCATCTAACTGAATTTGCGTCATCAGTTTATCAAATAAATCGCGTGCTTTTTCTGTCACAAAATGAACCTCCTTCTATCATTGAAAAAAGGCCCTCAGACAAATCTGTCAAGTGCCTTTTTTCGGTTTCTCTGCATTCGCTTCTCTATTAAGTATACTCGTTTTTTGTAAAAAAACAATCTTGTTCCGTCACTGGCTTGCTAAAAATTAGAGAACAAGAGTAATGTACTCCTGAAGAATTCCATTATTTGTTTGAACATATTGAACAAAAAGACATCCTGTCAATCCGTATTTACCAATCCCTTACAAATCCATTCTTGCCATTTCTTCCAATTTCTCAATCTCTTTTCGATAATTTTTCCGCATGGCTTGTTCTGTTTCTTCTAGGATTGAAACAAACCAATTTTCTGTTCGTTTCATTTCATCTAAACTGGCGGCTATTTGATGATGAAACATTCGTTTGTCCCAAGAATCATTTCTAGTAAAATAAGCCACCTTGTCTACTAGTTGGTTCGTTTGTTGTCTAAATCGCTGGATTTCAGCGGAAACATGTTGCTGTTGTTGATTGATTTTGCGCTTTTCTTGATAATAGTTGTCTTCAATCATCTGGTAACTGCGGCGTTTTTCTTCCGGTGTCATCTCCTAACCTCCTTTTGCTGGTGTTTTTAAATTTGCGTCAGGAATCGTTTTCAAATAATGGCTCGCTGCGTCCGCCACTTGCCCTTGGAACGCACCTTTTAAGGAAGAAGGCAACGTAGTTTTTGATTGTTTGCTCATCAATTCTGAAAGTTTCTTGATTGTATGTGTGGAGGTTTGTTTGATGGTTGCGATTCTGGTTTGTTTTGCTGTAATCACAGCTTGAATGGCTTGGCGTTCTTGTATCTTTTGTACGCGTTCTAATTCCAATTGAAGTTCTCTTTCCAGTTCATCCATGTGCGACATCCTTTCATTTCTGTGCAAATAACTGATTACCTGCTTGGCGATCGTATTCTTGAATATTTTTAGCCGCAGTTGTTAACTTTTCACTAAATGTCATCAGTTTTTGATTATATTGTTTCACTTGTTTCCGATTGTGACTGGCCTGTGCCTCGTCCCACAAACGACTTTTTTCATAGGGTGCAATCATTGCTTGGACCTCAGAATAAGACAAATATTGTCTAATTTCATTGGCACTTGTTAAAATTTCCTTGGAAATTTCTGCTAACGCTTGTTCTGTGTCTTGCTGGCTTTGTTTCAGCAATTTCTCCGCTTCTTCACCGATTGTCCTAGCCTGATTAGCTACCTGTAATGCCAAGTCTGCTCGTAACTTGATTTTTTGACCGCCAGAAGCACTGGCAATTTTTGTATGTAAAGAACGAATAGCTTTATCAGTACCAGATTTTAATTTTTCCAAATTCGCATTCGTTTGCGCAAATTCGCCATAGAGTTCTAAGTACTCCTGCACTCGTTTTTTCGCTTCGGCTTCATTATTTGTGGTGGGATCCCAGTCGCCATTTTTCTTTGCCCAGACTTTCGCTGCTAACTTGACTTGCTCCAAAGTCATATTCGGTGCGAAAATGCCATCTTTGGCTAAACGATCCAAATCCAAGTCGTCTCCATCAAAATAGTTGGCTAAAGTATTATGTTCACCAACCCCTGAAATCGAAGAAATCGTGCCATATTTACTATCACGTCCTGACAGTGCTGCCCACGAATCATTTTGGTAGCGAATCAAAAATTCTGGATTTTCTTGTAGCCACTGTTTTTCACTCGTCGTTAAACGTTCAAATTGATTGCGGCCCCAATCATCAAAACTGGTGGTACGAAAGCCCATTTCTTGCCCGTATTTCCCTGCCATTTTCATCATGTAGCCACCTGATTGACTAAAGCCTGCAACATCGGTAATTGTGCCGTTTTGCGAGGCGATTTTTTGCTGCGTTTGTTTTAAAAATTTTTCAGCTTCCTGATATTCTTCAGAAAGTCCACCTACAAAAGCTGTCCCAGCTGTCTCAAAGCCTTTTTTACCTTCATCACCAAAGGAATTGGTACCAGCGCACACGACAGCGACGTTGTTATAGTCAGGTTTGCCTTGGTCATCTAAAGGGGCGATGGCCATGGCATTTAGTTGGCTGGATTTGGTGCTGGCGGCTTTGTTTATAAGGTAATAATCTTCCTCTAGCCCTTGAATAGATATTTTATTTCCATTTTCTCTATTTTGAACGATTTTTTTTGCTGAATCTATTGATTTTGCTAAAACTTCAGTAGTCATTTCATCACTCACTAAAACATGCCTCCTAATAAACTAATTCATGAATCTCTAAATTAGAGATTACTTTTGCATTTGAACTTCCTTCAGAAGATTTTTTAATTTTTTTAGACTCTGATATCTCTAATTTGTCTCCTATATTCAAGCCTTTTGTTGCATTTTCTACCTCCAACACTAAAATAGAATCTATTTTTTGAGGTCTTAGATAATCTAATTGAATATATTTTTCAAGTTTATCATCGTACTCAGTATTGTAATTTAACGTAAACGACATCGTAAAATAATTATCCTCAGATACATAAATTCTCACGTCACTATCCACATAATTCCCCAACAACGAAGGCCCATATCCTTTTGCATTCCGCCATTCCACGCCAACGCCTTGCCACTCAATCTTCTCAATGCCTTCATAGTTTTCTACTAAATAGTTCGATACATATTTTTGAATCAAATCGATCCCTTGTTGGTAATCTTTTTCTATTGCTTTTTTATCCATGTATTGTTTCCCTCCAATTCCTATTATGATTAGTACTGCAGCAGCTAAGGTACTTAGCCACCATTTTCTTTTTTTCACTGGCTTCCCTCCTTTCTTTTTATGTACACTAATTTTTTAAAACTTCTATTGTATTCGTCCCATAAATCCCTTTCACTAGTACAGCGCCAATGCTACTGGGTTCCCTTTACTAACCTAACTTCATTCAATCGTTTCTATTCTGAAAGAGTATTTTCTTTAATTTTCTAACCTATTTTTTATTGGTTATAACCTCCTCTATTCAATCTAATGAATTATCCACCATTTTATAATATCATTAACATATAATTTATGTAAATATAATTTTAAATCTTATCTATATATGAAAAATTTGTTTAAAAACAAAAAAATATCATTTAATCAGCTTAAATCACTTGTTTATTTCCTCTATTATTAAAAACAATAAATGAAATAATTTTATATAGATTAATCTTTAAAATCGAATATTGTTTATAGCTTGAGACATTTAAGTTTTTTATTACATTAAAAAAGCTTAAAACAAAATCAGAGAAACTTTGATTTCGTTTTAAGCTTTATACTGTTATTAAGTTTGTTTATTTATTCCGCTTCTGATGTTGTGTTCATCAAAATAGAAAGTGTACTTTCTAATTCTTCTTTGCGTACTTCCAACATTTCACCAGTACGTTTGATTTTGACTTCTACCACACCATCGACTGCTTTTTTACCGACTGTGATACGGATTGGACAACCAATTAAATCAGCATCAGCAAATTTTACGCCTGCGCGCTCATTGCGGTCATCAACTAATACTTCGTAGCCCGCTTCGGTCATCATTGCTTCAACTTCTTGTGATAGTTTTGTTTGGTACTCATCTTTCACATTCATTTGGACCACGTGTAAATCAAATGGCGCAATTCCTGTTGGCCAATTAATACCGCGCTCGTCTGCATTTTGTTCAACGATTGCTGAAAGTAAACGACTAACGCCGATGCCATAGCAACCCATGATCACTGATTTTTCACGACCGTTTTCATCTAAAACTGTTGCGCCCATAGCATCACTATAACGCGTTCCTAATTTAAAGATATGACCAATTTCGATTCCTTTAGTAAAGGCTAAGACACCATTGCCATCAGGAGAAGGATCGCCTTCTTGAACAAAGCGTAAATCTTCGTAACTAATTGGTTGGAAATCACGATCTGGATTTACATTTGTCAAATGATAGCCATCTTCGTTAGCCCCAACAATGGCGTTGGCTAAATCTTGAACAGCTAAATCTGCATAAATTTTAACATCTTCGGAAACATTGACTGGACCAATTGAACCAAAGCCCGCTCCTAAGACACGGCGAGCATCTTCTTCTGTTGCTTCATCTAAGAAATCAGCGCCTAAGAAGTTTTTCAATTTGACGTCATTGACATCATGATCGCCACGAACCAAGACCATTACTGGCTCTTCATCGGCAATAAATAGTACTGATTTAATAATACGTTGTGGCTCAACTTCAAAGAAGTTTGCCACTTCGGCAATTGTACCCACTTCTGGTGTTGCAATTTTTTCTAAATCTAATTGTGTTTCATGTGATTTTTTCGGCGTATAAAGACTTGTTGCCATTTCTAAATTGGCAGCATAATCACTTTCTGTTGAATAACAAATAGTATCTTCCCCAATTTCAGAAATCGCCATAAATTCTTTAGAATCTTTACCACCCATGGCACCACCGTCCCCAATAATGGCACGGAATTCTAGTCCACAGCGTTCAAAAATGCGTGAGTAAGCTTTTTCGTAATCACGGTATGATTGATCTAAACTAGCTTCATCGGCATGGAAAGAATAGCCATCTTTCATGATAAATTCACGGCCTCTTAATAAGCCAGAACGTGGGCGTTTTTCATCACGATATTTTGTTTGAATTTGGTATAAATTCAAAGGTAATCGTTTGTAAGAATTAATTTCATCACGAATTAATTCTGTGAAGGTTTCTTCATGCGTTGGGCCTAAGATATAGTCACGGTCATTGCGATCTTTTAAGCGATACAAGTTAGGTCCATAAGTTTCATAACGGCCTGATTCTTTCCAAAGTTCTGCTGGTAATAACGCAGGCATTAACATTTCAACTGCATCAATTTTCTCAAATTCTTCTCGCATAATCGTTTTTAATTTTTCTAAAACACGATTGGCTAAAGGTAAATAAGAATAGATCCCTGCAGCGACTTGACGAATATAGCCTGCGCGCAACAGAATTTGATGACTTAAGACTTCTGCATCATTTGGTACTTCTCTTAACGTTGGAATTAACATTTTTGACTGTTTCATTAAAACTCTCCTCTATTTTAAAATCAACTATTTTTGATTTCTTTACACACTTTTTTACTTAAGCTTTCTCCTTAAAAGAAAAAGCGTTGAATATCGTTCCAAGTAACTAACACCATTAACACCATGACAAACCCAAAGCCAATTAACGTAATGATGCCTTCTTTTTCAGGACTAATTGGTTTTCCACGTACACCTTCAATAATGTTTAAGACAATTTTCCCGCCATCTAAAGCTGGGATCGGCAACAAATTAATAATCCCTAAGTTCATTGACAACATGGCCATTAAGAATACAACTGTACTTACTCCAGCATTGGATGCTTCTTCCGATAACTTAAACATCATGACTGGCCCACCTAGTTTGTTTAAACTAAAGCCTGTGAATAGTGAGCCGAGTGCTTTAAAAATCTGTGTCGTACTATTTAAAGTATCCTGAATACCGCCCATCAATTTTGACGGTAAATCGGTTTTCATATAAGGATAAACGCCGACTTTACCAATCGTTTGTTTTTCCACTTTTTGTTTTTCTGGTGTCACTGTTAGTTGCTCTTCTTTGCCGTTACGCTCAACTACGAACGTTAACGGCTTTTCGGGGTTCTTCTGCACAATGGTTGTAAAATCTTCGTATTTTTTGATTTTTTGATTATTAATCGATAAGACTTTATCATTTTCTTTCAACCCAGCTTCTGCGGCTGGGCCATTAGGAATCACTTGTCCAATTTGATTCGTGTTTAAATCAGTAACGCCTCCTTGTAGAAAGACCGCTAACGTAAACAGAATAAACCCTAAGATAAAGTTATTCATGGGTCCCGCAAAGTTCGTCAAAATGCGTTGCGATAATTTCGCTGATTGAAATTGAACGTCAAGTGGCGCAATCCGCACCTCGGTTCCATCACTTTCAATAATCGTTGCATCATGGTCAACTTTATAAACGGTTTCTTCTTCCTCGTTTCCATTGACATAGCCCTTGATGAATAATTCTTTTTCAAGATCAAAATCAACGACTTCCATCGGAATACTATGAGGTAATTGTACTTTTTTACTTGTATTAATTTTAACCACATTACCCACGGCATTTAACTCAACAGATAGAGGCATACCTGGTGTGATTTCTGTCATGTCTTCGCCCATCCCAGCCATTCGCACATAGCCACCAATTGGCAATAAGCGAATCGTATAAGTGGTGCCATCTTTTCCACGATGCGCAAAAATCTTTGGTCCCATTCCGATTGCAAACTCACGAACTAAAATACCCGCTCGTTTTGCAAAATAAAAGTGGCCAAATTCATGTACGAGGACAAGAATACCGAAGACAATAATGAATGTGATAATTGTTTTCATAGATGTCCTTCTTCCTTCATTCACTGACGTTCAGTGCTTTTTATTATTACATGGGAAAGTCTCGTAAAACTTGCTCTGTTCCCTTCCCGATAAACCAGTGCAACTGTTTACTGAGAACAGTCGCCACTGTTAGTGAACAAATCTTTCCTTATGTAAGACAAGTTTTATTTTAGCATATTCACTCATAAATAACCATTGGACTTGACCACTTCGCCTAGATATTTTGTGTATTTTTAGAAAATCCGTTAATTTGAGAACGTTGCTTTAAAAATTCAATAAGAATGTGGTTTGTTTAGCTCGTTATAGAAAAAAATATAAGCTATAGTTGATTGGTTCTAATAGAAATAACTTTGAATAGATAAGGAAATTTCTTATTTGTTTTCTGCAAAGCAGAACGGTAGTTGTTACTTCAAGAAACCAGCGTTAGACGCTGGTTTCTTGAAGTATGTTGTTGGTTTGAGTTTTTAGGGGACTGAACCTTTCAGCAAAGGGTTAGTGGTTTCTACAAGTTTCAACAGCTTCTAAATGCTGTTAGCTCAACATCCGTTATTTTGGGCGGTACCATGAAATTCTGATGATTTTTCGGGATTGATGCTAGTTTGGGTGTTAGTTTTAATAGACCTATGCAACTTTAAAAGTATAGCTCCGCTTCTTGCTCAAGAATCTGCTTAGTTTCCACAATTTTTATCAAAGACTCTCTAAAAAGAGCAAACTCTTTCTTTTCAAGTGCAGCTTTAACTTTTTGAATATATTCATTACTAACCTTTTTACGAACATCTGAATATTTTTCAAAAGTTGCTACATTCATTTTTAAGGGTTGAATTTCAGGCCAAATCATTTGAATCTGAAGTAATATTCGAAATCCACCTAAATCAATGTCACCCCAATGATACAGTTCAGAAAGACCTTCTATTTTAAGCATTTTAAAAAATAAAGTTTGATGTCTAGTTAAAAAGCCCCCAGTATAAATAATAAGAGTTTCAGGTTCTCTTTCATTTTGTATATACCAATAATAATTAGCTAAATTTTCAATGGTAATAATCTTGTTATAAAAACAATTGATTGTTTTTATCTCTGCCAACATGTCAGCACCTAAATAGCTACCTTTTGACATGAATTCACAATTGACTTTCTCACCATTTTTCAAAACTAATTCAACTGGGCCTGTAAAATATAGGAGTTCTGGAGCGAAACCAATCCCTATTTGTTGAAGCTTTTCTCGATCGGTCAAAGCACTACTCCAATCCAATAAGTAACGTGTTAGTAGCTGTAATAGTTTTTTTTGAACATTCTGCTCAAAATATTTACTATCCGAAAATAAATTCACACTCAAAATACGCTTATCTATATTGCTCCCTTGATAATCATCCAACAATTCTAAAACCTTACAAACTTCACTTGTCTGTTTTGGTGATAAAATAAACTTCCAACTTTTCCCAATGCTATCAGCTTCTCCCAAAATAATTGAAAAAAGCTCAAGCATCCATGGTGTCTTAATAGTTAGCTGTTTCTCTCGAAGTATTTTAATACTTTGAGTAGCTATTTTATCTTTTGAGACACGTTGACAAAGTGCATAAGCATTCACCAAAGAAGCTTCTTCTATAATTAGCCATATTTCACTAATCAAGTTATTTTCTTCAAATTTCTCCCATTTAAAATCGATTACCTTTTCTTCTTTTAGTTTATTTATCACTTTAAAAAAGACTCTTTTTTCAATGGGATCTTCTAATTTTTTGCTTAATTTGAGATCTTTTTCCGGTTTATAAAGTACACGTCTTAGACTAACTCCATTTACAAACCCTATAGAAGTTTCATATTTATCCAAAAGTTGATTTAGAAGATACACATCATACTTCATAAGGCTCACCAATCAATTCATCCAATGATGAAAACTCTCGTAATGTTGCCTGATTTTGATTTCTGAATACAACAAGTGCTTTATCTGCTTCTTCCATAATCTCAGAAATTTTTTCTGGCGGTGTTGAAAAAATCGCTTGAAGACCAAAGCCTCTAATCATTTGAATACATTGCTTGATTTTTTCTCCGTCAATTTTATTAAAAGCTTCATCCATTATAATCAGCCTAATTGTATTATTCCTCCGAGTGTTATTCACTCGATAAACTTGTGAGAATGCTGCTAACAATGAAATATATAACGGAATCTGCGTTTCTCCACCAGATTTTTGCGCATACGTTTTAGATAATCGTTGTGTACTGTCTCCTTTTGTAACTATCATATCGAAGGTCAAATAAGTTTTATAATCAGAAAAAGCTTGAATTCTACTCTCTTTACTTTGCCCATTATCCAAGTCATTTCCAGATAAAATAGAAAATAACACTTCTATTTGTTGAGCATATTTACTTTCAAAAGCAGCACTCAATAAATTCCACTCTCCATTGTCCATTAACATTTCATCCATAATCATTTCATAATATTCTTTGTTATTACTAGCCGCTGTAATTTTAAATCGATAGGTGTCCTCTCCAAATTTACGATTCTTTAAAGCATCATTAATTTCATTTACTTGCCGCTGTAAATTCTCAATATTACTTTTTAACTTACCTAAAAATTCATACCTGAATTCATAGATAGCTTTTTCTTTGGCATCCTTAATATCTAATTCAAACTTTGGTAATTCACTATTCGTAAATTTTTCGTGTTCTTCCAAATACAGATTAGACTGTTTAAGATTAATTGACAAATTTTCAGTAAATGTTTGATTGTAATCATTCATCTGTTCTCTTATTTTTTCTTCTGATTCACTAATACTCACTTGTGTTTGTTTCCGATTATTTTCGTAATTTGTAATAAAATTTTGATAGACAAGAATATCTAATTTATTAACTGCCACTCTATACGCTTCTTCAAAGTTTGGTAATTGTTGGCATGATTCAAATTTAGTTTGAAAAATTTTTTCTTGTGCCATGATTTTTTCTAAACATTGAGGAAGTAGGCTCTGATTTATTTGATTCATTGTTGCTTGACTACTATTTGACTCTGTTGTTATTTTAGTAATTTGAACAGTTAATTCGCTTACTTCTTTATCCAAACGCTTGATTTTTTCATCTAACTCTACGAGCTCAGAGTCATCTAAATTATTCAATTTACTTTCTAACGTCTTTAACTCTGCTAATTTTTGATTAAGTTTCTTACTATCAGCAAATTCAGTAACTATTTTACATGAATAGAAATCTTTCTTTTGATAATTCTCTATTTCTTTTAGAATAGTGAGTTTCTTTTCTAGCGTTCGTAATTCTTCTTGACATCCATTGAATTTTTCTTGAACATCAAGTAATTGTTTTTCAACAGCAGTACTTCCAATTGACATCGTCAAATTTTTAAATTGCAGCTTACGAGTAACAAAACCTTTATATAAAAAACCATCTATAGTAATTGAAGTAGAGTATTTTGCTAAACTAAAAACATCTTCACAAGCAATAACACGTCCCAAAAGAAAATTAATGTATGCTTGGACTA
Organism: Enterococcus sp. AZ104; assembly: GCF_050546705.1. Lineage (NCBI taxonomy): Bacteria > Bacillati > Bacillota > Bacilli > Lactobacillales > Enterococcaceae > Enterococcus > Enterococcus sp. AZ104. The sequence continues at coordinate 1,892,537 of NZ_CP172952.1, forward strand.
ACTGATTACCTGTTGTTAATTTCCGCGCTAGTGAATTTTTTTCTGCATTAAAATGCTTTTTCTGTAATTTCCCTAAATTAATTATCCCAATACCATAAACCTCTTTTTGCTTTTGAACGGACTGATAGTATTGTAATGCTTTATTATAAAATTTAGGGTCAATCACGAGATAATATCTTTGTCCACCAAGATAAGCTTCAACTGCTTTTTGCCAATTCTCTTCACCTTGTTTAAAGTCAATCACATCAGACAAATACTCAACGTGAGCATTTTTATCATGGTTACTTAAATATTTTTGTAACGCTTCCTTAAACACGCGTATTTGCTCTGGAACCATTTTAATCCCTTTTTTCAATTTTTCCTTCTCATTTAAAAGAACTGAAAGCTTAGATTTAAGACCTTTTTCTTGCTCATTAACGAAGTGCTTGTAACTAACAAGTTCTTTTACTATCTGATCCAGTAAATCATTCATTTCAACAAATTTACTAATTAATTTCTGTTCTTGATTATATTTTTCAAATACTTGAACTAAATTTGTGATAGACGGAAGCTCAATTGGTAACCCTTTGACTGCTTTAATAAAGTATTTCATTAAAGCAATTGCTTCTTGTCCTTGCTTTGTTTGATTTTGAATCGTCTGAAACTGTTCATTTACGCTCTTTACCTGATTGTTTAAATAAACTTTATCTTTTAAAACAACTAGAGAATCCCGTTTATCTCGCAGCTCCTCTTTTTTTACACCCAGTACATCTATTCTTTTTGAAGAATCAGTTATATCCCGAGTATTTTTTTCAATCTGTCGTTGGTAGTTTTCAACCTCGATATGATAATTTTGTTCTTGCTCTTGAAATGCATCCAGCTTAGCCTTTTCAATGAAATATTCTTGGCGCAACTCAGTTAACTTTCGTTTTTCCAGCCCCTGTAATTCACTCTTAATATCTTCCAGTTTAGCAACCTTGCTTTTAATCCTATCACTTTCCTGTTCAAGATCATTATAACGACGAATACTTTTTTGCATCTCTTCTACATTAATAGGACTTTCCGTTTCACTTACAAAATCGGTCAAAAACATTTCTATATCTTTTACAGGGGTAAAACTAACAGACTGTTTCAATAATCTTCGATAGTCATCTCGAATTTGGCCAAATAACCCAGCAATTTTTTTCCTATAATCCTTATCAGTTACAATTAGTGTGACCTTTTCATTTTCAGATTTAAAATTATTCTCATAAATTAGTTCATTGATTGAATAAGGTATTTTCTCTTCTTGATTAATAAAATAATCAGCTGGTAATTTAGATTTAGTTGTTAACCATTGCAAGTTAGGAGGACTGTGATCTGAGTTACAATCTGCTACAAAACCACAGCAAAAATACTCACAAGTCTCTTCATTTTCAAATTCTGCTACTAAATAACTGGTGAAATTTTCCTCACGTAAATAGAGAAAACCATCTCCACCATCATCTCCGAGTTTTCCATACAAATAGCTTTCTAATGTCCGACTAGAATTTTCATTAGCTGCTTTATTGAAGATATGCTTTTGCTTTTCTCCCAACAAAACTATATTCAATGCATCCATAATAGTCGATTTTCCTACTCCAGTTTGTCCAGTAATCAAGGTAATATCTTCAAATTCAACAAGTTGAAAATCATATGCTTGCCAATGAATTAGGAGTAATCTTTTTAATTTGATCATTAATTATTGACCTCCCTCAAGCAGCTTAATTTTTTCATCTAATCTTTCATTCGGCAGCAACAGTTTAATTGCAGGATAAATGATAAACATGGTGTCAGTATCTTCCCATTTCCCTGCCTTTTTCCCTAAAATACCAACTCTTGATAAATAACGTAAGCATCTACTTAGAGCTTGCAAATTAGGTTTCTTATCCTTGATACCATATTCTAATAACTTATCAATAAATTCAGCTACTCTAATAACAATTGTCGAAGAACCATTAAACTCTTTTACTTTTTCGTCAAAAAGTAATCTCAAAGCTAAAATATAAAGCGTGGTTTCCTTATCTAATTTCTTTCTAGCAGATGAAAACTGACTTTGAACGGAAATTACACTAATATCACGATTAATAATTACTTCGTACCCACCAAACTTAAAATAGTCCTGAAAAAGCTTAAATTTTTCTTCTATAAACAAATAATCTTCGTCCCAATTTAATCCATCATTTTTGATGCGATTAATATACGTGCAGTTCAGCAATCTAGTGACAGCTTTTTGAAATTTTAATACAGACTCCGACGACAAATTATCGTATGCTTTAACAAAATTCAACTCATACATTTCTATTCTCCTTTTTAAAAATCAATTTTGGTAATTTATAGTAGCCATTACGAACATACTCCTTTTTGATAGCAACTATATAACCGCTTCCATTTTCTTCATATCCACGAATCGCTCCCATAATAGTCAAGATAAATTCTTCATAAGAACTAATTTTATACTCTAAGGTTGAAATGGTTTCTTTCTCCTTTAGCAATTCTAAAATAAACTGATCGACCTTTTTCGAAGAATACCTAGAATTAGCTAGCTTTTTAAATAATTGATACTGCTCTTGCTCAAAACCATCTTCTTTTTTCTTAAACACTTCGATCTTCTTTCGAGTCTTATTACTAATATCTTCCTTCTTTTTTCTAGGTTCAAATAAGGACTCCTGATCAATGAGTTGAAATTCCACAATATTTGCTAAATCATAGGTTTGAGTTTCTTTATCTGCTTTAATTTGATGAATAAACTGATCAATTTTATCTTTTAACTGAAAATCAGAACGCAAACGATATTGAATTTTTCCAATTGATTTTTCAGTATATTCATTTTTCTTATTATCAATCTTATCAATCAAAAAACTGACATCCCGATAAAAATCAGCAATTCCATTTAAATTCGTGAGAACCTGTTTTTCAGCTTCCAATTCAAATCCAGAAATCGATTGATTTTGATTTTTTAAATTCTGTGTAATTAATAGTTCGATTACCTCGTCAGTATTATATTTAGTGATTAAATTCAGAATTGTATGTTTAAATCGAGGCAGGGAATCTCTTGTTTTTAGAGGAAATAAGACTTGATCAATAATTTCTTGTTTGTAAATACCAAAATGTTGAGATAGCATTTCACTTGTAGATAAATCATCAACAATTTGGATATACATTTCTGATAAATCGAAATAAGCATTTTGAATAGCCCGCTGTAATCCTTTTGTAGAAGTCCAAGCTGATTCGAGAGCTTCAAGTAGATTACTAGGATCCTCTAAACCAGTTTTCAAAGCAGAATAAGTAGAAAACACATAGCTTGAATAAGAGGCCGATTGATTTGAATCAATTTCTCTCAATATTTGAATGAAACTATTTACATAAGTTGGGAAAGAAACTTGCTGAGTAAAACCTTCCTCTAAATTAACTCTCAACCAACCTTTTTTCTCCAATTGTCTTAAAACGCTTTGGACCAGCATTCTTATTGTCTTTATTTCTTCTTCATACTCATCAGCATACTCTAACCCATTCAATGTAACCCCCAACGAAGATAGATGGTTCTGAAGACTATCAACAACCTTATCACGAGAAAAATAGATATTCCCTTGTAGTAAATCATCGATATGGAAGAGAGACTCCAAAAATATTTCCTTGTGTTTAGAAGTTAAAATTTTAAAAAAATCATTTGGAATTTTGTTAAATACATTCGTCATCTGCTCACACATCATTTCATTTTATTTTATTTGAAGTTTTCTCATCATTAATTTGATAAACTAGTAGAGTGTATTGAAATAGAAATACAAAAAATAATTTTTCTTCGTAAAGTAACCCTCTATCTCAACTAAACCTAACACAAGTTAAAATCACGGAAATATTGACTATTATTTAAATACCAAAGAATACAGGTTTATCACAAAATGTGTCTTAACTCTTTTATTGTAGCAATACTCGAAAAAAGTATCTAAAACGTGCAAAAAATATAGAATTATGTTCACAATATACATAGAATCATTATGAGTTAAGATATTCTATCTGCATGTTATAATTATTTGCTTTCTTATTAACTTGTTGATATTTATACTGAATTAATCTACTTTTCTCTTCCTCATGTGTGGATAAAATAAGTTGTGTCTCTGGAAATTCTTCTACTAAAAGATCCGCAAATGAATGAGCACTAATCTCATCAATAGATTGCAAGGGATCATCAATCATGATAATATCCAATTGGTTTTCTTTTGAATAAATTTTCCGTATGGCGAATAGTATTGATAATATAACTCCGTTAAGTTGCCCTACGCTCAGAATATTAAAAATATCTGTATTCATTTCAGTTTCTTTATATGCAACCTTAAAAACAACCTGTGTTGCATTTACTTCTGCATAAATTCCTAGGCCTAATTGATATGTTTGAAGAATACGTCCACTAATTAAAAATAGTGGTAATTGAATTTTTTGAATAAATTGTTCTTGGTACCTTTGGTAAGCTTTTAGATTATATGCTCTTATTCCTGTTATTAGTTCCTCTACTTGCTTGGCATTATTATGCTTGACTAAAATTTGTTCAACTTTCACAAATTCTTTTCTTATTTGTTGAAGTTCTCTTACATACACATCTTGATACTTAGATTGAATGTACAAATATTTAAAATCAAGGTCTTTACTAGTAATTCCTGGTTTTTCATTTTTGAAATTATTCTCAAAAACTTGGTTCAGCTCAATTAGGTCTTCTCTAGAATATACTTCTTCATCCCCTTTCAAGTTTATTAATCTTGTACGGAAATGTTCTATAAGTACTTGAAAATCCTTCCCTAAGTTTTCTGACTCAATAAATACACTTGAAAAATCTGGAATAAATTTTTCAATATTATTTATTTCCACACTAGTTAGGCTTGATAGATTTCGTAATTCATGAAATAAAGATAAATCTTCTATAAATGGCTGTATAACTTCTTTTAAGCTTTTTGAAATAGCTGTTGTTAACTCTGTTAGAGAAATTACATATTTATTTATCTTTGTTTGGATTTCATCCATAGATGACTCTAAATGATTTGTTAAATCAGCATAAGCTTTTTCTAAGTCATCAACATAACTTCCGCAAAAAGGACAATGCTCTAGGTCTGTACTCTCTTGATGCTTATGTTCTTCATACAACGCTTTTCTTTTCTGATTAAGCTTTACAATTTCAGTTCTATTTCCCTGTATAGTTTTCTCTAATTTATTTTTCCCTTCAAAATCTGAATGGTACTCAGTAATTAGCTTTACTATAGATTCTTTTCCTTTTATTAATTCAAATCCACAAATTCCTAAAGGAAATTGCTGCTCATCAACATATCTTTTCAAGGTTGATAATTGTTCCCACCAAGTATTACTATAAGATTCTACCTTTGATCTATAAAAATATTTTTTCAATCGATTATCTGGAATTTTTAGAAGCTTATTAACTTCTTCAACTTGTCTAGATTTAAGAAATAAATCATAGTTATCAATTAATTTTTTTATGGGTCCCAATTGATTTTCATAGCTTTCAAATGGAATAGTCACATCTATTTCTTCGGCATCAAATGGATAGTTCTTTTCGGGAAACAATTTACTATATGAAATTAATTGATCACCAATTTGAGTCTTTTTCACTATTTCCTCTAATTTTTTTTGATTAGATAATAAGTCTTGCTTTTTTTCATTTAGAATCTTATCTATACTTCTAATTTTTTCAGAATATCTAGATTTTAGTAATTTGATAAATTCTACTCTATCTTCTATCTCTTTCATATCTAGTATACTAGTCAGCATTTCTTTACGCTTTCCATATTTTTCCTGTAAAAATAGAAGAGAATCACTTTGAGAGATATACATTCCTATTTTGAAAAAATTCTGATTAATGTTCAACAAACTATATACCTGTTCATTAGTAATATTCCTTGAAGTTCCTTCTTTATTAGAATATATTAGCTCACTCTCATTCTTATTCTCCCACTTAAAAGTACGTTTAACACTAAAGGTAGTATCTCCATTTTTAAAGTGTCCCACAATCTCCGTGGGTAAAGAATTGGAATTAGCAATAATTGATAAATACGTAGTGTGCCCATTTTTAAGTCTAGATTTAAAATGATCAATATCTCCTGTAATCAATAACTCTAGAGAATCAAAAACTGTTGATTTTCCATAGCCATTTGGTCCATCAAATATAGTCGCACTATTCCCTTCAAAATTAAATATTTTCGGTTCATTAGATTTGAAACTTTTAAAGTTTTTAACTTCTAACTTTTTAAGATAAATATTCATCTAACTCGCCTCCATAAATATCATCAATGAAACTCTCTATTAGTTTCACAGCTGCTACTTCAAACTCCTCTTCATTGGGAATATTGGGAATAATTTTGTTCTCCATCGTAACGATTTGTTCAGTCGTAAATGCACTGGTTGCTTTTCTTTCCATTTCATATAGCGCTTGAAATTCTTCCAATTCTTTTTTTTCAAACGTCATTTTAATAATCGGTATCTTTATTATCATTCTGTACAAGAGAACAAACGAATCTTCTCTTCTAAAATTAGTATATACTTTGAAAAAATTATCTTTAAAATTGAATATGTCTTCATTCTGTCGTTTCAATTCCTCCAATTCATTGGAAGTGTAATAGCAAACATATTTTTTATATCGAAATTCATTTTCTTCAACTTCAATAATTTGTTTATAGTGTGCTTCATCTAAACTCCCAACTTCTGAAAATAGTATCAAATAGGTGTCTTGTGGAATAATTGCATAGTCTATAGACTCAGTGATAAGTTCATCAACTATGTCTAGTTGCTCCATTGGTTGTTGATTACTCCAGAAAAACAGATACTTTTTTCTAGAATTATTGGGTTTATACATCTTTAGAACCATATTTTTCTCATTACTAGAGTGCAATTCCGACCAATTACCATTTTCCAAATCAAATTTTTCAACTACTGATAACAAAAATTCTCCATTATTCATTCTCTAAACTCCTTTTCATGAATAGTTCTTTATTAATCAAATTAAAATTAAACTCTGGGGATATACTCATATTTTCATTTTCTACCTTTTTTCCTAAAATACTCTCTGGAATCACATGAATCTTTTGATTTTTATACTCGATTATTTTATCTGGCATTTCTGCAGTAACGGCACTTCTGTCATAAATTCTCTGTATCTCAGTATCTTTTTGTATTCCTTTTAGAACTTTAGAAAGTCCACTACCTTTTGTTATCTTAATAGACGAAGGTACTATTTTTTCTAAATAATCATCCAGTCCACTCTCGTTCACAACATATATGTGCTGATTGTCACAAAAAAATATATCTAAATTCATAATTTCAAAGACCTCTAACATGTCTTTGATGCGATAACCACTAAATACTTCAGCAACATATACGTTAGTGTCATCAATAGTAATTGTAGGATCTAATATTTTTGCATAAGTTTCACGGTTTATTGATTCAAAAGACTCTCTTAAATCATTTAGAGGACAGAATTCACAACTATCCTTCTCGCAATCTTCACAATAATCTGATAGCTCAGAATCCAGATTAGTTAGCACCTTCTCATCAATCGCCAATTTTGCAAAAAATAGTTTATAATCATGTGTCTCAATAAGCACGTTCCTTAAGATATTGTCTATATCTGAAAAATTAATCTGATACTCTTCATCCCTAGCATTCCTATGACGATGTAAATAATCAATTTTATCGATAATTATACGACTAATGCACGCAAAAGCCATATCGACCTCTAGCAAATCTTGATTCCCCTCAATATCTTCAAAAAAAACGACTATCTCTCTTTTTATACAATTAATAATGTCAGCTGTACTAATAAACATGCCTTCCTTATATCCATAAAGTGAAATCTTATCTACGAATTCTGATTCATTCCAATCTGTAATTTCCGCTGCAGTTGCCAGAAAACAAGTAGCCGCACTTGAACCTACTTGCCCCTTATGATTAATTAATTTTTCACAGGCTTCATTGTAAGCTGAAATACTTTTTTCAGTAACATATGCTTTAACCTGAAATAGTTCTTGCGCTATATCATTTTTATAGATAATGAAATCTTCATATTTTTCAATCTCAACAGAATAATTTTCATACTCTTTTTCTGGTAGACTGTTCATATATTCCAATGTTCTTAAAACAGTTACAAAACCTTGAAAATTAAATCCATTCCATGAAGGTGTGGCATCATTAGATTTAAATTGTGAGTTCATAACAGGCTTTTCAGGACAAACTTTGGAAAATTGTTCCATTATTCTATCATTGTTATATTGTTCTTCTGTTATCTCAATGTAGCCAAATTTTAATTTTGACCTATTAGAAATTTGACTGAATATAATTTCAGGTTTGGATAGTGTTTTTCTTGGCTTATTTTTAAATTTTTTTATTTCTGTTTTTAATTTTTTTACAGGTTTAAAGTACAATATATCGTTAGATTGGTTTTCAACATACTGTTGTAATAAAAATAAATCCACTCCTTTATCAGTTGATTTAGATGCTTCAAATGATAATTTACTCATAGAGTCAGCAAATATAAGGATTATTCCAAAAGAATCAGGTATTTTGGATAAAATAATATCTTCTTTATAAATTGATTTCTCTCTGCTTTTGTTAATCTCATGAACTATATCAATTATCGTTCCCATTACAGATTTCCTCCAATCAATTACTCGCTAGTTACATACACAATCAATTATATCAATAAGTAGATAAAAATAGAACAAATTATAATAAATAATAATAAAATAGAAATCACTATAGAATATCTATCCATGATCAAAACAAGACTTACCACTACGACCAGTCTGTAGTAGCGAATTTAATTTTAGATAAAAAAACTCAATAAAATTTACTAAAGAGAAAACACTCTTAGTTTCGAGTTATCTACACCTTGATGATATAACATTTAATGTATTTACATCAAGATTAACAAAAGCATGCGAGCTTATTAGAATACAAATGTTAGATCATTTGAAAGCCTTCGAGCTATTCACAAATCAAAAATAATGTTGTATTCTAGCCTTAGCTGGTTTAGCTAAGGTTTTTTTTGACGTCAAAAATCTCCTCTATTTCAGTAAATATGAAAGTGATGATTACTTAGGTTTAGAAAAAAATAAATAGACTACACAATTGTAATCTTTGAATTTTGGCTCTATACTTTCTGATGTTGGTATTTTTACCAACATCTTTTTTGATTCACAAAAAAGATACCTTCAAATTACGGATTTTCGTCCAACAAGGACAAGATATACAAACCAAATAAAAAAATCCAGAGGATTTTCTCCTCTGGACTCGACATGATTCTACAATTTCTCTTTACCAACATTATTTGACAACGTGCCGTTATTAACCCACACTGCCTTCCATCTCATAACTAATCAACCGATTCAACTCAACCGCATATTCCATCGGTAATTCTTTCGTAAATGGTTCAACAAAGCCCATAACAATCATTTCTGTCGCTTCGGCTTCAGATAAGCCGCGACTCATTAAATAATATAATTGTTCTTCAGAAATTTTTGAAACTTTGGCTTCGTGTTCTAAGGACACTTGGCTGTTATGGATTTCGTTAAACGGAATCGTATCTGATTTTGATTTTTCGTCCATGATAATCGTGTCGCATTCGATGTGGGAAATCGAGCCTGCGCTGTCTTTTCCAAAAGTCACTTGGCCACGGTAGTTAACTTCGCCGCCATCTTTAGCAATTGATTTTGAAACAATTGAGCTAGAGGTATTCGGCGCATTGTGAATCATTTTGGCCCCAGTATCTTGGATTTGGTTAGCGCCAGCAAAGGCAATCGATAACATCGTGCCACGGGCACCTTTGCCATCTAAGTAAACGCTTGGGTATTTCATGGTTGTTTTAGCTCCTAGGTTCCCATCAATCCATTCGACAGTGGCACCTTCGTAAGCTTTAGCACGTTTGGTTACTAGGTTGTAGACGTTATCTGACCAGTTTTGAATGGTCGTATAACGACAATAAGCATCTTTTCTAGTGAAAATTTCTACGATGGCCGCATGCAAGCTGTTACTTGAATACGTGGGTGCCGTACAGCCTTCAACATAGTGAACGCTGGCCCCTTCATCGACAATAATCAAGGTCCGTTCAAATTGGCCGGTATTTTCAGCGTTGATTCGGAAATATGTTTGTAATGGTACATCGACTCGAACGCCTTTTGGTACATAAATAAAGGTTCCACCTGACCAAACAGCTGAGTTTAAAGCGGCCAGTTTATTATCTGTTGGCGGCACAAGTTTTGAAAAATACTCTTTGAATAGGTCAGGATATTCTTTTAAAGCAGAGTCAGTATCTGTAAAAATGATGCCTAATTTTTCAAATTCTTCTTTCATGTTGTGGTAAACAACTTCTGATTCATATTGAGCAGAAGCCCCAGCTAGATAAGCACGCTCAGCTTCGGGAATCCCAATTTTTTCAAAGGTTTCTTTGATTTTATCAGGTACATCATCCCAATCGCGTGCGGGTTTGTCACTCGGTTTTTGGTAATATTTAATTTTACTAAAGTCAATATCTGACAGGTCTGGACCCCATTCTTGCATGGGCATTTTATTGAATTGTTCTAACGATTTTAAACGGAAGTCAAGCATCCATTCTGGTTCGCCTTTCACGCGAGAAATTTCGCGAACGACGTCTTCTGTTAGGCCGTCTCCGGTACTAAAGACTGGTTCCACATCGTCGTGAAAGCCAAATTTATATTCTTCTAATTCAGGTACTGTACTCAATTCGTCGTCACCCTTTCTTTATTTTTCACAATGTAAATGACCGGCTTCGCCTTGGCCGTTATTAGCAACAGCCTGCTCTAAGGCTTTCCAAGCCAGGGTTGCACATTTAATCCGAGCTGGAAATTTAGCTACGCCGCTTAACATTGCTGCATCGCCTAATTTTTCATCTTCGGCCACTTCATTTCCTTGAACAAGTTGAGAGAAATCCTCTGCTAAGGCCGTTGCTTCGGCGATTGTTTTTCCTAAGACCGCATCAGTCATCATACTAGCACTTGCTGTACTGATGGAACAGCCACTTCCTTGAAAGGCGATATCTTTAATCACACCGTCTTCAATGGCCACATCCAGTTCAATCACATCTCCACAAGTAGGATTATTCAGTTCAATTGTTTGGCTAGACGCATCTAGCGTTCCGTGGTGATGTGGGTGGCTAGAATGGTCCAAAATGACTTGGCGATATAAGTTATCTAATTTAGAAAGTGCCATGCTGGAAAAACTCCTTTGTCGCTTTAATCGCTTCAACTAAGCGATCTGCGTCTTCTTTGGTATTGTATAAATAAAAACTTGCCCGTGCGGTTGCTGGCACGCTCAAATAGTTTAATAACGGTTGCGCGCAATGGTGACCCGCTCTGACAGCGACCCCTTCCATATCTAACGCCGTAGCCACATCATGTGGATGTAAACCTTCAATATTAAAAGCAAGCACACCTGTGTGGTCTTTTGGATCCTGTGGACCATAAATCGTCAAGCCCTCGATAGCTTGCAACTTCGGCAAAACATAGTGAACAAGGGCTGCTTCATGTTGATGAATGGCCTCTAAACCAATTTCAGTTAAATAATCAATGGCGGCACCTAAGGCAATTGCCCCAGCAATATTAGGTGTGCCAGCTTCAAATTTCCAAGGAAGCTCTTTCCAAGTACTTTCTTGAAGATGAACAAAGTCAATCATTTCGCCACCAAATTCCACAGGTTCCATTTGTTCCAATAAATGACGTTTGCCATAAAGGACACCAATTCCAGTTGGTCCACACATTTTGTGACCACTAAATGCATAAAAATCAGCATCGATGGCTTGAACGTCCACAGGCATATGAGGAACTGCTTGCGCGCCGTCTACCACCATCACAGCGCCATTTTTATGAGCTAATTGTGTTAATTCTTCGATTGGATTAATGACCCCTAACACATTTGAAACATGAGCAATCGAAACAATTTTCGTTTTTTCTGTAATTTGTTGACGTGCACTTGCCATGTCTAAAAAGCCGTCTTCAGTGACGTCTATATACTTCAAAATGGCCCCTGTACGTTGGGCTAATTGTTGCCAGGGAATAATGTTTGAATGATGTTCCATGTAAGATATGACGATTTCATCCCCGGCTGTAACTGCCAAGTCACCATAACTTTTGGCAATCCAATTCAAACTGGTTGTTGTTCCTCGTGTAAATAAAACTTCCGCTGTTTCTTTGGCATGGATAAATTGGCGAACCTTTTCGCGGGAGGCTTCATAGTCCTTCGTTGCTCGTTCGGCTAACGTGTGCACCCCACGATGAACATTGGCATTATCGGTTTCATAATAATGTCGTAAAACATCTAACACTGCCGTTGGTTTTTGGGTTGTCGCAGCATTGTCTAAATAAACTAGCGGTTCATCATTAACTTCTTGAAATAAAATAGGAAACGATTGACGAATGGTTGCTGCATCCATCATGCGTTTAACTTCCCTTCAATTACTTCTACAAATTCATTTTGTACTTCTTTAACTGGAATTGCTGTAATGACAGAACCTAGGAAGCCACGAATCACCAAACGTTCCGCTTCTTCTTTACGCAAGCCGCGGCTCATTAAATAATACATTTCTTCTGGATCTACTCGACCAACGCTGGCTGCGTGTCCGGCAGTCACTTCATTTTCATCAATTAAAAGAATTGGATTGGCATCACCACGAGCTTTATCAGACAACATTAAAACACGACTTTCTTGCTGTGCGTCGGCTCCTTTTGCTCCTTTTAAAATGTGACCAATTCCGTTAAACGTTAAAGTACCACGTTCACGAATAACTCCATGTTGTAAAATATGACCAATTGAATGTGGCGCTTTGTTTGTCACTCGTGTGTCGATGCCTTGTGTTTGTGTACCTGCACTAATTGCAACGACTTTAACTTCTGAATGAGCGCCTTCGCCAACTAAATCAGAATCAAAATCAGCAACAACATCGCCATCATTCATGACGCCTAGAGCCCAATCAACAGAGGCATCCCGCATAATATAGCCACGACGATTCATATAAGTCGTTACAGTTTGCCCTAATTGATCCACAGCTGAGTATTTAACTTTTGCGCCATCTTTCGCAATCACTTCCACAACGATATTTCCAGAAGCTTTCTCTGCGTGATGACCAGTTGATTGAAAACGTTCTAAATAACTGAATTCACTATGATTATCTGCAACGATTAAAACATGTTTAAAGAAAGGTTGGTTGCTATCTGAATCCTGAATAAACAAAGATTCAATGGGCTCTTCAATCACTACGTTTTTAGGAACGTATAAGAAAACGCCACTATTCATGAAAGCTGCATGAGCTGCTGTCAGCTTGTCTTCTTCTGGTAATACGGCTTTAGTCATATAGTATTCTTTAACTAATTCTGGGTGCTCTTGTAAAGCAGTAAAAATGTCTGTAAAAATTACCCCTTGTTCCGCTAATGAGGCTGGCAATTGCTCAAAAGCATGAAAAGATCCTTGTTGAACAATTAAAGGATTGTCTTTCATTTGATCAAAACTTGCGACATTTCCTTCAGAAGGCACATAACTTTCCATGTGAACATTTAATAAAGGCCAACGATGAAATTTCACACGATCAATATGTGGTAACTCACTTTCGTCAGCGTTTTTTAAAGCCGTTGTTCGCAATTCAGTCATCCAAGCTGGTTCTTCATGTTCTAGTGAAAAAGCGGTGACTTCGTCAAGATAATCCATTAGATTTACTTTTTTCATTTATCTTGTCCTCCTTACGCTTCTTCTTTGTAATCAATACCTAATTCTTGGCTGATACCAGCATAGCCTTCTGTTTCTAAACGTTTTGCCAAATCAGCCCCACCGGTTTTCACAACGCGGCCTTCCATCATGATATGAACAACATCCGGCGTGATATAGTTCAATAAGCGTTGGTAATGGGTAATAATTAACGCACCAAAGTTCTCGCCGCGCATTTCATTAACCCCTTTAGAAACTACTTTTAACGCATCGATATCTAAGCCTGAATCAATTTCATCTAAAATGGCAAACGTTGGCTCTAACATCAATAATTGTAAAATTTCATTTCGTTTTTTCTCGCCGCCAGAAAAACCTTCGTTTAAGTAACGCTCAGCCATTTCTTCAGGCATATTTAATAATTCCATTTTGCTATCTAATTTTTTTAAGAACTGCATGACTGACATTTTGTTGTCTTCGTCACGTTTTGCATTGATTGCTGCACGCATGAATTCAGCGTTGGTAATCCCTGGAATTTCACTTGGGTATTGCATTGCTAAGAATAAGCCTAAGCGAGCGCGTTCGTCTACTTCTAAATCTAAAACGTTGACGCCGTCAAACAGAATTTCTCCTTCTGTGACTTCGTAGTTAGGATTTCCCATAATTGCTGCTGATAAAGTAGATTTACCAGTTCCATTAGGTCCCATAATTGCATGGATTTCTCCAGTATTAATTGTTAAATCGACTCCTTTTAGAATCTTTTTATCTTCAATTGATACGTGTAAATTTTTGATTTCTAACACAGACATGTACAATTCCCTCCAACTTGTTTTAATCGTTTTTCCGTTCTCACTCATTTTAGCCTAATTGAGAATGAATCGCAAATTACAATTGCTAAAAATAACAACTCTTATCATCAAATTTTAGGATTCAATTTGTGAAGGAAAATTTTAAAAGGCTGATATTTCAAAGTTTCTCTATATTTTTAAGTGATCCTCCCTACACAAAGAAAAAAATTCTGGTAGAATAAAAAAATTTATTCAAGAAAGCGTTTTCTTGGATAATTACTTTAGAATGACTTTCGCAAAGAGAGCGTTGAGATACGCCTTCATCATCTATACAAAAAAATCCAGAGCATTTGCTTCTCTGGATTCAATAATTTTTATTAGTGATTGGTTTTATACTTCTAAAAGTTCTTGTTCTTTTTCAGCAGTAATCGCATCGATATTTTTGATGCTATCATCTGTTAATTTTTGAACATCTTTTTCAAATGAACGTAATTCATCTTCAGTGATGTCGCCATTTTTTTGAGCTTTTTTCAACTCATCCATTGCATCACGACGAACGTTACGGACAGCAACTTTTGAGTTTTCCGCTTCTTTTTTCACGTCTTTGGCTAATTCTTTCCGACGTTCTTCCGTTAATTGTGGAATCACTAAACGGATGACATTTCCATCATTGGTTGGGCTAATGCCGATATCACTCATTTGAATAGCTTTTTCAATGTCAGCGATAGAATTTTTGTCAAACGGTGTAATCATTAATACACGTGCTTCTGGGATATTGATACTTGCTAATTGGTTAACTGGTGTTGGTGCACCATAATATTCTACTTGAATACGGTCTAATAGACTTGCGTTCGCACGACCAGCACGAATTTGACCTAATTCACGGCGTAAGCTTTCTTCCGCTTTTGTCATTTTTTCTTTGGCTGTTGCTAAAACTTCTTTAGACATTCTTTATTTCCCCCTTACAGTTGTTCCGATATTTTCACCAAGGATGGCACGACGGATATTTCCTGCTTCATTTAGGTTAAAGACAACTAAAGGAATATCGTTATCCATACTTAATGAGCTTGCTGTTGAATCCATTACTTGCAGCCCTTTAGAAATAACATCTAAATGTGTTAGTTCTTCAAATTTTGTCGCTGTTTCATCCACACGTGGATCTGCAGAATAAACACCATCAACATTGTTCTTCGCCATTAAGATGACGTCCGCATCTACTTCTGCAGCTCGTAACGCAGCCGTTGTATCTGTCGAGAAGTAAGGATTTCCTGTTCCTCCGGCAAAAATAACAACGCGGCCTTTTTCTAAATGACGTTCTGCACGACGACGAATGTATGGTTCTGCAATTTGACGCATTTCAATTGATGTTTGAACACGTGTAGGCACACCAAGATTTTCTAATGTATCTTGCAATGCTAAGGCATTCATCACAGTAGCTAACATGCCCATATAATCTGCTTGTGCACGTTCCATGCCCATTTGAGCACCAATTTGTCCACGCCAGATGTTTCCGCCGCCAACCACGATGGCCATTTCGATACCTAATTCATGGACCTCTTTAATTTCTTGGACGATTTCTTTAATGACTGGTGGTTTAATGCCAAAACCGTCTTCTCCGGCTAGCGCTTCTCCACTTAACTTTAATACGACACGTTGATACTTAGGTTTAACCATCATAATTCCCTCCAAGATTCTCTAAAAATCATTCAATTCCTCATTTAGATGACTTTTCACCAAAATGATTTTTTAGACCAAGCAGTGCGATCCACTAGTTTTGCCTAAAAAAAGGGAGCGCATATCAAAGTTATGCGTTCCCAAATGGCTGAAAGACTGCCTTGAATCAAGCAGTAATCAATTTATGCAGCTTCCTTTGGGGATCGCTGTCTGTTTAGATACTTATGATTCACGGCTTTTCAACCGAGCGTTTGATGCTCTTAGTTTTTCATTTGGCTCATTACTTCATCCGCAAAGTTATCTTCACGTTTTTCGATACCTTCGCCAACTTCAAAACGTACGAATGATTTCACTTCGCCGCCTTTAGAAGCAACAAATTTTTCGACAGTCATATCTGGATCTTTAACAAATGGTTGGTCAACCAAAGCGATTTCTGCTTTGAATTTTTGTAGACGACCAACAACCATTTTTTCAACGATATTTGCTGGTTTACCTTCGTTTAATGCTTGTTCAGTTAACACAGCTTTTTCGTGTTCTAATTCTTCTTGAGGAATTTGAGATTCATTGACATAGCGAGGGTTGATTGCCGCGATGTGCATAGCAACATCTTTCGCTACTTCTTCGTCAGTTGTGCCATCGATAACTGTTAATACAGCAATACGGCCACCCATGTGTAAGTAAGCGCCAAATGCAGCATTGTCAGCTTTTTCGACAACTTCAAAACGACGGAAGCTGATTTTTTCACCGATAACAGTTGTTGCTTCGATTAAATCAGATTCGATTGTGCCTTTTTCAGTTTTAATAGCCATTGCTTCTTCCATCGTAGCTGGTTTGTTTTCAGCAACTTTAGTCGCAATATCTTTAACTAAATCTTGGAACATTTCGTTTTTAGAAACGAAGTCAGTTTCTGAGTTTACTTCAACGATTGCTGCAACGTTACCCACAGTTGCTACGTTTGCTAAACCTTCGGCCGCAATGCGGTCATTTTTCTTCGCTGCTTTAGCCATACCATTTTCACGTAAAAAGTCTACGGCTTTTTCCATGTCGCCTTCTACTTTTACTAATGCTTTTTTAGCGTCCATCATTCCAACGCCAGTCATATCGCGTAATTCTTTTACCATTTTAGCTGTAACGTCTGCCATTATTTGTGTCCTCCTCGGATATTATCAATTCTTTTTAAAAAAGCTATCTCAAAGGAGAATCAGGCTTTTTGTCGCCTAGCCTTTGAGACAGCTCCGTAATCATTATTATCCAGCTGATTCGTTATTTCCTTCAACAACATCAACGATTTCTTCGATTGAAGTTGCTTCTGGTGTTTCTTCAACGAATAACTCTTCAGTTGCTTGGTCTTCCCCTTGGTTACCTTCGATGAAAGCGTCAGCCATTTTAGCAGTGATTAATTTCACGGCGCGGATTGCATCATCATTTGAAGGGATTACAACATCGATCTCATCAGGATCACAGTTTGTATCAACCATTGCAACGATTGGAATGTTTAATTTGTGTGCTTCTTGAACAGCAATGCGTTCTTTACGTGGGTCAACGATGTACATTACATCTGGAATTCTTGGCATATCAGCGATACCACCTAAGAATTTTTCTAAACGTTCACGTTCTTTGTTTAAGCCAGCAACTTCTTTCTTAGGTAAAACTTCGAAAGTGCCGTCTTCTTCCATTGCATTGATTTTTTTCAAGCGAGCAATACGTTTTTGGATTGTATCCCAGTTAGTTAACGTACCACCTAACCAACGATGGTTTACATAGTATTGACCAGCGCGGATTGCTTCATCTTTGATTGCTTCTTGTGCTTGTTTTTTAGTTCCTACGAATAAAGCAACGCCGCCTTCTTCTGCAACGTTTTTCATGTAATCGTAAGCTGCATCTACTAATTTCACTGTTTTTTGTAAGTCAATGATGTAGATACCGTTTCTTTCTGTGAAGATATATTTCTTCATTTTTGGGTTCCAGCGACGAGTTTGGTGACCAAAGTGTACGCCGGCTTCTAGTAATTGTTTCATAGAAATTACTGCCATGTTGTGTTTCCTCCAGTTTGGTTTTTATTTTCCTCTTCTTTTCGTCAACTCCTTGAAGAACTACCGTAGTAGCACCACTTCGCAGATGGAAAAGAATGTGGATTTCGTGTGTGAAAATCACACCTTTAACAGTATAAGATATTTTCAGAAAAATAGCAAGCCTTAAAACTAGAAATGTCGCTCCTACTGCACTTGCCAAACAAGATGACATTCTTCGTTTCCCGTTTCATCGATGGTTCGCTTTTGTTGGACAAAGCCTTGTTTTTGATAAAAGGCGTAAGCTGCTTGATTTTCCCTGTAAACAGCCAAAGATAAGATGTCCTGTTCTTCTTTTGCTACTTGCAGTAATTTCTGACCGATGCCCTTCCCTTGAAACGCTTTTTTTATAAAAATTCCTGCGATATAGTTATCCATTAAGCCTAAAAACCCAATTATCTGACCCTCTTCTTCCGCTAAGATCAGTGTTGCTTTTGGTAACGCAGCGCGGACAAATGCCTTATTTTCTTGCCAATAAGTTGGTGCGACAAATGGATGAGCTTCTAGGTTCGTTTGCAGCCAAATAGCCATAATGGTTTCTAATTCTTTTTCTGTTAACTGGGTTGTCTTTTTGATAGTCAGCATTTTTTGACACTCGTTTCTGTTATTGATTATTTTCAAAATAAAACATTAACACGCCTGCTGCGATAGCGACATTCAATGATTCTGCTTGACCTTTCATTGGAATATAAAGATTTTTCGTGGTTTCTGCTAACAATTCTGGCGAAACCCCGCTACCTTCATTGCCTAAAATCAACGCATAATTTTCCACTGCCTCTTGTTCATAATAAGCAATCGCAGCTTCATTTAGTTCTGTACCGAAAACTGGTAGACCTTGCTTCTTGAATGCCTGAACCACTTCAGTCAACTCTCGTTGAAGAACTGGTAAATGATAGTGGCTTCCCTGCATTGAGCGCAACACTTTTGTATTGTAAATATCTGCTGTGCCTTTACCTAAAATCACGCCTGCTAAACCTGCTGCATCAGCTGTGCGAATCATTGTACCAACATTGCCAGGGTCTTGGATATTATCTAAAAGTAACCAACCACCTTTAAAAGAAAGCGACTGCTCTTGTTGCGTTTCCAAGGTGACAATTGCCAAAATCCCTTGTGAAGTTGGCAGCTCCGACAAACTATTTAAAACCTCATCACTTACAAAAATTAATTTTTCTGTTTCTTGTTCAGCTAACCAAGTTCTCCATTCTTGTTGACCTCTTTGGTTAAACAAAATCCACTGAACATCGGCGTTGGCCTTCACGGCTTCTTCAACTAAATGAAATCCTTCTATTATATATTGGTTCAGTTCTTCTCGGTACTTCTTTTTGTGTAATTTTTTCCATTCTTTTAATTGGTTATTTTTCGTTGATATAATTTCTTTCATAAGTCACCTCGCCTTTGTATTATAGCATGCTTCTAGCTTGCTTGGATACTTGCTAGAACAAAGAAAAATCGCTATCATAAAGAAAAAAGCAAAGGAAGTGTCTCTCATGGAAAAACTAAGAATGAATGTACAAGGGCGTGTCCAAGGTGTTGGCTTCCGCTACATGACCAAAATGGTGGCAGATCAATTAGGTGTCACTGGTTCAGTGAGAAACGAAGACGACGGGTCCGTTTCAATCACAGCAATTGCACCTGAAGACATAATGGAAACATTTATCAAAAAAATCAAAGATTCCCCCAGTCCAGCGGGACGTGTAACGTATGTTGATATTCAAGAAGACCCTTTGTTAGAAGAAACGGAACAATTTAAAGTGATTCAATAAACTTACTTTCTAACGATTGATTTCTTTGGGAAGAAGCCTTGAACAGCAAGTAGTTCCTGCTTTTTATTGATTTTTGTAAGAGCTTCTTTTCGATTTTGATTGAAAAAGGGCGCTGTTTCAAGTATAGTTAACCATGTAAAAATTTTTTAGAAAAGGACCGAATTACATGCGTAAATTAAACCGATGGCTTTACGGCTCTGGCTTACTATTTTTAGTAATGTTTTTATCAGGCTGTGTGAAAACAGGAGCAGATGGACAACCAACTGGTGAAGGTTTTGTCTATAACTTCCTTGTTTTACCGATGAGTAATGCAATTACTTATCTTGTCGATAACTTTAATTGGAACTATGGTTGGGCGATTATTTTTATCACCATTATTGTACGGATCATTATTTTACCGTTAGGCTTACATCAATCGAAAAAAAGCTTTATCCAAACGGAAAAAATGCAAGCAATCAAACCCCAAGTGGATGTTGCACAAGCAAAAATGAAACAAGCAAGTACGCGTGAAGAACAAATGGCCGCACAAGCAGAACTACAAAAGATTTATAAAGAAAACAATGTGAGTATGGTTGGCGGAATTGGTTGTTTGCCTTTATTAATTCAAATGCCTATTTTCTCTTCTCTGTTCTTTGCTGCTCGTTATACAAAAGGTATTGCCACGGCAAGCTTCTTAGGAATGAATTTAGGGCAACCAAATATGATTTTAGTGGCATTAGCTGGTTTAGCCTATTTAGCTCAAGGTTATATTTCAATGATTGGTATTCCTGAAGAACAAAAGAAAACAATGAAATCAATGCTGATTGTTTCACCATTAATGATTGTTTTCATGTCCTTTAGCTCACCTGCAGGCGTAGCGCTTTACTGGGTAGTTGGTGGTATTTTCACATGTATTCAATCTGCCATCACAAATATCCTCTTACGTCCAAGAATTAAAAAACAAGTACAAGAAGAATTGAAAAATAACCCACCAAAACAAGTGGTTACTCCTATCAAGGATGTGACACCAAAAGAAACAAACAAAGTAACGCAAAAAACGAACCAACCAAAAGCAAACGGCAATAAAGGTCGTAATGCTGGAAAACAAAAACGTAAATAAAAAAAGGATCGCCTCTAAACGGCGATCCTTTTTTTACTTCAATTCTTTCCCAGTCATCTCTTCAATAGTTCGAATAGACTTTGGACCAAAGCCATGCAACGAAAGTAACGCTTTTCGGCCTCGTGCGTAGAGTTCATCCACACTGTCGATTTTTTCATTCGTTAGCGCACGAACAGCTGGCTTTGATAATTGTGTTAAAATTTGTTCAAATGTTGTTTCTAGCATACTGTCGGTTCCTCCTTAGCGGTCGAAAAACAGCGCTTTTTATTTCACAATTAATAAATCTAAGCTAGCAATTGATAACGCCATTTTAGCAATTTGCATTAATTGTTTTAATCGGTTTTGTTTGACTTTTTCATCCTCAACCATAACCATCGTTTCATTGAAGTACGCATCAATTAACGGACGTAGATTTACTAGTGCTTCATAGTTTTCTGCAATCGTGCGTGTCGCAAATGCTTCAGATAAATCGTTAACTGCTTGATACAGTTCTTTTTCTGCCTTATTTTCAAACAGACTTGGATCAATCCCTTCTTCAGTATCACCTAAAAGTTCTTGACCTTTTTTCGCTAAATTAATAACACGCGTTAAGGCTTCCATTGATGGTTTAAAATCTTGATCTTCAAAACGGCTTTTTAAAATATTCGCTGAAGCAAATAATTTCGATAAATCGGCTTGCTCAGCAGACACCACTGCATCGATAATGTCATGGCGAACATTTTTCGTCATTAATAATTGACGTAAGCGAGCTTTCACAAATTCAACGACTTCTGCTTGTCCTTCGTTTAGTAAAACGCCATATTTCTCAACATCTTGATTCACTGCTTCATCAACTTCTGTTTGTAATTGAACTAATGGGAAGGTCCAGCCTTTATCTTCAATAATTCGGATAATGCCATAGGTTTGACGACGAAGTGCATAAGGATCGTTAGAACCTGTTGGAATCATACCAACTGAGAAGAATGAAAAGACGCTGTCAAGCTTATCGGCTAAGGCTAAAACAGCCCCGATTGCTGTTTCTGGCAATTCACCTTCACTGGAAGTTGGTAGATAATGTTCTCGAATCGCCGTTGCTACGGCTGGTTTTTCGCCTTGTAATAAGGCATATTTTTCTCCCATAATTCCTTGTAATTCTGGGAATTCACCAACCATATTTGTTACTAAGTCAAATTTATAAATTTCAGAGGCACGTTTTAAATCTTCCAATTCATCCTCAGATAAGCCAACTTTTCGACCAATGATTTGTGCAATTAAAGCAACCCGTTGCATTTTTTCATAAATTGAGCCAATCTTTTCATGGAAAGTCACATTTTTTAGTTTTTCAACACATGCTTCAATCGTTAATTTTTTATCTTCATTGTAAAAGAATTCTGCATCTTCTAA
The DNA here is from genome assembly GCF_050546705.1 of Enterococcus sp. AZ104. Lineage (NCBI taxonomy): Bacteria > Bacillati > Bacillota > Bacilli > Lactobacillales > Enterococcaceae > Enterococcus > Enterococcus sp. AZ104. The sequence goes on from NZ_CP172952.1 coordinate 1,915,014, forward strand.
ACGAGCAATTAACACTTTTTCATTTCCTTTAATCACGTTTTCAAGGTGAACATTATCCCCATTGCGAACAGCGATAAAATGCGGCATTAATAAGCCTTGGTCGTTACGAACTTCAAAGTAACGTTGGTGTTCTTTCATAGAAGTCACTAATACTTCATCTGGAACAGATAAATATTTTTCATCAAAACTGCCTACAAATGCAGTTGGATATTCCACTAAATTCGTAACTTCTTCCAATAACTCTTCATCTAAAGCTAACTGCCAATTTTTTTCTGCAGCGAGAGCGTTCGCTTGATCAACAATCATTTGTTTCCGTTCATTCGGTTGAACCACTACAAATTGTTCTTTTAATTTTGCTTCATATTCATTAGCATGTTGGAACGTCACATCGTCTCCCAAGAAACGGTGGCCACGAGAAGTTTGCCCTGTCGTCACGTCTAACACTTTGAAAGGAATTACTTCATCATCAAGTAGTGCCACAATCCAGTGAATTGGACGAATATATTCGAAATCATAGTTTGCCCAGTGCATTGTTACCGGGAAAGTTAGACTTGTAATCACGTCATTTAATTTTGTTAATACCTCTTTGGCACTTTGGCCTTTGGTAAACTTCGTCACATAGACATATTCGACACCATTTAATTCTTTGAAAACAATGTCCTCAGTTGTAACTCCTTGGCCGCGTACAAAACCTTGTGCAGCTTTTGACCAATTTCCTTCAGCATCTAAAGCAATTTTTTTCGCTGGACCTTTTACTTCTTCTTCAACATCCGCTTGTTTTTCAGGAATCGCAGTTACTTTCACGGCTAAACGACGAGGTGTGGCAAAGGATTGCACTGTTTCATAGTCTAAATGATGTTCATCTAAAAATTTGATTACTTTTTCTTCAAGTTGGATACGGCTTGGTGTGACAACATGTGCGGGCATTTCTTCTAAGCCAATTTCTAATAATAAATCTTTTGCCATGTTATTCTGCCTCCTTGGATACACTTTGATCTTTATTTAATAATGGGAACCCTAATTTTTCACGTTCAGCCACAAAAATTTTCGCTACGGAACGAGCCATATTCCGAATGCGGGCTAAATATCCTGCACGTTCCGTTACAGAGACAGCGCCGCGAGCATCTAATAAATTGAATGTATGGCTACATTTTAAAATATAATCATAGGCTGGGTGAACTAAGCTTTCTTCAATACAGCGTTTAGCTTCTTTTTCAAATTTGTCAAAGTTTTCTAAAAGCATTTCTTGGTTACTAATTTCAAAGGAATATTTTGAATGTTCATATTCAGGTTGCACAAAAATTTCACCATATTTAACGCCTTGTGTCCATTCTAAATCATAGACACTTTCGACTTCTTGGATATATGATGCCAAGCGTTCTAACCCGTAAGTAATTTCAGAAGTGACAGGATGACATTGTAAGCCGCCGACTTGTTGGAAATACGTAAATTGGGTAATTTCCATGCCATCTAACCAAACTTCCCAACCTAAACCAGCACAACCCATTGAGGGATTTTCCCAGTTATCTTCTACAAAACGAATGTCATGTTCTAATGGATCAATTCCTAATAATTTCAAACTTTCTAGATAAAGTTCTTGGATATTTTCAGGAGAAGGCTTCATTACAACTTGGAATTGATGATGTTGGTATAGACGGTTTGGATTTTCACCATAGCGTCCATCAGCTGGACGACGAGAAGGTTCTACGTAGGCAGCATTCCATGGTTCAGGTCCAATGGCACGTAAAAACGTGTAAGGACTCATGGTGCCGGCTCCCTTTTCTGTATCATAGGCTTGCATTAACATACAGCCATTAGATGACCAAAATTTTTGCAAGGTTAAAATCATTTCTTGTACGGTTAACTTGTTTTTCATTGTTTTCCTCCTTGGAATATTTTTTATAGACATAGGGATTGGCTTTGCTTCGGGAATGTAAATTTAAAAAGGGCTACAGAGAAACAATTTTGTAGAATGGGGTAATTTTTATGCTGTTCATCATCTACTCTGTCACCTTTGCGCCAATTGAGCTTTTTTGAATAAACGTTACTATTTTTTCTTTTGGTGTTAACTGTTTGCTTTTTTTATTCGGTTACAACGTTCCCTTTGGTCACCTTGTACTGTTCATCATCTACTCCATGTTTTTGGCTAAGCAGTTTGTTTTAACATAGAGGAGACAACGTTCCTTTCAGTCACCTTGTGCTGTTCCACATCTGCTCTGACACAAAGTGTCAGAGCAGATGTGGAACATGCAAAAAGTCCCCATGCCTATTAATAGACATAGGGACGAATAATTATCGCGGTTCCACCCTACTTCCGATGTGTTCATCGGCAGCTTCGTTTGTCGTACTCCAAAGTGCCTTTCAAAAGTTCCGTGTTTCTGGCTCCCACTCTCCCAGATTCGCTTAACAGAGGGTTCTTTTTACTTCTCTTTTTCTTCGTACGTATTTAACTTCTCTATCATAATACGGTGTCTGAGGGAAGTTGTCAAATTTTTTTTAGAAAAACGACTGCTTGTTTATGTTTCTTTTTCTTCCTTCTTTCGTGGTGGAATTTTTAACGTATTTTCCCACGTTTTCATTTGATCAATAAATTTTTTACTTTTTAAGTGCAAACCAACATATTCATCGTATAACATATCAATCGTTTCTCGAATACTCTTCTTAGTTTCTTCTTTTACTTGAATGTTTTGGACTTTTTCATAGGAGACTTGCGAAAATAAGCGAATAAAATGAATCGCTCTAGGATCTGCATGGTAGCGCTGTTCATCTAAATGCCAATGTTTTTCACAAAGCACACCGCTATACTTTGAAGAGTAGTCAAATTTCCCTTGTGTTTCGCCACAAGCCACACAATGATGCCATTCTGGTCGTACACCAAACCGTTCTAACAATTGAATTTCAAAAATATTTGTAATGATTTCCGGATCTTTTTGCTCATTTAAAGCGGATAATGCCATGTGGGTAAATTGAAATAAGTTCGGATCATAGTGCTGATCTTCAATTGCTGCATCGACTAAGTTTAAAATATATGTTCCATATGCGTTAATAAATATGTCTTGTTGAATGTTTCGAAAAGGTTGAACTTCTTTGCTGCTATTGAGAAAAGATAAGCCTTCTTCTCTAAAATTTCCGATGTAGACGGCTTCTGTAAATGGCAGAATCGCTGGCAAAAGAGGATTATTTTTTCGATGCGCGCCTTTCACAAAAAACATCAATTTTCCATAGGATTCTGTAAAAATTTTGACGAGTTTATCCTTCTCTTTAAAATCCTTCGTAAATAAAATAATGCCTTTGGTCTCCCCTAATGCCATTCAATTCACTTCCATTTCTTATGTAAATTAGTGTAGTGTTTGGAAAGTTCGTTTATACACTCGCTTCCCAAACACTACTTTCTTAATATTCTTCTTTGCGATAACCAAAATCTTGTAAATAGATTTTTTTGTCACGCCAGTCTTTTTGGACTTTTACCCAAAGCTCCAAATACACTTTGTCATCTAATAAATATTCAATATCTTGACGCGCCTTGGTACCAATTTGTTTCAGCATTTTTCCGCCTTTGCCAATAATAATACCTTTTTGACTGTCCCGTTCCACAATAATGGTTGCTTGGACATGGACTTTATCGTTTTCATCTCGTTTCATTGAGTCCACAACGACAGCGACAGAATGAGGAATCTCATCTCTTGTTAAAAGTAACACTTTTTCACGAATTAATTCGGAAACGATAAAATATTCTGGATGATCCGTAATTTGGTCATCAGGGAAATATTGTGGTCCTTCTGGCATTTGCTCAACGAGAACATCCATCAAATGCTCAAAATTATTTCCTTCAGTGGCAGAAATGGGAATAATTTCTTTAAAGTCCATTTGTTTCGAATAGTCTTCAATAATACTCAATAAATCATCTGGATGGACTTTGTCAATTTTATTAATAATCAAGTAGACTGGACTATTATTATTTTTCAATCGTTCAATAATAAAGTCGTCACCTTTCCCGCGTTTTTGATCAGCACTTACCATAAATAAAGTAGCATCTACTTCACGCATCGCATTGTAGGCACTTTCCACCATGAAATCGCCTAAGCGGTGTTTAGGTTTGTGAATCCCTGGAGTATCGATAAAAACAATTTGTGCTTCAGGAATTGTATAAATTCCTTGAATCTTATTACGAGTTGTTTGTGCTTTGTCACTCATAATTGCAATTTTTTGGCCGACAATTCGATTTAACAATGTTGATTTTCCAACATTTGGTCTGCCGACAATGGCTACGAAACCAGATTTATGTTCAGTTGTCATTGTATTTCTCCTCTTATTTCCACATTTGAATGATTTGTAAAATTTTTGGTACAAATAGAATTAGTCCAACTAGCACTGCGAAACCGGCTGTTAATAAAACAGCTCCTGCGGCCATGTCTTTAACCTTTTTTCCGATTGGATGAAAGTGAAAATCCGTAAACATATCTACGACATTTTCAAAAATTGTGTTGATAATTTCTGCCAACCAGACGAGAAAAACGGCCAATAACAACCACAGCCATTCAGCAAGTGTTAAGGAAAACAAGAAACCAAACACAATGGCAGTGACACCAAACGCCACATGTTTGCGCATATTACGTTCTTCTCGAAAAACTGTTTTGATTCCTTGCCAGGCAAATTCTAATGAATTAATAAAATGTTTATTTTTTCCTGTTTGCTCATCTTTTAAGGCCATACGCATCTAAAATCTCTTTCTGTAAACCAAACATTTCTTTTTCATCTTCAGGTTCCATATGATCGTACCCATTCAAATGTAAAAAGCCATGTACTGCCAAAAAGCCCATTTCTCGCTCCAATGTGTGCCCATATTCAACTGCTTGTTCTGCTGCTCGCTCTGTTGAAATAATTAAATCACCTAGATTCCGTGGTAGCTCTGCCAACTCTTCATCATCAAAAATAATTGGCAATTCGTCTTCCCCTTCATCCTCTAAAGCAAAACTGATGACATCTGTAGGCATATCTTTGCCCCGATAGTCACGATTAATCACTTGGATACCTGCGTTATCTGTAAAAGTCACCGACATCTCCGTATCTTCGGCAATTTCTAGAAAACCCGCTGCAAATTGCAGCAAGTTTTCGATTTCTTTGATTTCTTCTGTTGGTACTTTCTCGGTTTCATCAATGAAAGTAATATCCATTAGTCATCTCTCTTTTCTTGTTCATCTTTCATTTCTTCTGCTTCAGCTTTCATTTTTGGATACTTAATCCGTGAATGGAAGGTACTGCATAATCCATTAATTAATGATTTTTCAATGATGCGAATCTCTTTCATCGTTAACCCACATTCATCTAATTGGCCATCTGAAATTCTGTCTTGAATCACATTATGCACAAAGGCTTGAATTTTTTCGTTGGTCGGATGATCCATCGCCCGCACAGCAGCCTCACAAGTATCAGCAATACTCACAATCCCTGCTTCTCGTGTTTGTGGACGTGGTCCAGGATAACGGAAGTCGGATTCTTTAATTTCAGGATTGCGTTCTTTTGCTTTCACATAGAAAAATTTCATTAATGTTGTGCCATGATGTTGACGACAAATGTCAATCACCATTTGCGGCATATTGTACTCTTCTAAAATTTTGGCGCCATCAATTACGTGGCCAAAAATAATTTGTTTACTATCTTCTGGTAATAAAAAGTTATGTGGATTTTCTGCACCAGCAGGTAAGTTTTCCACAAAGAAATTGGCGTGTTTAATTTTACCAATGTCATGGTAATAACAAGCAACTCGTGTTAATAGCGACCGCCCGCCAATCTCAGCAACAGCGTTAGCGCTCAAACTAGCCACCATCATGCTATGATGATAGGTACCTGGCGCTTCTTCTAACAGTTGTTTTAACAACGGATGGTTCGGATTACTTAATTCATTCAAGACAATCATACTATCATCGGTCACTAATAATTCGATATATGGATGCAAGCCCATTGTTGCTAAAAATGAAAGTACCGTTCCTGCACTTGCACAAATTAAAGCTGTCCACGTTTTACCATCTGTTAAACTCATCCCTTGATAAATCATTAAGACAACCGCCATGAAAACAGGAAAGACCACTACCCACATTAAAGCTGGGAAAACTTGCTCACTCATCCGTTTCCGTTTAACAACTGTTGCTAGAAATCCTGAGAATAAGTACATAATCAGAATAACCGTCAACGAGTTTGTGCCAATAGAATTATAAAAGATAAATAACGCAAAAACGACTTGGAAAATGGCAGCGATTATCCCTGAACGACGATTTACAAAATGATTTAGAATCAGCGGCGCAAAGGCTGCCGGATAGAACAAGGGAATATACATCAACTGCTCTGTTTGGAAAATCTGGAAGAATTTCATTAAAATAACACTGATTAGCATAGCACCCGTGTAAAAGATAATAAACGAGCGTTGTCGCGAAGGCTCAGTCACTTGTTTTGTAAAGAAAATCAACACTTCAACTTGAAGTAAAATAGCTAATGCTAATGCCACCATCGGAAAAATAGAGGTATTTTGACTAGTCATTCCTAGTAACTCAAGTTTTTCGACCGCTTTTGCATCAATTTGAGTACCTTCACGAACAATAATTTCGCCTTGATAAATCATTGCGGGTTGAACAGCATTCATCGCTTTTTGGCGTAGCTCTTCTGTTCGTTTTTCATTGGCAATATCGTTTACCACAATCCCTTGGTTAACAATGTAACGAATGACTTGTTGCATGGTACTCGTAATGTCTAAGTATTGAATTTTACCGTTAGCTTCTTGGCGAATTTTATCTAAATCAGATTCTCGAACGTGATTTTGCATTGCGTCATCCACCAACATCAAACTTTCTGAACGAACCTTATCCAATTGCTCAGAGGTTAATGTAAAGATTGTTTGATAAAAAACATTAGGAAAACTTTGATAAAACGTAACTTCATCTTGCGGTAAAGATTCAAACAATGACTTTAAGCTAGCTACTCGTTCTTCCACGGTCGGCGCAGGAATCGTTTCTTCCTTTTTGGCCTTCGCTTGCTTATTGCTGTACTCTTTGTCTACTTTTTCATTCGCAGAATCAATCAATTTAAATAATTTATCAATACGATTATGTTGGACAGATGCCGTATCTTCTTGATAAATATATTCGGGTGTGACAGCTTCTGCTGCCAATTTTTTTCTTTGTTCTGTTTCGTAGGTATTCTCGATATTTTTATTTGCACGAATGGTTTTCTCGGCCAGTTGACCTTCTTTAATTTCTACTCTTTTCTGATGGACACTGCCAAACATAATCATAAATAAAAGAAGAGAAAAAACGGCTAATAAAATAGGTAAATAGGCTTTACCTAAACGATCCCCTAACTTTGTAAGTACTTTTTTCAAAAGGTACTTTCACTCCTTCCCTAACTGCTTAGGAATGCTTTTGTTGTTCTTTTTCATAGGCTTGAATAATTTGTGCTACAACCGGATGACGCACAACGTCACTGGCTTCAAAATTTACAAAGGCAATTTTTTCAATGTCTTTTAACGTACGCTTGGCGTTAACTAAACCACTTGTTACACCACGTGGTAAGTCAATCTGACTAGTATCTCCATTAACAATCATTTTTGAACTAAACCCTAAACGAGTTAAAAACATTTTCATTTGGGCAACCGTGGTATTTTGTGCTTCATCTAGAATGACAAAAGCATCATCCAATGTACGACCACGCATATAAGCAAGCGGGGCAATTTCAATAACGCCGCGTTCCATTAAACGATTTGTATGATCCATACCAAAAATTTGATACAAGGCATCGTAAACTGGACGTAAATAAGGATCGACTTTTTCTTTTAAGTCACCTGGTAAAAAGCCCAAGCTTTCGCCAGCTTCCACCGCTGGACGAGTTAAAATAATTTTTTGTACTTCGCCTTTTTTTAAGGCTGCTACTGCCATCACCACGGCCAAAAAGGTTTTTCCTGTCCCCGCAGGTCCCACCCCGAAAATGACGTCATGAGTTTTAACTGCATCGATATATTTTTTTTGACCAACATTCTTAATTCGGATCGCCCGACCATGATGGTCCTTCATAATTTCTTCTTCATACATGGCAATAAACGCCTCTAAATTTCCAGCTTTGGCCATTTTAAAAGCAGAAACGACATCTGGCGTATGCACTTTGATGCCTCGTTGAATTAATGTTTGTAGCGCTCTTAACACGGAAGCGACTAACTCTACCTCTGATGATTCGCCAATTAACTGAATAACTTCGCCACGACTATTAATCGTTACGTGGGTATTCTCTTCTAAAAATTTGATATGTTTATCATGTGTTCCTAAAAGCATGTGTGCATCATCAGAATCAGTAAGTATTAATTCCAAAGATTTTGACTGATTATCTGTCAAAAAACGTCCATCTCCTTTATTATATAGTCCTTTACAATGATACCACATTCTTATCTGTTTAAAAAGAAGTCGTACCTGATTTGACTTTGAAAGTCAAAAAAGAGAAAACCGTAAAAAGCTACCGGTTTTCTCTTTGCATAAAAAAACTAGGACAGTATCCTGTCCTAGTTTCGATAACGCTCTTAGTTTTCTTGTAATAATTCTTTCACAATTGCGTTAACTTGGTTGCCATCGGCTTTGCCTTTGACTTTCGGCATCATAGCGCCCATCACTTTACCAAAATCTTTTGGTGAAGTGGCGCCAGTTTGCGTCATTACCTCTTGAACTAGTTGACGAATTTCTTCCTCCGTTAGTTGTTGAGGCATATATTTTTCAACAATTGCTATTTCAACTTTTACTTTTTCAACAAGATCGTCGCGTCCCGCCTTTTCAAACTCTGATAAAGAATCTTTTCTCTGTTTCATCTCACGAGACAATACAGTGAGTTCTTCTTCTCCGTTCAATTCACGGCCCGCTTTAATCTGATCATTTTGAATGGCAGTCTTTAACATACGAAGTACGGCTAAAGTTTCTTTGTCTTTAGCTTTCATCGCTGTTTTAATGTCGTCATTCAATGTGGTTAGCAATGACATACCACCAACTCCAATTCATTCAAAACTAGAATTTTTTACGTTTTCTAGCTGCTTCAGATTTTTTCTTACGCTTTACACTTGGTTTTTCGTAGAATTCACGTTTACGTGATTCTTGTAAAGTACCCGCTTTTGAAACGGAACGTTTGAAGCGACGAAGAGCATCATCAAGAGATTCGTTTTTACGAACGACTGTTTTTGACATGTTATTCCCTCCCTCCGAGCTTAAAAAGTAACCGTTTTTCTTATTTGTGGGAAAAACCCACAAATTAAAATACTGTCCTTGTTATATTATAGCTAAAGCATAAATAACCGTCAACCACTCTACTGATAAAATACGAAATTTTTGCTTGATTTTTCGTCTTATTCGCTATTTTTCGCAACAATCGGCACAACGACCAAGTATTTCAAAGCGATGTCCTTCAATTGAACAACCTTTTAACTGTTCTTCGAAAAAATTCATCGGACACATGTGAATTTCTTCCGTTTTGCCACAAACCGTACAAATAAAGTGATGATGATGTTCCACCTCTTGGCAACAACGGAAGCGAAACTTTTGTTCGCCATTTAATTCTGTTTTTTCCAGCAATTCTAAGCGCTCAAAGTCATGCAAGTTACGATAAACCGTATCATAACTGACTCCTTTAAAGGTTTCATTCATAAATTCATACACTTCACGTGCAGAAACATACCGATTTCGCTTAATCAAATAGCTCATCAGTAATTCTCGTTTTTTAGTATATTTTAATCCACTGGCTTTCATGGTTTCTAAGGCTTGTTCAATATTGGTTTTTACTGGTGCCATCGCCATTTCCTCCCTCACCAACCTAAATCAGAATCATTACGAAATAGATTCTGGACTTATGGTATAATAAAATTATTAAAAATGCAAGAAAGGACTTACCCTCTATGACTATTTCTGAAGAAAAAAAATGTGTGACGATTTTTGTCATCTCAGATTCTGCTGGCGAGACCGCTTCAAAATTGGCGGCTGCTTCAATGGCCCAGTACCCCACTGTTGATTTTACTTTGATTAGACGAACATTCGTTAAAGACGAAGATAAACTGGTGCAAGCGTTAGAAGATGCAAAAAAAGCAGAGGCCATGGTACTGCATACTATCATTAATGATCATCTCGTGGCGATTGCTAATCAATTTTTCAATGAGCATCAATTGTTCCATTTTGACATTTTGACACCACCTGTTGCGGAAATCGAACGATTAACAGGTGTCGCACCTATGCGGGAACCAGGTGCCTTACATCATCTGAATGAAAATTATTTTAAACGAATTGAAGCAATGGAATTTGCTGTCAAATATGACGATGGCAAGGACCCACGAGGCTTTTTAGAAGCGGATGTGTTACTTCTTGGTGTTTCCCGAACTTCTAAAACACCGCTAAGTCTCTTTTTAGCCAACAAGAACTTAAAAGTTGCTAATTTGCCACTAATTCCTGAAGCACATTTACCGAAACAATTATTCGAAATGGACCCTAAAAAAATTGTTGGCTTAACCAATGATCCCAATGTTTTAAACGGGATTCGTAAAGAACGAATGCGCGCATATGGATTGCCTGAAAATACTTCTTATTCAGATATTGAAAAAATTCGGCGAGAACTGGCTTTTGCTAATGATCTTTATCAAAAATTAGGTTGTATCGTTATTGATGTCGCTTCTCTTTCAATTGAAGAAACTGCCTCAATGATTCTTAATGCTTTGAACTTAGAAGATCATAGTTATTATTCCACGGAAACAGCCGAGGATTAAAAAAAAAAAACGAGAAAAAATCACTAGTGATTTTTTCTCGTTTTTTTAAAAGACTTGAACGCCTTCTTGATCAATATTGAAAATTTGGATGCTCGCTTTGGTAGATAATTTCTCCAAACTTTGAACAATTTCGTTGGTTCGTTCTTCTGGCGACAAGATTAGCACAGTTGGACCAGCACCGCTTAAGAAAGAGCCATAAGCACCTCTTTGCTGAGTTAAACGACGAATTTCTTTTAAGTGAGGAACCAATGAACGACGATACGTTTCATGCCATTTATCTTGTTCCATCATTTTGCCTGCTAAAGGTAAATCCCCGTTTAAAATTGCGGCAATCATAACATTGGCAATTGAGCTGGCCGCGACCGCTTCTTTATAAGCCAATTTTTCGGGCAAAACAGCGCGACTTTTTTCGGTAAATAATGGTTCCTCTGGAATAAATGCAATGACATCACACATTGGAAAGTGATGTTTGACATGGTAGACTTGGTTTTCTACATGGCTAGCCACCACGAAATCTCCTAAAATAGCAGGGGCAACATTATCCGGATGTCCTTCCATCTCTGTGGCCAAACGAACTTTTTCTTTAGGGGACAAATTTAAATGTGCTAGTCGGTTAGCTAATTCAATGCCTGCTACAATCACACTTGAGCTACTGCCTAGTCCTCTTGCAAGGGGAATGTCAGAAACCATCCGAATAACTTTTGGTGTTAATTCTGGTGCAATTTTCAATGCCGTTTGAATTAATAAATTCTCTTCATTAGTAGGAATCTCTTCTCCCAAAGTATGTTGAATTTCCCAAAATTCACTTTCACCTAAAACGTTGATTGTTAAATAAGCGGATAATGCAATGCCACATGAATCAAAGCCAGGTCCTAAGTTGGCACTAGTGGCAGGTACTCTTATTTTCATAGTGTTGCGACTCCTTTTCGTAAGTGCAGACGCATTTCTTCCACGTCACTCATTTTTGAAATAGCTACTTCTGTCTCCATTGCTGTATCAGGATCTTTCAATCCGTTACCAGTAAAGACTGCCACGACGGTTTCACCTGTTTTAATTTTACCGCTTTTAACATGTTGAATAACTCCAGCTAATGAAGCAGCCGAACCAGGTTCAATGAAAACCCCATCTTGAGCAGCAATTTTTCGGTAAGCCGTTAAAATTTCTTGATCTGTTACGGCATCAATGAAACCACCGGATTCATCCCGTGCCTGTTCTGCTAGTTGCCAACTAGCAGGATTTCCAATCCGGATCGCTGTTGCCACGGTTTCAGGTTGCTCAATCACTTGGCCTTTCACGATCGCTGCGGCACCTTCTGCTTCAAAACCATGCATTCTTGGTAAAGTTGTTCCTTGTTTTTCATGCCATTCTTTAAAGCCTTTCCAGTAAGCGGAAATATTGCCGGCATTTCCAACTGGAATCGCTAAGACATCGGGCGCTTGACCTAATTGTTCACAAACTTCAAAAGCTGCTGTCTTTTGCCCTTCTAAGCGATAAGGATTCACTGAATTAACTAGCGCAACTGCCTCAGTTTTCGCAATCTCTCGCACCGCTTTCAATGCTTCATCAAAGTTACCTGGAATCGAAATAATGTCCGCCCCATACATAATAGCTTGCGCCAATTTTCCCAGTGCGATTTTTCCTTCTGGAATCACTACATACGCTTTAATGCCTGCTCTTGTGGCATACGCAGCAGCGGCGGCACTAGTATTTCCTGTAGAAGCACAAACAATCGCTTTGGCACCTTCTTCTACCGCTTTTGCTACAGCCATCACCATCCCGCGATCTTTGAATGAGCCAGTGGGATTTAAGCCTTCGTATTTTCCATATAATTGAATACCTAATTCTTTGGATAAATTAGGTAAAGGAATCAGTGGCGTATTTCCTTCGGCTAAAGAAATCATTGGTGTTTTTTCTGTTACGGGCAAATACGCTTGATACTGTTTTAACAAACCTTCATACATGTTTACTCATCTCCTATAACCTTCATTACATTCAATAACTGAAAGGCTTCCGTATTTTGAATAGCTGTCACAACTTGTTGCATTTGTGCTTTTGATATCTGGTGTGTAATGGCAACAATTCTTGCTCGCTGTCCATCTGATTTCTGTTGAACTAATTGATCAAAGCTGACTTCTGCTTTAGTCATTAATTGCGTCAACTGCAAAAATTGTCCTGGTGTATCTGGAACATCTAATGAAAAATAGTACTGCCCAAATACATTTTCGGAACTCGTCAATTGGGTTTTATGTTGATACGAATTGAACATATGGCCAGTCGTTGCCAAGCGAATGTTTTTAGCAATCGTAATTAAATCACTGACCACACTGGTTGCTGTCGGTTTAGCGCCAGCTCCTGGACCGTAATACATTGATTCCCCCACGCCTGCACTTTTTATAAATACTGCATTGTACTCATTCCGAACAGATGCAATAGGATGCTTTTGATTGACTAGCATAGGCGCCACTTCCACCGAGATACTATTCTCATTTTGTTCAGCAGAGCCAATCAATTTGATTTCATACCCCAGTTGTTTAGCCATAGCGACATCATCTAAAGACAATCCGCGAATTCCACGAATATCAACTTGTGGTAATGAAACATTCATCCCAAAAGCAAATTGACTTAAAATAACCATTTTATAGGCTGCGTCAATTCCATCGACATCATTTGTCGGATCCGCTTCAGCAAATCCCAACGCTTGCGCTTCTGCTAAAGCTTCTTCATAACTTTTATCAGCAGAAACCATTTGCGTAAGCATATAATTCGTCGTACCATTCACAATCCCTAAAACTTGTTGAATATTGTCTGCCGCTAAGCTATTAGCAATTGTTCTTAAAATTGGAATCCCGCCAGCAACACTTGCTTCATAATATAAATCACAATGATGTTTTTGGGCTAACGCTACTAATTCACTCCCATGTTGCGCCAGTAAATCTTTATTAGCAGTCACAATATGTTTACCCTTTTCTAAAGCTTTCATGATATACGTTTTGGCTGGTTCAATGGTTCCCATTAATTCCACAACGATTTGAATCTCTTTATCTTCTAAAATATCATCAATTGAAGTTGTTAAAGAAAGACCGTATTCTTCCGCTTGCGCTTGTTTCGTTTCAAGATTTCGGACAAATGCTTTTTCAATGACTACATTCATTCCTGTCACTTGTGAAATTTTCTCTTGATGTTCTTTCAAGAGAGTTAAAACGCCAGTGCCTACAGTCCCTAATCCTAGTAACCCGATCTTTAAGGTATCCTTCATTTTTACCTCCATCAACAGCGCTATTCTAGTTACGCTATTTTTTCCTACTTTTTATCGATGTTCAATATGCTCAAAGGTCTGATTTAAAATATCTATTACATGATGATCATCCAATGTATAAAAAATCGTTTTTCCTTCGCGACGTGCCTTGACAACCCGGCTATCTCTTAATAATTTTAGTTGATGAGAAACGGCGGACTGTTCCATTCCCAATTGTTCACTAATCGCCGTTACGTTATGCTCGCCTTCTTTTAAAAGTAGCAAAATTCTTAAACGTGTTGGATCACTTAACACTTTATATAATTGACTTACTTGTTTGATTTCTTCCATTTGTTTCATTATAGTCGCCTCACTTTGCACTCATTATAACACAGAGTTTTTTAAAATAAGAACTGCGATTGTTCTTTCCTACGAAAAATATGGCACAAAGAAAGTTGGAAAAATGACAAACTTGTCGATTTTCCAACTTTCTTCATCTATTCGTGGTTGGCTTGCTGAACTGCATCCATCACGGCATAACGGAAGCCATTTTTTTCTAGAGCTACGACACCGCGAATCGTACTTCCTCCTGGAGAAGTCACTTCATCTTTCAATGCTCCTGGATGTTTTTTCGTGTCTAAGGCTAAGGTCGCCGTTCCTTTTATCATTTGAGCGACAATTTCATAAGATAAGTCTCTTGGTAACCCTTCTAAGACTGCTGCATCTCCCAATGCTTCCATAAAGATATCAACAAAAGCTGGACTGCAACCAGCCACAGTACCAAAAGTTTCCAGTTGCGCTTCACGAATTTCTTTGACTAACCCTAAAGTAGCAAGAAGTTCCATTACCAGGTCCTTCGTTTGGCCTTCAATTGTTGGTGCCAAGGCTACGCCAATCACGCCTTGATTCACGCTAACTGGTGTATTAGGAATGGCATGAACAACTTTGGCTTCTTTATTGCCAAGAGCCATTTGTGCTTCTTCTATGGTATGACCTGTTGCAACAGAAATCAATAGACTTTCTTTGGAAAAATGAGGGGCTAATTCCTGAAGAACAGGTAACACGACCTTTGCTCCTGTCGCAATAAAAATAACCTTACATTCTTGGAAAAGTGCATAATCTGTGACAAGTTGAAAGCCCCACTCTTTTTGAAGTGCTTCTGCTGTTCCACTTGAGCCGCCTTTCACATATAAATGTTCCTTCTTGACTGCCTCAGCTTTCAGTAACCCTTTAATCATGGCACCGCCCATACTGCCAGCACCGATAAAGCCAATTTTCATAGCATTCCCTCCTTAGTTAAATAAAGTGTTTGTGTCAAAAGTCAATTAGCTTTTGACACAAACACTAACATTCGTACTTTTTCCCGTACAGCCTGTTTCGTTTATTTTATTTTGTTAATTCATTAACGACTGCTTCAAACGCAGCAATTTTTTCAGAAGCTTCTGAACTACTTGTTGCTTTTGTCGCTAGATAGAATTTAATTTTTGGTTCTGTTCCTGATGGTCGGATAGCAATCCAACTACCATCTTCTAAATGATATTTCAACACATCAGAAGGAGGCGTTTGTAATTGTTCTGTTTGACCATCTGCAAAAGTGCGTGTTAATTCTTTAAAATCTTCCGTTTGAGCAACTTGAATCCCGGCAAACTCAGTTGGCGCTTGTTCACGACATTTTGCCATTAAAGCTTTGATTTTACCGCTGCCTTCAATTCCGCTCATTGTTACGGAAATAGTTTTTTCTTCAAAGTAACCAAATTCTTCAAAGATATCTTGTAAGCCATCGTATAATGTTTTTCCTTGTTTTTTATAGAAAGCCGCTACTTCTGCTAATAAAACTAACGCTTGAATTGCATCTTTATCACGAACAAAAGGTTTCACTAAGTAACCATAACTTTCTTCAAAACCAAACATAAACGTTTGACTGTGGTCTTCTTCGTATTGTTGAATTTTTTCAGCAATAAATTTGAAACCTGTTAAAACATTAAACATCTTCGTATTATATTTCTCAGCAATCGCTGTAGCAAGTTCACTAGAAACGATTGATTTTAGAACCGCAGCATTTTGAGGCAACGTGCCTGCTTGTTGATGGGCTTCTAAAATATAATGAATCATAATTGAACCTAATTGATTTCCTGTTAATACTTGGTAGTCTCCGTTTGGCATCCGCACAGCAGCACCTAAACGATCAGCATCTGGATCTGTTGCAATCAATAAATCAGCGCCTTCTTTTTCCCCTAAACGAATCGCGTATTCAAAAGCTGAATGTTCTTCAGGGTTTGGTGACTTAACTGTAGTAAAGTCAGGATCAGCAACGGCTTGCTCAGGTACTAAAACAAATTTTTCAAAACCGGCTTGTTTTAATGCCTTTTCTCCTAACATTTTCCCAGTTCCATGTAAGGGAGTGTAAACTAATTTTAATTCTTTACCCATTTCGTTAATTAATTCTTGATTAATCGTAACTGTTTTAATTTCTTTCAAATACGCGTTATCGACTTCTTCACCAACAATGTTAATTAAACCGCTGTGGGCAACTTCTTCATCTGATAAGACATCAATTTTCAAAGGATTTTCGATACTACGAACATATTTAGTTAATGCATCTGCATCAGCTGGCGGCATTTGACCACCGTCTTCACCATAGACTTTGTAGCCATTATAGGCAGCTGGATTGTGAGAAGCCGTAATCATGATTCCCGCAAAAGCTTTAAAGTAGCGGACCGCAAAAGATAATTCTGGTGTTGGTCGTAAGCTTTCAAACACAAAAGAAGGAATATCATGTTTAGCTAATGTTTTAGCTGCTTCCATTGCAAATTCTGGAGACATATGACGTGAATCATAGGCAATAGCTACACCGCGACGTTTTGTTTCAGGATCTTGCGTATCCATAAAACGTGCAAGTCCTTCTGTTGCTTGACGAACCGTAAAGATATTCATCCGATTAATACCGGCGCCTAAAATCCCACGCATCCCGGCAGTCCCAAATTCTAATGGTGCGTAAAATGCATCTTCACATTTTTCAGGGTCTGTATTTAAGTCCTTTAATTCATTTTTTAAATTTTCTGGAATATTTTCTTCATTTAACCATTGTTGGTAAACTTGTTCCCAAGACATGGAAAACACCTCATTTGTTTTTTTGTTTTTACTTTTTAAGTATAGCATTGGATATTCGTTTAGAAAAGGGAAGTTGTAGCGTTTTCTCTCAGCAAATGATTTTTATAAGAAAAATCTTACTTACTGTTCTATTTTTGTTTGTCTATTTTCAGAAAGCTGTCGTGTAATCCGTACCATTCGCTCACAAAAAAGAGGCATTTCTTCTGGTGAAATTCGGGAACAGTTCAAGCGAATACTTCCACGTTTTTCACTAAAAGCTACACTTGGTGCTACCAAAACACCTTCTCGTAAAAACACTTGCCAATCTTCTGGCTTAAGTGCCCCTTGACGCCAATGTGCCCATAAATAAAAGCCGCCTTTTACTGGCGAAACTTCCCATTCTGGCAACGATTTAAATACTTGATATACAGCTGTTGCTCGTTGTTCCACTTGTTTATTTAATAACGTAATTTTTTCAGAAAAAGAAGGATCTTCAATCGCCATTTTAGCGAGCATCTGCGGAAAAATACTCAACGAAACATCCATCATTTTTCTGGCTTCTGCAATTTGTTTCGTCACGGAGGCGGGCGCACTCAACCAACCAATTTTCGTGGTCGAACCTAAAATTTTTGACAACGAACCGATATACAGGACATTGTCTGGATCTAATTTTTTTAAAGGAGGAATTTCTGTTTTTGAGATAAAACTTAGCTGCCCAAAAACATCATCTTCTAAAATAGGAACTTGATACGTTTGACAGACTTTCACGAGCTGTTCTCTTTTTCTTAAAGGCATCACTGTCCCAGTCGGATTTTGAAAGGAAGGATTAACCATAACCATTTTGATGCGATGTTGTCGGATTGTTTGTTCTAGCGCTTCAAGATCAATCCCTTCCTCTGTCATGGGCACACCAAATAAGCGCACACCAGCAGCTTGGAAAATTGGTAAGGCATAGAAGAAAGATGGATCTTCTACGGCAACACTATCTCCTTGTCTCAATAAAACTTGTAAAACTAAAAAAAGTGCTTGTTGCGCACCTGAAGTAAGCAATAAACTTTCACTTGGTAAATGAAGCTGATATTCCGTTGCTGTAATGGCTTGGATTTCTTTTCTTAACGGCAAATAACCTAATTCATCTTGTGCTTCCTCTTTTAAAAATTGTTTCCAATTTAATGCTGGAAAATCGAAACTGGGAATTAAGTCTAACGGCAACTCACCTGTATACATATCTAAGTCAGTCGGCAAATTTTGTTTAGCTCGTAACTCAATCTCTGCCACCAAGGGATGAACTTGTTTGAACACATTTTGTTCTAAATAACGATGCCAATCCGTTCGTGGCGTCATCATTACCCCCCATTTTCCTTCGTTGACAATCGTTCCACTCCCTCTTTTTCGCACAATCCAGCCTAAGTCCACCAGTTCGTCTAATGCATGAACAACGGTTGAACGATTGACAGACAAGTACTCTGCCAGTTTACGTTCCGAAGGGATTTTTTCGCCTGGTAATAATTCGCCTGTTTGAATCTTTTGAACAATCATTTCCATAATACTGCGATAAATGGGAACATTTTGTTCTTTTTTAAGTTGCCACATAGCAATCACCTCAACAATTGGATGAGTTAAAAGTAATCCAGTTCAATACTTTTGTCAATCAAAAATACAAGAAAAGTGGGACAGCCGTTTTGACGAATGTCCCACTTTTCTGTTTTACTATTAACAGGTTTGTCTCAATACTTGTGTAAAAATGCTTGGATGGTGTTATAAAAGATTCCTGCGAACATAAAGATTAACCAACTAAACCGCCAATCCCCTAAAACAAAACTAATAAATAGATAGAGTGCAACAACTAAGGGCCAATAAACGGATGCAATAATTGCACCGACAGGATTTCCCACAGGTCCTTCCTCTGTTTTTGTTTGTTGAGGGGCAAAATCAGGATGACCAACATGTTCTGAATAAAAATAAGTTTCATTTAACAATTTATTAAAACTTCCTTTAATTACTCCACCAAATATAAACAAGAAGACGCCAACCGATACTAAAAAGAAGAGCCAACTAATCCCCATCGTTCCATTATAATATTGTCCGCCCATCATTTGATGCATGGAACGGCGCATCATCAGATGAAGGCCACTACTAAAGACAACAACTGGGATTAAACCCAAAATACAAAAAACGACGCCCGCTGCCATACAAAAAATAAATGATCGTTGAAAACTTTGTTCTCTTTGTACAACTTCTTTTTTTAACTTAATCGGAATCAATCGTTGCCCCAGCTGTTTGTCCATTGCAACAAACCGATTACCAGCAACAATAAATAATGGAACGCCGATTGCCACACCTATGAAAAGACAAACTAAACCAAGACCGTTAGAAAGAACACCACGCATACCAACCAGCAAGCCAACACCCACCATGATTGCAACAACACCAAGACCAATTTGAATAGCACCTTTACGTTGGACAGCTAAATAGTCAAGTCCTTCCTCCACTGAAATTTCTGGCAAACCGTTCATTGAATCGTTTGTTTCATCCACTTGTTTATTTTCTAAATTCAATTCTTCCATTAATTCATCAATAGTACCAAATTCAGAAATAATTGTACCAATTGCTTCATTTTCCGATTTTCCTTGGCTGAGCAAGTCTTCATAACGATCCTCAGCATTTGCTAATAAGTCCGCCTTTAATTGTTTTGTTTCAGATGTTTCAACAACGCCTGAAAATAAGCTATCAATAAATTCTTCTATAATTTTCATTTTCCCATCTCCTTTACAAATGCTTCGACGACGTCTTTTGTTACTTCCCATTCTAGTAACTTTTCCTCTAAATAACGCTCTCCTGCATGTGTTATTTGATAATAGGTCCGCTTTTTGCCATGCGTTACTTCTCCTGGAAATGATTCAATGTAGCCATTTTTCTCTAAACGTGTAAAAGCAGAATAAAGTGTCGTTTCTTTAATCGAATATTGTTCATTAGAAATTTCACGAATGCGTTTAGAAATCGCATAACCATATGAAGCGCCGGATTGTAAGATTGAGAGAATAAAGGTATCGTTGTATCCTCGAATTGCATCACTACCAATCACATAAATTCCTCCCTCAAGTACTTCAACTATCGTACTACGTCTGTCGTTGTAATTATCTTAACACGATTACTACGATAGGTAAAGTAAAAAAAGCACGTAATGCAGAAATCATTTTAATTTCTGCACTACGTGCTGTCTTCTTTTCAGTCTATAGTTGAATGTTAAATGGTATCACCATTAAAAATAGAATTTTTTACAATCACATAATCAACTTTACGAATCGCTTCTAAATCACGACCTCCCGCGTATGAAATGGAAGATTGTAAATCTTGTTGCATTTCGACTAAAGTATCTGCCAACTTCCCTTTATGGCGTAACCAGATTTTTTTGCCTTCAACGTTTTTCTTTTCGCCTTTTTGGAATTCAGAGGCGCTACCAAAGTATTCTTTGTAAACAACGCCATCTTCCACTTTTGTTTCACCTGGTGATTCTTCATGTCCAGCAAATAATGAACCAATCATGACCATAGTTGCCCCAAAACGCACAGATTTTGCAATGTCTCCATGGGTCCGAATCCCACCATCTGCAATAATTGGTTTCCGAGCAGCTTTGGCACACCAACGTAAAGCCGCTAACTGCCAGCCACCTGTCCCAAAGCCAGTCTTAATCTTAGTAATACAAACTTTTCCTGGTCCAATCCCCAATTTGGTGGCATCGGCTCCAGCGTTTTCTAATTCGCGAACGGCTTCTGGTGTTCCAACATTGCCCGCAATAACGAACGTTTCTGGTAAAGATTTTTTCAAGTGTTGAATCATATTAATCACCGCATTTGAATGACCATGGGCGATATCAATTGTCACGTAGTCAGGAACTAAACCTTCTCGGGCCAACGTTTCAACAAAAGCGTATTCCCCTTCTTTCACACCCACACTAATTGACGTGATCAAGCCCTTTTGTTGCATTTTTTTAATAAATGGCACTCGCGCCTCTTCATCAAACCGATGCATGATATAAAAATAACCATTTTCAGCAAGGGTTTCCGCAATCGTTTCATCAATAATTGTTTGCATGTTCGCTGGAACGACAGGCATTTTAAACGAATGTTTTCCTAAAGTTACTGTAGTATCACATTCAGAACGACTATTCACGATACATTTATTGGGAATTAATTGGACATCTTCATAATCAAAAACTTTCATACTTACTGCCTCCTAGTTATTTACAAAAATAACGTAAAAACCGAACATTCGGTCATTTAACGTTCGTGTTTACAAACACCATTGTTAATTTACACTATTTACCGCCACTTGTCAAAGGCGTTTTAACGAAAATTAATCTTTTTACCCTTCTTGAACGTTTGGTAAAATGGCCTGCAATAAAATAGCAACAATTGAGGCAGTTGCCACGGGTGAACTAAATAAATATTGTAAAAATTGTGGTAGAGTTTCCAAAAACTCTTTTGGTAACAATGTCAACGCTAATGTCATAATAATCGGAACGGAAATTACATACATCTCTTTTTCATGAATTGTTACATCGCTCATGACTTTCATTCCACTTACAGAAATGATGCCACAAACAACCACAAAAACACCGCCGATAACTGGTGCCGGAATGGCCGAAATCAAGGTGGAAAGTTTTCCAGATAAGCCAAATAAGACAAACCACGCACCTGCAGCCACAAAAACCTTGCGACTAGCAACTCCAGTGATTGAAATAATCCCAGCATTTGTAGAGTAACTAGTTACTGGCGTGCCGCCAATGAATGAAGAAACTAAGCAACCTAAGCCTTCACCAATTACGCCGCGATTAATTTTTTCTTCGGTCAAAGGTTCAGCGACAACATGACTCACAGCAAACCAAGTGCCTGTTGTTTCCGCCATTAAAACCAGATAAATAACTAACATCGTGGCAATGGCTGACCAATCAAATTGGAAAGAAAAGTTAACTAATGGTAACTGAGGCAAACTAAACCAAGCCGCTTCACTAACGGCTGATAAATCAAGTACCCCTAATAATTGTGCCGCGATGCTCCCAAATAATAATGCCAAAATGACAGAAGAAACGCGGAAAATCCGCCCTTTTTTCAAAGCAGAACCTAAGAGCGCAAAGAAGATCAACGTACCTGCTGCTATAAATGCTAATAAAATATTTTGTCCTAATTCCCCTTTTGCGTGGTAAATATTATCCGATAAAGCGACTGGCATTAACGAAAGCCCCACCACAAAAATAATTGTTCCTCCCACAATTGGTGGAACAAATTTAGTGATTAAACGATTAAAAATACCAGTAAATCCTAATATAATAACAACAATTGCCCCCACTAAACTAGCACCTAAAACTGCGCCCCAGCCATTTCCTTGTTGGTTATTGGCAAAATAAATTCCTGCAATTGCCCCGATTGGAATAAATGAAGGGCCTTGCGCAACTGGTAATCTCATACAAAAATGAGATTGAATAATCGTGGCAAGTCCTGCTGCTATGAATGTTGCTTGGATTAAAGAAGACGTTTGTGCTGTGCTAATACCAATAATTGAAGCAATGATTACAGGTACGACGTACACGTCCATTGCTAAGACATGCTGAATCCCTAACATAGTGGCCTGCCCAAAAGATACTGAATCTTCTGGCCCCACTGTTAAATGAAGATTATTTTGTTTCTTTTCACTCATTTTTTATACTCCTTTAGTTGCTGACATTAAATTTTTATCATGTACTTTTTCACCTTGTACCCAGACTTCTCGAATATTTTCTGGTCGTGCTAAATATAAGATTTTTTGGAAAATATCAAGCAATGATTCCCCTGGATTTTTAGGGATTCGTGCTTGTGACAAGCTTGTATTAATAATTTGAACATCCCAAGCATACCCTTTTTCTAATTTTCCAATTGGTAAACTTAGCGCTTGACCACCACCAGCAGTAGCTAAATAAAACGCTTCATTTACGGTAATCCGTGCTGTTTTAACACCTCGTACTTCTGGTTTTTTTGTAGCATCGACGCCATCTTCTAACATTCTAGAAGAAATAACCGCTTGCTTTAAATTGTCAAAAAGACTTGGTGAAAAACCACCTGAAAGATCACTACCTAAACCAACTTCTACTTGATGTTGATGTACTAATTTTGCAATCGGTGTTACTGCATTACCAAAATAAGCATTAGAGATTGGGCAGTGCGCCACAGCCGTCCCTGTTTCATGGAATAAATTCATATCTGCTTCTTCTAAAAAGCCTGCATGTGCCATCACTGCTTTTTCTGTCAATAAACCAAAATCATTCAATGCTTGAGCATCATTTTTTCCAAAACGTTCTTGAACAAATTGATGTTCCCAATCACTCTCACTACAATGACTTTGGACATGGACTTGATATTTCGCTGCTAATTCTCCTAATCCTTTAAGTGCTTCCTCTGTACAACTTGGAATGAAACGCGGAGTTACAACGGGATACACGCCTTGTTTTGTTTGCTGCGCTAATGTTTGAATTTCTTGAATAAACCGTTCCGTTTCTTCTAATGCTTGTTGCGTTGTTTGATCACGATAGTATTCTGGATTCTCATTAAGATCATCCATTACAACTTTACCAATTAAGCCACGCTGCCCTTTTTCCGCACAAATCTCTGCCAAACGACGGCTAGCTTCATAATGAATGGTTGCAAAATAAAGGGCTGTTGTTGTCCCATTAGCTAACAATTGGGTTACCAATTCATCATAGACTTGTTGGGCAAATGTTAAATCTGCAAATTTGGACTCCAAAGGAAACGTGTACGTATTCAGCCATTCATACAATGGAATATCCAAGGCGGTCCCTGATTGTGCCCACTGAGGTGCATGGACATGTAAATCAACAAAGCCGGGTAAAAGATAAGAATCTTGGGGTAATTCTTGAAAACGTTGCGCCTCTTTTTGTTCTGCTAGCACAGTTTCATACGCTTCAGCATCTGGTTCAATTATTTCCTGAATTACTCCGGCCTCATCTATACAAAAAAGTGTCTCTTCATAAACTTTAATCTCTTGCAAATTTTTACTAGAAAAACCTGTTCCTTTTATTACAAAATGAAACATTTAATACTCCTCCTTACTATCACATGAAGATTATACATAAACTTTCGCTTAATAACTATAAAAATGTGATTTTTTTTAAAAAAATCCGTGTTAAAACAAGCAAAAACCGAACATTCTAAGAATGATTTATTTTTTCTTTGGATAAACAAGAAAACTTTCTATTCTTAAGATTCTTCGGTATACTTGAAGAGAATCGTTAGAACTTTAGGAG
The DNA here is from genome assembly GCF_050546705.1 of Enterococcus sp. AZ104. Lineage (NCBI taxonomy): Bacteria > Bacillati > Bacillota > Bacilli > Lactobacillales > Enterococcaceae > Enterococcus > Enterococcus sp. AZ104. Next base: position 1,939,407 of record NZ_CP172952.1, read on the forward strand.
GTCCTGAGATGATACAGATCGAACAAATTAGAACAGGTGTTATTCAAGAAAACTGTTATCTTGTTTATAATGAAGAAGCGTTATTAATTATTGATCCAGGTGCAGAAGGAGCAAAACTAATTCAAGAAATTACCCGTTTAGGGAAGAAACCAGCCGCTATTTTATTAACTCATACTCACTATGATCATATTGGTGCGGTAGAAGAATTGCGCCATCATTATCAAATCCCTGTTTATGTTAGTCCATTAGAACAAGCGTGGCTTTCCAATCCTATTTTGAATCTTTCAGGATTAGGCAGACATGATGATATAGCAAATATTATTGTTCAACCCGCCGAACATGAATTTAAACTAACCGATTATGAAATTGGCGGCATGAAATTTTCCGTAGTCCCAACACCTGGTCATTCAATTGGTAGCGTCAGCTTTGTCTTTGATGATTTTGTTGTTGTTGGGGATGCATTGTTTAAAGGTAGTATTGGTCGTACCGATTTGCACACTGGTGATATGCAACAATTATTACACAGCATTACGACCTATCTATTCACTTTACCAGAAGAATTTCCTGTTTATCCAGGCCATGGTGATGCCACAACCATTCAACATGAAAAAGCCACAAACCCATTTTTTAATTAGAGATTTATTCACTATTTAAAGAAACTTAGGAGGAGTAGCAATGACTGAAGCAACGACACTTTATATTATTCGTCACGGAAAAACGATGTTTAATACGATTGGCCGTACCCAAGGCTGGTCAGATACCCCCTTAACCAAACAAGGAGAAGAAGGCATTTATCATTTAGGCTTAGGTCTTAGGGACATAGACTTTAAGGAAGCCTATAGTAGTGATAGTGGTCGTGCCATGCAAACCGCTCAGATTATTTTACAAGAACATCAAAACCACCAAAAGATTCCTTACCTAACCGATAAACGGATTCGTGAGTGGTGTTTTGGTTCTTTAGATGGCGGCTATGATGGTGAACTTTGGGGTGTGGTGCCACGCATTTTAGCTTTTAAAAGTTATGATGACATGATGACCACGAAGATTACCTATCGTGAGCTAGCAAATGCTATTATTGAAGCCGATACGGCTGACTGGGCGGAGCCTTATGAAGTTATCCGTGATCGTGTTTGGTCTGGTTTCGAAGATATCGCTCATCATCGAGAAAAAAATGGTGGCGGCAAAGTCATGGTGGTTTCCCATGGACTAACAATTTCCTTTTTACTTTCCTTAATTGATGCAAGATTGCCTATGCAGATGGCACTGGAGAATGGTAGCGTGACGACCTTAACTTACGAAAAAGGAACATTTACCATTCAAGGAATTAATGATATTTCTTATATTGAAAAGGGAAAAAAGATCGCTGAAAAGCGCCGTTTGTTGTAAAAAAAGAGAAGGTTATCTGTCAAAATGACAGATAACCTTCTCTTTTTATTTATTCTTTTAAACGTTCTACATTTTTTCTTGAGATTTGAATTTTTTCTAAGGTTTCCTTATAGTTTTTTGCTGCATAAGCAAAAAATAAAACATCAACTACATACAATTGTGCCACCAAGGAAACAGTAGCCGCACTTCTCAATGGCACGTCTTCCCCACTAGAGGTTTGAAGGACGATATCACTTTTTTCACCAATCACTGATTTTTCATCTTGTGTGATACTAACAATAGGAATCCCTTGCTGCTTCGCTAAATCAGCTAAAGTACTTGCTTCTTTATTCGTGCCAGAATTAGAAATAACAATAAAAACACTAGGCTTTTCTGTTGAGCCTAACATGGAAGCAAATAAATGATGATCCAATGTTGTAAATACCGTTCGGCCTAATCGCGTAAACTTTTGATAAATATCTTGAGCAACCAACGAAGAGGCGCCCAACCCATAGACAAAAATTACTTCTGTTTTTTCCAACAAATCAACGGCTTCATTCACTGCGACATCCTCTAATGTCTGACCGCTTCGCTCAACCACATGAACAAAGCGCGCCTGTAACTTTTGTTTAATATCAGCTGTTGATTCCCCTTTAGTAACTTCAGTGTACATTTGCTGCTTCATTTGGCCAAGATTTGCAGATAATAAAAGTTTCAACTCTGTGAAGCCATTCACATCCATAGAATGACAAAAGCGAATAATTGCCGCTGGACTTGATCCTGCTTGTTTCGCTAGCTCTTGCGCATTCATTGAAATAACTGTTTCTGTATTTTTTAAAATATATTCTGCGATTTTTCGTTCTGATTTTGGTAATTGTTGTAGACGATCTTGGATAGATAAGACAATATTTTGTTGCATAAACACCCCTCCTGATACACCATTTCCTACGCAATTAAATTTTAACAAAGAAAAAGGGAGAAGCCAAGTTCTCCTTTTTCTATTTATTATTTAGTTGTTTGCATATCTTTAGGAATCCCAAAGAATAACGTTGCTACAAAACCACCTGCGTAAGCAGCCAATAAACCTAATACATATGCAAGCCATTGGTTGTTGGCAATTAATGGAATTAAAGCCACCCCACTTGGTCCAATAGCAATTGCACCAACATTACCGAAGGCCCCAATCACCGCACCACCAATACCACCGCCGATACAAGCAGTAATGAATGGACGTCCTAATGGTAAAGTAACTCCGTAGATTAATGGTTCACCAATACCTAAAATCCCAACTGGCAAGGCACCTTTAATCATTTCAACTAATTTTTTATCTGATTTACAACGAATCCATAATGCTAAAGCTGCACCGACTTGTCCCGCACCAGCCATGGCCAGAATTGGTAATAACAAAGTCATCCCTGTTTGATTAATCATTTCAATGTGGATTGGCGTCAAAATTTGATGTAAACCAAACATTACCATTGGCAAGAAGGTTAAACCAAGAGTAAAGCCAGCAACCATGCCACCTTTTTCTAAGACAACATTGATAATACCAACTAAGCCATTAGAAATAGCTCCGGCTACAGGCATGATTAAGAAAATAGTTGCTAAGCCAATCACTAAAAGTGAAATGGTTGGCGTTACGATAATATCAATTGATTCTGGGACAATTTTATGCAATTGTTTTTCTAACAATGATAATAACCATACGGCAAAAATAACACCGATAATTCCGCCTTGTCCTGCAGATAATGTTCCCCCAGTGAAAATATTACTGATTGGAGCATCCGGATTCATTCCTGTTAACATTGTGACTGCCCCAATAACACCACCCAACGCTGGCGTTGCACCAAAAACGCTGGCACTGTTAATCCCAGTGTAAAGAGCTAAATAAGCAAAAATCCCATTTTTAATGATATTTAAGACATCAATATATTGTTGCCATGAAGCTGAAATATCACCAGCAACAACTAAGTTAGACATAACAGCTGCAATCCCGCCAATAATACCAGCCCCAACAAAGGCAGGAATCATCGGAACAAAGATACTAGAAATGGCTTTTAACACTTTTTTAAATGGTGAAGTGTTATTTTGTTTCGCTTTTTGTTGTGCTTTCATTTGAGCGGCTTTTTCTTCTACTAAATCTTTTCCAGATTTGCCTGCTGAAGCATCAGTTGTGGTGCCATGATTAAATGGTTCTCCCAATTTGACACCTGCTTGATCTACCATTTCTTGTGCAACCTTGTTAACAGTCCCTGGACCAACAACTACTTGTAACGTATCATCTTCTACGACGCCCATAACGCCATCAATTTTTTTCAATCCTTCAATATCTACTTTGTCATAATCGCGGATATCCATACGAACACGAGTCATACAATGAATGACTTTGTCCACGTTTTCTTGACTACCAACTTCTTTATAAATCCCATCAGCAATGCGTTTAATTCTTTCTTCTGCCATGTTAAAACACCCTCCTAATTCCTTAATTTAATGTATTCTTGATAAATTGATTCCCGTCAATTAATTTTTGTGTTGCTTCTTCTTTAGTACTATCAGTTAAAATCATTACAATTGCTAACTTCACATTTTCTTCTGCTTCTACAAATTTTAGTTCGGCAACTTCATAACTACAACCCGTTGCTTCCATAATAATCCGTTTGGAACGCTCCACTAATTTTTCATTGGTTGGTTTTACATCAACCATTAAGTTATTGTAGACTTTCCCAATACCAATCATGGAAATAGTTGATAACATATTTAAAATTAATTTTTGAGCTGTCCCAGATTTCAAGCGAGTCGAACCTGTTAAAAATTCAGGTCCTGCATCTACTTCAATCGGCATTTGTGCATACTTACTAATTTCGGCATCTTTATTACATGCCACAGTTGCGGTAGCTGCTCCCACCGTTGTAGCATATTCTAAACCGCCAATTACATAAGGCGTCCGACCACTGGCTGCAATCCCAACAACAATGTCATTTGCTGATAATTTTAGATCAACTAAATCTTGACGACCTAGTTCTTTTGAATCTTCAGCACCTTCTACTGCGACAGTCATTGCTTTTTGACCACCAGCGATGAGGCCTTGAACCATCTCTGGCTCGACGCCAAAAGTTGGTACGCATTCGGCTGCATCTAAGACACCTAACCGACCACTCGTACCAGCGCCCATGTAGATCAAGCGGCCGCCTTGATTGAAGCTTTTGATGATGGCTTCTACCACTGGTTCAATGGCTGCTAATTCTTGACCCACTGCCATTGCAACTTTTTGGTCTTCTTGATTCATTTTTTGTAAAGCTTCTTTGACACTCATCTCATCTAAGCCCATTGTATTTTCATTTCTACGTTCAGTTGTTAAGTTTTCTAAATTCATTTTCTATCGTTCCTTCCGTGACTAGCGTAAATTGATTGCCTGCCTTGATTAACGGCAATATCGTTTGATCTTTTTCAATAATTCGTGTAATCGTATTGACTTTTTCATCTTTCGGCAAGTCCACAAGTGTGACTTGAATTTCTCCCATATAGCGACCATATTTTTCATTATCAATCGTTACGGTTCCCACTGGACGGGCTTCAGTCTGCTCTAACTCAATCGTTGCAATTTCATCTTTTCTGAACATTTCACTCGTTCTTGATAATTCACTTCGCAAAACATCTCTTGCAGCATCTAAACGATTGGTATGACTCCCAAGTATTCGCTTCAAATAGCGGCTCTTGCTAGGTGCTACTTCTAACAGAAATTGATTGGTTTGGTGATAATAACCAAATTGAGCCATGGTTCGCTCACTAATTGTGGGATCACCAATATAAACAGCATCGACATAAGGATCAGCCATCAAACCAACGGCAGCGGCGAAAGGATTTTGCCCACGATGTTTTTCTAATGTTGGTAAACCAGCAAAAATTGGGCCTCTTGTTTGCCCATCTCCTGGCACAAAAGTAAAAACTTGTAAGCCTAATTCTTTAAGCCAGCGGTTCTTTTCATTAAAAAATGTTGTTCCAATACCTGTTTCAGGTCTTGGATAATAATTATGCCAAGCTTCTAAGCGAGAAAAGTCCGCTTGGTGAGCCTTTAACTCAGCCACTTCTTCCAGTGTAATGGTACTAGCATTCAATCCTATATCAATCTTATGTGAAGCATGAGCCATTTGTTCTATCGTAATGCCATAGTCCATCCGGAGGCCAGTTACGCCCAACTCAATTAAAGGCTCTAATTCATCGAAAGAAAAACCCGCTCTTTTTAACGCTTCACCTGAAATATCTACCATAATTTTCATTTTTTCTGCCTTAGCAATTGCCCCTAAATCAGTCAAGCGTTGGCGGTAAAGGGAAGTATCATCTTCTGGAATGTGTAAAGAAGTGAAAATACCATCAAATCCAAGCGCTTTCATCTTTTTGATATAAATAATTGTATCGTTTGTAATCTCTTCACCAAGAAAAACTGAAATACCATACATCTTTTTAGCTCCTCTCTAATACGCTTTCATTATAACTTGTTTGAAATAAAATTTCAACTATTTTTCTAAATATTTTTTAATTCCAAAATAAAATTTTATTTCTGTTCAAAAAAAAACAGATATTCCTTTATAGAAATATCTGTCTAATGCATTAATTGGCTGTGGCAGAGCCAACTGGTGTACCAGCTGTAACCACGCCAGTTTTCTCTAACGAAAATTGTGTTACTTTATCCATGTTGGTAATAATGACAACCATTTCAGTTCCTTTACCAGCTGCTTTAATTGCTTCTAAATCAGCAATTGCGACCACCGTATCTGCAGTCACTTGGTCGCCTTCTTTCACTTTAATAGTGAACGGTGCCCCGTTTAACTCCACCGTATCGATACCCATGTGTAATAAAATTTCAAGACCGTTTGTCATTTTTAAACCAATGGCATGTTTTGTTTGGAAAACGCTTAAAACTTCTCCTTCAATAGGTGCATAAATTTCACCATTTTCTGGAACTACTGCATAGCCATCTCCCATCATTTTTTGTGAAAAAACAGGATCATTCACTTCACTAATTGGGATAACGGTTCCATTGGCAACGGCATACATTGTATTATTTTCGATAACTTCATTCTTTTTCTTCAAAAATCCAAACATTTCTCTTCCCCCATTTTTTAAAGTATCACTAGTATAGAAAAAAGTTTCATGAATTACAAGTGGCACCTTTGTATAATTCTAAAATTTATTTTAAAATAAGAATTTGCATTGGCATTTACTTTGTCAGCGGGTATACTTATACTTGATATATTTTGCATTTATTTCAGAAAGGAATGGTGACATGCTTTTTGCTAACCTATGGAAAGCAATTATTCTTGGTATTATCGAAGGAATTACCGAGTGGCTTCCAATTAGTAGTACCGGACATTTAATTTTAGTGGATGAGTTTATTAAACTCGATCTAAGTAAAGATTTTATGGAAATGTTCAACGTCGTTATCCAATTGGGAGCAATTATGGCGGTTGTTATTTTATACTTCCACAAATTGAATCCTTTCTCACCAAAGAAAAATGGCGAAGAGAAAAAAGATACTTGGATTCTTTGGTCTAAAGTCTTAGTCGCTTGTTTACCAGCGGCAGTTATTGGTCTAAAATTTGATGATTATTTAGATGCACATTTTTATAACTTTTTAACAGTATCGATTATGTTAATTGTTTATGGGATTGCTTTTATTATCATTGAAAAACGAAATAAAAATGTTGCACCGAAGTGTACTAATCTAAAAGACTTCACTTATAAAGCCGCTTTAATCGTTGGTGCTTTCCAAGTACTGGCATTAATTCCAGGAACTTCACGTTCAGGAGCGACCATTTTAGGGGCAATCTTAATTGGGGCCTCACGTTTCGTTGCAACAGAGTTTTCATTTTTCTTAGGAATTCCAGTAATGTTTGGAGCAAGTTTTTTAAAAATCTTTAAATTCTTGGCCAAAGGAAATACGTTTGGGTCAGAAGAAATCATTATTTTATTAACTGGCTCTATTGTTGCCTTCGTTGTTTCCATCATTGCGATTAAATTCTTATTGAATTACTTGAAGAAAAACGATTTTACAGTTTTCGGTTGGTATCGTGTAATTTTAGGTGCGATTTTAATTGGCTACTGGTTATTCTCATAAAAATAAAACCGTTGCTTTCAACAGTGAAAGCAACGGTTTTATTTTTTTAAATCGCCAAACGTTATTCGCTCAATCCCCTGTTCTTCAAACCACTGACGAACACAAGGATCACAAATCGTTGCTAATTCTTTGCAGCGTAAAGTGGTATAAGAAGAATTGTCTAACACAAATTGATCCAAATACCCAACATCAAAATGCATCTCAGCAATTGCCGATTCCGGCATCCGTAATAAACCAAAGTCATCTTTTAAAAAATTCTCCACTGATACGCCTTCGTGAATATAAGATAACGCCCCAGACTCTAACAAATGTGTCACCTGGAAATAACCTTGTTGCGGTGGATATTCTTTTTCCCCACTATATTTCAGGGTTGTATGAAGTCCGTACTCTTCTGCTAATTCTAAAAATACTTGATCAACCACTTCATCACCAATTGAATGGCAATCAAAATGTTCAGGATAATGTCCAGTTAGTTCCTTAAAGCGCGTCAATTGCGCAATCGTTTCAAGTCGTACTTCTTCATATACGAAGGTTACTTGTTTTTGTTGACGATAATAAGAAGAGCGATGAAAATTGCCTTGTTCATCTACCAGTGAAGGAATCATACATGGGTCCGCACAAGGTTTCCCTAATAAAAAATTCGTATGCTGACCTACAAATAATCCTGGATAATTTTTTGCTAACGCAACGGCGTGTTCTGCTGTTGGTAAATTGGGCATCAAAAGTGTCGACGTTGTTAAACCATCGACATAACTTTTGATAATGCCATGATTAATCGCTTCTGACATCCCAAAATCATCAGCATCAACAATTACTTTAACCAACAGCTCCCCCTCTTTTCTTTACGTATTTTTGATGACAATTCCGACAATAATATTAACAGCTGATTCACAATCATTAATCGTGCGCTCAAGCTGATCATAAACATCTTTCCACTTGATAACTTTCAATAAATCTTTTTCGTTAGTCATCAAATCTTTCATGGCGCTACTGTATAATTTATCGCCTTGAGATTCAATCGTATTCACTTCATCAATCAATGAAACTAACGTTTTGGAATTCTTAAATTTTGCAAATTCCTTCGTTGCTGATTTAACGCCTTCTGTCGCTTTAACAATATAAGCAGTTAATTCTAGCGCGGGCGCAATCATTTCTTCGACAACTAAATGATCAAGTAAATAAGACAAACTATTAATGCTATCGATAATGTTATCTAAGTGATCCGTAATATCGACAATATCTTCTCGATCAATCGGCGTAATAAAGGAAATATAGAGTTCATTTAAAATTTTGCGAACAATTTCATCATTCTCTTTTTCCAATTGATGAATCGCTTCTGATTTTTTTACTAAGTTTTCTAATGAATAATTGTCTACAATTTCTTGCAAAACCTTTGCCGCTTCATAAGCATTTGTTGCTAACTGGTTTAATTCTCCAAAATAATCAAATTGTTTTTTACGTGCCATGTTTTTCTCTCCTTAAAAAATTGCAATAAATAATTTTGACATCACATAAGCGATCAGCCCACATCCTGGGAAAGTTAAAATCCATGCTATCAGCATTTCTTTCACGATACGCCAGTCAACACTTGAGATTCGCTTAGAAGCACCTACTCCCATAATCGCTGTTGTTTTTGTATGAGTAGTTGAAACTGGAATCCCAAAAGCCGATGCTAAAAATAAACAAATAGCCGTGCTTAAATCTGCAGTGAAGCCTTGATAGCGTTCGAGTTTTACCATATCCATCCCGACTGATTTAATGATTCTCATGCCGCCCACAGAAGTTCCAATGCCCATTGTAATGGAACACAGAACCATAACCCATAACGGAATCACAAAACCGCCACCTGTTTTTTCGACTAAATTATTATAAAAAAGCACTAACATGAACACGCCCATAAATTTTTGCCCATCTTGCGCACCATGTAAAAAAGCATTAGCTCCTGCACCAAAGGCTTGTCCAACTGTAAAAAATTTGTTGGCTTTTCTTCTAGGCACAGCCGAGAAAGCTTTCACAACAAGTTTGGCAATTAAATAACCGCCACCAAAGCCCATAACGGTAGAAACAACTAGACCAACAAGCACTTTGATCCATTCCGAGCCATTGACTGCACCCAAACCACCTAATGCCATAGCCGAACCAGTCAAGCCGGCAATTAACGCATGGCTTTCACTTGTGGGAATACCAAAATACCACGCAGCAACTGCCCAAACCACAATTGAAAAAAGCGAAGCAGCCAAAGCCACCTGTGAAGCGTTTCCATTTGCGTCAAAACTAACAATGTTGCTAATCGTTTCAGCTACTTGGGCATTAAAAAAGGTCATGACTAATGCACCTAAAAAGTTCATCACAACAGCCATCCAAATTGCGACATTCGGCTTTAACACCCGAGTCGAGACAGCGGTTGCAATTGCGTTCGGCGCATCCGTCCAACCGTTAACAAAAATTACACCCATTACCAAAGTAATCGTTACCAATAATGCAATACTCACAAAGACACCACCATTTTTCATTTATCTATTTTATCATAGCATGTTTTAAAAAAAATGTATGCTTTTTTCTTAAGGCTCTGGCAAATTTTCTTATTTTTTTCTTGAAATTGTCTGTTAAGGAAAAAAACTTGTCGTCTTTTATTGCAATGGAACAATGGATTAGGTATAATGATTACTGTTGAATTACATTGGCTGACCAGTGTAAAACCTAAATCATCGGAGGTGAAACAAATGCCAAATATCGAATCTGCAATCAAACGCGTACGTACAAGTGCTAACGCGAATGCGAAAAATTCATCTCAAACAAACGCAATGCGTACAGCAATCAAGAAATTTGAAGAAGCTGTAGCTGCTGGAGCTGATAACGTCGATGCTTTATACAACGAAGCTGTTAAAGCTGTTGATATGGCTGCAACTAAAGGTTTAATCCATAAAAACAAAGCTAACCGCGATAAAATTCGTTTAAGCAAATTAGCTAAATAATGTGAGATAGAAGTTAGCATTCATGTTAGCTTCTTTTTTCATCAAAAAATGTCCAAGTCTGTTTTCACAAAGACTCGGACATTTTTTTATAAAGGTGAATCAATCCACGGTAAATCTGTTGTGAGATATTGACTAAATAATTTAGTCTCTTCTCGCAAAGCTAAACGTTGTTGTCGTCTCGTTTCATAATTGGAACAAATCAACTTTTCTTCTGCAGTTTCTGGGACGACTGCCGCTAATTGGAAGTCACTTTCAGGATTCATATGAGACGGAATGGCTACAAAAGTTGTAAAACAAGTCGCCGCTAAATAACGCTCTCCAGTTGTTAAATCTTCTCCTACAACTTTAACAAATACTTCCATCGATTTATGATGCACGCCAGAAACAAACGTTTCAACACACACTGAGTGATTTTCTTTTAAAGGTTTTAAAAAATTCAAGTTATCTAAAGATGCTGTAACTGCCCCTCTCCGACAATGTCGTGAAACGGAAATGGATGCGGCGTCATCAATTAAAGACATTAATTTCCCACCAAATAGTGCACCAAAGGGATTTAAATCAAAGGGAAATACACGATGTGTTTGAATCACTCGTGATTCTCGACAAAATTTTTCTTTCGTCATTAACGATTCCTCTACTTTCATTTATAAACTTTTCCACGCTTTACTTTAGCTTACTTTACCATTTGATGCAATCCTTACTTTTTAGGAAACATTTAAAAAATAACAAATTTGCAAGTCCCATTTATTCATTTTTAGGAAAGTTGCTGTATAATAATAACGGTTAAAGAACTTTTAAGGAGATGGATACACATGAAAATTGCAATTGCTGGTGCTGGCGCTATGGGCAGCCGTTTAGGAATTATGTTGCATCAAGGCGGAAATGATGTAACTTTAATCGATCAATGGCCCGCGCACATTGAAGCTATTCGTAAAAATGGTTTAATCGCTGATTTTAATGGAGAAGAAGTTGTCGCGAACCTACCAATCTTCTCACCAGAAGAAATTGACCATCAAAATGAACAAGTAGATTTAATTATCGCTTTAACTAAAGCACAACAATTAGATGCAATGTTTAAAGCGATTCAACCAATGATTACTGAAAAAACGTATGTACTATGTTTATTAAATGGCTTAGGTCATGAAGATGTACTAGAAAAATATGTGCCAAAAGAAAACATCTTGGTTGGCATTACCATGTGGACAGCTGGTTTAGAAGGACCGGGACGTGTTAAACTTTTAGGTGATGGCGAAATTGAATTAGAAAATATTGATCCTTCTGGTAAAAAATTTGCTTTAGAAGTCGTTGATGTCTTCCAACAAGCTGGTTTAAATCCAAGCTATAGTAGCAATGTTCGCTACTCTATTTGGCGGAAAGCCTGTGTCAATGGCACGCTAAACGGTTTGTGTACAATCCTTGATTGTAATATTGCCGAATTTGGTGCACTACCTGTTAGTGAATCCCTTGTTAAAACATTAATCAGTGAATTTGCAGCAGTCGCAGAAAAAGAAGCCATTCATTTAGATCAAGCAGAAGTCTATACACATATTGCTCAAACTTATGATCCAAACGGTATTGGCTTGCACTATCCGTCTATGTATCAAGATTTAATTAAAAATCATCGTCTCACAGAAATTGATTACATCAATGGTGCCGTTTGGCGCAAAGGACAAAAATACAACGTAGCAACACCTTTCTGTGCCATGTTGACACAGCTTGTTCACGGAAAAGAAGAACTATTAGGAGCTAAATAATAAGAAAGTGCCAGAGACAATCGTTGTATGACGATTGCCTCTGGCATTTTCTTATTTTGCTTGTGCAGTCAATTTTAAAATAAATAATTGGAATAGTAATTCTTTATCCATTTGGCCCGTTTTCATGCGGTAATCATTTTCAACTAATTCATCATAAAGTCTTTCTAATCGAGACAATTCAAATCGTCGGACTTGTTGTAACGCTAACTTGACTCGATAAGGATGAACCTTTAATGTATCAGCGATATTCGCTTGTTGATAGCCCATCTTAGCCAAAATTTTTGTTTGTAGAAAAAGGCGAATCTGATTCAATAAGATTGCATTTAACTTAATGGTTTCTTCTCCTTGTAAAAGTAAATCTTCATACAATTGAACAGCTTTTTCACTGTTTCCAGAAAGTACTTCGTTGGTTAAGTCAAAAACATTATGTTCCAAAGACTTAGGGACTAATTCTTGAACCGCACCTCGTGTAATTGTCTTCGTCTCAAGGGCATATAAATACAGCTTCTGTAATTCTCCCATAATTTTTGATAAGTTCAAGTCTGTCAATTGAAGTAATAAATCAAAAGCATCGGAGCGAATAGTGTACCCTTCGCTCTCAATCGTTTGAGAAATGTACTGACGAATAGCCTTTTCATCCATTGGATTGACGTCAACTACTGTGGCATTTTTTTTCAATGCTTTGGTAATTTTTTTGCGTTCATCTAATTTTTCATATGAGGCCATAAAAACAAGAACAGTTGTTGGTGATGGACTTTCCAAATAATTCAATAAAAGATTGACATCATGTTCCACACCGTTTGTTTTTCTTTCGGCAGTTAAAAAGTAAGGATTTTCCACAAAGACAAGGCGATAATCACCAAAAAACGGAATTGTTTCCGCTTCAGCAATCGCTGCACTTAAAGGTGTTTCCTCCATATCAAATGAGAAAAAGTTAAATTGATCATCCTCTTCCGTCAACAATTCTTTCATCAATGTTGTTTTAAATAATTCAGTTAAATAAAGTTCTGTTCCTATTAATAAATACACTGGAGCGATTTTTTGCTCTCGCACTTCTTTCAAAGCTTTTTGTAACTCCATTGGCTCGCTCCTTTTCTCGTTTCTCTTGTTTATCCTATCATGTTACTTCTGGAAATACTAGTCTTGTTCTTTAACAAATTTGGCTTTAGAAAGCCCTTGCCAAGGTAACCATTGATAATAAATCATTCCTTGAAGATCGGTCCGATAATAATTTATTTTTTGCTCCTCCAGCGTCGCTAATGTCTCCTGATGAGGATGTTTAAAACGATTATTCAGTCCAGCTGAAATCAATGCTTCTCGCGGATTAAGCTGTTTGATAAATCTTTTAGTAGACGACGTTTTACTACCATGATGACCGACTTTCAAGATGTCGATTTTCAACTGGGGATAGCGAGCCAACACTTGTTCTTCTCCTTCGGCTTCCAAGTCACCAGTAAATAAAAAATGCCGTCCGCCTAATTGTGTGGAAAACACTATCGAGTCATTATTGCCCCCAATACTGCTCTTATTGGGCGATAAAATTTGAAGAGAAATGGGCCCATTAATTCGCTTGGGCGCTAAAATTGGCCGACAGTCTGTTCCGCTTTTTTGGAGTTGTTTCAAGACTTGGCGAAACGAAAAATTGGCTTCAGCTGCTCCTTTAGGGAAATAAAGAACAGAAATTGGAACCTTCTGCGCAATGGCTAATAAATCGCCAAAATGGTCTTCATGTGCGTGTGTGATGATCACTTCATCTAAACGTTTGACTCCTTGACTTTTGAGAAAAGGAATCACTGAATATTCTGCTCCTGATCGACTATTTTTCCGTTGCCGCCAAGCTTCTTTGCCAAAAGACAACCGCCCCCCTGTATCGATCAGTGTATTTTTTCTGTGAAAAGGCGCTTGGATAAACAAACTATCCCCTTGGCCTACATCGATCATTGCAACAATGCCAATTGGCGAAAGGTATTTACTATTTATCAAAACAATTAGTAGTCCGATTGAGAAAAAAATTTTTTTAGACTTGTCTGCTGAATAAATCATTGAAAGTCCGATTAGTAATAACAAACTAATTTGTATCCAAGAATTTAAATAGCCGATGGTCAGCTTCGGATTTAAGTGAACTAGCACCCACTCAAATAAGCCATTCATTGTTAAAAATAGTGGTTCGAGCAAGGCTGCTAAATAACGTGCTGGCATAATAATCACTAGAAAAAAGCTCAACGTCAAAAGCGGTAACAAGAACCGTTCAAAAATTGGTAACAAGAGAAATGTTAAGAAACTTCCTAACAAGGGCCATTCATAAAATGATTGGACTAAAATAGGTAAGGAAGCCACAGCCAATAGGAAAGAGCCTAAACAATTTTTAATAAAAGGCGAAGAATAACCAACCAATGTTTGCTCTAAAAACAGCAGAACAAAGGAAAGTAAGTAACTAAATTGACCGCCGACTGAAAAAAAGAGGGTTGGCTGAACAATCAAGTGCACTAAGAGAGTTAAACTCCAACAATCGAGGGCCGGTACCTGCCAATTAAACCGTCGATTGAACGTATTGAGGTTTGTTTGTAAAAGCGCCCGCATGACACTGACTGAGAATCCTGTTAAACCAGCATATATCAGTGAAAAACCGCATTGCCACAAAAAATAACTTTCTTGCGTTCGGCGAGCAATTCTTAGCATTAGCAAGCGAAATAAACGAAGGAAAAAAGAAACATGCATCCCTGACAAACTAAAAAGATGCAAAATGCCTAATGCTGAAAATTTATCGCTTATTTCAGCAAATTCTTCATTACGAAAACCTAATAGCAACGCATTCATATACATTGCACTAGTCTCAGCAAAATTTTTCTGAATATGTACCATCGCCCACTTCCGCCAGCCGCTAATGATTTCTTTAAACCGCCAAGAAAAAGAGGAACGCGGTTGTCCTATCTCCTCAATGAATAAAATAGCTTCGATTCCTTGATTCTTTAAAAATAGTTGATAATTGAAGCCATTTTTGTTGGTTTGACCTTGGGGCGAGTCTAAAATACCTACAGCGGTTGCCTGAATGGTTGTGGTTAGTTGTTGCCATTGCTGTTTTTCTTTCACACTTTTTAATTGATAAAATGCCATCACTTTCTGTCTTTTGCCTTTTACGATCCAATTGGCAGGAAATTTTACTTGATCACCATCTACTTGTATTTCATCTGGTAATATCGTTAGCTGTCCTGACAAGCGGACTTCTTTAGGCAACAAAGAGACTGGCTTTAACCACTGGAAAATCAATATGCCCCCTACTATTAAAAAACTGCACAAAAAACCTCCCAATATAACAGGAAAACTTTTTGTACAGACAATACGGATAACAGTGATAGAAAAAAGAAGAGCTCCTAATAGACTAGGTGCGAAAAAACACCACAGCCCACAACTAGTCAGCAGAGCTATGAAGAACCAATTATTCCTCAGCTGAGGAAGGATTGTCCTCAAGTGTGGCAAATTCTTCTCCCCATTGTAATTCGGCAAAATATTTTGGTACTAAAGTCACTTTTTCAACCGTGGCTCCTACTTGTTCAATTAAATTTAGGGCGTACGCATCATTACGGTAATCCTTTAAATAATAAATCTTTTTAATCCCTGCTTGTAAAATCATCTTTGTACATTGCAGGCAAGGGAAATGTGTCACATAAATTTCTGCCCCTTCTGTAGGGACGCCAAACTTCGCACATTGTAAAATTGCATTCATTTCTGCGTGGATTGTTCGAACGCAATGATTATCAACAACATAGCATCCTTCATCAATACAATGCGTTCCGCCACTGACTGAACCATTGTAACCTCCTGCAATAATTCGTTTGTCGCGAACAATGGTTGCTCCGACAGTTAAACGTGTGCAAGTACTTCTTAATGATAATAAGACGCTTTGTCCCATAAAATATTGGTCCCATGGAATTCGTTCCATAATAAACCTCCTTTATTTTTAATGACTCCTGTGTTCGATTTGCCAAATCATTTAATCTTATTACAAATAGTATGTTATCCGCATCCCATAGTCAAGAATTCTCAGGAATTTTCTGTTAAAAGTTAGCCAGTCACTGTCAACATGTCTTTTAAACGTTCTACTGTTTTCTCTCCAATACCTGGAACATTTTTCAGTTCCTCGACGGTTTTAAACGGTCCTTGTTCGTCACGAAAACGAATAATCTCTTGTGCTTTTTTCGCACCGATTCCTGAAATCGTTTGTAGCTCTGCTTCTGTTGCCGTATTAAGGTTGATTTTTTCCTCCTGATTTTGCTGAGAAGGTGCTGATTCCTGCAGCGTTTCTAATGACTGTGCCACTGCTTCTCCTTTTTTGGGCACGTAAATAATCATTTGATCTTTTACTTTTTGAGCGTAATTGACCTGGGCAGTATCAGCTTCCTCGCTCACACCTCCAGCTAAAGCTAAAGCATCCCAAATCCGCTGCTGATTTTTTAGTTGATAGATTCCTGGTACTTTCACTGCGCCTTTAATATCAACATAGATCATTGTTTCTGCCCTTTCTTTTGTGGCATCTGTGGCGACCTCTGCCGTAGTGGTCAGACTTGTCTCCTCCCACATTGTGGTGTCTACTCGTGGCTCCTTATTAACCATCAAATAAATGCCCACTAATAGAGTTATCAAAATAACTATAGACGCGCCACTACCTAGCAATAGCCACTTTTTGGGTAACTGTTTCAACCAATCCATCGTTTGTCCTCCCTTCAAAATATAATTACGCATTTTTTAACAAAAAAATGCGCCTGGACCAAAAATCACTAGTAATTTTTGGCCCAGGCACACTTTTATTTTAATTTTTCTAGATAGTTCAAGGCATCTTGAACCGTTTTTACTGGGACAATTTTCATTTTTGTCCCAATTTTTTTCGCAGCTTCTTGTGCTTCTTGATAATTCGATTTGATTTTCGGTTCAACTTTTTTCATTTCTGAAGTTATTTCATCATCGGGTGCAAAGAAAATTTCTGCACCGTTCTCACTGGCTGTTACAACTTTTTTGTCAATACCACCGATTCTACCAACGATTCCTTGACTGTTCATCGTACCTGTTCCAGCAATTTCATGACCTTTACGTAAATCTTTATGACTTAATTGTTCATAGGTCTGCAAAGTAAACATTAACCCAGCCGATGGCCCACCAATATCACCCGCTTCAATAGATACTGGGATAGAAGAATCAATTTCTGTATGATCGGTCAAACCAATACCAATCCCCGCTTTTTTATCTGTTGGCAATTCAATTAATTTGCCGGTCGCTTCTTTTGCTTTGCCATCTTGAATAAATTGAACAGTGACTTTTTGATTCACTTTTTGTGCTTTAATGTAATTCATTAATTCTTCACTGCTTTTAAAAGATTTGCCATCCACGCCTGTCACGGTATCGCCAACTTCAATTTTTCCTTTAAAACTTGAGTTGTCTTCCATCGCTAACACATAGACGCCTTTAAATTTCATCTCATATGGAACCTTCGCTAATTTTAAGGCTTGCTCAATTGCGGCGTTTTTTGAGGAATCCATATAGTATTGTTGAATTCGATTATATTCGCTATTACTACTATCTCCCATTAATTCTTTTTTTGACATGACTTCTTGAAAATCCGAAAAGTTTGCTTTTATGGCAGAAAAAATAGTGGCCGAACGAATGCCCACCGTTGTTAAATAAAAAGCACCTGACTGCGTATCTTTTTTTCCATCAACAGTTACAAACTCTTTTAAATTTTCTGTCGTTCCTGGTCCTTCAATATAATAAGGAATTGGGACGATAAACAAACCAATTAGCAGCAATGCCAATACCATTGGAATGAGTGATTTAAACGAAAATTTTTCTGTTTTTTTATTCATAATTTTAGCTCCAGTCATTCTTCTTTTGTTTTAACGCATGATAAATATTGGGAGGAAGATAGTCAGACACATCGCCCCCAAAACGTAAAACTTCTTTTAGTAAACTGGAACTTACATGTGCATATGGTTCTTCTGCTAATAGAAAAACCGTTTCAATTTCTGGCACCAGATGTTGATTCATTTTAGCAATGTCTTTCTCGTACTCGTAGTCTTTGACGTTTCTAATGCCACGAATCAAAAAATTAGCCCCTAATGATTTTGCACTTTCCACAGTTAACTGGGTTTCTTGCATAATAACACGCACATTTGGCATTTCTTTAGTTGCTTCTTCAATTAAATATTTTTTCTCTTCTGGCGTAAATAATGTTTGCTTACTTGTATTTATAAAAACGCCAATAATGACTTCGTCAAATAACTTCGCACTGCGTTCAATCAAATTTAAATGACCATTTGTCATCGGATCAAAACTTCCGGGAAATAGAGCAATTTTACGCATCTTACGCCTCCTGACGATAAATCGTTACTTGAGTGATTCCGTAAACGGTTTCTCTTGTTTTTTCTAGTGTACCAATCGTTTCCGGTAATTTGACAGTTTTATCTGTTTCACAAACGATAACGGCTTCGTTTGTTAATAACTGCCGTTCTAACATCTTTTCTAATTGTGAAACAATTTCTTGTTTGGCATAGGGCGGATCCAATAAGACCAAATCAAATTGTAGCTTCTCTTCATAAAACTGTTCTAAGGCACGATTAGCATCCATTTTTCTAACTTCAAATTTTTCTGGTTCTTTTGTAATCGCAATATTTTCTTTAATTACTTTTAGTGCAGCAAAATTCTTTTCAATACAAATACTTTTGTCCATTCCACGAGAAACGGCTTCAATCGCTAACCCGCCACTTCCTGAATATAAATCCAGCGCCATTCCACCATCGAAATATGGACCAATCATATTAAAAATAGATTCTTTTACTTTATCTGTTGTAGGCCTAGTATTGTCGCCATCTAACGCTTTCAGGCGCCGGCCACCATATTCTCCAGAAATAACACGCATTGTTTCGACTCCTTTATCAATCATTCTTTTATAATTCATTATAACAAAAAGAGTGAAAAATGTTTGAAATTTCTCATAACATTTCTCACTCTTTTGCATTAGACATTCTCTGCTAAGCGAATCTCTGTAGATAATTCCTCTACTACATAGCCGTCGTCTTCTTGTTCTTGATAAGCCGCTTTGGTACCAATTTTTTCAGCAAAATTCATTTCGACATCTGGTCGATACGATTTATCGACACTACGAACAAAATGTAACTGATTAATTTTTTCCATGTTACTTTCAATATTTTCTTCATTCATGTAAATCACCACATATTTCATTTTTCGTGAAACATAGTGAATCAGTCCATATCGGCGTAACTGTTTTAACGGTTTTAATGTGTATACCCAAACAATTAGGCAACGACGCTCTTGAAGCGTAAATTCTTTTTCTTCTTTAGCTTGCATGGCAGCTTCCTCCACAACCTGAATGTTTCTTTCCTCGTTCAAAGAAAGGATTTCCAGCATCTACTTTAATATCTTCAGAAATTAGTTGCGCAATCTTTAAACCAATTGTATCTAGCAACGTTTGAACGTTTGTCTCAGCAAAACGATAATTTGCAACGATTTCATTTAAATCAAGCGCCCGCTTCGCTTTACGTAGGGCTCGTTGTTTCTCCCGAAAATCGGGTGCATGAATTCCATAAGCCTCTACTCGTTCAAAGGCTGACTTAGCTTCTAAAAATGCTTTTTGTAACTGAGCAACTTCCGCCGAAGCATACATAGCTTTTTTTGTTTCTTTATAGTTTTGAACAGCATCACTTTCTAAAAGTGCTGAAATTAAACATTCTGTTTGATCTTCAATTGCAAATAAATGTTCTGTTACAATCATAACTTTTCACTACTCTCCGTGATTTGCCTATTTTCTGGTCGTTTCTCTAATAAGACTAACACACCTTCATTGGAAAAGGCAACGCCCAATTCTGTCGTTTCTGACTCAGCAAAATAGCTATCATATTGCGGGTCCGAAAACCATGACAAAATAGTAAAGGTACTATCATAAACAGGTTCTTGGAAAATACCTGCTGGTTCTCTCAACGAAAGTTTGCTCGTTTTAACTAATAAAGAAAATTCGTCCTTAGTCAAATGAAAGGGATGAATGGCTGTATGTTCCTCTCTCGTTTGTAACAATTCTGCTTGTCGATTTGCCGACAAAATTGTTGGTGTATGGTTAGCCATCGTTTGATACAATGTTTGGGCATCTTTTTGGCTTTGTGTAGAAACTGAAAAAGCAACTTGACTTTCTTGCTGTTTAACCAGATTCATGACATAAATCGCTTGGTTACTTTGAACAGGATCGAAGGTCATTGACTGCGTTATATCAACTGGCAAAGGAGAACCTTCATTTAATTGATACGGCATTTCCGTGAGCAACGTTTCTTTATTGACATAATTAACTGCCATTAAACCGCCTGTCCGCTGATTAAAAAATAACACCGCAAAACTGCCATTATCAAAAGCAACCAGTGGTCGATAGTTCATATCTTCTTCCATCAGCTCGACATCGTAAGCTTCATGATGAAAATTAAATGCAAAATTCGAATAAATCGTCATTAAATCAGACAAGTCAGCAAGCTTCATATCTATTTTAAACGGTTCTATCATTTTGTCATTGTTAAAGGCCTTAATTGCGATGACTTTATTTTCTCGAACGTTGACTTCTAAGTAATCATTCATCGTCAAACCGAACGTCCATAATTCATACGTACGACCTGTTTTAATTTTTTCTTTAGGATTGCCAAACTGGCGGATAAAGATTTCCACATCTTTCCCTATGTATGCTGCGTAGCCAGAAGCTGGCAATTCTTCATGAGGAACAGCGGTGTGAGCGCTGGATAAGCGCCCACTTTGAGCTGTTTCGGTTGGTTTTTCAGCAGGGAAAAAAACTGGCTCTAAATATCCAATGAGTAGAACTGTTAAAAAAACAGCAGTAAAGGCCCAAAATCGCTTCATTTTTTCCCCTCTCATCTTATTTTTCTTTCACTTCTAATAACAAATCACCTGAGCTGATTGCTTCGCCTTCTTCAACATAAATGTGATCTACCGTGCCCGCAAAACGTGCTTCGATAGTCGTTTCCATTTTCATGGCTTCTGTAATCAGCAACGGCTGACCTTTTTCTACTTTATCGCCACGTTTGACCAATACTTGTAGAACAGAACCAGACATCGTTGCGCCGATTTGTTCTTTATTAGTTGGTTCCGCCTTTTGTTTTACTTGAACAGCAGACTTAATAGAGGCATCTTTAACTAAAACCTCACGACGTTGCCCATTCAAATTGAAGAACAAGACACGGTTTCCGTCAATATCAGGTTCGCCAATTTCATCTAAACGAATAATTAACGTTTTTCCTCGTTCAATTTGAACTTCCAATGTCTCTCCTTGACGAATACCTTTAAAGAATGTTGGCGTATCTAATAAGGTTATATCTCCAAAGGTTTCGTATTTTTGACGATACTCTAAAAATACTTGTGGATACATTAAATAACTTAAAACTTCTTCCAATTTAGGTTGATACCCAATTTTTTCGGCTAATTCTTCTTGTACTTTCGCAAAATCAACAGGTGCTGCTAAGTCACCTGGCCGCTCTGTGAAGGCTGGTCGACCTTTTAGAATAATTCGTTGCAGCTCTTTCGGGAACCCACCAACTGGTTGACCTAAATCACCTTGGAAAAAAGTCACAACTGATTCAGGAAAACTTAGTTCTTCACCACGCGCATAAACATCTTGTTCTGTCAGATTATTTTGAACCATGAAGAGTGCCATGTCTCCCACGACTTTTGAAGATGGCGTCACTTTTACAATATCGCCAAACATCAAATTCACTGTGTGATATATTTTTTTGATTTCATCCCAACGGTGCCCTAAGCCTACCGCTTTTGCTTGCTGCTGTAGATTAGAGTATTGCCCACCAGGCATTTCATGCATATAGACTTCTGTTTGCGGGGCATTTAACCCATTTTCAAATGGTTGATAATACATGCGCACATCTTCCCAATAATGATTGATTTTCTGTGCATTATCAATGTTAATAGTTGGCGTCCGTTCACCATTGACTAAAGCATAATATAGACTGTTCATACTTGGCTGGCTAGTTGCGCCACTCATCGCACTCATTGCGACGTCAACAATATCAACGCCCGCTTTAGTAGCTGCTGAATATGTGATGATCCCATTGCCACTAGTGTCGTGAGTGTGGAGATGAATTGGTAAATCCGTGGCTGCCTTTAATTCACTAATTAAACGATAAGCAGCTTGTGGTTTCAATAAGCCAGCCATATCTTTAATCGCAATGATTTGTGCACCTAAATTTTCCAATTCTTTAGCCATATCAAGGTAATATTGAACATTATATTTTGCTCGGGCTGGATCATTGATGTCCCCAGTATAACAAATTGCTGCTTCCGCAATTTTTCCGGTATCCCGAACGACTTGAATACTTTTTTCCATTTGAGGAATCCAGTTTAAGCTATCAAAAATTCGGAAAACATCGACTCCTTGGCGAGCGGATTCTTTAATAAATTCTTCAATAACATTATCAGGATAATTTTGATAGCCTACCGCATTAGATCCTCTGAACAGCATTTGTAAAAGTGTGTTTGGCATCAACTGACGAATTTTTCTTAAACGTTGCCATGGGTCTTCGGTTAAGAAGCGATAGGCAACATCGAACGTAGCGCCACCCCACATTTCACTAGAAAACAGCTCAGGCAGGGCTGCATCAGTTAGACCAGCAATTGCTTTAAAATCTTGTGTTCTCACACGAGTAGCTAATAAACTTTGGTGCGCATCACGGAACGTGGTATCTGTCATTAACACACTTTCTTGATTCTTAACCCAATCGATGACGGCGGTTGCTCCTTGAGCGTCTAGAATATTTTTAGCTGTAATCACTTTTTCTGGAACTTCAATATCTGTCGGCACGCGCGGGGCTTCAAAATATTTTTTCTCCGTTCTTTCAATGCCAGGGAACCCATTGACCGTTACTTCTCCAATGTATTTCATCGTTTTATTGCCACGATCGCGCATACGAGGAAATTCAAATAATTCAGGTGTATTATCAATAAAGGTTGTTTTGGCTTCGCCAGATTGAAACGCTGGATAGCTCACAACATTTTGTAAAAACGGAATATTTGTTTTCACGCCACGAATCCGAAATTCTTTTAAGCAGCGTTGCATTTTACTGATTGCCTGTTCAAAAGAGAAACCATGCGTACAGACTTTAACCAATAAAGAATCAAAGTAGGGAGTCACAGCGTAGCCAGAATAAGCATTCCCTACATCTAAACGCACACCAAAACCACCTGGTGAACGATACGTATCGATTTTCCCTGTGTCTGGCATAAACTGGTTCAGGGGATCTTCAGTCGTAATCCGACATTGAATAGCCGCGCCTTTTAATGTCAATTCGTTTTGTTTTGGCAAATGCATATCTTTATGCAAATCAAGCCCTTGCGCAATTTGTAATTGAGAGATCACAATATCAATATCTGTAATCATTTCTGTGATAGTATGTTCTACCTGAACACGAGGATTCACTTCAATAAAATAAAACTGATCCCCTTCTACTAAAAACTCAACCGTTCCCGCATTCACGTAGCCGACATGTGCCATTAACTGCACAGCAGCCGAACAAATGGCTGCTCGTTGTTCTTCATTCATTGATACACATGGTGCGACTTCTACCACTTTTTGGTGGCGCCGTTGAACGGAACAATCACGTTCAAATAAATGCAAGACGTTCCCATGATGATCGCCTAAAATTTGTACTTCGATATGTTTAGGATTAGAAATATACTTTTCAACATAAACCTCGTCAGAACCAAAGGCTGCTTTCGCTTCACTTTTTGCTCTTTCGTAACCTTCTCGTGCTTCTTTGGCATCGTGGGCAACGCGCATCCCGCGACCGCCGCCACCTAAAGCAGCTTTAATCATGATAGGAAAGCCATGTGTTTCACCAAAAGCTACAACCTCTTCCACCGTTGCTACTGGCCCGTCTGAGCCTGGAATCGAAGCAATCCCCGCAGCTACAGCTGCTTCTTTCGCTTTAATTTTATCGCCAAAAATATCTAAATGATGTGTTTTAGGTCCGACAAAAATGATTCCTTCTTCTTCACAACGTTCGGCGAAGCGTAAGTTCTCTGATAAAAAGCCATAACCAGGATGAATGGCATCTGCTCCCGATTTTTTGGCAATTTGGATAATATTTTCAATGTCTAAATAGGCTTCAATTGGTTTTTTCCCCTTACCAACTAAATACGCTTCATCTGCTTTGAAACGATGAACAGAATACTCATCTTCTGCAGCATAAATCGCTACTGTACGGATATCTAATTCTGTACAAGCTCTAAAAATTCGAATCGCAATTTCGCCACGATTGGCAACTAATACCTTTTTCATAACGTCACTCCTACCATCAATTTCCTTCAAATTTATTGGTTCTGTTCTAAAGATAAATAGTACTCATTTTCTAATTTCTGACGTGTTTCATCTGCACTGATATTCAGGACAAAGGCCACAGCAATCGAAATAATCAGCAAACTATTCCCACCTTGACTCAAGAACGGGAAAGTAATTCCTGTTAATGGAATAATCCCAGTAATCCCACCAACATTAATAAAGACTTGAATTAATAACATTGTACCAATTCCAATACACATTAGTGAATTAAAAGGTTTCTTCGAGCGTACACCGACTAAAATAATTCGCGCAATCATAAACATCAACAATCCTAAAATCGCTAGACCGCCGATAATGCCTAACTCTTCTAAAGTAATCGCAAAGATAAAGTCCGTATGTGCTTCTGGTAAAAAGCCTTTTTTCTGAACACTATTCCCTAGACCTTTGCCAAACCAGCCGCCATTACTGATTGCATAATAAGAATTAGCTAACTGATGTCCTAAGTTCCGTTCATCTAAAAATGGATTTTTAAAAACAGCAAAACGATTATAAATATATTGATAACGCGCTGGGAAAATTTTTCCTTTAGACATAATTAATAACTGAATAGCCGTGATACTACCTAAAATGCCCAAGCCACCGACCAAGTAGGTATACATATAATTAATCCCACTTGCTAAAACCATCACGATGGTAATTAATGTTAGAATGGCCGCATTCCCGAAGTCAGGCTGGATTGCAACTAGAGCAATTAATACAAAAACGAGCATCAACGGGCGCCCGGCAGCTTGTTTAAATTGATCCATGCCTCCATTAATTGTCTTTTGTCGCCGTGCTAAAATATAAGACAGATACCAGACAACCATAATTTTTAAATACTCAGCTGGTTGCATAGAAAATCCACCAATCTCAATCCAACCACGTGCGCCGTTAATTTCTTTCCCGATACCAGGAATCCGAACGGCTAAAACCATAACCGTAATTACCGCAATGGCAAACATGATAAAACTTCGATTCTGAAAAACGGATGTTTTCATCTTATAAATAAAAAACATTGCAACTAACCCTACTACCCAAAAGGCAACCTGGTTAATAACGAATGAGGTAGGTGAAAAACCTTTCATTACTTGTAATGCGGATGTGGAACTATATACCATAATCAATCCCACGATACTTAAAATTAAATATGGAATAAAAATACTATAGTCTAGCAAATGCCGTTTCTTTACTTTGTTTGGCAAAGCTTAACCCTCCTTGCCAATCTCGTTTTTTTCTTGTGTTTCTTCATAAACATCTGTATATAATTGATTCAATTCGCGTTCTAAATCACTTAGTAAGCGATGTCCTTCATCATTAGTTAAAATCCCCAAACGGGTCGCATAGGTCACTTGTCTTGAAAAACCATACATTTGTGTATCCACCACTTCTTCAAATGCTTTACATTGAGAAATGCACAAACTGTTTTTTTGATTACGAATAAGCATTTTAATGCGTTCTGCATCGTCTTCTAATAATTGAATGGCAAATTTCTTTGAAATTCCTTCGTCCATTTGTACAGAACCTCCCTATCTTAATTAAATAATTATAACATAATTCTCAGTTAGATACATGATGATTTCAGAAAATTTCCTTTAAGAAATTTTCTGAAACCAAGCGATATATTAAGTAAGAAATCTCTTTATATAACAAGCTTATTTTATCACTACAACAACAAATACATTAAAAGACTTTTTTCTTATTTTCTGCTTTTAATTTTAAATAAAATAACAAACTATATCATTTTTTTGTCTCTTGATATTCTTTAATTACTTCTAAAAAGGCGGTGCCATATTTATCTAATTTATTTTGGCCGACCCCTTTTATTTGCAATAATTGAATCGTTGTTTGCGGTAATTTTTCACACATTTCTTTAAGTGTACTATCGGAAAAGACTACATATGGCGGCACGCCTGCCTCTTGAGCCATGTCCATACGTAATTCGCGTAATCGTTCAAACAAGGCATCATCCACTGCTACTTTTCGAACTTTTTGGTCTTCTTTTCGGAAGACTTTCCGTTCCCCTAAAAGCACCTGAACACCTTCTGTCGAGACTGATAACAACGGAAATTGCCCATCAGAAGGAATTAAATAACGTTCTGCTGTCAAATAATCAATCAGTTGTGTGACTTCTTTTTGCGTGCGACCTTTCATTAGTCCGTATGTTGGCAAACGATCAAAATGCCATTGATCAATTTTTTGATCTTTTGAGCCAGTCAAGACTTTACCAACTAAACCCTTACCGAAACGTTCTCCCATACGTTTTACACAAGACAAAACTTTTTGGGCATCGACCGTAATATCGACTAATTCTCGATTATCCAGACAATTCGAGCAGCGACCGCAGTCCGTCCCTTCTTCACCAAAATAGCGTAAAATATATTTTTGTAAACACATTTGTGCATTCGCATATTGTGACATTTCCCGTAATTTCAAGTACTCTTTCTGCTTATAATCAATGGTCATTTCAGATTGTTCAATAAAGTATTGTTGAATTTGCAAGTCTTGTGGAGCAAACATTAACACAGCATCACTAGGTAGACCGTCACGACCAGCTCGGCCCGCTTCTTGGTAATAAGATTCAATATTTCCTGGTACTTGTGCGTGAATGACAAAACGAACATTACTCTTATTAATCCCCATACCAAAGGCATTTGTTGCTACCATCACTTGCACTTGATCATACAAGAATGCTTCTTGATTTTCACTACGTAACTGTTCACTCATGCCCCCATGATACATCCCAGCTGCAATTTTTTTACTTTCTAATAAATGATAAATTCGTTCAACTTCCTTGCGCGTGCTTGCATAAATAATACCTGATTGTCCAGTATTCATCTTTAAATATTCCAAAAGAAAAACGTCTCTATTTTGATCTTTCACGACTTGAAAAGATAAATTTTCTCGAGCGAATCCTGTTTTGATTTCATTTTCTGATGGAATTCTTAATTGCTTGACAATATCCTCCGCTACTTGTGGCGTTGCTGTTGCTGTTAGTGCAATCACAGTTGGTTGCTGTTGAAATTGATCGATAATCTCTGCTAAACGCAAATAGCTTGGACGAAAATCATGCCCCCATTGTGAAATACAGTGTGCCTCATCTACTGCCAATAAATCAATCGGTACATGTGTCAGCATCTGTTGAAAATCATAAGATTCTAATCGCTCTGGCGCAACATACAATAGCTTGACTTCTTTGTTAACCGCTAATTGAATACGTTGATTCATTTCTTGATAGGAAATGGTACTATTGATATATGTAGCTGGAATCCCCATTAAATTCAGGGCATCTACTTGATCTTTCATTAAAGAAATTAATGGTGAAATCACCAATGTTAAATTATCCAGAAGTAAGGCTGGCAACTGATAACAAATCGATTTGCCTCCACCTGTTGGCATAATGCCTAAGACATTTTCTTGTCGCAATACATGACGAATAATCGTTTCTTGTCCTGGCCGAAAATCATCATAGCCAAATGTATCTTTTAATAATTCTTGTAATGCACTCATTTATTGCGCTCCAATCTTTGTTCTACAAGTCATTTTAACACGCTAATCTAACAGGAACAAGGTGTGTTAAAACAAGACACAATCGTGAAACACCAGTTAACGTGAAACATCAAAAAGAATGAAAAATTGTGAAAGCTTGCTATCAAAAGCTTTCAAAAATAGCGGCATTTGCTTGTTGTGGATAACGAGTAGTTATCCACACATAAAAAAATAACCTTATCTTAAAATACGCATTAATTCGTTTTTGCCATCAAAAAAACCAACTATTTTCGTAGTAAAACGAGCATAGTTGGTTTAAATGTTTATTTGTCGAAAAATTATTCAGCTTTTTTCTTTTTCTTGCTTGCTTTTTCGCGTTCGTTTTTGTTAAGAATTTGTTTTCTTAAACGGATGCTTTCTGGTGTTACTTCACAGTATTCATCTTCATTCAAGAATTCTAATGATTCTTCTAACGTTAATTTTTTCGGTTTTTTGATGACTGATGTTTGGTCTTTCGTTGCCGAACGAACGTTAGTCATTTGTTTAGCTTTTGTGATGTTCACAGTTAAATCGTTGTCGCGGTTGTTTTCCCCAACAATCATTCCTTCGTAAACTTCTGTCGTTGGTTCAACGAAAACTGTACCACGTTCTTCAATACTCATGATTGAGTAAGTCGTTGCTTTACCAGTATCGATTGAAACTAGCGCACCTTGATGACGGCCGCCAATCGTTCCTTGAATCATTGGTAAGTATTGATCGAAGGTGTGGTTCATAATACCATAACCACGAGTCATTGATAAGAATTCTGTTGAATAACCAATTAAGCCACGAGCTGGTGCTAAGAAGATTAAACGCATTTGTCCGTTACCGGCATTAATCATATCTTGCATTTCGCCTTTACGTAAACTTAGGGATTCAATCACACTACCCATGTATTCTTCAGGTGTGTCAATTTGAACACGTTCAAATGGTTCACATTTAACCCCATCAATTTCACGTTCAATAACTTCTGGACGAGAAACTTGTAATTCATAGCCTTCACGACGCATATTTTCAATTAAAATTGATAAATGCAATTCGCCACGGCCTGATACAGTCCAAGAATCTGGGCCAATTGGATCAACACGTAAAGATACGTCTGTTTGTAATTCAGCCATTAAACGTTCTTCGATTTTACGAGCGGTGATGTATTTTCCTTCACGTCCCGCAAATGGAGAATTGTTAACTAAGAAAGTCATTTGTAAGGTTGGCTCATCAATGTGTAGAATTGGTAATGCTTCTTGATTGTGAACATCTACAACTGTTTCCCCAACGAAAATGTCTTCCATTCCAGAAACGGCAATTAAATCGCCCGCTTTTGCTTCATCAATTTCCACACGTTGTAGGCCAAAGAAACCTAAAATTTTCGTTACACGGAAATTTTTCACGCTGCCATCTAATTTCATCAACGCAACTTGGTCGCCGACTTTCATTGTGCCACGGAACACACGGCCAATCCCAATACGTCCAACGTAATCGTTGTAGTCTAGTAATGAGACTTGGAATTGAAGTGGTTCGTCTGAATTGTCAACTGGAGCTGGCACATGTTCAATAATTTTATCAAAAATTGGGGCCATTGTTGGCTCTTGATCTGCTGGATCATCTGATTCACTTGAAGTTCCGTTTAAAGCAGAAGCATAAACAACTGGGAAATCTAATTGATCGTCGTCTGCACCTAATTCGATGAATAACTCTAAAACTTCATCTACTACGTGTTCAGGACGAGCAGAAGGTTTGTCAATTTTGTTAACAACCACGATTGGTGTTACTTTTTGTTCTAATGCTTTTTTCAATACGAAACGTGTTTGAGGCATTGTTCCTTCATACGCATCGACAACTAAAACAACACCGTCTACCATTTTCATGATACGTTCTACTTCACCACCGAAGTCCGCGTGTCCTGGTGTATCTAGAATGTTGATACGTGTACCGTTATAATCTACGGCTGTATTTTTTGCTAAGATAGTAATTCCACGTTCACTTTCAAGTGCATTGGAATCCATTGCACGTTCTTGTAATTGTGTGTGTCCATCTAAAGTGTCAGATTGTTTTAAAAGTTCATCTACTAAGGTTGTTTTACCATGGTCAACGTGGGCGATAATTGCCACGTTACGAATATCATCTCTGTATTTCAATTTAATTGCTCCTTATCTATATACGCTTATGTTACTTAAGTCCATAAAAGCCGACTGCTTATTATAGCAAACTTTTTTCATTAAAAAAAGGCTTTCGCCTGCAAAAATAATGAAAGTTTTAGAAATTATTCGGCTTTTTCTGAAAACAAGGACATTTTTTTACAAATTTTTCTCTTTTAAAAGAGGAAGAGCCTTACCTTTCAGCAACGCTCTTCTTTGATTATTCCGATTCATTTAAATATCGGGTAAATACTTCATCATAGGTTTCAGGAGTTGCTGCAATAAAGTATTCACGACCCGCAAAAGTTAATGGTTTTCCTGTAATACCAGAGTATTTAAACCCAAATTCTTCCAAAAGTACTAAGCCTGCTGCATAATCCCAAGGACTTAGATTAGATAAATAGCCATGATGGTTGCCTTTTAACATAGCAATAATTTCCAAACCTGCACAACCGCTAATACGCACGCCCATGCTTGCTTGTCCGATTTCCGTTGCGTGATGAATATTTTTTCCATGCATGTAAGCATTCATGCCCCATAATCCATCTGCCAAGGCTTTCATAGTAGGCGCTTTTAATAATTGATTATTCCGATAAACGCCAAGCCCTTTGCCGCCCCAATAAAGTTCTTCTCGCACCACATCATAGATAAAACCTAATTTACCAATGCCGTCTTCATAAACAGCTAACATAATACAAAAATTTTCTCTTTCCATCACGAAATTCATTGTGCCATCAATCGGATCGATGATCCACACGCGACCAGCAAAACTTTTTAAAGTATTGTAGCCTTTTTCTTCCCCTAAAATTTGATCTTCGGGAAAATTTGTTTGAATTTTATTCATTAAAAATTCTTGGGTTTGTTCATCCATATTTGTCACTAAATCGGTGCGGCCATTTTTCTGTTGAACGGTTAACTCTGATTCCAAGTTCATTCGAATCACATCGGCTGCTTCAAAAAGCCAACTTTGAATTGTTTGAATAAATTTTTGCGTTTCAGTCATCTAATCATCCCCCAGCTTTAATTTGCCGCTTCCCTGTTTTTTAGCTTGTTGAAGCGTACGATATAACGAATATCCTGAAGCATTTTCAAATTCACGACCTAAGCGTTTTTCTTCGCCGATACTTTTAACGACCGTTTTAAATTGTTGATAAGTTGTTAAAAATTTGTCAACAGGTAAGCCTGTTTCGTTGGCTTGCTCAACTGCTGTCCACATATTTGTGACAATCACCATTTCCTCCGTCGTCCAATCTAAATCTAATGGATATTGATAGTCTTTCATGTCTTCACCTCATCTTCTCTAGTTTAGCATATTTTCATAAAAAAACATCTTATTTACGTCGATTTTTTAATGCATTAAAGAGAGGATATTCTGCTGTTCCTTTGCGATACAAACTTTGTTGTGAAGCATAAATACCGCTATTTCCTGAACACATAAAACTGATTAAGCAGACCATGAAAAAATAGACCGCCGCTTCACTACCAAATAGTTCAATGCCCATAATGAAACAAGCAATCGGCGTATTCGTGGCGCCAGAAAAAACACCAATAAATCCTAAACCTGCTAAAAAAGGAATTGACAGATGTAACAAAGGGGCCAAAGAACTCCCTAACGTAGCCCCAATTTCAAACAATGGCGTCACTTCTCCTCCTTGGAATCCGGCGCCCAAGGATAACACCGTAAAGAATAATTTCCCAACAAAATCAAAAGGCTGCGCATTACCTGCAAAAGCATCTTCTAGTAAAGGTAAACTCAAGCCTAAATAACGTTGGTTGTTTAAGACGAGCACAAACAGAACGACAATGGCAGCGCCAAGAAACGCACGAAGGTAGACATTAGCAAACCAATTTGCATAGGTCTTTTTTAAAAAGACAATGGAACGACTAAAAACCCAACCTGCCAAACCAAAACAAATCGATGCCAAAAATAATTTTACAAATAGTTCAACCGACCAAGTCGGAATTTTGCCCATCGGATAATGCGTATGTGTTACACCAAAACTTTCAGTTACAAAATTAGCAAATAAGCCTGCAAAAAAACTTGGGAAAAGTGCCTCTGCACGAACTTTTCCAATCGCCAAAACTTCTAATCCGAAAACCGTTCCCGCTAATGGTGTGCCAAAAACAGAACTAAAACCTGCACTAATTCCGCTAATAATAATTACTTGTCGTTCCAAAGCGGACAGTTTAAAGACTTTTCCTACAGCATTTGCGATTGCGCCCCCCATTTGCACCGCCGTCCCTTCACGACCAACAGAACCACCAAATAAGTGCGTAGTAATCGTGCCAAACAATGTTAAAGGAATTAAGCGCAAGGGAATATCTTCTTCCCCGCCATTGCCTTGTTCAATCACTAAGTTATTTCCTCGGCTAGCATTTTTCCCAAAACGCGTATAGAAATACGTAAAAACGACACCGCTAATGGGGAGGATAAAGAGTAACCAAGGATTTGCTAAACGAACATCTGTTACATAGGTAAGACTCTTTAAGAAAAAGGCGGATAACGCCCCCATAAATAAACCAATAATTGCGGTAATGAGCAACCATTTTGCCATATAACCGCTGATTGATAGTAGTTGCTTTGTTTCTTTTTTCACTTTACATGCTCCTTTACAATTTTCTTATCGCCAATCCTAGCGTACAGAAAAAGCCTACCAAAGGGTACACTTCTCCCGTTTGGTAGGCGTCATTAATTTATTCGTCCAATAAATAGTTCGTGGTGAACACCATCACCATGTTGCTATTAAACTATTAAAAATAATACCACGCAACTCTGGAAAGTGCAATAGAAGAATAACTCATTACCTGTAACAATCTCCACGTGTCTTTTTAGACACTATCTCATTAAAAAAAATAACCATGATTTCTTCGCTTTCCAGATCTAACAACTTAGAAATCAATTTAATATCTGAAGCTTTAAATACAACCTCTCCTTTTAATTTCTTATAAATTGTTGAAGCTGAGATTGGTTGACCTGCAGCGGTCATTTCACTTGCTAACCATTCAACATTTTTCCCTTTTAATTTCAATTTTGAATGAATTAAATTTGATTCCATTTTACTCCCCCTTTTCACCCCTTTTAGTGTCTTATTAGACACTTGGAGTATATCATTTTGTGAAAAAACCGTCAATATATGCCGATTCAATAGTTATTTATCACTCTATGTATAGAGTAAAACATGTTTCTTTTGCGACACTTTTTGTGCTAGAATGTTTTTACGGAGGTGGTTTTTTTGAAAGAGAATTTTTTAAAGCAAAAACGGATGGAGAAAAATCTTACATTAGAACAAGTTGGAAATTTTGTTGGTGTTGGAAAAAGTACCGTCAGGAAATGGGAAACTGGAATGATTGAAAATATGGGGAGGGATAAAATTGTCGCCTTATCTAAAGTTTTAGATGTATCACCTCTTGAAATCTTAGGTATTCCTGAAACGGAAGAAACGCCATTTGTTGTCCCAACCAATATTATGAACATATACAAACAGTTAACAACTGAAAATCAAGAAGCAGTCTTTCGATACGCTCAAAAGAAATTAACAGAACAAAATTACTTTTAATATTTATTTTAAATAGATGAATGCTAGACTTTTTAGTCAACGTCAAACAAAAAAAGCTTATCCGTAAGGATAAGCTTTTTTTAGATTGACTGTTGACCAAAATACTGACGCCATTTGGTTTTCATGGCTGTCGTCATCGGCAACGCCGCTTCTTTGACAGCACAATATTTGTCAACAAAGGTTACAATGTAACTTTCTTTGTATTTTGGTGGTGCAATAGTTGCGCCCCACATATGTTTAATAATAATGTCTCGTTCTAAATCAGACAACTCTGTAATTTTTTCAGCATTTTTGGCTGCAATTCGTGGATGAACATAGGCATGAGAGCCTTCGTCAAACTTTGTTGTGCGCCAATCATAGTAAAACAAATCATGCAATAAACCAGCACGAGCTGTTGCACGAGCATTGCCGTTCCAACGCTTTGCTAATTTATAGCTATGATAGGAAACACTAATTGAATGTTCTAAACGAGTTGAATGCATATGTTGTGTGTATTCTGCTAATTTTTGGACTTCTTCGGTTGCTAATAAATCTTCTACATAAGAAAGATATTCTTCGTCTTCACGCCATTTTTCTGTCATATAATTGGGTGCCACCTTTTCTAATCCTTTTATAACTTGACTCGAGTATAGCACCCCAGCTATTTAATTACTATGAATTTCTCAATCTGTAACTTAACTTTAATATTTGCTTAATAAGTTTAGCGTTCAACGCAGTAAAATTTTCACAAAAACTTCTACATTTCTTCTGGTGCATGTAACCCTAGTAAACGTAAATCTTCTTTTAGAACAGTAGCTACTGCATAAACTAACGCTAAGCGTGCCTCTTTTTGAGCATCTTCATCCAAAATCCGAACATGGGCATAATATTTATTGAACGCTTGTGCTAAATGAATGCTATGTTTCGCAATAACAGATGGTTCATATTTTTCAGCAGCTTGCATC
The DNA here is from genome assembly GCF_050546705.1 of Enterococcus sp. AZ104. Taxonomy (NCBI): domain Bacteria; kingdom Bacillati; phylum Bacillota; class Bacilli; order Lactobacillales; family Enterococcaceae; genus Enterococcus; species Enterococcus sp. AZ104. Next base: position 1,974,162 of record NZ_CP172952.1, read on the forward strand.
ACAGTTTCAGGGAATTTTTGTAACAACTTCACGACTTCCCAGCTATCCTTGTCATTTAGTGCATAACGTTGTGTGGCGTCTGGTGTAAAGTTTGCTTTACGTAAAATACTCATCGCACGAGCATGTGTATATTGAACATATGGCCCAGTTTCTCCTTCAAAACGAACAACTTCATCTAATACAAAATCGAAATTATTTAGACGATCATTTTTAAGGTCATGGAAAATAACTGCACCTACACCTACTTGTTTCGCCACTTCTTCACGATTTGCTAAGTCTGGATTTTTCTCGTTAATTTGATTTCCTGCTAAAGTAACAGCTTCATTCAATACTTCTTCTAATAAAACAATTTTCCCTTTACGTGTGGATAATTTTTTACCGCCTTGAGTAATTAAACCAAACGGAATGTGTTCCATATCATCTGACCATTCAAATCCTAGTTCTTTCAAGACTGCTTTTAATTGTTTGAAGTGATTGCTTTGTTCGTTGCCGACTACATAAAGTGATTTGGCAAAATCATACGTCCGTTTACGGTAAAGCGCAGCAGCTAAATCCCGTGTGATATATAACGTCGCACCATCTGATTTACGAATAAGTGCTGGATTTAAATTATATTCTGTCAAATCAACAATTTCTGCACCTTGATTTTCTGTTAATAAATGTTTTTCTTCTAATAAAGTAACAATTTCATCCATTTTATCATTATAAAAGGCTTCGCCATTATAAGAATCAAATTCAACTTCTAACATGGAATAGATTTTATCAAATTCTTTTAGAGACTCGCTACGGAACCATTTCCATAATTCATTAGCTTCTTGGTCTCCTTCTTCTAATTTTTTAAACCATGCACGTGCTTCGTCTTCTAATTCTGGTTTTTCTTCTGCTTCTTCATGAAATTGCACATATAAGCGCAATAATTCATTAATTGGTTGTTGGCGGACTGCTTCTTCAGAACCCCATTTTTTATAAGCTACAATTAACTTACCAAACTGTGTACCCCAGTCACCTAAGTGGTTAATCCGAATTGGCTGATACCCAATTTTTTCTAAAATAAAGGCAATTGAATTCCCGATTACCGTAGAACGTAAGTGCCCCATAGAAATTGGTTTAGCAATGTTTGGTGAAGACATATCAATAGGAACATTGCCATTATTACCAAAGGTACTGTTTCCGTAGTTGTTTTTTTCTTTGACTACTTCGCCAATAACAGCTTGACTGACTGCTTCTTTATTCATGAAGAAGTTTAAATAAGGTCCCACCACTTCAATTTTTTCAAAATTTGTGCCATCAATTTTTTCTGCTAATTCTGCTGCAATTTGTTGTGGTGCTTTACGATAAATTTTAGCTAATGAAAAGGCTGGAAAAGCCACATCTCCATGATCGACAGATTTAGGATTTTCCAATAATTGTTCGATTTGATCCATCGTTAATTCTTCATTTAAAACATCATGTAACGCTTTTGCTACGATTTCTTTGTTGTTCATAAGAACCCTCCTGATTAATTTGTAAGTATAAAAAACAAAAACGTCTCTGACAAAACAAAATAATTTGTTTTGTCAGAGACGAGAATTTACCCGCGGTACCACTCTAATTGTCTATACTACTTGGATAGACCTGCTTCATCGATAACGGTGATTGCCGTCTGCTTTCAGCAGAATTCTAAAAGTGCGCTTCCTCATTCCGATCACTCTTGGCTCCCACCTTCCCAAGATCGCTAAGCTGACGTTGAAATAAGTACTCTCTTTATCATTGAATGTCATTGTTAAACTGGCTTCATTATAGCAAATTTTTGTCTAGCTGGCTAGCCTTCTTCACTAATTGTCATAAAACTAATGCCAGGTTCTGCATTTAAGTTATACGAAGCAAAGTGATTCTTTTCAGCTTCGATAAAGGCGGCAGCGCCAATCATCGCCGCGTTATCCCCACAAAGTTTTAATGGCGGAATAAGTAATGTCACTTCTGGTAATTGTTCACTGATTGCATGTCTCATTGCTTCTCGTAATCCCTGATTCGCAGCAACGCCCCCAGCGATTAGCAATTGCTTAACAGGATATTCTTGACAAGCACGAATGGTTTTAGTCACTAATACTTCTACCACACTCGCCTGAAAACTTGCGGCTAAATCCTTTGTAGACAGTGCTTCACCACGTTGCTCTGCATTATGAACCGTGTTAATAAACGCACTTTTTAAGCCACTAAAACTAAAGTCATAGTTATCCTCTTTTAGCATCGCCCGTGGAAATTGGTAGGTATCTGTGCCTTCATGGGCCAAAGCATCAATCTCTTTGCCACTAGGATAAGGCAGCCCTAACACCCGTCCGACTTTATCATACGCTTCACCAGCTGCATCATCACGTGTTTCACCAACAATTTCGAAAGAGCCATCTTCTTTCATGTAGACCAATTCCGTATGTCCTCCACTAACGAGTAAGGCCATCAATGGAAATTCGAGCGGTGCTACAAAACGGGCAGCATAAATGTGCCCAGCCATATGATTGACTGGAATAAGTGGTAATTGGTGCGCCCAAGCAAATGCTTTTGCTGCAGAAAGTCCTATTAATAAAGCACCGACTAACCCAGGCCCATAGGTCACAGCAACGCCACTAAGCTCTTCTGGTGTGACTTTTGCTTCTGTTAATGCTTCTTCAATACAGATTGTCACTTGTTCAACATGATGACGACTCGCAACTTCTGGAACGACTCCACCAAAACGTTGATGGCTCTTAATTTGCGAAGCTACGATATTGGAAAGAATTTTGTCGCCATCTTCAATGACAGCCACACTTGTTTCATCACAGCTACTTTCCACAGCTAATAATAATTTACGTTCTTTTGTAAAAATTGTCATTGGGCTTCCTTCCTTAATTTCGCACACATTACAAAGGCATTTTCTTGAGGTTCTTTATAATAATTTTTTCGAACAGCTACTTTCCGAAAACCTGTTTTCTCATAAAGTTTTTGAGCTAATGTATTCGATTCTCTGACCTCTAAGAAAATTTGTGTAATGTCACGACTTTTAACATATTCTTTAAAAGCTTTCATTAACTGACAACCAATTCCTTGGTGTTGTTTCTGACCATTCACAACAACGTGACTAATTTCTGCTTCATCTAAAATAAAATGATAGGCAATATAACCTAACCACTGGCCATTTTCAACTAAAAAAAGATATTCGCTATTTTCCTGAGCAAAATCTTCCGCGAATTGTGTTTCTGTCCAAGGGGAGCCAGTTGTATAAGAAGAATTACTAAAACGCCATAATTCTTCACTAATATTTGCTACAGATATTTCTTTTTTTGTTACTAACATTTTTTCTTCACTCTTCTTTTAAATCAATTATCATTTCTAGTGCGTCTTCATTATTTTCGTCATAATAGCCTTTTTTCACCGTTTGTGAGACAAAGCCAATTTTTCGATATAAACGTTGGGCTTTAACATTACTCATTCGTACTTCTAGCGATAAGGTTTCACAACGATTTTTCTTGGCAAAAATTCGCGTTTCTTCTATTAAAGAACGACCTAAACCTAAGCCTTGGTATGCTGTATGGACAGCGACATTCGTAATGTGTGCATCCGTTCCTTGAATCCGACAACCAATAAAGCCAACTGTTTTTCCGTTAATTGCCGCTAACAAATAGAGATGCGGCGCTTTTGAGCCAAGTTCTGCCATGAAAGCAGACATCGTCCAAGGAAGTTCCCCAGCGTAAACTTCACGTTCAATTGCTAGTAAATCCTTAATATCTTGGTAGGTGATTTCACGCAATTGAAATTCTTGCTGGTTCATTGCAATGGTTTTAGTTATATACCGTTGCCGTCTTTTTGTAAAGTATTTTGTCACAAAATTAAAGTTTTTCCACATAGCTTTCTCCATTAGGCGTGTGTGTCTTCAACCAATTTTCTTCCGCTTCTACTTTTTTCAAATACGCAGGTAAGAACCCATGAACATTTTCAACAGGTTCAGCCACACTACCTAACGCAGCCAAAACTGCGGCATTAGGAATTTGCCATTGCGGGACATCACAAATTTCCCCATGAGGAATGATTTGAGCTATTTCTTCAGTGAATTTTTCAACATCTTCACCAACAAAAAAAAGATTTGGTTCATTTTTTAGTTGTTCTAATAACTCCCGCAGGGAAATATGTTGGTCCGGTAACTCATTTTGCCACACGCCATCGACAAACCGATAAGCACCAGCATAGACGTTTTTACGACGCGCATCAAAAAGAGGCACAACTAAACCGGTTTGTCCAACACAATTGGCAGCTAACGTTTGTAGACTGGAAATGCCTACTAGCTCTTTCTTTAAAGTATAGGCCAATGTTTTGGCAGTCGTCACGCCTAAACGTAAGCCAGTGTATGATCCAGGTCCTTCTGCTACGACAAAACGATCAATTGCCGTTGGCGCCAAGTTCAATTGGCTCATCAAATAGTCAATTGCCGGCATTAATGTTAAGCTATGATTTCTTTTAACCGTTGCTGTATAACTTCCCAGAATTTTTTGATTTTCACACACAGCAATACTCAATGTTTGGTTAGATGTATCTATTGCTAAAATTCGCACACGAATCCCTTTCCTTCTACAATTTAGTCGCTTCATTGTAGCACACTTTCCTTTTTCTAAAAAGGGAAAACGAGGTTTCTTTTTACAGAAACCTCGTTTCGTTCATTTTCTCTTTTTATTTAATGGTTGCTTCTAAGTAATCAATTAATGGTTTACTGATATCTGTTGCAGAACCATTTTCTCCTGAATTTTCAACCATAATCATTGTTAAGAATTTATTGTTACTACGATCTAACGTTAGAAGGAAACTGTTTTCTTTGCCATCTGTATCTTGTTTATCTTTTATTTCAGCTGTTCCTGTTTTAGCAGCCAATGAGAAGTTCGGATTGTACATATTATAAACATAACCTGAAGGATCTTCCACACTACCTAAAAGATCTGTGGCAATTGTATTCGCTGCGTTGGCGCTGATTACATTGTCTTTTTTCTTCGTTTCTTTGTCTAAAACTAGTTTTGGATAGACTAATGTTCCATTATTTTGGAAAACACTATACATGGTAGCTTGCTGGATTGGCGAAATTAACAATTGACCTTGACCGTAGCCCGTATCTGCTAAAAGAATTTCAGAATTAAATTTATCTTCATTTGAAATTTGAGCAGGCGTCATGGCAATTGGTAAATCTAGTTCCTCACCGAAAATGAATTTATTAAGACCCGCTCTAAATTTGTCTTCTCCCATCCGTAATGTTTGTTGGGCAAAATAAATATTATCTGAATTAACTAAAGCGGTACGCAGATTGACTGGACTTGCTTCTTTTACACGTGTCGCAAAATAGCCGCCCCAAGATTTATCTTTTTGCCATTTCAAACCATTAATTTCTAGCTCTTCATCTGGCTTCAATGTCCCTGCATCTAAACCAATGGCACCGGTAATTGTTTTAAAGGTAGAGCCTGGTGCATAGCCTGTCGCAAAACGTGCTGTGAATGGTAAATCTTTGTTGTTATTGTAAGCATCATATTCTTTTTGAGAAATGCCATTGGCCATTTTATTAGGATCATACGAAGGTGAACTAACCGTTGCTAATAAATCGCCTTTTTGAGGATCGGTAATGACCGCACTACCAGGGCGTTTGTCAAATATAGCGAAGGCTTGTTGTTGTACGCCACTGTCAATCGTTAATTTAATCGTTTGACCATCTTTTTTCTCTTTGGTTTGTAAAGCTTTTTTGACATTCTCTTTGTCATCTAAAATAACTAGTGAGCCACCATCTTGCCCTCTTAATTCTTTATCAAACGCTCGTTCTAAGCCAGTTTTACCAATTACGCCCGTACTACTTAACTCTGGATTTTTTTTAATATCATCTGCAGTAATGGTGCCCGTATACCCGATTAATTGCGCAGCTGCTTCCCCCAACGGATAATAACGTGACTCTGTGTCTTTTGTCGCAGCCCCTGTTGGTAATTCTGTCACTGGTTCAGAAGCGACTGTGATTGGTACAAAGGAGTCTGCTTGGACCCACCCTTGGCTTAACTTTTGATTGATTTCATCAACAGAAACGCCGAACTTATCACTAAAAGCTTTGATATTGGCTGTTTTTTCTGCGCCAGAACCGAGTTTGCCAGGCACTACGCCCACTTCATCAAACACTTTGTTAATTGCTAGCCCACTACCATTACGATCGACAATTTCTCCACGTTTGGCATTATCTACTTGAATCGAAACTTTATCATTTCCTGACATATCTGGAAAAATTAAAGACGGATTCCAAGCGATTTGGTAGGTATCGCCTTTCTTGGCAATACTTGATTGATAAGACAAATCTTTCATTTCGCCTAAAGGAGTGCTCATCGATAATTTATAGGTAAATGTGTATTGATTATCTTTCGCCTTTTTGACTTGAACATCACTAGCTTTGACTCCTTCTGCTTGAATCCCTGAATAAATTGCTTGGTATTTTTCAACAACAGATTTAGTATCATAGCCATTTTTCTTTAAGCTAGCTTCTTGAACAACGGACGGTAACTTATCAAATTCCTGTTTTGACAATACGTTTAAAAATGTAGTAGCTGTTTTCTTCGCTTCGGCTAATTCTTGTTTGGCTTGCCATTGACTATAAGCATAATACCCGCCACCGGCAGCAGCGATTAGAACCAAGGCAGAAACACCAAGAATAAGTGGTTTTTTTGAAGATTTTTTATTACGATTACTTCGTTCCATTCAATAATCCCCTAACTATATAATATGTCTTTTCTTCTATTATACGTAACTTTTTTTAAAATGCTTGTGTTTCACCTATACTTTTTTTAATTTCTTAATAAAGTTTGATCAATTTTTTCCATTTCATCAGGCTTTCGTTGGATTTCTCTGCATTCATTGTGTGGTATACTAGCTGTAACAATTAGTTTTTTATTAGGAGGAATGAACATGGGACTTATTAAAGCAGCAACAAGTTCAGTTGGCGGTGGCTTGGCCGATCAATGGCTAGAGGTTATTGAACCTGATAATATGGGGGACACAACCGTCATGACAAAAGGTGTTTTTGTACGTAAAGATGATAAACGTGGTTCTAATCGTAAAGGAACGGACGATGTTTTAACAGATGGTTCTGTTGTACATGTCTATCCCAACATGATGATGCTTCTTGTCGATGGTGGCAAAATCATCGATTACACTGCTGAAGAAGGCTATTATACAGTCAAAAATGATTCTGCGCCTTCAATGTTTAACGGTTCTTTAAAAGATGCGATTGCAGAGACCTTCAGTCGTTTCAAATTTGGTGGCGTAACTCCACAAAAACAACAAGTTTTTTATATTAATTTGCAAGAAATTAAAGGCATTAAATTTGGAACACCTGCGCCATTAAACTATTTTGATAATTTTTATAATGCCGAACTTTTCTTACGTGCACACGGAAATTACTCAATTAAAATTACAGATCCTTTGCTATTTTATACTAATGCGATTCCTAAAAACCAAACGCAAGTAGATATTAATGATATTAATGAACAATATTTGGCAGAGTTCATTACAGCATTGCAAGCAGCAATCAATCAAATGTCTGCTGATGGGCAACGTATTTCTTATGTTCCCTCAAAAAGTGTTGAATTAAGTAAATATATGCAAACTGCGCTTGACGAGGATTGGCGCACCAATCGCGGCATGGAAATTGTTTCTGTAGCAGTTGCAAGCATTTCTTATACAGATGATTCAACAAAATTAATCAACATGCGAAATGAAGGAGCTATGCTCAGCGATCCAGGTGTTCGCGAAGGCTATGTTCAAGGTTCCTTGGCTCGTGGTATGGAGGCTGCTGGTAAAAATGAAGGTGGCGCTATGAGCGGCTTTATGGGCGTTGGTATGGGCATGAATGCGAATGGCAACTACTTTGCGCAAGCGTCTCAAACAAACCAACAACAAATGCAAGAAAAACAAAACCAGCAAAACGCACAAGGGGCTACAGACACTTGGACTTGCCCACAATGTGGGACTGAAAACACTGGGAAGTTTTGTTCAAACTGTGGTACACCAAAACCAACAAACGAGAAACCAAAATTAGAAATGAAATGTAGTGAATGTAGCGAAATTGTTGACTTAAGTAATGGTATTCCTAAGTTCTGTCCACATTGTGGTAAACCATTCCAAGGGGTTCCTTTATAAGCAAGTAGTGAACAATTAAAGAAAAGGGTCAGGCACAAGTCTACCCTTTTTCTTTGAATCAGATTCCTGTTATTTACTCACTCTATTAGAAAGGACGGTTGCAATGGAAACAACATTTACCCATAAATGCCCCAACTGTGGCGGCCCGCTCTTATTTAATCCCAAAGATCAAAAATTTCATTGTGAATATTGTTTAAATATTTACACGGAAGAAGAAGTGACTCGTTATGAGCAACAGCAACATGAGGCGCATTTAGAGAATCCCTCAACAACGACTGCCGAGGAAAATTTGACTTTCACGGCGGAAGAAGAATCCTCCGCTACGCAACAAACAGAGACCACTGAGAATGAAGCAACTGCAGATGCAGGCACAATGGAAATTTTTAATTGTCCAAGCTGTGGCGCTCAAATTGTCACCGATGCAACAACGGCAGCCACATACTGTTATTATTGCCATAATCCAGTTGTCTTGGCTGGTCGATTAAGTGGCGAATTTTTACCAGAAAATGTCTTACCCTTTACAATTGAAAAAGACGAAGCGATTGAAAAATTTCTCGCTTGGACCAAGAAAAAATGGTTCATTCCCCGAGATTTTTTCAGCAAAAATCAAATCGATAAATTAACTGGGGTTTACTTCCCCTATTGGGTCGTTGATGCAGAAGTCGACGGACAACTGCAAGCTACTGGCACAAGTATTCGCATTTGGCGCGTAGGTGATATTGAATACACCGAAACAAAACGTTTCAATGTGGGACGTTCAGGAAAATTATCGTTTAAAGAATTAGTTAAAAATGCCTTGTCAAAAAACGTCCAACAAAAAATGGTGGAAGGCGTTCAACCATTTTTAATTGATCAAGCAGTGCCTTTCAAAAGCCAATACCTAGCAGGTTTTCAAGCAGAAAAACGCGATATTGAATATGAAGCAATCAAAAAACACGTCCAACAAGAATTACAAGATTATTCGGAATCATTGTTACGGGACTCTGCTTCTGGTTATACTACGTTGACAAATGTTCGCACGGATATTTCTCTAAACCAAGAAAATAATCACTATATGCTTTTGCCAATTTGGTTAGTCACCTATCGCAGTCAGGAACAATCAAAAAAAGTTTATTATTATGCCATGAATGGACAAACAGGTAAAGTAAGCGGTGTGCTTCCAATTAGTTACACTCGTTTAGGACTAGCAACGTTAGGCATTTTCGCTGGACTCTTAGCACTCTTTTTATTAGGAGGTTATTTCCTATGAAAAAACGACTTTTACCTATTTTTTTCCTAATACTTCTTGCTTTTGGCCTTGCCCTACCCGTTTCGGCGGCTGAAAATTCAATTGATGATGACGCACAATTACTGACACCTGATCAAATCAACCAACTAAAGCAAGAGATACAACCTTTAGAAAAAAAAACAAAAGCCTCTGTCTTTATTGTGACCACAAATAATAATACCTATGGCGATGAACAAGAATTTGCAGATCATTATCTTTTAAATAAAGTTGGCAAGGACCAAAATGCGATTCTTTTTCTCATTGATATGGACTTACGGAAAGTCTACATCTCTACTTCTGGAAACATGATTGATTATATGACGGATGCACGAATTGATGATACCTTAGATAAAGTAATGGATGGGATGAGTCAAGGAAATTATTTCGCGGCTGCTCAAACCTTTGTTCAGGAAACTCAAGCATTTGTTGATAAAGGGGTTCCTGGGGGTCACTATCGTGTGGACAGCGAAACAGGTAAAATCACCCGTTATAAAGCCATTACCCCGCTGGAAATGGTAATTGCTTTTGCTGCTGCTCTGATACTCAGTTTGGTCTTCTTAGGCATTAATATTTCTAAATATCAATTAAAATTTTCAAGTTATCAATATCCCTTTAGGGAAAAAACAACTTTAAACTTAACCTCCCGCACAGATCAGTTAACCAACTCTTTCATCACTACGCGTCGTATTCCTAAAAACAATGGTGGCAGTGGCGGAATGGGCGGTGGTGGTAGCACCACCCACTCAACTGGCGGCGGCACATTCGGTGGCGGCGGTCGAAGTTTTTAGATTTTTCGCAGAAATACCAACTCCTATAAAGAGTGATAAAAACCAACCGATTGAACCAAAGCTATTTGATTCACAAAAAAACTCACCTAGCGCTATTGAAGACGTAATGGCTGAGTTAAGAAATTTAAAACTGTTAGTTGATGAAGGAATTCTAACAGAAGAAGAATTTCAACAAAAGAAACGGCAATTGCTTCAATTAGATTAATAAAAAAATCCTGAAAAGACTCGTCATCTTTTCAGGATTTTTTTATTCTTGGTATTTTCCCATAATTCTTGATAAGGTATTTCATGGATATCACGAAAATAAGCTACTTCAAACTTTTCAAAATCAGTTGACTGGCAGTTGCCGGTTAAAACACCAATTCCTGCTTTACCATGACAAGTTCCCATGAAAACATCCACGAGCGAATCACCTACCATAATTACTTCTGTCGCCTTCAATTGATATGACTGACAAAAGGCTTGGAGCATGTCCGCATCTGGTTTCGGTAAGTAACGATCTCCTGTCGCAATAAAATCAAACATTTCTGTTAAACCAAGATATTCCATAATCAACATAGTCGCTGGCAAAGTATCTGAAGTTGCTAATCCAATTTTATAGTTCTTCCGTTTCAGCTCAAGAAATAACTGTTTTAAATCACCAATTGGTTCAATCTTTTTCAGATTTTTTCGTAAATAATCATAAAAAAATTGCTCTAGCCATTGACTGCTGATTCCCTGTTCGACTAATTCCTCAAATTGCGCCAATTCCTGATAAAGTTCCTGATAAAGGACTTCATCAAGTAAATGTTTTTGCAAAAAACGTTGCTCCTGAATAGCTAATATCTTTTTTATTTCTGCTGAATGATGAGGGGCTAACATACTCAGTGTTTCAAAACAAGCTTGCAAACCTGCTTGCCAAAGAGTGTCAAAACGAATACACGTACCATCTTTATCAAATAAAATTCCTCGATTTTCCATGAAAGAACACCTCAAAACGTTTGCTTTGCTTCCTATTTGTTTCTTCAAGTATACTAATCATTTATTTGATTTTGATATTCTTTTTGTATCATTTGTGTAAAAAAAATATAAAAAAGCAACGAATTTAGAAAAATTCGTTGCTTTTTTATCAATCAATCACTTTTTTCACTTTGAATTCTTTTGTTTCAGCAGATGGTTCTGTTTGATCAGCTAATTCAAATAAAATATGGGTACCATTTTCTTCATCTTCAACGATAATCAGTTTTCCTGGAATCTTTCGAGTATCTTTCGCAATTTGGGCTTCTTTAATTAATTCTTTTTGATCTCTTTTTGAAGCAAGGGCATTTCCTAAATTAAAAAAGACAGTTTCTTCCATAATTAACCACTCACTTTCTCTACTTTTCTTAAGTCAATTATAGCATATCCCTAGAAAAAGTGGCAGCTTGTGTCCTTTTACTTTCATTTAAGCATCAATAATCAAGGAATAAGCATAAGGACTTTCATAAATTCCTGAAGCATAATAATTGAGCCTCTTTTTAAATAGCGGGCCGTCAATTACCAACGTATGGTACTCCCCGTTTTCTCCGCAAATATCTAATTGATGCTCTTTAAGGTACGTGATAAATGTTTCATCTAACGGTTCTCCTAAAAATTTTATTGGAATACCTGCCTCTTTGCTGACCGTTTTGATAATTGCTGTGTACCCTTTTGCCAAGAATTCTTTCACAAGTGCTTCGCGATTCTCCTGCCAAAGAGGTAATTGTGGCTCAAGCCCAGCACTTAATGCAACTTGGCGATCCCAAGCACCATTTTGTTCAATATCTATATCGCCAAAACAAACCGTTTCTGCACCTAATTTTTTGGTTTCCTGCAGTGCCTCAACCACTTTTTCTGTGTAATTTGTTTCATTGTTATGTGATATAACAAGTGGTAAATCTAACGCTTCGGCTGCTGCTTCTAAGACGGAGATTGGTATGCCGTGAAACCAAGAACGATTAATTTCATCACTTAATGTTGTCACTAACGCAACTGGCTGATTTCCTGCTTGTACCAATCGATCCATCGCCAATAAACAATCTTTACCAGAGCTATAACTTAAACAAAATTTTTTCATAAACGTTCCCTCTTTTCTCTATGACTATACCTCAAAACAATACATCCGTATACATATTTATTATTTAAGTATAACTAATACTGAATAGTTATTTGAATCAAAACATGGTATAAAATAGTGGTAAAGCAAGCTTTATTCACTTCTTTATATCTCTTTTCAACGGATGATCAGCTGGCGGAAACCAGCTGATCTTTTTTTCAAAAAACACAGCTATCTTTTGCAGTTTTCTTTTCCTCATGTTATAAAGAGATAGTAGGAAGCATTTATTCACTTCTTTACAAATCTATCTTAATCTTAGACAGTCGGCGGAAAACGGCTGTCTATTTATCTGGAAAAATTATGAACTCGTCAGCTAGTGGTCAGTTGACGAGTTTTATGTTATAATAATTAGAACACGAAAAATATTTTTAAACGAACCATTCAATTGTTTTGATGATTTTATTCAAAACTGGCGTGTCTAGAGAGATACAAGGATGTATTAGAGGTAGGGAATACATCGCTTAAATGAAAAATACTTGAATACTAGAAATAGTCTGATCCAACTTTAAAATAATAATATTGATTCGTTAGATAGCCTTCTCTTTAAAGAGAAGGCTATTGTCAATTAAAGAGTAAAACCACCGAATGTTTAAAATTAAACTTATCTCAAACATACCCTGTCAGTGTTTCACGCATTATCTCAATAAACAGCAAAAATCCAGAAGAGTCTCTCTTCTGGATTTTTGCTTATTTGACGATACTTTTTAAATTTTGTTAATCAATTTAAAATAATCCACATAAGTGCATAATTGGGAAAACAAATAATAAACTATCAAAACGATCTAAAATACCACCATGTCCTGGCAAGATGTTACCAGAGTCTTTCACGCCATAATGACGTTTGATAGAAGATTCAACCAAATCACCGAATTGCCCTACTATAGAAAATAGAACCGTCAATACGAGCATCACCGGCATTGGATAAGGAAATAGCCCTTTATTAGCTGTGAAAACTAAAAACAACGCTGCTACAACCACGGCTGATAAAATACCACCAAGTGCACCTTCTATTGTCTTGTTGGGTGAAACATCTGGCATCAATTTATGACGACCAAATCGGCGTCCAAATAGATATGCACCAATATCCGTTGCCCAGACAATGAATAAAGCAAATAACAAGACTTCAAAACCTGCGGAACGGGCACTAATAAAGTTCTGGAACCCCATCCCTACATATAAACTGACAATAACTGGAAAGCCAGCTTCTTCAATCGTATATGTATTTTTAGAAATTACCGAAGCACCTAACAACAACATCACAGTGACATAAAATAAAATGAAATTTGTTTGCATTTCCGGCAAAAAGTTTAACCACTTAATTGTTGGGATAACTAAAAAAACGGCCCCTAATGCTGATAAAACACCTTCAAAACTTAATAACGTTAATCCTTTCATACGGAATAACTCGTACACGCCGACTACTGCCAAAGCAACAGCGGCAATCTCAATTGCAAAACCACCATACCAGATAATTGGAATAAAGATGATTAATGCGACGATAGCTGTGATGACACGTTGTCTCACTGCGGATCGCTCCCTTCTGTTTCTGTAGTTTCTTTTAGACCTCCAAAACGACGATTACGATTTTGGAAAGAAGCAATCGCGGTTTCTAAAGTGTCTCCTGAAAAATCAGGCCATAATGCTTTTGTAAAAAACAACTCGCTATAAGCAATTTGCCATAGCAAGAAATTACTAATTCTCTCTTCCCCACTTGTTCGAATCAACAATTCTGGATCGCGAAGTTCCGTGGGTAAAAAGCCAGTCATTAAGTGATCTGCGATCGTTTCTTCTGTAATCTCATCTGCCGTATATGCTTTTTCTGAAACCTCTGCAGCAATCTGTTTCATGGCAGTTAGTAGCTCCGCACGCGCCCCATAATTCAAAGCAAAGTTCAAAACCATGCCCGTATTGTCCTTGGTTTGCTCAATGGCGCGCTTAACAGCATCTTGCGTATGACTTGGTAGAAACTCTTGGTAGCCCATTACATTGACTTTAACATTTTCCTTAATTAATTCAGGCACGAATGTATCAAAAAAATCAACAGGCAATTGCATTAAGAAATTGACTTCATCTGTTGGTCTCTTCCAATTTTCCGTTGAAAATGCATAAAGTGTTAAAACTTTAACGCCTAAATGACTAGCATGCTTCGTTATTTTTTTAACCGTATCCATGCCTTCTTTATGTCCAGCAATTCTCGGCAGTCTTCGATTCTGTGCCCACCGGCCATTTCCGTCCATAATAATGGCAATGTGCTGCGGAATTTGGCCTTCTTTATCAAAGGCGTACTGGCTTGCTTCTTCTACATATTTATTTTTTTGCGGAAAAAAACGTAACATCTTTTTCCCTCCATTCCAAAAAATCTATCTTAATTATTATAACAATAACTAATGCAAATGCCTATGCATAGTCCCTGAATTTTCCTGATAATTAAGAAATTCCTTGTAACTTTATCATTTATAATCCTTTTTTAAAAGAAAAAAACTTAGACTTGGCAAGTAAATCAACATGATGTATCTGCCTAGCTCTAAAATTTTAAATAAACAACGGGACAGGAGCAGCTTCTTCGGAAATAAGCTGAACGTCCTTGAGAGACAAAAAGCATCTTTCAGAACTTTCTTCTTATTTCTTGAAGCTTAACACGCCTGTCCCGACCTCAAGTTTTTATTCTATTGTCTTTTTCTTTTTATTCATTGACTGGAACAATGGCACCGTTCCATTTTTTCGTAATCCAATCTTGGACTTCTTTGCTACGTAACACTTTGACTAATTTTTTTACATTTTCGTTGTTTTCGTCTTCTTTACGAACCGCAATAATATTGGCATAAGGTGAACTTTCTTTTTCTAAGGCAATCGCATCTTTTTTCGGATTTAATCCTTGATCCACGGCAAAGTTTGAGTTAATTAAAACCGCAGCCCCTTCTTCATTGTCATAAAGAGTGGTCATGATTGCTGGATCACTTTCATGATTGAATTTCAACTTTTTAGTATTTTTATCAATATCATCGAAAGTAGCAGTTGTCCGGTCTACCCCTTCTTTCAGCGTGATTAAACCAGCATCTTCTAAAATCGTTAAAACACGTGGCCAATCTGAAACGGAAGAGCTAACGTAAATCGTTGAACCATCAGGAATTTCTTGTAACGATTTGTATTTTTTCGAGTAAAGCCCAACTGGTTCTAAATGAATCGCACCTGCATTCACAAAGTCATAATCATTTTCTTTAACCGCTTCATTAAAGAACGGCACATGTTGGAAATAGTTGGCATCGATATCGCCACTTTCCAACGCCTTGTTAGGTAGCACGTAATCTGTATAAGTCGTCACTTCTAATTTTACGCCTTCTTTTTCTAATAAAGGTTTTACATGTTCTAAAATCTCTGCATGTGGAACTGGTGAAGCTCCAACTTTCAAGACCGAGTCATCACTCTTTTTATTGCCGCAAGCCCCTAAAACTAAGACAGCTACTGCTACAGTAATTACTGACCATAATGTACGTTTTTTCATCTTATTCCCTCCATTTATCGTTTATCTATTTTTTTAGCGACTGTATCCCCAAGCCATTGAATCGCAAAGACAATAATTAAGATACAAATCGTTGCTACTAAGGTAACTGTATTTTGACCACGTTGGAAGCCATCTTGATACGCCAAACTTCCTAAACCACCCGCTCCAATAGCAGCTGCCATTGCAGTGTAGCCCACTAAAGAAATGGTTGTAACGGTTAAGCCAGAAACAAGCGCTGGCAGACTTTCTGGTAATAGAACTTTCCAAATAATTTGGAAACGGTTGGCCCCCATTGCTTTGGCTGCTTCAATCACGCCTTTATCGACTTCACGAAAAGCGATTTCGACCATGCGAGCATAAAAAGGTGCTGCGGAAATAATCAATGCTGGTAAGGAGCCTTTGACACCAGACATACTCCCTAAAATAATTTTTGTAAAAGGAATTAACAGAACGATTAAGATAATAAACGGAATCGAACGGAAAATATTTACAAAAATGGCCACTAGCCAATACAGTAATCGGCTCAAAATCCCTTTTCTGCCTGACGTTTCAAAAAGTAGTAGTCCTAAAATCAGCCCTAAAATGGCGACCACTATGATTGAAATCCCTGTCATATAGAGTGTTTCAATCGTTTTTTCTTGTAGTTTACTTATATCAATTTGGGAAAAATCAAAGAAACTTGCTAAGCCACGATTATTCATTTCCAATCACCTCTGTTTCTACACGAAGTTTACGTAATCCTTCAATGGCTGCTAGAATATTTTGCTCTTCGCCTAATAATTGAATATAAAGAGAACCCACTGCACCCTGCTTTGTTTGCTGAATGTTCCCTTGAATAATACTAACTTCTACTTGATATTCTTGGACAATATGCGAGATAATTGGCAATTTCGCTTGTTCACCGTGGAAAAGCAAGCGAACAATTTTCCCATTCGGATATTGTTCCAACATTTCTTCAACAACCAGTTCCGTTTCTTCAATGTTTTTATCCGCTTCTTGTTGGATAAAGCGTTTCGCAATTTCTGTTTGAGGCTTTTTGAAAATATCGATTACTTTACCTTCTTCAACAATTTCACCATATTCCATCACGGCTACGCGATTACAAATTTTACGAATCACGTGCATTTCATGGGTAATTAATACAACCGTTAAATTTAATTCTTGGTTGATTTTTAGTAGTAATTCTAGCACCTCATCAGTTGTCTGCGGATCCAAAGCACTCGTTGCTTCATCACAAAGCAAAATGTCAGGATTGTTAGCTAAGGCACGGGCAATCCCCACTCGTTGCTTTTGCCCACCAGAGAGTTGACTTGGGTAGGCGGTTTCCCGTCCTTCTAAACCAACCAACTTGATTAACTCTTCTGCGCGGCTTTTCCGATTTTGTTTTGGAACGCCAGCAATTTCCAATGGGAGCATGATATTTTCTAGGACCGTCCGTGACCATAATAAATTAAAATGTTGAAAGATCATCCCAATTTTTTTACGGAAGTTTCGTAGTTCTTTATTTGGCAACAATGCAATATCTTGTCCTTGAATTTCTACTTCACCTTCTGTAGGTGTTTCAAGTCCATTCAATAGGCGAACCAACGTACTTTTTCCTGCACCTGAATAGCCAATAATGCCATAAATATCACCTGATTCAACCGTTAAATCAATATCTTTTAAAGCCGTGACTTTACCCGCTTTACCGGAAAACTCTTTTTTTACATGACGTAATTCAATTAATGCCATTTTGTTCTCCTCTTCTTTCTGTTCTACTTTCTTATTTTGAAGGTTTCGCACTTTTTATGAAACGAATTTGCTTAATAAAAACAAAAAAACTTCCATCCTTTTGCTATTACAGCAAAAAGGACGAAAGTTTGTCATTTCGTGATACCACCTTAATTCGCTATTATTTCTCAATAATAACCTCATACGGTACTTGATTCTTCGCATACCGTTGGCTGTAACGGGCGCCCCGTAGTAAGTTCACTGCTTCGCTCACTTACTCTGCTCAAAGACCATCTTCCATCTTAAATCTGTTACCCATTCTCAGCAAACAGGGCTCTCTTCAAACGTCCTTAACATGTACTCTTCTTTTCAAAGCTTTCTTTTGATTAGATTGAGAAAATTATAGCAATAAACATTGGCCTTGTCAACGTAAGACTAAAGATTTTCAAATTCTGTTGGTTCAACATCTGCTAAAACAGCAATCCAGGCATTTTCTTCATCTAATGCACTTGGCTCTTGATCAGCCGCTTCATTAATCGCAACTACCTTACCAGATAATGGACTACTGAATTCACTGACTGCTTTTTCTGCTTCTAATTCAATTAAAGAGTCACCTTTAGCTAATGTTTGTCCGACTTTGGGAAATGTCGCAAAAGTAATCTTCCCTAAATCCTCTTGGGCTTCGGCAGTTAAACCAATTTTATAACCTGCTTCTGTTGGTAAGATCCATAATTGATCGATTTGTTTCATTTCACTCATTTTCCAAGCACTCCTTCGTAATCTGCTTCTTTAAAACCATTCGTTAGAAATGTATTGTCTTTTAAGAGAATTGGACGCTTAATCAACATGCCATCCGCAGCTAAACGCTGACTTGCTTCTTCAATAGAAAAACTGTCAACAAGATCTTTTAAGCCTTGTTCTCTATATAAAACCCCACTTGTATTAAAAAAACGACGAACAGGCAAGCCGGTTTCTTTCATCCATTTTGCTAGTTGTTCACTACTAGGCGGTGTTGCTTTAATATCAATTGCTTGGTATTTAACGCCTTGTTGATCTAACCACGCTTTCGCTTTTTTACAAGTTGAGCATTTCGGATATTCATAAAGTGTGTACATTTCTACCCCTTCTTTCTTCTTTCTTTAACGACCACTTCTGGTACGAACCGTTTCTTGTTGGTAACGCATGGACATAATTAAGCCCACCCCAATCATGTTACCTAAAATGGAAGAACCACCTTGACTAATAAACGGTAATGGAATCCCAGTTAATGGTAGTAAACCAATATTCGCTCCAATGTTTTCAAAAACATGGAACAAAATCATCATGATAATTCCTGTGGCAATGTAGGCATAGAATTCATTATTTGTATCAAAACAAACGCGAATCATGCGGTAGATTAAAATAAAATACAACAAAATAATGAAACAGCCACCAATAAAGCCAAAGTTTTCACCAACAACTGTAAAAATCATATCTGACTCACGAACAGGGACATATACATCACTCACGTTAAAGCCTTTTCCAAAAAGGCCTCCAGAACCAATTGCTGTTAATGCTAGCGCTGGTTGGAATGAGCGATCTGGATCTGTATGGAAAGGATTTAGCCATAAATCAATCCGATCAAATTGATAAGCTTTAATGCCAATTTTAGACAATAAGTCTCTTCCTGTTTCTGTTGTTACCAAGTAGATGGTTCCAGCTCCGACTAGAGCAGCTATGATAAAGGCGGGCACAATAATTTTCCAAGTAATGCCAGACATTAAGAAAACTCCCCCAAAAATGGCTAAGAAAACTAACATCGTCCCAAAGTCTTTTTGTAAAAGTACTAAAACAATTACCGGAATCGCCACTAATAGCATTTTAGCGATTAGCCAAAAGTCGCTTTTGAGTGTTCGGTCCACATATTTAACATTATGCATGGTCACTATATAGGCCAACATCAAAATAAACGCAATCTTCATCAATTCCGATGGTTGGAATGTGGTGCCACCAAAGCGAATCCAGTTTTTAGAACCTGTTTGCTCTGCTAGCACGGGGTCATAGAATTTCAGTAGTAATCCCATTAATACTAATCCAAGTGCATAAAAAACGGGCGTTAACCGCCAGAGTAATTTTGAGCTAAAATGCATAATAATGACAATACTTAATCCTCCGACTAAATACCACAGTCCTTGTTTCATTAACAAGCTACCAATTTTAGGTTTGCTTGGATCATTGTAAAGCGCTACGTAAAGCGATAGCATACCAATTAGTGATAAAAGAAAAACTGGTAATATCACGCCGTAATCAATTCGACTATCTAAATTTGTTTTCTCTTTTCTATTCATTCGTCATCCCTTTTCCTTTGTTCATACGTTTTTTATTATATCTTTCTCACAGAAGAAAAGAAAGGAATTCTACTATATTTGAGAAAAACTTTAGAGAATTGGTCCTTCACTAGCAATTTTTTCTTTTTCTTCAATCCTATTTGGCTTTTATTTAAAATTTTTCACATCAGTGATAATGAGAAAGTTTACTATAATCATTCAGTAACAAAAAACAGTCGCAACTAAAACACGTTGCGACTGTTTTTATTCGCTTTTTCTTTGTTTCGTTTGTTGTAGCTCTTTATTAATTCGGACAATTTCGTTGCCAAAATTTTGCCAGTCACTGGCTCGCGGGGGCGCTAACCAAATTAAACATTTTACTGAAAATAACGTTTTTGGTAAATAATCCGAAACTACTAAATCAGTATCTGGTCGAATCGCTGAATGAAAGTGAATGCTGAAAGATTCGAATATTTTGATTTGTTCTTTGATAAACTGAGTATATTTTTCTCCTTGCGTAAAATTCACATAAAGATTGATCGTGCTTTTTTCATTCCTTTGGTCATAAAGACGGGATAACACTAATAGCAAATCAAAAAATAAAGAAAGCTTACTAAACTCAAACGCCGAGCAATCCAACGCAAATAAAAACTGACGACAGCTATTAAAAACAATTGGGTAGCGTTCCTGAAAAAATTCTAAATCCATAATTCGTAAGGTGATATCGATGAACGGCGTAATAAAACGATGTTGATAAATAATCGGAACAATTTCTTGATAAAATTCTTCGTCCGAAATTGTAAACGGCATATAAGAAAAGAATAATGTTTTCGTAGCCGTAATTGCCTCATTGTGAGAACTCAGCAAATGTTCCGAAATGAGTTCACTTTGATAGACCGATAAATTGCCGATAATTCCTTGAATTTCTGCGTTTTTCTCTGCATGAGTCGCCTTCATCACTTCGTTGATCCAACTTTGAATTTCTTGATAAATCGAACTTTCTTCATCAAAAGCGAATGGATTTTCTTCTTGGGATAAAAAATAATTAGCTTTTCTTTGCGTTCGTTCTAACGCCACCAATACATAATGTTTAAATAAATGAAAATTAGTGATATTTTCATAAGAGCCTTTCAATTGAGCCAATAATTGGTTCACTGCGCGAAGATCTGTTTGATTATATAATTCTTCAGAATCTTTGTAAATTCGGTAATAGAGCATAGTAAAATATTGTCTAATCGCCATTTCATTGCCGCTAAGTTGTAAATTTTTGGATAACTTAATACCGTATTGACCTAATTCTTTCCGGATATGGTCAACAATTTTGTATACAACCGTTCGACTCATCCCGTGCTTTTCACCATATTTTTTGATTGAGGTAAACTGATGAAAGAAAATCGTTTTTAATAGATTAAATTCTAACGAGTCTTTTAAATAATATTCTTCAATAATACTTGAAGAAATACGAAGGCTTTGAGATAACAAAATTTCATTATTTTTTTCACTGATTTCCATCTCATTAATCAGACCAAAGCGTTGCAAATCTGCATTGATTTCTGTTATGTTCCGTTCTAGCAAATAAGGAGAAATAGCTAATTGCTTACATAAACGATCTTTTCGTTCAGAAAATGAATATTGTTGCTCTAACTTTCTAATAATCGCTAATTTTAAATTTTCCCGATTATCTAATAACAAGAATTCCATTTAAACTCTCCTTGTTCCATACAAAAGTGAGCCTGACAGGAAGCTTAAAGTGGTGCCAAATTGAGAGGACCCACTTGCCGCTCCTCCAGTAATTTCCACTGGGGCTATCGTATCTATTTTTTTCAACAACTCATCATTTAACAGCACCTTTTTATTTACTCGTTCCTGTTCAATTTTATTTTTCTTTTTCTCCTGTTTTGTTTGTTGCTCCTTGTCCTGTCTCGAGGCAATAATTGGTCTTTCTGGGCCAATCATTGCTTGACTATAAGGAAGCTCTGCAAGCATATTCCCCTCTGCAGCAAAATTAGTAGGGTTGACATACACCTTTGCAATAGAAAGGTATGACTCGTAACGGAAGGTTACAAAATAAAGGCCTACTTTTTGAGTATTTACATTATTTTCTATAATTACATTTTCTAAATTTAAAGGGCGACCCTCTTTATCTTTTAGAAAAACGACATTGTCTAAGGGTGACCATGCTTGATTAACTCCTAAAAACGTGTCTTTTAATTTAAGTTCCGTTTGATTTTCTTTGACCGTAATGGTTGCTGTTTCAATTTTGCCATCCACTTCATAAGTCACGGTGTATTTGCCTGGTGTTGTCGCTTCGTTTGCATAGCTATTCACTGAAGCAATCAACATTCCTGAAGAAAGAAATAAGGCTGTGCCGATACTACCATAATAAATAGTTCGCTGGTTCATCTCGTTTATTATTCCTCCAAACTATTTCATAAAAATAACTATCTTAACAGAAAAACCTGCTAATAGGTGTTCTTAAAATAAAAGTCACTTGTAAAACTTCCTATTTTCCAAGGAAACAGCTACCCTCATTCATGCACTTATTCATCTTTTAAGCGTGGAACAAAAGTTACTTTAAACTTTTGCCCCACGCTCATTTAATTATTTTCGTTTCTTCTTGATGACTATACCACTAATAATCACAATAAGTAACACAACAAGTCCTAGCACACGATATAGACCATTAGTTTGTTCTCCCGTTTTTGGATAACGGCCCTGCTTGTCAGGTTTCACAATATGTGTGACATACTGACTACGTTTTATCGTGGTTTGATTCGTTGAGGAACTAGTCTGGTTGTTCTCATTTTTATCTGGTAGTGGTGTAGGATTACGATCAATCACATGAACAGTTGCTACTGTCGTCAATTGACGAGGTGTTTCGTTTGAAAACATTGAGAAAAGTCGTGACTGCACAGCTGGTTTGGTTTCATTAACTGGCTCAGTGGTATAGGAAATCTGGTACTCTCCTGTTTTCTTTGTATCAACTTCCCCTTTTACTTGAACCTTATCAAAGGATATAGCATGACCGTCACGATCTGTCGCTGAAACGAAATTATCTTCTGGTTTCCATTTATCGCCGACATAAATCGTTGTATCTTTGACCTCTAACTTAGATTGGTCGGGTTTAACGGTCACATGGGCTGTTTCTTCTTTACCTTCGTAACTGTATACGATTGGATAAACGCCTGCTTTGCTAGTATCAACTTGACCTGAAACAGTGATTTTTTCAAATGGGACATCTTGACCTGTTTTATCTGTTGCTGAAACAAAGTTCTCTTCTGGTTTCCATGAATCGCCGACATAAATCGTTGTATCCTTGACTTGTAAACGACTATCATCACGGACATGAACGATTGCTTTCGCTTCTTTTGTGCCATTTTTATAGACAATTTCATAATCGCCTATTTTATCAACATTCACTGTTCCCTGAACATCAATTTTTTCAAAAGGAACGTCTTGACCTGTTTTATCTGTTGCTGAAACGAAATTATCTTCAGGTTTCCATGAATCGCCGACATAAATCGTTGTATCTTTGACTTGTAAGCGACTGTGATCAATTGTTTTAGTTAATGGAATTTTTAGTTGATTGTCTCCTTTGACCAGCTTAATGGCTTTTCCTGTCAAATACTCTTCATCCACGGAATATTCCTGCGGTACATTCGTTACTCGCAAAGTATAATCACCTGTCATGATGGCATCAAAGGAGTATTGACCTTTTTCATCTGTTGTAAATTCGGTTGCTGTATGCGTGACATTATCAATTAGTTCAAAAGAAACCTTCGCAATTGCTTGGTTTTCATCCTCTACGTTATGCGTGTAGAATGTGGCAGTTGCTAAATAAACAATGCCTTCCGCATCACCTTCTGAGAATTTCAATGTGATTGGCGCAGTGGTGACTTTTTTCTTGCTAGCAGACATCTGGTTCAATGTTTCAGAGTCGATTGTTGTTTCTGTATAGATTTGGCCAGCGTTTGCAGAGACAGTATTGTATTCAATCGTAATGTTTTCTGTCAATGTATAGTCTTTAAAAATAATTTTCGCACCGTTTGTAGTCTTCTCTAATGAATAAGCATCTTCTGGCACGCCTTTCACGGTAATAGAATTCAAATCGATTTGAGCATTGGTTGTGCCTTTTGGTGTTAATTCAATCGTTGGATTTTTCACACGATGTGTTTTATTATCAATATTTTTTGTTGTTACTGTCGTTTTTGTTACATTTTTTAATATTGGATTCGCCGCTTGTGTTGCACTCAAAATGTCTAACGCTTCATTTTGAACAGAAACCGAAGCAGACCCTTCATTATTATTCGATTGTGGTTCTTTAGCTGTCCCTGTTATATAAAGAGTTGGCACGTCGATCCAGCCATTGGCGTTTTTATACTCAATAATGTAACGTTTGTTGGTTTTTCCAAAATCAAACGTGTAACTATTGGTATTTTCGTCAAAAGTAATCGTTGGGTATCCAGGACTGTCTGGTGACATTGGTTTATCAAAATAATAGCCACGATCCCAGTATTGTGGATAAATTGAATCTACCTGATCGTTTGAAACATCATAAATGTCAAAAAGAACATCGGCGCCAGCTGGAATTTTTGTACGGACGCTTAGTGAGTCAAAAGAATCATTTCGTGCATTGACAAGGAATTGATTTTTACTACTTTGAAGTGTTCGTTCAGAACCACGCTTGCTATTAGTAGTTACTGTCGTATCAACTGGAGTTAAACCTTCAGCACTCATTGTTATCGGTATCGTATCGACTGGGATACTTTTATCTTTTGGCAAACTATCGGGCACATAATTAAAACCAATTGGAATTTGGATTTCGTTGGTTATTGGCGTAGTGAACTTAATAACTGAACCATCTGACGTTGGCGTTACTGTATAATCCGTTCCTAACTTGTAATAAAAATAAATTTCTTTTGTAGCTCGTAATGAAAGATAATTAGGATGCTTTACTTTAATTTCTAAATTTTGAATCGGTGTCTCTTTGCTTCCCATAACTGAGACAGTTGTTCTTGATGAATAGGCACCATTTTGATCATAATTACCCCAAGCAGTTTCAGCATTCAAAGGATTAACAACACTAATTGGTTCAATATATTGATCGGATACTAATTGAATGGCTTTATTGGGACCAATTACAGGTGTACTTAATGATAGATTAATGTCCTTCTTGTCAAAATCCATTGTTAAATCAGAAATATTTATTCTTAAATAGCTATCTTTTGTGGCCGTTAAGATGAGCTTGCCACCTTCAGTTTTAATATCAAAATAGTCTTCCAATTTTACATTTTCATATAAAGGACCATACGCCGTAAATTTAGGATTCTTAATTTCTTGACCATTTGTACTTTCTAATACGATTTGTTGACCCACTTTTGTTTCTGTTAACGTGTCATAAATTGTTACATAATATTTCCCTTTGCTTTGAAAACTGATATAGGACATACTACGCATTTCACGATCAGCAATTACTTTACTTGTTTGACTCGTCTTCGCAGTAAAATCGGTTGTTTGTTTAGTTCCTGTCGTACTTTTCAAAGAAATTGACCCAATTTTTGTTGTTGGATACTGCTGCGAATATAAGTAGTTATAGTCCGAAGCACTCTCTAAATAAATTGTCCGATTAATCGATAAGGAATAGGCTTTTTGTTGATTCATGTTTGGAACAGTTACAGCAATCCGCCCGAGTGAATTATCGCTTAATGTATAATCTTTGCCAGGTGTTAACAAGGTTTGCGTTTCTGGTAAAATTTGACCATTAATATCGACATCGTAACTGAAAACTTGAGGTTCCAAGTTATCTTGTTTTCCAAAGACAGCGCCTGGCGTCTCTGTTGTCAATAATTCTAATGTTTGATTGCCAGTTAACGTCCGGTCTAAATTATAAAAAATTTCGCCATCTAACCCCGTCGTTCTGGTTCGTTCGTTATATTGAATTGGTTCCACTTGTTCATATAAATCAAACGAGTAGGTTTTTTTATTTTTTCCTGGAGTTTCAATTTTGATTAATGGTTCCGCCTCTGTTGTTAGATAACTTTTTAATTCTACTTTAAAGGAAGTATCTGAAACTCGTTGATTAAACGTAATACTTAATGTTTTGGTTGCCGCATCGACTGCCCAAGTTGCGCCAATGCCCGTCACATCTCCGCTAACAGTTGAATAACCTAAATGTTCTGGTAATTGAACTGTATAAACTGATCCAGGTGCATAACCTGTGTTTCCAACAGCAAATTGGAACGTAGCGGTTACCGGTGTTGTATTTAATTCGCGGTGAACCTCTGTTTGGCTGTATTCTGTTCCACCAATCGGCGCAAGACTCATACTGTCAAGTAGTTCATCTGTAATTGGCGCTTGAACATCTGGTAGGGCTTTTTCATTAAGTGAGGTGTCCTTGTCCTCCGTTGTTTGTTGTTCAGATGGTGTAGCAGCATCACTGGAAGCTGTTGTGCTCGCCTCTGTGGTTTGCGATTCAGTTGTTGCAGTTGGTTGATTCATTTCTGAAGTAGTCGTTGTTGCTAAAGGTAAAGATGGTGTTGAGTTCGATAACTCTGCCTCTTTTTTTGCTGTATCAGTGGTCTCTGTTTGTGCTTCTGTCGTTGTTACAGCATAGGCATTTGCGGCAAACCCGAAATTTTGTGCGAGAAGTATACTCAACATCACAAAAGAAAAAGTTTTTTTCTTCATACTAATCCCCTTTCAATAAAATTCATATAACCTAATAATAGCTTGTTAAAAATGAAACAATTGATTAATTTTTTTTGAATCTTCGAAAAAAAAAAACATCTTTTCATAAAAAAACACTTGGAAAATCAGCTACAATCACTGTTTTTCCAAGTATTTTTTTATTAATATTTGTAAATTATCGTTTCTTTTGACGAAAAACGACCACGAAATAAACTGCAATAAACAATAACACTAAGAGCGAGTTACTATTTTTAATGAAAGTTAAAAATTGACTTGTTTGCATTGAAATGCCTTTGCCGCCAGTCAATTCTAATAAAAATTGTGTCGTGCCACCTTTGCCTACTACAGTGACTAACATAAGCGCCATCAAAATAAATTGATGGAATAAACTCCCTTTTGTTTGTGTTGTATATTTGATAAGGATGCGGCTATCTTTTGGCAAATCTGTCTCTTGATAATATCGCCTAGCTAAAAAGCTATTCAATGTGCTTTTGAAAAAACTCAAGAGAAACAGGCCTAAAATAGTCCACGAGGTAAGAAGTAATATTCCCAAACTTCCCGCCAGACCAATCATTGGTATGTTGTTTGACCATTGTTTCGTTTTACTAGCTACAATCATTGCAAAAATCATCCCTAAAACATAAGGTAAATAGAGATAGATGCCCATATGAGCTCTGCCGTAAACCCCTGCAACATAAATGGAACCAAATAAAAATAAATAGTTCCCGACAATCCCGTTAATCAAGGTCGCAAGATTCATTTCTAATGATACTTTATACGCACCGCGTTTGCCATAATGACTAACGAAAAGGACAGCCACCACAAAGAAACAGCAGGCGCCAACAATCGCGTAATCAAATTCCACCGCATTCGTTAATAAGCGACCACTTCTTAATAAAAGTAATAACACAAAAAAGATAACAAACAGAATTAATTCTTTTCGTGAAACTTCTGCTGATTCTTCTTCTAGCTCGTTTAATGAAACAGGATAGCTCTTGATTGCTACTAAAGCAACCAGAAAATAGAGCGCGTACACCAATAACGCCAGTCCAATCTCAGTCGCTTTAAAAAATAAAGCGCCAAATAAAACAGCGGTCAATAAGACTGTCGTTAAAAGATTGCTATGACTTATTTTTTGACCTTCTTCTTTTAAGAAAAAGCGAATTGATTGATTACTTGGTGGCAACAATGCCCCACTAAGTCCTAACAACATTCCTGAAATACTATAAAGCGGGAAAGAATAAGCGCCGGCGATCCCAATTAAGGAGCCTGCCAAGCCTAACAATAGAGAAATCTTTAGTAGACCTAGACTAGTTAAAGACAAATTAATTCCTCGAACCAGAAAAATGCCTGTCATACGCAATGTATAAAATAAGACAAATGGTAAAATTGTTAGAAGGTTGTGTCCATCACTCAATTGAATGTAAAGTAAATAAGGCACAACAATAATCGTATTACTTAGTAAACTTAATGCTGTATTACCAAGACTTTCAATTTTTTTATTCATTTTGACCTCTTCTTTTATCTTTCATTTTCTATTATTTTTAGGGTAGCATTGTTTACTTTTTTTGTCCATAAAATAACAGATGTAGCAATTTCCTAATGTCTATTTTCCACTGTTACGTATAATAGTTAATGACGACTGCTTGGACTTTCTCTGTTCCGTCATTTATATACGTGTGTACTTGATTAGCATCAAAATACATAGCGGCGTCTTTTGGAAGAAGGTATCTCTGACCGCCCACTTCAAGAGCTAATGCTCCTTGAATAACCATGACATATTCTGTCGAACGTTTTGAATGCCCAACAGCTTGATACTTTTTCCCTGGATCTAATTCAAACTGAAAGAGTTCAAAGTTTCTTTCCTGGTTGTCTGAGTAGTAATTAAAGACTCGATAGGAGTGATCTTCAGAATGTTGTGTTACCGTCTCAGTTTTTTTTACCACGGGATTTTCTTTAACATAGTCATCTTCTAATAAATACGTATACGGAACATTGAGTCCATTACTTATTTTCCAAATTGTATTTATGGTAGGATTGGTGGTTCCTTTTTCAATCTGCGAAAGCATCCCTTTACTCACTCCGGTTATCCCAGCTAGTTCATCTAACGTAAGTTTTTTTTCTTGTCTAATTTTTTTTAAATTATTGCCAATAATTGTATTAATCTCCAAAATAGTTGCTCCTTCTGTTTCTTTTTATCATCCAAAAGTTTAATATATTGAACAAAAGTATTCTTTATTGTATTATACAATATATATCTTAGTTGTTCAAAAGGAGTGGTTAATAATGAAAACGCTCATTCGCTCGTTGTGTCTCATTATCGAAGGTCTAGATTTTCATACACACGTGTTTAAATTTTATACAGAAAGAAGGAAAAAAAGAGAATGAACCACCAATTAGATGCACGCACTGGCATACGTGAAGCCTTGCCAACGGTTTTTGGCTATATTGGTATTGGCATTGCTTTTGGTATCGTAGGACAAGCAGCAGGTTTTTCCCCTCTTATTGTTAGTGCGATGTCGTTTTTTATTTTTGCAGGATCTGCTCAGTTTGTAACAGTTAGTATGTTGACTGGCGGCAGCCCTATCTTATCTATTGTGTTAGCGACTTTCTTAGTAAATGCGCGTATGATTCTTATGGGAATGACCATTGCGCCTTACTTTAAAGCCGAATCTCTCGGTAAAAATCTCTGGTTGGGAACCTTACTGACGGATGAAAGTTTTGCACTAGGAATGAATAAATTAAACCACACCAAAGGACGTTTAAGTTTTGAGTGGTTTAATGCTGCCAATTTGATTTCCTATGCGACTTGGGTTTTTTCGACGATCATCGGTGCCTATCTAGGACGCTTTATTGCAAACCCTCAAGCATTAGGTCTTGAGTTTGCGGTCGTGGCTATGTTCATTGGTTTACTCTATCTGCAGATAATTAGTGATCGTTCCATGAAAATCGCTTTACAACTCATCATGGTCCTGATTACTTTTGGGTTGATGTCTATTGGTCTAATTTTTATTCCCAGTAATTTAATTGTCTTAGTTGTCACGTTAATCGGTTGTGGAATAGGAGTGATGATAAAAAATGCCTTCTTCTGAGTATCTCTTTTTAACAATTTTAGGCTGTACCGTTGCAACCTGGCTTTCAAGAATACTGCCATTTTTACTTTTAAAAAAAATCAGTCTGCCACAGAAATTATTAGAATATCTAAGTTTTGTTCCCATTGTGATTATGTCCGCCTTATGGTTTAGTAGCTTATTTGAACAAAGAATAGGACATTTACCAAGCCTCAATCTTCCTTATTTATTCGCTTCATTTCCTACCATTTTAGCCGCAATACTTACTAAAAACTTATTGCTTATTGTACTGGTAGGCATTGCTTCATTTGCACTAATCCAATATTTTATCTAAAAAAACAGACAGGCACTACCAGATGGTAGTGCCTGTCTGTTTTTTTAGATGCCAGCTGCAGGGATCGAACCTGTGACCTACGCGTTACGAGTAAATTATAAAATATATTTTCTGCACAAATGCTTTTATATCAACATTATTTTTACAAATAGTCTAGCATTTCCACATAATTCAAAGTATTTTAGTCAAATTTTAGCCACATAAAAATAACAAATTAAGTCCCAGATCATGTTATTTAAAATTTCCTGATAAACCTTGAACCAAATTATAACATAACCTGAGTTAATATTAAAAGTTGATATTGAAACAACTGTTCTTTCTTAACTAAAATCGTTTGAACTCTCTTCAAAATTTTTCAAGTATTCTTGCATAACTGAAACGAAGGGATTCACTCTCCATAATTGTCGATCACCTATTGTGTACAATCGATATTTTGCTCATGTAGTTGCAACGTTAACAATATTGTAATTAACCCATCTCACAGCGCCTTTTGCATTCGAGTCGCATCCTAATAGAAAAATAACTTCTTCTGCTTCTTTTCCTTGAAATTTATGAACCGTCCCACAATTTTTATTAATCCATTCTTGCATGATTTCCTCTTCTTTGTATTTAGATTCCTTTAAAAAAGATTTATAAACCCATTAACTACCGTTGTAAAAGGAGAAATTATATATATATCTGGACAGCCTTCAGCTTTTTCAAAAGCCTTATCTAATATTTCAATAGCCCTTAAAGCTTGTTCTTTCACATGATGATCTTTTTTACCATTCTCTTTTCCTGTTATATTTATCCAGCAAGACTTTGAGTAAATAAATTCTGATTCTCCCTTTGGTTCTCTAGTTTGAGATATCATTGTATTAGAATAAGATAATTGATTGTATATGCTGAACATGGGATCTATACATCTTCTATGAACAACTAAAGGACCTCCAACCCATAAGTCCTCTTGATCATCTTGTTTCAAATAAACTACATAAAGATTAACATTATCAGCAAATGTTTGTACTGAAAGTGATTTATCCATATAACCAGCTAACTCATCCGTTCTGAAAATTTTTTTATTGCATTTACCTCTGTAGTAACAATAGGTTCGACTTATTTAGGATCCCCCACAGTTGAACAGCTTTTTGACTTTAGCTCATCAATTAAGAAAATCATGTATACAACAAATGTGATTGAGATTATCCATTCCAGCTTTCGGAAAGTCACTAAAAAAGGGACTTTCCCTAATGAAAATTCCCTGTTAAAGCTTTTGTATCTTCGAGTGTCTAAACTTGAGCGTAAATGAGCCAGCTGATGACGAATAATGCCTATTCAAAAAGAATTGAAAAGTATAGTGTCTATTTGTAAATCGGAAAAAGTTTATTTCCTACTTACACACTTTACTTGACAATCCCCGTTACACTTGAAATAAAAATTTTAAAATATTACTGTATCATTATAGCCTCTTTTCACTTCTTTTAAAATAAATTAAATTGCTCATTCAGAAATGTGACAAATTCTTTATTTTGATATAACCACCTACCACTCGTTTAAAGTAACTTCCACAATTTAAGCATACATACTCTTTGTTTCTATATGGCACTAATTGCGCTAATTCCCCACAACTACATTCAATATAAAAAGGAAATTCATTACAATTTTTTTTGTCTATTTGCATTCCCCATAAATTATATTCTTTTCTTAAAGAAGAGTTTATATACTTTTTTTTATTTCTATCTTTCCTTTTAAAATAAATAGTAATATCCTTCTTTCAAAGCATCAAAATAAAATTATTTATCAATATTATACTTGTTAATTTAATAATAAACTACTAATCAAACCTTCAAAATTGATTATTCAATAAAACAATACAAGCATGTAAAAAACAAAACTATTGTACTGAGAATGTTTCTGCTTTAGTTTTATAAATTTGAAACACTTCGGAAAATCTCTATTGATACCCTTATTCATCTGACAATTCAATAGTATATCTATACTCTCCAAGCTGGAACTATCCTTCCTATTTCTTCATTGAGTTAACTTTTGTATTGGCACAAAAGTTAATCGTTCTTTATTTTGTGCCAATAATAGATTTTCTGCCTTTATTTCTTTACTGTTACTTCAGCTTTTTTCTAATTTCATAATTTTTACCCTTTTTTTATAAGAACTAGAAAATTTAGTAAGTATATCTCTTTCATCATCTTTTAGTTATAAGTAACAAAAATAGTTTAATTATATTTTTAAAAAATATAATAATTAACTAGCTATTCTAATACGTTATCAAGCAATTATTTTTTATTGATATAAAATTTCTATCTACTTGTAAATATAGACTTTAATACAATTAATGTATTATCTAAATCATCAATATTTATTGGTAATCTACTACAATGTTTTTGTGCTATTACAGTATATAACCATTCTAGCGTTTCCGTAGTAAATGTAATCAGCGCTTTCATATCACTTAAAATATTTGAATTTTTTTCTATTATTGTTTTTATAGTTTCAAAACTCTTAGATTCATTATGAGCATATATTCTATCTCTTTGTTTTTTTAAGTGTTTAAATGTTATTTCGAATTCCCATAACCTTTGATCTATACAGTCCAAATTTTCATCTATATATTCTGAAGTCACTGTAATGTCAAAATCAAAGGAACCGCCCACTTCTTTCAAGTTCTCTTCATTCATTTTTAGCAATAATTCTCTGTTTTCTTTACAATTTTCTATAAACTTAAAAAAGTTTGTATTGCTTTTTCTATCGTATATTCTCGACACTTCTGAAAAAGTTGCCAAAATCAGTGCATTATACGTATAGTGATAAAATGTAGGTGAAATAGATATTAAATCAGTATTTAAAGATTTGTTTTTAATAATGTTTTGTATAATTTGAAAGTATGCGTTCATTTCTCTTGTGCATTCCCAAAGAAAATCAAGATTCTTCTTAATTCTCAATGCTTTTTGTTTTTCCACGTTGTTCATATTATTTTTTCCTTCTCTCTTTTTTCTGCAGTAATTCCGTAACTCTGACCGTACTATTTAAAAGTTCGTCTGTTTATCCCTATTTGTCCTTCAACTTTTTTATCTGATTCACCTTCAAGAGAAATAGTTTAAAGACTAACTAAAGGAGTGAATCGTTCTCACTATATTTTTGTTAACTACCTGTATGTCTAACTTTTGTTTTGCTAGCTTAATTATCAATTATCTGTTGCTGCGTTTTACAAATATATTGACGTTCTTTTCTTCAGCTTGGCACTTATACAGCTCGATAATTAAATTATTAAGTAATAGACTTAAATTATCGTTCCTTATGTCTATTAAAGCAATTAAATTCAAAAATTCAAGCGTTACTTCTTTAACTTAATTAAATTCATTATTTCTTTAAAGTCTTCACGATGGGTGTCTTTTTTTGCTAGGATTATTTGCAAAAACTTTAATACAATTAAAAAGCGACTCTATATCGAAATGTACTACTCACGCGTACGTAGTTTGTTTTT
Organism: Enterococcus sp. AZ104; assembly: GCF_050546705.1. Classification (NCBI taxonomy): domain Bacteria; kingdom Bacillati; phylum Bacillota; class Bacilli; order Lactobacillales; family Enterococcaceae; genus Enterococcus; species Enterococcus sp. AZ104. The sequence goes on from NZ_CP172952.1 coordinate 2,007,578, forward strand.
GTATTAAGAAAACTCATCATTTCAAAAAATTTTGCTGTCTAACTCTGTTAGCCTCTTATAATTTCAAGCATACTAATATAGCTAAATAAAAGAACCAACAAGATATAACCTCGTTGGTTCTTTCTAACTTATCACTATAAAATAACTGTCTATTGTTTTTTATCTATTTGTATAAACATATAGCCATTTAATCAATTGTGTCTTCTATATTTTTTTAATCTACCAAATATAGCAAGAGCTAAAAATATTAATATTGTTCCTATAACATAAAATAGATTTGATTTTTGTTCTCCCGTACTTGGTAAATTTGCTTTAAAATTATTTGTTTGTTTACTTTGACGAGACGAATGATTATTTTTATCAATGTTTTGGTTAATAACTTTGTTTTTCTCTTTAATTACTAATTTAACTGTTTTGGTTTGACCATCTGTTGTTTGTAATGTAACTTCATAGGTTCCTGCTTTTGAGAAGTCTACTTTTGAGAAGTCTGCTGTTACTTCAAGCTCTTTGCCATCTTTATCTGTTGCAGTAGCTTTGAAGTCTGATACAGTTGGTGTTTTATCTCCTACATACATGCTAAAGTCTGAGCCATTGATAGACTGTTTGTTTTCTTTGATTACTAATTTAACTGTTTTGGTTTGACCATCTGTTGTTTGTAATGTAACTTCATAGGTTCCTGCTTTTGAGAAATCTACTTTTGAGAAGTCTGCTGTTACTTCAAGCTCTTTGCCATCTTTATCTGTTGCAGTAGCTTTGAAGTCTGATACAGTTGGTGTTTTATCTCCTACATACATGCTAAAGTCTGAGCCATTGATAGACTGTTTGTTTTCTTTGATTACTAATTTAACTGTTTTGGTTTGACCATCTGTTGTTTGTAATGTAACTTCATAGGTTCCTGCTTTTGAGAAGTCTACTTTTGAGAAGTCTGCTGTCACTTCAAGCTCTTTGCCGTCTTTATCTGTTGCAGTAGCTTTGAAGTCTGATACAGTTGGTGTTTTATCTCCTACATACATGCTAAAGTCTGAGCCACTGATGGATTGTTTGTTTTCTTTGATTACTAATTTAACTGTTTTGGTTTGACCATCTGTTGTTTGTAATGTAACTTCATAGGTTCCTGCTTTTGAGAAGTCTACTTTTGAGAAGTCTGCTGTTACTTCAAGCTCTTTGCCATCTTTATCTGTTGCAGTAGCTTTAAAGTCTGATACAGTTGGTGTTTTATCTCCTACATACATGCTAAAGTCTGAGCCATTGATAGACTGTTTGTTTTCTTTGATTACTAATTTAACTGTTTTGGTTTGACCATCTGTTGTTTGTAATGTAACTTCATAGGTTCCTGCTTTTGAGAAGTCTACTTTTGAGAAGTCTGCTGTTACTTCAAGCTCTTTGCCATCTTTATCTGTTGCAGTAGCTTTAAAGTCTGATACAGTTGGTGTTTTATCTCCTACATACATGCTAAAGTCTGAGCCATTGATAGACTGTTTGTTTTCTTTGATTACTAATTTAACTGTTTTGGTTTGACCATCTGTTGTTTGTAATGTAACTTCATAGGTTCCTGCTTTTGAGAAGTCTACTTTTGAGAAGTCTGCTGTCACTTCAAGCTCTTTGCCGTCTTTATCTGTTGCAGTAGCTTTGAAGTCTGATACAGTTGGTGTTTTATCTCCTACATACATGCTAAAGTCTGAGCCACTGATGGATTGTTTGTTTTCTTTGATTACTAATTTAACTGTTTTGGTTTGACCATCTGTTGTTTGTAGTGTAACTTCATAGGTTCCCGCTTTTGAGAAGTCTACTTTTGAGAAGTCTGCTGTCACTTCAAGCTCTTTGCCGTCTTTATCTGTTGCAGTAGCTTTGAAGTCTGATACAGTTGGTGTTTTATCTCCTACATACATGCTAAAGTCTGAGCCATTGATAGACTGTTTGTTTTCTTTGATTACTAATTTAACTGTTTTGGTTTGACCATCTGTTGTTTGTAGTGTAACTTCATAGGTTCCCGCTTTTGAGAAGTCTACTTTTGAGAAGTCTGCTGTCACTTCAAGCTCTTTGCCGTCTTTATCTGTTGCAGTAGCTTTAAAGTCTGATACAGTTGGTGTTTTATCTCCTACATACATGCTAAAGTCTGAACCGCTGATAGACTGTTTGTTTTCTTTGATTACTAATTTAACTGTTTTGGTTTGACCATCTGTTGTTTGTAGTGTAACTTCATAGGTTCCCGCTTTTGAGAAGTCTACTTTTGAGAAGTCTGCTGTCACTTCAAGCTCTTTGCCGTCTTTATCTGTTGCAGTAGCTTTAAAGTCTGATACAGTTGGTGTTTTATCTCCTACATACATGCTAAAGTCTGAGCCGCTGATGGACTGTTTGTTTTCTAATACAGTTATTTTTCTAGTAAATTCGCTAGTTTCTCCTGAAGTATTGGTAACACTGTAATGAATAGTATAAATCCCTGCGGTTGGTTGCTTACCATCTGTGGGATAACCATCATAATTTGTAATTTTTATCGCATTGGTAATATTTGTTTGTGCGCTGTAAGCATAAATATCTTGAAGTGGATCATAATTATCTGTAGTATAGATTGTTTTGTCATTTCCTCTAAAATAAGGAATGGATGTCCCATTTGCGACAGATTGAAACATGGTTGTATAATTCCAAGCACCCTGTGTTGCTATGCCATTGATCCCATAAGAGCGAACAGCTGTTTGAACTACATTTATTGAGTTAATATCTGCGGCTGGTACATACACTCTAGCAAAAAAATTGCCATTAACGATACCATTGGCTTGCATATAATCAGAAAAAATTACCTCTATAGTTAACTTATCCTCCGAAACATTCCAGACAACTCCGGGTGCATTTGAAATATTTACACCATTATAATAAAGAGTATTCGCTGATGTATCAAATGGAAGATCTGATTTAAAATAGAGACCACCTGTATGAGGATTTGCACTTAAAACAGGTTGAAAATTACCAAGATAACTAAAAAACATGGACCCATTGACCGAACGATTATAAGGATTTTGCAGATAGACTGAACCTGATCTAACAGCAGCTTGATCATCAGGATAGTTACTGTTGTTTACTCCAAGTACTCCCCCAGTTCCAGAAGCTGTCCAACCTGCTGTACCAGGATTCACTGGAGGAGAATATTTTGAAGGTTTAACATAAATTTGATCTGAACTAATAATCGTCGTTGTTTCATCTATTTCAACCAAACTAATTTCCATATTTCCAGAAGCTACTGCTGGATCTGTTTTATTATCTAGCCCATCCCAATTATAGCCTGGATTCTTAACTAAAAAATTGACATTTACTTCTTGTGTACCGGGATAAAAATCATTTTCAATCGTCAAAATTGCTCCATTAGTGGTTGATTCTACAGTAAAATCCCTCATATTTTCAGTTGAATAACTTAAATAAGTTAAAAAATTACTTGCTGATACTCCTGCTACTGGTGTTATAGTAAATTTTATCTTAGTCCCTGCTGGTACTACATTTCCTTTAGTATCTCTATTTGTTAACGTCAGTTTATAAACAACAGAGTCCCCTTGCTTTAGGGGGGTATCAGCAGAGGAAGGACTCAGATTCTTGACAGATACTTCTGGTGTAACGACTGTATCAAGAGTGTCTATCGAACTCGAAGAATTGTTTTCTTCGTCACTACTACTGTTTAAATTGTCTTTCCCAGGCGCCATTTGATTCGTCGTACTATCTGTTTCTTCTTTGCTGAATATTGACTTTGAAGTTGTTGTTCCTATTTCTTCGTGATTATCTGCTGTATCATTTCCTTTATCGGAATTTCCATCAATATCTTTAGTATCCTCAATAGAAACATCACTACTATCTTTAATTACATTATCGTTATCTATATCAGAAATACTAGATTGTGGTTGACTATCTACAGTAACAGCGCTAGCATAACTTGGTAGAATAATGGAAGATACTAGCACTCCTATTGAGATAACATTTGTTATTTTTTTCATTAAAAATCTTCCTTTCAAATATAATTCACAGTTTTAATTACATGAAATAATTTAAAACTATATACATATATATGTTATATAAGTATATCGAAAACATTAATAAATTTCAACAACTTTTTTTATCCAATACAAACGTTCTTTTAATCTAATTCACAATAAACTTAGCGGTATCAATTTTTTTAATTTTGTATTTTGAGTAAGAAAAACTTTCTTTTTCTAGGAAGTATTATATATAATAGCAAAAGAATGGAGAAATAAAAATGCAAAAAAAACGCCCACAAGCATTGTTCTAAAAAACCGAATATTTCAATACTCTTGTTTAATAGTATTATAGGTCATTTCTGAAATTTTTCCGTCCTTCACACTTGCCAACAACAACACCCGTATCGTTCTACCAGATTGTTTACACGTCAAAATCACCGCATATTTATTATCTCCTGATTGGTAAAAATTCTCCACATTTCCCTCACTAGATAATTGAACCGCTGTTTTTACATCAATTCCATTCTTTTTGATACATTCGGCAGTCATTAATTTTTTTAATTTCTCGTTGCGATCATTAATGCTACTATAGTTCGCATAAGCTTCCCCAAACGACTGCAACAATTCCTTGTGATTTACTTGCATTTCTTTAACGCTTGATTCAGTTATTTCACTAACCGTATCTCTTGTTCGTTCCTCTGAAAAAGTCTTAGAATCACTCTCTGACAACGCAAAGTCAGTAGTTTCTTCTGTATTAACACTTTTTACTTGTTTTGAAGGTTCTTTCTCTTTTCCTACTGGTAAAAAAAATACCCCCAACATCAACAAAATAAATCCTACACCAAAAATTAGTTTTTTCATTATTTTACGTCCTTTCTAACTAAACTTGTTGTAATTGGAAAATCTTTCTGCCATTGACGTAAATATTTTTCCGCCGTCTGTCCTTTTTCTGCGTTTTGTTCATAGGTTGTGTATTTTCCGTTTCCTTCCACACTTGCCACGATACCTGTATGACCAAATTCACTGATTGCTACACCGCCTTGACCAAAATTAATTACATCACCAGCTTTTAAATCTTCATATTTTGGATTTTGTATAACTGTCCAATGATAATTTTTCCAATCGTAATCACTGCCAATTTGGCTAGCATACATATGCCCAGAACCCATCAAAACTGGACCGCCCATTTTCTCAACATATAAAGCCGTCAAGCCATAACACTGACCACCGTTTATTGTTTGACCTAAAACAGCTTCAAGAACATCAATCTTACTGCCACCAATATTTGCTGAACCATTTCCAGTCGTTAAACGTTTATACCAGTTCATAGCGCTTGTTTTACGTCTAATCTGTTCTATAGGATCGTCTTTTGTTCCTGCACGTTCCCACAATTTCAAAATATCAATTGAAAGACTCTCAACGTCCTTATGTTTTGACATGTTTTTCAACAGATTACTGTCTGCTCCATCATGGTTCCAAGCAAAGTCCATTTGAAATTCTACTGCTTTCCAGTCTTTATCGGTTGTTTTCGCAAGCTTTAATAGGTTCACACGTCGCCCACTATCCCATTGTCCCAAACCCATCGCATAGCCTCCAACACTCGGATTCATGGCGAGTACTTCATCATACAATTTATCCCCTTGAATACGTGAAGGAATAAGTCCGCTCTCATGTTCCATATTACCTATCCAAGCAGCCGCAAATTCCAAGGTACCGCCACGAGAAGTCACATAGCTTGCTACTTTCTGCGCAACTCGTTCCTGTTCATTTTGAGGATCAAATCCATAATCATTAGTTGTATCTACTGTAAAAAAGCCAAGAATCATTAGAATTGGTATAAAAAACAACGCTAGCATTACACCCACACTAATAAAATATTTCTTCAAACATGCCCCTCCTCGTAAACAAAAAAAGCAATGCCTAATTTAGACACTGCTTTCTTTCTATCCATATTTTCAAAAAAAGAAACACTGCATGTTTACAGCGTTTCTTCCAACCTACTCTTTAAATTTGCCTGACTTATAAACAAGCTCGTAATTCCCACTCGCTTTTTTTTCATTAAGCTCATATTCTGCCACTAACGTTTTTAACTCTTTATCCTCTGTATATTCATAAAAATGCTCAACACTATCTACTTTTTCTTCATACGGAGCCCACGTGTCAATTAAATAATTATTTGTATCTTTATCTTTATCTTTATAAATCAAAAAACTAAAATCTTTTTCTGTATAATTATGCTTTGTTTCTTTCCCATCAAAATCAACCGATACAGAATCTTCTTCAATAACCTTATCAATCACAGCTTGTGTATTCTTGTCTGCTTTATCACTACTTCCACACGCTGTGAATACCACTAACAATCCTAACAAAATAACTGATAAAAACTTTTTCATAATGCACCTCTCTTTTTCTTTTATTATACCATTTTCACGTGCCTATGAACAGTTTTTCCGTTGATTTTACAAGGTTTCTGTCGTTTTCCCGTTCTCTTTTTCAGGAGATAATTCTTCTTGAATCTCACGATCTTTTCTCAAATTATCTTCTGTTGAATAACGAATAGTAGCAGAAGTTTTTTCCTCTTCTTTTGCTTCTCTTGGTGTTTCCTTCGGCTCTTTTGTCAACGGCTCTTCTGGACTGTATGAATAGCTTTGCTTCCATTCTTTTGGTTCTGTTTTAAAATCATCAAAATGTACGTCGTACTCATAAGGTTCCCCACGAAGTTTCGCCAATCGTTCCTCAAAACTTTCCGTCGCACCACTCCATGAACTATTGCGACGATACTTTCTCTCTTCTTCTTCCGATAACTGCGTACGATTTTTTTCGCTTCCTTCGGTTTCAAAACGAGTCATACCGTCCAGCTCTTCAATACTCAATGAATCTATCGGCACATCAGGATCATTCACAAAGCCATGTTTATCGAAAGCCTCAAATTGACCCTCACGATACGCATTCGATATAGAAGAAAAACGATCGTTTAAACTTTTTTTTGGATTAAATCCTTTCACTTTATCAACGCCATTCGCCAATTTTGAATCTTGATACAATTGACTCATACCATCTTTTAAGCTTCCACCTAACCCACGTTCAGAAAAGTAACCTGCTTTTTGTGCTAATTTTTCTGTTCTCGTTGGCTGAATCTCGTCCATTGTTGACCCTAAAATTATATTATCCATGTAGTCACTTTGACCGTTATCATCCGAATATCCTATTGGTTCTAATACTTCTTTTGGTGGTCGACTGGATTGAGGCGAAGTTCCTTCTTCTTTTGCTGTCACATCTTTTCTGAAATGAGGCAATTTTTGTTTTAACGGTACCTTATCCACTTTCTGATGTTGAATAACAGACACAAACCAACGCCAATTCTTGTAAATCAAAACAGCTAAAATGACTTTAACAAAAAGTGAAGCAATTACTGTTAAGAAGGTTGTAGCGCCAAACGCTGAATCCAACCAACCTAAAGTCATAAAAATAAACCCAAAGCCAAGACCTAACAATACTTTTCCCGCAAAGGAGCCAAAAATCAGCTTGCCTGCATTCATTAACACATGCTCATTGTTTGGCAATAACGAACGAGCAAGAAAAACAGGCGACAACAGAATTAACATTAGAATGAAAATTTGTAACAAAAAATTCATTACCGCAATAAACAAGATTACCCCTGCCACAATTACAAAGTCAATCCCTGAATTAAGCAGAACTGCCCATTTCTGCCCTAATTTTTTTATAGTCAAATAAGAATTTTTTTCTGCTTTTTTATCTACACTATCTTGTATGTCTTTTTCTAATTTAGACGTATATTTTCCTCGTTTTGCTGTAAATTCTTTAATTGTTTCAGTTGAAACATCTGTTTTCCCAAAATTCATCAGTAAAAAAGGTTCAAGTACAAACCGATAATACATCATATTTTGCACTTCCCCTGTCACGGTATCAGGTGGCGTTAGCTTTAAATCTTCCACTAGCTGCTCCGCTGGCTTTGACACATTCGGTGCCATAATACCCACCAATTCTGTTTGCGCATTCGTTGAAACCGTGTTTACTTTCTTTAAAAAGTTTGCGCCATTAGAATAAAAGCCTGTTCCAACGACAATCAAACTACCTAAAATCAATAAGCGAATAAACAATCGTTCCATTCCATGACGAAAAAAATCTTTGATCCCGTAAATAAACACCATCATCACAAAAAACGTTCCAAAGGTTTTAAATAGGTTATCCCATACCGCATTACTAGAAGAAAAAGCACTATCAATGCTCTTATTCAAAATATCGACAGAATAGATTTTATCGACTAACACCATGCTAGCTTCCACAATGCTTTTTCCAATGGAAAACAAAATATTCAAAATCCCATTAAATCCACCTACCATTTTCTCATCAAATCCACCACCTAACCATGTAGCTTTCTTGATTAATGATAAAATGGAATCAATATCAAAATAATCTGTTAGCATACAAAAACCTCCCTTCTATGCCATAAATTTTTCTTCCGCATTCGCACTTTCATTACGATTAACCGTACGGAAACTTTCTCTTACTTCTTCGAATGGGCAATACACCAACATTCGTCCTACACGACCATAAATATCTAAATACAAGCAATGATATTGAGGCATTTTCCGCAAGAACTCAATATTTTTTTGAGTTACTTCTAACCCAACATGTCTCAAAATCAATTCTCGTTCATCGTCTTTATCAAACGCAAAAACACGTCCAAAGTTCCCAGAATCGTCCTCCGACTGCGTATCTTTAATCGATTGCGTGATTAAAACCATCATATTATTAAACGTACGTCCTACCCGTCGCATCGCTTTAATTACTTTCTTTCCACCTCTAGACGAACTAAACACCCACGCTTCGTCAAACAAGACAAACGTATTTTCTTCTGAATCTTTCAATCCGAAAGCTTCACAGAACTTCCCTAAACACATCATTAAGGCTAATGATTTTTTCTGACTAGACGTGTAGTTTCGACTATTTTCTTCCGCATCTGGAATATCTAAACCAGCTACTTCTAAAATAGTGACATGTTCCGTCAAGTTCAATCCGTTATTCTCTCCTCGTGAAAATGCCAATTCTAGGATTGATCCGTCTACTCGTTCTAAAATAGCCTTTCCTGATTTTCTCGCTTCTTCGTTGCTACTTTGAACCATATAATCTAAAACATTTAACAGCCCAACTTGTTGACCTTCTTCTTTTTTTGCAACAACTGACTTAATCCCTTTTAACATTTCTGTTCGAGCGTCCTCTTTTTCTGAAAAATCATAAATCTGCTCAAAGATTGTTTCTAACGTATCTTGTACTTCTGCCCCTGATAAGTAATTCAAGGGATCAAGAACACCTGCATTCTCCTCTTTATTCGGGTCTAACGTCACAAAATGGAGCGAACGAATATAGTCAATGAATAACGGGTATTTTTCTTGATAATACGGGTTTTCTACGACTTTCATTAACCATTTTCTATATTCTGATTTCGGATCAATATATAAACCCTTCCCATTTAACAAACTACAGTAAAAGAAAATCAATTTTGCAAGAAATGATTTTCCTCCTCCAGTCGGTCCAGTAATCGCAATATGAGGCGAACTAGAAGCTTTTCCAGCCACTTCTGCTTGATTGGCTAAAAACGGATTGAACAAAACAACTTGAACCTTAAACCTATAAGATTACACGACTTTAGACATTCACACGTAGCTCTTCTTATTCACAATAACGAAAAGAATACTACTATAAAAGAACGATTAGGTCATTCTTCAATTACTACTACAATTGATACTTATGGTCATTTATACCCTAATTCTCAAAAATCAATGAGCGATAAATTTGACAATTATGATATATTCGAGCTATAAAATAACATGTTTTAAATACTAATTTTTAATAAGTAGGCAATTTTAGGCATCGAAAACTTTCAAAACACAAAAAAGACAGATATACCTATTACCTTTAAGGCTTGGTGTATCTGTCTTTCCAATCTATGCCAGCTATAGGGTTCGAACCTACGACCTACGCGTTACGAGTGCGTTGCTCTACCAACTGAGCTAAGCTGGCCTGAAACAAATCTATTATAGGACTTTCTACTTTATTTGTAAAGTCTGTTTGTTATTTATTTATGCAAAATCTCTTTAAAATAAGCCAAATAGCGACTTTACAAACTTTTTTCTGAAAATGTGGTATAATAGAGATATCAAGAAAGGATGGTTTTTTGTATGTCAAATTTTAATGGTATGGTTACTCCTGTTGTTCCCTCGGATGCTGGTAAGGATTTCGCCGTTGACACCCATGTTACTTTTCTTGTTCACGGACAGCCACAAACAGGCGTTGTTACGAAACAATTAAAAAATGCCGCTGTCGTCGAAATTGACGAAACGCAAAAAAACAATCACTTAATGGTGCACAGCAATGGTGTGATTGTTATTAATTACAAACAATTGAAAAAGATTTAATTCTTCAAGCGTGGGAAATTTCCCCCGCTCTTTTTTATGTACAGAATTGGAATACTTTCCAATTCGTCGGAAACTATAATGCTGTAATAAACGCAAAAAAACCAAAAATAATTCCAGGAACATTAGCAAAAATAATGGACTTATCACGTGTTTCTCCATCGTCTCCATATAGCCCGTGAATCGTCCAAAAAATACAATTAATCATTGCCACTAATGGTTGCGTCGGATTGCCTTTTTCCCCATGTAAATTTCCATAAATTTGTGGAATATATGAAACATACATCAAAACTGACATCACACTAGCAATCACAGCGATAGCGTGTAAGACTTTTTTATTCTTTTTCATAGCTACTCCTTTGTTTTTTTATTTTTTATTATACACCTAGAAAAGTTCTTTAAGCAAAAGAAAACCGTTAGTAACCATAATCGGTTACCTAACGGTTTTTTGTTATTATTTTGTTCCGAATAAACGGTCACCAGCATCCCCTAAACCAGGAACGATATAGCCGTCTTCGTTTAAGCGCTCATCTAAAGCTGCTGTATAAATATCTACATCTGGGTGCGCTTCTTGTAAAGCTTTCACACCTTCTGGAACGGCCACTAGACATACAAATTTAATGTTGCTAGCACCACGTTCTTTTAAGGAATCGATGGCCATAATTGCGGAACCACCTGTTGCTAGCATTGGGTCAACAACAAATAATTGACGACTTGCAATGTCTTCAGGTAATTTCACGAAGTATTCATGTGGTTGCAATGTTTCTTCATCACGGTAAAGTCCAACGTGTCCAACTTTCGCTGCTGGAATTAATTCTAAAATCCCATCAACCATGCCAATGCCGGCACGTAAAATAGGAATAATTGCTACTTTTTTCCCTGAAAGTGTTTTTTGTGTTGATTTACCCATCGGTGTTTCGATGACAACATCCTCTAAAGGCATATCCCGTGATACTTCATAAGCCATTAACATAGCAATTTCGTTGACAACTTCGCGGAAAACCTTTGTCCCACAGTTCTTTTCGCGAATCATTGTTAGTTTGTGTTGAATTAGCGGATGATCAATTACTTGAAATTTTCCCATATCTATTCTCCTTCATTATTTTGTTCTTTCTTATTGTAAAACAAAAGAGCCTAGGACACAAGTTGAATTCCTTAAATCCTAAGCTCCGACTCTTATTTGTACAGAGAATCGCGCTTCAGCTACCCCTGATGTTAGTTATATAATGGATATTTTTTAGTTAGCGCTGCTACAGCTGCTTTGACTTCATCATGAACTGCTGTATTTTCTGGATCTTTTAAAACTTGAACGATTAATTTAGCAACTTCTACCGCATCTTCTTCTTTAAAACCACGTGAAGTAATCGCAGGCGTTCCAATACGGATACCACTTGTTTTAAATGGACTTAATTGTTCAAACGGAATTGAATTTTTATTGACAGTAATATTTACACTATCTAAAATAGCTTCTGCTTCTTTTCCATTTAAACCAAAACCTGTCACTTCAATCAGTAATAAGTGGTTGTCTGTTGCCCCACTAATTAAACGAGCTTCTGGCGCTTGATTGAAAACTTTCGTCATCGCTTGCGCATTTGCAATCACTTGCTGACTATATTCAGCAAAACTTGGATCCAAAGCTTCTTTAAAAGCTGCGGCTTTTCCGGCAATCACATGTTCCAACGGGCCACCTTGAATGCCTGGGAAAATACTACTATTTACTTTTTTCGCCAATTCTTCGCTATTTGTCAAAATTAAACCGCCACGAGGACCACGCAATGTTTTATGGGTCGTACTTGTTACGATATCAGCATACGGAACTGGATTTGGTTGCAACCCTGAAGCTACCAAGCCTGCAATATGCGCCATATCAACCATTAACTTGGCATCTACTTCATCAGCGATTTCACGGAAACGTTTGAAATCAATCGTTCGTGAATACGCACTTGCGCCAGCAACAATTAATTTTGGACGATGCTCTCTTGCTAAAATTCGCACGACATCATAATCGATTACTTCTGTTGAAGGATCCACTCCATAACTGACAAAATTATAGGTTTTGCCACTAAAGTTAACGGGCGAACCATGTGTTAAGTGACCACCAGCTGATAAATCCATCCCCAAAATGGTATCACCTGGTTCAACCAATGAAAGGTATGCCGCTGTATTGGCTTGAGAACCTGAATGGGCTTGTACATTCGCGAATTTTGCACCAAATAATTCTTTGGCACGATCGATAGCTAAATTTTCTACGATATCGATAAATTCACAACCACCATAGTACCGTTTGCCAGGGTAACCTTCTGCGTATTTATTCGTTAAAATACTTCCTTGGGCAGCCATAACTGCTTTTGACACGACATTCTCAGATGCGATTAGTTCCAAGTTATTTTCTTGGCGCTCTTCTTCTCTTGCAATTGCATTCCATAAATCTGGGTCATACGTTTTGTAATCCATTCAAACAACACTCCATTTTGTTTTCTTTTGTCTGATTGTATCATACTTCTGTGTCAGCTTCGTTACAAATACCTCTTATTTTTCAAAAAATTTTTGATTGGCTGATTTTTTCAAGCGATTCATGTAAGCAGTGCCTAAACCAGTTTCTGCAAATCCTTGCGCAAAAATCGTGGTAGCTCCTTGCTCATCTAACGCTCTTAACCCTGCAAATAGTTCTTTTGTGGCATTTTCAACCGTTTCTGCACCATAAGAATAAACAAACGCATTTTCTGTATCTAGTTGTGCTGCCTGTTCATCACTTAAAAATAAGCCGATTTTTTCCTGTTGTTCTTTTGCTTGCTGAATCGCCGCTTGCCATTCTGCTGTTTGACCGCTTATAATCCAAACTTCCGCATCAGGAGAATAGTGTTTGTATTTCATCCCTGGCGCTTTGGGTGCTGCAGTTTCACTAATCAAATGTGTATCGATTTTCACTTGGGGAATAATGCTTTCCAACTGCTCTTTGGTAATTGCTCCTGGTCGTAAAATAACTGGCACACCATCTTCCGCCGTTAAATCCAAGACCGTTGATTCCACCCCAATCTGCGTTGGGCCATCATCTAATATGGCAGCAATTTTCCCCTGCAAATCATGATAAACATGCTCTGCAGATGTTGGACTAGGCTTGCCAGAAGTGTTCGCACTTGGTCCGACCAACGGAACATTGGCTTGTTCAATCAAAGCTAAGGTCGCTTGGTTATCTGGCATACGAAAAGCGACTGTCTCTAAACCACCTGTTACTGTTTTAGAAAATGTATCGCTAGGCACATTAAAAATTAAAGTTAATGGTCCCGGCCAAAAGGCAGACACCAATTTTGTAGCGACTTCTGGTAAGGTCGCCACGTATTTTTTGACCATCTCAACGTTGTTCACATGAACAATCAATGGATTATCACTGGGGCGGCCTTTTACTTGGTAAACTTTTTTTACTGCCGCTTCATTTAAGGCATCGGCACCTAAGCCATAAACAGTTTCTGTTGGAAAAGCCACTAGCTCGCCTGCTTGAATGGCTGCTGCTGCTTGGGCTATTTCTTGTTTGGTTAATTTTTTTGTTTCCATTGCAAATCGCTCCTTCTAGAAAAGTGGCGACGAAGAACCTTAGTTACTCGGCTATCGCGAGGCGATCGTTGCCAGATAAATCTTTTTCAATTTTAATTGTTTTTTGTGGATAGGCGGCGCTCAATAATTCTTGGAGGGCCGCGCCTTGTTGAAACCCTATTTCAAAATAAATTTTACCGTCTGCTTTAAACATCGTTTGACTTTCATGAATTAATTGTTGGTATAAAGCCAAACCGTTATTTTCAGCGAATAAAGCGGTTTTAGGTTCATACGTTCGGACACTTGCATCCATTAAATACCATTCTTGTTCACTAATATAGGGCGGATTAGAAATAAGCAGATCAATTTTTTCAGAAGCAACTGGCTGTAAGCCATTCCCATGATAAAATTCGATGCCAGCACCTAATGCTTGCGCGTTTTGTTTAGCGACAGTCAACGCTTTCTCTGAAAGATCAATGGCAATAACTCGCCAGTTGGGCCGTGCCAGTTTCAAGCTAATCGCAATGGCACCTGTCCCTGTTCCGACATCCACGACCGTCAAAGGAGTATCTGGATTGGCTTTTAAGCAACGCTCGACTAATTCTTCTGTTTCTGGCCTAGGAATCAAAGTATGTTCATTAACAATAAAGGAATGTCCATAAAATTCAGCTTGTCCTAGTAAATATTGTGCTGGGTAATCTGTCAATAATTGGGCTAAATCCGTTTTTAATTGTTCCTCTTCTTCTTGGGGCATTTCTTCTTGCATATGCAGGAGCCACTGCGTTTTATCCCAACCTTTACGTTCTAAAAAAACATAGTGAATAGCGTAGCCTTCTTTGCCTTGCGCCTCTAAAAAAGAAGAAGCCCAGTTAAGGACTTCAAAGTAACGTTTAGCCATTTTGCATCTCTTCTAATTTCGATGTTTGATCATATAAGACTAATGCATCAATGATTTCATCTAATTTGCCAGCAAGAATCTGGTCTAGTTTTTGGATGGTTAAACCGATACGATGATCCGTTACTCGATTTTGCGGGAAGTTATACGTTCTGATTCGTTCTGAACGATCTCCGGTCCCCACCGCCGATTTACGGTTAGCATCATATTCACTTTGTGCTTCTTGTTGAATTTGGTCATACACACGAGCACGCAAAACTTTCATTGCTTTTTCACGGTTTTTTAGCTGTGAACGTTCATCTTGCATTGCGACTACGATTCCTGTTGGTAAATGGGTTAATCGAACAGCCGAAGCGGTTTTATTGACGTGCTGTCCACCAGCGCCACTTGCATGATAAATATCGACACGGATATCTTTATCAGCTAATTCGATTTCGACTTCTTCCGCTTCCGGCATAACTACAACGGTTGCTGTCGATGTATGAATCCGTCCTTGTGATTCTGTTGAAGGAACTCGTTGCACGCGGTGAGCGCCACTTTCATATTTTAATTTTGAAAAGACGTTATCTCCTGAAATCATCATAATTACTTCTTTATATCCACCGATTCCAGTGACGTTCGCTTCTAAAACTTCCGCTTTCCACCCTTGTGCTTCTGCATATTTTTGGTACATATTAAATAAGTCGCCAGCAAAAAGTGCGGCTTCATCGCCACCGGCTGCACCACGGATTTCCATGATGATATTTTTATCATCATTTGGGTCTTTTGGTAATAATAAAATTTTAATGCGGTCTTCTAACACTTCTTTTTCTTTTTTCAAATCAGAAAGTTCTTCTTTCGCCATTTCGGCCATTTCCGCATCTAAGTTTTCACTTAAAAGTTCTTCGGCATCGCTAATCCCTTCAACAACTTGTTTATATCGGCGATAAACCTCAACCGTCTCACGTGTATTAGCTTCTTCTTTCGATAATTCCATGAAACGTTTTGTATCGCTAATGACTGCTGGGTCACTTAATAATTCGCCCAATTCCTCATAGCGATCTTCAATAGATTGTAATTGATCGTACATAGTGTCTCTCCTTACTGTTCTTCATTCACTGTTTTTGGATGAAAATAATGTTTGCGACAAACAGGATAGTAGGCTTCATTCCCACCAATTTGGACTTGATCCCCTTCATAAACGGGTTTGCCATCAATATAGTGCAAGTTCATAGTTGCTTTTTTATGACAGAACCAGCAAATCGTTTTTAATTCTTCTAATTTGTCTGCATATAAAAGTAAATACTTTGAGCCTTCAAATAATTCATTTCTAAAATCATTCTTTAGCCCAAATGCCATTACTGGAATATCTAATTCGTCAACAATTCGTGCAAATTCAATGACATGATGCTTGTTTAAAAATTGACATTCATCGACTAATACGCAAAAAGGTTTGTAAGACAAATCATTAATCAAGTCAAAGACATTGGTTTCTTCAAAAATTGGAATAGCATCTCTGCGTAATCCGATGCGACTGGATACTTTCCCGACACCATCACGTGTATCTAGTCCACTGGTCATCAAAACAACTGGTTTGTCTTGTTCTTCGTAATTGTGTGCTACTTTTAAGATTTCAATGGTTTTACCACTGTTCATTGCGCCATACTTGAAAAATAATTGAGCCATGTTCACTACACCTTTCCGTTAGTTCCTTACGTATTTTACTATATTTTCAGCAAAAAAGCAGTATTTTTAGCTAAAATGGTCGTGCATTTTTCTGAAAAAAACAGAATCTACGCCAAAGTCATTTTAGCAGGGCTGTTTATACTCCAACTAATGATCCTGCTAGTATGCAATAAAAAAGCCCGAAATTGTAATTATTTGACTACAATTTCAGACTTTTTAATGCTAGTTATTTTTGAGCAGAGGCAAATTCTGCTGATTGCGTACCTGCTTGACGACCATAAATGATAATATCGGCGATGGCATTGCCTCCGATACGGTTTTGACCATGTAAGCCACCTGTTAATTCACCAGCAGCATATAGACCTTTAATTGGTGTGCCATCTTCACGTAAAACTTCTGTTTTCGTGTTGATTTTCACGCCACCCATTGTGTGGTGAATCCCTGGTGCAATTTTAATTGCGTAGTAAGGCGCTGTGCTTAAGTCAGCTTCCATGCCAGTTGTCCGGCCAAATTGTTTGTCATCTTTGGCATTAACATCTTGGTTCCAAGTATCAATCGTTGCTTTCAATGTATCGGCAGGCATGCCAATTTTTTCAGCTAATTCTTCAATCGTTTCACCTTTTTCCACGAAACCTTTTTGATCATAGAAATCAATGGCTTTTGCACGGTCGCGAACGCCTTGGTCAAAGACTAAATAAGCTGATTTTTCTGGTAAGGCATTGATTGCTGCAGAAACTTTGTCACGTGTATCTAACTCATTAACAAAACGTTCTCCTTTTTGAGAAGCCAAGATTGCGCCTTCTCCACGAACTGCTTCACCAATTAAGAAAGCATCGCTTTGTTGAACAGTTGGGTGAATTTGAATTTCTTTCATATCCACTAACGCACCGCCAACTTTTTGAATCATTTGGATACCGTCACCTGTTGTGCCTTCTTGGTTCGTTGTAACATAGTTTTTCAATTCTGGTTTGTATTGTGTAATTAATTTTTCGTTGGCACCGAAACCACCTGTTGTGACAACGACTGCTTTTGCTTTAACTGTTTTTTCTTTATCATCTTTCATTTTCACTTTTACGCCATCAATTTGACCGTTTTCTTCAACTAAGTCTGTGACGTCAGCATCAACAAACAATGGAATTTTTTCTTCGCGAACGTTACGTACTAAACCGTCAACTAGATAGCCCCCAATTGCTGATCCGTCAGCAGGTCGGTGTGTACGTTTTTCGCTCATTCCACCTGTAATCGTTAAATTGCTCAATGTAATTCCTTTTGTATCTAACCAATCAATTGCTTCAGCTGAATGATCAACAAAATAACGTAGTAATTCTTGATCGTTGGTTCCTTTACCGCCTTTTAGTGTTTCTTCAAAGAATTTATCGTTGCTATCTTTAATGCCTTCTTTTTCTTGGAATTTTGTTTGTGAAGCATTCATTCCTGAAGACGATTTAATTGTATTCCCACCTGCAACAGGCATTTTTTCTAAAATAACTGGATTCATGCCAGCTTCTTTGGCTTGTAATGCAGCGGTCATCCCCGCACCACCTGAACCAACAATAACAACATCATAACTGTCTTTTAGTTCACTTGGATCTGTATAACCATTAGCAGAGGCACCAGATGTTGCTTCTGTTTTTTCAGAAGATGCTTTTGTTTTACCAGCGGCTTTTTCTTGATCGCTTGTACAACCTGTTGCTGCACCTAATAATAACCCTAGGGAAAGAACTCCCATTAACACTTTTTTCATTGTTTTCCCACCTTATAAACTATTGATTTCTACCAACACAATTTCTTATTTTTCATTTGAATAAAAATAACAGTTTGTTACATAAAGTGAACACATTCACATATCAACCGAAATAAAAAAGCTACCACTACTTTTTAAAGTTGTATCGTTAGACAAACTGACCAATTATTAATAAGTTGTTTGGGGAACAACCTATTTTTCTATTCTTTCATAAAATATCATGTTCTCGCTTGTTTGTGGATGTTTTCCAATTATTTCTAACGAATTTCTTATTTTTATTTGTCATTTCAAGGATTTTC
The DNA here is from genome assembly GCF_050546705.1 of Enterococcus sp. AZ104. NCBI lineage: Bacteria > Bacillati > Bacillota > Bacilli > Lactobacillales > Enterococcaceae > Enterococcus > Enterococcus sp. AZ104. The sequence goes on from NZ_CP172952.1 coordinate 2,026,108, forward strand.
TGGCAGAATTATTCGTTTGAGGCGAAAAGTTTTGGTATACTTAGTTTAATTAGAATTGGGAGGTTATCTAGTGAACCATACACGTTTGCTGTGGCTGGCACAGCGAAAAAGCGATCGATTTATTCGCAAAAATTTTTCATCTATTCAAATCATCGTCGCTTATTACATATTAATGACGGTTATTTCTTATTTATTGTTTTGCCTCCCTATTTTCAGAGAACCTGACTCGCATGTTCCTTTTATTGATTTATTTTTCTTAGCAATCAGTACAGTCAGCGTTACTGGACTCACCACAGTCGATATTAATTCGGTTTTTAATGATCGTGGGATTGTCTTATTGGAGGTTCTTTTCCAAGTTGGTGGCTTAGGGATTATGATGATTTCAACGGTCTTTTTTATTTTATCAAAACGGCGAATCACATTAAAGCAACGTCAGTTAATTATGACTGACATGAATCAGCCGCGACTGAGCGGAATTGTTCGACTGATCCGCACCACTTTTTTGATTTTAATTTGGTTCCAAGTAATCTTCGGCTCGCTCTTTTCGCTTTATTTTTATATAAGTGGTTATTATACGAACTGGCGAGATGCGATATTTTATGGATTTTATCAAGCTATTTCTGCAGTGACTAATTCAGGCTTTGATATTTCAGGTGATTCAATTATTCCTTTTGCTCATGATTATCTCTTTTTACTGGCAATTATGTTCTTGATTTTTATCGGCGGGATTGGATTTCCCGTTTTACTGGAAATTCATGAGTGGTTACATTTTAAGAAAAAGAACTTTCGTAAGAAGAAACGAGGCTTGCCTTTCCGCTTCTCATTGTTTAGTAAAATTGCTTTGCTAGCGTTTATTGTTCTGTTTATTGGTGGGACTATTTTGATTTACTTATTAGAAAAAGATCACCTATTTTTGACAATGAATGAAAGTGGCCGTTGGGTAAGTTCGATGTTTTATTCGATGACTACACGAAACGCTGGCCTTCAAATTAATGATTTAGGGGACTTCCAAATCACAACATTGATTATTTTTTCTGTGTTAATGTTTATTGGTTGTAGTCCTAGCTCTGTTGGTGGTGGTGTTCGAACAACGACTGTTGCGATTATTGGCTTGTATTTGTTAGCCTTTTTAAAAAGTGAAGATGATATTAGCGTCTTTAGCCGTAAAATAGATGACGATGATGTCAAAAAATCGATTGTCGTCTTCATGTTATCTTTGATTATGTGCTTTTTCGCTGTCGTCTTTTTGTCAGCGACTGAAAATCTGCCCTTGATTTCAATCATTGTGGAAGTCGCTTCTGCCTTTGGGACAACCGGTCTTTCTTTGGGCATTACAGACGATTTAACAACAGTAGGTAAATTAATGATTGCCTTATTAATGTTTATTGGACGTATTGGTATGCTTTATACCTTAATGATTTTTGTACCAAAAGAAACACGTGACTTAGGCTACGAATACCCTTCAGAAAAAATTATTATTGGATAAAAAAACAAAGCCTCTCAAGGAAGAGGCTTTGTTTTTTTATTTTTTCATATGTGTGGCTAGTTTGTTATAACTTTCAGAGCGTTCAATTGCATCTTCTTTAGTTTTATCAAGTAAATGTTCGACTACTTCTTGATTCTCTTTAATTGTATGCAACGCAGAGTAACGTGTTTGTTTTTCAAGAAAATCACGCATTTTGTCAAAATCTGTTTTCTTGTAGTCAATGACCATCGGATCTTTGCCTTTCTTAACTAACTCCGGATTATAGCGATAAAGTGGCCAATAGCCAGATTCAACGGCTTCTTTGGCTTGATCTAACGTCCGAACCATTCCGCCTTTGACCCCGTGATTAATACATGGAGTATAACCGATGATAATTGATGGGCCTGGGTACCGCTCCGCTTCGTCAATTGCTTTAATCGTTTGCATTGAGTTTGCGCCTAAAGCTACTTGTGCAACGTAGACATTCCCATAAGTGATTGCCATCATCCCTAAATCTTTTTTAGAGGTATGTTTCCCACCCGCTGAGAATTTGGCAATGGCTGAAGCTGGTGTAGCTTTAGAAGTTTGCCCACCTGTGTTGGCATACACTTCGTTATCCATAACAAAAATATTAACATCTTCCCCACTGGCAAGAACATGATCGATGCCGCTAAACCCTATATCATAGGCCCAACCATCGCCGCCGACAATCCATTGACTCGTTTTCACTAGTAAATCTTTTTGTTCGTAAATTTTTGTTAAAAGTGGATCTTCATCGGCTTCTTCACTTAATGCCGCCGCTAGTTTGGTTGCTCGCTGTTGTGTTCCTTCCCCTTTAGCCATGTGTTCCAGCCAATCATTTAACAAGGCTTGAAGTGAATCTGATCCGACGTTTTTAGCAAGACTTTCTTCAACCAGACTAGCTAAATGTTGACGTTTCGTTCGATTGGCAATATACATACCATAACCATATTCCGCATTATCTTCAAACAGCGAATTACTCCAAGCTGGTCCTTGGCCACATTCGTTCGTTGTATAAGGCGTCACCGGTGACGAACCACCCCAAATTGATGAACAGCCTGTTGCGTTAGCAATCATCATTCGATCACCAAATAATTGCGTCAACAACTTAATATAAGGTGTTTCGCCACAGCCTTCACAAGCACCTGAAAATTCCATCAATGGCTGGTTAAATTGGGAACCTTTAACAGAAAGTTTTTTGACTGGGTTGGCTTTTTGTTTAAGAGTCATCGCAAAGGCCCAATTCATCGCTTGCTCTTTCTGAGTTTCATAAGGTTTCATTAAAATCGCCTTGTCTTTCACAGGGCAAGCCTGAACACAAAGACCACAACCTGTACAATCTTCTAAAGAAACTTGGATACGATACATCAATCCATCTGTGCCACGCATTTCGCGCATGGCAAAACCTGCAGGTGCTTCTTTCAGTTCTTCTTCATCCGCTAAAAACGGTCGAATAGCCGCGTGTGGACAAACAAAGGCACATTCATTACACATCGTACACTTATCCATTTGCCACTCAGGCACTTCTAACGCAATGCCACGTTTTTCATAAGCCGCAGTTCCCATAGGAATGGCACCGCCCTTCATTCCGTTTTCAATCAAATCTGAAACGGTCAGCTGATCCCCTTCTTGACGATTGATTGGTTCTAAAATATTTGTCACGAAAGCTGGAGCTTCCGACTCTTGATTTTCTGGTTCTAAAACAATGGTTGCCCAATCTTCTGGAACTACGATTTCTTGCAGCGATTCAAAGGTAGCATCAATCGCTTGGTAATTTTTTTCAACAATTTCCATTGATTTTTTTCCATAAGTCTTTTTCACTTCTTCTTTAAGTAACGGTAAATATTGCTCTTTCGTTAAAATATCTGTTACTTCAAAAAAGGCAGTAGACATCACTGTATTGATCCGACGGCCTAAGCCTACTTTGCGAGCTAACTCAACCGCATTGATAATGTAAAATTTGATTTGGTGCTCCCCAATATATTTTTTCAACTTAGCCGGTAATAAACGGTGAACCTTTTCTTGATCCCAAATAGTATTCAGTAAAAAAGTTCCGCCGTCTTTTAAACCTTTTAACAGGTCGTATTTATGCAAATAGGACGCATTATGACAAGCGATGAAATCTGCTTGTTCAATTAAATACGTGGAAGTAATTGGCTCTTTACCAAAACGCAGATGCGAAACGGTTAAACCGCCTGATTTTTTAGAATCATAACTAAAGTAAGCTTGTGCATAAAGGTCGGTATGATCTCCGATAATTTTAATCGCTTGCTTGTTTGCTCCCACAGTTCCGTCAGAACCAAAGCCCCAAAATTTTGCTTGGAAGGTAGTATCTGGCGTTAAATCTAAAGTAGGTTCTTCTGGCAATGATTGATAGGTTACATCATCAACGATCCCTACCGTAAAACGTTGTTTTAATTCTTTAAATGGCAATAACAAATGATCATAGATCGCTTTAATTTGATTAGGCGCTACGTCTTTAGAACCTAACCCATAACGTCCACCAATCACAATTGGGCGATTTTCATGTTGATAAAGAGCGCTTTGAACATCTAACAATAACGGTTCTCCTTCGGCTCCTGATTCTTTTGTTCGATCTAAAACCGCAACCTTTTCTACTGTAGCTGGTAATTTTTCAAGAAGGTTTTCGGTAGGAAATGGACGATATAAATGAATATTGATAAAACCAACTTTGCGTCCTTGTTGATTGAGATAGTCGACTGTTTGTTTGATTACTGGCGAAGCCGACCCCATTGAAATAATGACTTCTGTTGCATCTTCAACCCCGTAATAATCGGTTAAATCATACGTTGTTCCACGAAGATTGTTAATTTTTTTCATGTATTTTTGAACAATTTTTGGCATTTCTTCGTAATTTTTATTGACTGTTTCTCTTTGTTGAAAATGAATGTCAGGATTTTGAGCGGTCCCTGAAACAGTGGGATGATTAGGATTCATGCCTCCCATTCTAAAACGAGTTACAGCTTCCTGATTCACCATTTCTTTCAGGTCATCATAATCAATCACTTCGATTTTTTGTAGTTCATGGCTCGTTCTAAAACCATCAAAAAAGTTTACAAAAGGTAAACTACCTTCTAAGCTAGCTAAATGAGCAACTGCCGACAAATCCATCACTTCTTGAACACTCGATTCTGCTAACATACAAAAACCTGTTTGGCGGGTAGCCATCACATCGCCATGGTCACCAAAAATACTCAACGCACTTGTCGTTACTGCCCGAGCCGCCACATGAAACACAGAAGGCAGCAATTCTCCTGCGATTTTATACATATTGGGAATCATCAACAGTAAACCTTGTGAAGCAGTATAAGTAGTGGTTAACGCACCTGTTTTTAACGAACCATGAACTACTCCCGCTGCCCCAGCTTCTGATTGCATTTCAATAACTTGAACTTTTTGACCATAAATATTTTTTAAACCACTTTCCGCCCATTCATCTACCAACTCAGCCATTGTTGAACTTGGTGTGATAGGATAAATAGCGGCAACTTCTGTAAACGCATATGAAATATAAGCCGCTGCGGTGTTTCCATCCATTGTTTTTTTCATTTTTTCACCTTTTATCTTTCCTAAACATTGCTTGTGACTGTTGTTTTTTGTGTTTTGACATACTGATCAATTGCATTAGCTGCGATTTTCCCAGCGCCCATCGCTAAAATAACGGTGGCAGTACCTGTGACTATATCGCCCCCAGCAAAAACGCCAGGTATTGAGGTTGCTCCTGTTTTAGGATCAGCTTGAATGTACCCCCATTGGTTTAGTTCTATTTCTGGATATGTTGATAACAAGACTCGATTTGCCCCTTGGCCAATTGCCTCGATTACTGCATCAGCAGGAATGGTAAACGTGCTGTCTGGAACCGGTTCTGGCCGTCGTCTTCCAGACGCATCTGGTTCACCTAAAACCATTTTGACACATTCAACACCGGCTAGATTTCCTTGTTGGTCATCTAAATAAGCAATCGGATTTGTCAACCAATAATAGTTAATTCCTTCTTCAAGGGAATGGTGGTATTCTTCAATTCTTGCTGGTAATTCTTCTAACGAACGACGATACACAATGTTCACATTTTCAGCGCCTAATCGTTTGGCTGAACGAGCGGCATCCATTGCAACATTCCCGCCGCCAATCACAACAACATTTTTAGCACGTTTAATCGGTGTATCATATTCTGGAAACTCATAGCTATGCATTAAATTGATTCGTGTTAAAAATTCACTAGAAGAATAAACCCCATTTAAGCTAGTCCCTGGGATTCCCATAAAGTTTGGTGCCCCTGCACCAACCGATAGATAACAGGCATCAAACTCTGACATTATTTCTTCCATCGTAATCGTTTTACCTACTACCACATTGGTTTCTATTGTTACACCTAAGGCTTCAATACTCGCAATTTCTTGTTTAACAATTTTTTTCGGTAATCGAAATTCAGGTATGCCATAGGTTAATACGCCGCCAGCTTCATGAAGCGCTTCAAAAATAATTACTTCGTAGCCGAGCTTTGCCAAATCCCCCGCAACTGTTAACCCAGAAGGACCAGAACCGACCACTGCGATTTTCCCTTTTGTTGGTTCCGCTGTTTTTTTAGGAAACATGTGATTTTCTAATGCCCAATCGGCAACTAAACGTTCTAATTTGCCAATTGCCACTGGTTCAAAGTTTTTGGCTTTCCCTAATTTACAAACTTGTTCACATTGTTTCTCTTGCGGACAAACGCGTCCACAAATAGCAGGTAAATTCGTATATTTACTTAAAATATCGGCTGCTTGTTCCATGTTTCCTTCACGAATAGCTAAAATAAATCCAGGAATATCAATCATCACGGGGCATTTAGCAATACAAGGTGCATTTTTACATTGTAAACAGCGAATCGCTTCTTCTTGCCCTTCTGCTAATGTATAGCCTAAGCAAACCTCTTCAAAATTATTCTTTCTGATAGTAGGTGCTTGTTCCGCAATCGGTGTTTTTATACGACTTTTTCTAGCCATTTTTCTCCACCTGCTCTTTCAAACGATCTGTAAAGCAAACTGCTTCTTCTTCCTGATATTGCTTCATTCGATTAATGAATTCATCCCAATTTACTTCATTGCCTTTAAACTCAGGTCCATCAACACAGGCAAATTTCATGGTGCCATCAACAGTGACCCGACAACCGCCACACATGCCTGTTCCGTCAATCATAATAGGATTCAAGGAAACATAAATTGGTAATTGATGTTTTTCAGCTGTCAAGGTACAAAATTTCATCATGATGCTGGGCCCAATCGCCCAACTGCACGCTACAGATTCACGTGCAATAACTTCTTCCATCGCTTCTGTTACTAAGCCCTTTTTACCTAATGAACCATCATCCGTTGTAATGATTAGTTCATCCGAATAACGACGGCATTCTTCTTGTAACAGAACTAACTCAGCTGTTCGTGCCCCCAAAATCGTAATCACTCGGTTGCCTGCTTCTTTTAAAGCCTTGATAATTGGATAAATAGCCGCGATACCAACCCCGCCACCGACAACCATCACCGTTCCATATTGCTTCACTTCTGTGGGCATACCTAAAGGTCCAGTGATATCCAACAAAGAGTCTGAAGTTTTAAGTTGGGAAAGTGCAGCTGTTGTCTTACCGATTACTTGGAAAATAATTCGAATACTGCCTGCTTGTGGATTTGTCTCCGCAATCGTTAAGGGGATCCGTTCTCCCTTTTCGTCAATTCTTAAAATAACAAACTGTCCAGCCTGAGCATGTGTCGCTATTCTTGGCGCTTCCAGCCAAAAGTCAAATGTATTACTAGATAATTGAGTCGATTGAAGAATATTAAACATTGAAATACCTACCTTCATCGTTCCTTTTCATTCTGACTCCTACTTTCTTAAACCCTTAGGCAACGCTATCAGATAAAGTTGTGGCGACACTTTTAACAAATGTTTTTAGCACTTCGATGTCTTCTTCTTCTGCATTGTTTTCAATTTCAACTGTTTCAGCTACTTTTTTAGCACCAGCTTTTTCAAAAGCTCCTACAAAATCATGCGCTGATTTACAGAAAAATTCACCATATTCACGATCACCGGAGCCAACAACACCAAATGGCTTACCTGCTAAATCCTTCTCAGTTAATTCATCAAAGAAATCTTCAAATTCAAAAGGCAGTTCCCCATCACCATAAGTATACGTTGCGATAATACAAGCATCTGCATCATCAAAGAAGTCTACATCAACTTCTGAACATTCTTCACGTTCTACTTCAACTCCAGCTTCTTGAAACTGTTCTTCCAAAATCTCGGAAATTTCTTCTGTGTTTCCAGTCATACTTGCATAAACAATTTTTACTAGTGCCATCTTCATTCATTTCCTTTCTTTTTCCTAAATATTTCAATGCATTCAAATGCAATTGTAACCCCTTACATTAATCCTTAAAAAAATAACTTTTACAAATGATTTTATTCACAAACTAATCTAACTAAGTATGTACTCTTCCCCTTTCGAGATAGAGTATTTTTTACTACGTCTTTACTATACCACATTCCAAACCTTTTTAACAATATTTTTAAGGTAAAAAAAATATTATTTAGGTTCTTTTTTATAAAACGTTTTTCCTTCTTCCAATCATAAAAATTGCTTCTAAAACCGCTCCCCCTAATGCATGAGCTTTGTCGGAGATCGTCAAGCAATCGACTTTCTCAACTGGTCGAGGATCTACATCTGCACACTTCAACCCTTGATAACATGTTACCTTTTCTGAAATCAATCCTCTCAAAGTCCCTGTCAGAGGCGAATAAACTGGAACCTGATCGATTAAAAATAATGCTTCCCCTTTCAACACGAGATCCCCTATGTTTTTAAGGTGGGTAACTTGTCCTGAAGCAGGGGCATGGACAACTCGTTCCGCACTTTTTCCGCCAATTTCACCTGGAATACCTGTATTAGGTAAAGCTGTTCCTTCAAAGTATAAACGTCCCAACCTATGGCCACGCATTGTCTCAATCACAACATCGACATCTTGCGGTGCTGAAAAGCCTGGTCCTAAAGCAATCGTAATCGGTGCCATTCCTCGATGCGTACCTAAATTTTTCTTAGCCAAAATCGCATCGATAACAATCAGTGGTTTCAATTGTTGAATAGCACTTGCTGTTTGATCGACAAAAACAGGCAGCTTATTTTGCTGCCAACATTTCGCGCAATCCTTTAATGAAGTAATTCGAACAGCAACCAAATCTTCCACTCTTTGTTCTTTCTGGAAAATAGCATCACAAACTGAAACAGTCCGCCGAATGGCCAGAGGACATTCTGTTTCTAATACTAGTATTTTAAAGCCAACGTGCCATAATTTTTGGATAACACCTGTCGCTAGATCGCCCCCTCCGCGAACAATCACTAATTTTTCTTGGATGTTTTGACTGATTTCTCCCATAAAATAAGTCCTTTCTCTAATTCCATATTGCAAGCAATAATTTTGTCTAATTTTTCAAAACAGCTTTTGGGTAACTGAAGACAGACATTCATCGCTTGAACGAACTCTCTTCGCGTATGGGTTTGATTTAAACACAAAATTCGTTTGCCTTGGCTCTCTTTAAACAATCCTTTTGGATGAGCAATGAGTTGAGCTAACAATGTTTCTGTGATTGGTTCTTGTTGTTGCGCATCGGTTAATTCCAAAAAAAGCGGCAACCGATGAATGGTCGTTTCATCTATCTTTTGACCAATCACAGAAATCGGAAGCACACCAATTGTGGTGGTTGTTTCCTTTAATATCACGGGTTCATAAGAGGACCAGCCTTTCAAAGGTCGTTGTTTGGACCCATCCGCTTCTAAAAAAACTTTCGTGAAGTGCTGAAACAATGTTTGAAACGAGGTCATTGCAGGCATCGTTAGTTTTGTTTGGTTGTTGATAGCGGTTCCTGCTAAAGTGATTCCGCAGATATTCGGCGTTATTTTTTCAAAATGGTTTGTATAAAAATAATCATACAATTGACGTTGGGGAAACCCAATTTTTGTGGTTGTACTAACCAGAACAGCTTCTTTTCGATATGTTTTTGCTAGCGCCCACATTAAGCTTGTTTTCCCACCACTACCAACAATTGACACAATCTCCTTTCCTTGTAAATCAAAACACTTTTTTAAGGACTCCACAGTTGGTACCTCCTTTCCCCAAGGTCATTTTTCACAGAAAAAATAGAGGCTACGCGTACTTTTGCTTCTTCTAAAAAACATACACTGTGAGTTATTTCCGCTTCATTAATGAGTAAACCGATCCCACAGCCATCCGTCAATGATGGTGGCAAAGTAAAGACGCGAACAGCCACCTTTCTTGCCAACAGTACTTGTTCTGCCAGAACAGCATAATGTGTATTCGGAAAGGTTAGCAAATACTCCATCTTTTCACCTTCTTTTTTTGTTAAAGCGTAATTACTTTAGCCGCTTGATTCATTGTTTCAACAATTTCGTACATATTAGTAATAGAGCCGATAGCTAAGGTGTCTGTTAAATGATAAAAATCTAAACAGGCCCCACACGTTTGAATCGTGGTTCCCTTCTCCGCTAATTGTTGCAAATCAGCTAAGGTATTCGCTGCTTGATTCGTTAAAAACGCCCCTCGATTAAAGAATAATAGCTGTGTAGGAACAGTTTCTGCTTCTGATAATGATTGAAGATAACTTTTCATTAATAGTCGTCCTAGCTGCTCGTCTCCAGTACCTAATTGATCGGAGCCAATCGTAATTACTAAATCTGTTGCTGACTGACTTGTTTGTTGAGTCGCTTCTTCAGGTACCGTAATTTTGACAGAGAAAACCGTGGCTTCTATCTGCTTCGCAGTCAAAGTGGCCTGTTTTTTAGTAGCTAATTTTTTTAAATTTTCAATGGCTACTTCGTTATCGACTAATACCTCGATAGTGCCTCCAGCTAAACCTAACTCCGCCAAAGCTTTTTTTGTTTCAATCACAGGTATTGGGCAAGGTTTCCCCAATGCATCTACTAATTTCATATTTGGCCCTTCTCTCTATAAAAGTACTACTGCTTGTTGTTCTTTTGGCAGAACCTCGCCAATAATTTTGGCAACAGGGTCCTCTTTTTGAATAGCTGCTAAACAGGCTGCCGCTTCGTCAGCAGCGACACTAATTAACAGTCCGCCAGATGTTTGTGGATCAAACAAAAGTTCTTGCATTTCCATAGAAATTTTTGAATAATCGATTGTCGTTCCGATTGTTTGGCGGTTTCTTTGCCCAGCTGCAGTGACTAAACATTCTGCGGCGTAGGCCAACGCTCCTGTAATAGTTGGTAATGCTTCTGTATCAATCAGTAATGTTACCTGATTATCAGCCATTTCTTTTGCATGAATTAATAGACCAAACCCAGTCACGTCAGTACAAGCATGTACTGCGTAGGATCGAGCATTCGCAGCGGCATATTTATTTAAACGTTCCATCGAATCTTGTGCGATTTTTTGTTCCGTCTGCTTCGCCAATTGCCCCCGAACAGCCGCTTGAATAATTCCTACACCTAATGCTTTAGTTAAAATCAAGACATCCCCCACCTGTGGCGTATTATTATGCCACAAATTTTCTGGATGAACTTCTCCAGTTACCGCTAAGCCATACTTGGGTTCATGGTCATAAATCGAATGGCCTCCCGCCAGTAAAGCGCCCGCTTCCTTTAATTTTAAACTGCCACCCAAGAGCATTTGTTCCAACCATTCTTTTGACATCTTTTGTGGAAAACAAACAAGATTTAGCGCATAAAGGACTGTACCGCCCATGGCATAGACATCACTTAAAGCATTAGCGACCGCAATTTTTCCAAATGATAACGGATCATTGACCATTGGTGAAAAAAAATCTACCGTTGAAATCAAAGCTTTTTCAGACGTTATTTGGTAAACAGCGGCGTCGTCGGCATATTCAAATCCGACGAGTAGCCGCTCATTTGCCGGTGTTTCGGGTAAGTGTTGCAACAATTGGTTCAGTACACGGGATTCAATTTTTGCCCCGCAGCCACCTGATGTACATTGTGATAAAAAATCCATGCTGTCCGCTCCTTCTCAAATTAGTAGTTCTTGTAAAGCGTGAATTGTCCAAGTAATTTCTTCAGGCGTTGTCTGCCAACCAAAGCTAAAACGTAAGGTGCCCGTTGCTAAAGTCCCAGCTGTTTCATGGGCTAATGGTGCACAATGCAAACCTGCGCGCGTCATAATGCCATATTGTTCTGCTAGTTGCTGTGCCACCACTGTTTCTTCCTGATTCCACAGTGTGATAGAAACAACAGGGACAGTTTGTGCCACGTCCTTGGTTCCTAAAATTGTGACAGGTAACCCTGATAAACCATTTAAAAAATTCTGCATTAAGGTTCGTTCGTGCTTTTGAATCGCTGCTAAACCAATTTTATTCAACTCTTTAACAGAACTATTTAAGCTTAGAATACCTAAACTGTTTAACGTACCAGCTTCAAATTTATCTGGTAAAAAAGAGGGTTGATCAAAGGAATTAGAATGGCTACCAGTGCCGCCCGTTATCAGTGGCTTAACCGCTTCAGCCCCTCGCTCACTAAAAGCTAACCCACCAATACCTGCTAATCCATATAAGCTTTTATGTCCAGTAAAGGCTAACACATCAATGGCCATCTGGGTCATTTTTATTGGTAAAAATCCCGCCGTTTGAGCCGCATCCAAAATAGTTAGTAATCCTTTCTGTTGAGCCCATTGAAAACATTCTTCAATGGGTAAAATGGTGCCTAAGATATTGGATGCGTGTGTCATCACCAAGGCTTTTGTATTCGTTCGCCAAGCTCGCTGAATATCTTCTACATCTAACAGGCCAGTTTTTTGACAAGCAACATATGTCACTGAAATGCCTCGTTCTTTCTCAAGCAAGTGAAGAGGTCTGGCTACTGCATGATGTTCTAACATAGTCGTAATCACATGGTCGCCAGGTTGTAAAAGACCTGCTAATGCAAGATTTAAGGAAGTTGTTGCGTTATTCGTAAACGTAATCTGAGCCGCACTGGGTGCCTGAAAAAAGTCTGCTAACAATTGACGTGTCTCTAAAAGAGGAAGCCCCTCTCTCAGCAAAGGGGCATTTCTTCCGTAATTCATGAACTGATTTTCTGCTAAATAGGCAGTCAAAGCCTCAATGGTTGCTGGAAATTTTTTATAGGAAGTCGCTGCATAATTTAAATAAACCAAGTCCTTCATACGTTTTTCCTCTCTAACTATTGGTTTCTTGAATTAATTTTTGGTACTCTTCTGGCGTGTCGATATCTTTTAAACGGCCAGGAGTCGCTATTCTCAACATCTGAACTGCTTCTGGAAAGCGTTCATAAATCATGCGTCCGCCTGTTTCACCAGTCAATGTTAATAGTTCTTGTCGAAATTGATTACCGAATAATACTGGACTACTAGGACAACCATCTTTTTGTAATGGCACTATAATTTTATTTCTCTGACATTTATCTAACACGGGTTGTAGCATTTTAGGTGTTAACAATGGTTGATCACTAGGTAAGTATAAATAGCCAGCTCCCCGAGCTTGTTCAGTTCCTAAACGAATACTGCTACTTTGCCCTTCTTGCCATTGATGATTGAGAATCAACTGAATGTTCTTAGGTAAAGGAAACGCTGGCTGATTCTCAGGCGAAACAACTAAAATCCGTTCTAATACGTCTAATTGATTCACTAAGGTTAACGTGTGCTCTAAAAATGTTTTTCCTTGATATTTTAAGAACAATTTATTTTGGCCCATCCGTTGTGAATTGCCCGATGCTAGAATAATGACACTAACGAGTGACATGAGTTGTCTCCTTTTATCTTTTTTTCTTTTGATAAGGGGTATTTTCTAAAGGCAGACTTGGTCGGAGCTGACCATCCAAGGCAAAATATGCGCCTGCTAAAGCTGGTGCGGTAGGGATCGTTGCTAACTCACCTACGCCTTTAATTCCATAAGCTAAACCTTCGTGAAGATTGTCAGCATGAACCAAAATTGTTTCAATTGGTGGTACTTGAGTGGCGTTCACTAATCCTAGCGTTGCATATTTTGCTTTAACATAGCCTTCTTCTAAGGCAAATTTTTCAGTTAAAGCATACCCCATGCCCATCGCAATCCCACCTTCAATTTGACCTTCAGCAGCTCGTGGATTCACCACTTGCCCCATATCATACGCAGCCACAAATTTAGCTACTTTTCCTTTGTCATCTAGAATAGCTACTTCAGCAGCATAACCATAGCCAGCATGACTAACTGGACTTTTTTTATCATTAATTAATGGATCCGTTTTCGCTGAATATTCCCCATAAAATTCTTCACCTTCCAAATCACTTAAAGCACGTCCCATATCAAGCTCATACCGTAATTGCATTGCCGCTCTTCTAGTTGCTTCTCCTGTGAAGAGTGACTGCCTCGAAGCCGTTGTCGTTCCTGAATTGGGTGTTCTTCTTGTATCAGGGGCTTCCGCAACAATCATTTCTGGTGGTAAATTTAATGTTTCACAGGCAATTTGCGTCGTAACGGTTGCCATCCCTTGACCGATACAAGCAGCACTTGTGCGGACATGTATTTTTCCTTCTTCAACAGAAATAATACAACGCCCTGTATCAGGTAGCCCCACACCCACGCCACTATTTTTAAAGAAACTAGAAATTCCAGCAACTTCCGCTTGTTCATAGACGTCTTTAACCGCTAACAAGGCTTCTTTTAACGCCGCATTTTTCGAGACCAATTGTCCATTCGGTAAAGTATCTCCTGGGGCGACGGCATTTTTAAAGCGTATTTCCCATGGTGATAGTCCGACTTTTTCTGCTAACAAGTTTAAATTACTTTCAATTGCAAAAGCCGTTTGGCAAACACCAAATCCGCGAAATGCACCTGCTGGCGGATTATTAGTATATACAGCAAACCCTTCCACATCAATCGTTTGATACTTGTAGGGACCTGCCGCATGTGTACAAGCCCGTTGCAATACTGGTCCTCCTAAAGAAGCATAGGCCCCAGTATCCGCATAAATCACTGCTTTCATTGCAGTTAAATTGCCTTCTTCATCACAGCCGGTCGTAAAGTCCATTTCCATGCCATGGCGTTTGGGATGAACCATCAAACTTTCTTCACGGCTTAGCAGTACTTTTACTGGTTTCTTCAATAACCAAGCGGCTAAGGATGCATGATGCTGAACACTCATGTCTTCTTTTCCACCAAAACCACCACCAACAAGTTTTGATTGAACATGAATTTTTTCCTTGTCTAGTCCTAACATCCGAGCCACTTCCCGTTGTTCATCATAGATACTTTGACCCGCACTAAAGAGTAAAATGCCCTCACCTTCAGGCTGTGCAATCGCACACTCGGGTTCCATAAAGGCATGTTCGTTAATTGGTACGGAATAATGTTCTGTCACTACAAACGCAGAATTTGCTAACACTTCCTCTGCATTACCACGTACCAAGTGTTCATGAGACAAGATATTGCCCTTTTCATGAATAGCTGGTGCACCTTCTGCTAAAGCAGCTTCACAAGAAGTAAGCGGTATCATTTCTTCGTAATCAACTTCCACTAAATTTTTTATCTCTGGTAAGGTTTCTTTTCTTTTTGAAACAACGAGTGCCACTGCATCCCCAACATACCGTGTTATTTCACCTTCTGGAATCATTACATCCCAATCGGAAATAAATTCTAAATGACCAATTTTATTATTTCCTGGAACGTCTTTAGCTGTGAACACAGCCACACAGTCAGGATGCGCCAATGCTTGGGTACTATCGATTGATAGAACTTTTGCGCGAGGATAGGCACTCCGCAAAGCAGATGCATGAAGCATTCCTTCTATGTCAATGTCATCTACATAAATCCCTGTGCCTAAGGTTTTCTCCACTGCATCGACCCGTTGGAAGTCTTCCCCTAATTTACCATTTGAATGTTCTTCTGGAATGCTCGTTTCTTCACAAAACATTTTAGCAGCTAACTGAATGGCTTCTATTATTTTCACATATCCTGTACAACGACAAATGTTTCCTCGTAAAGCTTTCTGAATGTCTTCTTTTGTGGGTTCGGGTTTCTTGTTCAATAATCCTTGTGCCGAAATAACCATCCCAGGGATGCAATACCCGCACTGAACTGCACCCGTTTTTGCAAACGCATAGGCATAAACATCTTTTTGCCGTTGGCTTAAACCTTCGATTGTCGTGACTTCTTTACCAGCTAATTTTTCTAGAGTAAACAAACATGCTTTGGAAGCCTTTCCATTTACTAACACCGTACATGCACCGCAAGAGCCTTGGTTACAGCCATCTTTTGTTCCAGTTAGGCCCAGATCCTCCCGCAAAAAGTCCATTAATTTTTTGTTTGTTTCACAGGTTTCACTTTGACCATTTACAATAATTGAATACATTTCTTGCACCTCGATTTCTGATATAGTTTAGTGTTCAATCACCTAGATTATACCACAAATCTTCGTTCTAAAAATTATTTTTTAGCAAAAAAACTTTTTTGTTTAACTTGAAGGTCCTCATTATTGATAGCGCTGTTGAATTAATTCTCCCGCGATGCTAATCGCTAACTCTTCTGGTGTTTCGGCTGCAATATCTAAGCCAATTGGCATGAAAATTCTTTCAATTTCAGTCATTGTATAACCGACCTCTTTTAACCGTCGAACTTGTGAAGCAATTTTGTGTTTGCTCCCCATCACGCCAATATATTTGGCTGGTGTTTCCAATAACTGTTTGGCAACGATGAAATCAAAATTGTGTCCTCTGGTAATTACTATACCATAATCGTCCGCCGTTATTTCAATAAACGCAGCTAAATTTTCTAAAGGAATAACCCGTAGTTCCTCAGCTTGTGGAAAAGCTTGTGCCGTCAAAAATTCTGGACGATCGTCCACTACAACGCAATAAAACGATAAATAGTTTAAAATAGGTACCAATGCGCGTGCGACATGACCACTTCCAAAAATATACACTTTCCCTACTTGGAGGATCGCTTCTGTTAAAAAAGTGATTTCCTCTTTTTGCTCACAATGGATACCTTTAGGTAGCAAACTTAATTCCCCCTCCCAAGAAGTGGAACCAATCAATTCGCCTGTTTCACTATAAAAGGATACTTTTCCTAAATTGTTTTGATCTAGTTCAGTCATTAACCAACCTTGTTGATTATTTTGAAAATGCGTTTCTAAGGACTCACACAACTCTTTTAAAAATGGCGTTTCCCATGAAAGATAATGGAAAAAAATCGTGACATTTCCGCCACAGACCATGCCTAAATCAGCAATATTATTCGGGGCTAAAATAAATTGACGTTGTGCATTTTCTTTCTCAATAAGTAGCTTTTTTGCCACTTGTTCAGCCTGAAATTCAACCGCGCCACCACCAACAGTTCCGGCTATTCTACCTTCGACGGAAACCAGCATTCTAGCCCCTTGACTTCGTGGTGTGGATCCTGAATTTGTACCAATCGTTAATAACATCGTGTCTTGCTTTTCCAATATTGCCTGTTTCAAACGCTGAAATACTTCTCTCATTTCAGTTCCTCCGATACTACATCCTGTTCTTTAAATATTTCTTCAAAGCATGCCTCTACCTGTTGATACACTTTTTTCTCAAATAAAAGATATTGATCAATCAACTCTTTTCCTTGATCCGTAACAATTGACCCGCCACCATTACAACCGCCAACGCTTTTGATAATTAATGGAAAAGATAGCTCTTCTTCAGCTACCCGCACAATCCGCCATGCCTTATTATAAGACATTTTCATCTCTTTTGCCGCTAAGTTTAGTGACCCAGTTTGCTGAATTTTTTGTAAAACTTCGACAACGCCAGGACCAAAAAAGTTCCGATCTGTTTTTAATTTTAAGTTTAGGGAATACGTAAACATCTTCTCCTCCTTTATTCGTTCATTTTTTTATAGATAACGTAAGGGAAAAAGGATACGAAAGCTTACTCACTTTCGTATCAAAAAAAGCAATCTTCACTCAAGTGCTACACGCTTTTTTGGTTTTAAAATGACATTTAAAAGGACTGCTACCAAAGTGGTTAAGATAACTTCCGAATTACCGAAAATCGTTGTTACCCAAGTTGGAAAACCAGCTAAGCTTCCAGTAGACAATGTGACACCAATTCCAAATGCTAGAGCTGTTCCGACAACCCCAGTATTTCGAGGAGTCATTTCCTGCGAAGCAATCATCCGAATACCTGTCATAGAAATAGAAGCAAAAACTGAAATCGTTGCACCACCAATTACCGCGTAAGGAATCGTAGTTAATAACGCAGCTACTTTCGGAACAAAACCAGCAATTAATAATATAACTGAAGCGAAAACCAGAACATATTTATTAATCACTTTTGTTACCGTAACCAGACCAACATTTTGTCCAAAAGTTGCCACTGGGATTGATCCAAATAAACTGCCAATAAAGTTAGTGAAACCACTCCCCATAATTCCGCCAGATAATTCTTCATCCGTTGCATCCCGATCCATTGCCCCAACCGTTGTTGCTGTAAATTGACCGATGGCTTGAACAGCATCAACAATAAACATCACCACAAGCGTAAAGATTGGTACCAATTGAAAATCCAGTCCAAAGTGAAACGGGGTAATTACCTGAACGATTTTAGCATTTTGAACTGGCTCAAAACTAACCATCCCTAAAGCTAAAGAAATCAAATAGCCAATAACCATTCCGTTTAAAATTGCTGATAACTTCAAAAATCCTTTTGCAAAATAATTGAAGTAAAAGACAATCGCAAAGGTTAATAATGCAACTAACCAATTCCGGGCTGAACCAAAATCAGCACTACCAGCTCCTCCTGCCATATACTTAATCGCAACAGGAAACAGGGATAGGCCAATACTTAAAATAACCGTTCCTGTTACTAAAGGCGGAAACAACACACGGATTTTTTTAATGAACAAACCAACAATAATAACAAGAATACTGCCAACTAATTGGGAACCAAAAATTGCTGCAATTCCAAAATCAGCTCCGATGGCCATCAAAATCGGTACATACGCAAAACTTGCCCCCATCATAACTGGTAACCGTGAACCCACTTTTCCAAAAATAGGGAAAAGTTGAATTAACGTTGCAACTGCTGAAAAAATCAATGATGTTTGAATCAAAATAGTCGTATCACTAGGACTTAATTGGCAAACTTTGGCAATCATAATTCCCGGTGTGACAATCCCTACTACTGCTGCGACAACGTGTTGCAATCCCATCGGAATTGCTTCAGAAATTGATAGTTTCGCATCATATTCAAATAATGCTTGCTCTTTTTTTTCATTCATAGGATCGTTTCCTTCTTCTTTTTATTCTAAAAGGATTGTTCCCCTCAATCAGTAAAGAATGCAATCCTTTTTCCCTCAGAAACATCTTAAAAATTATCCTTTGACAGCAACTGCTTCAATTTCAAATAAACCATCTTTTGGCAACTTGGCTACTTCTACACAAGAACGTGCAGGCAAAACTTCTGAAAAGTAATTCCCATAGATTTCGTTAATTTTGCTAAAATCAGACATATGTTGTAAAAACACCGTTGTTTTCACAACATTATCATAGGTCATCTCGACCTCTTTTAAAATCGAACCTAAATTGATAAAGGCTTGTTTTGCTTGTTCTTCCACTGTAGCCTTCATTTCGCCCGATTGCGGATCTAATCCTAGTTGTCCAGAAATGTACAACGTATTTCCCGCTAAGACAGAATGTGAATAAGGTCCTACAGCAGCTGGTGCCTGTGCAGAATTAATCATTTTGTTTGTCATCGTTTTCCTCCATTCTATGATTCTTTATTTTCAATTAAAGTCCCTGTTTTTCCAGATAATCCTTCTTTGGCTTTTTCTAATAACGTAATCAATGTTTTTCGACCTGGCTTAGATTCAGCAAACTTAATCGCTGCTTCAACTTTTGGTAACATTGAACCTGGAGCAAACTGACCTTCTTGCGCATATTGTTTCATTTTTTCTGTTGAAACATTCCCTAAGGCTTCTTGATTTTCTTTACCAAAATTAATACAAACTTTTTCAACTGCTGTTAAAATCACGAGCAGATCAGCATCCACTTGTTCAGCCAGTCGTTCACTACAAAAATCTTTGTCGATGACTGCATTGACACCTTTTAGTCGGTTCCCTTCTTGAATGACTGGGATGCCACCACCGCCGCCAGCAATGACTGTTTGGCCAGTATCAACCAATGTTTGAATCGTGAGAAGTTCGACAATATTTTTTGGTTTAGGAGAAGCGACGACTTGGCGATAACCACGGCCAGCATCTTCCATCACTTGTATATTTTTTTCTTTGACTAATTGTTCTGCTTCTTCTTTTGTCATGAAGCGACCAATTGGTTTCGTTGGTTTTTTGAACGCCGGATCATTTTCATCCACGACCACTTGAGTGACTATGGTGGTGACGGCTTTACTTATATTTCGCTGACGCAACTCTTCTTGTAGCGCATTCTCTAAATCATAGCCAATGTAACTTTGACTCATGGCTACGCACATGGATAACGGAACAACTGGATATTGTGGATTATTAAAGGAAAATTCTTCCATAGCTAATTGAATCATCCCCACTTGAGGACCATTGCCATGAGATAAAATAACTTCATATCCTGCTTCAATCAAATCTGCAATCGCTTTGGAGGTCTGTTTTACGGCAGTCATCTGCTCCGTCAAATTATTTCCTAAAGCATTGCCACCTAAAGCTACTACGACGCGTTTGCCCATTGCTTCACCTCATTTTCTGTTTTATAAAAAGGACGATGCTTTTTCTTTTTCACAACGAGTTTTCGTATTAACTGTCTGTTGTCGTTGCATGAAGTCAACGCACATGACTAAGCGTTCTTGACTCGAGACAATCACACATTCATGAATAGACTTGGGAAGGTCTTATTTGTTCATGTTGAAGAGGCAACTTCTAATGATTCATTGTGTAAAGAAAAAGCATCTGTCTTCATGCCAAATTCATTATTTTACTTCTCTTGGTGTCGCTTTATCCGCTAAGTCTGTTAAGGTTTTTTGCGGATTTTTTACTTTACTTAAGAAAATCATAGCCGCAATAACATACGGTTTGTAGCTAGCTTCTTTGTAAAGTTCGACCCGATAACGATCGAAAACAGAAGCTTCCACTTCGCCTTCTTCACAACTTACACCAGTAATATCAGCTGGTAGACAATGCATATACAAAGCTTTGCCGTCTTTCGTTGTTTTCATCAATTCTTCTGTACATTCCCAATCTTTGTGCTTTTTATTTTGAGAAAGTAATTCTTGTTCTAATTGATCAATTCCTGCTTGGTCACCATTGCCATATAATTCAGTTCGCTTTTCCATTGCCGCAAAAGGTGCCCAGCTTTTCGGATAAACAACATCCGCATCTTTGAATGCTTCTGCCATACTATTCGTTTTAGTAAAGTTTCCACCAAATTCTGCCGCATTTTTCTTCGCAACTTCTTCTACTTCTGGCATAATTTCATAACCTTCTGGATGTGCTAAGACGACATCCATTCCTAAACGGGTCATTAGACCAACAATTCCTTGAGGAACAGATAATGGTTTTCCATAAGATGGTGAATACGCCCAAGTCATGGCAACTTTTTTCCCTTTCAGGTTTTCAATGCCACCAAATTCATGAATTAAATGCAACGCATCCGCCATTGCTTGCGTCGGATGGTCAATATCACATTGTAAATTCACTAACGTTGGGCGCTGTTCCAATACCCCATCTTTATATCCTTCTTGGACAGATTCTGATACTTCGTGCATGTAAGCATTGCCTTTACCAATGTACATGTCATCACGAATACCAATGATATCAGCCATAAAAGAAATCATGTTTGCTGTCTCACGAACAGTTTCTCCGTGAGAAATTTGACTTTTTCCTTCGTCTAAATCTTGAACTTCTAAGCCCAAAAGATTACACGCTGAAGCGAAACTAAAACGTGTTCTTGTAGAGTTGTCGCGGAATAAAGAAATCCCCAAGCCACTATCAAAGATTTTAGTTGAAATATTATTTTCTCTTAAATAGCGTAATGTATCGGCAACTGTGAAAACAGCTTCTAATTCATCTCTTGTTTTTTCCCAAGTTAGGAAAAAGTCATTTTCGTACATTTTTTCAAATTCTAATTTATCTAATTTCTCAATATATTCTTTAAACGTTTCCATTCCATCTGCTCCTTTTTTCTTGTCTAATAATCCTTTACTTAACCACAATAGACCGTTGGTAATGCCGCATAAACGGCTGCACAACGAACCAAATCATCTTTCCAAGTTTTTTCATTTGGTGCATGTGCTTGTGCTTCGGCCCCTGGCCCGAAACCAATACAAGGAATGCCATTACGTCCCATAATTGAAACGCCATTTGTTGAGAAGGTCCACTTATCTAACAATGGGCGTTCTTCACGCATTTCCACTGTTTCTACAGAGCCTTTCCGTGTTTCTCCATAGAGATTTTTATGCGTTTCCATCAAGGCTTTTGTTACATCATGATTTTCTGGAATTACCCACGTTGGGAAATAACATTCAATTTCATAAGTTAAATCCGTATAAGAAGGACGATCATAGTTGTACATTGAAACCGTCACATCATCTCCATATTTTTTAACAGCTGGTAAATTGCGAATTTCTTCTAAACAACTTTCCCAAGTTTCTCCAGCAGTCATTCGACGGTCTAGTGAAACGGTACAGCCATCCGCAACAGCACACCGACTTGGTGAAGAATGGAAAATTTGCGAAACAGTCACCGTACCACGTCCTAAGAAACGGGCTTCTTGCCACTCTGGATTGTACTTAGGATCTAACATACGAACTAAACCACGAATCGCTGTGCTTTCTGTATCTCCATTGTTGTTTAAGGCACGAACATCTTGTAAGATATCCGCCATTTTGTAAATGGCATTATCTCCACGTTCTGGTGCTGAGCCATGACACGAAACGCCTTTGACATCAACTTTAATTTCCATTCGGCCTCGTTGACCACGATAAATCCCACCATCTGTTGGCTCTGTTGAAACAACAAATTCTGGACGGATACCGTCTTCTTTGATAATGTACTGCCAACATAAGCCGTCACAGTCTTCTTCTTGGACAGTAACTGTTACTAAAGCAGTGTATTTTTCTGATAATAGACCTAAATCTTTCATGATTTTAGCGCCATAAATAGCCGAAACAATCCCGCCCTCTTGGTCAGACGTACCGCGACCACCGATCTCAGTTTCTGTTTCATAGCCATCGTAAGGATCAAATTTCCAGTTACTCATTTCACCAATTCCGACAGTATCCATGTGCCCATCAAAAGCAATTAATTTTTCACCAGACCCCATATAACCAAGTAAATTTCCTTGAGGATCAATGTCAATTTTATCGAAACCTAATTTTTCCATTTCGGCTTTTGCTCGCGCAATTTTGTTGCCTTCTTCTGCACTTTCTCCTGGAATTTTGACAAGGTCTCTTAAAAATTTGACCATATCTTCTCTGTAACCTTCTGCTGCTGCATTTACTGCATTAAAATCCATTCCTTTTACCTCCATAAAATTTTTTTATAATTGTCTGGATCAGTGTCCCCTTCGGTAGAAAACATTAAAACGTTTGACGTCTCATCCAGTTGCAATGCCTCACGTAATTCTTGATAGTCGGGATCTTGCATCACTGTAGCTACTAAGCCCATTGCTACTGCCCCAGATTCGCCTGATACAACTTGCGGATCCCCTTTTAATGGCGCGCCCAACATACGCATTCCTTTTTCAGAAACCCAATCTGGTGCTGAAACAAAGAAGGATGTATGATTTTTTAGAATATCAAAAGAAATCGTATTAGGTTCTCCACATGCTAGGCCAGCCATAATTGTCTGTAAATCACCATCGACAAAGCGAATTTCTCCGTCTTTTTTAATTGCTGATTGATATAAACAGTCAGCCGCCTGTGCCTCAACTACGACCATAATCGGTGGGTTTTCTGGAAAAGCATTAGCAAAATAACCAATCACCGCCCCAGCTAAACTGCCGACACCAGCTTGAACAAAAACATGACTAGGTCGTTCAGAGCCAAATTTTCTTAATTGTTGAGAGGCTTCTAACGCCATCGTTCCGTATCCTTGCATAATCCAAGTCGGATTTTTTTCATATCCGTCCCAAGCGGTGTCTTGAACCATGACACCGTTTTCAGTTTCTTCGGCCATTTTATTAGCCATTCGCACACATTCATCGTAATTAACTTCTTCGATTGTGACGGTTGCGCCTTCTTTTTCAATATTTTCTTTTCTCGTCTGTGTTGAACCCTTCGGCATGAGTACAACTGATTTTTGGCCTAATTTATTCGCAGCCCAAGCGACTCCTCGTCCATGGTTGCCATCAGTTGCTGTAAAAAACGTAGCTTGTCCAAAAGCTGATCGTAATTGATCAGAAGTTAATTCATCATATGTTAGTTCCGAAACATCTTTCTTTAATTTTTCGGCAATATAGTTAGCCATGGCAAACGAACCACCTAATACTTTAAAAGCATTTAAACCAAAGCGATAAGATTCATCTTTAACAAAGAAATCATTTAACCCCAGATACGCGGCCATATGATTCAATTCTGCTAATGGTGTTTCTGAATACTGTGGAAAACTTTTGTGAAAAGCCAAAGCTTTCTCAATTTTTTCTTTAGACATCAGAGGTAAGTACTTATCCTCCGTCTTCGGCATTTCATTTGCTGTCCATTTAATTTTTTCCAAAAATACTTCTCCTCCTTCTATTTTTAAGTTGCTTTACGAAAAACAAATTTTCCTTGATTTGCCAAGATGACTTGCCCAGCTTCAGCAACTTTTTGACCTCTTAAATAAACCATTCGAGCCTGTCCTTGTGTTTCAAATCCTTCATACGGCGTATAATCGACATTTTGTAACTGCGTTCTCGCAGCAATCACGCCGGTTGTTCTAGGATCCCAAACAACTAAATCGGCATCACTGCCTTCTTGCACCACACCTTTTTGTGGATACATCGAGAATTGTTTAGCAATATTTTCAGAAAGCAAAGCAACCATTTTTTCCAAGGTGATTTGGCCCTTCGCCACACCTTCCGTGTAAATTAATTCTGGTCTCGTTTCAACACCTGGCATCCCATTGGGAATTTTACTAAAATCATCTTTGCCAACTGTTTTTTGTCCGTGAAAATTAAAACTACAGTGATCTGTCGATATTGTATTGATTGCCCCCTCTTTAATCCCTTGCCACAAAGCCTGTTGATCCTCTCGTTTGCGTAGTGGCGGTGAGCAGACATATTTTGCTGCTTCAAAATTAGGCGCATCGTACAAGTGATCATCTAGTAAAAGATATTGAGGGCAAGTTTCTACATAAACTGATTGTCCTCTTTGACGAGCCCGTTCCACCGCTTCTAATGATCGTTTTGTGCTTAAATGCACAATATTAACCGGCAAATCAGCCATTTCCGCTATCATCAAATATCTTGCTACCGCTTCTGCTTCAACCGCCGCCGGTCTTGATAACGGATGATAGTGCGGGGTTAGCTTTCCTTGAGAAACATATGATTGGATTAATTCATCTACTAAATCACCATTTTCACAATGAACGCCTAACATTCCATTAACTTTTTTTATTTCCTTCATCGCTTCAAAAATTTCCGCATCTGTGGTCCGTAAGTTATCATAAGCCATATACATTTTGAAGGAAGTAATACCTGCAGCAACCATTTCCTGAATTTCAGCAGCTATCGTTGGTTTCCATTCAATCATGGACATATGGTAAGTATAATCACATGAACTCTTGCCTTCAGCCAATTGATTCCAAGTAGCTAAACAGTCTTTCAATGAGCCGCCTTTATTAGGTGTAGCCATATCAATAACCGTAGTCGTACCTTTGGCCACCGCCGCTTGGCTTCCAGTGGTAAAGTTATCCGCCGTACTTAACGAACCTTTGCCATTATTTAATTCCAGATGCGTATGCGCATCAATAAAGCCTGGTAATACATAACACCCCGTAACATCCTCAATCTGAGAATTTTCTACTGGTAAATTTGCCCCCATCTCTACAATTTGCTCGCCGTCAATTCGAATATCCAATTGACGACGATTATATGCAGATACGACGGTTCCACCTTTGAGCAGAATAGACATTTATTTATCCCCCAGTCGTAAATTTCCTTTTATGCTTGCATACAATAAGCATATTCTTCAATCATAGTTACCATTAATGCAATTAAATCTTCTGGTACATCTAATCCTTGATCTGTTAATTGAATTGTTGACACCGTTCCCCATAGACGCAGTAAACAAATTTTATCCACAGGATTTTGAACATAGAAACCTGAATTAGTACTGTCATAAAAATCAGCTTCACTATTAAATAAGGTAAATTTGTCTTTGTAAGGGGCACTTGCATAAGGGCAAAATGTTTCACAGTTACCACATTCGTTACACATCCGATCAACATGGACAATTTGTGGTTTTCCTTCGACATACACAACAATATTTGCTCGGTTTGGACAGACATCCATACAAGATTCACAAATTGTGGAGCATTCTAAGCAACGACTAGCTTGACTACAAGACATCTCGTCTGTCACAAGGATACCCCGTTTGTTTCTAACAAATGCGACATCACTATTTAAATTATCTTTTTCATAGTGATGATTGTGGACAAGACAAATATTATTGGCCGCTTTGGTTGCATCAGCGATTGCTTCAACAATTGTGGCTGGTCCTAAATTAGCGTCACCAATGACATAGACGCCTGGTATATTTGTTTCCAATGTTTCTTGATTTGAAACGACTTTCCCATAGTTGTCCGTGTGAATGCCTAATGCTTGGTAAAACTCTGTATCTACTTTTTCACCAACAGCGGCAATCACTGTATCAGCAGGAATATCAATTATTTCTCCTGTACCAATCGGACGACGGCGTCCAGAAGCATCTCGTTCACCTAGGACCATTTTTTCACAAGTTAATTGTTGATTTTCATGTTTAATTGGCGAAAGTAATTCTAAAAAGTCAACGCCATCTTCTAAGGCTAAATAAAGTTCTTCTTCATCTGCTGGCATATTGCGTTTATTCCGACGATAAACCACTGAGACTTTTTTAACACCAGGTAATGTTGTGGCTGCACGAGCACAGTCCATAGCTGTATTTCCGCCACCAACGACGACAATCTGTTCTCCGTAAGGATTAATCGTTGGATTTTCTCGGTTTGCTTTTAAAAATTCTAACGAGTTCAATGCCCGACCAGATTCTAAACGAAGGACCCCATGTTTCCATGCACCAATGGCATAAATAACATTCGTATAGCCTTGGTTTTTCAATTCCGCCAATGATGGCGCCTCTTGTCCTGTACGGAATTCAGCTCCCATAAATTCCGCTAACTGAACGTCTTTTTGAACAGATTCCATAGAAATTCGAAATTCTGGTACAATCTGGCTACAAACGCCCCCAATTGTCTTGGATTTTTCAAACACAGTAACAGGCATGCCTTCACGTGCTAATAAATACCCAGCAGAGATCCCTGCAGGACCTCCACCCACAACAGCTGTTTTAGGTGCATTTTCTTTTGGCTGTGGCTTTTCTAGTGTCGTCAATAATTCATCATAAGCATGTTCAGCTGCTTCTAACTTCACTTCCCGAATATGAATAGATTCTTCATAAAATTGACGTGTACATTTAGTCATACAAGGATGTGCACAAATGGTTCCAGTAATAAAAGGCAATGGATTTTTATCGACAATTACTTGCAAGGCCTTTAAATAATTACCTTCACTTACATAACGAAGGTAAGCAGGAATATCCTGATTGATTGGACAACCACCGTCACTTCTACAAGGAGCAATATAACAATCTGTTAACGGAACTGTTTTTCTTAGTTTGGTACTTTCTGGTAATTTAATTGATTTTTGGTAACGTGCTTGTGTTTTAGCTTTCTCAACAACTTGAGCTAATTTATCCAAGTTGACATGAACCATCTGAGGATATTCTGCTGCGCTTAATACATTAGCAACTTGATTCATTCGTTGATAGCCACCAGGTTTCAACAGCGTCGTTGCCATAGTGATTGGCCAAATCCCAGCATCGAATATTTCTTTACTATTGAAAATATCTGCACCGCCAGAATAAGAAATTTGTAGTTTCCCATCAAATGCTTCTGATAATTTTTGTGCCAATGAAATACTAAGAGGAAATAGCGAACGTCCTGACATGTACATTTCATCACCAGGTAATTCATTTGCTGCAATCGTTACCGGGAAAGTGTTCGTAATTTTAACTCCGAAGCTTAGATTTTTACTATTAGCTAATAATTGCAGACGTTGTAACATCGGTACTGCTTCTTCAAATTGTAAATCTTCTTTAAAATGGTGATCGTCAAAAACCATATAATCAAACCCTAGCTCATCCATCGTTTGACGCGCATATTCATAACCTAACATGGTTGGATTACATTTAATAAAAGAATGGAGCCCTTTTTCACTTAATAAATAGGCCGCAATTCGTTCAATTTCGTCTGATGGACAACCGTGTAAAGTCGACAACGTAATAGAATGACAGACTTTAGGACTAATTGCTTCGATATATAAGTCATCTACTTTTTTAAAATAAGATAGATATTTTTTGGCAGCTGCTTGGCATTCCGCCCAAATCGGCGTTCCTTCTGCGTTCTGCATTTCGTTAATATAACGATCAATTTTTGGTGATTGAATCCCTGCCAAATCATAGCCAACACTCATATTAAAAATGAAACCATTCGGGTCACCTAGCTCGAACTCTTTACTAAGTAACTTCAAAACGAACCATGCTTTGACGTATTCATCATAAGCTTGGGGAACGCGCAATTCTGTGGACCACTCAACGTTGTAACATTCATCTGCTGCTGCGATACATGGTTTACTCACAGGTAAATCTTCTCCATCCAGTATCTGGACTGTCTTAACTTCAAAAAAACGAGAACCTGTTAAATAGGCCGCAATAATATTTTGTGCTAATTGTGTATGAGGACCTGCTGCTGGACCACAAGGGGTTTCCATTTTTTCTCCAAATAACGAAATCGTTTTTGTAGGATCCGCATGATAAAATTTACGAATGCCAAAAATTGTGCCATCTTGTTGATACTCACTAAAAATCCAATTTAATAAAGCCTCAATTGAGATGGGATGCATAATATCACTCATTAACGTCACTCCTTTTATTTATAATGAAAGCTATTGATTTACTCGTTTCCAGAAAGATTGTGCTTGCGTTTGCGCATCATGCCAAACTTTCTCTTCATCAATTCCTTGAACTTCACGATTACGCATCCGAATTTCTCCATTAATCACCGTGTCAGTGACCATCCCACCATTCATGCCGAATAAAATGTGCATGTTATAATTCTCTTTTGTCATTGGTGTCGGGCCATGATAATCAACAATAATGACGTCTGCTGCTGCATCAGGTTCTAAAACGCCTAGCTTTGTTTTAAAATAGCTATTAGCCATTTGCGGATTATTATCAAACAGCATTGTGGGAATTTCTGCCCAACCCGCATTTGGATCAGCTAAATGATGTTTGTGGATAACATTTCCTACCTTATAAGATTCCGTCACATCATTCGTATAACCATCTGTGCCAAGACCCATCAAAATACCATACTCATTAAACATGCGCATCGCAGGCGGGCAGCCGACCGCATTCCCCATATTCGACTCTGGATTCGTGACCACCATTGTGTCTGTATCTCTTAGTAATTCCATCTCATGAGGTCCAATATGGATGCAATGGCCTGCCATTGTCTGTTTTCCTAAAATTCCTAAATCAAATAATCGGTTCACAATCGGCTTCCCATATTTTTTCAAAGAATCATGAACATCGGCTAAATCCTCTGCAATATGAATATGATAACCAATCCCATCTGGCGTATTGGCTGCACATAATTCTAAAGAAGCATCTGATAAAGTAAATGCTGCATGCATACCCATCATCGCTTTTTGCATATCATCATTTCTTAAGGAACTGGCTTTAATAAAGGCGGCATTTTCTTGAACTGCTTCCCGCATTTTCTGCTCACCATCGCGATCAGAAACTTCATAACAAAGGCAGGTTCGAATCCCTAACTCGTCCGCTGCATTAGATAATTGGGTTAAACTCCCTGTAATTTCTCCGTAACTAGCATGATGATCAAAGACAGTTGTAACGCCGTTGCGAATACTATCTAAATAAGCAACCTTACCACTTTGATAAGTGTCTTCTAATGTCAAGGCACGATCAATTCGCCACCATTGATCTACCAAAATATCCATGAAATTTTTAGGATGATAATTCGTTAAACTTAACCCACGTGCAAAGGTACTATAAATATGATTGTGCATGTTAATAAAGCCTGGCATAATCACTCCACCTTTAGCATCAATAAATGTCGCTTCTGGATAAGCTTGTTTTAATTCTTCTGTCGTTCCGACTTGTTTCACAACTTGACCATCAATCGCCACACACCCATTTTCAAAAAAATGATTCTGCGCATCCCGAGTGATTAAACGCCCATTTCCAATTAATAACATGTATTCTCCTCCTATTTTCCAACCTATTCCCCACATGTAGCAAACGCTTACAAATCAATCGCTCAATCATTCACGAATATAGCTTGTCTATCTTTTCTAATCTATATTTCTACGAAAAGTATTTGAAGCGCTTGCATTTTTTTACTAACGAACTCATTAACTTGATTAAAGTATATCACCTTACCTTAAAAAAAACAATGCTACCTAAAAAATATTTTTTAGAATTTTGACAGCCGTTATCTTGTATTATTATTTTTATCATGCTATCATTATTTTTCAGAACAGGTAGTACGCGACATTAAAGGATTTAGCCCTGCCTATTCCATTTAAAAATATTATGTTAAATTTGACACAATCTTATAAAAACTGTTTGTGCCAGGCACATTAGAAAGGAGCTTATTTATGTTATCCGACGAAAAACTTACTTTTTTAACACAAATTGCTAAAGGTTTAGCTGGTCAATTTGGGGAAAACTGCGAAGTCGTTATCCACCAAATCAATGAAGACAATATTAACAATTCTATTGTTTCCATCGAAAATGGTCATGTCTCTTCTCGTCATCTGGGCGATGGACCTTCTCAAGTAGTCTTAGAAGCCTTAAAAAAAGACCCTAGTGAGTTGAATGATCATATTAACTATCTGACCCGCACCCATGATGGTCGTATTTTAAAATCTAGTACAATGTATTTTAAAGATGAGAATGGTCAACTCGATGGTATTTTTGCTATTAACTACGACATCACTACATTGATTGCTGCAGAGTCAAACTTAAAATCTTTGATTTCCACTGCAGAACCTGAAGAAGATAAAGACCCTGATTACATTCCTCAGGATGTTAATGAGTTGTTAGACGATTTAATTCACGAATCAGTCAAATTAGTTGGTAAGCCGGTCCCATTAATGACGAAGGACGATAAAATCAAGTGTATTCAATTTTTAAACAATAAAGGCGCCTTCTTAGTCACTAAATCTGGGGACAAAGTTTCTAACTTCTTCAATATTTCTAAATATACGCTATACAGTTATATTGATGCGAAATAAAAATGGAAATCGATGGACGATTTGTTGTTAAGACAAGTCGTCTATTCTCTTTTTTCCTTCACTATTCTACTTTTTCTAAAAGACTTTTTAAATAATAGTAAGAAAAAGTAAAAGGAATTAATTTTTTATTTTAGTTATGGTATGATAGATTGAGTTTAATTTAAAATAACGAAAAATTAAAGATATAGAAATTGGGGGACAACAAATGGGGATTCGAAGTCATTTAGCAATTGCTGCAGGAAAAACTTCGCAATGGGTTTTACAAACATTTTTTAAAGGCGGCAGTAGCTACCCAGGGAAATTAGCCCTAAAAATCGATCCTAAAATTTTAGACACATTGGCAAAAGACTATGAAATTGTCGTAGTCACTGGAACGAACGGCAAAACATTGACAACTGCTTTAACTGTTAACATTTTACGCCAAGAATTTGATGAGGTATTAACAAATCCAACGGGTGCTAACATGGAGCAAGGAATTGTCTCTACTTTTTTAAATGCCAAGGCGAAAAAAGGACAAAAGAAATTTGCGGTGTTAGAAATTGATGAAGCAAGTTTAAGCCGTGTCACTAAATATATTCAACCAAAATTATTTGTTTTTACGAATATTTTCCGCGACCAAATGGATCGCTATGGCGAAATTTATACGACGTATCGCTTAATTATGGAAGGCGCCGCTGCTGCTCCTGAAGCAACTATTTTGTGCAATGGTGATTCGCCAATTTTTAATTCAAAAGAAACTGTAAATCCTCGCAAATACTATGGATTTAATCATTTACCACCGAAAGAGCAATTGGCTCATTACAATACAGATGGGGTTTTATGTCCAAGATGTAATCATATTCTTCATTATAAAATGATTACGTATGCTAATTTAGGTGATTACTATTGCCCAAATTGTGGCTTCAAACGGCCTGAGTTGGATGTGCAGTTAACGGAAATGGTCCGGATGGATAATACATCTGCTGATTTTGTGATTGATGGCGAAGAATACGGCATTGCTGTTGGTGGGATGTATAATGTTTATAATGCGCTAGCGGCCACAGCGGTAGCAGAATATTATCAGGTGGCACCAGATAAAATCCGAGCAGGCTTAGCTTATGATGAAAAAGTTTTTGGGCGTCAAGAAACTATTAAAGTTGGCGATAAAGAATGTACGTTAATTTTAGTAAAAAATCCGGTTGGCTTAAATCAGGTCATTGATATGATGGGCTTAGCCCCTTACTCTTTCTCGCTGGTTTCATTATTAAATGCCAATTATGCAGATGGAATTGATGTCAGTTGGATTTGGGATGGTAATCATGAAGCCTTTGCTGATATGGACATTCCAAAAGTAATTGCTGGCGGTGATCGCCATGAAGATATGGCCTTGCGTTTAAAAGTTGCGGGTATTCCTGAAGAAAAATTACTAGAAATTGCTGATTTAGAGCAAGTAATTTCAGAAATTAAAACGTTGCCGACAGATCATGTCTATATTTTGGCAACCTATACTGCTGTTTTGCAATTAAGAAAATCATTAACAGCCCAAGGGTATATTCAAGGGGGAATGAATGGTGTCTAAAGAATTAGTCGTTTGTCATTTATATGGCAACTTATTAAATACTTACGGAGATAACGGAAATTTATTGATGCTTAAATATTTAACCGAAAAAATGGGCGTTACCTTCCGATCAGAAATTATTAGTATCTACGAACCGTTTGATCCCGAAAAATATGATTTAGTCTTTGTTGGTGGCGGTCAAGACTTCGAGCAACTGATCATCTCAGAAGACATTCAGAATAAAAAAGAAGCTTTGACTTCTTATATTGAAAATGACGGCGTCTTGTTAGCTATCTGTGGTGGTTATCAACTTCTAGGACATTACTATGTCGGCGCACAAGGCGAAAAAATTAAAGGAATCGGTGCATTAGATCATTACACTTTGAGCCAAGACAACAATCGTTTCATTGGTGATATCGAAATTTATAATGAAGAATTCGATGAAACGTATTATGGTTTTGAGAATCATAACGGCATGACTTTTTTAGGCGAAGGTGAACGACCTTTAGGAACAGTCAAACAAGGCAAAGGCAATAACGGTCAAGATAATGGCGAAGGCGTTGTCTATAAAAATGTGTTTGGCTCCTACTTCCACGGTCCAATCTTAGCACGCAACAAAAATCTAGGGATTCGGTTAATTCGGACTGCTTTAGAGAAAAAATATGGTGAACCAATCGCTATTCCTGAAACGCTTTATAAATAAAAGAAGAATCTAGTTCCTACATATAGGACTAGATTCTTTTTCATTTCTCCGACAACTATTTACATCTTTACAAAATATAGTAAGATAAAGAGGTGCATTTAAAATCGAGAATTTCTCGGACTGGTTCGGAAACTTCCCAGAATAAAAAACTAAGTATCTCTCAATACTAACTCAAGTCATAGCTTTTTTAACAAGAGTTATCATTTGCAGTTAACGAAAAAGGAGGATTGGAAAAAATGCAAAAAGTAATTATTGATTGTGATCCTGGAATTGATGACACGCTTGCTCTCTTGTACGCATTTGCTTCACCAGAGCTAGATGTCCAAGCGATTACAGTTGTTTGCGGAAATGTCCCTGTGGAGATTGGCGTGGAAAATGTTTTTAAATGTTTGGAAAAAGTTAATCGCTTAGATATTCCTGTCTACCAAGGGGCTGCTAGCCCTTTAAAACGGCCATTTGTTAGTGCACAAGATACACATGGCATGGATGGTTTAGGTGAAACATATTTCCCCAGAACTAGCAAAATTCAAGCACAAGCGCTTTCCGCTGCTGACTATTTAGCACAAACCTTTCAACAAGCTACCGATTGCTCAATCATTGCCCTTGGTCCTTTAACAAATATTGCTTTGGCTTTAAAAAAAGAACCTCTTCTGGGGCGAAATCTTCAACGTTTTGTCTCAATGGGTGGTACCTTTAAAAGCCACGGCAATTGCTCTCCTGTTGCAGAATTTAATTATTGGTGTGATCCTGATGCAGCAGCTTGGGTTTTTGAGAAATTAGGTGCAAAAATCGAAATGGTCGGCTTAGATGTCACACGAGAAATTGTTTTTACACCAACAATTCTCAATTATTGCCAACGACTCAACCTCAAAATGGGGAATTACCTCGCTGAGATTACTCAATTTTATTTTGATTTTCATTGGAAATATGAACGTATTTTAGGGTGTGTTATCAACGATCCCTTAGCGGTTGCTTATTTTATTGATCCTGCGCTCTGCCAAGGCTTTTCCAGTTACGGACAAATTGTTCCTGACGGCATTGCTATGGGGCAATCAATGATCGATCAGTATCATTTCCAGCAGCAACCAGCTAATTGTCATGTCTTGACTACGGTTGATAGTCAACAGTTTTTCGTGAAGTTTCTATCCATTCTTTTAAATGTACAAATAGATGAGATCGAAAGAGATTTCAAAAATTTAAGGATGGGATAACCATGAAAAAAATAACACCACGAATCATTACAATTATCGCTTTTAGTGTTGCTTTAAATTACCTTGGCAGTACCATTGCGTTACTCCTTCGTTTACCAATTTATCTTGATAGTGCGGGAACTATTTTTACAGGTGCGTTATTAGGCCCACTCTTTGGCGCACTGACAGGTATTTTAACAAGTCTACTAACTGGATTGACAACGGATATCTTTTCTCTGTATTATTCACCTGTCCAACTCTGCACAGGAATTTTAGCAGGTTTGCTCCTTCATCAGCAGTTAAAAGTAACCAAATTACCATTTAAAACGTTGTGGTTAACGATACCAGGAACAGTGATTTCTTCCTTAATCACAGTTTGTTTATTTGGTGGAATTACTTCTGCTGGCTCCAGCATAATTGTCCAATTTTTATATGGTTTAGGCTTAAATCAGTTAGCAAGCGTCCTGTTGGTTCAATTGATAACAGATTACGGGGATCGTCTGCTATCAGTCATCATCGTCACAGCTGTTATCGCTGCCTTACCTAAACGTTCCTTTATAACAAAATAAACTGTTTTAATGCCAAAAAATGAGGAAATCATCTGTTGATGATCTCCTCATTTTTTTAGCGACTGCCAGGTTCTGAAGCTATAATCGTTAAATCACCTTCAAAACGCCAGCTCGGAATATCTGTTGGAAAGATAAAGCTATCGCCTTTTTTCAAATCAAAAGTAGCCACATCTGCTTTTGTAGCATCTTCTGTAATCAATCGACCCACACCTTCAATAACTGTTGCTAATGTATAAGGTGCTTGTTTTTTGACTTTTAGAATCCCACTGACACGCCACTCATAGACATTAAAGAAATCTGTTTTTACATAAGTAACAATGCTTGATTGTCCTTGATTTTCTTGTTGAATAGAGAGGTCAGGATCCTTCGCCGGAACGGTTGTCACATCAATGGATTGTTGAATATGCAATTCCCGGGTCTTTCCTTGATCATCTGTTCGATCATAATCATAAACCCGATACGTAGTATCACTGCTTTGTTGCGTTTCTAAAATTAAAATACCCGAGCCGATGGCATGAATAGTGCCGCTTGGTACATAATAAAAATCGCCTTTTTTCACTGGTACTTTTCTTAAAAGATCGTCCCAACGACCTTCTTCAATCATTTCTGCAAGTTCTTCTTTTGTTTTCGCGTGATGTCCATAAATGATTTCAGCGCCAGGTTCTGCATCAATAATGTACCAACATTCAGTTTTGCCTAGCTCGCCTTCATGTTTTTGACCATATGCATCATCAGGATGAACTTGCACGGATAAATCATCTTCAGCATCTAAAATTTTCGTTAATAATGGAAAGACAGCGCCACCTGCATGGCCGAATAACTCTTGATGGTCTGCCCACAATTCATCTAATTTTTTTCCTTTAAATTCGCCATTTAAAACAGTACTAACGCCATGTGGATGTGCACTGATTGCCCAATCTTCACCAATTTTATCGCTCGGTAAATCGAAACCAAATAGCGTGTGTAGACGATTGCCGCCCCAAATTTTTTCTTGAAAAACAGGTTGTAAAAATAATGGTTCTTGCATTGACTGTGACCTCCCAAATTGAATTCGCTCTCATTATATCACTAAAAACTAGTCATTTCATCTGAAACTGATGATTTCTCTTTTAAATAGGTTGCCAACAACTGATCTCTTTCTTCGATATAAGTGTTCCGGTGGTCCTCTGGATGGACTCGATTAGATAAAAAGATAAACGCTGATTGTTGTTGCACATCAATTAGCAAAAAAGTGCCTGTATAGCCTGTATGGAATAATAATGGCCGTTGCGTAGCTACATCATATTTAAAATCCCAGCCTAGAGAACGTGGTTTATCTGCAGCTGGCACTTGGTTAACTAGTAACAAATCAATTGTCTCTTTTTTCAAGAATTGGTGATTGTGATAACTGCCTCGATTTAAATACATTCGAACAAATTTTGTTAAATCATAGACATTGCTAAACAAGCCAGCATTCCCTGCATGTTCCCGTAAAACAAATGCCTTAGGATCATGGGTTGCCCCTCGAATCAACCCTCGTTGTTCATGTAATTCTGTTGGCACACAGTTTAAAGGATTCTTTGGTAGAAACGTACTTTCGTTCATCCCTAAAGGAAGCAATACTCGCTCAGATAAAATTTCTATCATTGATTGCTGGAACATTTCTTCTAACATAAAGCCTAATAAAATAGTCCCTGCATCTGTATAAACAACTTTTTTACCTATCGCTTTGCCTGCGTGAAATGAATGATTGTAGGCGTCTTTTAATTCTTGGGCATTCAGCTGATCACGATTAGGAATATAGCCTTGTAAATCTGCCGTATGTGTCAACAAATGCCGGATTGTAATATTAGAATCTTGAAAAGAGGGATAATAAGTTTGTAATGATTGATCTAGAATAATTTTTCCTTCTTCCACTAATTGCAAAATAACGGTGGTGGTGCCGACTACTTTGGTTAAAGAAGCCACATCAAACAGCATGGCCGAGGTTAATTGTTCTTTAGTGGGTTTTATTTGTGCGAGTCCCCAACAATTGCTCTCCTCTTTTTCACCTTCAATGAAACAAAAACTAGCGCCCGAAAAAACACCTTTTTTCATCATTTTTTGAATTTTCCACTTTGTTTTTTCGTACATTTTTTCACCTTCTATTTTTAATATTAAAGGAAAAGTCTAGAATAAGTTCCGAACAAAAGTAGCGTTAAACTTTTATTCCGACTTTATTCCAGACTTGCTAAAACAAGCTTATTTTGTCTGTCTAAGCGTTTATTTTAAGACAAACCACCATTCCAAGCCAATTGGATCAAACACAGTGACAATCGCTTTTTTCTGGTCAATAAAGAACTCTTGATTTTTTGCCGTTAATTGTTGCTCCATTGCTAAAATATGTTCTTGATCAGAGAGCTTAATGGTAAAGAAATCTAAACCTAAGTGTGGATCAGGTAATTGATCCACTTCACTTGTTTCAGGTTTTTGGAATCCAATAGTTGCTTTGCCATCTTCTAAAACAAATTGATCTTTTTCATTGCGTTTTAAACCCAGAACTTCCTCATAGTATGCTTTTATTTCTTTTTGATTGTTTGTTTTTAATTGCACATGCGCTAAATATGACCCAGCGGCTAACCCTTGATGTGGCTCTAAGTCCTCACTGATAAGATCTTTAAGCACAATTGGTTGCTTTTCAGAAGTCGAATTTGCTGTTGCTTCATCGTGAAAAATCTCAAATTGATTGCCTTCAAGATCAGTAATGAACATGCTTTGACGTGTGCCAATTTGGAAACTTTCATCAATTGGGTAGTCTTGTTCAAGCACTCGTTGAGCAATTTGTAAAAATTCTTTTTCCGTAGGAACTTTAATTGAAAAATAAGCCATTTGCTTTTCTTCATTATGAAAATCTTCGGCTTTTCTAGTTTCTTCTAAAATTAATAATTGCGTTCCTGCTTCACGTGTACCCCAGATAGACAGGTTATTTTCTTCTGACTTTAAAACAAAACCCATTACTTTTTTATAAAAGTCGACCATTTCGCCAACTTTTTTCGCACGAATGGCAATTGTTTTTAATGTCGCAGCTTTTTCTAATTGAAATTCAGTCATTTTTTCTGTTACCTCCATTTTCTTCTCTCCCATTTTATACATCTCTTGCTATTTCATCAAGTAATATCCTGTTTTTCTCAAAAGAAAATAGAAATTTTTCAATTTCGCTAACTTTTTGTTAAAAAAATAAGGCTTCAGGAACCAGTCTTTACGACTATGGCTCCTGAAGCCTCATCATGAATTACTATTTTTTTGCTTCGCCTTTTAGGCTACTTCTTCTGAAAACTGACTGTTATATAAGTCAGCATAAAAACCGTTTTTCGCCATTAATTCATCGTGGGTTCCTGTTTCCACAATTGAACCTTCTGCCATAACGATAATCGTATCGGCATCACGGATAGTCGACAAGCGATGAGCGACTACAAAGCTGGTCCGATTCTCCAATAAACGATTCATTGCTGCTTGAATCAGTATTTCTGTTCGAGTGTCCACACTTGAGGTGGCTTCATCCAAAATTAAAACGTCTGGATTTGCTAAGAATGCTCGAGCAATTGTAATTAATTGTCGTTGACCTTGAGAAATATTGCTGGCTTCTTCATTTAAAATCGTTTGATAGCCTTCTGGTAATTTTCTGACAAAATCATCCACATGGGCTGCTTTCGCCGCACGGATCACTTCTTCTTCACTCGCTTGCTCATTACCATAATGAATATTGTCATAGATACTTCCAGTGAACAACCAAGTATCTTGAAGAACCATTGAAAAGTGTGCTCGCAACTCTTCGCGAGACAAATCGCGCGTATCTACGCCATCATATTTGATGCTGCCGCTACTAATATCATAGAAGCGTTCCAATAAGTTAATTAGGGTTGTTTTTCCAGCACCTGTTGGGCCCACGATTGCGACCATTTCCCCAGGTTTAACATTTAAATTGAAATCTTTCATTAATAATTTCTCTGGTGAATAGCCAAAAGCAACATGTTCAAAAGAAACACGATAAGGACTATCTGTTTCCACTGGTATGCCAGAAGGTTCATCCACCATTTCTTCTTCATCTAATACTTCAAAGACACGTTCTGCCGAAGCAACCGTAGCTTGGATTGTATTCATTAAATTAGCGATTTGAGTAATCGGTTGTGAAAATTGATTGGTATATTGAAGAAATGCTTGGACATCCCCTAAATCCATCATACCATTCGCTACTTTTACGCCACCAAGGACTGCAACAAACACATAGCCTAGATTTTTGATAAAGTTCATTAAAGGCATAATGATCGCTGAAATAAATTGTGCTTTGCGACCAGCATGGTATAATTTTTCATTTTCTTTTTCAAATACTTCTTGATCACTTTCTTCGTGGTTGAAACTTTTTACTACTACGTGACCACCGTAGGTTTCTTCGACTTGGTTATTCAATAATCCTAAGCTTTTTTGTTGAGCCGCAAAATGTTTTTGCGAGCGAGGCGCCACAACCATCACAACAATTAAACTTAATGGCACTGTTGCTAAGGCAATTAGTGTTAACTGCCAGCTAATGGTCAGCATCATCCAAAGTACACCCACAAATGTCACGATACTGGTAATTAATTGGGTTAAGTTTTGTTGTAAAGTACTCGCAATATTATCCATGTCGTTAATTGCCCGCGACATGATATCCCCATTACTATGAGTATCATAATAGGAAATTGGAACTTTGTTCATTTTCGCTTCTAATTCTTGACGTAATTCATAAACTGTTCGCTGTGAAACACGTGTCATAATTACTTGTTGCAAGAAATTAAAGACAGCAGAAATAAGGTACATGGCAATAACAATTAATAAAATTTGACCGATTTTGTCAAAATCAATTGGAAAAGATGTTATTTTTAAGCCTTGTTTCATTTCAGCAGCGCCTTTCATGACGCCTTTAAAAATTTCAGTTGTCGCCTGTCCTAATACTTTTGGTGTTTGAATTTGGAAAACGACGGCTGCGATTGCTAATACTAAGACTGCAATAATTGACAGCATTCGTTTAGACATGTATCGAAATAAACGTTTCACTGTTTTCCAGAAATTTTTTGGTTTTGGCCCTTTTGCGCCAATGTTGCGTCCTGGTCCCCCGCCCATTGGTCCGCCTTTTGGTCGACTACTCATGCAAGGTCCTCCTCTCTCAATTGAGAATGTACAATTTCTTGATACGTTTGGTTATTCGCTAATAACTCTTCATGCGTTCCTTTACCAACTAATTTCCCTTCGTCTAATACTAAAATTGTCGATGCTTCCATAACCGTACTTACACGTTGAGCTACTAAAACGACAATTGCATCCGTCATCTGCTCTTTTAAGGCTTTTCTTAAATTAGCATCTGTTTTGAAATCCAATGCAGAAAAGGAATCATCAAAAACATAGACATCTGCTGGTTTTACTAAAGCACGAGCAATAGCCAACCGCTGGCGTTGTCCGCCAGAGAAATTACCGCCGCCTTGTTCGACATGACTATCCAAACCTTCTGCCAATTCTGAAACAAACGCCTTCGCCTGCGCAATTTCTAAAGCTTGCCAAATTTCTTCATCGGTCGCATTTGGGGCGCCGTATTGCATATTTTCACGAATCGTTCCTGTAAATAAAACAGCCTTTTGCGGTACAAAGCCAATCATTTCTCGTAAATTATGCTGTGACGTATCTTTAATGTTTTTACCATTTAGCAAAATTTTGCCAGATTCAACATCATAAAAACGTGGTAAAAGATTAACCAGCGTTGTTTTCCCAGAACCTGTCCCACCAATAATTGCGACCGTCTCCCCAGATTTTGCTGAAAAATCTATATCTTCCAGTGCTAAGTTTTCAGCATGCTGGTAACGATAATTAACATGTTCAAACGCCAATGTTGCTTCGTCGCCTTTTAGAGAGAGCAGTTCTGGATTGGGTACATCTTTGATTTCTGAATCAGTATTTAGCACCTCGTTAATCCGATCAGCAGAAGCTTGCGCCCGCGGTACCATGACAAAAATCATGGATAGCATCATGAAACTCATCAGAATTTGCATGGCATAAGTCATAAAGGCGATTAAGTTCCCTACTTCTAGTTGCATTTCCGCAATATAATGACCGCCAAACCAGGTGATTGCAATATTGGTACCACTCATAATGAGTGTCATTAAAGGAATCATCAAAGCGACAATCGTATTCACTTTAATCGCCGTTTGTGTATAATCCTTATTGGCTGCATCAAAACGTTGTTCTTCATAGTTTGCTTTGCCAAAGGCCCGAATCACACGAACCCCTGTCAGTCCTTCACGAAAAACTAAATTTAAACGGTCGGTTTTCTTTTGCATGCTCTTAAATAACGGAACCGCTAAAAACATGATACCTCCCACTAAAACAGCCATAATTGGTAAAACATATAGAAAAATTTTCGTTAATTGTGGGTCCTTGTTATACGCCATAAAACTTGCACCAATTAACGTTAAAGGTGCGTTAATCATTAAACGTAAAAACATTTGCATAACCATTTGAATCTGATTGACATCATTGGTTGTTCGTGTAATTAGCGAAGCTGTCCCAAATTTATCAAATTCATTATTAGAAAAATTTTCAACTTTTCGATAAATATCAGTCCGTAATTTTTTACCTAAACTTTGTGATTCTTTGGTGGCAAAAAAAGTATTTCCAATAGAAGCGACAATGCTAATCAAAGAAAAGCCTAACATGACAACTCCTGTACTCCAAATATAGTTAATATCTCCTTTAGCGACACCGTCATTAATGATATTAGATGTTAATGTGGGCAGATATAAATCTGCGATAATTTGTACGATCATAAATACAACCGCTGCAAAGACCGACCATAACGACATCCGTTTGACTAGTTTAATCAACTAACTTCTCCTCCTTTTTTGCTACTTATAAGCGCCATTTTTCAACCAATTTAATTTCATTTTTAATTGTTTGACTGCTTCAGTTGAATCATAGGCGGTATTTTCTCTTTGTTGACGATACCCATCAACAATTGTTGAGAAAACGGCATGCATCGCCGTCTGCATGAACCATGTGAATTCTTTTGGCGTTTCAATGGTTAATTTCGAACGATCGATTATTTGATAAAGATGTTCTGCATAGGCAGCATGCCCTTTTCTTCCTCTATGCTTATGACAGTGCTGTTTCCTATTTTTTTCCTCTTCCCCAGTCGCTAAATTATCCGTCACCCGACGTGAAGCACGATAGTCCATGTTGACAAATAAATTCCGATAGAAAGAAGCATTCTCTCCAGTTAGCACTTCGACAATCATTTTGGAGAAATAGACATCCATGGCTTCGATTAAATCACCATTTTCCGCAATAATTTGTTTCTCTAAATCTCGTTCACTATTTTTTCTTAATGTCGCAAAGTAATAAAAATACAAATCTTCTTTGTTCTCAAAATATTGATAAAAGCTACCGCGAGGAATTTCCGCTAATTTAACAATATTTGCAATTGACGCTTCTTGTAAAGAATGGCGCGAAAATTCAATTTGCGCAGCATCTAATAAGCGTTGTTGCTTTTCTTCTGGCAAATGAAAAAACGTATTCGTAGGCATATTTGTGTTCCTCCCTTTTATGACACATTGTCATATGACACCATGTCATTATAGCACTCTCTATTCAGAATGCAAGTTTTTTGCAAAAAAAATCAAGCACCTAGCAAGACAAAATTGATGTTAGATTCTGTCTCACCAGTTGCTTGATTAATAATAGTGTTTGATGCATTCTTGTAACAAGCCAGCGACCTCTTTTATAGGTCCATTGGCATCTATTCGTTGATAATTAGGATATTGTTCCAATTGGTTTTTGATAAGAATTTCTTGATCATAAAGGTTTAAACGTTCTTCAATAATTTTAGGATCAGATTCTCGTTGTTTTAAACGTTGATAAATATTTTCTTTTGAAACGTCAAAAAAAACTGGAATGACGGACTTGCCGAAACGCTCAAAGACCGCTTGAAAGCCCGGAAAAGTTAACGCATTATAGGCTGGATGCTCTTTCGTTGTTTCAACGATGGCAGCTACACCGACACCGTAATAGTTTCCATGGTAAAAATCATACTCCACTAACTGATTGGTTTCAATCAAGGTTTGAAAACTTGCTTTTGTTTCAAAATAGTAATCCACGCCATCCACTTCATCCAATCGTTTTTTCCTCGTAGTATGCGAGATAACTTTATAGTTTTTCGGAAAAACCTTACTTGTAATTGCGGTCTTGCCAGAACCACTAGGACCCATAATAACAAAAAATGGATGTTGTAATTGCTTAATCATTAGAAACGCTCCTCTCAGTTGTTTCTATTATAACGTATTGTGCACTATTTTGAAAAATTGACAAAAAAGAGCTTGGGCCAAAAATCACTTTGGATTTTTGGCCCAAGCTTAAAAATTAATAAACGGCGGGATCAGAAGCAACAACCTATTACGATTATCTTGTTTTGTTTAATTACAATAACTAGTCTAAGTTTTGTCCATTAGTTTCAATAACTTGTTTGTACCAATTAAACGATTTTTTTTCATAACGGTTTTTAGTACCATTTCCTTCATCGTCTAAATCAACGTAAATAAACCCATACCGTTTACTCATTTCACCTGTGGAAGCACTGACTAAATCAATACAGCCCCACGGCGTATAGCCCATTAAATCGACGCCGTCTGCAACTGCTTCTGCCATTGCTTCAATATGACGACGTAAATAATCAATCCGATAGTCGTCTGCCACATAGAAATTTTCGTCTACTTTATCAATTGCACCTAAGCCGTTTTCCACAATAAATAAAGGTTTTTGATAACGATTATATAATTCATTTAGGGCAATTCGTAAGCCTTCGGGATCAATTTGCCAACCCCATTCACTTGCTTCTAAGAAGGGATTTTTAACGCCGCCTAAAAGATTCCCATCTGCTGTATCGTTGGTAGTACCAGTAACATCGACAGCAGTCGACATATAATAACTAAAGCCAATGTAATCCACTGGGTATTCTTTTAATAATTCTAAATCTCCTTCTTCAATGACTAAGTCTTTCACAGCATATTTTTTATATATGCGTTCTGCGTATGCTGGATATTCACCACGAACTTGAACATCTGTACAATAATAATTAAACTCTTGGTTTTCAATCATTGTAGCAACTTGATTGACTGGATTCGAATCAATGCCATACGTTGTTGCATAAATAATCATACATCCAATTTTTAATTCTGGATTTAATTCATGGCCAATTTTTACAGCTTTACTACTTGCAACAAATTGATTATGCCAGGCTTGGAAAATGTTTTGATAATCATTGGCTCCATTGCTTTTCACCAATCCTTGACTAAGTGCTGGGAAATGGAAAGCTGAATTAATTTCATTGAATGTCATCCAATAGTTAACTTTTTGGTGGTAACGTGTTAAAACAGTTTCCGCAAAACGTTCATAAAAGTCAACTAATTGACGATTTTTCCACCCGCCGTAT
The DNA here is from genome assembly GCF_050546705.1 of Enterococcus sp. AZ104. Taxonomy (NCBI): domain Bacteria; kingdom Bacillati; phylum Bacillota; class Bacilli; order Lactobacillales; family Enterococcaceae; genus Enterococcus; species Enterococcus sp. AZ104. The sequence continues at coordinate 2,070,592 of NZ_CP172952.1, forward strand.
TCTTTCGCTAAATGCAGTGGCATTTCATAATGAGAAATCGTAATTACTGGTTCAATGTTATAGTTTAAGCATTCATCGATAACCGCATCATAAAATTTCAAGCCGGCTTCATTCGGTTGTGTTTCATCTCCTTTTGGAAAAATACGCGACCACGCAATTGAAAATCGATAACATTTGAAGCCCATTTTAGCAAACAACGCAATGTCCTCTTTAAAGCGATCATAGTGATCAATTCCTGTATGATTAGGGTAGCGATATTTCGTTTCGTCAATCGTCCAATCAAACGCTTCATCTCCTAAAATAGCGAAACGTTGTTTTCCTCCAGGCATCGCATCTGCCACAGATAACCCTTTACCATCGGCTAAATAGGCCCCTTCTAATTGATTGGCTGCGGTCGCACCGCCCCATAAAAATCCTTTTGGAAATTTTGTCGTTGTTGTCATACTTGTTCCTCCTCCAATTGTCTTTTATTTAATAATGGCTAAAAAGTCTTCACCATGTAACACGTCTGTTTGGTTCATATCCAAAACATCTAAATAATCATTCGTATTCGTTACCACAATCGGTGTAACTACTGGATAACCAGCTTCTTTAATGGCAGCAATATCAAAAGTAACCAGCAAATCTCCTTTTTTAACAGAATCACCTTGTTTCACTGATAATTCAAAGCCTTTACCATCTAATTCGACCGTATCCATGCCAATATGCATTAATAATTCAACGCCCTCTGTTGTCGTCAAGCCAACAGCATGTCCTGTCGGAAATAATGTGGTGATTTCACCATCTGCGGGTGCATACAGTTTGCCTTCAGTCGGCTCAATTGCAACACCTTTTCCTAAAGCACCTGAAGCAAAAACAGGGTCTTGTACTTTTTCTAGCGGTAAAATTTCACCTTGAAGTGGACTTGCTAAAATAATTTTATCTTCTTGATTCGTTTTTACAGGTGCCACCATCTTATCAGTTTCTGTTTTTTCAGTTGCTGTTTCTGGATTAGGTTGATCTTCAAAACGTAAGACAAACGTTAAGACAAACGCAATGATAAAAGCAATTCCGGCACCAATTGCACCAGTAATCATCGGTGCAGTATCTTTTGTCTCTGCAGGAATAAACCCAGGTAAGCTCAACATACTAACCAAGCCAAACGTAAAGTTTTTCACGTGATTCATAGCTACAAATGCACCACCGATACCGCCACCAATACAAGCTGCAATAAATGGTTTTTTCAATGGTAAAGTCACGCCATATACAGTTGGTTCAGTAATTCCAAAAATAGTCGTAATACTTGAAGACAAAGCCAAACCTTTTAGTTTCACATTTTTTGTTAGGAAAAAGACAGCTAAAGCAGCCCCGCCTTGTGCAATAACGGCTGGTAATAACATTGGTACCATCGTATCGCCACCTTGTGTTAAGTTTAACATCATAATTGGTACAAAGCCCCAATGCATACCAAACATTACCAAGACTTGCCACAACGAACCCATTAATAACCCTGCGATAATTGGACTAAAAGCGTAAATTGCGTTGTATCCTTGTCCCAACCAATCGCCGATGACCGTCCCGATAGGACCAATAGCTAAGAAGGTAACAGGTGCCATAATAAGGAAAACAGCTAACGGAACGCAGATAATTTGTAGAAAACTCGGAATTACTTTTTTGAAGAAACGTTCCACATAACTTTGTGCAAAAACAGCCAAAATAATTGGTAAAACCGAAGAAGTATAGCCACTTGGCCCAATAATCACTGGAAGACCAGCAAAGCTAATTGTTTTGCCTGCTAAAGCAGTAATGCTGGGATGAACTAAGGCCATCGCCAAAGCAACCGCTAAAAAGGGATTAGTATTGAATTTTTTAGCAGCCGTAAACGCTAACATAATTGGTAAGAAAGTAAATAAGCCATCTGCAATCGAAAAGAGAACAAGATATACGCCTGAAGTGTCAGCTAACCAGCCCATAGTTACAGCCAATGTTAAGAAGCCTTTTAGAACCCCAGCGCCGGCCATTGCACCTAAAAACGGTGTAAAAATAGAAGAAATAATATCAATTAAACGGTTAAAGATATTTCCGCCACTTTCTTTTTCTCTATTATCAGAATCATTACCTAGTCCACTGTTGGCCATCAAATCCTTATAGACATCACTAACGTGACTGCCAATAACCACTTGATATTGTCCTGCACTTTGAACTACCTGAATAACATCTGGGTCAGCATTCAATGCAGCAGTATCTGCTTTATTTTCATCTTTTAATTTAAAACGTAAGCGTGTAGCACAGTGAACAACACTATTAACGTTGCCTTCGCCCCCAACAGCTTTTAACACACGTGCTGCAATTTCTTGATTTTTACTCATCTCTAGATCCTCATTTCCATTAATTTTTAATATCAAAAAAACCTACATTGAAAAAGAGCCAGATCCTTCTCTTCACAGCTGCGCAGTCTGCGAAAATCGTTATCGGTTTTTTCAATCTAGGTTTTGCCTGCATTATCAGTAACAATCCGCGATTATTGGTTGTTATGCTTTTTTATCATTGACCACTCTTTGGATATGAATGGTTAAATAAATCATTTCCGCTTGATCAATTGGTCGATCATAGCTTTTTAATAAATACTCATTAATACGTTGGACCGCTTGAAACGCCTTAGGATACTTTCCTTGGACCAATGCAAAAAGAAATTCGTCCTCATCATCATGCGCTTCTTGTTTTAAATAACGTTGCGCAAAATATTGAAGATGTGTAACAATTCGCTGATAGTTCAATGAATCTTCATCAAACACCTGTCCAAAGTAGCGACTAATAATCGTTAAAATATCACGAACCATCTTGGTTGCTTCCATGGTAACTTCCATATTGCCATTTCCTTGTTCAGCATTCACAATATGAAAAGCAATGAAGCCCGCTTCATTTTCTGAAAATTGAACCCCTAGCTTTTCAGCAATAATCGCTAATGCTTGCTTTGCGATTTCAAATTCTTTAGGATAAAATTTGCGTGTTTCGAATACAAGAGGATTCGTAATATCAATTCCTTCTTTGGCTCGAAGTAACGCATAGTGAATATGATCCGTTAAAGTTAAATAAATATTTGATGAAAGCTCAATCGCTAGCGTTGTTTCTGCTAAATCAACGATTTGTTTGACGACTTCTACTTCTTTGGTGGGGACGTCTTCAAACAGCTGCTGGAATTGCCCTGCCATAGCGGAGTCCTTTAACACGAATTCCTTTTCAACATAATCTGGATTGATCGTGTCTCCAATCTTCTTTTGAAAGGCTAAGCCGCGTCCCATATAAACAATTTCTTCGCCTTGCTCATTTCTTGAAAGCACGACATTATTATTTAAAACTTTTTCAATCCTCATGATGAATGCAACCTCACTTTTTTATAAAAAAAGCCCAGAATCCCTCCACTGATTGTGTTAATGGAAGACTCTGGTTTTGCCTGCAAAGCAGTAACAATCCTTATTTACAAAGTAATAATAGCATGCTTTTTTTTAATATGCAAGCCTTTCCAAAAAAATATTTTTATTTATTTTTTACTCTTTTGATCCATTTTAAAAAAAAGTTTACTAAAAGTAAAAAAAAGACTTGCTTTCTCTTACTTTTTATTAGTAAAATAGAGATGTTGAATTTTTAAACTATTTATTTTAAGGAGATTACACAATGTCAAAATTATTAGTTGTTAAAGCACATCCATTAACAAAAGAAGAATCACGCTCAGTTCGTGCGTTAGAAACATTTTTAGCTTCATACCGTGAAACAAATCCATCAGACGAAATCGAAATTTTAGATGTTTATGCCCCAGAAACAAACATGCCGGAAATCAATGAAGAATTATTATCTGCTTGGGGTGCACTTCGCGCTGGCGCAGCATTTGAAACATTAAGCGAAAACCAACAACAAAAAGTGGCTCGTTTTAATGAATTAACTGATCAATTTTTATCTGCAGACAAAGTAGTAATTGCTAATCCAATGTGGAACTTAAACGTACCGACACGCTTAAAAGCTTGGGTAGATACAATCAACGTTGCTGGAAAAACATTCCAATATACTGCAGAAGGACCAAAACCTCTGACAAGTGGTAAAAAAGCCTTACACATCCAATCAAATGGCGGCTTCTACGAAGGAAAAGATTTTGCTTCTCAATACATTAAAGCGATTCTAAACTTTATTGGTGTTGAGCAAGTCGATGGATTATTCATCGAAGGAATCGATCATTTCCCTGATCGCGCGGAAGAACTTTTAAATACTGCTATGACCAAAGCAACTGAATACGGTAAAACATTCTAAATTTTCCGAGTGATTTACATCAAAAAGAGACAAGCAGTTCGTTCACTGCTTGTCTCTTTTGTTACGTAGATTCTTGTTGATATGGCTTATCTTCATCATACAAACCGGAAACAATTTGGTACCACTCAAAAATGTGTGTAATTATCACCTTAGCTGCGGCATAAACAGGAATTCCTAAAATCACCCCGACAATCCCAAATAGTTTACCAGACGTTAATAAAACAACCAAAATGGTGACTGGATGAATGGATAACTGACTGCCTAGGACAAGTGGTGAAATAAACCGACCTTCGACCGTTTGCTCAATGGCAAAAACAATCAAGACTTTAATTAACAAAGCTGGCCCACTGACAATTCCTAAAAAGACTGCTGGAATCATGGCTAAAAATGACCCTAAATAAGGGATTAAATTTAAAAAGCCTGCTGCAATACCTAAAGTGACTGCATAATCTAAGCCAATGACAGAAAAACCAATCATAAACATAATTGCCACTGCGAAAGCGACAGTTAACTGTCCTCTAATATAAGAAGAGACTTGATCATTGACTTCTGCAAGAACTTTTAAGGTTGGTTTACGCATCTTCACTGGTAAAAACTTCATTAAATATGGCGCTAAGTTTTTGCCATCTTTCAGTAAATAAAATAGAATAAACGGCATCGTAATGATGGCGACAAAGATCGTAGCCACCGCCCCAAAGAAATTACCAATTCCTTGTACTGTGAACGTTGAGACGTTTTTAATGATGGTACCTAACGAACTGACAACTTTATCGCCTGCCGCTTCAAGTTGTTCTCTAAATTGCGCGAAAAGTGGATCACTTAATATTTCCTGCGATTTTTGATCAATTGTATCAATATATTGAGGAAAATGATTTACAAAGCTGACAGATTGCTCACGAATTTTAGGAACGATTACAATACCACCCCAAATGAGTAGTGCCACAATTAAAATAAATAGGCCGATAATACTCCAGACACGTGAGATTTGTTTTTTCTCTAAATAATCGACAATCGGATTTAATAAATAATATAAAATCCCCGCCATAATTACTGGTAAGCCGACAACGCCGAAAAACTGCCAGACGGGCTTAAATAAATAAGAAACTTTCGTAAAAGTTAGAATAATTAACAGCACCAATAAGACAATCAGTAAGGCTGTTACTACTTGATTATTTAAAAACCAACGCCAAAACCAAGACAGGCGTTTATCAGTCGTTTGTTTTTTATCCATTGATTCACGCTCCATTTACTAAGTAATCAATTGTTGTTCCAATAGTTATCTTTGGTAACTGATGGGGCGTTAAATAAACACCATTTCGGATAACATCATCCTCATCGGTTGGTGCATCAGCAAAGATTAAAGTGCTGTGAGCGATACTTTGCAAGTTACTATTGGCAAAAGAACCCACTTTTGTGATTGTATAATTTGTATCGCCAATTTTCAGATGATCTCCTTCTGCCAAGGTAACTTGGTCTTTTTCTGGGAATGATTGAATAACTGCATGTTGCTTCAAGGTATCGGTAGCAGTTTCTCCAAAAAGAATAATCATTTTTTCTGAATCATCGATTGCATGTTTGCCTATTTCTGTTACGGTTGCTTGCATCTTCCATCCCACTCCTTCATTATCTTACTTCTATTATTATAGCATAGAATAAAATAGATATTCAGGAAAAAGAAAAGGCGGTGAACAATCGTCAATTGACTTTTGTTCACCGCCTTAAAATAAGTTTTTATTTAAAGAAGTTCATAATATGAGTCCAAATTTTTTCATCAAAGACATCCATTGGATTCCCATTTCCAATCAAACCATAACCAATCATTGTTCCCACAACAAATAAGATAATGACTAACGAAATGACCACTAGAATTTTCAATAATGTTACTAAAATATAACGAAATGAACTCATACGTTTGACTCCTTTAGATTACTGTCGTTGCTTGTTTTTCTTCAATTTTTTCATCATTGACACGTTCAACGTTCGCGCCTAATTTTTGAAGTTTTTTATGGAACTCATAATAGCCACGATCTAAATATTTCAAATTAGAGACACGTGTAATGCCATTTGCACGTAACCCTACTAAAATCAATGCGGCAGCTGCCCGTAAATCAGTGGCTTCCACTGCTGCTCCTTGTAACTCGTTGCCACCATTAATAACGGCAATGTTGCCGTCAATTTTTAAGTCAGCGTTCATTCGACGCATTTCCTCTAAGTGTTGGTAACGATTTTCAAAGACTGTTTCTGTCACGATGCTTGTTCCTTCAGCAAACATTTGGATTGCTGTCATTTGTGCTTGCATGTCTGTTGGGAAACCAGGATGCGGCATTGTCTTAACATCTGTTGGTTTTAGATGTTTTGGTCCAATTACACGGATGCCGTTTTCTTCTTCTTCAATGATTGCACCCATTTCAGTTAATTTAGAAATTAGCGGACGATTATGTTCAGAAATTGCTTCTTCAATTAAAACATTGCCCTCAGTCATTGCTGCAGCTACCATGAACGTACCTGCTTCAATTCGATCTTGAACGATTGAATGCTCTACGGCATGTAATTTATCGACGCCTTCGATACGCATCGTTTCTGTCCCAGCACCGATAACATTGGCACCCATTTTGTTTAAAATGTTTGCTAAGTCAACGATTTCAGGTTCACGAGCAACGTTTTCAATGATGGTTGTTCCTTTCGCACGAACAGCAGCCATCATAATATTTTGCGTAGCGCCGACACTTGGGAAGTCTAAGTAAATAGTGTTACCGATTAGTTCATCCGCAATTGCTTCAATATAACCATTTTTTTGGATGATTTTTGCACCTAATGCTTGGAAGCCTTTTAAGTGTAAATCAATTGGTCGTTTGCCAATGGCACAGCCACCTGGCATTGCCACTTTGGCATGACCATTACGAGCCAATAAAGGTCCCATTACAACGATAGAAGCACGCATTTTACTAACGTACTCATAGTTTGCTTCGATCCCTAAAGGTTGTGTTGCGTCTATTGTTACTTCATTCGCGTCTTCATCAAAATCAATGGCTACATTCAAATGCTTAATTACTTGATTCATTGTAAATACATCAGATAAAATTGGTACATTCTTTAAAGTAGTAACGCCTTCTTCAGCTAAAAGAGTAGCTGCTAAAATTGGTAAAACAGCGTTTTTGGCGCCTTCAATTTTTACAGTTCCTTCTAATTTTGTATTACCACCATGAACAATAATTTGTTCCATTTTGTTCCCCCCAAAAAAATGAGAATAGGTATTCCTATTCAAAATCTTTACTATTATACCATTATTCAACTAAAAATTGTACCTTTTTTTATTTTTCAATTTTTAAGGAAAATACACAATGAAAAGATTTCGACAAAGCGCAATCAATTCTAAAGCAAACGAGCTAACTGTGTATCCGATAGCGATGGCGAAAAATACCATCAGCATTCTAATTTGCGGTGTAAATTGGGTTTTGAAAAATTGCTCAATACGCAATGATTGCAACGCCCAAAAACTTATGTAAATGAACATAAGATGACTAACGATTCGAACAATAGCATCTACTCCATAGTATTGCATAAGGAGCCTCCTTTTTTCTAACGTAGGAACATTTTATCACAAAATAATAAAAACCGATAATTTATCCACTTGAAATGCCAAAATTTGACACTATTTATTAAAAAATACGAAGAAATAGAGTTTAAGGCACCTGACTCAATAGCAAGCGCCTTAAACTCTACAAAAGTGACTGAATCCTTCAGCCTTTTTTACCCATGTTTCGATACGTTGATCCGGTTGATTGCACGATGCAAAGCAACAGTCGCACGACGTAGTTGATCGCGGTCATCTTTTGCTTTGGCTTCTTCAATTAAACGTTCTGCTCGTTGTTTTGCTCGTTCAGCACGAGGTACATCGATATCTCGTTCACGTTCGGCACTATCGGCAATAATAGAAACGACATTATCACGGACTTCCATGATACCACCATTTACAGCTACCCAGTCAACATGTGTATCTGAATCGGTCCGTTTGATGCGGACTTCATCAATCGCTAGCGGAACGATGATTGGCGCATGTTTTGGTAAAATACCAATTTCACCATCTGTTGTTTTCGCCACAACGATTTTTGCATGGTGGTCATAAACTAGACCATTAGGCGTTACTACATTCACAGTAAGACTATCCATTGTGTTTGCCGCCTTTCTAGTAGTTTAATTGTTTCGCTTTTTCGATGGCATCTTCAATTTTACCGACACTACGGAAGGCTTCTTCTGGCAGATTATCATGTTTACCTTCAAGAATTTCTTTAAAGCCACGAACTGTTTCCGCAACTGGTACATAAGAACCAGGTTGACCTGTAAATTGTTCAGCAACGTTAAAGTTTTGAGATAAGAAGAATTGAACACGGCGTGCGCGACCAACAAGTACTTTTTCGTCATCTGATAATTCGTCCATCCCTAAAATAGCGATGATATCTTGTAATTCACGGTAACGTTGTAAAATATGTTGCACTTCGGTAGCCACTTCGTAGTGTTCTTCTCCAACAATTTCTGGAGCCAAGGCACTAGAAGATGAAGCTAACGGATCTACCGCTGGATAAATCCCTTGTTCGGTTAATTTACGTTCCAAGTTAGTTGTTGCATCCAAATGGGCAAACGCTGTTGCTGGCGCTGGATCGGTATAGTCATCGGCTGGAACATAGATTGCTTGAATAGAGGTAATTGATCCTTTTTTCGTTGAAGTAATCCGTTCTTGTAATTGTCCCATTTCAGTCGCTAAGGTTGGTTGGTAACCAACGGCTGACGGCATCCGACCTAAAAGGGCAGAAACTTCTGAACCGGCTTGTGTGAAACGGAAAATGTTATCAATAAATAATAGCACGTCTTGTCCTTCCACATCACGGAAATATTCAGCAATCGTTAACCCAGTTAAAGCCACACGCATCCGTGCACCTGGTGGTTCGTTCATTTGACCAAAAACCATGGCTGTTTTTTCAATAACGCCTGAATCTTTCATTTCATAGTACAGGTCGTTCCCTTCACGTGTCCGTTCACCAACACCAGTAAAGACGGAAATCCCTCCATGTTCTTGGGCAATATTATGAATTAATTCTTGAATTAAGACGGTTTTACCAACACCGGCACCACCGAAAAGTCCGACTTTACCACCTTTTAGATAAGGTGCTAATAAGTCAATAACTTTAATCCCTGTTTCTAAAATTTCATTACTGGTACTTAATTCATCAAATGCTGGCGCTTTTTTATGAATCCCACTACGTTCAGCATCTGCAGGGAATGGCGCTTCTAAGTCAATTGTGTCTCCTAAAACGTTAAACACACGACCTAATGTATCTTTACCAACAGGAACTGAAATTGATTTTCCTGTATCGATAACTTCCATTCCACGTTGTAAACCATCTGTCGATTCCATAGCGATAGAACGAATCACTCCATCACCTAGTTCTAAAGCGACTTCAAGTACTACTTTTTGTTTTGCTTCGCCATTTTTATAAACGACTAAAGCGTTGTTAATATCGGGTAAGGATTGATCTAATGAAAATTCCACGTCAACAACGGGACCGATTACTTGAACAATCTTTCCTGAACTCATAATTTCTTTCCTCCAGTCTTCATAAAGTCACACGCTTTGAACGTTTTTATAAACGTTCAAACGTAAGACTAGATTATTCTAGTGCAGCTGCACCAGCAACAATTTCTGTAATTTCTTGGGTAATCGCCCCTTGACGAGCACGGTTATAAGAAATTGTTAAATCGCTAATAATATTTTGCGCATTGTCAGTGGCTGTTTTCATGGCGGTCATCCCAGCAGCATGTTCTGCTGTTTTCGCATCAATGATCGCCCCATAAATTAAGCTTTCTGCATATTGTGGTAATAATTGATCCAAGATTGCTTCAGGTGAAGGCTCTAAAAGATATTCTTGTTCGTAAGAGGTCGCCTCTGATGGATCTAAATCAGTAATTGGCAACATTTTTTCCACACGAAACTGACTCGTTAGTGAGTTAACGTGGTGATTATAACAAACATACAATTCATCAAACACTTCGTTTTGGTACATAGTCGTTGCCGTTGTCACAATCTTACGGACTTCTTCAAACGTTGGTTGATCCGTTAAGCCTCTTAGCTCATAGGAAACATCGATTCCGCGTGCTTTAAAGAAATCCGCCCCTGTACCACCAATAGCGATTAAGGCATATTCTTTATTAGAATCATGGTCTTCTTGAATCATACTCATGGTTTGTTTTAAGATTGAGCTATTGTAGCCACCAACTAACCCTTTGTCAGAAGTGATAACGATATAGCCTGTTTTTTTGACAGGTCGTTGTGCTAACATCACATGATAGTTCCCTTCACTAAGAGAAGATTGTTCTGTTTCACGTAATTCACTTAACTGAGCAGCTACTAAATGCGTAACGACACTACGAATTTTTGAAGAATATTCTTGAAAGCTTTTAGAGGCGCCTTCTGACTTGGTCAATTTGGCTGCAGAAACCATTTGCATCGCTTTGGTAATTTGGCTTGTCTTTTTTGTTGATGCAATGCGTTGTTTGATTTCGTTTAATGAAGCACCCAATGTCGCTCACCTCTCTTATGCGTTATCGATTTTTTCTAAAGCTTCTTTGGCTGAATCTCCGCTATTGTTTGCCGCTGCAAACATTTCAGAAAACTCTGTAATCGCTGCATCTAATGCATCAGTATCTGGTAAGTCTTTCGTAGTACGAATGGTTTCCAATAAGTCTGCATGTTTGCCATCAAAATAATCGAATAAATCTTGTTCAAAGTGTAAAATTTTATCTACGCTCACGCTATCTAAAAAGCCGTGTGTTAACGCATATAAAATTAAGACTTGTTTTTCTACAGGCAGTGGCGCATGTAGTTTTTGTTTTAAAATTTCTACCGTACGACGACCACGGTTTAATTTAGCTTGTGTTGCCGCATCTAAATCAGAGCCAAATTGTGTAAAGGCTTCTAACTCACGGTAACTAGCTAAGTCTAAACGAAGCGTTCCGGCAACTTTTTTCATTGCTTTGATTTGCGCTGATCCTCCGACCCGAGAAACCGATAACCCAGCATCAACGGCTGGACGAGTGCCTGCATAGAACAAGTCGCTTTCTAAGAAAATTTGTCCATCAGTGATTGAAATAACGTTTGTTGGAATATAAGCAGAAATATCGCCTGCTTGTGTTTCAACGAATGGTAAGGCTGTCATTGAGCCGCCACCTAATTCATCACTTAATTTAGCTGCACGTTCTAATAAACGTGAGTGTAAATAGAAGACATCCCCTGGATAAGCTTCACGACCTGGTGGACGGCGTAATAGTAGAGAAAGTTCACGATAAGCCACGGCTTGTTTTGATAAGTCATCAAAAATAATTAAGACATGTTTGCCGTTATACATGAATTCTTCACCCATTGCAGTTCCTGCATACGGTGCAATGTAAAGTAATGGTGCTGGTTGTGAAGCCCCTGCAGTCACAACGATTGTATAATCTAAGGCACCAAATTTACGAAGTGTCTCTACTTGGTTACGAACAGTAGATTCTTTTTGACCAATCGCTACATAAATACAAATTACATCTTGTCCTTTTTGGTTAATAATTGTATCAATTGCAATCGATGTTTTCCCTGTTTTACGGTCTCCAATAACTAATTCCCGTTGTCCACGACCAATTGGTACTAGGGCATCAATGGCTTTTAAGCCAGTTTGCATTGGTTCAGCAACAGATTGACGTTGCATAACACCGGGAGCTGTTGCTTCCACAGGACGTGTTTTGTCTGTTTTAATTTCGCCTAAACCATCTAATGGTTGACCTAATGGATTAACAACACGGCCAATCAAAGCTTCCCCAACGGGTACTTCCATGATTTTGCCTGTGCGTTGTACTTTATCTCCTTCACGAATGGTTTCAAAATCGCCAAGGATAATAATCCCTACATCATTTGTTTCTAAGTTTTGTGCCATTCCGTATGAACCGTTTGAAAACTCAACAAGTTCTCCACTCATGGCATTTTCTAAACCGTGGGCGCGGGCAATTCCGTCACCGACGTAAGTGACTGTTCCAACTTCTTCAACAGCAAGCTGTTGTTGATAGTTTTCGATTTGTTCTTTAATCAAGGCACTGATTTCTTCTGCTTTGATAGCCATTCAATTCACCTCTTTGTAGTCCTAAAGATTATTTTAATAACTTCTGCTGCATATGTTCTAATTGTTTGCGGATGCTGCCATCGATTACTTGATGGTTTGCTTCAATAACCACTCCGCCGACAATTGACGGGTCAATTAAATTGACTAAATGCGCTTGTTCATACCCTAATAATTGGGCAGCTTTTTCTTCCATTGCTTGATGTTGTTCTTTTGATAAAGGAATGGCTGTTGTCACTGAACCCAAAATTAGTCCTTGGTGCTCATCATAACGTCGTTCATATTCATCAATCATCAAGAGCAGATCGTACATGCGACGATATTCGTAAACCACTCGCAAAAAGTTTTGCATCATTTCACTAAAACCTGTTACTAGTTTTTCCATGATGCTGTCTTTTTCATAAGGCTCTAAGCGATCATCACTTAAAATATCGCCAATACCAGGTACTTGGTGATAGACTTCGCGAAGCGTCAATAATTCTTGATAAATTGCTTCAGCTTGGTTCTTTTCAACTGCCAACTCAAACAAAGCCTTGCCGTAGCGTTTACCAACTGTATATTTATCTAGTTTCATTTGCTTTACCTAAACTTTCAATATAAGAATCAATCAATGCTTCATGTGCATCTGGTGTTAATTCTTTATTTAAAATTTTGGCTGCAATTTGAAGAGAAAGATCTGCCACTTCATTTTTTACTGAAGACAATGCTTCTTCACGTTCTTGAGAAATATCTGTCCGAGCTTTTTCGCGTAAGCGAGTAACTTCCGCAGTTGTTTCTTTTAATGTTTTTTGGCGAGTCTGTTCTCCACTTTCTTTCGCGTTTTTAATAATTTCAGCTGCTTCTGATCTGGAAGAAAGTAATTGTTGTTGACGTTCTTTTTCCATTTTCGCTGCTGCTACGCGAGATTGTTCTGCAGAGTCTAAATCGTTGGCAATTTTTTCTTCACGTTGTGTCAAAATATCTACGATTGCTCCCCATGCATATTTCTTTAATAAGAGCATCAAGATTAAAAATGCACCACTGACAACAATCATCGTGCCTAGTGTGGTACTAGGAGCCGTTTCACCGACTACCAATGTAGTAAGTAGCATGAAGTCTCAACTTCCTTTCCTGCAAAAATCGATTTAGCTTCTTCAACTGCTTTATCACCAGCTATTGAAAAGGCTAAAGATAGAAGAAAGCAGTGACGGTCCCGATAATAATCAGCGTCCTGCCTCCATTTTATTGCTTATCTGAATAAAAGTAATAAAGAAACAACGACACCTAAAATTGGCACAGCTTCGATTAAAGCGACCCCGATAAACATTGTTGTTCTTAATTGACCAGACATTTCTGGTTGACGAGTCATTGACTCGATTGTTTTTGAAATAACTTGTCCGTTACCGATAGCGGCTCCGATAGCTGAACCGAAAATTGCAATTGCTGCTGCGATAAAATTTAATCCTTCCATTGTGTAAAATCCTCCTAAAAGATAATTTTTGTCCTTCGTATTTCTTGATTATTCTTCTGTTTCAATTTTGTGTGACATATAAACCATTGAAAGTGTCACAAAGATAAACGCTTGGATACATCCAATAAAGATTGAGAATGCTACCCAAATCATTTCTAGCGGAATTGCTAGTGGGATAACCCATAATCCAACGCTTGCTACGGTTCCAGCAATCAAGCCCAATAGAACTTCGCCGGCAAAAATGTTTCCGTACAAACGCAAGCCTAATGTTAATAGATTCGTGAATTCTTCCATTAATTTTACCGGTAGTAAGAAACCAACGGGTCTTAAATAACTATTAACTAGATAGCCTTTAAAACCAAAGCGTTTCATACCAAAGAAGTGTGTTAAGACAATCATCATCATCGCTAACGTTAAGGTTACGATTGGATCGGCGGTTGGACTTTTCCAAACGCTGAGATCGTCGCCCACAACGATTTTTGTAACGAGACCCAAGATGTTTGAAACAAGCACAAACATGAAAAGGGTAAACGCCATTAAATGAAAATTGCTCACTTCTTTACGAGGTAAATTGTCTGTAATGATTCCACGAATAAAATCCACTAACCATTCGATGACCGTTTGTTTGCCTTTAGGTCGTAGCTTCATATTTCTCGTACAAGCATAGACAAAGGCGAAAACAATGATACACGTCAACAGCACCATCAAAACAATGGTTCCATCAAACCAAATTGGTCCGATATTGAAGAGTAATTTCTTCTCTTCCAAATCAATTCACCTCTTTTCCAACAATCTTTCAGAAGTTTCATCCTACTCCTGAGTGATAATCCCTGGCAAAGCTATCGTACCACCACTTGTTGATAATTTACAAATAGTTTACTTTTAAAATTTCATGTGTTGAAAATTGGTTGGAAAACCTTTTCCATAAACCAATCTAATGCAGGGTGGTACTGCTTTCCGAAGCGATTAAAAAATGAATCATTTACATTCATTTACTCAACACTTACCAGATTTTACACCTAATCCGAAGAAAGGCAAGCAAATATGCGAAAAAGAATAAATTTACATTTTTAACGTCGGTTATTTTTTAATGTTCGGCTGATTTGTCGGTCAACTTCCTTACGTTTCAAGTCTTCACGCTTGTCGTACTGCTTTTTCCCTTTAGCTAAACCAATCAAAACTTTGGCATAGCCGTCTTTAATATAGACCTTCAAAGGTACTAATGTGATACCTGTATTTTTGGTTTCGCCGATTAACTTATTAATTTGTTTTTTGTGTAATAATAATTTTCTGGTACGTAATGGGTCATGATTAAAAATATTGCCTTGTTCATATGGACTAATATGAACATTATACAAAAAGGCTTCTCCGTTTCGAATTCGTGCAAAACCATCTTTTAAATTGATACGACCATTACGAATAGATTTGATTTCTGTTCCTTGTAAAACAAGACCTGCTTCAACCGTATCGATAATTGAATAATCATGTCTAGCTTTGCGGTTTTGTGCGATTAATTTTCCTTCCCCTTTTGGCATAAGCGACCTCCTCTACTTCTTCTTTTTCCCTTTTTTATTTTTTTGTTTCATTGCTTCTTTATAAAAAGGTTGTTTTTTGCCTTTGCCTTTTTTCTTATTTTTCTTTTTCTTACCATCAAATGATTCATCTTTTTTATTTCTTCGTTGATTATTTGAACGAGTTGAAGAATTGGCTTTACCTTTTTTACGTCCTTTTGGTCCTTCGACTGGCGCAACTTCTTCAGCTGAAATCAATTCAAAATCAACTTCTCTTGTTTCTGGATCAGCTTTTTCAACACGGATTTGAACTTTCTGACCAATTTTCAAAGTCATTCCCGTCCGTTCACCAACTAACGCCATATGATTTTCAATAAAGTGGAAATAATCTTGTTTTAAGTTGTTCACGTGAATCAAGCCTTCTATTGTATTAGGCAGTTCCACAAAGATACCAAATTTTGTGACTGAGCTGATAATCCCGTCATACGTTTCTCCCACTTTATCTACCATAAATTCGGCTTTCTTCATGGCGTCCACTTCACGCTCTGCATCAACTGCGCGACGTTCCATACTTGAACTATGGTTGGCAATTTCTGGTAATGCTTCGTTCCATTTTTCTTGATTTTTTTCAGATTGATCTTGGCTATAGCTACGAATCAAACGATGCACAATTAAATCTGGATAACGACGTATTGGTGAAGTGAAATGCGTATAATATTCAGCAGCCAACCCATAGTGTCCGTAGTTGTCTTCTGAGTATTTCGCTTGTTGCATACTTCTTAGCAACATCGTATTGATAACCACTTCTTCCGGCTTATTTTCAACTTGCTCTAAAACTTTTTGTAAATCTTTCGGTGAAATATTTTCTTTTGTTCCTTTAACAAGAATGCCAAGTACTGCAGCGAAATCAAAGAAACGTTGCATTTTTTCTTCTTTTGGTTGTTCATGAATCCGATAAATAAATGGCAGTTTTAAGTCATGATAATGACGCGCCACAGTTTCATTCGCTGCCAACATAAAGGATTCAATTAATCGTTCACCCACACCACGCGTGCGTAAAAGAATATCTTTGGGATGACCATTTTCATCAACTAGGACTTTGGCTTCACGATCTTCAAAAGAAATCGCACCACGGCGCATACGCATCTCTTCTAATATATGGTGCAGCTCACCCATCTCTTTAAACATGGGAACTAGTTCTTTGTAGCGTTCTAACGTTTCAGGTTTTTGCTCTTCTAAAATTTCATTGACTGCTGTATAGGTCATTCGCTCCGTTGTTTGGATTACACTTTGGAAAATTTCATGCGAAATAACTTCTCCTTCTGGTGTAATTTCCATCTCACAACTCATGGTTAAACGTGGAACATGTGGGTTTAGCGAACAAATCCCATTTGATAATCGCTGCGGAATCATTGGCACAACTCGGTCTGTCAAATAGACACTTGTACCACGTTCATACGCTTCCATATCCAATTGGCTTCCTTCAGTTACATAATAAGAAACATCTGCAATATGCACCCCTAAAAAGAAATTGCCATTTGCTAACTTTTGTACCGTTACTGCATCATCTAAATCTTTCGCATCTTCTCCATCAATCGTCACAATCAACTGATCACGTAAATCCCGACGACCGACTAAATCGCTTTCTGCAATAGTTTCTGGTACTTGGTCCGCTTCAGCCAAAACTTCATCAGGAAATGCTGTGGGAATTCCATGAGCCACCACGATTGATAAAATATCCATTCCTGGATCATTTTTATGACCAATCACTTGTTTGACTAGTCCTTCCATACTCGTTGGATATTCTTGATCTGGATAATAGGTAATTTCAGCAATGACAATGCTACCATCTACTGGCTTAATCCCTTCAGGTGCAATTGATACAGTATACTGATTCAATTTCTTATCTTTGGGAATCATGTAGCCATACAGTCCCATTTCTGCCATTTCTTCTTCACTATATGCCACAAATTCTCCGACAACTTGGCTCACTGCTCGCTCTTTAATTTCTTTGACTTTACCTTCTGCGCCGCGATCTGAAAAAGGATCCGCATGTTGGATCACGTCGATTAAAACCGTATCTCCATCCATTGCAAAGTTCGTTGCCTCTTTAGGAATGTAAACATCTGGTTCTTCAGGATCGATGGTCACGAAACCAAAGCCTCGTTCATTTGCACGAAACGTTCCTTCTATTAATAAGTCTTTCATTGGTAACAGGACTTTGCCTTTTTTGTTGAAACTAACTGACTTTTCTCGTTCCATTTGTGCAATGGTTTGCACTAAAATTTTAAAATCTGAACTTTTTTCTAAATTCAAGCCTTGTGCAATTTCTTCCATTGAAAAGCTTTTCTTTTTTTGGCTTTCCATGAAATGTAAAATTTGCTCTTTAATTGTTTGTTTTGTCATTATTTCTCCTCATTCCAAGGTAGTGTTGCTAAAAATTGCACCACATCTTGCTCTAATTGTTTGTGTTCTCCACTCACCGTAATGACATGTCCGCTGTTTGGGTACCATTGTAAGGTCACACGTGCTTGTGTTAGCGCTTGGGCCGTTTGATAGACGCCCATTGGCTCAATCATTTCATCTTTGCCAGCTTGCGCTAAGAAAAGAGGTGCGTGGATTTTGTTTAGTTTGTCAGCCGTCTGACTAGCAATCGTTTCAATCGCTCCTAATTGTTGTTTGACTCGTTGCTCAATCGATTGCAACCGGCTTTGTTGTTCCTCTGCAGGAACTTCTGCGATTTTCATCACATTTTCTGCGTATAATACGAAATTTTCTGGGACTTTATTTTCGACAGGGTAGATAGGTGAACAGAAAAATCCACCACCAATTAATCCTGTTAATTGTTCCGTTAATGCATGCATACTGAAAATCCCGCCCATTGATAAACCAAAAATGGCAATTTCTTGGTAACCTCTTTCTCTCAAAAAAGCGACTGCTTCTTGTGTATCTTGCCACCATTGTTCCGTTGTTTGATCTAAAATATCTTCAGGAACTAGCGTGCCATGTCCTGAAAAATTAGGCGAATAGACAGTATAATTTTCTTTTTCTAAACGTCTGCTTAACATCCGTACATCATTACTGCTGCCAGAATAAGCGTGTAATAAAAGGACCGCCCGTTTTCCTTTTTCTGAAAATAACGGCTTCGGTAAATTGATTTTTTTTGCCACTTCGCTCACCTCAGCTTCATTCTATCATATTCTCAAAAGAAAACCTTCCGAAATGATAAGTTTCAAAGACTTTTTCAGAAAGAAAAAGAACAGAAAAATAAGTGTCCGCACTCATCTCTCTGTTCTAAACTTGTCATTTTAAAAGATTACGTACTTATTTTGAAGATAAGAACGCCAAAACAAATAATAAAATCATCCAAATTGCGCCAAGAACTGCTGTTGAGCGTTGCATAACAGCTTCAAAACCGCGCGCTTTTTGCTTCCCAAATAATTTATCTGCACCGCCAGTGAAGGCACTTGCTGCACTGTTTTGTTTGCTTGGTTGCATCATAACAGTAATGACGATTAAAACAGATAAAATGATGACCAACGTTAAGATTAGATTATACATGCGTTAATTCTCCTTTTTATACAAATATGCGAAATTCATCTACTTTAATGTAGCATATTTTATCTGTAAACACCAGTGAAATTTGATGTCTTTCCTTATTTGTCTCTAATAGCAACAGCCGCAAGTAGGAATCAAATTTCTACTTGCGGCTGTTGCTAACTTATTTTTTATTTTCTCAATACGTCTCCGTATTCAGGTTTAGTATCAAATTCTTTTTTGGCAAATGGACATAGCGGAATAATTTTTTTATGCTCTTTTCTCGCTTTTTCAACACCTGCTAAAACAAGTTTTTCAGCTAATTTTTGTCCACGATAAGTTGGATCAACAAACGTATGATCAATAATCATCATGCTTTCGCCAGCATCTGACCAAGTCATTTCACCAATTTCTTGGTTTTCATCGTTATATAGAGCAAAACGATTGTTTTCTTCTTTAATTTGCATATTCGTTCCCTGCTTTCCGAATATATTTTAGAGCACCACTTGGACATGAATCTACCACAATCATGTCATTTTCAACACTTCCGTTATCTGGAATAATCCATGGTTTCCGACCAACTTCAAAGACTTCTGGATTTCCACGAACACAATTACCAATATGTTCACAAATATCTTTATTATAAAAGATATCAATTCCTTCCCCCGTATATTTACGGTAGCCTTCTTTTAATAGTTGTTCTTCCGTGACTGGTTGCCCATCTATTTGGTTTCCTTTCATTGCACAATCTCTCCCCTGTAACTTATTAATATTAAAAACGTACCTTTATTTTACCACTAAGCTGGACATTCAGGCAATTAATTGTTCCACCTTACTTGCCAATTCGACGAGCACGCAAAGCAGATAAGATTGACACAGTGTCCACGACTTCTTGTAGCATAGCCCCGATTAGCGCCGGAATGATCCCGGTACTAGCAATTAGCATTAGTAAAACGCAGATAAAAATTCCGATTAATACAGATTGTTTGGCAATTTTCATGGTATCTTGGGCAATTTCGACCGCTTGGCTGACTTTACTTAAGTCATCTTTTAAAATAACAACGTCAGCAGTTTCACTAGCCGCAGTAGCTCCATGAGCGCCCATAGCAATACCTACGTCTGCAGCGGCAAGCGAAGGTGCATCATTTACACCATCTCCTACCATGATGACTGGATGATTTTCTTTAGGCAATTCTTTTAGAATAGTTAATTTATCTTGTGGTAAACATTCCCCATGTACTTCGGTAATTCCTACTTCTGCAGCAATCGTTTCTGCGACGGATTCTTGATCCCCCGTCAGCATTAAAATTCGTTGAAGATGTAATTGGTGTAATTTTTCCATAGTCTCTTTTGCTTCTGGGCGTACAGTGTCTGTAAAAGTAATTCGGCCTAAATATGTGCCATTACGTGAAATATGAATAGTCGTTTTATCAATTTTTTCAGTTGCTTGAGACTCTTGTGTCACAAAATTCTTTTTACCTACCCGTATCTCAGCACCATCCACAAATGCCTTCACGCCAGCACCAGAAACTTCCGCTAGATCTGTAATATTTTTTAATGGGACATCTTGCTTTCTGGCATAAGCAACAATTGATCTAGCTAAAATATGACTTGATTCTTGTTCCACGCTTGCTGCCAATCCCACTAATTCAGCAGCAGTTATTCCAGCATTGATTGGTTGGACTTGATCAACAGAAAGTTGTCCTTGCGTAATCGTGCCTGTTTTATCAAACGCAATCGTTTTTGCAGAAGCTAATTTTTCGACCATCGTTCCCGATTTAATAACGACCCCATGACGACTTGAACGACCCATCCCTGCCACTAAAGCAATTGGGGCAGATAGAATTAAAGGACACGGCGAAGCAACCACTAAGACTTCCGCAAAGCGTGTCGGACTTTTTGAGACAAACCAAGCAACACCTGCAATTAGGTAGGCAACTAGTGTAAAAGGTACCGCATAGCGGTCTGCTAAACGTACAAAATGAGCTGGACGTGCCGCAGATTCTTTCACTAAGTTCACAATTGTTTGATATTGACTGTCTGCTACAGTTTTTTCAGCAACCATTTTCAAAGAGCCATCACCATTCACGGAACCAGACATTAATTCATCCCCAGGATTTTTTTCAATTGGTTTTGATTCTCCTGTTAATGAAGATTCATCGACTGTTGATGTCCCGGTTTTTACCAAGCCATCAACTGGAACTAGTTCCCCTGGTTTTACTACTAATTCATCGCCAACATTGATTTCCTCAACAGAAACATCTTCTAAATTTTCGCCATTCAAGCGATGAGCTTTTTGTGGCGAGTTATCCAATAATGACTTCAGCTCTTGGTTAGCTTTTCCAGCAGCATAGTCTTCTAATGAATCACCACCAGTCAACATAATTAAAATCATCAAACTGGCCCAGTATTCTCCCACAGCTAAGGTTGCAACGATAGCGGTAATCGCTAAAATATCGACACCATATTTTCCTTCACGTAAGGTTTGAATCATTTCCCAGAACATCATTAACGCCATTACAGAACCTGTTATTAAAATAATACCATACGCCCAATTCGGCTGATGTAAAATAAATTCAAATAATAATGCCAAAACTCCTGTTATAATTGTAATCCCCAATTTTGTTACATGCTTCATCTCTTTTTCTCTCCCATCATTCACTTTACATTATTGAGCGTACCTTTTCTGTTTTGAAAAAGAAAGTGAAAACGCCTAAATGAAAACGACTTTCATTATCATAGGATAGTTGCTGTAGCAACGTTTACTTTCTGAAAAGTAGTTATGTAAAAAAAACACAGACCATCGTTCATTCGCCGATGGTCTGTGTTTTTATTTCCAAAAATCATCAAAAATTGTAATGGGTAAATGCCGTTTGTGTTGTCCTTTTTTATACCAGTTTTCAATTGTTTGTTGATCTGTTTCCGAGACTTTTTTGCCTTCCAAATAGTCATCAATGGCATCATACGTGACACCTAAGGCAACTTCATCTGCAACTAACGGTTTGTCATCTTCTAGATCAGCTGTTGGTATTTTTAGATACAAGGCTTCTGGTGCCCCAAGTTCTTTCAGCAAAGCTTTTCCTTGGCGCTTATTTAAACGAAATAACGGTAAAATATCCGCTCCGCCATCGCCATATTTGGTGAAGAAAGCTGTGACATTTTCGGCTGCGTGGTCTGTGCCAATTACTGCGCCAGCATTTTCGCCAGCTACTGCATATTGTGTAATCATACGTTGACGTGCTTTCATGTTCCCTTTATTAAAATCGCTAATTTGAACACCAGCGTTTTCTAGCGAACCAACCATTGCATCCACTGCTGGTTTAATATCCACTCGTAAAGAAACATCTGGCTGGATAAAGGCTAGCGCAGCTTGTGCATCAGCTTCATCTGCTTGCTCACCGTATGGAAGGCGAATCGCAATAAATTGATACGACATATCTCCTGTTTCTTCGCGCATTTCAGTCATCGCTAATTGTGCTAAGCGACCAGCTAATGTTGAATCTTGTCCGCCACTAATTCCCAAGACAAAGGTTTTTAAAAAAGGATGTTTAGTTAAATAAGCTTTCAGAAAATCAATACTTTTACGAACTTCTTCTTTTGGATCAATTGTCGGTAAAACACCTAACTCTTGAATGATTTTTTCTTGAAGTGTTGTCATTTCTAGGCCTCCTTATTCACCGTTTCCGTTAAATGTTTAACGTCTTTACGCACTTTTTCCAATAAATTCATTTTGTGGTTCCAACAATCTGTTGAAAGGTCCACTGGATATTTCTGCGGATTCAAGTCCCGCTTGTATTCTTCCCAAAGTGAATCTAAATTTTCTTTTGCATATTGTTTAATTTCATCTAAAGTTGGTAATTCATACACACGTTTTCCTTCAACGAAAATATCTTGGAGTACTGGCCGTGCTTCAAAATCACGGACATACTTATTAATAAAGGTATGAACGGGATGGAACATATAAATTTCTTCTTCTTGGCGAGGATCTTCGTTCCAAAGTGTCACATAGTCCCCTTCTGACTTTTTATCAGATTTACGTGTAATGCGCCAGACTTGTTTTTTCCCTGGTGTTGTCACTTTTTCAGCATTGCTAGATAGTTTAATGGTATCTTTCATTTGACCATCTTCACCTTCAATTGAAACTAATTTAAACACCGCTCCTAAAGCCGGTTGATCATAGGCGGTAATCAGCTTGGTACCCACGCCCCATACATCAATTTTTGATTTTTGCATTTTTAGATTCAAAATCGTATTTTCATCTAAATCATTCGATGCATAAATTTTTGCTTCAGTAAAGCCAGCTTCGTCCAGTTGTTCACGAACTCGTTTAGAAATATAAGCCATATCGCCACTATCAATCCGCACACCTAGGAAATTAATTTTATCACCCATTTCTCGAGCTACTCGAATTGCGCTTGGCACTCCAGCTTTCAAAGTATCATACGTATCAACAAGGAAAACGCAATCCCGATGTGTTTTGGCATACGCCATGAATGCCTCATAATCATTTCCATACGACTGAACCAATGAATGGGCATGAGTCCCACTAACCGGAATACCAAAAATTTTACCAGCACGAACATTACTTGTCGCGTCCGCCCCACCAATATAGGCGGCTCTTGTGCCCCAAATGGCAGCATCTAATTCTTGTGCCCGGCGTGTTCCAAATTCCAATAAAGGATCATCGCCTATCACGGATTTAATTCGAGCCGCTTTTGTCGCAATTAATGTTTGGAAATTCACCATATTTAGCAAGGCAGTTTCTACCAATTGACATTGTGCCAAAGGACCTTCAATTTGAATTAACGGTTCGTTATTAAAAACCAAATCCCCTTCTAAAGCAGAGCGTACAGTACATTTAAATTCAAAATTTGCTAAATACGTCAAGAAATCTTCTGGATATTCTTCAACTTCTCGGAGATATGCAATATCAGATTCTGTGAACGTTAAATTTTCGAGATAATTGACTAAACGTTCTAAACCTGCAAAAATTGCGTAGCCATGATTAAAGGGCATCTCTCTAAAGTAACATTCAAAAACAGCATGTAAATCTGCTCTCCCTAATTCCCAGTATGTTTGCATCATATTGATTTGATACATATCTGTATGCAATGTCAAACTATCATCTGCATATGTATAGTCCATCGTTTTCTACCTCTATTCTTTGTATTAAAAACTTGTTTATATTATAACAAAAAAATTTTTTTTAGCCTAAAATCTGCTTAGACCTCTTTTTCTTTAAAAATGAAAAATTTACTGAAGAAATAATTTAAAATCACTACTACAACTTGTGTAATCATTTTCGCCCAAAACGATGAAAAATGAATGCCATCAATTAGGAGAATCATTAAACCCATATCAGCCACAAAAGATAAAATTCGGTACCAATAAAATAAGCCCATTTCTTTAAAAAAACCAGCTATGCTTTCATGCTTACTTGCGAATACCCAATATTTATTCGTGAAAAAGGCAAATAGAACAGATAAAAACCAACTAATTGCGTTACTTATCTTGTAATCCAGCCCTAACATGTTTTGACAAACAAAAAACACAACTAAGTTGACGACAGTCGTTGCACCACCAAAAAATAAATAAGCCAGTACTTCTCGGTATTTACGAAATAATTCTTTCAATTTTCACGCATCCTTTCAACTAATCATTTTATCAAACTTCGGCAAGAAAACCTATCTATTTTGTGTAAAGACACAATTCTCTTGCTAATTTTACTATTTATTAAGTATTTATGAAAAACATAATAAGAGTAGAGGATAAGTTCATCCATGAATGAACTTATCCTCTACTCTTACTCTAATAATATATTGACTCCATAGACCGATAAGTTAAATCAGCATTAGTCCTTTAGCTTAGGAAGTGCTATCGTTTGTCCTTCGGTTAATACAGAATACGTTAAGTCATTTGCCTGCTTGAGGGCGGTTAAGGAATAGCCCGTTTTTTTTGCAATTTTTGCGAGTGTCTCTCCTCTTTTTACTTCATAATACTCAGTAGACTCTGTTTTTGAGTCATTCGCTTTACCATTTGATTGCTCTGCTGTTTTCAAAGCATTAGTCACCGATTTACTGATTATTAGTGATTGAAGTAACGCTTGTTCTTTCGGTTCTAGAGAAGTCGCCGCTGTATGCTGAGGAATCGTGATCTTTTGGCCAATATAAAACATTTCTTGAATCTTTGAATTTTGCTTTAAAATGGCTGTTGCTGACACACCAAACGTCTGGCTAATGGTGGCGAGAGAATCTCCTTTGCTTACTTCGTAGACGACTGCTTCTTTTTTTAGCTGTTCTTTGACTGCTTCCTTATCAAACGAAGGTTTCTTTTCTTCTGCCAAATTAGTCACTACTGGTTTCTTCTTTTCTTGATCGTATTCAGTTAATTGATAGGTTTCAATCAACGCGTTTAATTTTTTATCGTAATATGTATCCGTTGCATAACGACCTGTTAAAAATTTTGTTGCCTGCTGATAATCCGTCGTGTTTGCTTTCAAAACGCCGTGATAAAACGTTGGATTACCCGCCAGCCCATTGATGATTAATTTACTATAGTCTGTTAATGACTCTTTATAGGAAGGATACTGACGAAAATCGGCATGAATGGTGGTCATCTTCCCTTTACCATCATCTTCTTGTGTGGGAAAGCTGACACTTTGACCATGGTAAGCTCCTTTAATGCCAAACAAATTATAATTTGGCGCCGCCGCTAACGCACTATTGCCCGAGCCACTCTCTAAAATAGCTTGAGCTATCATGACAGAAGCGTATAGATCATGTCGCTGACCAATAACTCGTGCTTCTTCACCGATTTTTCTAATAAACTCAGAAGTAGAAGCATTCTCTTGGACAACAAAATTTGCCTCGGCTTGTTGTTGAATTCCTGCTTGCTTTTCCTTTTCTTGACTATTGTCTACCTCTGAATGTACCAACGGCTCTTTGGTCTTTTCAGTTAATGTAGAATTTTGTGGTTCCTGATTATGAGGTGACTTCTCAGTGAGCGCTTTACGCTCTTCAGATACTGGTTGCTCATTTTGTAACGATTCGGTTGGTTTAGTACTAGCAATTGTCTTTTCTTGTGGCGGTAAACTATTTTCAGATTCTAATGGTTCCACATTATTTTCCTGATGGTCACTGTTGTCATTTTGTGTTGAACTTTCTTGTTGTTCAGACGAACTTATTATTGTTTCGTTCAGCGTTGAAGAAGTAAGGGTTCCTTGATCTTGATTGGCTTGGTCCGCTCTTTTTTCTTCCAGCGATAGCTGTCGACTTTCGTCCCTCGTTTCGGTCTCTTCTTGAGCGATTAATGGTTCCGAATTGTAGTAACTGGCTCCCGCATAAATCCCTAAAATTCCAATACATACCAACTTCAAATATCTTGCCTTTCTTTTTTTCATCGCATTTCTCCTTCATTTACCTCTTTATTTCTGCTAATAATTGCTCTATCTGTTGGTACGTTCCTGTTGATTCATTCTTGATTGTCAGCATTTGTTCACAATAAGCTTGGTACTCTCTTGCTACTTGCTTCATGCGTGTTAAAGTTGCTAAACGTTGTTCCATTTCTTCATGAACTGTTGCAACTTGTTGTTTGGCTTGACTAATTGTTTCTTTTGCTTGACGTTTGGCTTCTAATAACACTTCGCCAATTTCTTTTTGAGAAAGCGTAACGGCTGTGTCTAAATTCTCTTCACTGGTCTGTCTCTGTTGCATCTTTTCTTCAGACAATTGTTTCTGTAAAGAAGTGATAGTTGTTTCTTTATCACTTAATGTTTCTTTAACATGTTTAAGTTGAACATCTTTTTCGACTACTTGTTTTTGTAATGCTTCCACTTCATTGGTTTGCATTAATAATTGCTCCGTTAGCTTTTTAATGGATTGCTGATATAGTTGATTTTCTTCTTCTAGTTTTTCAACAAAAGAAAATGACTCTTCTGACAGTTCAGTCGGCACTTGTTGCTGGACCTGTTTTACTTTTGCGGATTGCTCTTTTGCATAAACGACCTCGTCATCAAAGATTGCTTCTTCTGTTACCGTTGGTTGTGCTTTCATCGATTGTTCATTTTCAAAATCCGGCATCTTCTCATACTCCTCATCTTCATTGTTTTTAGTCAAAAATTGCCACATCTTTTTCTCCTCCTTCGTACCTTTTACACCGTTAACATATAGCCTTTTGAACGAATTGTTTTGATATATTGTGGTTTGTTCACATCTTGTTCAATTTTTTTGCGCAAATGGAAAATCACATTAGCGACACGATATTTTCGTTCATTCGCAGTATCTTTCCAGACATTTTTGTAGAGTTCTTCATATGTAATTGTTTGTCCTGCGTGTTTGTATAAATACTCTATTGTGAAAAATTCCAATTTTGTTAAAAGAATTTCTTCTCCACTTCCCAAGCAAACACTCAAATTTGGCGCAATTAAATACAATCTCTCAGAAAGATTCTTAGTAACTGTTTGTTCCTTGTTTGCAATAGCTAATTTAGGATAAAAACGTCTTTTTACACGTTGCAATAAATTACTCATGCTTAACATGCATTCTTGACGATCATAAGAATGATCAAAAACGCCATCTGCACCTAATTGTAAATAAATAATTCGATTGACTTTACTAATTACTTCTGTCCGAGAAAATAACCAAATCGGTAAATCTGACTGCTTGCGAATCGTCATTAATAACTCACAACAAGTATTTACTTGCTGGTGGTCAGTAACTTCAATCACTAATCCATCAATATGGTGCAAATGAAGAAGTATATTTGTTCCTTGGATGATCTGACATTCTACTTGATTACTAACAAACCAATTTTGACAGTATTCTTTTGTTTCAATTGTCAAAGGAACGACACCAATTGTATATTTTTCCATTTTTCCACCTCAATCTTCCTAATATTCCCCTTCAAAATATAATAATTTTTATTTATATTCTATTAATAAATAAAAATTACCAACTACTAGTTTTCAAAAAATGATTGTTATTACTAAATTTTATCGAATAAAAACAAGGCTGTCTAGCTAAAACGAAGCCTTTAAATTATCATCTTTTTTGTTAATTGAGTAAATATTTGAGAAAACACCATAAGCAAAGATATTATTTAGATTATTTATTCTTTATGTAAAAAAAAGCTTACGATTTTTCAATCGTAAGCTTTTAGAATACTTTTTTATTTTTACATCATACCGCCCATGCCCATTGATGGATCCATCATAGGAGCTGGTGCAGCTGGTTCTGGTTTGTCTGCAACGACTGCTTCAGTTGTTAATAATAAAGCTGACACAGAAGCTGCATTTTGTAAGGCAGAACGAGTTACTTTTGTTGGGTCAACAATACCGGCTTCAACCATGTTTACCCATTCACCGTTAGCTGCATTGAATCCGATACCTAAGTCAACATTTTTTAGTTTGTCAACAATCACTGATCCTTCATAACCAGCATTTTCAGCGATTTGACGGATTGGTTCTTCTAATGCACGAACGACAATCTTGATCCCTGTTGCCACATCGCCTTCAGCTTCTAGCGCAGCGACTTTACCAATTACATTGACAAGTGCGGTACCACCACCAGAAACCATTCCTTCTTCTACAGCGGCACGTGTTGCGTTTAATGCATCTTCAATTCGTAATTTTAATTCTTTTAATTCTGTTTCAGTTGCAGCACCGACTTTAACGACAGCAACCCCGCCAGCTAATTTAGCTAAACGTTCTTGTAATTTTTCACGATCAAAATCAGACGTTGTTTCGCCGATTTGGTTTTTAATTAAATGAACGCGGGCATCAATGGCTTCTTTTGAACCAGCACCTTCGACAATTGTTGTGTTATCTTTGTCGACAACTACTTTGCTAGCATTTCCTAAGTTTTCAATAGTTGTGTCTTTTAACTCTAACCCTAAGTCGTCAGTGATTACTGTACCACCTGTTAAAATAGCAATATCTTCAAGCATCGCTTTGCGGCGGTCACCAAATCCTGGCGCTTTTACTGCGACAACATTAAATGTACCACGGATTTTGTTCAATACTAATGTTGGTAGAGCTTCCCCATCAACATCATCCGCAATAATCAATAGTGGACGGCTTTGTTGTAGAATTTGTTCTAATAAAGGTAAGATATCTTGAATATTTGAGATTTTTTTGTCGGTAATTAAGATATATGGATTTTCTAAAACAGCTTCCATTTTATCGTTGTCAGTAACCATGTATTGAGATAAATAACCGCGGTCGAATTGCATTCCTTCAACCACATCTAATTCTGTTTCAATCCCTTTTGATTCTTCAATGGTAATTACGCCGTCGTTACCAACTTTTTCCATTGCATCGGCAATTAATTGGCCGACTTTTTCAGAACCTGATGAAACAGCAGCGACTTGTGCAATCGCTTCTTTTGAATCAACTACAGATGAAATATTGTGTAATTCTTCTACTGCTGTTTTTGTTGCTAATTCAATCCCACGGCGAATACCTAATGGGTTAGCTCCAGCAGTTACGTTTTTTAAGCCTTCACGAACAATGGCTTGTGTCAAAACAGTCGCTGTTGTTGTTCCGTCACCAGCAATATCATTCGTTTTAGAAGCAACTTCTGAAACTAATTTTGCACCCATGTTTTCAAAATGATCTTCCAATTCAATTTCCTTAGCAATTGTTACTCCATCGTTAGTAATCAATGGTGAACCAAATGATTTTTCTAAAACAACATTACGACCTTTAGGGCCTAATGTCACTTTCACTGTATCTGCTAATACATCTACTCCGCGTAGCATTGCTGCACGTGCATCTTCTGCAAATTTAATCTCTTTTGCCATGATTTCTTCACCTCATAATTTTTTTCTTCTATTATATTATTCTGTAAAAGTTGTTTATTATTCAACAGTGGCAATAATGTCTTTGGCTGATACAATTAAGTATTCTACGCCTTCGTATTTCACTTCTGTTCCTGAATATTTTTCAAACATTACTGTGTCACCAATTTTTACTTCCATCGGAACTTTTGTGCCATTTTCAAGCACACGACCTTCACCTACTGCGATAACTTCACCTGTTTGTGGTTTTTCTTTTGCAACGGATGCAAGAACAATTCCTCCAACAGTTTTTTCTTCTTCTTTCGCGACTCTAATTACGACGCGATCGCCTAATGGTTTTAACACAATAAATCCCTCCAAATAAAAAGTTTTCGCTTATTTTAGCACTCGATACATAAGAGTGCTAACTCACACTATTTATAATACTCATTTCACTCTAAAAATGCAAGTCTTTTCTCTCTTTTTCTTGTCAATTATAAGATACGCATTTTTTATTGCGTATTCTTTTTTCATGGAATGTTTTTCCAATCCTTTAATTCATGGTAAAATAAATTGACTACGATTGGAGGCGAATAAAATGAAACAACGTTTACTTACAGCATTAATAGCAACCTTCGTTTATTTTGTGATAGCGAATTTAGGAAATCTTGTTTTCAGTGTCACAGAAGGAATTGTTTCGACACTTTGGGAATCTCTTTTCTTTTTCTTATTCGTTTTTCTTTTATTAGGATATCGCAATAATCGTAAAAAATAATTATAGAAAGGATTAACCATGACCTTAAGAAAATCAAGTTTATTTATTTTAGTCACATACATTATCGCTTTTTTCGGGCCGTTACTTTTTTCGGGTATTTCCCCCAATGCAGCGATTAATGTGACAACTGCTCTCTACATTATTGGCGCCCTTGTAATGATTGGCATCTTTTTAAAAACAACAGAACCTTCTCCTTTAGAGGAAACAGCAACCTTGAAATCACCTATTTTTATTTTTTTACTAGGTGTTAGTGGGATTTTCATTGCCATGCTGATTCAAGGGGTTACTTTTGCCATTGAAGTAGCCATCACAGGAGAACAAGCTACTTCTCAAAATACACAAGCTATTGTAGCGGTGATTTTGGCAAATCCTTTATTTATTTTGGCAACTACTATCGGTGGTCCGATTATGGAAGAATTCGTCTTTCGTTATGCATTTATCCATTTAATCCAGCCTTTTACAAATTTCTGGATTGCGGCTACTGTTAGTTCGGCGATTTTTTCACTCGCACATGCCGATGGTCACTTTTTTGTTTATTTCTTTATGGGATTTTTCTTTGCTCTTTTGTACAAGCAAACTGGAAAAATTTGGACCTCAATTATTGCCCATTGCGGCATGAATACGATTGTGATTATTGTTCAACTACTTTTGCATAATGGTGCAATTCAATAAGAAAAGGGCCTTCGTCTAAACGACTAGGCCCTTTTCTTTTGCTTATTCTTCTTCGTCAATCAATTCGTTGTCATGATGTAAGAAATAAATTAATGTTTGTAATTCGTTGGTTAAGTCAACATTTTGAATTAATACTTCAGGTGGCGCTACTAAACGCGCAGCCGTAAAGTTTAGAATTCCTTTAACCCCTGCTTCAGCAAGTTTGTTCACAACTTCTTGCGCTTTGCGAGCTGGAATAGTTAAAATAGCTACTTCGATTTGTTGAACACGGATTTGTTCCATCATATCTTCCATTGGATAAACCGGAATACCGTCAACAATGCGTCCCACAATATCTTCATTCACATCAAATGCGCAACTTACACGAATACTGTTGCTTTGATGGAATTTGTACTTTAATAAAGCACTTCCTAAATTACCAACCCCGATTAATGCGACATTGGTTAACTCATCTTCATTCAATGTTTTTGCAAAAAAGTTCATTAAGTTTTCAACATCATAGCCGTACCCACGTTTACCTAATTCACCAAAATATGAAAAGTCACGACGAATAGTCGCACTGTCTACTTGTACCGCTTCACTTAATTCAGTTGATGAGACTTTATTTTTTCCTGTATCATGTAACATTCTTAAGTAGCGATAATATAAAGGAAGGCGTCGCGCCGTTGCTTTTGGAATAACTTGATCTTTCACAATTGGACCTCCAATACTTTCACTTAAATCTTATCCATTAACATAATAGCAGTTTTTCACAATAAAAAGCAATTCTATGGCTCAAAAATAGCATTTTTCTTCAAAAGTT
The DNA here is from genome assembly GCF_050546705.1 of Enterococcus sp. AZ104. NCBI lineage: Bacteria > Bacillati > Bacillota > Bacilli > Lactobacillales > Enterococcaceae > Enterococcus > Enterococcus sp. AZ104. The sequence continues at coordinate 2,102,537 of NZ_CP172952.1, forward strand.
TGTGATAAAAGGTATAAACCTTCACAAAGCATTTTTTGATACGTGCTATTTTAGCAGATTTTATGCTACACTAAGGGCAATGAATTTAGAAATGAGGACTACTGATGATTTTATTACAAGCAAATCAAGTTGCCCGGCATTTTGGCTCGGAAACATTGTTTGAAAACATACATTTAGAAATTGCAACAAAAAGTCGGATTGCCTTAGTTGGTCGTAATGGTGCTGGAAAATCGACTTTTTTAAAAATCATTGCAGGCATTGATGCTCCCGATAGCGGAACCATTGCCAAAAATAAAACTGTTACGTTAGGTTATTTAGCTCAAAATACCGGCTTAGAATCAGATAAAACCGTTTGGGAAGAAATGACAAAAGCCTTTGCTGACATCCTAGAAATGGAACAGCGTATGCGAGAATTAGAAACTAAAATTAGTGAAATGGAGCCAACCACTTCCGTTTATGAAGGAATTTTAAAAGAGTACGATCAATTGCAACATACATTTTCTGAAAAAAATGGCTACGGCTATGAAAATGAAATTCGTTCAGTCCTTCACGGCTTTGGCTTTGATGAATCCTTTTACACGAAAGATATTCAAACCTTATCTGGTGGTCAAAAAACCCGGCTTGCATTAGCGAGAATGCTTTTACAAAAACCAGACATTTTAATTCTGGACGAGCCTACAAACCACTTAGATATCGAGACGCTTTCTTGGCTGGAATCTTATTTGCCAAGTTATCCCGGCGCCCTATTAATTGTTTCCCACGATCGTTATTTTTTAGATAAGGTAGTTAATGAAGTTTATGAACTGAGTCGCAAAAAAATGACTCACTACAAAGGAAACTATTCCAAATACTTAGAGTTAAAAGCAGAACAATTAGCCAGTGAATGGAAAGCATATGAAAAGCAACAAGAAGAAATCAATAAGTTAGAAGATTTCGTTGCCAAAAATCTGGTTCGTGCATCTACAACGAAACGTGCACAAAGTCGCCGAAAAGTATTAGAAAAAATGGACCGTTTAGACCGACCTCAAGGAGATGAAAAATCGGCGCATTTTCTTTTCGATAGTGAAAAAGTCTCGGGAAATGTTGTTTTACAAGTCGAAGATGCCGCCATTGGTTACGACCCAGAACATATTTTATCCGAACCTATTCACTTGGATATTCGTCGCAAAGAAGCCATTGCCTTAGTCGGACCGAACGGAATTGGTAAATCCACTCTCTTGAAATCAATTATTGACCGCATTCCTTTCATTAAAGGAAGTAAAACTTTTGGCACCAATGTTTCTGTAGGTTACTATGACCAAGAGCAAGCCAATTTACATGGCAATAAAACGGTCTTAGCGGAATTATGGGATGAACACCCAACCACACCTGAAAAAGAGATTCGAAGTATTTTAGGCGGCTTTCTCTTCAGTGGAGATGATGTTGAAAAAACGATTCCTTTATTAAGCGGTGGCGAAAAAGCCCGTGTGGCATTAGCAAAATTAGCGATGGATCGTGACAATTTCTTGATTCTCGATGAGCCAACCAATCACTTGGATATCGATAATAAAGAAGTTTTAGAAAATGCGCTGATTGATTATGAAGGAACCATCCTCTTCGTTTCCCATGACCGTTACTTTATCAATCGAATTGCAACAAAAGTTGTTGAGCTTTCTGAAAAAGGCAGCAAACTTTATTTAGGCGACTATGATTATTATTTAGAAAAGAAACAAGAGGAAGAAGAAATCGCTGCCCTCTTAGCTAATGAAGAAGCGGCGAAAAAACCCGAACCAGTTACAGCCAAAAATACCTTTTATCAAAACAAGGAGCAACAAAAATTACTCCGTACTTTGCAAAGAAAAATAACACAAGTCGAAGAAAATCTTGCTCAGTTAGATACGACAATTGCACAATTAGAAGCACAAATGAGTCAACCAGACATTCTAGAAAATCATGTTGAATTGCTGGCTTTAAACCAACAATTAGATGACGCTCGTCAGCAACAAGATGAACTACTTGAGCAATGGGAAAATTTCAGTTTAGAATTAGAAGAAATGGAAAATAACAATTAACGGAGGGATTCACTATGGCTTCCAAAAAAATCAGTTTAACGAAGCCCAAATATCAGCAAATCGCCGTTGATGTTGCGGAAAAAATTGCAGAAGGCAAATTACATGTTGGAGATAAAATCCATGCCCGTTCCACCCTAGCTAACCAATACCAAGTGTCGCCAGAAACAGCTCGCAAAGCCATTATCGTTTTAGTCGATTTAGAAATCGTTAAAGCCAAACACGGCAGCGGCTTCTATGTGGCATCAAAAGAAAAAGCGCAGGACTTTGTGACACAATATCAAGACGTTCAAACGATTGCTGAAATTAAAGAAGAATTGCTAGATAGCGTAGCGAAACAAAAAGAAGAACTTACTCATTTTTCTAGCATTCTAGATACTCTTGTTGAACAAACAAAGCGTTTTGATTCTTTCAATCCAATGAATCCTTATTCATTAGTTTTAACAGAAGAAGCTGCTTATCTTGAGGCGACGATTAGCGAAATGAATTTTTGGCAAAACACTTCGGCAACGATTATCGCCATCAAACACAAAGAAGAGCTTCTGGTCTCACCTGGTCCATATGCAAAGATTTCGTTGAACGACACACTTTATTTTGTTGGACATGACGAATCAACCTTACAACGAGTGCAGAATTTCTTTTATCCTTAAACAAAAAAGTGACTACTTATCTTGCGGTAAATAGTCACTTTTTTTATTTATTATTTCTATTTTTCATAAAAAACCACTATAAAACCTAGTTAAAATACTGTTTTTCTTCATTTTCAGAAAGATTTTCATCTAATTTGACAAAGTGACAACTTTATAGTAGTCTGATGTAGTCACTTTTTTTAATGAGGAGGAACAATGATTTGCCAAAAGTAAAAGTAAATCACCTTACCAAGATCTTTGGTAAGAAAACCAAACCGGCACTTGAAATGATTCGTGCCAACAAAAGCAAAACAGAAATTTTAGAAAAAACGGGTGCCACAGTCGGTGTTTATGATGTAAATTTCGAAGTTGAAGAAGGCGAAATTTTCGTTATTATGGGGTTATCAGGAAGTGGGAAATCAACATTAATTCGTTTATTAAATCGTTTGATTGAACCAACTTCAGGAAATATTTATATTGATGGACAAGATATTTCTTCTTTAGATAAAGAAGGATTACGTGAAGTACGTCGAAATAAAATGAGCATGGTTTTCCAAAACTTTGGTCTTTTCCCCCATCGAACTATCTTAGAAAATACGGAATATGGTTTAGAAATTCGTGGTGTTCCTAAAGAAGAACGCCAAGCAAAAGCTGAAAAAGCCTTAGAAAATTCTAGCTTAATTGCTTTTAAAGACCAATTACCAAGTCAATTATCTGGTGGGATGCAACAACGTGTCGGCCTTGCTCGTGCCTTGGCTAACGATCCAGAAATTTTATTAATGGACGAAGCGTTCTCTGCTCTTGATCCGTTAATTCGTCGTGAAATGCAAGACGAACTATTAGATTTACAAGAAAATGTCAAAAAAACCATTATCTTTATCACACATGATTTGAATGAAGCTTTACGAATCGGCGATCGGATTGCTTTGATGAAAGATGGTCAAATTATGCAAATTGGGACTGGAGAAGAAATTTTAACCAACCCAGCCAACGAATATGTGCGAACCTTCGTGGAAGATGTGGATCGTTCAAAAGTCTTAACTGCCCAAAATATTATGGTACCTGCTTTAACTACTAACATTGAAATTGATGGCCCAACTGTTGCTTTAAAACGGATGCGTCAAGAAGAAGTGAGTATGTTACTCGCCGTGGATAAAAAACGCCAACTAAAAGGCGTGGTACGCGCAGAAAAAGCTTTAGAAGCGCGTAAAAACGGGACTTCTCTTGTAGAATGTGTGGATCCAGAAATTCAAACAATCGACAAAGATATGTTAGTGAATGATATTTTCCCACTGATTTATGATGCACAAACGCCTCTTGCCGTGACTGATAACGGCAAACTATTAGGCGTGGTCATCCGTGGTAGCGTACTTGAAGCACTTGCAGAAACAGAGGTGAACGAACATGAATAAGTATCAATTACCTGTCGCGTCTTGGGTTGAAAGTTTTACTGATTGGTTAACTTCAACATTTGCTGGGTTATTCAGCTTTTTACAAACAATTGGTCAAAGTGTAATGGACAACATTACTGCCTTACTAACAGCCGTACCACCACTTGTGCTGATCGTGCTATTAACGATTGCTGCTTTCTTTATTTCTAATAAAAAAATTGGCTTAAGTTTATTCACGTTTATCGGCTTAATGTTTATCTATAATCAAAACTTATGGAACGATTTAATGAGTACCGTTACGTTAGTTTTACTTTCTAGTGTTATTTCCATTATCATTGGTGTGCCACTAGGGATTTTAATGGCGAAAAGCGAAAAAGCCAAGAGTATTATTACACCGATTTTGGACTTCATGCAAACAATGCCTGGTTTCGTTTACTTGATTCCAGCCGTTGCATTCTTCGGAATTGGTATGGTTCCTGGGGTCTTCGCCTCTGTTATCTTCGCTTTACCACCAACCGTTCGCTTTACGAACTTAGGAATTCGACAAGTGCCAAATGAACTTGTTGAAGCAGCTGATTCTTACGGTAGTACTGGCTGGCAAAAATTATTCAAATTAGAATTACCTTTAGCCAAAAACACGATTATGGCTGGTGTTAACCAAACAACCATGCTAGCCCTATCAATGGTAGTTATTGCTTCAATGATTGGTGCGCCTGGATTAGGACGTGGCGTCCTTTCCGCTTTACAACGTGCGCAAGTCGGGAACGGTTTCGTAAATGGTGTGGCTTTAGTTATTTTAGCGATTATCATTGACCGTTTTACTCAACATTTAAATAATAAAAAAGCAGCCCCTAAAGCAGCTGGTGCCACCTCTAAAAAGAAAAAATATGGGATTATTGCAGCGGTTGTTGTAATTGTTGCTGGCTTAGTTGGTGCTTCAATTTTTACAACAACAAATGATAAGCAAATTTCCCTTTCTTATGTGGAATGGGATACCGAAGTAGCCTCCACACATGTTGTTGCCGAAGTCTTAAAAGATATGGGGTATGATGTTAAAACGACTCCTTTAGATAACGCAATTATGTGGGAATCTGTAGCTAAAGGTGAAACAGATGCCATGGTTGGTGCGTGGCTGCCAGGAACTCACGCAGAGCAATATAAACAATATAAAGATAAATTAGACGACCTTGGTGAAAACCTTAAAGGCGCGAAGCTAGGAATTGTCGTCCCTTCTTATATGGATGTTGATTCTATCGAAGATTTATCTGATCAAGCTGGGAAAAAGATTACTGGAATTGAACCTGGGGCTGGTGTTGTTGCAGCAGCAGAGAAAACTAAAGAAGCTTATCCTAATTTGAAAGATTGGTCTGTTGAAACTTCTTCATCAGGTGCCATGACTGTCGCCTTAGGACAAGCAATTAAAAACAACGAAGACATCGTTATTACTGGCTGGTCTCCTCACTGGATGTTTGCAAAATATGATTTAAAATATTTAGCTGATCCAAAAGGCACTATGGGCGGCGAAGAAGCGATTCACACAATGGCTCGCCAAGGCCTAAAAGAAGATCAACCAGAAGCTTACAAAGTGTTAGATAATTTCCATTGGACAACTAAGGATATGGAATCTGTCATGTTAGAAATTAACGAAGGCAAAGACCCACAAGAAGCTGCACGCGATTGGGTTGATTCACATAAAGACCAAGTAGCAGAATGGAAAAAATAATTCTTAACAAATGACTTCCCCATCTATTAAAAGAGGACGTTGAACAAATTGTTCAACGCCCTCTTTTTTCGAAAAAAAAACCACTCAGTTGGGTAGACTGAGTGGAAAGGAGTTATTTTTACTTGAGGAGTAAAAATGAAAAGTGTTTATGTTGGGTGTTTTGTTGGTATGCTTATATATTAACGAGAACCTGTGAATAATTTGTGACGAAAACCTTGGAAATTTGCTACGAATTACTTAAAAAAGTTTAAATCTGTCTCACCCTAGTTAATCAATACAGCGATTATTTCTTTTTAGCATTTTGGATGGCTTTAAATAATGTTGAAAATTGTCCTTTGAAAGACATCACATCATCAAAGATATCAACACCATCGTTTAACATTTTGACGGTAACCCAGCCAAGCGCTTCCGTAATTGCTACCGCAACTGAAGCATTGACCATGCCACCAGTCACAGTTCCGACAACAGGAATCACTTTTAGAATATTCCCGACTGCACTCTTACCTAAACTAACCACTACTAATTCTTTGGTTAAACTTTTCCCTAAGCTTTCAGACCAAGACTGACCAAAAATTTTATGCAGCCGTGACATCATAGTTAATTGAACAGGTACCAGTAAAAAAGCATCCGAAAATGGAATTGGCGAAAACCCAATAATTGCTGCTGACAATGCAGCAAAATGAATCGTTTGATGACTTTTCTTTTTCACGTCAGGTGAAACACCAGCCAAAAATTCATCAAATACTTTGTCGAGTTGTGTTTGACTGTTCGTCACTAATTGTTCTGCTTTACCTTTAGAAGTTGCGAAAGCATTCATTATGGCCGTAGACGTTTTTTGTGGAAATTTTTTCAAGACATCTTGAAAAAAAGAACGAAATTCTGGGTCTTCGATTTCTTCATTCAATTGCTTAGTTTCTTGTTCTGCTAATTCTTGTTTTTCAATCTCTTCAAAAAGTTCTTGTTTCTTTTTGTTTTTATGTTTTTTTCTTCTCATCTCATTAACTCCTTTATCTATCAATATGTAGAAACAAAGTATAGCATAGCCCCTGATTGATTCTCTTTTAGATGATTTGAAAAGCCAGAACTTATCTGTTTTTTAAACAAATAGAAATGTTCTAGCTTTTCTCAAAAAATCAGCTATTTTGTTTGTTCTTCACCGCAATACACCGTCAAGTGTTTAGGCAAAATCTTCAGCGTAATTGGCAAAGCAGCTCCTTCATCACCATCCACATTAGTGGTTAATTCTTCTTGGTTTTCTAAGGAGATTGTTCCTTCTTTAAAGGTTAGGTAAACTAAATTATCAGTGGACTGGTCGACTCCTTTTAACAAATCTGGGACTGCTTTTACTGCATCCCATAATGATTGATCTTTTAAATAAACTAAATGAAGTTTGCCATCATCCACTTGGGCCTCTGGTAATAATGTTTCAAACCCACCGATTGAATTCGTTAAGCCAACTAAAACGGTACTACTTTCAATGGTTTGTTCTTTTTGATCCAATCTTAAATGAAAAGGATACGTTTGAGCATTCGCTAAATGTTTGGCACCTGAAATAAAATAAGCGAGTTTTCCTAACTTCGTTTTTTGTTCAACGTCCACGTCGTTAATTGACTCTGGAATCGTCCCAATCGCAACGACATTCATAAAGTAGTCGTCATTGATTTTCCCCACATCTAAAGCACTGGTTTTTTCTAAATCTAATTGTTGAATCGCTTCTTCAGGGTCCATCGGTAAATTCAAGGCTCGCGCTAAATCGTTCACCGTTCCTAAAGGAAAAAAGCCAAATTTTGGGCGGTAAGCTTGTTCTGCCAACCCGCTAATTCCTTCATTAACGGTTCCATCTCCCCCCATTACGAAAACACTGTCGAAGTGACTTTCCGCAGCTTCACGGGCAAATTGTTCTGCATCGCCGCCTTTTTCTGTTTGTTTCACTACAACTTCATCAAATAACTGCTTTAATTTTTCTTCTGCTAACGTTTCAAATTCTTTGGCTTTTTCACCACCAGAACTGGGGTTAACAATTAAAACTGCTTTTTTCACTGGTACCACTCCTCATTGATATCTAAATCGTTTGATTCCTTACAATTATTATAAAAGATATTTTTGATTCTGGCGAAAAATATGCTGACACTTGCTTAACAAACAAGCATCCCTGCTCCTCACTACTTTTCAAAACGTTCTTTAAAGCAATAGGCAAAATAATAGAACAATTTCCAAAAATCTTGCCAAACTTTTGGATCTATCCCCGTCAATTCATGAATTCGTTTCAAACGGTAATTCAATGTATTTCGATGGATATGTAATACTTGTGAGGTTTCATTGATGTTTAAGTTATGATTGGCGAAAAAAATAACGGTTTCATAGTATTCATCATAAATCGTCTGGATGGTTTCAAAAAAATCCAATTCAATATGAAAAGGAAAATTAAAAATTCCTTGAATAAAAAAATCTTCTGCTTGGTAAAACTTAGCCTTTTCTAATTGGAGAAACGATAGAAGTAAATACGTGTTTTGTGCCTCTTGGACCATTTGTTGAATCGTGGCTTTTTCCGAACTTATCACAAGATATTCTGTTACTGGCTTTGTTATCTGAGGTAGTTCAGAAGTAATCACCAGATAACAATTTTCCCATTCAAATATTTCATGGCCAAGATAAAAACTGGATAATAAGCGCTTGTCCTTGGTCAGTACACAATGATTCTGGTCGTCTAATTGAAGGTTATATAGTTCCAACGCTTCAAGTTTTAAGGCTTCTGAGTAAGCAGAATCAACATGCATTAAGTGCTGGATAAACTGATTTTTTTGTTTCTTCTTTTTTTCGCGTTCTTGTTGTGTATTTAATTCTTCTGTCAGTAAAAGAACAATCGAGCGCACAAGCTTGGTAAATTTGCGCACCTCGTCTGGTTCTCCTGAAATGCCTACGACACCTAAAATGTGATCATTCAAAATAATCGGTTCATTGGTGCCTTTTTTCTCTAAAGAAGTATCTTTATAAATTTCAATATTTTTTCGTTCATTGATGGCTCTTTCTGCACCACGATGGCGCTCCCCAATTCGAGCAGAATCTCCACTCGCAATAATTTTTCCTCGTTCATCCATAATATTGATGTTATAAGGAATATCTGCCATCAACTTTTCAACAATTTTATTTGCTTGGATTTTGTCTAATTTTAACATTGCTATCGCCAACTTTCTAAAAAGCGAGTAGCGTTTGGGACATAAGCCGCAATGACTTATGTCCCAAACGCTTAATTCTTCAGATCAACGACTGAACATTTTTATTTCAGCTTTCATTACTGATGATACCATGGTTAATTCTTAGTCACAAGGCACCAGCTGTAATGTACGAGCAATATTTTCAACGGTTCTTTCTAAGTTAACTGGTCCATTTTTCAATGCTGCTTCCAATGGTTCGGCTTTGGCCAAAATTCCAAAAATAGCCGTCATCCCTTCTTCATAGAGGACATCCACATCTTTGCCGATATAGCCAGCACAAGCGAAAACCGGTTTTTGATACTTCTTGGCCAAACGTGAGACGCCATAAGGGGCTTTGCCAAATTTTGTTTGAAAATCCATACCGCCTTCACCAGTAAAGACATAATCAGCGGCTTTTATTTTTTCTTCTAATTGATTCACTTCTACGACAATATCAATTCCTGGGCGTAACTGAGCTTTTGTGAATGCTAGTAACCCTGCACCCAAACCGCCAGCGGCTCCTGCGCCTGGCATCATCTCAACATCAATGCCGATCTCTTTTTTGATGATCGCTGCATAATGGGCTAAGTTTTTATCTAATTGAGCCACCATTTCTTCTGTCGCACCTTTTTGCGGGCCAAAGACATGAGACGCCCCTGTTGGCCCTGTTAGTGGGTTATTCACATCACTTGCTACTAGAACTTCGGTAGCAAAAATGCGTTGATCAAACTGTGTTAAATCGATCTGCGCCAGTTTATCTAATGCACCACCGCCACGTGTCAATTCTTGCCCTTCCTTGTCTAACAAACGCGCACCAAGTGCCTGAATCATACCTGCACCCCCATCATTTGTCACGCTACCACCAATGCCGATAATGATTTTTTTTGCCCCATGATTGAGCGCATGTTGAATCATTTCTCCTGTACCATAAGTAGAAGTGATCAAGGGATTACGTTCTGCTGCTTTGACCAATTCAATTCCGTTAGCTTTCGCCATTTCAATGACCACCGTTTCTTGGTCACCTAATAAGCCGTAATAGGTTTCAACGATTTGATCAGGAAGCGGTCCTGCCACACGCACTGGTATTCTTGTGCCTCCTGTTGCATCCACTAAGGAATCCACCGTTCCTTCCCCGCCATCTGCCATCGGGACATGTTGAATGTCTGCATCTTTAAATACAGCTAAAATCCCTTTTTCCATTGCCAGACAGGCTTCTTTTGCACTCATACTTTCTTTAAATGAGTCTGGAGCCAAAACAAATTTTTTCGTCATCTTTTCGCGCCTACTTTCCAACTAGTTTAAAATAAAGCCATATAAAATGGTTGCAACAATCGTCATTACCCCACCGACACACATTTCATAAGGAATCACTCGAATTCTTTCTTTAATCGTCATATTCATACTTTGTGCCGTAATATGGAAATAATTGCCTTGAGGAACACTATCAATCACAGTTGCCCCAGTATGCACCATGACTGCTGCTGAAAGTGAAGATGTGCCCATATCTAAAATCGCTGGTCCAAAAGAACCTGTCGCTAAAATAACCGCTGTGGATGTTGAACCAACTGCTAAGCCCATTAAAATACCAGAAATCGGTGCCAAGAAGGTTCCAGAAATTCCCATAACAGAAATTAAGTGGACAATTTGTGTTGATAAATCAGAAACAGAAATTAATCCAGCAATTGCACCTGCACCAATTAAAATTAAAACGGTATCGGTTACTCTCTTCAAGCCAGAAGATGCATAAAAGGCCAGTTGTTTTGTTTGCCCAATCGCAATTGTCCCAACAACTGAAGCGAACGGCAAAATATACAGAGCATCAATATTCAAACTTTTGATGAAAGAAATATTTAAAACGGCGCCAATCGGATTAAGTAATAATAAGACAATCGCTAACACTGGCGCGATTAACGCCTTTTTCAAAGGTAATAATTCTTTTGTTTGTTCCTCTACAAGATCCGTTTCTTTGACCATTGATCCTTTGCTTCTCATGATATTTGCAAGAACAACAGCTGTAATTAAGCCAAATACGGCTGGAATAAAACCAGCAATCATAACGTCACTTAAAGGTAAATCAAAGCCGTTCGCCGCTGCAATAGTATTTGGATTAGGCGAAATAATATTGCCCGCTTTGCCGCCACCTGATAAGGCAATCAATAATGATAACTTACTGATACCCGTACTTTTCCCAACAGATAGAGCAATCGGGGCAACAATCAACACTGCAACAGGAATGAATACGCCCACTGCTGTAATTACCATTGTGGATAATGCCAAAGATAAAATAGCTTTTTTCTCGCCAAGCTTTTGTACAATGGCGTTGGCAATTGATTCTGCCGCACCGGATTCCATCATCACACCCGCCAACATACCGGCTGCTAAGACACGGATTGCGGTTCCCATAATACTTTGTGTTCCGTTTAATAGAACAGCGACTGTATCTGACAGGGAAGCGCCTCCAATAAGACAACCAACAATTGCACCAAAAAACAAGGAATACACAGGATTAAATTTTTTCAAAATTAATACTATCGCTACAACTAATCCTAAAATTGCAGCAACCCAAGATATTGTAATATCTGGCATTCAAAATCAGCTCCTTAAATTGTTTACGCTTTCATTCTATCAAAGTCCTTTCTTTTTAAAATTGTAAATTTAACAGGATTTATTGTTCAAATGCACAAAAAAACCGTTCTTAAAGAACAGTTTTTTGAAATCTTTTTCTATCTTTCTCAATAATGACCACCAAGCCAACGAACAAAAGAACACTCACAATTAACAATACTGCCGTTTTATTATATCCATGAAATAGCGCTTCGCCTCCACATGCGTAAAGTATTGAGGAAGGAATTACACCAATGAATATCGCGGCTATTAAATTTTTTAATGGCAACTGCATAGTATCTGCAGCAAAATTAATCACAGAAGAAGGAATAATTGGAATCATGTAGCCCACCATAATCCCAATTTTTGGATGCTTCATCCGTCGAATGGACTGGACCCAATGATTGGTCTCCGTTTTTTTATCTAAAAATTTTATATGATGCATCAAAAAGATTGCAATTAAATTTCCCAAACTATTCCCTAAAACGTTAATGAGTGTGCCGCTGAAGGGACCAAAACTCAATCCTGCAATCACACCAATTACCGAGGTTGGAATCCCTGGTACTGCACACATGATCGCGGTCAAAAAAACTAACAACAGCGCTGCTGAAAAACCATGTGAACGAATTCGCTCTAATAATTGTGTCTTACTGGCTTTAGGATTCAAAAATAATTGAATATCTGTTTGATATTCTAGATACAAACGGTAACCTACCAGTAGGATTAAAATAAGCCCGCTACTGATTAGTAGTATTCGGATTGTTTTCCTTTTCATTTTCTTTGCTCCTTTTATGCTTTATACAAAGTGTAGCACAGGATTCTTTGTGCCTCAATTAGAAGCTTGTATGAATAAAAGCCGCCCCTAAAAGTTAGACTAAAAATCTAGCTTTTAGGGGCGATTCGAAAGTTATGAAGGTATTTTTTTATTTCCGATACATCTTAAACTCCAAGAACAGATCGTTATAAATTCCTAAGTATTCTTGACCTAAATCTTGGTAAACTTCTAAATGTTTGATGGTTTCATCATCTGGATAAAATTGTTTATCTTCGGCAACTTCTTTTGGTAATAGTTTTTTAGCTTCTTTATTTGGTGTGGAATAACCAATATATTCTGCATTTTGTGCTGCATTTTCTGGTCGTAACATAAAGTTCATAAATGCATAGGCGCCGTCTTTATTTTTGGCTGTCTTAGGCATCACAATGTTATCAAACCAGAGATTAGATCCTTCACTGGGAATCACATAATGTAGATGTTCATTGTTTTCTAGCATTTCAGCAGCTTCACCAGAGAAAGTTACAGCAACTGCACTTTCTTCATTAGCCATGTACATTTTGATTTCATCGGCAACAATTGCTTTGACATTGTTCGTTAATCGGTTTAACTTATCGGTAGCCAGACGTAATTGTTGGTCGTTTTTACTGTTTAACGAATAGCCTAAACTGTTCAAAGATAATCCTAACACTTCGCGAGCGCCATCAATCAACATGACATTATTTTTTAATTCCGGGCGCCATAAATCATCCCAATGTTGGATCTGACGACCGTCAATAAATTTATCATTATAAATAATCCCCAACGTGCCCCAGAAGTACGGAACGGAAAACTTATTTTTGGGATCGAAGGATTGATCTAAAAAGCGTGCATCAATGTTTTCTAAGCCTTTTAATTTGCTGTGATCAAGTGGTAAAAGCATCTTCGCTTTCATCATTTTTTGAATCATATATTCAGAAGGAATGGCAATATCATAGGCTGTGCCACCTTGCTGAATTTTTGTATACATAGCTTCATTAGAATCAAAGGTTTCGTAATTGACTTTATAGCCTGTTTCTTTTTCAAATTTCTTAATCAAGGCCGGATCTATATAGTCCCCCCAATTGTAAATGGTTAAAGTATCTGCTCCTGCCATACCACTTGCTTTCTCCAATTGGCGCACGCCAAAAAACAAGATGACAATAATAGCGATAATTCCAATAAAAAGTGACTGTAATTTTTTCATTTTAACTTGGCCACCTCACTTTGTTCCCGACGCATTTTCTTTAAACGTTTTGGCGTATTGTCTTTACTGATAAAGTAATAACCGACAACTAGAATCATTGAGAATAGAAATACTAACGCACTTAAGGCATTGATTTCTAAACTAATTCCCTGACGTGCTCGTGAATAAATTTCAACAGATAATGTTGAAAAACCATTGCCTGTCACAAAGAATGTTACGGCAAAATCGTCCAACGAATAAGTAAAGGCCATAAAGTAGCCAGCAATAATTCCTGGCGCCAAAAAAGGCAAAATAATATTTTTAATCACTTGAACATTATTAGCCCCTAAATCCCGTGCCGCATCTACCATAGAATCGTTCATCTCTTGTAGTTTTGGTAAAACCATTAAAACAACAATTGGAATACTAAAGGCAATATGCGACAATAATACACTTGTAAAACCTAAACTGATAAACCCTACTGCTGTGAAGAAAATTAAGAAACTGGCTCCAATAATAACATCTGGTGAAACGAGTAAAATGTTATTAAAGCTAAGCAACGTGTTCCGGTTTTTACGACGTTTTGTATAATAAATCCCCATCGCGCCAAATGTTCCAATGATGGTTGCTATTAAAGCCGATAAGAAAGCTAGCAAAAACGTATTCAGAACAATGGTTAACAAGCGTGTGTCTTCGAAAACGTTCCGATAATTATCTAACGTAAAACCAGTAAACTGATTCATCGTTTGCGTGTCGTTAAACGAATAAAAAATCAAATAAAAGATTGGTGCGTACAGTAGCGCAAAGACAACGAATAAATACACATAAGACCATTTAAACTTTTTCTTTTGCATTATTTGCCACGCCCTTTCTTCTTCTCACCCGTCAGCAACATCACAATAAACATGGCAACAATTAAAATCACACCTATTGTTGAACCCATGCCCCAGTTTTGCGTTACTAAGAAGTGTTCCTCAATCGCCGTTCCCAACGTAATCACCCGATTGCCGCCAATTAAACGCGTTAACATAAAGAGCGAGAGCGAAGGAATAAAGACAGCTTGAACGCCACTTTTCACACCGTTTAGGGAGAGAGGAAAAATGACACGGCGGAACGTTTCCGCACTGCTAGCTCCTAAGTCCCGACTAGCACTAATCAATGAAGGATTCATCTCTTCTAAGGCATTAAAAATCGGCATAATCATAAATGGAATTTCAATATACGTTGCGACAAATAAAAAACTGAAATCTGTAAACAGAATTTGGTGCGTGCCCAAACCCATAAAACTCATAAACTGATTGATACTCCCATGAATACTGAAAATCCCAATAAAGGCATAAGCTTTTAATAATAAATTCACCCACGTTGGTAAAATAACGAGCATTAACCACAACTGTTTATGCTTGAGCTTTGTCAAAAAATAAGCCGTAGGATAACTTACCAATAACGTAAAAATGGTAATCAGAAAAGCATACCACACTGAATTAATGGTCATACTTAAATACGTTCCTGATGTAAAATACGTTTGGTAATTCGCCAAAGTAAACTGTCCATTCATATCGAAAAATGATTGATAAATAATCATTAGCACTGGCGCAATGACGAATAAAAGTAACCACATTACATAGGGAATCGAATAAATTCGACGCATTGTTTTCATTTTATTTTCCCCTTTCGTTTACTCGTCGTAACTTTCTAAACGGGCATCAAAGTCTTCTTCTGATTCATTGAAGCGCATCACGTGAATATCTTCTGGCTCAAAAGAGAGCCCTACTTGAGCGCCTTCTTTGGCTTTTCGAGTGGAATGCACCATCCATTCATTTCCTTGTTCATCAAAACAAATAATTTCATAATGAACGCCGCGGAATAACTGCGTGTCCACCGTTACGGTTAGCTTGCCTTTTTCAAGCGTGGTAATCGTTAAGTCTTCTGGACGTAAAACGACTTCTACAGGTTCATTTTTCCGCATGCCGCCATCGACACACTCAAACTTTTTGCCCACAAATGAAACTAAATTATCTTCCAGCATCACGCCATCCACAATATTACTTTCCCCTACAAAGTCAGCAACAAAGTGATTAATCGGTTCATCATAAATATCGACTGGTGTGCCACTTTGCACGATATGACCTTTATTCATGACAAAAATTTCATCACTCATCGCTAATGCTTCTTCTTGATCATGGGTCACAAAAATAAAAGTAATTCCTAAACGTTGTTGTAAATCACGTAGTTCATATTGCATCGCTGTGCGTAATTTCAAATCTAAAGCGGATAACGGCTCATCTAAAAGCAATACTTTTGGCTCATTGACAATCGCTCGTGCAATTGCGACCCGCTGACGCTGGCCCCCAGACATTTCACTAATTTCACGTGTTTCGTAGCCGGGTAATTGAACCAAACGTAATGCCTCTTTCACTTTTTTTTCAATTTCTGCTTTGGATAGTTTTTTGATTTTTAAACCAAACGCAACATTATCAAAAACATTCATGTGAGGAAACAAAGCATAATCCTGAAACACGGTATTGACTTGGCGTTTATTGGCAGGTACATCATTTATTCTTTTACCATCAAAATAAACATCGCCAGAAGTCACGTCATTGAATCCCGCAATAATACGCAAAATCGTTGTTTTGCCACATCCTGAAGGTCCTAATAACGTATAAAATTTTCCTTCTTCAATTTCAAAGCTGACATTTTTTAATACTGGTTCATCGTCAAATTGTTTGACAACATTTTCAAATGAAATCACATGGTTTCTCACTGGATAAACTCCTCCATTTCGTCCTTTATAAATACGATTCTGTCGCCACAATTAACGCACGACTTTTTCCTCGACCATTGTTGCTAATTTGGTGAGGTTCTGTTGCTTGGTAATACATGGTTTGACCTTTTTTAGCAATATACGTGGCTTCCCCTAATGTCAAACAAATGGAGCCATCAATCACATAAATAAATGTTTCCGATAGAGAAGGTTCAAACGTTTTATATTCGCCATTTTTATCAAAAGTAATAATGACAGGTTCCATTTCTTTTTCATTTGAGGCTGGAATTAACCATTTTAGTTCATAGCCATGTTCTTCATCATAATAGAGGGTACTTTCTTCTTCATTGTAGACAATTTTCTGTTCAAGCGGTTGCTGACTAAAAAACTGCTCTGGCGTCACGCCTAGTACTTCTAAAATTGAGAAAAATGTTTCCATTGATGGTGAGCTTAAATCCCGCTCCAATTGGGAAATATAGCCTTTGGATAAATCCGTTCTTTCGCCTAATTCTTCTTGTGTTAAATTTTTCTGAATGCGTAAATTTCTCAACTTCTCACCAATTTCCATGGCACACCTCGTTTCTATTTTCAGCTAATCTTTTCAACAAAAGTTTTGTAATACTAAACTTACAGTTTAGTTTTACCTTTTTTAGTATACGAACTTTTTGAAAAATTTCAACCATTTTTCTTTATTTTTCTAGTCTAATTGTCACACAATCTTTCTTTTCTGTATAACTTACTGTTTATAAGAAGAAAAATGATACGAAAAAATCAGAATATGATAAAATAAGACGAGTTGCTTTTTTACATAATTGGAAGGAGAGTTTTTATATGAATTCATTTCAAGCATTTACGTTAAGAGAACAAGATACATCTGTTATTGGTCAACTAGAAACCATTACTTTAGACGACTTATCAGAAGGCACTGTAGTAATCAAAGCAGCCTACTCCTCAGTTAACTTTAAAGACTCTTTAGCTTCAAAAAAAGACGGCGGTGTGATTCGCAATTATCCAATGATTCCAGGAATTGATGTCAGTGGCACTGTTGTCACATCGGAAGATCCTCGTTTCAAAGAAGGCGATAAAGTGATCGTAACAGGCTATCAATTAGGGGTTAGTCATACTGGTGGTTATTCTGAATATGTGCGTGTTCCTGGCGATTGGGTAGTTCCACTTCCTGAAAAAATGAGTCTCAAAGAAGCAATGATTTTCGGAACTGCTGGCTTTACGGCTGGATTATCTGTCACAGCTTTAGAAGACGATGGCTTACGCGACGACAAAGAAGCCCCCATTATTGTAACTGGTGCGACAGGCGGTGTTGCGACATTGTCTATTGCGATGTTGCATCAATTAGGCTACACTTCAATCACTGCATTAACTAGAAAGCCAGATTCTTTTGAGCTTTTAAAAGAGTTAGGTGTTAGTGAATGCTTATTAGTAGAAGATTTCTTAGCAACTCCTGTTAAAGCATTGATGAAACAGCGTTTTGCTTTTGCAATTGATACCACTGGTGGGGAAATTACTTCTGCTGTTTTACCACAACTTCGTTATGATGGCCGTTCAGCCATTTGTGGCCGCGCTGCTGGAATTACATTAGAGACAACCGTTTTACCCTTTATTTTACGGGGCGTTCATTTATTGGGCATTGATTCGGTTAATGTTGGTATGGACAAACGAAAAATAGTCTGGCAACGTCTTGCCACTGATTTAGACATCACTGAAAAAGCTGTGTATCAAGAGATTACTTTAGAAGAACTTCCCCCTGTTTTTGAAGCATTACAAGCAGGCCAACATATTGGACGGACCATTGTCCGAATTTCTTAAGGAGGCGTTTTGATTATGGATGTTTTAGTTACTGCTGGCGGAACGTCAGAACCGATTGATAATGTTCGTTCGATTACCAATCATTCTTCTGGCGGACTAGGAAAAGCAATTGCTGAAAGTTTTTTAGCTGCTGGACACACCGTAACCTACGTAACAACCAAACATGCATTACGTCCAACCCAACAATTGGACTTATCAATTAAAGAAATAGAAACAACGGTTGAATTAGCTACTACGTTAGAACAACTCTTTGCTGAAAAGCAATTTGATGCGATTGTTCACGCAATGGCAGTCAGTGATTTTACGACGGAAGCCGCGCAAACGGAAGAACAATTTATTGATTCTTTTGCTCAACAATTAAGCGAACAAACATTGCCAAAGACCAAAGAAGCCTTGGCAACTATCGTTCAAAACACATTGAATCAGATTGCTGATATTCCTCAAACAGCAACAAAAATTTCATCTGATACGGATCGATTATTAATTTTTCTAAAGAAAAATCCTAAAGTCATCCAAATGATTCGTGACAAGCAACCCCAAACTGTTTTAGTGGGCTTTAAATTACTTGTCGACGTTTCACAAGAAGAACTTGTCCAGGTTGCACAAGCCGCTTTGGTTAAAAATCGGTGTGACTTTGTCTTAGCCAATGACTTGATGAACGTTCATGAAACAGAACACGAAGGATTATTAATTAACGAAACGGGCATTGTCCAAGAAGCTTGTTCAAAACAAGGGATTGGTTCAATGATCGTTAAAAATGTTGAAAAGAAATGGAGAGAACAACAATGAAAACTATTTTATTAGGCGTCTCTGGCAGCATTTCTGCATATAAAGCAGCAGATATTACAAGTCAACTAACTAAGCTTGGCTACAATGTGGAAATTTTAATGACTAAAAGCAGCACAGCGTTCATCACTCCGCTTACCTTACAATCACTTTCTAAGAATCCAGTGCATACGGATGTCATGATGGAAATTGATCCCAGTAAAATTAATCACATTGAGTTAGCTAAAAAAGCGGATTTATTTTTAGTAGCACCTGCTTCGGCCAATACAATTGGGAAATTAGCACATGGGATTGCCGACGACTTATTATCAACAGTTGCTTTGGCACTTTATCCTGAAACACCCAAAATTATTGCGCCCGCGATGAATACGTATATGTACCAAAACCCCATTGTCCAACGAAATATTGGCATTTTAAAAGAAGTCGGCTATCAAGAAATAATCCCACGGGAGGCTCTTTTAGCTTGTGGCGATTATGGTCGTGGCGCACTTGCCACTGTTGAAGATATCCTTCAAACAGTGATGAAAATTTTAGCATCTGATAACAAGGAGTAATTTATGAATAACACGAAAAAATTTACGTTAACAGCAATGTTCTTAGCTATCTTACTTTTACTGGCTTTAACCCCACTAGGATTTATCACATTAGGTCCTTTAAATTCGACCACGATGCATATTCCTGTAATTATTGGTTCCATTGTTTTAGGGCCAAAAATCGGTAGTATGTTGGGCGGCACGTTTGGGATCATTAGCTTAATTAAAAATACGACAGCACCAACACCTTTGTCGTTTGTTTTTTCTCCATTTATTCCTGTGATCGGTACCGATCATGGTAGTTGGAAGGCACTTTTAATTGTGCTCATTCCGCGGATTTTAATTGGGGTCGTTCCTTATTTCGCTTACAAATGGCTAAATAAATTAACGAAGGAAAAAGCGCAACCTGTCTCCTTATTTGTGGCTGGTGTTTTAGGCTCAGCAACGAATACCATTTTAGTCATGAACATGATTTATTTTCTTTTTAATTCAGCTTATGCTGAAATTATTGGTAAAGCTGGAACTGCTGTTTACCTAGCTATTATTGCGACGATTTTCAGTTCTGGTGTGCCAGAAGCTCTTGTTGCTGGTGTAGCTGCTTCAGCAATTGCTAGCGTTTTGCTTCGCTTAATGAAACGGAATGCAACGCAAAAACTATAGAAAAAAACACAGGGACTAAAAATCAAGTTTGATTTTTAGTCCCTGTGTTTTTTATTTATTTTTTTTGTTTTCGTAATTTATAGGCATATTCACTGGCTTTAAATAATAATTTATTAACCGGTAAATCGAATTCCCCAATAAATTCATTAATCGTTGGGTTGAAGTTCGCTTTAAACTTAATTAAGCCATCATTTAAACTACCTTCTAAGCCGCCCATATTACAGCTTTCGCAGCCACGGTTAAAACATTCTTGAATGGCATCTCGCCAAGTCACATATGTTGGCATGTAGCGTTTATAACGATCATCTAAGCCAGCATAAAGGATTTCACTTGTTGGACCAAATGTCACAGCCAAAGCGCCAGCAACCGTGACGATTTCACCAGCTTCTGCGATATTTTCTTCTAATTCTTTTAGTTCCCGAGTCAAGGAAGCATCTAATTCTTCTAAATTATGGCGCTTTTTCACTTGATTTTCTTTCAAATTACTCAAGTCTTTTTGATTTTTGTCATAGCGTTGTCGCGTGCTATCTAAGCGTTCCTTTAAATTGACTTGCGCCAGCATAATAAAGGAGTCTTCTGGGTAAATGTTCAACAGCTTCTTAAAGTAATCACTATTCCGTAAAGAAATATGTTGGCGTTCCATGGTTGATTGAATGACTTTTTCAAATTCATCAACAAAGTCAACATGCCCTTGCTGCACAACGACCCCTTTTTTTTCAGCTGTTTTAATCATTTTCTTGGTGCTTTTTGACAATTGTTCTTCACTAAAATCTTCACGATAAATATTCGCTTGGAAGCGGGGCTGGATGGTGGCCCCCATATCCATTGTCAGTCCTTGATATTTGGCCCCTGCTTTTTTCAAGGTCTCAATAATAGCTGTCGCTTCAGCATGCGGTTGATGTTCTTCTCCCAAATGAAAATCTTGATAGTGAACCGCTGGATCCATTTTTATAAATAAAGCTCGTTTTTTCTTGCCAAATTTTTTCAATTCAGCCATAAAGTAGCTGACCAAACGTTCATTTGTATAGTCCATTACTGGACCTCTTGGTGTATATAACATCGTAAAACCGGCTGGTAATGGTTTGATTAAAACTAAACTTGATGCGACTAATGTATCCTTTTCATAAACCCCAACAATTTCAGAACCCCAGTTATCCTTGACTTTTGCCCATGAAGATGACTGTAGTAAATTACATAATGGGTGATTTTTAACAAATGTATCGTGTACTTCTGCCGGAATACCGATTTTAAATGTGTACATGTTCAAACTCCTCTGCTGTGACTTTCCAATAGTCCGTTTATCTTACACTATCATAGTGTATTCCAACAGACTAGTAAAGTTTTACATGAAAATTTTTAGAAAAAATGTAGATCTTATTCTTTATGTAAAAAAGACGAGGTAGAAACAGTTCATTCTATCACTTAGTTCACTAATAGCAACGACACTTTTCTTCACTGCCATTCAAAGGATGAATCATTTCTATCCACATCTTTTCAATTAAATACGTGTTTCAAATTTTAATGACTTGTTGATAAAATACATGATTGGTGCTGAAATCGTCATAATAATCGCTTCACTTAATGCTAACCAACCATAAGTTGTCCAAAATGCTTGACCGCCACTTGGTACTAGCATAAAGGCAATAAAAAACATACTTACAGTGAAAAATAGACTATTTAGACACATTCTAACAGGAATACTTGGTACCTTTTTTTGTAAAAAAGCTGTTAAGCTCAACGCAAATAATGTTTGCGCACCACCAAACAGAGCATCCATTACACCGAAACCAAAAAATAAGTTAAAAAAGATAACGCCGCCTAAAACACCCCACATCAATTTGCGATTGAAAACGACTAGGTGATTCAAACTTTCTGAAATTCTAAATTGAATCATACCAGAAGAAACTGGCCGAACCAATAAAGAGAGGACAATATATAAGCCCATAATGATACCATTGGCTAAGACTGTTCTTAGCTTTCGATTGGCTTGAAACGAATTTTGCATACTTTTTCCTTCTTTCTCCGAGTTTTTTTACAAGGGATGGTTGATGAACCTTGGTTACAATTGCAACAGTTCACATTCTAATATGGAAAGTCAAAATAGTCAATGAAAGCCCTGTTTTACTTTGCACTTATTTGCAGTTTTCACCTCTCATGCATTGTTTCGTGCCTTTTTCTAGTCATTTTTTACTTTTTTAAGCAATCTTTATTCGCAGAAGTTCCTCCCTCTGGTATAATGGACAATAGCGATTCAAAGGAGGAGCTCAATGAACATTCACTACTATCTTATTATCAACGAGCAGGCAAGTAGCGGCAATGGCCGAAAAGTCGCTAGAAAAGTGATTCAACAACTCAAGCAACAAGAACTTAAATATACGGCTCTTTACACTGATTACGCTGGACATGAAAAAGAATTGACGAAGGAACTTGCAGAAACAACTTTACTTCCTTGGTCTGAAGACTTAGACGTTTCAACTTTTCCAATCCTAGTCGTGCTAGGCGGCGATGGCACACTACATAATGTCATTAATTCATTACTTCCATATGATTCAGCTATTCCTTTAAGCTATATTCCATGCGGCTCTGGAAATGATTTTGCACGGGGGGTGGGATTATCAAGAAATATTGATAAAGCATTGCATCAAATCCTGCGCACCAGACGACCAAAAGAAATTCAAACAATTCATTATGTAGAAGCCAACCAAGAAGAAATCGGCTTAGCCACCAATAATGTTGGCTTAGGGTTGGATGCGGCAATCGTGGAAAAAACCAACGAATCGTCATCAAAAAAAGCCTTAAATAAATTTAAGCTTGGCTCGCTTTCCTATATTTCTTCAATCATTCATGTCTTTTTTAAACAAAAAGGCTTTCCAATTTTAGTTGAAATGAATGGTAAACAATACACATTTAATCGTGCTTTCCTATGTACGGTCACAAATCATCCTTATTTTGGCGGGGGCGTATCAATTATGCCGACGGCCAATCCTCGCAAAGCAGTCGTGGACTTAGTTGTCGTGGAACGAATCAATATTTTTAAAATTTTGTGGCTTATTTTCCTATTGCTTCGTCAAAAACAAGGGAAATCTAAGCATTTTCATCATTTTCAATCAAGTAAAATTCGAATTGTTTCGACGATTCCACAAACCATTCACGCAGATGGCGAGATTTTAGGCAAACGAAGTATTGATATGGTTTATACCACACAAAAACGTTTGTTTTGGTTTTAACTGAGTCCCTTAAGGTTGAAAAAGAGTGCCATAAGTCAAAACGACTTATGGCACTCTTTCCTTTTCTCACATAAATTGATAAGGCGTCGTATCCTTCATTCCAATCATTGGATCAACAGCATTTGTTTGAATAATTTCGACTGTTAGTCGTGGTTCTTTTGGTAATGGTTCTTCGACAACTTTTGTCGCTTTATTTGCTGTTTCTGGGGTTGACTCTTCCCCTTCATCAGCAAATAGTGAAACTTCTTGTACCATTGTGTCAACTAATTGCTCGTCTGTTTCTTTTATCTGATTGGCTTTCGTTGATTGCTGTTCAGTTTCATAAGAGACAGCTTTTGTTTCCTTTTCAGTAAATGGATGGTCTGCCGTTAAACCTTCTTCATAGGCTTCTAACTGGGTTCTAGTCGTTAAGGTCATTTGTTCTGCATTCACGATTCGTTCTTTTAGCATCGTCATGCGACTAGCCGATTCGTTTTTGACACATGTTTCAAAAGCAGAAACCTCACCTAATAGAATTAATAATTCTTTACTACGTGTCACTGCTGTATACAGCAAATTTCGTTGCAGCATTCGGCTATACTGATGAACCATTGGCAGTAACACCATGCGGAATTCACTACCTTGCGCTTTATGAATCGAACAACAATAGGATAACGTAATTTTATTCCATTCATTTCTTTTATACGTTACTTCATTATTATCAAACTGTAAAACCAACTCGTCCACTTTGTCCTCTGAGTCTTTGGCTAAAGTAATTCCGACGATTTCTCCCATATCTCCATTGAACACATTTAATTCTGGCGTATTGACTAGTTGCAAAACTTTGTCCCCAATCCGATAGACGGTGTCATTCCATTTGACTTCTTTTTTCTTACCATCATTTGGATTGAAGATTTCTTGCATCATCTTATTCAAGGCATCAATGCCGGCTGCGCCACGATACATTGGCGCTAAAACTTGGATATCTTGTGGCGTAAACCCTTTTGCTTTTGCCTTTGTGACGATTTGTCGAATGTATTCTTCGATATGACCAATATCACTTGCAAAGAACGAGCGATCCTTTTGATTTTTTTGAAAATCAGCAGGCAACTTTCCTTCTTTAATTTCATGGGCAAGAGGAATAATACTTGAACCGTCTCCTTGACGATAAATTTCGTTTAACTCACATTTGGGAATTTCGTTAATTTGCAATAAGTCATGTAAGACTTGACCTGGACCGACAGACGGTAGCTGATCCTTATCACCAACAAAAATCACTTGCATGTTTGTCGGAATAGCTTTTAATAACGTATTGGCTAACCAAGTATCCACCATGGACATTTCATCTACAATTAGCAAACCACCTTCTAATTCTTTGGCGGTTAAACTCGGATTTTTTTCACGACCTGTCAAGCCTAACAAACGATGGATGGTACTTGCAGGTAAACCTGTCGTTTCGTTCATACGTTTCGCTGCTCGCCCAGTTGGCGCCGCTAGCAAGATTGGAAACATCTCCTGCGTATAGTCTTTGAGATCTAATGAAAGACCATTTAGCTCCGCAAACAACGAGACAATCCCATTAATAACAGTTGTTTTCCCTGTTCCGGGCCCTCCAGTTAAAATAAATAACGGCGATTTAATCGCTTCTTCAATCGCTGCTTGTTGCGAGTCGCCATACTGAATATTTAAACGTTTCTCAATCATTCGGATATTTTTTTGGACTTCTTCTTCCTCATAATGAATTTCTTTTTTACGAGAAAGTAAACGCTGAATCGAAGTACCAATGCCCCATTCAGAAAAATAGAGACTGTTCTCAAAAAGTTTAGTCTCTTCTTGTTGGATTTTTCCATGTTCGACTAACGTAATGATTTCATTGGCTACTTGATCAGGTGAGATTTCCACTGGGCGACTTGCTTCCAAGGTCCGAATCGCTTCTTCTAACAAAACATCTGCTTGAACATACGTATTGCCTGAGCGAATGGAGTGTTCAAACACTTCATGTAAAATCGCCGCTCGAATTCGAACAGCAGAATCCGCCTGAATGCCGATTTGTTCAGCAATATTGTCCGCTCGTTTAAATCCGACTCCCTCAATATCTTCAACTAACTGATAAGGATTTTCTTGAATCACAGAAAGGGTTTCTTCTTGATAGGTTTGATAAATTGAAAAAGCTAACTGACTACCGAAGCCGTATCGATTTAGTCCCACAATCACTTGCTCCATCCCGTGATTCAAGCGAATTGTTTCGACGATTACTTGACGTTTTTTTTCATTTAAAACAGTAACTTCTTCCAAAACACTCGGGTCATCAATAATTCGGTCAATCGCACTTTCCCCTAATACTTCAACAATTTTTTCAGCTGTTCGTTTACCAATGCCAGGAAATTTATCACTTGATAAATAGTTAACCACCCCACTAGCCGAAGTCGGTCTTTCTTGCTGATAACTATCCACCTGAAACTGTCTGCCATAACGAGGATGGTCCACAAAATGACCAAAGAAACGATAGGGTTCCTCTTCTTGAACTTGGCCAAAACTTCCAGTTACTACAATTTCTTTTTCTAAATAATCTGTATTTGTATCGGTCACATTTACAAGAACGACTTTATAAAAATTACTGGGATTTTCAAAAAAGATTGCTTGTACAGTCCCAACAATAAAGGCTTTTTCTTCGTCCTCACCAAAAAGTGTTACCACTACAAGCCCTCCTTTCTGTTGTGCGCTTATTGTGCTTTTTCTTTAGCTAAAAAAGACGTATCATTCCATAACGTTAAGTCGTACGGCATGTTCCTTGATGCCTCTTTGGTTTCAAGGATTGAAAGGCTATTGTTTAACAGCCCGCCCATTGTCCGTAATTCTGATAATGGTTTACCAGCCATCGCTTGGATTGCCGCCGTCAGCGCTGCTCCGTGTCCGACAAATAGAACTGGACCTTCGTGCTGTTTCGCCGCTTCAGCAACTGTTTCTGAAATCCGTTGAATCGCTTGCTCGATTGGTTCACCATCAAAAATTGTTGGATCATACAAATCTAAACGATGCCGTAAATGATCTAATTCTTCTCCATAAAAATTACGCATTTCTTCAATATATTGTCCTTCTAAACGACCTAAACCTAATTCTTTTAAGCTATCTGTATAAACAATTTCAACTGGACGATTCAATTCTTGTTGAATTCCCCGCGCAGTATTTTTAGCACGTAACAGCGGACTAGAATAAATTTTTTCAAACGGAATATCTTGTAAATATTGGCCTAATTGTTTAATTTCGTCATAACTAGTTGGTAATAACGGCGAATCTCCTGTCATTCCTTGAAATCGTTTCTGTTGATTCCATTCAGTTTTTCCATGTCGTGTAAAATATAATTTCATGTAACTTCTCCAAACTTCTTTATCTCTTCATATGTCTTTCTAGTTTATCACTTCCCTGCGAAAATATCCATGGAAGTTTCTAATGGTCTTCGTTCGTATTCTTCTACGCTAATAACTATTGTTGAAAAAAAAGAAATTAAAGCACTATAAAAAGTAGATTTTGTTCTATAGTAACGTTATAATTATATGAGGATTATATTTTTAATAAATAAAGGAGTTTATATTATGTTAATTGTTTTTATATTATTTATAGCAGGTCTTTATTTTGTCGCTGTAGGTTCAAAAAAATGGCGAGATGCTCAAGATCTACAACAAGAACTGTCATTTAGATTTTCCCAATTAGAAGAATATGAAATAGAGCTAGATTCTAGAGAAAAAAATATCGTAGAATTAGAAACAAAAACGTCTAACTTGGTATCGATAGTCTCCAATCTTTCAGAAGAACAAGAAAAGTTAGTAACAGAAATCGAAGGGAAATATGATCCTTCGTTATTGGCAGTTTATCCTTCAATAATAATTCCTAATATTGAAGAAACCACTTCATCTGAAATAAAAAATCAACTTTCTTTATTAAAATTAAAAGAAAAAGAACTAGTATTAGATGGCGCTATCCTTTTCCAAAAATATCTGACAAAAAAAGAGAGTTCCACTTTAAAGAAAAAGATGCTACTTCCCTTAGATTCAGAGATAACCGGACTTCTTAACAAATTAAGTTTATCTAATATTGACTCCACTAGAGAAAAAATCATTAAAGTGTTTGATAAAATAAATCGTCTATATGCATCGGAAAATGTTAAGTTTACAAAAAAATATTTAGCATTAAAATTAGAAGTTCTTGAGCTTAATTATTCATATATAGTAAAAAAAAATGATGAAAAAGAGCAACAAAAAGCAATAAAAGAACAAATGATTGAGGAAGAAAAAGTTCGCAGAGAAATAGATAGAGAGAAGAAGAGAATTGATAAGGAGGAACGACAATTTAATTCTGAAATCACTAAATTATTGGGATATATCCAAAAAGTGACTTCAGAAGTAGAAAAACAACTTTATATTGATAAAATAAAAGAACTAGAACTTAAATTAAAAGAGTTAGAACGTGTAAAAGAAAATGTATTGGAAAGAGAACTAAATACTCGTGCTGGATACGTTTATATTATTAGTAATATAGGTTCTTTTGGTGAACATATATACAAAATTGGAATGACTCGTAGACTAGAACCAATGGATCGTATTAAAGAGCTCGGTAGTGCCTCCGTTCCTTTTGAATTTGATGTACATGCTATGATCTTTTCTGAAGATGCGCCTAAATTAGAAAATGAATTACATAAGCATTTTAAAGCGCAAGAGGTGAATAAAGTAAACTCTAGAAAAGAATTTTTCAAAGTCAATTTATCGGAAATTGAAAAAGTTGTGTTAGAAAAATATAACGGTACCGTTTCATTTACAAAAACAGCTTTAGCAGAACAATATAGACGTTCCCTAGAATTAGATTAAAAAACAAGGCACAACTTTGTGCCTTGTTTTTTAATCTAATTTATCATTTTCATAATGATGCGTCAGTTCTAAGTTCGGAAAATTTTGCTGACGTAAGGCTTCATAAACAATTAGTGCGGCAGTGTTAGAAAGATTCAATGAGCGCACATGTTCATCATTCATAGGAATTCGGATACACTTTTCTTCGTTTTCTCGCATAAACGTTTCTGGTAAGCCCGTTGTTTCTTTTCCAAAAAGGAAATAATGGTCCTCGCCATCATTATAATTGACCTCGCTGTACGTTTGGTGAGCAAATTTGGTTACTAAATGCAAGTGTTTGCCTGCCACATGGGCTAAAAAGGCAGCCAAATCTTTATGATACGTAATATTTACATCATTCCAATAATCTAATCCGGCACGTTTTAAGTGTTTATCATCTGTTGAAAATCCTAAAGGTTCAATTAAATGCAACGGTGTATTCGTCGCTGCACATGTCCGTGCAATATTTCCAGTATTTGCTGGAATTTGTGGTTCAAATAAAACAATATGGTTCGTCAACTATCTTCAGCTCCTCAAATATCAATCGTGTTCATTTTAGCATAAATTCAAAATAAATAGCGCCCACAATACTTATTTTCAAAAAAAAAACCGCATGACGCGATGATGTCAGGCGGCAGCTATTCTAACCAATAAAAAAAAACGTACCGTCTCGGTGTCTAGCACGGCGAGTCGTTACGTTAGTGAAGGTCTCTTCACTAACTTTTATCAGAACAGGACCCTGATAAAAACCAATGAAAAAACAACTTGTAAGTAATATAACACCAATGTCACTTTATTGCAAGACTTTTTTAGGATTTTCTTCACAAAAAAGTCTATCTTTTACGACCTACTAACAAGCGGACGTCAATCGTGATTTTTTCCAATGGTCGCTGTTGTAGCTCGGCTTTAACTTCTTGAGAAACTTGCCACTCTAATGGCGACATTTCTAATAAATCCAACCGTCTTTCCTCGGGAATGTCAAAGCAATAAGTTATTCGTTCATCTACTTCCACTGCTAATTCCTCGGCAAAACGTTGGACTACTTTTTGATTGGAATAACTTTGTTTCTTTTCGTCATTGGGATAAAAAGCCGCTCGTAATTCCTTTAAGTAATTCTCTTCAGGAATAATTTTAATCACAGTCCCGTCAGCTTTTAGTACTCGCCGAAATTCTTGATAATGTGAAGGGGAAAAAATATTTAAAATCGTATCAAGCCCTTCATTCGCAAATGGCAAATTCGTTAAATCCGCCACACACCAAAACGCATCAATTGGCTGATTACTTGCTAAATAGATTCCTTCCTTTGATAAATCAAACCCGATTTTCAGTCCAGATAAGCCTGCTTGACTTAACTCAGCTAGA
Organism: Enterococcus sp. AZ104; assembly: GCF_050546705.1. Taxonomy (NCBI): domain Bacteria; kingdom Bacillati; phylum Bacillota; class Bacilli; order Lactobacillales; family Enterococcaceae; genus Enterococcus; species Enterococcus sp. AZ104. Next base: position 2,132,117 of record NZ_CP172952.1, read on the forward strand.
AAACTCCCTTCACCACAACCAACATCGACTACTGTTTTATTTTGAGGAAGATAGTACATAATTTTGTTTAAAACAGGCGCGTACATGCCACTTTGAATCATTTTTCCTCGAGAAGTAAACATTTTTTTATTATATTCTGTCTGAACGCCATGATTTAGAAAGTATAGCGTGCCTTTCTTGGATAAATCAAATTGATGCCTCTGTTGACAAATCAGACCAACCCCTTCTACATGCATTGGTTCATGACAAGTTGGACAGCGAAATACGGCTGCTTCTTTTTTCAATAATTGTTGTGCTCGTTCAATTTTCTTTAACATTTAAAACTCCTTACGTTCATTAAATGAACATTTTCTCTTATAAAAAGTTGCACTCTTTTTTTCAGGGCTATGGTAGTAAGCAGAATTATGGTACAATGCCTGTGAAGAAAAAGCAAGGAGCGATAATAAATGATTAAAGAATTCTGTGCCGAAAATTTCACTAAGATTCCCCAAGCCATTCAAAAAGGTGCGAATCGCATCGAATTATGCGATAACTTAGCCGTAGGTGGAACGACGCCAAGTACTGGTGTTATTGAAGAAGTCTTAGCATACGCTGGCGAACATTCTGTACCAGTGATGACAATCATTCGTCCTCGTGGCGGCAATTTTGTCTATAATGATATTGAATTAAAAATTATGCATACCGATTTAATCGAAGCAAAGAAATTAGGAACCGACGGCATTGTTATTGGCTGTTTAACTGAGGACGGTTGGTTAGATGAAGAAGCTTTGGACTTATTCATTGAAACAGCTGAAGGCTTGCAAATCACTTTCCATATGGCTTTTGATGCCTTGTCGAAAGAAAACCAATTTAAGGCGATCGACTGGTTAGCTGAGCGTGGTGTGACGCGTATTTTAACTCATGGCGGGCCAGCTGGTACCCCTATCGAAGACAACTTTGATCATTTAAAAGAATTAATTGCCTACGCAGATCAACGGATTCTTATTTTACCAGGTGGCGGTATTTCCACAGAAAACGTTCAAACTGTGATGGACACTTTAAAAGTCACAGAAGTCCATGGCACAAAAATTGTTTAATTTCTTGTATCTAAAAAAGTGAGGTAGCCGTCGTATTAACGGCTATCTCACTTTTTTGATTTCAAGCAAACCAACGAATCCTTTTACCTCAGTCTCATGATAAATAAGTGCAATTTTTTAAACAAAATAACGCATAAACATGCTGGCAATATTGAAATAAATTAATACACTGGTTAAATCACTTAAGGTAGTAATAAACGGGCCACTGGCAACTGCTGGATCAAACCCTAATTTATCCATTAACATTGGGATTAAACTCCCTGCTAAATTCGCCACAGTAATTGCACAGAGCATTGCCATCCCAATCACAAATCCAAGCGGAAGATTATGTTGCCACACGCCAACCACAATCATAATGGTTAAACCTGTCACAGCCCCCGTCACTAGTCCCGTGAGTACTTCACTTAAGATTAAGCGACCAAAATTACTATCCTTTTCATCTTTCATAGCCAAACGGCGTACCGCGACCGCCAATGATTGTGTCCCGGCATTGCCGGCTGTTCCGGTAATTAAAGAAATAAAAACGGCTAAAATACTCGCTTCGCTAACTAACGACTCATAATTACTGATTAACGAGGCCGTAGACATTCCTAAAAACAATAGTGTAATTAACCAAGGTAATCGTTTAGAAGCGGCTTTTAAAGGGTTCTCACTAACTTCTTCAACGTCGACCCCGGCTAAACCAGAGTAGTCGCTAGCGGCTTCATCATCGATAACATCAATAATATCATCAACTGTTACAATCCCCAACAAATGATCATCATAATCTGTAACTGGCACAGCTAAGAAGTCATAGTCACGAATTGTTTGCGCGACATCTTCTTGGTCATCGCCAACATGAACTGAAATAACCCGTTCATTCAAAATATCAGCAATCAAGGTATCATCATCATTAACAATTAAATCCCGCAACGAAATAACGCCAACTAAATGATTTTCTTGGTCGACTACGTAAACGTAATAGATTGTTTCCGCCATGTCCGCTTGATTCTTTAAGACGTACATCGCAGAACGCACTGTTTGATTCGCCACAATCGAAACAAATTCGGTGGTCATAATCGCCCCAGCAGTTTCATCTTCGTAATGAAGTAACTCTTTAATTTCGCCTGCTTCTTCACTACTTAACAAACTAAGATATTTCGCCTTTTGACTTTTATCTAACATATTTAGTAAATCCACCGCATTATCGGTATACATCTCAGCTAACATATCTGCTGCATAACTTGGGCGCATTTCAGCTAAATAATCTTTCATATTCTCATTATCTTCTTCGATAACATCAAACATATCCGCTAGTTCTTTCGGAGATAGGTAATTGTATAAATGTTGTCGGTCTTTTTCATCTAACGATTGGTAAAATTGTCCTTGTTCATAAATGTGTAACGCTAAAAATAGCTCACGAAATTCGTTCATTTGTTGATTTTTTAGCGTTTCTAAAAGAAGGGCAAATTGCTCTTCCATTTCTTGGCCTTCATTCATCTTACACTTTCCCCTCCTGCCTCTTTATTATTATAACGTATCATCTACACTTTTCATATCCTCCGCTAGTGGGGAAATCAGATGAACCGTTTCTTTGGTAAAAGGATGAATAAAAATTAGTTCCATGCAATGCAACGCTTGCCGCTCAATTCCTTGATCCATCTTTCCATGATACATCTCATCCCCTAACAATGAACAGCCAATTGCTTCAAAATGTACCCGAATTTGATGTGTTCGTCCTGTATGGAGCTGAATGCGCACAGCTGCTGCTTGGGCTCCTCTTTTTGCGAGCCAATATTCTGTACTAGCAAATTGACCTGTTTCGATAACTTGGCGTTTTAATAAAGAGGACAAGTCGCGCCCAATTGGCTTTTCAATCAATTGATGCTCGTTTAACTGCTCAATCGCTCCACCAACAAGGGCATAATAAATTTTTGTCACCTTTTTTTCTCGTAATTCTTGATCAATTAAAGCATGAGCAAAGCCGTGTTTCGCAAATAACATCAGCCCAGAAGTATCTCGATCTAAACGAGTCACGACATGAATAACTTGATTCACGTAATTTTGACGCTTGTAATAGCCCTTAACACGATTCGCCATCGTTCCTGAAGGATGATACTGAGCAGGTATTGAGGCAATGCCAGCAGGCTTATTAACTACTAAAAAATGATCATCTTCAAACACAATTTCAATCGGTTCATCATCTGTTAATAATGTCTCATGTTCCGCTTCATCTGGAATCGTCATTTTAACGACATCGCCAGTTTGTAAAGGATAGATGGCATTTTGAACGGTCCCATTCACTTGAATTTTACCACCCTGAAATTTCACCTTTGCTAATAACCCTTTTGAAACACCTTGTTCCTTTAAAAAATATTTCACTTGTTGTGTTGTTTCTTTGTCATATGTCCATTGAAATTCCATCGTTTAATTAATCCTCACCAATAAAGGCATCTTTCACTCGATGCCAGAAATGCATGTGCCGATAAGAGGCAAAATGAATCCGTTCGTCTGCAATTCGATAGCAGACAGAAGCGATATTTTCTTGATAAATATCTAATTGGTCCACCGTGACAAAATAATCATCACTTTCCTGTAATTTAATCTCCAGCCACTCCGTATGTGCGATTACAATCGGTGAACCCAATGTTCGAAAGACACGATTGTTTAAGGAGGCGATTTCGGTTAACTGAAACGCATTAATGCTAGGATGCAAAACAGCTCCACCAATACTTTTATTATACGCAGTAGAGCCGGTTGGGGTCGAAATCGACAACCCGTCACCACGAAATCGTTCAAACAGTTCGTCTTTAATAAACACATCGCCCACCATCGTCCGGTTTCCTCGTTTAATTGTTGATTCATTTAATGCTAAAAAATGTTTATCTGGTTTCCCATCTCTAAACCGAATCCGCACATCTAATAATGGATAACTCGTACTTTTTTCACGATGAATACACAAACTCTCAACTAGTTCTTTTAATTCATAATCACGCCAATCTGTATAGAAACCCAAGTGTCCGGTATGTACACCTAAGAAACTTACTTCGTTTAACAGATGATTAAATCGATGAAAAGCGGAAAGAAGCGTACCATCTCCGCCGACTGAAATCACAAGTTCAGGTTGACGATTGTCTATTTGAATTTGGTTTTGCTCTAATAGTGTTGTCAGTTGTTTTGTGACTTGTTTCGATTTTTCTTCCGAGTTATGAACAATCGCCACTTTCATAAGCAGACTCCTTTACTGATTTTCTGGTGTTTCGTTTTTAATTTGCTTATAGTATTCGTTTTCTAACAATCCACGGCCATGAGAGAAGTAATGTTGTGCTTCTTGAATTTCTTCACGGATAGATGACATCTCTTCATCTAATAAATAGGCTGCCTCTGCCGCTCGCTGAAGGCGTTCTTTCATTTCTTCAGGAAAGACACCTTGATATTTATAATTCAAAGAATGTTCAATCGTTGCCCAAAAATTCATGGAGAGTGTCCGAATTTGGATTTCGGCCAAAATAATCTTTTCCCCGGTGACTAATTGCACAGGATATTCCACCACCACATGGTACGAACGATAGCCACTTTCTTTTTTATTTTCAATGTAGTCCCGTTCTTCCACAATTTTTAAGTCTTTACGATTTCTTAAAAGTGCGACTACCTGGTAAATGTCTTCCACAAATTGGCACATAATCCGCAAACCAGCAATGTCTTGCATTTCTTCTTCAATCCGATTTAAAGGAATATGCCGAATAGCCGTCTTTGTCAAAATACTATCTACTGGTTTCACACGTCCTGTAACGAATTCAATTGGTATGTGTTTATCTTGCTCCCGAAATTGTTTACGAATACCTCGTAGTTTTACTTTTAATTCGCTGACCGCCTGTTCATATGGCGCTAAAAACAGCTCCCACTCTCGTTCCATGGTAGATCCCTCAATTTCCTTGAATTTCATTCACTGATTATTTTACCACAGTCCTCCCTAAAATAGGGTGTTATTCGCTATTTGATTTCCAAACGCCTTTCATTAGAAAAATTTTTCACAGAGAAGACCACTTTTCTTGACGGAAACCTATATAATATGTGAAAATTGGAGTGATTTAAGAAAGAGAGAGAACCCCATGAGTGAGCACTTAGAAATTGAATTTAAAACATTAGTTAGTCCGCAAGATTTCAAACGATTAATCGACCATTTTGCTATTCAAAAAACGGACTTTTTTACGCAAACAAATCATTATTTTGATACGGACGATTTTCAATTAAAAGCACAACGAATGGGCTTAAGAATTCGCGTATTAGCAGATCGTGGTGAGTTAACCTTAAAAGTTCCTGCGCCAGAAGGATTATTAGAAATCAATGACCCTTTATCGCTTGAGACGGCGAACCACTTTATCAAAAGGAATCACCTCCCTACTGAGGGGGCTGTGGCGAAGAAATTACAAGAATTAGGTATTGAAATCGCCTCGATCCATTTAATTGGTTCATTAAAAACAGCACGTGCAGAAAAACAAATTCCTCAAGGACTACTTGCGTTAGACGAAAGTTGGTATAACCAACAGCACGATTTTGAATTAGAGTTAGAAGTTACTGAAGCTGAAAGCGGCAAGCAAGCGTTTCAAACATTAATGGCTGATTTGAACATTCCCATTACGCTTGCACCTAACAAGATTCAACGCATGATGCGGACCACTGCCCCTTAGTATTCGAAGCACTGACGTTCTGGCACCTGTATTTGAAAAAGCATGGCATTGGAGGAAGTATGAATGGTTGAAATTTATTTGTTCGTCAATCCTTTAGGCGGCGTCTGTTTAGAAATTGAAAAAGAAATTATACAATTGTCTGTTAACGACAAGAAGAAAATACAATTGCGCTTTATTCCTTTATTAAACATGAAAACGATCAATGAATTTTTGAGTCGTCAACATATTCCGATTAATGACATTAAACGACGGAATCGAATTTTTGAAGATTTATACTCAGCCGCTCTTGACTATAAAGCAGCACAGTTACAAGGCCGAAAAAAAGGCCGACAATTGTTGATTGGCTTACAAAAAGCAGTAGCTGAAGACGGTCTAGCTTACTCTCCTGAGTTATCAGAAGAACTACTTCTAGCGGCCGGCGGGGATATTGATATGTATCGTAAAGACCGACAATCCGATTTTGTCAAAGAATCTTTCCAAACCGACCAAAAAGTTGCTCGAGAAATGGGGATTAAACAACATCCTACCGCAGTCGTTTACAACTATACTTGCGAGAACGATTTCGGCATTTTAGTCGAAAATTTTGAAAACATGGATGAAATTAAACAACTTTGTCGTGTCCATCCACATAACGAACCGTTGCTAGACCAAGGTGACGCAACCTTTGAATTTAAACGTCGCTCCAATTATCATTTTCCAAATGGACATTTACATTTATTATAAAAAAGATGCTGCGACGAAAGCTGTTAACCAATTATCTTAAGAGTTAAAAAGTGGGATATAAGTCATTTGGACTTATATCCCACTTCTTTGTCTATAATTTTTCAACCAAAGCTTCTAATTCCGTTAAACGTTCTTCAAAAACTTTCATTGCATCTTCGATATACGCGGCTTGTGTCATATCCACGCCCGCTTTTTTCATCACTTCAATTGGGAAGTCACTACTTCCTGCTTTCAAGTAGTTAAGATAGTTCTCTAAAGCTCCCTCTTCTCCAGCTAAAATATGTTTAGACAATGCCGAAGCGGCTGAGAAGCCAGTTGCATATTGATAAACATAGTAATTGTAATAAAAATGTGGAATTCTCGCCCATTCGTAACTGATTTCTTCGTCTCTAACTACTTCTGGTCCATAATATTTAGCATTGAGCTCGCCATAATACTCACTCAAATATTCACTTGTTAATGGCGTGCCTTTAGCATCTTCCGTGTGAATAAAATGTTCAAATTCCGCAAATTGCGTTTGACGGAAAATGGTTCCCTTAAAGCCGTCTAAATAGTGATTTAAGACATACGCACGTACTTTAGGATCTGTTTCTGTTTGTAATAAATATTCTGTTAAAATATTTTCATTTGTGGTTGAAGCAATCTCAGCTAAGAAAATTGAATAGTCGCCATAAACATACGGCTGATTATTTCTTGTATAGTAACTATGAACACTATGGCCCATCTCATGGACTAATGTAAATAGTTGATCCAAACTATCATGCCAATTCATTAAAATGTATGGGGCTGTATCATAAGCTCCTGAAGAATATGCGCCGCTTCGTTTTCCTTGATTTTCAATCACATCAATCCAACGACTTGAAAAAGCTTCTTTAACAATAGATAAATAGTCTTCACCTAGTGGTTTTAAAGCCTCAATTGCTTTTTCTTTTGCTTCTTCATAGCTGTAACGAATTGGTGCTTCACCTAGCAAAGGCGCATACAAGTCGTACATGTGTAATTCTTCTACGTTTAATAATTTTTTTCTTAATTTTACATAACGATGTAGCAAAGGTAAATGTTTATTTACTACAGCTACTAATGTTTCGTGAACACTTTCAGGGATATGATTACTTGCTAAAGATGCTGCCCGAGCAGAATCATAATTTCTAATTTTTGCTTTATAATTATGCGTTTTAACATGTGCACCTAAAGTTGAGGCTAAGGTATTTCTAAATTGTTTGTACACTTTGTACAAACCTTTAAATGCTGCTTCACGAACAGATGGATCGACACTTTCCATTAACTGACCATAAACGCCATGAGAAAGTTGAATCGTTTCGCCTTCAGCATTTTGCACAGTTGGAAATTCTAAGTCTGCATTATTTAAAATTGAAAATGTATTACTTGAGGCACCAAAAATTTCACTAGCCCCCGCCAGTAAAGCTTCTTGTTCCATCGATAAAACATGGGGACGTTCATCTAAAATATTTTGAATATAGTGACGATAAACAGCTAATTTGGGCTGCTCTTCAAAATATCCCCAGATTTGTTCATCACTTAATGTTAAAACCTCTGGGTCAAACCAAGAAACAGCTTCACTAACTTGTGCATATAAAGAACTAGCTCTGGCATATAAAGCTTGGTAAGCTGTATTTGTAGTGTCTTGATCATTTTTTAAATGAGAATAGACATATAATGTTTCCACTTTTCTATAGACATCTAAAACGTATTCTAACGCAGCTAGAAAAGCTTCTGCACCATTCCCTAAGGTACCTTTAAATGATTCTGCTTGATTTAGCTCTTCTGTCAACTGATTATACGCAACATCAAAAGCAGCATCATCTTTAAAAATTTTGGTTAATTCCCAAGTCAATGGAGTTGGAACTTCATCACGTGTTGGTAATTGTTTAATTTCGCTCATAGTTTACTCTCCTTTAAGAAACGTTTTACTCATTATACTATCATAATTTAACACGTGTGACTAAAAAAATGTTGTTTTTTCACTTTTTTTAGCCAATGAATGAGCTTTTCAGGATCTTCTCTTAGGAAAATACTAGTTATTAGGTACTTATTGTTTACTTTAATTAACACATAACATTCTTGTAACCATCTCAATAAGTTATTTCCCACAATTTTAAAAAGCTTTTTTAAGCCAATATTCGGCAGTGGCTGCCAAACAAAGTTCCCTTCTTCAAAAAAAATAGCTTCCAAGATACGCCATAGTTCCTGTTTGGTCACTAAACGCTCTTCTTCGGTTTTTAGTGCTTCCCAAACAAGCATTTTTAAATGAATATCTTCTTCAGAAGAAGGTAATAGCTTCAATCCAGGATAGTAAAACCAAGGAGGTAACTGGAGAAGGTGACAACCTTTCGTATATAAAAAGCTCTGTGTTCTAAGCAACTGAGCATTTCTGTAACCAAGTTGTTGAGTCAATTTTTGATAATAATCATGCATCAATTGACCAGTGTGCCGTCTATTTGGCAGTAAATTTAAATTAGCGGTCGGTAGTCGGAAGATTTCTAGTAATTTTTTTTCGTAAAAATCCCATGATTGTTTTCTTCTATAAAATTGTTGACATTGACTCTCTTCAATATGACAAAGTAATTCTATTCGTTCTTGTTTCTTATTGGCCGTCCATAAATAAAACCCCAAGGACTCCGAAAAGTAAAGAAATTGTTTCGTTAATTGCGTGAGCTTGTCTTTAGGCACTAATCGTTCACCTAAAATCCAAACAACTTGATAGCCATGAGTTTGATAAGTCTCCGTCCGTTCCACCAAACGTTTAATTGGCAATGGACTACATTGAATTTCAATGGCTATCTTCCCAATGAGTAAATCTGGGCGTTGCTTCAAGGCGGGTAAGTATGCCTCAACTTGAAAGGACAGCTTTTCACGTAAACACTTTTCCGCAAAAAGCTGCTTCAAGCGGAGGTGTTCTTCTGTTTCAGCTTCTGCTTCGTACCAACAACTATTCTTTTTACGATGAGCAAAATGGGGTATTTTAATGGGGCCTGCCTTCAAAATGACCGATTGATGACACATTGGACACACAAAAGCTTGTTCGCTTCGTATCTGTGTTAATTCATCAATCGAGCAATCGATTAAAGAAAATAATTCTTGGTTGTCTGCCGTTAAAGCTGTTAACATGATTTTCACCTCTCATAAATAAACTACGCAAAGTTTCTTAATTTTCATCAAAAAAAAAGCAAAAACTCGAAAGTTTTTGCTTTTTTGCTTAATCATTAAAGTAATAACGTGTTAATTCCAACGCACTGCGTTCCATAATACAAGTGCCATATTCGACTAAAGTATCCTGAGTGACAGTTGTTTTATGAGCAAATTCTAAAATTTGTGCAATTTCATTATCAACATTTGTTTTTTCTAATTCATCGGTTAAGAACAAAACTTGTAAGTAATAACGATCGTTGTACGTGTATAAGTTAGTCAAAACAGATTGCATGAAGACTTCTTTGGATAATTGAATCATCGCTTCAAAATTATCTAATTCAAAGATTACATTTCTGTTTGTTTCATCTGTGACTTCCATCTCATCAAGTTCATCGGCGGCTGCTTTGTCTGCTTCAATTTGTTTGCGAATTAATTCGCTAACATCTGCATTGACTTCGCTCAGACCTTCTAAGGAAGACAAGTCGTCCATAGCGACATTTTTACTAATAAACAGTTCTAAACCATCATTTTTAGGCAAGACTTGGAAAGTGACTGCTTCACTGCCTTGGAATTCATCTTCGACATCAACTTCTTCTAAAATACTATAAAAGAAATTTTCAACATCTTTGTGGTTTCCTAGTAAGTCAAGAAAAGTAATCCCTCTATCCGCCAGGTCTTCGTTGCCAATTAACACACGAATCGTATTTTCATTAATATGTTCCATTTCCATAGCGCTACACCTCTCTTTGCTTCAATCAGGAAACTTCTTACGTTCATTGTAGCGAAAACTACACAAAAGTAAAGTGGAAAGTCTGTAAATCCTCGAAAACTAGCGAACGTTTTATAAACTTTGAACTTTTTTAACGATTGGTTTTTCGCTCCTTCTACCTCTTCATCTTAACGCAGTCTCTCCAAAAAAGATACTATTTTTCCTTGACCACGTTCTGCCAAATCAAATGAATACAAGTTCTAAATATGTATTAAAAAGCCAGAGATAAAAATCCCTGGCCCTAAATTCATATGAATCGTTCTTTATTACAATTAACAAATAAAGAACAAAATTTTATATTTTTTATAAACCTGCCATTAATTGTGCTTGGCGCAATTCCAGTTGTCGAACATCTCTTGGTAAGAATCGGCGAATTTCATCTTCGTTAAAACCGACTTGTAATCTTTTCTCATCAATCATAATTGGCCGACGCAACAATCCAGGGTTTTCTTGAACCAACTCTAATAAATCTTGAAGTGGAAGCTCGTCCAAATCCATATTTAATTTTTGGAAAACTTTAGAGCGAGTAGAGATAATCTCTTCTGTTCCATCTTCTGTCATGATTAAAATTGCTTTTAATTCCTCAATATTTAAAGGTTCAGAAAAAATATTTCTTTCTTTAAAAGGAATTTCGTGCTCTTGCAACCAGGCTCTAGCCTTACGACATGACGTGCAACTTGGGGAAGTATAAAGTGTCAACATTGTGCATCACTCCTTTTCGCGAATCATCGCGTTTCTGAAACAGGGAACTGTACTGTTCCTCTATTTAAAACCAGTATACCTAATTTCTAATAAAAATACTAGGGGTTTTTAAACATTTTTTATTAACTTTGTTTATTTTTCCTTCATTACATCCGTGTAAAATTAGGGTTAATTTTTATGAAATTTTATGGATATTCGTTATGATTCTGTAAAAAAGTAATACAGTTTTCTATTTTTATGGTTGCTGTTATAATTTACTTCTCTTGGTGATTTTTCAAGAAGTTCCCATGTATTTTTTTCTAATAAAATGTATAATAGAACTATTCACTATCTTAAGTCTAAAGTCAGGTGGTTATTTAATGAAAACAATTTTTTCTGGTATTCAGCCCAGTGGTACTCCGACAATCGGAAATTACATTGGTGCAATGAAACAATTTATCGAATTACAAAATGAATACAATTGTTATTTTTGTATTGTGGATGAACATGCCATTACCGTTCCCCAAGAACCGCAAAAGCTACGCCAGCAAATTCGTAGCTTAGCAGCTCTTTACCTAGCGGTTGGTTTAGACCCACAAAAAGCAACAATTTTCATACAGTCTGAAGTGAGTGCCCATGCAGAAGCTGGTTGGATCATTCAGTGCAATACTTCTATTGGTGAGTTAGAGCGAATGACACAATTTAAAGATAAATCGCAAAAAAATGGTCGTGCTGGCGTAAGCGCTGGTCTTTTAACATACCCTCCATTAATGGTTGGTGATATCGTGTTGTACAACGCTGACTTAGTGCCAGTCGGAGATGATCAAAAACAACACTTAGAATTAACACGTGATTTTGTGGAACGCTTCAACAAACGTTACGCCCAAAAAAATCAAGAAATTTTAACGATGCCTGAAGTAAAAATCGCTGAGCAAGGTAGTCGAATTATGAGCTTACAAGAACCAACGAAAAAGATGAGTAAGTCTGATACAAATGTGAAGGGCTTTATTTCAATGCTTGATGAGCCAGCAGTGATTCGCAAAAAAATCCGCTCTGCTGTAACTGATTCAACTGGTGTAATTGAATATAATAAAGAAGAAAAGCCTGGTATTACTAACTTACTAAATATTTATTCTGCTGCGACAGGTCAAACTGTTGAGGAACTTGTTCAAGCATACGAAGGCAAAGGCTATGGAGACTTCAAAGCAGATTTAGCAGAAGCAGTAGTTGCCTTATTAGAACCTATTCAAGTGCGCTACCAAGAGCTTCTAGCTTCAGAAGAATTAGATATGATTTTAGATGAGGGCGCAGAAAACGCTCGCCTGGTAGCCAACAAAACACTTCAACGAATGAAAAATGCTGTTGGTTTGGGAAGAAAAGTTCGGCGCTAACTAAACATAATAAAAACCCGCGAAGTTTTATTCGCGGGTTTTTTTATGTTCTAAATTGAGCATCGTACAGCCGACGATAGTGACCTCTTTGCGCGTACAAAGTTTCATGTGTTCCATCTTCTAAAATTCCTTGGTCACTCACTACGATTATTCGATCAGCATGTTTAATCGTTGCCAGTCTGTGGGCAATAATTAATGTTGTTCGCCCGTCAGCTAACGAGTTTAATGACTCTTGAATCACTTGCTCTGTTTCTGTATCTAATGCAGAAGTCGCTTCATCTAGAATTAAAATCGGCGGGTTCTTCAAGAACATTCGCGCAATTGCCACTCGTTGCTTTTGACCGCCCGATAATTTCACGCCACGTTCGCCAATAATTGTGTCCAAGCCATCTGGCATTAGCTGAATTACATGTTCTAAATGTGCTAATTTCACCGCTTGTTGAATGTCTATTTCTGTAGCATTTAAATTCCCATAAGCAATATTTTCTCGTAATGTTCCAGGGAATAAAAACACATCTTGTTGAACAATTCCAATTTGCTTACGTAATGAAGCCAAGGTCATTTGCTGGATATTTCTACCGTCAATCGTAATTTCACCACTACTGACTTCATAAAAACGAGGCAACAGATTGCACAAGGTCGTTTTTCCTGAACCACTTTGTCCAACAAAAGCAACGGTTTCACCAGGTTGAATTTTTAAATTGATATGGTCTAAAACTTTTGTGCCATCTTCATAAGCAAATGAAACATCTTTATAGGCAATCGTTCCCTCTAAATGCGAAACAGCAACAGCTCCTGGCAAATCTTTGATGGACGGTTGTTTGTCCATTTCTTCCGTAAAACGTTTAAAGCCAGCAAATCCTTTGGGATAGCTTTCAATCATATTGTTGACTTTTTCAATCGGCCGAATAAAAATATTGGCTAATAAAATAAATCCTACAAACTGTCCTTCTGTAATTTCTCCTTTAATTGTATAATACGCACCAAAAATTAATGAAAATAAATTTATCAGACGAATTAATAAGTAATTATAGGCGGAACTGACACCCATCACTTTATAAAAATATAATTTCGATTTTCGATACATTTGATTTAAATAATTAAACTGTTTTCGTTCAAATGGTTCATTTGCAAAAGATTGCGTGACACGTATCCCACTTACTGACGCTTCAATCCCAGCATTAAATTCACCTAAATTATCGTAAATATCCGTATTCGCTTTTGTCATTTTTTTATTAAAATAGCCTAGCGCAATCGTGATAAATGGCAATAAAATAAACGTAGCGATGGCTAATTTCACGTGAATGGTTAACATTAATAAAAAAGAACCTGCTAACGTCATAATCGTAATAAAGACGTCTTCTGGACCATGATGCGCCACTTCCGAAATTTCAAAAAGATCAGTGGTCAAACGGCTCATTAATTTCCCTGTTTTTTGATTATCATAATACTCAAACGGTTGTGTTTGCAGATGTTGATATAATTCTTCACGCATATCTGTTTCAATATTCACGCCTAACATATGACCAAAATAAACCACAATAAATTGTAAAAACGTATTGATTATATAAAATGCAAATAAGCCCGCACTAGCTAATGCAATGAGGCGAAAATCTCCTTTTGGCATAATCTTATCAATTACTTGGTTGACTGCTACTGGAAAAGCCAACTCTAACAGCCCCGCAAAAACGGCACACCCAAAATCCAAAATAAATAATCGACGATACGGCCGATAATACCCAAAAAAACGCTTTAACATAACTCCCTAACTCTCCCCCTTCATTCTCATTCATTATACGGAAAAAGACTGTCTCTTGCAAAATTCTAACTTATATCAGAACATGTGTTATTTAAGTAACTTTGACTCAAAATCATTTTCACAAACTTTTCATTATCAGAATATTTTTTCATTTATCGTTTCCATTTTTTCGGTAAAAATAACTATAATTGTCTTTTCCCGCAAGGCTTTGATTTCTGTACAAAACCTTGAAATACAGTGAAAAATACTCTATTTATTTGTGAAAATATCGGCTACAATATAACATATGAAAAGTTTTGTAAAAAAGTTAAGAGGTGCACTTGTTAAATGAGAACCATTGTTTTTGATGTTGATGACACGCTGTACGATCAGCAACAACCCTTTCGAAATGCGATGACTAAAATTTTCCCAAACGTTGCGACAGAGGATATGCATGAATTGTATCTTCGTTTTAGACACCACAGCGATGAAACGTTTCCGAAAGTTTTAGCCAATGAATGGTCCCTAGATTTCATGCGGTTTTTCCGGATGAATGAAACATTAAAGGATCTAAACTATCCAGGAATTTCACAAGAAGAAGGAAAAATTTTCCAACAAGTTTATGAAGAAGAATTGGATAATATTACGATGCATCCAGAAGTTACTAAGCTTCTTGATACTTTACAAGAGAAAGAAATTCCGATGGGGATTATTACAAATGGTCCAACAGACCATCAATTTAAAAAAGTTAAACAATTGAATCTTGAAAAATGGGTTCCAAGCCAAAATATCATTATTTCTCAAAGTACGGGTTTTCAAAAACCTGAAAAGGAAATTTTTGATTTAGCCTGTAATCAATTTTGTATGGAACCTGAACATACTTTATATGTTGGTGATAGTTATGACAATGATATTGTAGGCGCACGTAATGGTGGCTGGCATTCTCTTTGGTTTAACCACCGCTCTCGTGAACTACCAAGTTGCCAACCTGCATCACACCTTGCAGAAGTCACTTGTTTCACCGAACTTTGTCCGACTGTGGAGAAATTATTTAATCTTTAAAAAAAAGCCGCTCTTCAAATTGAAGAACGGCTTTTTTTATTTATTTTTTTGTTTTTTCAGACGTAAAATGATGAACAGGCAGATTATCAGTAAAAGGAGCAATAAACCGATTAAGAGATAAATAAGTTTAGATTCCGTTTTTTTGACGGTTACATCTTTCTCATTAAATGTTTTTGCTTCCTCTTTTGAGATTGTAAATTCTTTCGTAAATTGCCATTTTTTTCCTGAGCCTTCCACAGTCATTGCCAATACATACGTTCCAGCTTCCATTTCATTTTCTTCATAAGGAATAGGGAAATTAAAAATTGAATTGGGCGCCATTTGCATATCTTCTTGTTCTTTCTCTAAAATAACGTTATTTGTTTTCTTATTTTTAACATTTGCCGTTACTTTCATTGATTGAAGATAGGCTGCTTCATGGTTTAACAGTGTTGCAGAAATAACACTGCGCGCATTTCTTTGCGTCGGTTCAACTTTCTCTAAAGACAATTCTGGTTGTACAACTGTTTCATTTTCTCGAAGTAAAACAGCTACTGTATAGGCATAGCGATTTTCAATTGCTAAGCCGTTTGTATTTTCTTTTTGCTTGTCTTTCGTTTCATCGACTTTTTCACTAAACGTGATCCCGCCCGCTAGTTGCCCTGAAAACTCTTCTTTAGGCATCTTCACTCGCAATTCAACTACTTTTTCACTTTTAGCAGGCAATTCAACACTCTCACCGCCGTCTTTCAGTTGAATGATTTCTGATAAATCTGCTGGTGCAGATTTATCTAATGCTGTCAACGACTCACCATATTCAATCACTCCGTTGCTGTTTGTTGTGGCCGACTTCACACTAACATCAATCACTAAATTTTCATCTGTATTATTGGCCGCTCGAACTTTCAAAATTTGTTCTTGGTCTGGTTTCATCATTAAATCAAAATATGTTTTTGTTTTATCTATTTGGTTTTCTGGAATTTCTGTTTCAACACTAAATCGTAATTCTGCTGCTGAGGTTTCAATCCCAAAAGCAAAGAAATAAAAACTTAGGATCATCAGAATAAAATATCTATTTTTCATTTCGCTCTACATTCCATTTCTATGTAAAGGAGAAAGGCTGAGTTCCTCTCTTCCTTTCTCCAAAAAGGTTCTTTTTATGCTGGCGTATTAGCTAATGTCCAAGTAATTGTTGTTTTGTAGGCATCGTTTAATTTAACTGATTTACCTGGCACTTTTAATTGAACATCTTTCATTACTTGACGGCCGTCAACTTCAGCAATTGAACTAGCATTGCCGTATAAGTATGACCATTTCCCAGCACCTTGATCTGTTGCGGCTACCATCACGTTATGACTTTCACCCACTGTACCAAAAGTTACGCTCGCTAAACTTGTTGGTGCAGCGCTTTGTCCTGCTGTCACAGCTGAAGCATTTTGAAAGACAATTTCAGTTCCTTCAAGTGTCTGACCTTTTGTAGCAGAAGTAAATGCAGAATTTTGTTTTGCAGATAAAGTCCAGCCTTCTAAAGTTCCACGATTATCTGTAATTTGAGCAAATAATGGACCCGTTTTTTCAACATTATTTTTATCTTTTAAAACTTGTGCTGATGCAAAATAGATTTCATCTTTTGTGCTGATGATATTTTCACCAAAGTTTAAACTTGAAGCATAGTCCAAGGTTAAGGGGCCTGTAGAACCTTCATCAACTGGTTTGTCAGGATTTACTGGGTCGATAGGTGTCACAGGATCTTTGCCGTCTTTGTCTTCTGGATCCACTACAGGATTTTTGCTGTTAGGATCTTTTTCATCTGGTGCTTTAAATTTTACAATAGCATCTGTGTCGCGATTAGCCACTTCCTCTGCTTGAACTGGTAGTGTGCCTACCGCGATGGTTGCTAAAATTAAGCTGCTTGCGATGGTCATTTTTTTCATGTTAGTGCTCCTTCTCTTCTATTGTTATAGTTTCAATAATTATACGCTTGGTAAATCAGCGATTGTCCATGTTAAAACAGTTTTGTATTGAACAGCATCTTTTGGTGTTGCTCCTGGTACAGTTAATGTGATCGCTGTATTTTTATCTACGCTTTCACCGTCAACTTCCACTTTTTCAATCCCACCGAACGCACTAAGCCAAGTTCCAGAACCTTGACCTTCAGCGGCAGACATCACATTTGATGAATCGCCAGCTACTAAAGTTACTTCATGCGCAGTTGGTGTGACTGCTTTGGAATTAGACACTGCTTTGTTTTGACTTAATTTAATTTCTGAACCGTCTAAAACTTTATTTAATGTTTCTTTTGTCGCTGTTAATTGTGTTTCTTGTTTAACTGTTAAGGCCCAACCGGCATTCGTTCCGCGTTTGTCGGAAATTTGTACATAATTTGGTTTAGGATTAGTCAAATCAGGACCAGAACCGTCTGCCAAGAAAAAGTATTGTGGATTTGCATAATATTTTTCATCTTTATTTGAAATTTTATTTTTGCCAAAGTCTAAACTAGAAGCATAATCGATACTTAGTGGACCAGTTGTTCCTTCATTTGGCTTATTGCCTGTGTCTGGTGTCGTTGGGTCAAAGGGTTCAACAGGTTTTTCGGTATCTGGATTCACTGGATCGACTGGTTTGTTGATAGAGGTATCCGGCGTAAATTCTACGATGGCATTTGATTCATAGTTTTTTTCTTCTGCATTCACTTCTGGTGCAATAGCCACGCCTAAAGTGATAGCGGGGATTGTTGATAAGATAATTTTTTTCATTTTATTGTTCCTTCTTTCTTTTTTTTAAAATAAAACTAGCCATAAAGATGACTATTATTCCGAGATAATTAAACATTTGTTGCTGTTTAGTACCAGTTCGAGGTAAGAAGACTGAGCCTTTTTGATCAACCGTTTTACTTGTTGAATGCTTCAATGATTCTCCACTCACTGCTGGTATTGCTTCCGACTGCTTGGGGAAACGCTGTGGTATCTTACCATCTGGTTTTTCTTTGTTGGCTGGTGGCTCATACTCGCCATAAAAAGAAACTTCTGCATTTGTCGGATAGGCATTTGTTTCAGCAAATACATCAACTGATGAAATCAATCCTAATAGCAATACACCGCTAACTATTTTTTTGATAAGACTCACCCCCTATTTTGCACTGCCATCAGGTACGTCCATCAAGTGCCAAGTTAGTTTTGCTTCGTATTCTTCTGTTTTGGCCGTCCCTCCAGGAACAGATAATAACAACTCTTGGTCATTTTCTTTCCATTGATCAGAAATATTTGTTTCTTGATGTCCATTGACTTGGTTGTGAACAAGAATCGATTGGCCTTCTGGAATGTCCTGTAAGCGATGGTTGGTTCTAAATTTTAAAATATTCGGCAACGTAGCACCTGATTCAGATTTGAAATCAGAAGTAACGGTTAGTGCAAGCGACCAATTATTCCCTGTTTGACGAGTATCCCGTATCACTAATGGTTGATCCATGGAAACAATTGGATATTGGGTCGTGCTACTAGCGATTTGCAGCTCATTCCCAAAGGAAATCGCTGTGGGTACCGTTTTGAACCTGACAGAGCCAACCACAGTGACTGTTAGCGCTAATTCATCAATCTTGTAGCCTTTATCATAGACTTCCACGACCAACTGCTGTTTTCCATAAGTTAGTTCTGGTAATAACAAGGCTTTTTCCTTAAATGTTTTAGAATTAGTGGTTGTTTCATCTGCTAATTTCTGGATTTCTTGGCCCTCTTTTTTGACAATAAATTGTAATCTATTCCCAGCATCGACATCTTGCCAATAAAAAGGCAGGGCTGTTTTTTGAAAGTCATCAATATCGATTGTTTTTTCCATCGACTTTTCTATACGCTCTTTTGACCAAGATAGTTTCGTTTCACTTAAGAAAACTTCTTTGACAGGTTGGACGACTGTTCCAGAAAAGTTCCCTAAGTATGCTTTATCTGTTGATTCCCAGATATAAGAAACGCCTTCATGAGCTTTGGGTAAATTCCATTCAAACAGTCCTTTTGTGGCATCGTAACTTCCATAAGGGCTAATCGTCAGCGGTGGAAATAGTTGACCATCACGAGATACCACCTTATTTTTTAATTGCAGTGGTTTCCCAGCAATATAATCGACAGAAGATAAGATAATCATTTGATTAGATACATCTAGCCCTGTAATGGCCGTTAAGCCTTTTAACGGACTGATATCTGAAATTTGATTTTCTCCCACATCTAAAACTGTTAGATTGAGTGTTTTCTCTAACGGTGCCAAGGAAGAAATTTGATTGTTTCTTGCATACAGTACACGCAGATTAGGAACAGTGCTTAAAGCTTCCAGACTAGCAATCGTTTGATTCATAATACTCAACTCTTCTAGACGTGGCTTATTCGCCAAGGGCGCAATTGTTTTTAATTGATTATTTTCCACATAAAGACGGAGTAGGTTATTTGCTTCCGTAAGCCCATCTAAAGTAGCAATCTGATTATTGGCAGCCCAAATGGTTTCTAAATTACGAAGAGAACGAAGCGGGTCGAAGGAAGTCACTCGATTATTCGGCGTGATTTTTGACGGATGATCTGTCGTATTTTGGATACTTAAATTTTTTAAAGCAGCCATTCCTTCAAGTCCATTTAATGTCGTTAATTGATTGTTCTCAACATACAAGCCTTCTAAATTAATTAATCCTGCTTGACCTAACGGACTAAGATCAGCTATTTTATTGTTTCTCATATATAAAAAACGTAATAGCTTAAATTCACCTTTAGCAAAAGGACTCAAATCTGTTACATTGAGTGAATCTTGAAAAGATAATTCTTCTAAGTTTC
Organism: Enterococcus sp. AZ104; assembly: GCF_050546705.1. NCBI lineage: Bacteria > Bacillati > Bacillota > Bacilli > Lactobacillales > Enterococcaceae > Enterococcus > Enterococcus sp. AZ104. Next base: position 2,152,167 of record NZ_CP172952.1, read on the forward strand.
TTAGGTATTGAACTCCTTCCACATTAGAAACAACGACATTTTCTAAAATAACTTTATTCAGTTTATCCAATTCTGCTTGGGTGACAGTATTAGAGGTCCGAGATTTGCTTAACTGTTTTCTGATATTTTCCGCAAAGGCTGGATCAGGAAATAGTGTACTGATAGGCGTCGCTTTATCTAAGACAGCACCTGCGTATAATTGGGGCATCATCAGTTGTGCTTCCGTTATCGCTAGTGCTTCATTTGGCGGCTCTTCACTTGTTTCAACAGTCGTTAACTCTTCTGATTGGGGAATCTCCGAACTACTGGTTGCTGAATTTTGCTCTTCTGCCGATGAAGTTTCTGGAATCTTTTCTTCTGAAACAGATGAAACATTTTCTTCACTGGAGGATGCGATTGTTTCGGTCGTTTCGGCGAAAGTTGTTACAGGAAGTAATAAACTATTAGCCAAAAGTAAGGCACTAACTGCGGAGATGCACATTTTTTTCATAAACTTCACCTCCTGATATTTTCTTAATTATAGTGAATATCAACTGAAAATGGGTTCAATTACGACAAACTGTCCAAATTAATTTGTATAGACAAGACAAAGAGCGCCAAATAGGGTTTTCTACCCCTATTTGGCGCTCTTTGTCGCTAAACACAACCAGAATGTATTATGACAAATTCTCAATTATGCCTAGTTTTCTTTTATTTCTTTTAAACTATCCTCTATTTTTTCCAATTGCCCAGCAAAAAATTCTTGTTTGGCTTTTGGTAAAAACAATGTGATAGATAAAAGGATCTGTTCTTTAAAGATTGACCAATCTGCGAATATTTCTTCATTGGTTAAAATCATTTCTATTTTTTCTGCTATTTTTTTCCAGAGGATCATTCGCCAGTTATTTTCACCCACTTCATATTCTTTAAACATGCTTAATACATGAAGAATATGGGGAACATTTTGGCTGACAATCGCCGCAAATAAAAAATCAATAATTACTTGCTCGATAATTTCTAGCGAGCGAATATCAATAATTTCCCGCTCATTGACAGATTGTAGTACACGAAAAAGTAACGAAGTTGGAAACGGCTGCAAGCCAACATTTTTTTGTAATGCTAAAAATTTCAAATTAAAAATAGTATACACATCGGCATTAATTAATCGTTCCAGAATCTGATTTTCTAATGCAATAATCTCTTCTTTTGTCACAACTGTTTGAGGGTTAAAAAGATATTCCAACGCCAACATCGAATACATTACTTCTTGCTTTCCTAAAGCAAAAGACGATTTCTCATAATACGCCCGATAATCTGCAACGATTCGACTACTTTCTTGAAAATTTTTACTAAAGATTGCTTGATTAAACTGCTCCTTAGCTAAAACTGTTTTGGACATTGGCGTTAATTTTTCTGTCATTTCCATCGGCGAAATAGACAAGATTTCGACAATAATGGCTAAATCCGAAATACGCAATTCACTATTTCCTTGGACAAAGCGTTGATAACTTCGACTAGAAACACCATTTTCATCAAAGACACGCAGAGGAATATTTTTTCCTTTACGAATCCGTTCAATTTCTTCACCTAGCGGCCGATATTCCATATATTCTTTTTGTTTCAAACGAATTACTCCATTTCTCTTTAAATAAGATAGCAACTAAGTTGAACGGCTATTCTCCAATGCTTAAAATTGTGCGAATATCTTCTTCCGTCATTTTCGCTAATTGCTCTTCATTTCCTTGAATCACTTTTTGGAACAGCTCGCGTTTCTCTTGCTGTAAGGAATTCATTTTTTCTTCAACCGTTCCTTCTGCAATCATCCGCCACACTTCAACAACCTTTTTTTGTCCCATGCGGTGTGCCCGACCAGCCGCTTGTTCTTCGACTGCGGGATTCCACCATAAATCGTATAAAATAACTGTATCTGCACCAGTTAAATTTAGTCCGGTTCCCCCTGCTTTCAATGAAATTAAGAAGACATCTTTTTCTCCTTCATTGAAGGCATTCGCCATCGTTAACCGATCTTGAGGCTTCGTACTTCCTCGTAAATAAAACGTCTCTAAGCCTAATTCATTCAATTCTTTTTCTAAGATAGAAAGCATGCTTGTGAACTGAGAAAATAATAGGACACGACGATTGTTTTCTTTGGCAGCCACTAAAAAGTCTTTGACTTGTTCCACTTTGCCAGAACCTCCCGTGTAATCCTCAATAAACAAACGCGGATCGCAACAGATTTGTCGTAAACGGGTCAAGCCTGCTAAAATACTCATGCGATTTTTCTTGAAGGTCGCCTGATCCATTTGACTAACATCTGCTTGCATTTGTTTTAGATAGGCCAAATAAACCGTTTTTTGTTCTTCTGTTAAGACACTGTACATATTATTTTCAATTTTTTCTGGTAAGTCTGCGAGCACCGTTTTCTTGTCTCGTCGTAAAATGAATGGTTGAATCATTTTGGCAATTTCTTCCGGCTTAATTTCTCGAAAGGCTTTTTTGCCTGGGAACAATCCCGGTAAGATCATTTGAAAAATTGACCACAGTTCATCTAAATTATTTTCAATTGGTGTGCCACTTAATGCAAAACGTTGTGGTACTTTTAAACTTTTTAAGGCTTGCGCTGTTTTAGTCCCACTATTTTTAACCATTTGGGCCTCATCTAGAATCAAATAGCCGACACGCATTTCCTGATAAAGCTGAACATCTTGTCGCATACTTGCATAAGATGTAATCAGAATATCTTCGGTGCTATTTTGTAAAAGCGCTGCTCGTTCTTGGCGATTGCCAGAAACCACTTGAACATTTAAGGTTGGCGCAAAACGTTTGACTTCGGCTAACCAGTTATAGGTTAAACTTGCAGGAGCGACAATCAAAGCTGTCCCTTTCAAGCGCTCTTCTTCTTTTTCCGAAAGTAAATAGGTAATGGTTTGCAGTGTCTTCCCTAAACCCATTTCATCAGCTAAAATACCGCCAAATTGATAATGGCTAAGCATTTTCAGCCATTTATAACCTGTTTCTTGGTAATGGCGTAACGTTGCTTGTAAGGATTTGGGGACTTGCGCTTCAAAGTTTTCTGGATGCGTTAAATCCGTGACCATTTTTTTAAAGGAATCTGAAAAATGTGCTCGCTCGTTGTCTTCTAATAAACTTTCGATCATGAGGCCTTGATTTTTGGGCACATGAATGACATTGTCTTCTTGATGCATATTTTTTCGTAGCTTCGTTAAAATTGCACTTGTATGGAAAAATTCCTCTGAGTCAAAAGCAAGAATTTCACCACTTTTTAACGTATAAAAAGCATCATTACGTAGCAGACTAGTCAATACTGCATCGATTTCGGTTTCATCAATGCCAGTGACATCAAACCGAATATCTAACCAAGAATCCCCTTCCGCAACTTCAATCGTTGGTTGATGGTGCTGGGCATCTAAATACAATTCCCGTAATTTCCGTCCCATCCGAACTTCTCCTAATTGACGGAAAGCTGGAACTTCGGCTTTAAAGAAATAATACAAGGACTCTCCAGCAGGTAAGACTTTTTCAAAGCCTGTGGTTGTTTGCTGATAGGCAAACTGTTGAAATTGTTGCTTAATTGCTGTTTCTTTTGCTTTATCTCGAACGATTTCTTGATTGACTTCAGGTAATTGAGCATATTTCGGGTTTGTCGAGAAAATGACTTCTCCATAGTGATAGTCAATCCGAGCGTTAATCCGACCTTTAATTTTCTTAAAAATAAAGACTGCTTTTAAAGGATGATGGACGACTAATTCTTCAACTGATTCTTCAACAGACACTCGACCAATTTTTTCCAATAATGGTAACACTTCACTAAATAAATCAGAAACTGTTTCTTTTTCATAAATAATTGACGGCTCTTCCAAGCGTTTCATTAATTGAAGTAACGTGGTGTAGATGGCTTCCTGCTCTTCTGTTAGTAAATAAACCGTTTGATCCGCAATCGCCCAGTGATAGTGGGCTAGAAACGTTGTAATAGGATTCTGAATAGTTAATTTGAAGCTTTGTTCCTCGGTTTTTTGCACTGTAAACGTAAGTGGCAAACTGGTTTCTTTGAACGTTAGATAGCGATACTTATGAGTTTGATTGGTCAATATAAACTGACCCGTTCGATTCATTTTTTCAACTAACGATTGACTGCGATCAATTGGTAATAATAGATAACGTTTGTCGATTTTCCCTTTAACTTGAATACCGTTTGCACCTAATAATTGGCTGGTATGATAAATTGCCGCAAGTTCTGTTAAAATTTCTTGAATCTCCATTGAAAAAGAATCATGTAGCAAAGTAAATTGGTGTTGTTTATTCACCATAAAGGTCATTTCTTTTTCATATGCTTGTAAAAAATCACCAATATTTTTCACAATATATGTTTTAGGTTTGGTGCCTTCCAAACCAATTTTTAAAGAAAGACCAATCGTTGATAATTCTGGATAGTAATTATTCGTTTCGATCACATCTAAATGAAATTCTAAACGTAAAGGCTGCAAGGGAACTTCGGCAGAAGCTTTGCTTAATTTGGCAAAGCCTTTGGTAAACATTTCAGCTGTTGATCGATTTGTTTTCTCAAAACTGACTGTTTGATTCGCTTGAATAATTCTTGACACGCCTCGTTGTTTCAGTGCCAGTTCAACTGCCACTGTATGCTTGCAATAGCCATGTTCCATCCAATATTGACATTCACAAACATCTTGTTCTTTGGCGGTACCATCCAATTCAACAAGATAAAGTTCTTCCCCTAAAACCTCAGACAACCAGATCATTCTTTCTGGATTTTGAACGATAGATAAGACCCGGCCTTCTTGCATATATTCGCGTCCTTGTTCAACGATTCGCTCTGGAATACTCCATTTCATCGACTCACCTCCTCTTCTACTAAGCTAGCTGATAGTGAACGGTACTTTGACCATTCCCATTGCTTTTTATTTGTAATTGTTGTGGAATTCGTGCTTTTAATTCGCCAATATGACTAATAATCCCAATCATGCGGCCTTCATTTTCAATCGTTTCTAACGCCTCCATTGCCATTTCCAATGCTTCTTCATCTAAGGAACCAAAACCTTCATCAATAAACAACGCATCAATTAAGACTCCGCCTGCTTGTTCTTGAATCACTTCTGCTAAAGAAAGTGCCAAAGCTAACGCTGCTATAAAACTTTCCCCGCCTGATAACGTGTGAGCACTGCGCACCGTCCCCGAATTGTCATCATAAATATTGATTTCTAGCCCCGTTTGATTCCGATAACTGCCTGCTTCGTGATTCAATTCAAATTGATAACGACTATTGGTCAGGCGGTCTAAACGCTGATTAGCGACTGTCAGCACTCTTTCTAAATACGTTTGTAACATATACCGTTCAAAACTAATTTTTTTAGGATTATTGCCATTCACCGTATCTGCCAACTGCTGTAGTGCAGCAACTTCCTCAAACTTGTCTTCAATTGTTGTTCTTTGCGCATTAATTTCTTGAACCAACTGTTGGTTATTTTGCATTTTTTCATGCAGTTGATAGTATTTTTTTTCTTGTTCTTCAATTTGTTGTGTTATTTGTTCAATTTCTGTGATGATTAAAGATAATTCTGGGAACGTATCACTAGATAATTTTTTCTCAATTTCAGCGAGTTGGATAGTCAGTTGGGTTTGCTCTTGTTCAAATAAAGCAATTTGTTCTTGCTGACTTTCTAGTGTCGGTACCTCTTTCAACCACTCCGTCAATTGGTCCTCTGTCACTCCTTGTTCCGTTAAAACTGCGTTTAACTGACTCTCAAGTTGTGCGACTGTTTGTTGAAGTGTTTGTTGTTCTTTCTCCAAATGAGTCAACGTACTTTCAAGGATCATTTCTTCTTTCTTCAAGGTTTCTCCTTGTGTCGTCACGTTTTCTTTTTGACGTTCAAATGCAGAGAGTTCTTCTTGAAGCAAAGCTTGTTGTTTGGTCATTTCTTCGTATGTGACGGTTGCATCCAATAATTGGCTAGCAATCATTTGCTGCTGGATAGTGATTCTTTCCAGACTTTGTTGCATTGTTTCTACTTGTTGTCGGAGCACTTCAAAGCGTTGAGAATTTTCAGCTACTTGTTCTTCTAGTTCCGCCAGACGGTCCTTTTCGACTGAAATTTCCGTTAGTTTTTGTGCTATTTGTTGTTTTTCTTTAGCTAATTGCGACTCAACTTCCGCAATTTCTGCAGGTGTTACTTGTGAAAAAGTTAGTCCTGTTAACGGCAACTGCAAGTCAGCAAACTGCGCTGCTAATTGTTCTTGTTCCTCAGTATACGCAGCTTCCTGTTCTTGTAATTGGCTTTCTTTCTGTTGCTTTTCCGCCCCTAATGCAGAGAGCGTTTCAGTAAATCGTTGAACCGTTTTTTCAACTTCCGTTAATTCCCGTTCGGCTTGATCAATCTCTTCTAAGGAAACTTCTTGATGAGTTTGTTGTTTTGGATGTTCTAAAGAGCCACAAACTGGGCAAGGTTCCCCCTCTTCAAGTAACAAGCTTAATCGTTGGATTTGTAAAGAGGCCCATTGACTTTTCTTTGTCTGCAACTTCGCTTCTTCGACGCTTTTTTGTTGCTGTTCAACAGCAAACCGTTGTGTCAACTCGTGCAATTCCCCTTGGTTTTGACTAATTTTTTGCCAAGCTTTTTGATTTTTTTGCCAACGTTCTACAAAATTTTGCCAATGATCTGCTACACTAGAACATTCAAAATTTGCTTTTTCAAGTGTTCCTTCTTGTTCAATAAATTGTTTGGCTGTCGCCACTTTATCCGCCAATGTTGTTTTTTCCTGTTGGCAAGATTCATACTCTTTTTGAATGGCTTGATAATTGGCTTGTTCTGCTATTTTTCGTTGAGCTAACTGTTCATATTCTTGGTATTGTGGTAATTGACGTTGAATCGTTTGAAGACGTTCTTGTTTTTCAGCAATCAATGGTTGTTGTTCTTCCAACTCACTCATGATTGCTTGCCAATCTGTCAATGCTTGTTGCGTTTCCATAAGAGCTTGTTGTTTGGACTTTGTTTCTTGCTCTTTTTGTTGTTTTTCGCTTCGTTTTTCAAAGACTTTTTCAGCTAAAGATTGCTGTTTTTGGCTCCATTTTAATTGCTGAATCTGTTCCTTTAACCGCTCAATGACGGTTTCCTGTTCAGCTTGTTTTGCTTTCTTTTCCAGTAATTCTTCTTTTTGCTGTTGCAAGTTTTGTCGTTCTTCAATAGCATAACGAACTTGCTCTTTTGCTTGTTTGGCTTGTTTTAAGGTTGCAATTTGTTCTCTTTCAACTAATAGTTGTTGCTGAGCCTCTTGTTGTTGGCTTTCTAATAATTGAAGTTTTTCAAAAAGTGTCATTGTCGGTTCAGGTTCTTCTGACCAATGCAACTGTTCTGTTTTCAGTTCAATTTTTTGCTGGGTTTCTTGAATCTCTTGATTGGCAATTTTTAAGCGTTCTTTTAAATTTTCGCTGAACAACTGATACAATTCTGTTCCGAATAAATTACGCAAAACCTTTTCTTTTTCATCACTTTTAGCAATTAAAAAAGTCCGAAACTCTCCTTGTGGTAACAATACAATTTGAGCAAATTGATTGGCATTCAAATGCAATAATTCTTGAATGAGTTCGTCCACTTCGCGTCTTTTAGAATAGGCTCGTAGTTCTTTCCCTTGAGCATCTTTGACAATTAAAGAAATTTTGGCACTTTGTTTACGGACTCCTGTGCCACGTTTTTTAAAAAGTTCTTGTTCGGGAAGGCGGTTCAGTTCATAGAGATACTCGTTATGTTTAAAAAGCAAAGTAACTTCAGTGGCTTCTGAGGGGTCAGCAAATGTGGAACGCATTTCTTTGCCTAAACGTAATTTCCCAGAACTTTCACCAAACAAAGCATAGCTCATTCCATCAAAAATCGTTGTTTTCCCAGACCCTGTTTTTCCACTAATTAGAAAAAGTGAAGAATCTTCAAACTTCGTAAAATCAATGGTTTCATTAATATACGGTCCGAAGTTTTTCAATGTTAAAGATAATGGTTTCATCCTGTTACTTCCCTCTTTCTAATTGATTAAGTGTACTCAGTTCTTCTTGGACCCATTGTGCTTGTTGTTCTGTCAAGGCCTCTCCTGTCACATCGTTAAAAAAGTCATGCAGATGTTCTTCTGGTGAACGTTGTTCTATTTGTACCACTTTTTTCTGATTTCCGTTGCTTGTTTCTCGACCATTCAAACGTTCCAGCCCAATAATTTTGGGGTAAATTTTTCGCAATTGATTCATCATGTTGGGAATGATCGCTCGGTCGGTTAATTGGACATGTAAATAATTTTCCCGATTCACTTCTTGATAAAAAGCGGGATCCGTTAACTGCTGAAACGAGCCCGTCAATTGTTGAATGTCTCGCAATGGTTTCAAAGTACGGAATTGAAAATGAACTTCAGTTTCTGTTTCAACAAGCCAAACACCCTTTTCTTGTGTCATTTCTGATAAAGAAAATTTTACAGGCGAGCCACTGTATCGAGCATTAGGTGCCTGCAACGCATTTTTTCCATGTAAGTGGCCCAACGCGACATAATCAAAAGGCTCTAACAAAGCCGTCGGTACAACATCCAAACCACCCACTGTTAATTTTGTTTCAGAATCAGTTTTTTCACTGCCAGCGACAAAAAAATGACTAACTAACACCTGTTTTTTATTGGGGAGAAAAGATTCTTGCATTTTCGCGACAACTTTTTCCATCGCCGCCTGAATCGTTCGAATCGTTTCATCTTCAAAATATAAGCGAGCCGCAATCGGTTCAAAATAAGGCAACAAATAAAATTGGGTATTGTCGATTTCAATTGGTTGAAAGGCTTGTTCTAAACGCGTATTCAAATGAAATTGCGTTTGGTTAAACCAAGGGCCTCCTGTTTCTAAACGAGTGCTGCTATCATGGTTTCCCGAAATAGCTAACACGGGTAAATGCTCTTTGAGATTCATTTGAATCATCATTTCATTAAAAATCTCGACTGCTTCAACCGCTGGAACAGAGCGATCATACAAATCTCCAGCGATCACAACAGCATCCACTTGCTCTTCTTTCGCAATTGCTAAGATTTGTTTAAAGGCTTCCTTTTGTTCTGCCAATAAATCAAAACCATGTAATTTTTTGCCAATATGCCAATCTGCTGTATGTAAAAATTTCATTTTTTCACCGCCTAAAAAAGTCCTTCTTATTATTATAACAAATTTCTGGTATTTTTTAAGAAAATCGGACAGAAGAATTAGATTTTTAACAAACTTTTTTCTTAACACAAGAAAAAAGACAGGGAGCATCATCTTTTGATGAGACTACCTGCCAGTAACATTCCTATTTTGTAGCGGTTTGTTTTATTCTTTTTCTGTTGATTCATATTTAAAAGTTGGATCAATTTCTTTATCTAACTGATCAAATGCTTCTTGCATCCGACGTTCCACTTCAGCTAAACCGTCTTTATCCATTTTTTTAATATCGCTAATATCGATTGGCTCCCCAAAACGAACCGTTACTTTTTTACGTTTAAACAACTCTTTTAAAGTTAACGGACCTTGATAAACAGATGGCACGATAGGTACTCGCCCCATTTTAGCAATCAAGGCTACCCCGCCTTTTAATTCTGAGGAATGACGCGTGCCACTAGGGAACATAATCAAACTTAAATCAGAATTTTTTAAAATTTTGACAGGTGTTTTAATCGCGCTGGGACCGGGCTTCTCACGATCCACTGGAAACGCATTCGCATGTTTTAAAATGAAACGTAAAACAGGATTTTTAAACAACTCTTTTTTTGCCATAAAGCTAAACTTCTTAGGACTGCCAGCAACAGCTAAATACAGCGGTTCCCACCATGTTCGATGCGGCGCAACTAAGACATAGTTTTGGTCTTTTGGTAATTTTTCTTTATTTTCATAATGTGCATTTCCATTAATCACAAATAAAATGACGCGAACTACGCCACGCATAAATGTAAAAAACATAATTTTCTTCCTTTCTTCTCTCCGCTTTCTAGTATGCCGAAAGCTCTACCTTTTGACAAGCTTTTTTTACTTCTATCAATCAGAGAAATAACATGTCCCTATTAATCTAGGGAACAGATTTTGTCATACGGGTTTAAAAGTAGTATAATACATGAACAATCAGATGAAAAGTTGGAGGTTCTTAATCTATGTTATTATCCGGCGAACGGATTGATCAATTATATGCGGATGATATTCAAATTATTCAAAGCAAAGAAGTCTTTTCTTTTTCCATTGATGCAGTCTTATTGGCTAATTTTCCGCAACTACCAAAAAAAGGCAAGATTGTCGATTTGTGTGCTGGCAATGGCGCGGTCGGCCTCTTCGTTAGTCGGAAAACAGCTGCAAAGATCGACCAAATCGAATTACAACCTCGTTTGGCAGATATGGGTCAACGAAGTATTCTATTAAATAAATTGGAAAAACAAGTAACGATGTATGAACGTGATTTAAAACAAGCGACAGAGGTCATCAAAAAAGATTCTGTTGATTTAGTACTATGTAATCCCCCATACTTTAAAGAACGACCAACTAGCCAAAAAAATCCAAACCCGCATTTAGCGATTGCCCGTCATGAAATTCACACGTCTCTTCAAGAAGTGGTCACTGTGTCGGCGGATTTATTAAAAACAAATGGTCGCCTCGCAATGGTTCATCGTCCTGATCGTTTCCTGGATATTTTACATGCCATGGAAAACGCCAATATTGCGCCGAAAAAAGCTCGGTTTGTTTATCCGAAGCCAGGCAAAGAAGCCAATGTTTTACTAATTGAAGGCATTAAGCAAGGCAAAAAAGACGGTTTTCGTGTGTTACCACCTCTTTTTACATACAATGAGAAGAACGAATACGAAGCAGAAATGAAGGCTATGCTGTATGGAGAATAAGAAATCCCATTATTTTTATGTTTTACTTTGCCAAGATGGTTCCTTTTACGGTGGCTATACAACTGAGCCAGAACGTCGATTAACCGAACATAATAGCGGAACTGGTGCAAAATATACACGATTAGCCAAACGACGGCCAGTCAAAATGATTCATACAGAGAAATTTGAAACACGTAGCGCGGCCACTAAAGCCGAAGCCGCCTTTAAAAAATTAACGCGCAAACAAAAAGAGCAGTATTTAAAAACCTTTCATTAAATGACAACAAGCAAAAAGAAACAGCCATCATTTCATTGATGAAATGATGGCTGTTTCTTTCTCTTTTTAAACTAAGTTCTCGACAAAATGAATAACCATTTCGGCTGATTTTTTCCCAGCTTCATCGATGAATTCGTCAAAGCTTTGAGTTGCTTCGCCATCTGCTGTATCACTCATTGCCCGTACAACTAAGAATGGAATATTGAACTGTGAAGCCGCTTGGCCAATTGCTGCGCCTTCCATTTCGCAAGCTAAGGCTTCAGGAAACTCTTTCTTAATTTTGGCGATTTTCTCAGCGCTATCCACAAAAGTATCTCCAGTAACAATCAATCCTTTACGAATAGCTAAACCAGTTTTTTCAGCAGCTTTCGCAATTTCCATCCGCAAGTATTCACTTGTTTCAAAATACAAAGGTACACCACCAGGCAATTGTCCATAGGCATAACCAAAACCAGTGACATCAACATCAAAGTAAGCTAATTTGTCTGCAATGACTAAATCGCCGACTTTTAGTCCTTCACCGATACCACCAGCAGAACCGGTATTAATCACCATATTTACGCCATATTGATGAATCAATAAAGTCGTGGTCACAGCTGAGGCCACTTTACCAATTCCTGAACGAACCACAATCACCTCATGTCTTCCTAACGAACCAGAAACAAATAAAGCGCCTGCTCGTTCCCATGACATCGTATCTGTCAATTTTTCTTTTAGAATTTTGACCTCTTGATCCATTGCTCCAATAATTCCAATTTTCATAGTGATTCCTCTTTTCTATAAATTCAAAACGATATATGCCACAACGGCTAATAAAATCGCTACAATAATAATTGCCTTGTTTAACCAAGTACTCCGTTCTCGACGCTTCGAGTATTCTCCTACTCGTGACTTGTTGATCGGTTTTTGTTTTTTCTTTTCTTTACGATAAAACGTCGAAATTTCTTTTTCTTTTCGCTTATACGCTTTTTCCGCCAGCTTCTGTTCTTCCTGCTGACGACGTTCTGCTTCTTTTTCTTCTGCTTCTCTGCGTTTGCGAAGTTCTGTCCGAGTGACTAACGGACCTTTGCTCATTGCGTGTCCTCCTTAAACTGTCTCTGCAGTAAATACAATTCCCAGTATTGTATAGCAAAAAGTGTTTTGGCATCACAAATCGTGCCCTTTGCCACTTCTGCTTTGGCTTCAGCTATTGTTAGCTCGTAAAGTTCCAAGATTTCATCTTCATCTTGAGGACGCGGATTTTCGACTTTCTGCAAATCCGTTGCCAAATAGAGAGCCAATTTTTCATTAGCAAATCCTGGTGACAGATACATTGAATTTATGTAGGTGAGCTGACCTGCACGATACCCAGTTTCTTCTTCCAATTCCCGCATAGCCGTCGTTTCCAGTTGATTTTCTTCTCCAGGATCAATTTTTCCCGCTGGAATTTCTAAAATCACTTGTTCCAAGGGTTTTCTAAATTGTTTAACTAAGACGATTTTTCCTTCTGCGGTTAACGGAATCATAGCTACTGCGCCTGAATGAAAAACCAATTCGCGTTTAGCAGTGCCGCCTGTCGGTAAAGCCACGTCATCCAAAAAAACATCAATAATCTTTCCTTTAAAAATTTCTCGACGTTGAAGTGTTTTTTCTTCGAAGTCCTCATAATTTAACATATCTTTCACCAACCTTTCTTGTTTATCATACCCTAAAATGATAAAAATCGCACCCCTTCTTCTCTAGTTAAACCCTTTTCAAAGAAAAAAATTTATTGCTTTAGAAAAAAATTACATTTTCGAAAAAAAATAGACATAAAAAATTCACAACTTCCTTGTATTATTTAAGCATACCAACAAACAACCCTAACAAAACACTTTTTCATTTTTAACTCCTTTCCCGTCCTACCCCCAATTAGGACGGGTCTTTTTTTGCGTTTTATACTTTTTTTCTTAGGATTTCACTAAATCATAAAATACATCTTCCGCTGTATGTCTTTTCTCTCACAGAGTATGCTAAAATAACTATTGTAACGAGAGCTGACTCTTTCGAGGATTAGATAGATAGGAGGAACTATATAAATGAACAAATTAAATACAAAATTACTGATTGGCTATATTCTTTTAGGAGCCTTAATCATTGCTGTCGCTAGAAAATATGGCTTCTTCGCTTTTGTGATTCTGGTAGGCTTTTTAGTATTCGTTCTCTATCGAAAAAAGAAAAATGCCGCCGACAAGAGCGATCAAATGCCTTACTTAACGAAAGATAAAGAAGCCCATTATCGTGAGTTGGGGTTATCTCCACAAGAAATTGATTTTTTCAGAAGTACAATGAGCACAGCCAAAAAACAAATCATACAATTACAAGAAAACATGAATCGTTCAACTAAATTACGGGCGATTGACTTACGTAATGATACAACGAAGGTTTCTAAAGCTCTGTTTAAAGAGTTAGTGAAAGAACCTAAAAAGTTACACTTAGCCAATCACTTTCTCTATACACATTTACCAAATATCGTTGACTTAACAAGTAAGCATTTAGAAATCGAACAACATGAAGTAAAAAACAAACAAACGTATGAAAAATTAGAAGAAAGCGCACAAATCATTGACCAATTGTCAAAATTAGTTAAAAATGATTATGAGGAAATCGTTTCCGATGACTTAGACGATTTAGATGTCGAAATGTCGATCGCTAAAAGCAGCTTGTCGCAAAAAGCTGCAACTGAGGAATCACCTCAAGTAAACGAAGACCAGCAATAATCATTAGGGAGGAAAAAAAATGACTGAGCAACAACCCAAAGAAACAACATCTGTAACCAATACATTGGACGATTTATTAAGTAATCCATTTTCATCAATGGATGAACTAACACCAACGCAACAAAATGAACTATCTGAGTTAAAAGAACAGCAAGCAGCTCCTCGTTTAATTGATAAATTACCACAAGAACGTCAAGCCCAAGCAAAAGAATTAGCTTCAAAAATTGATGTCCAAGATTCACAAGCAGTAATTACCTATGGTTCAAATGCCCAAATCAAACTCGGCGAATTTTCGCAAGCGATGTTAAACCACGTTCAAGCACAAGACATTGGTCCTGTTGGTGATTCACTGACCGATCTAATGTTTCGTTTAAATGAAGCCAATCCCAATGAATTACGTGCTGGCGAAGGCAACTTTATTCAAAAAATGTTAGGTAAAGTCAAACAATCCGTTTACGAAATTACCGCCAAATATCAAAAAATTGGTGCGCAAATTGACAAAATTGCTGTCAAATTAACCCATGAAAAAGATGGTCTTTTAAAAGATAATGCCATGTTAGATCAATTGTATCAAAAAAATAAAGATTATTTTGATGCCTTAAACATCTATATTGCCGCTGGGGAATTAAAAGCAGAAGAACTACGGACGCAAATTATTCCTGAAGCCATGAAAAAAGCGGAAGAATCTGGAGATCAAATGGATGTCCAAATTGTTAATGATTATAACCAATTCCTAGACCGTTTAGAAAAAAGAACCCATGATTTACGCTTGGCTCGTCAAATTACGATTCAACAAGCCCCACAAATTCGTTTAATTCAAAATACTAACCAAGCTTTGGCTGAGAAAATTCAATCATCGGTGAATACGGCGATTCCGTTATGGAAAAACCAAGTAGTCATCGCCTTAACCTTACTCCGTCAAAAAGATGCTGTGACTGCTCAACGTCAAGTCTCTGAAACCACCAATGACTTACTGAAGAAAAATTCAGAAATGCTAAAAATTTCTGCAATTGAAACAGCAAAAGAAAACGAACGTGGCCTAGTCGATATTGAAACATTACAAAAAACACAAAATGATTTAATTGAAACTATCCAAGAAACATTACGTATTCAACAAGAAGGAAAAGAAAAACGCCAAGCTGCCGAAATCGAACTTGGCCATATGGAAGAAGATTTGAAAAATAAATTATTAGAATTAACACAATAAACACTGTCTAGAACAAACTTCTTATAGTACAAGCCTGGGACAAAAATCCAAAGTGATTTTTGTCCCAGGCTTGCTTTTCTTTTTACGCTTGAATATTGTATTTCAGCCACTTAATGATACAATAAAAGAAAACCATGTTTCTTTTTGAAAGGAGGAGCAATTGTGCCACAATTTGCTTCTAAAGCCGAAGAAAAAAATTATTATGAACGCCAAGCTAGCTTAGCAGAGTTTCTAACTTGGTATCATCAACAAGAATTACCTGAATATGAAAAACCCTCTTTAACCGTTGATATGGTTCTTCTTTGTTACAACAAGGAAGCTGATCAATTAAAAGTCTTACTGATTCAACGTAAAGGTCACCCCTTTAGAAACTCATGGGCGCTTCCTGGCGGTTTTGTTAATCGCAACGAATCTACTGAAGATAGTGTTTTAAGAGAAACAAAAGAGGAAACTGGTGTGGTGATTTCTCAAGAAAATATTGAACAATTACACAGCTTTAGTCGCCCAGATCGAGATCCTCGTGGCTGGGTCGTGACAGTCAGCTATTTAGCCTTTATTGGTGAAGAACCTTTAATTGCTGGCGACGATGCCAAAGAAGTCCACTGGTTCAATCTTGAACGGCATGGTCAACACATCACGTTATCTCATGAAGATGTGGAAATTACTTTAGACTTGAAAACAGCGTCCTCTCTTGGTAAAGATACATTAGCCTTCGACCATAGTGAAATTATAATTAAGGCGTTTAATCGTGTTGTTGATAAAATGGAACATGAACCGCAAGTGCTTCAAGTCTTAGGAAAAGATTTCACCATTACGGAAGCCCGTAAAGTTTTTGCGAAGTTCCTCGGCGTTGATTATCGCAGCATTGACCATTCAAATTTTAAAAAAGCCATGACACAATATTTTGAAGAGTTAGGTGAACGTCCCGTTGGCATTGGCCGCCCTTCAAAAATTTACCAATTGAAAACAACAACAGGTTTCTAAGAGGAGGGAATATTTTTTGACTGTTTACTTAAGAAAAGCAGAACCTTCTGATTTGCCTGACATCCTTGCTATCATTGAAGATGGACGCCGCACCTTACAAAAAAGTGGCATTCCCCAATGGCAAAACGGCGATGGCCCGAATCAAGAAATTTTAGCAAAAGATATCGACCAGCAAACTTGCTATATTTTAATGGTTGAGGATGCCTTGGCAGGCGTTGGTGTTTTATATTCGGAGATTGATCCTGCTTATGAAGCGATTTTTAATGGTTCTTGGCAACCTCATTCTCAAACTACGTATACGGCAATTCATCGTGTTGCTCTAAAAAGTTCCTTTCAAGGTCAAGGACTGGCTTTGGTGCTTTTGCGCTCACTGGTTACAGCCGCTCGTTTGCAAGGTGCTACTGATATTCGAATCGATACACATCCACAAAATTTCGCCATGCAGCACCTGATTAAAAAAGCTGGCTTTGTTTATCAAGGTGACGTGATTTTAGATGTTAACGATGGCGAACGTTATGCTTATCAGATGATATTGAAATAAAAAAGTTAGGGATAACTGCCAGATTGACAGCTATCCCTAACTTTTTACATCTTATGAACACTATGAGCGCTTTGAATGCCCTCACAGGCTTCTTTACAAGCTTGATTAATTAATAAATAAGAGGATTCTTTTTGGCGGATTCCTAATTGATATTTCAATTCATCTGTCACTTGGCAAGATTCACTTAATGCCTCTAACCAGAAAAATACTCCTTCTTTATACGTATCTAATCCTTCTAGCAAGATTTTCGTTGCTTCTTTATCATAATACGGCTCTAAATTTTTACGAAACATCATTTCTTCTGTAAAAAAACGATTCACATTATTTCGGCAAAACATATAAGTGTCACGGCCTCTCCGATGTGCAGCCTGATTACAACCGTATTCTTGAACTTCTTTAGAGATGGCTTTGAAAATTTCGTTGTATACTTCAATTCTTTGCATAATTGACAAAATGGTATCTGTATAACTAAACATAACTCCTTGCTCCCTTCCCCTTCTAAGTAACAAAAATTTGCTTGTTACTTTCATTATAAAGGGAATGTTGGGTTTATATCAAATGATACGCTGTTTCCTTGCTAAAATCCTTCGTTTTTTCCTTAAAAGAATAATAAGTAAGCGGATTATTCAATCTGTTATGTTCGGATTTTCTACACTTGGAAAATAAATTATTTTATAAAGCCATTTTCCGTTTTAACTGATGGCAACGGGCCGGTCTGTGTATTGCCAGGAACACCAATATACGTATTTCCGTTGATGGAAGTCATTTCGTTTTCCTCAGCTGCTTCATCTTGAACGGTATAATCACTTTGATATAAAAATTCACCGTTCGTATGGAAGACATAGCCGTCTTGATCTCGTTCATCTGGCTTTTCTAAATTTAAAGACACACGTAATTGATGACGGACATTTTCAATACTATCTGGATATAGTTCAACCATACTGCGCCCTTCATTACTAAAAGTGCGCCAGTCAAAAGAAAGCTGTTGTTTATCATAATTGGTCCAAGTCAAACCTTCTTTGACTAAATGAGTCAATTCATTGGAATCCACATCAGTTTGAATGTTTCCATTTAACGAATCAATAATGTCCATTATTTTCATGATTGATTGACCAGATTTCAACTTGTCTTCAACTGCTTGAATAATTTCTTGTTGTCGGAATCCACGCATAATATCGTTATCGCTATGTCTTTCACGAGCATAAGATAAAGCTTTCGTACCATCTAAATGCTGTTTCCCTGCATCAAAATGAATGGATCCTGGCCCGTCTTTGGTGACACCATCAAACGCCTGCTTGACATTGACATCTATGCCGCCAACTGCATCAATTAACTTAATAAAAGATAAAAAGTTAAACACAACGTAATGATTGATTGGAATATTCAATAATTTCTCAACTGTGTTAACAGAAGCTGTTGGTCCATCGTAGGTATAGGCGGCTTCAATTCGCTGCATCCCTTGGTAATTTTTCGCATCAATTTGCACAAAACTATCCCGTGGCAAACTTAAATAGGTTATTTTCTTCGTCTTGTTATTCACGGTAATCACCATCATAGCATCAGTCCTAGTTGTGCCTAATTTCCGTTCAATTGTATTGTCTAGCCCCATAATCAAAAACGATTGACTATCTTTATTTTGCGCTTCATTATAATCATTTTTTATGGGAACATAGCCTTTATCAATTGTTTTCTTTAAATAGCTACCCGCTACAGCAAAGTATGCTGAGCCGACTGTGACAAAAACCAAAATGATGACTAAACTAATTAAGCTGATTTTTCGCTTCCTACTCATTGGCTGTACTTCCTCTCTCTTAAAAAGTCTCCACCATCATTACTACTCCTCTAAGCAGACAAGAGACAAGTCTATCTTACCAGTCCCCTTCAAAACTAAACATAGCAGAATTTATATAGAGGTATAACCTAGAGGAAACAAAAAAGAGGGGCTTGTTTGTTTAAAAGCCTCTCTTTTTTGTTATTTATTTTTGTGTTCTTTTTTGAACAATTCCACCATTTTTTGCTGTGGTTTTGGAAAAACATAGTCCGAAAATTGTTGTGCTGCCACCCATCGCTGCGACTCTAGTGTGGCTAATTCGCCTGTATTTCGGCCATAAAAGACTAAGATATGCCATTTCAAATGACTGAAAATATGAACGACTTCGCCTAAGGCACGTTTTTGCCAGACAACTGTTTCATAGTCCGTAAAAAAGTTGACAGGTTCTTCAGCGACCAAAGGCTCTGTTACAGGCTCTAACTCTAAAGTTAATTGTTTTTCCGTTTCTGCTGGTTGCGCCAGTTTTTGCAATTGTTGAAATTGTTTTTTGCTAATTTCTTCAATCGGGAACAGCCACATATTGGCTAACAAACCGGTTTCAGGTCGTTGTTCTAATAAAAATTCTTGCTTTTTATTTTCAATAATAGTGCCGACATAATACACATCTTTCGGCTTAACTTTTTTTGATTTGACTGGATAAGCGGTCATTTTATCTGCCTGATAGGCCGCACAATATTGCTGAAGCGGACAGCTTTCACACTTAGGTGAAGTTGGGGTGCAGACGGCTGAGCCTAGATCCATTAAGGCTTGATTAAAATCCCCTGGACGCTCACGATCGATGATTTTAAGCATCGCCGCTTCAAATACTTTACGACTACTCGCTTTTGCAATATCTGCATCAATTTCAAATAAACGGCTCACTACCCGCATGACGTTACCGTCAATTGCTGGTTCGGGGAGATTAAAGGCAATACTGCCAATCGCACCAGCCGTATAGGGGCCGATTCCTTTTAAACTCCGAATATCTTCGATTGTGTCAGGCATTTTCCCACCAAATTCTGAAACAATCTGTTGCGCTGCCACTTTTAAATTACGCGCTCGTGAATAGTAGCCTAACCCTTCCCAAGCTTTCAACAACTTATCATCTGGCGCTTCCGCTAAATCTTGAATCGTCGGAAACCATTCCATAAATCGATAAAAATAATCAATGACTGTATCTACGCGAGTTTGTTGTAGCATAATTTCAGAAATCCAAATACGATATGCATCTGTATTCGCTCGCCAAGGTAAATTGCGTTTTTCTCGTTCATACCAAGCTAAAAAATCTTCCTGGAATGAACTAACTTTTTCGGGACTCCACGCCTCCCAAGGCTCTTTATTCGTCATGTTCTACTTCCTTTTCGCTAATAAATTGCTGAATCAAATCATAGTCAAACCCTTTTTGGAATAAGCTTTGTTTGACTTTTTGGACTTTTTTAGAAAAATCAAATCGCTGATTGGCACGCCATAAACGTTCGCCTTCCTTGTTTAACGCTTGTTGTTCTTGTTCTTCGTCCTTTTCAAAAGCTAAAGATTCCAAAGCTAGATCAATGATTTCATTTGTAAAGCCCTTTTGCATCAGATGCAGACGCGTTTTCTGAAGTGCATCTTTAAAACTTTTAGTTCGATAGCGTTTCATGGCTTTTTCTGCAGTTGCTGTGGCAACATTAAGTTGTTCATCTAACGTATAAAAGGTCAAGCCATGCTGAATATCTTCTTCACTAATGCCTTTTTGCTTTAATTGTTGTGCCACATTTCGTGGTCCTTTATCACTGGTTCGCATAGCTGTCCGTACGTAACTTTCACTAAAAATTGCATCATCTAACAACCGTAGCTCTTCTAAACGTTGAACGATTTTTACTCGATCTTCAGGTACAATTTCTTTCTCTTTTAAATAAGTAAAAATCTCTTTCTTTGAACGTAATTGATAGCTTAAGTAATTCATCGCCATTTGTAACCCGACATCATAAGAACTGGCTTTTTTTATTTCTTCTATTAAAGTATCTGATAACTCTTGACCTTTTAGCAGACGCTGCCGTACTAAAATATCTTCCGAGACACGCAGTTTTTCGCCTGAAGATAGCCAAAGTAGGTAAAATTCACCTTTATCTTTACTAATTCGTGTGATTGTTGTCATCTTATTCTCCTGCCCCTCTAAATCAGAACATATATTCTACTATACCATAGAATCCTTGGAAGCCAAATAAATAAAAATGTGCTAAAATGGGAGGAAGTGAAAAATGTGAGATGACTAAAGGATGAAAGAATATGACCCAACAACTAGTAAAAAAAGGCCAACAAATTTCTTTAAAAATTAAACGATTAGGAAT
This sequence comes from Enterococcus sp. AZ104, assembly GCF_050546705.1. Lineage (NCBI taxonomy): Bacteria > Bacillati > Bacillota > Bacilli > Lactobacillales > Enterococcaceae > Enterococcus > Enterococcus sp. AZ104. The sequence goes on from NZ_CP172952.1 coordinate 2,172,914, forward strand.
TAATGGCGAAGGTATCGGCTATTATAAAAAATTAATTATTTTCGTTCCTGGGGCGCTACCGAAAGAAGAAGTGACTGCCACGATCACAAATGTTACACCCAAATTTGCTGAAGGAACCCTTCAATCTGTCAAAAAAGCTGCTAAAGATCGCGTGGTCCCTCCTTGTCCTGTCTATGAAACATGTGGCGGCTGCCAACTACAACATTTAGCCTACAAAGCACAATTAGACTTTAAAAAAGATTTATTAAAGCAGGCACTTAACAAATTTAAACCAGCCAATTATCAAAACTATGAACTACGAAAAACAATTGGGATGGAGAATCCTTGGAATTATCGAAATAAAGCCCAATTCCAATTACGCCAAATCGATGGCCAAGTAGAAGCTGGTCTCTATCAAGCTGATTCACATCAATTAGTACCGATTGATAACTGTTTGGTCCAACAGCCTGCGACAACCAAGGTGATGAATACATTAGTTGATTTATTGAATGACTTTCAATTACCAATTTATGATGAACGTAAAAATAGTGGTATCTTTCGAACATTAATGGTTCGAGTGGGCATCCAAACTGGCGAAGTCCAAGTAGTGTTCATTACACAATCGCAGAAATTTCCACAAAAAGAAAAAATGGTTCGCGCAATTAATGAACAATTACCAGAAGTTGTTTCTATTATGCAAAATGTCCAAAATAAAAAAACCTCTCTAGTAATGGGTGATGATACCCTTCACTTATGGGGCAAAGAAAGCATTGAAGAACACATTAACGACGTTGTCTTTGATTTATCGCCGCGAGCATTTTTCCAATTGAATCCAGAACAAACGGAAGTTTTATATAATGAAGGAATCAAGGCCTTAGATTTACAACCAAACGAAACTGTTGTTGATGCTTATTGTGGCGTCGGGACCATTGGCTTAAGTTTAGCGAAACAAGCGCATCAAGTTCGTGGTATGGATACCATTCCCGCCGCAATTGACGATGCTAGATTCAATGCAAAACGACTTGGTGTTACGAACACACATTATGCTGTTGGAACAGCTGAAGACTTATTACCTAAATGGTTCAAAGAAGGCTTTAAACCTGATGCCATTGTAGTTGATCCCCCACGGACTGGTTTGGATCGTAAATTATTAACGGCCCTTTTGAAACAACCACCTAAGAAAATGGTGTATATTTCTTGTAATGTATCCACGTTAGCACGTGATTTAGTTCAATTAGCCAAAGTATATCAAGTAGACTATTTACAATCTGTTGATATGTTTCCACAAACCGCTCGTTGTGAAGTTGTCGTAAAATTAACGAGAAAATAAAAAAAGGAGCGTGGGACAAAAATCACTTTGGATTTTTGCTCCACGCTCAAAAACTGATAAACGGCGGGAACAGAACCAACTCCTTCGGAAATAAGCCGAAATTATCCAAAAATTAAAAAGCAATTTTCGGAAATTTCTTCTTATTTCTCGGAGCTAAACGGTTCTGTCCCGACCTCCTTTAACTAATTAAACAATTATTTACTTAATTAGCTATTTTTTCGTCCGAAGAAGAATGAAACCACAGCAACTAAAATTACTGCCCCAATAATTGATGGCACAATTGCCATACCTGCTACGTGAGGACCCCAGCTACCTAAGATTTTTTCTCCGATAAATGAACCAACTAAACCGGCAACGATATTCGCAATCCAACCCATTGATTGACCTTTGCTTGTAAGCGCGCCAGCGATAGCACCGATAACAGCACCAACGATTAAAACCCATAAAGTATGCATAAAATAATTCCTCCTAAATGCTTTATCTAGCGAATAATTCGCTATGTTACTATTATGGACTACTTTTATTAGATAACAAAATAGTTTGCTTGTTTCCATGAAAAAAAAGCAATAATTTCTGATAATTTCATTAAAAAAACTCAGAACAGGAGACCGATGTGCACTGTTCTGAGCTTTTATTTAAGAAATTGTTGGTCGTTTTACTCGTTCATGTGCGACATCCGCTGCTTGAATCTCTTTATTATTAAAAGGTGTTAAGCGGAATGCCAATTGGAATTCTTCAAACGTAGTCCGGTATTTTTCTAATTGCCACTGGCCACAAGAGTAGCTACCTAGGGCGTTTTGTTTGTAATCGATATTTAAAACAACATACTCACTTTCTTGTAATTCATTGGTATGCTTAGCAACATCTAGCGCTTGTTCTTCAAAATAAGAAACACTAAAATTATATGAATCAGCCGCTGTTGCTACTACCCCTTGGCCGCGATCATCCGTGAATGCGGACCATTTAGTCGCCATGTGGTTACCATTGGCTTGTGGAACAACATAATTAGTGAACATTTCCGCCACTGTAGCATCATAAACGCCAAGTAAACCAGCTTCTTGTGAATCTACATAGTTTTCTCTCGGCCCTTTACCGAAATATTTTACTTCTGATAGAGACTTGTCTAAATGGAGAGTCACACCCAAACGTGGTAACATATCTGGCGCATTTTCAATTTTACCAGCAGGACTACCTTTTAAATCGAAGAAAATTTCGCCATTTGGTGCAATTAAATACTGATAGGTACATTGATAATGCCAAGCACTGTTAGTCGTTCCGTTAATTGTTTTTACGATGACTTGGATAAAATCATCAACTTTTTTCCACTCAAAAGAACGGACAATTTCATGCTCTAAATGTAAGAAATATTTCTTCTTCATTTCATCAATAATTTCCATATCATTACTGATCGGTGCCCGCCAAAATGTAAATTTCGGCCCTTTATGCAATAATTTTTTACCATCTCGTGTCACATTCGTTAAGGCGCCCTTCACTTTATCAAAATTAATTGAAAAGTTTGGTCCTTCAATGTATAAATGAGGGCCAATTTCCTTTGCCATTAGCGAGCCAACTGGTGTGATCTCAATCCCTGGTGTTGCAATTGGCAATTCAAACTGTGCGGTAGCTAATTCATGACCAGCAGATGCATAGGCGGTCGTTTCTTTCAATTGATATGAAAGAGTTAAATAATAGGCGGCTCCTGCCTTTTTAGGAAAATCTAAATGATAAGGTAAGTGCAGTCTTCCTTCTTCTCTAGCAGCAATTGCTGGCACTGCTACTGTCCCTGATTGAATCACTGTTTGATCTTCAGTAATTGTATAAACCAGCTTAAAAATAGCCAAGTTTTCAAAGTCAAACCGACTCAATAATGAGAATTCACCTGACAGAACGTCAATAGCGCTAGTTGTAATGGGTTCAATGACTTTTTTGTATTCATACAAGCTAGGAGATGGCGTACGGTCAGGCATCAACATCCCATCAATACAAAAATCTTTGTTACTTGGATCATCGCCGAAATCGCCGCCATAACGATAATAAACTTCACCGTTATCTGTTACCGATTCAATGCCATGGTCAAACCATTCCCAAATAAAGCCACCTTGTAATTTATCATGAGCATAAAATAGCTCTTGGTATTCTTTTAAATTCCCAGGGCCATTCCCCATCGCATGACAATATTCACATAAAATATGCGGTTTTTTTGAATTTTCAATAATCGTATTCATCAGTAATTCTCTAGTTGGGTGTTCCAACCACGTATACATTGTAGAATAGACATCCGTGACCTCTGCCTCAAAATCACCTTCATAATGAACTAAACGTGTTGGATCCATTTCTTTGGCAATACGGGCCATTTCAATAAAGTTATGACCAAACGCAGATTCATTTCCTAACGACCAAAAGAGAATTGATGGATGGTTTTTATCCCGTTGAATCATCCGTACCATCCGAGAAACATAAGCCGTTTCCCATTCTGGATCGTTGCTAATCCAATCATATTCTCCGGTTAATTCAAAGCCGTGACATTCCAAATCAGTTTCATCAATCACATACATTCCATATTCATCGCATAAATCATAGAAATAAGCAGATGCTGGATAATGGCTGGTTCGAATGGCATTAATATTAAATTGTTTCATTAAACGAATATCTTTTTCAATTTCTTTACGACTAACCACTCGACCATTTTTCGGATTATAATCATGACGATTCATTCCTTTTAGTTTAATGGCCACACCATTGACTAAGAAAGTCTCACCAGATACATGAATATTTCTGAAACCAACTTTTTGCGGAATAACTTCGACGACTTCCCCTTCAGAAAAAACAGTGATAAATAGTTGATACAAGTATGGTTTTTCAGCTGACCAAGCAGTGACAGACGGTAAACTTGCTGAAAATTCAACCGTACCTTGATTTCCTGCGACAGTCTCTTTAAGAACCGTTTTTCCCTGCTGATCCATCAACTCCAATTGAACTTGTTGTCCTTTGTCTTGCCAAAATTTACCCGTAATTGCCAAGTGGCCATTTTGATACGAATCATCTAAATCGGAAATAATAAAGAAATCTTCCAGCCCATTTTCTGGTACACCGAGTAATTCAACATCACGAAAAATACCACTTAACCACCACATATCTTGATCCTCTAAATACGTACCATCTGACCATTGATAGACTCGCACCGTTAAATCATTTGTTTCACCAATTTTAGCGTAAGGCGTAATGTCAAATTCTGCTTCATTTCGTGCACCTTTACTGTAGCCAACTTCATGGCCGTTCACCCAAACATGATAAGCTGAATCTACGCCACAAAAACGTAAAATGATTTTTTTATCGTGAAATGTTTCATCTATAGCAAATGTCCGTTTGTAAATACCTGTTGGGTTTTCCGTTGGTACATACGGCGGATTAATGGGAAAATTGTACCATAAATCAGAGTAATGCATTTTGCCATATCCTTGGACTTGCCAATTTCCAGGAACAGTGATTTGATCCATTTGGCTTGTATCAAAGTCCGTCGCAAAAAAGTTTTCTGGGCTGTATTCTGGCGCTTCTAAAAAGAGAAAATGCCAGCATCCGTTTAAATTTTTGTATGCTTGTGTATATTTATTTTCATTTAATAACGCTGTTTCTTTCGAAGGAAAGCTCGAAAAATGTGCTCGTCCAGGCAACCGATTGATACTATCTACTTTATAATTTTCCCAAGTCTTCATAATCCATTTCTCCTTTACCAACTTCATTTTTTTCTTTTGTTTCATATCGTTTCCAACAAATCCAAGCAAAGCCCATAAAGACAATTAACCCAATAATGTTATACGCCAACATGCCCAGTGGACTAGCGGTTCCTTTCGGTAACGTGCCATTGATTTCTTCCATGATTAATTTTGGATCCGGCACAGTTGACATAAAGAATACAAAGATAAAAATGGCTAATAAGAAAATTCCCGCAATTAAGCCAAAGGTTCGATTACCAAAGCGGAAACTTCTCGGCATTGTTTCTTTTTTCCAACGAAGCCCAATATAGGCGATTAACAAGAACAAGACAGGCACTAATGACGTAGAAGCTGTCATATTAATTAACGTTTCTAAAAAGCTATCCATATTTCCAATTCCTAATGCTGGAATGGCAACTAAAATCGTCACAATAATTCCTTGAACTAACAAAGCATTGGTTGGATTTCCCTCTTCGTTCGTTTTCACTAGCCACTTACCGAAGACCCCATCAGGAATTTCTGAGAAAAATACTTTAACTGGTGCTGCCGTCCACAGAGCCAAAGAACCAAGACTTCCGACAAATAAGATAATTCCTACTAAGCGCACCATCATTGCTGCGGGAATATGGAAATACGTACCTAAAATTTTAAAGATATCAAAAATACCATTTGAAAAATTTCCTTTTAAGACGTCCGTTGGCACTACCAAACCTACAGCAACGGCACCAAGAATATACATGATACCGACCGCAATCGTTGCACCAATCATCGTGCGGACAAACGTTTTATTGCCGCCTTTAACATCCTTAATATATACACCGATACTTTCACCACCGCCAACAGCTTGTAAAATCCACGCCATCGTCATGAAAAAAGTCCAATTAAAAGTTGGCATAATTGACGTCGTGGTAAACTCTTGTGCTGGTTCATTGCCAAAACCAAACACGACGACAAAGGCTAAAACCACAAAAGCTACGCCCATAAATAAACGAGCACCACCCGCTAAGCTAGTCACTTTCGAAATCCACGAAACCCCTTTAATACAAACCCATGTCATTAACCAAAATAACAGGATAGAAATCACTGCAATTATTTTAGTACTATGGTTTCCTTGAAAAACGTTTTGACCTAAAAAAGCGTATGAACCATAAATCAATGTATTCGGTAGTAATGAACAGAAGAAAAACAAGTTGACAAAGAAATATGACCAAGCGCCTAAAAATGCCCATTTAGGTCCTAACACAGATTCCAACCAACTGTGAACACCTGACTCATTCTCAGAATTAGCAGAAGCAAATTCTGCAATCATTAGAATAAATGGTAAAAAGTAAAAAATAGAGCCGAATAAATAGCCTGGAATAGTTGCTAGGCCAATCTGAATACTGTTGTTAACAATGCTGGGAAAGGCAAAAACCGCTGAAAAAGTCATGAGCATCAATGCGACAGAACCTAATCGTTCCCGTGAATGTGTTGCCATTTTACTACATCCTCTCTTTATCAAATTAATTAGTACTCACACATTGTAAAACGCTTACAGTTTTTTAAAAATAAAAAATGTTGCCTATTTCTTGTAAAGATGTTGACTTTTAGAAAGCCTTTACATACTCTTATAAAGAGGTGATAGCATGCAAAATGTTTTTACAAATAATGTCAGCATCCTGATTAATGATCAACTTATTAGCCAAGAATTTCATCTTTATGAAGCTGGCTATGAAAAATGCCGCCCGACAAAACCAACTGAGTTTGCCCCCATTAATTATTGGGTTTTGCATTATTGTAGCGATGGTGAAGGTTATTTTTCAACACCCTTTATGGAAAAACAACACATTACCGCTGGCGATTTGTTTATGATTCCAGCCAATTGTCGCAATATTTATTATCCTAATCGGCAAAATCCTTGGACCTATCATTGGGTCGGTTTTGTTGGAGATCTTTCGTCTCAGTATTTAGAAAAAATAGGCCTGACTACCGAAAATTGTATTTTAAAAGGAACTGTTGATAAGAAATTAGAAAGTTTATTTAAAAATATTTACCAAGAAGCGAAGAAACATAATCATTTTGGCAGTTTAAGTGAAAGCTTTCAATTGTTGAATTATCTAGAGCATCATTCCGTTACACAGCACGAAAACCAAAGCCAACAATTATTTAACCAAATTAAAATGGCTATTCACGAAAATTTTTCAAACAATCTTTCAATTAGTCAATTAGCTTCTGAATATAACATTGATCGTAGCTATTTATTTAAGCTGTTTCAGCGTTATGAACAAACAAATCCTAGTATTTATGTACAAAACTTAAAATTGCAAAAAGCCTGTTCTCTATTAAGAAAAAGTTCCTTAACCATCACGGAAATCAGTTTTGAAGCAGGTTTTTCTTCACCTTCTTATTTTTCAAAATTTTTCTTCCAGAAAAAAGAGATGACACCTCGACAATATCGTCAACAGTTTTTGACTTAAAATAAATTGTTGCTTATCTGTAGTTAAAGAAAAAACAATTTATTTAATAATTAATTAGGGTTTTATTATAGGTGGGAGTGTGATATATAGATTAATCAAAACCAATAAATAATTTACAAGTTTTAGCAAATAAACAATATTGGAGAGAAAGTGGTAGATGATTGTATTGTTGTTAATTTGTCAAAGTAGACAATTAAATTTTATAGATATTTTACTAGCGGTAGTTGTTTTAGCAAAAGACAACTACCGTTTGCTATAAAAAAAGAACCCTTGTAACACAAGGGTTCTCGAACATTCAAAAGTTGAATGAATTATTTTACTGTTACTGAAGCGCCAACTTCTTCTAAAGCAGCTTTTAAAGCTTCTGCTTCTTCTTTAGAAACAGCTTCTTTAACTGGTGCAGGAGCGCCATCAACTACAGCTTTAGCTTCTTTCAAGCCTAAGCCAGTTGCTTCACGAACTGCTTTGATAACTTTAACTTTTTGATCGCCAGCTGCTGTTAATTCAACAGTGAATTCAGTTTGTTCTTCTGCTGCTCCACCTGCTGCTGGTCCAGCTACTGCTACAGGAGCTGCTGCTGATACGTCAAATTTTTCTTCGATAGCTTTAACTAATTCGCTTAGTTCTAAGATAGTTGCTGTTTCTAACTCAGCAACGATGTTTTCAATGTTTAATGCCATTTTGAATTTCCTCCATTTAAATTAAAATTGTTTGTTTTTTATTTGTTTGAATTAGACTGCAATTAAGCAACTTCTTCGTTTTTCTCTGCCACTGCTTTGACAGCGTAAGCCACGTTGCGGACTGGCGCTTGTAATACAGATAATAGCATAGATAGTAAACCTTCGCGGTTTGGTAGTTTTGCCAACGCAGTAATTTGTTCCACTGAAGAAACTTTTCCTTCGATGACGCCACCTTTGATTTCTAATGCTTTTGCATCTTTAGCAAATTCGTCGATGATTTTAGCTGGTGCTACTACATCGTCGTTGCTGAATGCGACAGCAGTTGGGCCTGTAAAGACTTCGTCTAAGCCGTCTAAACCAACTTTTTTAGCTGCACGAGAAAGGATTGAGTTTTTGATGACTTTCATTTCTACGCCTGCATCACGTAATTGTTTACGTAAGTTAGTGACTTCTTCAACTGTTAAACCACGGTAGTCCACGATTACAACTGATGCTGCTGATTCAAATTTCTCAGCGGCTGCTTGAACTAGGGTTTCTTTTTTAGCGATTGCTGCTTCACTCATTTATTTCACCTCCTGATTTTGATGGTGGAGTTGGACTTGGTTTACGATATGTAAAGTAGAAGAATCAAATGAAACTTCGCTCACTTCGTTCGCCAAGTATTGTTTTACATCGGCTTTTTTTCAAAAAGTCGTGTAAAACAACAAAACTCCATGCCACCGTAGACATAGAGGGACCGAATTGTATATAACTCAACAATTGTCCTCGGTAGGAAATTAAGACTTGCGTCACCTACTGTCTTCGGTACAGTTAATTATTAACCTCACTCACTTTACCATAGGGTAAGTGAGTGAGTCAAGAATTTTTTAATTATTTTCTTTCAAATTAGAAAGAAGCTTGGTCAACGTGGATTCCAGGTCCAAATGTTGTTGTTACTGAAATGTTTTTGATATATTGACCTTTAGCAGTTGATGGTTTAGCTTTTAATAATACGTCGTTAATTGTATTGAAGTTTTCAACCAATTTTTCGTTATCAAATGAAACTTTACCGATTGGTACGTGGATGTTACCAGCTTTGTCAACGCGGTAAGTTACTTTACCAGCTTTAACTTCTTCAACAGCTTTTGTAACGTCCATTGTTACAGTACCAGTTTTAGGGTTTGGCATTAAACCTTTTGGTCCTAAGACACGGCCTAATTTACCAACTGTAGCCATCATGTCAGGAGTCGCAACAACTACGTCAAAGTCGAACCATCCACCTTGGATTTTTGCAACCATGTCGTCGTCGCCTACGAAATCTGCACCAGCAGCTTCAGCTTCTTTAGCTTTTTCGCCTTTAGCGAATACTAAAACAGTTTGTGTTTTACCAGTTCCGTTTGGAAGCACAACTGCTCCACGGATTTGTTGGTCTGCTTTTTTAGGGTCAACGTTCAATTTGTAAGCAACTTCAACTGTTGCGTCAAATTTCGCGATGTTTGTATCTTTTGCTAAAGCTACTGCTTCTTCAACTGAGTAAGCTTTTGTAGCATCAACTTTTTTCAATGCTTCTTGCATTTTTTTGCTCTTTTTAGCCATTTTGTTTCCTCCTTGATTGTGGTTATAACGGTTGTACCTCCCACGTCTTTCATATCTTTAAATATGAAACGAACTGAGAAGCTACTTCTTTGAGTAAGTGTGGAATAAAAATTATTCTACGATGATACCCATGCTTCGTGCAGTTCCTGCAACCATGCGCATTGCTGCTTCAACGTCAGCGGCGTTTAGGTCTGCCATTTTAAGTTCAGCGATTTCTTTCACTTGATCGCTTGAAACTGTTGCAACTTTAGTTTTGTTTGGTTCACCTGAACCTTTTTCGATTTTTGCAGCTTTTTTCAATAAGACTGCAGCAGGTGGTGTTTTAGTAATGAATGTAAATGAACGATCTTCATATACAGAGATTACTACTGGAATAATCAAGCCTGCTTGGTCAGCTGTACGAGCATTGAATTCTTTAGTGAATCCCATGATGTTGATACCTGCTTGACCTAACGCTGGACCTACTGGTGGAGCTGGTGTTGCTTTCCCCGCAGGAATTTGTAATTTAACGATTTTTTCTACTTTTTTAGCCACGAAAATACCTCCTTAAGTTCTCGTGCGTGGTTAATGGGGTTGAGATTTCCCCTCCCACTCAACGTACATTTAAAACATACCCTATTACTATACAGGATTCCCTTTACTTTTTCAAGATGTTTTTATGATTTCAAGACAATTTTTTTATCCGTTATTTTCTTCATGAAATGCGCATCATGCTCAATCACTAGCATTGCAGGCCTCACAGATAAGATTAGCGCTTCTAATTGTTGATGATTAAACACATCCAAGTAATTAAGGGGTTCATCCCAAATATAAAGTTCAGCTGATTGAGACAATGATTTGGCTACTTCGACTTTTTTCCGTTGCCCCATACTCATTTGTTCAATTCGATTAGTGAAAACGGCGCGCTCCATCCCAAGTTTTCGTAAGTTATTTAAAAATTGGGTGTAATCTAACTGATTTTTCTCTGCAAATTCGGATAAAGTTCCTTGATTGTCTTCATAATCTTGGCGCACATAAGAAATGGTTAATTGGTGAGCCAAAGTGGCTTCTCCTTCTGAATCTCCAGAAAAATCCCCCAACAAATACTGAATCAAGCTCGATTTTCCTGAGCCATTTTTTCCTGTTATTCCGACAATTTCTCCCGCGTTTATTGAAAAAGAAATTGGCGTAAATAGCCAATTTTTCTCGTAGCCTAGACGAAGCTCTTCCACCGTCAATAATGTTTTGTGATGCGTTGGCTGATAATCCATTGACAAAGGATCAATATACTCAAGATCTTTTAATAGTTTTTCTTTTTCTGCTAATTGTGTTTCGGCACGTTGTTGAATGTGTTTCGAGCGCTTCATTACGCGCGCTGCCCGGGCACCAATGGCTCCTGTATCAAAAATCGCCCCGCTTCCTTTTTCTTTAGCATTGCCGTACTTATCACCTTCACGGTTCATCGACCATTCCGCTTTTTTACGAGCGGTTTCTTTCAAGCGATTGACTTCTTTTTTGATTTTTTCATTTTCTGCTAGTTCAAAAGCATCTCTTAATTTTTTTTGCTCTTCATAAATAGAAAAATTCCCTTGATACAGTGTCAATTGACTTTTTTCAATCGCCAAAATATGATCAACCACTTCATCAACAAATGCCCGATCGTGGCTGACTAAAATAAATCCATGTTTCTTTTTCTTCAAATATTCAGCCACTTGTTGTCTGCCAGCTAGATCTAAATGATTTGTTGGCTCGTCAATTAAAGGAAAGGCATTTTCTTCAATAAAAAGAAGACCTAATAAAACTTTCGTCTTTTCGCCGCCTGATAAAGAAGAAAAGGGCCGCCATAAAACTTCAGGATCAACGTTTAAAAGCGTTAATTCTCGTTCTAATTCCCACTGTTCAAAAGAAGTCACCTCTTGTAAGACATAATAAGTGAGCTGTTGTTCTTCTGCAACTTTTTGTGGAAAATAGACGAAATCGACTTGATGAAGAATCTCTCCTTGGTAATCCAACTGCTTTTGTAACAATCTTAATAAGGTTGTTTTCCCACGGCCATTGCGGCCAATCAATCCTAATTTCCAATTGGTATCCATCGTGATATTTGCCTGATCAAAAAGCAACGCTTCTTGATTATCATAGGCAAAAGATAGTTGTTTTAGTTCAATTTTCGACATAAATATACCTCCATAAAGCAAAATTGATGCAGCTTTACGGAAATCAGCGGCATCAATCCAAGGTATACAAAAAGACCCGTGGTTGAATTCTTTAAGCTAATTTCCGAAAATCCGCACACTCCACCCGTTATATTCAGGCAAAGTTATACAGTTTCTCTAAAAAATTAACTTAAATTTTCAACGCACGAATCCCTCTTTTCGTCTTTTATTATCTAGAATTTAGCATCTCTTCACTGATTTGTCAACGAAGGCCCCTTGCTTTCATTCTGATAAAAATTTAAATTATTCGCTAAAACACAAGCGATTGCCTAGTTCCCCGCCATTTTTTGTGTTAGACTTCCAATGAAAACATATTCTAATGAAGAAGGTGCTGAAATGGAAGAGTTACGCTTTAATAGTGTTTTTGATATTATCGGACCTGTTATGATTGGTCCAAGCAGTTCTCATACAGCTGGAGCGGCAAGAATTGGAAAAGTGGTTCGCAGTATTTTTGGACAGCAACCTGATAGCGTTGACATTTATTTATATGAGTCTTTTGCCAAAACTTATCGTGGTCACGGAACAGATATCGCCTTAGTTGGCGGCCTTTTAGGTATGGAACCAGATGATGAGCAATTAGCCAATTCTTTGGAAATTGCTTATGAACAAGGAATGGAAGTTTGTTTTATTCCTAAAAGTGAAAAAGCAGACCACCCTAATTCCGTTAAAATTGTGGTTTCTTCTGGCGACCGAAAACTATCTGTGACAGGAATTTCAATTGGTGGTGGAAACATTCAAATTTCTGAATTAAATGGCTTCAAATTGTCTTTAAGTATGGGCACGCCAACATTTATCGTTGTTCATCAAGATGTTCCTGGCATGATTGCTAAGGTGACCAACATCCTTTCAGCTAGCGATATCAATATTAGTACAATGACCGTTACCCGAGAATCTAAAGGGGAAAAAGCGATTATGATTATTGAAGTTGATCAAGCCGAAGTCGGTGACATTGTCATGCAATTAGCTGAAATCCCTCATATATATAGCGTTAACTATTTTGACTAAATGAACGTAAAGGAGTAATACGATGTTTTATTCAATTGAAGATTTGGTAGCTCAAGCGAAAGATTACCCTTCTGTGAGCGAATTAATGATTGCAACAGAAATGGCTCATGGCGGGTATTCTCGTGAACGAATTATTGAAACAATGGAAAAAAATCTAGCCGTTATGAAACAATCCGTCGCTGAAGGAATCGCTGGTGTTACCTCAGTAACAGGGCTAACTGGTGGCGATGCAACCCGCTTAAATGATTACATACATTCAGGCAACTTTTTAAGCGGTGAGACCATTTTACAAGCCGTGCGAAATGCGATTGCTGTTAATGAAGTTAATGCAAAAATGGGCTTGATTTGTGCTACACCAACCGCAGGCAGTGCCGGAGTAGTTTCTGGCGTCTTGTTGGCAGTTATTGACCGCTTAAAGTTAACGCATCAGCAACAATTGGATTTTCTATTTACCGCTGGGGCTTTTGGCTTAGTGATTGCCAATAATGCCTCAATCAGTGGTGCCGAAGGTGGTTGTCAAGCTGAAGTCGGTTCTGCTAGTGCAATGGCAAGTGCCGCTTTAGTTGCGGCTTCTGGCGGTACGCCTGATCAATCTGCTCAAGCTGTAGCCATTACGATAAAAAATATGATGGGTCTCATTTGTGATCCTGTTGCGGGACTTGTTGAAGTCCCTTGCGTGAAGCGAAATGCATTAGGTTCTTCTCAAGCCTTCATCTCAGCTGACATGGCTTTAGCGGGGATTCGAAGTGTCATTCCACCAGATGAAGTCATCCACGCAATGTACCAAGTGGGTCGCCAAATGCCACAAATTTTCAAGGAAACCGCTGAAGGCGGTCTTGCGGTGACACCAACTGCACAACGTTTAAGCAAAGAAATTCTAGAGAAACAAAAATAGAAATAACTATAGCAAGAAGCTTACAGAAAAAAACGTCCATTCGTTTTTTCCGTAAGCTTCTTCTTTAATCACTTGTTCCGCCTAAACCAACCACAGCGACAATTCCATTCATGACATCTTTCATCGTTTCACCCACAAATGAAACGGTTCTACCATCAATGCGTTTAATCATTGGTAACATTTCAATGCGATCTGCTTGTGCTGTCGTCACACATTGCAATTTTACAGTTGCAGGTGTTTGCAAGGCATATCGGGGTAATTCAGACAACGCAAAGGAAGTTAACACCTGACTTGTAGTTGCTACGATAGCTTCCCGAACTTGTTGCATGGGTCTATTTTTGATTGCATAACGTCCCAGAGATTCTTTGGTGGAAACAAAGGGGACTTCGGGCATCATTTTTTCTTGAAAAAGTTGTTCCTCTAAGCCTGATTCACCGATAATTAAACCAACAGGGACACCTAATTCGCTAGCGTAAGCTGCATTAATTGTCGTTTCATTCATCGCTAAGTCGTTTATTTTTAAATCATAAGCAACACTAGCGCTATACCCATGATCCATATTCCCTTTTTGTTTACCAATACCGGCATGATAACCTAAGAAAAAGACCACATCATAGCTACTATCCAAGCCACTCATCATATAATCCATGCGAGGAAAGCCGCTCACTAAGGAAATTCGTTCATCCATTTCTGCCAAGCGCGCATAAGCTAAATTCAATCCACGGCTATGCGAATCGGCAATAGTAATTTCTGTAATTTGTTCATTTTTGGTACTCTTTTGAATCCCTTCAATCAACCAAGCCACATGTTGGTGATATAATTCTCGGAATAAAACGGTGTCTTCTTTTTCCATATCAAATGTCGCAATACCTGCTAATCCTTCAATATCGCATGACACATAAATCTTCATTTGTTCCACTCCTTTGACAATGGCTGAACCAGTGCTTGAATTTTGTCGGCGTCTAAATTTTTGATTAATTGAATGACTAATTCTTTCGCCGCTTGGTAATCTTGAAAATCTACATAGCAATGGGGTGTGTGAGCGTAACGGACAGGAATTCCTACAACAATCGTCGGGGCTCCTTGAACTTGTGTAATCGCCATGCCATTGGTTCCACCACCACTTCGAACAGAAACTTGAACAGGAATTTTGTGTATTTTAGCAATCTCTAGTGCATACTCTTGAAATTCCGGATTCGTAATCATAGAAACATCAAAATAACGTAACATCGGTCCTTTTCCCATTGCTGATTGAATCATCTCTGGCGTTTCTGCCGTATCATCAGCCGGGCAGCCTTCGAAAACAATAGCTAAATCAGGATTGACTTGCTTTGCGGCAATAAGTGCTCCTCTTTCGCCAACTTCTTCTTGTGCAGTTACTGTCGCAACTAACTTGAATGGAAGCGTCTCTTCTTTCAACTCCTCCATGACATCCACTAAGCAAGCACAGCCAATGCGACAATCAAAAGCTTTTCCTAAAAAAAGATCTGTCTGTTCGTTGTAACAGCACGTCACATCTGGAATGACCGGTGCACCAAGATCGATTTTGTACGTTTCAATTACTTCTTCTTTTGAAGTAGCACCAATGTCGATCGTCAAATCAGCAATGGTTAACGGCCGCTGACGTTCCTCTGGTGTCATAAAATGAGGGGGTCGACTAGTAACTACGCCTGGCAGATAGGTGCCTTCCCGGTTACGAATCCGAACTTTTTGTGCAGAAATCGTATTAGGGACCCAGCCACCTAACGGAAGAAAACGCAACAAGCCGTTTTCTTTAATTGCTTGAATCATAAAACCCACTTCGTCACTATGGGCATCAAAAAGCACAACTGGACCTTCACTTAGATTATTTTTCTTCTCAAGATATAAATTTTTAATGGCATCTAGCCGTTGAATAGTAAAATCTGCAGTTGCGTGTTGAAGGATTCTAACGACTTCTGTTTCAAAGCCTGAAACACCATTAGCATTTGAAAGTTCCTGAATTAATTGAACAGCTTGACTTTTTTTCATTTTTTCCCAACCTTTACTTGTCACTGATAGAGACTGATTTGTAATAGCCTGAACCTAATGGACCATAGACTAAATTTTGGACAGAATCGGCCACTAAGCGTGCTTCTGTTAATTGATAAAGAGGAACTAGGGGTGCTTCTTCCGCAACCAATTGATCCGCTTTTTGTAATGTTTTCCAACGTTCTTCATATTTATTTGCATAAGTTACGTTTGCTTCTTGAAGCAACTGATCAAAGGTCTTATTAGACCATTTACCAAAATTATTGGAATTTTTTGATTGCAATAGGTTTAAGAAGTCGATTGGATCAGCATATACTGGCGTCCAGCCACCAACCACAATGTCGAAATCTCCGCTGCGACTTTTTTCTAAACGATTATTAAAAGGAACTGGCGAAACATTGACTGTTAAATTTTCTAAATTATCTGCTAAAGCTCCTTGAACATACTCACTGATTTTTTTAGCATTTTCTGTATCCGAACTTAAAATCGTTAGCTCCGCTTTTTCAATTCCTAATTCTTTTTTAGCCGTTTGCCATAACTCTTTCGCTTTTTCTGGTTCACTAGGATTTAAATCTCCTAATTCCTCTGCAAAATCTTTTTGCGTTTCTTGATTAGTGAAACCTGTTGGCACGAAGCCAAGTGCTTTTTTTGAGCCATCATTTAAAACATTTTTAGCTAAACGTTCAGAATTCAATGATAATGCTATCGCTCGACGTGCATTCTTATTTGCCAAAAGATCTTTTTGCGTATTTAATTGGATATAATACGTTCCAGGAATTTCACGAATTTTCAAAGCTGCATTGCCTTGTTCTTGTGCAACAATTTCTCCAGAAATTTTTACAACATCTAATTCTTTCCCTTCGAAAAGATTTTTCCCAGTATTGACTTCTTTAACGACTTGGACATCCACCTTATCTAGCGAAACATTCGCTTGATCCCAATAATTTTTATTCTTCACATAGGACCAAGTATTATTCGTGCCATCCCAACCTTCTAATGTGAAGGCGCCATTGTAAAGTGTTGACTCAGCTGATGTACCATAGTTTTTGCCCGTTTTTTCGACAAATGCTTCATTTAAAGGATAAAAAGCTGGTACCGCCAATAATTGTTGAAAATAACTCATAGGATAGCTTAGCTCTACTTCCAAGGTATGGTCATCAATGGCTGTTACCCCTAACTCTTCTTTAGATTTGCCACCGTCAACAATAGCACGATAATTTTTTAGCCCTTCAAAGTAATAAGCTTGCGGGGAAGCTGTTTTTGGGTCCACTGTGCGCTTCCAAGAGTATTCAAAATCATTGGCTGTGATTGGCTCGCCGTTACTCCATTTTGCATCTTTTCGAATCGTAAAAGTATAGCTTAAACCATCATTAGAGGGCTGTACTTTTTCAGTTGCCAATGCTGGTTTAGCTTCTCCTTTTTCGTCAAAGGAGAAAAGGCCCTCTCCTACTTGACTCATTACATCTGCTGCGGTATTATCCATTGCCAACGACACGTCTGCCGTTGATAATTCCGAATCAATCCCGACCCGTAATACCTGTTGTTCTTGCTTTTTGGTTTCTTTCCCAACACTTCCACAGCCCGAGAGAAGTAAAACCATGATTGCTGCCAAAGACAGCCTTTGCTTTGTTGCCCTTTTCATAAAAACACCTCATTTTTTTATTTTTTGATACCTTTTTCCCACAAAATTATTTATAATCTGATAAAGGAGGTTTGCTCATGAACTTAGATTACTTAAAAGAAACGTATCATTTAACGAAAACAGAAAGTCAGATTTTGTATTATTTGGATCAACAAAGTACGAACGCGGCCGATTTGAGTATTCGAGAAGTTGCCAAACACTGCTTTTCTTCGCCTAGTTCCATCATTCGTTTAGCCAAAAAATTAAATTTATCAGGTTATAATGAACTTATTTACAAATTAAAAGAAGCCCATTTTTCTCAGCCAATCCCTTTTGAAACAGCACCTTCATTTGAAACAACCAACGAGTTTTGTCGACTGCTTGCCAAACACAAGAGTCATTTATTTGTTATTTTAGGTCATGACTTTTCACGACATTTGGCGGCTTACATTAGTGAAGTTTTCAATTTTCATGGCATCCCCAGCATCACAACAGCCCATACTCATTCGATAAATAGTCAAAATAATCAGAATTTTCTTTTTATCATCCTTTCACATTCTGGTGAAGAAAAATACTTAAAAGAAACAGCTCTGCTTGCGAAAGAGAAAAAACATCCTATCATTTCTTTTGTTGGCGCCAAAAATTCAACTCTTGGTCGACTGGCAGATCTCGTTTTTTCAACTGACTCTTACAGCCCGTTTTCAACAAGTGTCGCTCAGCCACAAATGTTTTTTGGCCAAACATTAATCACCTTTGAAGCCTTGATTTGTGCTTATTTAAATCATGAGGACTCCATTCCAATATCTCCTAAAAATAAATAATTTTATTTATTATAGCTGAAAAAAGCTATTTTGCTAGCCAAAGTATAGAAAAAGGCACATGTTCCTTTTTTTATGGAACATGTGCCTTTTTGCTATTTTTTACTCGGCCATAGAAATTCGATTAGCAATTGATCTACTTCAGGATTTTCATGTAATTGACTATGTTGTGCATTTTCTCCTTTAATAATCTGGCTAGTGACTTGAGTTCCTCGCTGTCTTAGCAAGGCGTTGACTGCTAAGGCACTAGATAACGGCACCGTTCCATCACTTAAATCTGTTGCACTTAATTGACCACCAATTAATAAAATGGGCAGTTTTTCTGGAACAACATTAATCATCTCTTGATAATCCAAATAGCGGCTACTTTTTTCTGTGGGGCCGTTTTCTAGTTCCGTTTCGATGGTTTGCTGTTGACTCGTATTAATAAAATCATTGAAGGGTGCTCCAATGCTGACGAATTTTTCAATTTTAGGTAACGATGCGTCTTGCCCATAGGTTCCTAAATAACGTAAGCCACTAACACCGCCCATAGAGTGCCCGACAATATTGGCTTTGTTCACTTGATAATTTTTTTGTAAATAGAGTAATGTGTTTTTTATCCATTCTGTTTGATTCCATTCATTGTTTTTATTATCTTCAAATAGAACTTGAACACTGGGATTCGTCGCTTTGCCACTTAAAGCTCCTCGCTCTTTAACCACGGTCCCATCAGGTTTAACGAGTAGCACTAATTCTTGAGTTGTGGCACCTTGTTTCTCCAAGCGATGCAGTAACGAGCCAAACGAATTTTTAGTTCCTGCGTAACCATGAAAAAAAAGTGTTGGTGTTGTTGTGCGGTTTAACTCAACAGTTGCTTCTTTTGTGGCGGCTTGATTGTCATTCTTCGTGGTTGCCCCAATTTGGCAAGCACTTAATAATAGAACAAGACCCATTAGCAAAGAAAAATAACGATATTTTTGGGCATGTTTCATTTTTTTCATTCCTTTCTGCGATGAACTAAAAAAGGGCTTGGAAAAGAAGTCAGTTGACTGCTTTTCCAGACCCTACAATCTGTATCAATCAGCTGAACAATAGTTTGTCAGCTTGTTTATTAATCAATGTTATCGACTTGTTCAAAGTCTAATTCTGTACTTGTTTCACGACCAAACATATCGATGTTTACTTTTAATTTTTGTTTTTCTTCATCGATTTCTGTCACAACACCTTCAAGACCAGAAAAGGCACCTTCGATAATTTTCACTGTATCGCCTAGCGCTACTTCTAAGTCTGATTGACGGGTGCTCATGCCAATTGAACGTAAAATGTGGTTAATTTCTTCTTGTAATAAAGGAGCGGGTTTACTACCGGCACCATGTGAGCCTACAAAACCAGTTACGCCTGGCGTGTTACGAACAATATACCAAGAATCATCGGTCATAATCATTTCCACTAACACATAACCAGGGAAAGTTTTATGAACGATTTCTTTTTCTTTACCATTTTTGACTTCTTTTTCTGTTTCTTCTGGTACAACGACACGAAAAATATAATCGCCCATCCCCATGCTTTGTGCACGTGATTCAATGTTTGCTTTTACTTTATTTTCATAGCCTGAATAGGTGTGCAATACGTACCAATTTCTTTCAAAAGTTTCCATTACTGATTCGGCTCCTTTAAATGTTTTAGTTTATTTTTTTCGAGCAAATAAAAAAAGCTCAGTTTCCCGAAGCTTTTTCTCGAATACTATTATAGCACCCCTCGTCGGGAAATACTAGAATTAATTATTTCAAAATCCAGCCAAATGCCGTTTGGATAACAGTATCCATGATAAAGAACAATGCTGCAAATAAAATAGATGTTTCAATTACAACTAATGTATCTTTACGCAATTGTTTTTTTGTTGGCCAAGTTACTTGCTTCATCTCATCAGCAACGCTGCGGAAAAATTTCATGTTGATACCCTCCTCTAAATCTATTTCGTTTCTTTATGTAACGTGTATTGATTACAATATTTACAGAATTTATTGATTTCTAAGCGTTCGCCACGTTTACCTTCACTAACGGATTTAGAATAGTTGCGAGAGCCACAAACGGAACAAGCAAGAGCTGCTTTCTTTGTTGCCATGTTCTTCGACCTCCTCTATTCACAAATTTACTTCTTAACAGTACCATTATTCGAAAAAGTTGTCAAAGTTTAATTTACTTTTTAAAGAAGCGCTGTGCCGATTCTTACGTATTTTTTTACCATTATCGCGAATACGTGCTTGATTTCTTTTATAAAATATCTGATTTTTCTTTATTTTCTATTTATTTTAACAAAATTGCTTTTATTCTGAGGTCTCAGCTATTGTTTTCTGCTAAGTTATGATATGATAAATTTATTAAAAATGAACCCTTAGGAGGCCTGTTTATGTTATTAAAATCTGTAGTTATTAAAAAAGATAATTTAACAACCGTCAATGAATCTTGTACTCTAGAAGAAGCTCTTTCTATTTTAGAAGACTCAGGTTACCGTTGTGTCCCAATTTTAGACGAATCTGGAAAAATTTTCCGAGGAAATATCTATAAAATGCATATTTACCGCCACAAAGCAAACGGTGGCGATATGAGTTTACCTGTTACCTATTTGTTAAAAAATGCCACAAAATTTATTTATGTCAACACTTCATTTTTCAAGGTATTTTTTACTATTAAAGAACTACCTTACATTGCTGTTCTAGATGAAAATAATTATTTTTACGGCATTTTAACACACAGCACCTTATTAAATATTTTAGCGCAATCTTGGAATGTAAAACAAGGGAGCTACGTTTTAACAATTGCTTCAGTTGGTCAACAAGGCGACTTAGCAGCCATTTCAAAAATCATTGCCAAATATAGCAGCATCGCCAGCTGTATTACATTGGATGTTGATAGTGAAGAATTTGTTCGTCGCACACTTATTACTTTACCAGCCGGCACAACTGCCGAAACGTGTACAGCCATTGTAGAACATTTAGAGCGGAAAAACTTTAAAGTTGTAGAATTGGAAAATTTAGAAGACGAGTAAAAGAGATGACTCACTTATCTTGATACAAATAAAAAGAAATGGAACAGGTGACAATACACAATCTGCTCCATTTCTTTTTACGTTTGTCTTTTAATATATTTTTGGGAAAAAATTAGTATCAGTATGCCGAACAGCACTATAAAATAGTTTGCTACCGAAATCTTTAACAAAGGTATATTTAGATAATCTACTATTTTTTTAGGAACATACATCAACAGAAAAGTTGTTAGCCAAAAGAACATCCTATTACTCTTTTTATTGGCGTAATACGCACTCATAAAAGATATACCAAAAATGATACCAAAAAAAGTTGTATAAAAAGTGATTTCTGATTCTTTTTTAACAGCTAACTGAACAACTCCTAGAATAACCATCACTATAAATAGAATTAGTAATGTGTAATTAATCCAATAAAAAAACAATCGTTGCATTTAATCACTTCTTTTCCTAAAATTTAAAAAGTACGATGCTGATAACCAATCAAAGGGGCACCTTTGTAACGATAAACTCCTTGCTTATAGAGCGCTACCCAACCGTTTCCATTACTATCAAAAATTTTTGCTAACCTTTCTCCTTCAGTAATTCCATCGCTGCTTACACTTGAAGTATCCTCTGCCAGAACTGTTACACTAGGAACTATTATCGTGCCAAATAAAATCAGGGTTGCTAAACAAATCAATTTTTTCATAATAAACATCTTCTTCTATCAATCTTATATATACAACAAGTATATAAGTTCATTGTATCACATTCATTTTAAAAAATAAGTTTTTTCTCGTTATTATAAAATCAAAAACTAATTGTTTTATCCCTTAAAACAAATAATCTTTATTTAATAAGTATAATTTTCTATCGAATATTTAGAGCGCAAAAACTTTAAAGTTGTTGAATTAGAAAACTTAATAGTAACCTAAAAAAGAAGTAATGGTCTGTGCAGTAGGAAACAGACCTGAAAAACATCTGTCAATCAGCTTGTTATATTTAGCTCTTGGTATCTCACTCCAAAATAAATTGTTTATCGCATATAATAGGTACGTCTTATGATGAACTTACTTTGGAAATCATTCGAGAAGCAACAATCCAAATCGTTCCAATTGTGCGGGTATTATTATTGGCGATTTACTTAGGACTTTTGCTACCTTTTCAATCCCAGAATTATCTCCATTCACTTGAACACTTTAAAAATCAAAAGAGCCTGGGACAAAAATCACTGTGGATTTTTGTTCCAGGCTCAAAACCTGATAAACGGTGGGAACAGAAGCAACACTATGCATTGCTTCGATCTCAACAACTTCTAAGATGTTTTCTCGACATGCGTCTCGTCACAGTATAGCCTTCAAAAGAGCTACAGCTCTAAGAGTTGTGATGTTTAACTGTGAGACATAAACAGATGACATCATCGTGCCTACTTAGTTCTTGGAGTTAAACACTTCTGTCCCGTCCTCTTTTGGCAACTAATGAAGTACTTCTAGACTTCTTCACCAATAATTCGAACTTCCGTTTGCAATTCAACATCAAATTTTTCTTTAATCACTTCTTGGATATGTGCAATTAATTCCACATAATCTGTTGCGGTTGCATGATCGATGTTAACAATAAATCCCGCATGCTTTTCGGAAATTTGAGCACCGCCCCATTTTAAGCCTTGTAAGCCTGCGTCTTGGATTAATTTTCCTGTAAAATGACCAACAGGGCGTTTAAAAACACTGCCACAAGAGGGATACTCTAGCGGTTGCTTCAGTTCACGAAGTTCCGTTAATTCATCCATTTGGGCTTTAATTTCTGCATGGTTTCCTTTTTCTAAAGCAAACGTAGCTTGCAAGACAATACAATGTAATTCTTGAATTTCACTATGACGATAACGGAAATTCAGGTCTTCTTTCGTCATTGTTTGGATAGTTCCATCTGCCAACAGCACTTCTGCAGACTGGAAAACATCTTTAATTTCCCCGCCGTATGCTCCAGCATTCATATAAACAGCACCACCGACACTTCCTGGAATGCCACAAGCAAATTCAAAACCAGTTAAATCAGCTGCTAAGGCTTCGTAGGTTGTATCAATCAGCTTGGCACCAGCATCCACAATCATGGTGGTACCGGCTACTTTGATTTCTTTCATTTCTGTTAGCATAATCACGACATCGCGAATACCGCCATCACGAACAATCAAGTTGCTAGCATTGCCTAATACTAACCATGAAAGTCCTTGTTCTCGGCAATACGCCACAATCTCTTCAACTTCTTTTTTTGTTTTGGGTAAGGCCAACACATCAGCTGGGCCGCCTGTTTTGGTAAAGGTTACGTTTTTTAATGGTTCATCTACTAATAAAGTAATTTCGTTTAATGTTTCTAACATAGCTTTAGTGTTCACGAAAGTTAGTCCTTTCTTTTCAAAATATCTGTCTTATTCTAGCATGATAGAAAGAAAGTTGCTAGTCCTCTTTAAAGAACATGCCGTTGTTGTTGGCGTAGCATTTCTTCACATAACGCATGACTTTCATAGACTTTTTCTTGTTTTAACTCTTGCTCTTGCGGTTTTTGAATGGCCTGGATGAAAGCAGTAACCATTTGGTAAAAACCTCTTTTTTCCAATGTTGGCGTCCAATCTCCCATCTCTTTTACTTGGTATTCTTCTTCTGTTTGGATGGTCAAATGCGTTAAATTTTCCAAGCGATAAGTACCTGTGGGGCTAGTGACTTCAAAAGTTTCTGTATTGGCCCCAGAGTGTAAATCCATGGAACAAACAATCGTTGTCTGTTCGGTTTCTAATTGTAAAATTGCTCGTTTTAAATGACCGTTTTCTTCCACTAATTTTGACTGCACCACGTGGAGCGGTCCTTCCGCTAAATAAACTGCGGTATCAACGACATGTAAAAATAAATCATACATCATAAAACTTGTTTCTCTCGTTGTATTGATGCGGTTCTTTTTAATAAAAATTGTTTGTTTTTCAGGAATATTTTTCAATACTTCCGTATAAGGGGCAAAACGACGATTGAAACCAACCATCAGGCGCAGATTTTTTGCTACTGCCAATGCTTGTAATTCTTTGACTTCAGCAAGCTCTTCACTTAAAGGTTTGTCCACAAAGACGTGAATACCAGCCTGTAATAATTGGCGAACGACTGCACCATGCACTTTTGTGGCTACATGGACAAAGCAAGCATCAATCTTTGCTTCAATCAATTCTTCTATGGTCCCAACGGTTTCTGTAAAGCCATACTGATCAGCGATTTTTTGTCGTGTTTCTGGGTTCCTAGTTGCTAATACAAACTCTGCCAAGTGGCGGCATTCACTATAAGTTGGCAAATACGCTTTTTGTGCAATATTTCCTAAACCAATGACTCCAATTTTCATTCGTTTGTCCTCATTTCTGCTCTTTTTACTATTTTATCATAGACTACTTCTTTCCAAAAATCAGTCATTTTCTCTTTTTCTTTTCAAGTATTTAAAACTTCTTTAAAAAGTATTAGAATAGAAGAAAGCACCAAGCGACCTTTTCTTTGGTTCTGGTTTGCACTGAAACGAGCAAAAGCGTTTCTTATTTGAAAGGAGTTTCAACAATGAAATGTATTTCTTGGAATGTCAACGGCTTACGAGCGGTTGTTAAAAAGAATTTTATGGATGTTTTTAATGAATTAGATGCAGATTTTTTCTGTTTACAAGAAACAAAATTACAAGCTGGGCAAATTGATTTAGAACTTCCTGGCTATCATCAGTATTGGAATTATGCCGAAAAAAAAGGCTATTCTGGCACAGCAATTTTCGCTAAAGAAGAAGCGTTAAGTGTTCGCTATGGCTTAGGTATCGAGGCTCACGATCAAGAAGGCCGCGTGATCACTTTAGAATATCCAGAATTTTTCATGGTCACTTGCTACACACCAAACTCACAAGCTGAACTAAAGCGTTTAGCTTATCGAATGACATGGGAAGATGCTTTTCGTGCCTATTTAAACGAATTAAATCAAGAAAAACCCGTAATTCTTTGCGGTGATTTAAACGTAGCTCATCAAAAGATTGATTTAAAAAATTGGAAAACCAATCAAAAAAATGCGGGGTTCACGCCTGAAGAACGGCAAAAATTTACTGAGTTGTTAGACAGTGGCTTCACTGATACATTCCGTTATTTTTATCCAGAAGCTGAAGGCATCTACTCATGGTGGAGTTATCGCTTTAACGCACGAAAAAATAACGCAGGATGGCGGATTGACTATTTCGTTGTGTCAGAATCCTTGAATGAACGTTTAGTCAGTGCTAAAATCCATACAGATATTCTTGGTAGTGATCATTGTCCAGTGGAAGTTGTACTTGATTTTTAAGTGTTACTCAACGCGTTGAAAGGAGTTTTTTTTAATGAACTTTTACGCTTTTGACTTTGAAACAGCTAGTTATGATAAACATAGTGCCTGTTCCATTGCAATTGTTAAAGTAGAAAATAGTCGGATTGTGGATGAATTTTACACGTTAATCAAACCAGAAACACCTTTTTTCTGGCGAAATACGCAAATTCACGGCATTCATGAATCAGATGTTGTCAATGCGCCCAAATTCCCTGAAGTCTGGCAACAAATTCAGCATTGTTTTCAACCAAATCGGTTAGTGGTCGCTCACAATGCAAGTTTCGATTGTAGTGTTTTGGCTGGCTGTTTAGATTACTATGGCTTAGAACAACCTAATTACCTTTCTTTATGTACAGTCAAAACGAGTCGCAAACTGTTTCCTGAATTTCCTAATCATAAATTAAATACCGTTTGTGAAAACCTCAATATCACTTTAAATAATCATCATGATGCTTTAGAAGATAGCCGAGCTTGTGCCGAAATTCTTTTACAGCAAGAACAACGATTTGGGGTTGAACCTTTAAAAAAATTAGTATTGGTGAAATAATCCAGTTCTTGTTTCCAGCGAGGGCGTTATCTCTTTCATTGGCTAGTTGGCAGGAGATAACGTCTTTTCTTTTACATAACTTTTCCGCTAAAACAAAAATTTTTCAGAAAGGACGCGATGATGTATTCGATTCTTTACTTATTCACAGACTCTCTCAAAAATGCGTGGCGCTCAAAAAACCAATTTAGTACGTTGATTCTTATCTTTATTATTAGTTTTCTGACTTTTTCTGCTCTATTATTGACTTTGTTGTTTTCTCGATGGCTTTCACAAATGATTCTTCTTGACAATTATGCAGTGATTCCTCCCTTGACAATTTTCAGAGGTTTGGCTGGAATCAGCGCTGGAACACTCTTTTTCTTCCTGATTAGTTATATTTGCCGAACTTTCTTCCTAACTTTTTTAGAGCAAAAAAACGACTTACTGATCTTAGCTCTTTTAGGTACGACAAAATTACAAATTTTAATTAGCTATGCCTTACAACCCCTCTATTATTTGATTTTTGTTTTGCCTTTAGCTGCTTTTCTAGCTAATAAGCTCATTCAACAGTTTATCCATGATTTTTTCAGCGAGGTACCTGGTTTAATGCATATCGATAGCTACATGCAAGATGTCTTTTTACCACTAACAGGAAGCCTGTTGTTCATTTGCTGTTGTGTCTTTTTAATTCTTTTTAGGAAACTCAATCGCTTAATCAAAAAAGGTACTTGACTAACTATGCGAAAAAAGTGAGAAATACGTCATCTCGACGTATTTCTCACTTTTTTGAATGACTTAGGTTCTTTAGGTTAATTACTTTTTTCCGCCTCTTTTAAGCCAAGGCTTCAATAATTTCGGTCATTGTTTTTGAACCAAAAATCATTTGTTCGCCATCAATCAGCATTGCTGGAACGCTCATAATTTTCTTTTCTTTTTTCAACTCTGGAAATAGACTAATGTCCACCATTTCTGCTTCCACATGAGGATTAATTGATGCAATACGTTGGCAAGCCGCCACGACATCGGGACAGAAATGACATGTTAGTGAAACAAAGATTTCTATTTTTCTTTTTGGCAATGCAAGTATGTTCTTTTGCAGACTTGCTTCTAACGGCTGCCCCTCGCTGCCGACATTATAAACCGCCAAAACCAACGAGTTTACTTCATGGCCACTAGGAATACCACTAAATTTAATTCCTGTATAGTTTCCTGCCGCATCTAAGAGCACAACGCTAGGCATTTTTTCAATCCCATACAGCAATTCTTTGGCTGGCTCAGTATCTTTCAAAATCGTTTCTAAAGTAATCTTCTGATCCAGACTTGCAAATTCTGTTAAGAATGACTGAAGTTCCAATGATTTTTCATCACTTGCATCCAAAAACTGAAGCAATGTCACTTTTTTGGTTAGTTTAGCGAAAATACCGCTTAATTGTTGGCGCATACTTTCTGGGAACCACTGATGCTTACCAGTAACTTTCGCTGGCTGTTTTTCTTTTGATTGCTGACTGTTTGTTTCAGGGGCAGATTGATTAGCTAATCGTTCAGTCATTCGCTTCGTTACAATCGGTTGGCCCGCCTGTGTTTTTTGTTCTGTCACGTAACGTTGCGCATGAGTGGCGGCAATTGCACCGTCTGCAACCGCCGTCACAATTTGACGTAATTCTTTTATTCGCAAATCTCCTGCTGCATAAACTCCGGGAATATTGGTTTCCATATTTTCAGTTGTTGGCACATACCCACGGTCTAAGGCAATTTTTCCTTCAAAAATTTCTGTACTTGGTTTATTTCCAGCAAAAACAAACAGGCCAAATGTACTGTCTTTTGGTGCTTCATAAACCGTTTCTTCTCCCGTCTGGTTATTGACAAACACAGCTTTTCGGACAAAATCATCTCCCGTAATTTCTTTCACTTCTGTGTTATAAACAATCTTAATTTTCGGGTGATTTTTAGCCGCCTCCGCAGTTAATTTTGCACATGTAAAATCGGGTTCTCGGATAATCATCGTTACTGATTTACCGTAACGTGTCAAATAAACGGCCTCTTCCGCTGCTGCATAACCGCCACCAATCACAAAAATATCTAGGCCTTGGAAAAACTCCCCATCACAAGTAGAACAATAGGCCACGCCGCGTCCTGTAAATTCACTTTCACCAGGGAAACCAATTTTACGAGCAGAGGCCCCTGTCGCAATCAATACTGCATATGCTTGATAGGTTTGACTCGCTGATTGAACAGTTTTTATCGTTTGACTAAAATCAACATCAATAATCTCGTCTTTTGTAAAAGCTACACCGAAGTCTTGTGCTTGAATGCGCATTTCTTCCATTAGTTCTGGACCTGTTGTGTGACGAATCGCTGGATAGTTCACAATTTCAGAAGTCGTCGTTACCTGTCCGCCAATTTTGTCTTTTTCAATAATTAAGGTATCCATCATTGCGCGACCTGCATAGATACCTGCAGATAAAGCAGCTGAGCCGCCACCAATAATAATCAAATCGTAGATTTCTTCTGTCACTTGCTTCTCCTCTTTCTTCTGTGTTTCAGAAAAAGAGCTGAACAAAACATTTTCTCTGTTTTATCCAACTCTTTGACCTCTATTTACAAAGCGAATTTAAATTTTACCAACTAAATCTAAGCTTGGCGCAATTGTTTCTTCTCCTGGTTGCCAATTGGCTGGACAAACTTTATCACCATGTTCTGCTACAAATTGAGAAGCTTCTAATTTTCGAACAAGTTCTTCAGCATTACGACCAATACCCATGTCGTTGATTTCATAAGATTTGATCTCACCTTCTGGACTCACAATAAATGAAGCACGGTAAGCCATTCCAGAAGCTTCATCTAAAACGCCAAAGAAACGAGCAAGTTGACCGTTGGGATCGGCTAACATTGGATATTTAATTTTTCCAATCGTTTCTGTAGCATCAGCCCATGCTTTATGCACATAATGACTATCTTCTGAAACAGAGTAAACCTCACAATTTAATTCCTGTAAATGCGCATAATGCTCTTGCATATCCCCTAATTCCGTAGGACACACGAAAGAAAAATCAGCTGGATAAAAGAAGAAAATACTCCATTTTCCTAAAATATCTTCTGTTGATACTCGTGTAAATTCACCATCGTGATAGGCATCACATTCAAAGTCAAAAAGTTTTTGATTAATTAAATTCATTGTCGTTCCTCCTCTGTTTTTTTACTCTTTAATGATAACAATTTATAATTATTCCGTCAATAGAATAATTATAAACAAACAAGGTTTTATTAACGAATAATACTGTCCTATTGAGAATTTTATGATTATCATTCTCAATTAGAAATAGCGAGATAACTTTTTAAATAACATAAAAAAGAAAGAGAATCATTAAAAGAACTTGCTTTTTAATGATTCTCTTTCTTTTTGTGAAGACATTCTTTAACTATCTAAAATAATCGTTTCTTTCTCTTTGGTAATTAAAATAACTCCATCACCAAGAGGAACTAAAGTAGAAGTTAAATCAGGGTGAGCCATGACTACATCTAAAAATTGGTTTAATTTACGATGAATCGCTCGATTTTTTTTCGGTACTTCCTCAGCAGGGTCTAAAATTGTCCCAGCTTGAAATACATCATCCACCATCAAAACGCCGCCAACTGGTAGCAACCGTAAACATTCAGGTAAAAATTCAATGTATTTTGATTTGGCACTATCCATAAAAATAAAGTCATAAGGTCCTTCCAACGTTGGTAGAATCTCAGCTGCTTGTCCTTCTAAAAGAGTGACCTTTTCTTCTAAGTCTAGGCGTTGGTAGGTTTTCTTCGCTTTTTTTATCATTACGTCAAAACGATCAATCGTGGTCACGTGACCATCTTCACCGACAAATTGGGCCATCAAGCTTGAAGAAAAACCAATTGCTGCCCCGATTTCTAAAATATTTTTGGGCTTTAGTTGTCCTAGCAAAAATTGTAGAAAAACTACTGTTTCGTGCGGAATAATCGGCACCCCTGCTTCATTGGCTTCCGCCTCCACTGCACCTAATTCTCCGGGAAGTTTCTTTTGTTTTGTACGCATATACTCAACCAATTCTGGTTTAACGACTGGTCGATGCATCATTTCGTTTCTCATCACTTTCGCTCCTTTTCGTCCCTTTATTATACGAAGTCCTTGTTCCTCTGTAAAGGATTGAAATAGGATTCTTATTATTTGTTTGAAAATAACATGCACATTCTTAACTTCCTAGCTAAGTGCGGATTACTTCTTGTAAGCACATTTTTTCTTTGTTTCTGCTATTTTTTATTAAGTTTTATTCAGAAAACGTCAAAAAGTAGCCCTCAAGAACATACCTATTGATTTTTTCTCGTTATTTCTTATAAAAATATTTCTACATATGTTAATATTTTCCCTTAAATCACTATTAATTCTTGCTATTTCAAGCCCCAAAACAAGCCTATAACCTTGCTAAAATAAGAAACGTCAATTTTTACTACTTTGTCTGTAAAAATTTGATATCACAAAAGAAAGGAAATCTTGTATACTCTTTACAGATAGTGATTTATAGTGAAGCACATAACCAAATTCCCGGACTTGACTTGGTTCAAGTACATATGCAGGCGAGCTATTTGATAGTTCCCTGATAAAAATCGTTTCGACGATTTTGCACATAGCACTACCTTTCTAAAAGCTAAAAATTATTTTTAGCTAGAAAAAAGACAACCGTTTGAAACGGCTGTCTTTTTTTTTAATAAATTAACCCAAGCAAATCTTCTTTTTCGATATTGCCAAAGTATTTTTTAACGTCAATTTGATCAATGGCTTCTTCTAAAGAAGCTTTATCATATTTCACGCCGGTTAAAATATCTTCAACATCTTTAATTTCACCAAGCCCAAAGAAGTCCCCAAAGATTTTAATTTCTTGAATGGCACCATCCGCCACATTCATTTTCATTTCAATTGAACCAATTGGAAAACGATGGCGACGTTCTAAGTTAAATGCAGGTGATTTACCATAATTCCAATCCCAATTGCGATAGTATTGCTCTGAAATTTTGTTAATAGCCGCCCAGTCTTGATCAGTTAATTCATACGTTTTAACTTGGTCGATCGAATCTACGCCGAAAATTTTCAAAAGAATTTCTTGGCGGAATTCTTCCGTTGTCATCTCTTGTTTATCTTCAGATAAAAATGGTTTAATGTTTGTTACCCGTGAACGAACAGACTTGATACCTTTAGATTCGATTTTATCTTTCCGTACTTTCAATGTATTTACAACTTCATCAATATCACTATCAAACATTAAGGTTCCATGTGCAAACATGCGGCCGTTGGTAGCGTACATCGCATTTCCTGAAAACTTCATATCATTAATCACTAGGTCATTGCGCCCTTTTAATTCGGCACCTTCAACGCCTAAGTCGTGCAATGCTTGAATAATTGGTTGGGTAACTTTCGCAAAATCACGGAAAGAGTTGCCGTCATCTGGCATAATAAAACTAAAATTCAAATTACCATGATCATGATAAACGGCGCCGCCGCCACTTAAGCGACGAACAACATGAATGCCGTGCTCATCTACATAT
Organism: Enterococcus sp. AZ104; assembly: GCF_050546705.1. Taxonomy (NCBI): domain Bacteria; kingdom Bacillati; phylum Bacillota; class Bacilli; order Lactobacillales; family Enterococcaceae; genus Enterococcus; species Enterococcus sp. AZ104. Next base: position 2,204,641 of record NZ_CP172952.1, read on the forward strand.
TCTTTGTTAATTTCTTCAATTGTATTTTGGTTACGGCCAATAATGATTGACGGCTCGTTAATGTAAAATAAAAGAATGGGCTCATCTAAAGGCATTTCTGTTAACAAATATGTTTCAATTGCTAAGTTCACTCGTGGGTCATTATTTTCATTCGGTACAAAAATCACAATCGGTTCTCTCCCTTGGTATAGTTACTTTTTTAAATCTCAACTGTTAAATCTGGTTGGGCTAATGTCACTGGAATTTCCGTTCCAGCATAGTTTTGCGCTTCTTCCCGTAGTTGTTCCAATGACCCATGTTGTGGTAAATGGGTCAACATCAATTGTTTGACTTGTGCGGCTTTGGCAATTTCACCCGCTTCTCTTGACGTAAAATGTGCATGATGTCGTTCATTACCTTCAAATAAGTACGTATCCGCTAAGAATAAATCGGCGTCTTTTGCAAAGTCTTCAAAACTTGCTAAGTAACCAGAGTCTCCTGTAAAGACAAAGACTTTGCCAGTCGCTTTTTCAACAATCCGCATCGCGTAACAAGTGACAGGATGAATCGTTTCCATGAAAGTAATTAAAAATGGTCCTACTGCCAACTCTTCTGCTTCAAAATACTCTTTCCCTTCGGAAACGTTAGGAAGCGTTAGTTCTTTGAAATGCATTTGATCTTGTGTATGGCCATATATTGGCAAAATAGGCGTCGGTTCCAGCGTTGGATAAAGCTGACGATAATATTGTAAAACGCCTAAATCTGCGATATGGTCATGATGGTAATGCGACAGAATGACAGCATCTAATTTCAATGGATCTAGATAGTTTTCTAAACGCACTAATGTCGTACTGCCTGCATCAATAAGCAAATGAAAGCCTTCAGATTCTAACAAATAGGAACTCGTTCCTTCTCCTTTGTATGGATAAGCACCTAAACAGCCTAAGACAGTCAATTTCATGTGTGGACAACCTCCTTCAATACGATACTTCCATGTTACCATAAAATAACGGAAAAACGAGGTTAAAACGCTTAAATTTTCACAAAAAGACCAAAGAAAAAACCTGAACCCTTTGTCGAGATAACGAAGGATTCAAGCTTCTTTTTTATTCTTCGGCTAAACCTTTTTCTTCTAAGGCAGTTTGATAAAAACTAGCTAACGCTACATAGTTATAAGGAATCACCCATAATAGACCGATACCAATAGCTAAAAAGCCCACAATATACCAACCAATAAAAGAAAATTGTAAACATAAATATTGCCAAAAACGATTTTTCATTAAATATAACGCCTGTTTCAACGCCATCATAATTGGCAGTTCTGGATTATCAAAACGTAGCCACACAGCAAATTGAAAAACGCCACTCACAAATAAACCAATTAAAAAGATCAAGATAGTGGCAACGCCAAACGCTAGGAAAAAGGAAAAATCATTTAAGAAAAAGGCTTGGATTTCCTCTGGTGTAACTGTATTAAACATCAATTTGAAATACAAGGTTGTCCCTGCCCCAAATAAAATTGGTAACAAAAATAACAAACCAATTACACGTTCAAGTACTTTTTGAAGTAGGTTGACCACAAATAGCGGACCATAATATTTTCCTTGAAAAACACTCATTAAAATATTGACCCGCACCTTTTCACCACGCAACACCTTCAAGGCTGCGTAATATAGCGCATAACTTAACGCGAATAAAACAAAAATTTGCAGTAATACTGCGGCAAAACTACTTTGAAAAACTTGATTTTCACCAGAAAATAAATTTTGCACAATCGATGTTAAGAAGCTCTGTAAAACCACTCCTAAGAAAGTTAACCAAGCCATGATCCCCCATTGCCCATCAAGGGCTCTGCGAGCATTGGCACGATGTTGCGAATTTGTTACTAAACTTTTCATTCATTCCATCCTTTCTGAAACTAATAACTAGTTAATTTAGCGACTGTTTCTTTATCTAGACGTTTCACCACTTCTGTGACTAATTTGACTGTGTTGAAATAATCATCTTCATGAATAACTGAGGTATGTGAATGCAGATATCTAACAGGCACCGTGATGGCTAATGATGGAATCCCGTTGCGCGTTAAATGCATGCGGCCAGCATCCGTACCTCCCCCTGTAATCACTGTATATTGGAAGGGAATGTTATTTTCTTCCGCCACTTGAATAACAAAATCACGTAATTTTTTATGCGGAATCATTGATGCATCATAAATCAAAATTTGTGGCCCTTCACCTAAAACAGAGTCGGCTTCTTTAGGTGTCATTCCTGGTGTGTCACCAGCTGTTCCTGTGTCTAAAGCAAACGCTATGTCTGGATTCACAAGATGCGTACTTGTTTGCGCACCGCGTAGCCCCACTTCTTCTTGCACATCACTGCCTGCAAATAAAATATTGGGGTGCCCTTCTGTCGCTAAATTTTCTAAAACTTTTAATGAAACGGCCGTACCAATTCGGTTATCCCACGCTTTTGCCAATAAAAATTTTGTATCATTCATGCGACGATAGTCAATATATGGTGTCACCATATCCCCTGGATGAATCCCCCATTCTGCAACTTGTTGATCGCTACTTGCACCAATATCAATAAACATATCTGCAATCTCATAGGGTTTGTTACGAACTTCCGCTGTTAACACATGCGGTGGTTTAGACCCAATGACACCATGGTAAACCTTACCAGTCGTGGTTTTAATCTGAACTTGTTGGGCCAACATCACTTGCCCCCACCAACCGCCAACGGTTTGAAATTTTAAAAAGCCTTTTTCTGTGATTTGGGTAACCATGAAACCGACTTCATCCATATGCCCAGAAATGTAGACTTTTGGTCCTTCTTTATCACCAACATTTTTTGCAATAATACTGCCAAGGCCATCATATAAAAATTTATCCGCATACGGTGCTGCATACTTTTTAAATAACGAACGTACTTCGTCTTCATTCCCAGCAATCCCTTTAGCACTTGTTAAATCAATTAACATTTTTTCTTCTTTTGCATCCATAAAAATAACTCCCCTCAAAAACCAATTTTATCCATTATACCACGAACTAAAAAAATACTTACAAAAAATAAATTGAGCAACGTTCTCCACTAAAAATAAACGAAAAAACAGCCTGCACGCTCGTTATTCAACGGCAGGTACAGGCTATTTTCATTGTTACGAAGCGCTTCTAGTCCGCTTCAGATAATTGGTACTTGATCCATCTTGCCTTCTTAAAATTGAGGTAAGACCAATGGATTTTGTTGTTGCCAATCTGTCTGATAAAAACGATCATCAATTTGATACGCTAACTTTTTAGGCGCAGGTTGTTTCATAAATTCATCTACTTGACGATCAACAGCGAGCCAACCACGCCAACCTAAATGAATCGTGTCCGCCATAAAGTAACGTTCATTACTACATGTTGAGAAGTCAGCAATGTTAGTAAAGCCTTGCTCTTGAAGTTGATATTTCAGCTTGCGTGCTACTTGTTGCAACATATCTTGTGACAAGCCCGTATAGTCCGACCAACGTTTGTTAACAGGTGGGATTACAAATAAAACATCGACATTTTTTTCTGCTAACTGTTCTAACGCAGCTTGGAAATCACCATATTCTGGAGAAAAACGATAATCCCATTTCTTTTGTGAATGAGCTAATTTCGGTAAAACTGGTTTAATCCGTTGGCGATAAAAACCGTTACTAATTTCAAATTTATTATTATTAATGGCTTTTGCCGCAATTTTTCCAGCTAGCTGATCTAATTCATTAAAATTATAAGTAGCAGGTAATTGTTTCATATCTTTTTCAACAATTGGTTCTCTGCTAACCATGCCAATTTGGCTAAACAATTCATCTTCACGATTCAAGAAACGGAGATTCATTATAAAATAATCTCGTTGAGAGCGTTGGGGAAGTTGCCCTGCCTGCAGATTTGCCAAAGTTTCCATTAAGACTTTGTCTTTTTGAACAACTGGAAATTTGGTCAAACGTTGTGCTAGATATTGGTCACCGCTGGTTAATTCGGTTAAATTAGCTAACCATTGATAGGTTTGTAATTGTGAATAGTGTGCACCAAAACTATCATTAGGTACACCCTTTTTGACAAACCATTGCGGAGATAAAATAAAGACCGCTTTCTTATTGGCAATCGCATCGCCCATCGAATGAATGACCATTGCTTGGGTTAATGACTGTGTGCCCGCTTCTCCTAGTAAAAACGGTCGGTAGTTCCGTTGATACTTTTCAGAGAGCACACTAGGGTGGAAAGCACTAAATCGACTTAATTCAGAAGAGCCAAAAAAAGGAACATATTTACCAGAAGCCACTGCTTTGTTTTTAATCACATTGCCTTTTAAAACGTTCGGTGCCATTGACGTTGATGCTTCCTTCAACGTTTTTTCGGAAGTTAAATTGATTCTGAACGGTGCAAAAAAGAACACTGCAACCAAGACCGCTGAACAAAGCACTGGACCTAAGATTCTGATTAGTCGTTTTTTTCTAGACATTATTGTAAAGCTTCCACTTGTTGAATGATTTGTTTTGGTGTTCCCCATACTTCACGGTCAAAGTCTGATACAGGAACTTGGATTCCTAATTGTCCTTCAATTTCTACTAATAATTGAACCGTTGCTAAAGAGTCCAATAATCCTTCTTCAAATAATTGAATGTCTTGATTGTTCACAACTTCGTCTGTTCCTGTAATATCTTCTAAAATGTTTAATACTGTTTCTTGAATGTTCATTGTAAATTGCCCCTTTATATTTTTATTTTTGTTTATTTAAACCATAGTTTGTCTAAAAATCCTGAGAAAATCAGGAAGCTGACACAAACCGCTTGGAAAGTTAAAAAGACTGCAAATGCATGTGTAAATTTGTTTGATGGTATGTTGTCTTTATGTTTTTTCTTAAAACGTAGCCAAGCATCTGTTACACAAATTAGTGTTGCATGGTAGAGCCCATAAGCGATGTAGAACCACGTTAATCCATGCCAAATGCCCATGATTAAGAACAACGCAAAGTAACCAATATTAGAAGTCACGATCCGACTTTTAAAGACTTTCTTTTTCATTAAGAAAAACATTAAGCGCATGTAAATGTAATCACGGAACCAAAAAGATAAGGTCATGTGCCAACGATTCCAGAATTCTTTAATATTCCAACTTAGGAACGGTTTGTTAAAGTTCATTGGTGTATCATAGCCCATTAAATAACTTGTGCCAACGGCCAGTAAACTATAGCCTGCGAAATCAAAGAATAGATACAAACTGTAATTATACATATAGCCGACTGTCCACCAAGATAAACCACCTTGTGCCAAGGCCATTTTTTCCACATGTGGTAAAAAGACACCACCAAGATAATGACTGATAATAAACTTATATAAAAATCCTAGAAATAAATAAAAAATTCCTTTTTCTAAAAAGTCTAAATATTTCTCCGCACTCGGCGGGTTTTTCAAATCTTTTTCAAAGCGCCGATAACGATCGATGGGTCCTGAAGAAATAGTCGGGAAAAACAAGAGAAACTGAATGTAACGAAACGGATGATATTCTTTCATTACGCCATCCCGTAAATCCATGACCACTTGGACCGCTTTAAAGGTTAAATAAGAAATCCCTAAAAAGCCAAGTAAGGTTGTTTTGCCTGTCATGAATGGAGAAACTTTCACCCAAACAAGCGGTAATATAGCTAAAAAGACAGCCAGATAAAAGACCCAACCTGCATTTTTATTTTTTCGATAAGCCGCATAGCCCCACGTTAGTAACGTCTGATAAATAACATATACAATCAGAGCGACTCCTTGTTGCCAAAATTCGCCACCAAAACTGATATATAGAAAGACCAGTGTCACGAGTGTTTGGTACCAAGGCCAACGTGTCCCTTTAATGGCTAAAGTTAAAATCATCGGCAACAAGGCCGCAATTAGCAGAACAAAGTAATACGGTGCATTATAGGGAATCATATGAGGAAAATTCATCATGTGGCATTCACCTCATTCATCAACCCTTTCCGATCAATTTTACCATTACTTGTCAAAGGTAATTGTTCAACATATACAAATTTTTGCGGAATCATATAGTCCATTGTCAACGTGGCTAATTCTTGTTTAATTGCCTTAGTTAATTGAAAATCACTTGAAAATTCATGTGCTTGCGGAACGACATAGGCAATTAATTGTTGGACTTTATTTCCTTGATATTTCGGCACAACGACTGCTTGTTTCACGTAGGAAACATTCGTTAAGTGATGATCCACTTCTTCTAACTCAATGCGGTAGCCATGCAATTTAATTTGAAAATCTAAGCGTCCCTCATACTGCAATAGGTTATCGACTAACTTTCCAGCATCGCCTGTGCGATAAGCTGGTACGCCATCTAATTGGAAAAAAGCTTCAGCTGTTTTCGCAGGATTATTTAGATAGCCTTTGGAAACACTTGGTCCAGCAATGACGATTTCACCAATTTCACCTGCAGGTAATTTTGACATGCCTTCCATAATATAAATTTGCGTATCTTCTTTCACATACCCGATTGGTAAACGTTGGACACTTTTTAAAACTTCTTGAGTGATTTCAATGGCACTAATCGCTACAGTCGCTTCTGTCGGCCCATACGTATTATAAATATGTGCAGTTGGGAAACGAGCGGCTAATTTCTCAGCCGTTGGTTTTGGTAATTCTTCTCCACAGAATAAAAACGTGCGCAGTGCTGGTAGATGTTCACCATCGAAGCTTGGTTCCATTAGACACAATTCAATAAAAGACGGTGTTGAAACCCAGACGTCGATTGTTAATTGTGGCAAACGCGTAAATAATTGTTTAAAATCGTTAATGATTTCATTGGGTAACGGAGTTAATGAGCCACCTAACGCCAATGCGGGATAAATAGACATCACCGATAAATCAAACGAATAAGGTGCCTGTGCTAAAAAGCGGGCCCCTTCTTCTAAACCAAAATCTTGCAACAACCAATTCGTAAAGCTAACTAAATTATCATGGCTGATTTGCACACCCTTTGGTACGCCAGTTGTCCCTGAAGTGAAAATGATATAGTAATTACTTGCTCCTGTGACAGGCATCAACGCAGGCGCATGCCGGGGTGCATGCATCATCATTTCTGTTAATTCTTCCGCCGTAATTACTGGCACTTCGGTGGCTAATTCAGGCCATTCATGCACAGCAATCACTGCGGTTGGTTTGGCTACGTTTAGAATTAGTTCAATGCGTTCTTTTGGTGTATGTGCATCAATGGGGATATAGCTAAAACCAGCTTTCGATGCGCCTAAAAAACTCACAATCATTTCAAAATCTAATTCTCCGTATACGACAATCGCTGACTTGTCCGTTTTCAGCTCAGCTAAATAAGCGGCTAGATTGTCTGACTTTTCTTTTAACTCTCCATACGTAGAGACTTTTTCTTCGGTTAAATAAACAGGACGTTGGGGTTCTTTACGTGCCCATTCATCAATCGTTTGAATCATATTAATTACTTTTTCCATGTATAGCCGCCTCCTTAAAACTCGTTATAAATGAAGGTTCCTCCATTGATATTCTTGTAATGATAAAGATAAATTAATGCAATGACAATGAAAGAATAAAATAACGTTTTACCGATGAATTTAAGACTTTCGTTATTGAGAATTTTCTGAAAAGTTGTTTTCATTATCATTCACCTCCTAAGGTTAATCGCTATCCATTATTTTATGCTATATTTCAGCAAAGTCCATTGAAATTTCTTACAATTTAATAAAAAAACTAACAATTTCGTCACTTCTTAAATTTTCATGATTTTCATAAACGGAACTCTCATAATTTTTTCGCATAAAGAAACTGTAAAAACCGCTTCACAACGGCTTTTACAGTTTTTTAAAAATGGATGTGTCGAATCATCCGCGCATAAATGGCAGATGTTAAAATATAAAAAATTAGATAAACAATTATTAAGATTCCACAAGAAAGATATACTAACAAATATCCTGGACTCTTAATAAATTGGCTTAGCAAATAAATGGCAAAGGTAGTATGCAAAATCCCAATGACCATCGGCGGAAAGAAAATCAAACTATTCTGTCGATAAATTTGCTTAGTTATCGCTTTACTAGAAACACCCATCCGTTTTAAAGTCACGTAATCTTGACGCTCACTTACAGCTGAAAAGAGTTGTCGTAACATCAAAATACTGCCCGTAATAAACAACGCTAAAATTGCCACAAACATGGAGACATATAAAGTCAAGCCGTTAATTTTTCGTTCATAGCGTAAAGAGGCGTAGCGATCATTCATATTTAGCCGCCAAGTTTCGGTGACGTCATCTTGCGTATTCTTTGCCTCTTCGTTAGGCATTTGTTTGGCAAAACCACTCAACTGCTGGTTATTTTTTTCATACTTATACAAAATTGGCGCTTGCCATTCTGTGGCAATCTGTTTATTTACGGCTTCATAAAGTTTTTCACGGCTTTTCGTGTCAACATTTACGGCGTTAATCTGATACTGAATGGAATTTTTTGTCACTTTCTGATAAAGGGCATCGGAAACGACAATCGTTGGTAAGGAATATTGCAATAAAAAATTACCTAGATAGTTAGGCAGCACTTGTTGCAGTTGTGCCTTCTCTCCTTCAACAAATTGCAGTTTCGATTCATAACGAGACATACCACTTAAAATATTGGTAAAGCTATCCATATAGATAACACTTTGGTCATTTTTTAAATGTAAATCGTTTAAATAAGGATTAATTTTTTGATAGTTGCGGTAGTTGGAGAAAGATAAAACATTAACTGCTTCAATCGTTTCTTGTTCCTCTTGCGCTTGACCAATTCGCAAACTGCGTTCAATTCCAGTAATTTTATAAGAAAGTGTCACTTCATTTTTTATTTTGGTGTCCTTCGCTTCATCGAGAACTTTCTTCAATTTAGGATAGCTTTCCTGTGAAACTAAAAAGTCCACGGGGCCATCACTGTTGACCGTGTGCATACTAATCGTATACACAAAAACCATCACGCCGATCCCACTCAAGGCTGTCGCAATTAACAAGGTCAAACCAGTGAGTGTTTTGCTACTTTTAAATAAGTAGCGTTTGGCATTGCCTAAAGTAATCATGCGTAAATCTTGGTAATACCATTTTTTTCTATGATTAAATAAGCGAATGATAAAATACATGGTATAACGGAAAAATAAATAAGTTCCCACCACACATAGACCCAAAATGATAAAAGGCGTCAATGTAATAATCATCGGAATCGAGATATCCAATGAATCATTTAATTGTTTATACACAATACCTGTCGCTAAATTCCGAAAATCAAACGCAATAAAATAACCAGCCAGTAAACAAATAGGTCCTAAAATACCTAGAAACTGCCGCCGTTTCGTTAAACGACTATAATTAATTTGACCAATTTTTTCTTGGTGCATAAGCTGCGACAATGGATAACGATAAATCATCCAAATACTTCTTAAGCAGACAATCAAAATCATAAATGCAAAAGCTACACCGGTTTCAATAACGGAACGCCAAGAAATATAGAAGAAACTGGGGACTTCTAAAAACATAACTTTGGCTAAAATCATTGAAAACAACTTGGTGAAAATCACTCCTAAAATAATTCCATTAATTAGTGAAACAAAGCCTAAAACTAAATTTTCTACTAAAAAAATTAGTGAAACTTGGCTCTTTCTCAAGCCAATTAATCGATACAAGCCAATTTCTTGGCTACGTTTTCCTATAAAAAAACGATTTGCTGCCAACATAAAGCCCAAAATAATAATGGTGACTAAGGTACTACCAAGTCCTAAAGATCGCTTAATTTCGATATCACGGCCTGCACCTGCGACAAGAGGCTGGTTGTAAGCAATCGCACGGAAACAATAATAAACGACCGCTGCAAAAGTCATACTAATGTAATAAACCAGATAGTTAGGTACATGAGCTTTTAAATTTTTTAATGATAGTTTAAAAATCATTTGCGCGCCCGCCTCCACCAATCGTTGCTTGCATATCTATCACACGATTAAAAAATTCCTTACGTGATCCTTGACGAACAACTTCTGAGAAAATCGCACCGTCTTTAATGAATAAGATGCGATTGCAAAAACTGGCCGTGTACGGGTCATGTGTCACCATCAAAATTGTGGCATCATCATGCAGATTAATTTCAGCTAAATATTTCAACAATTCTGTTGCTGATTTTGAATCCAGCGAGCCAGTTGGTTCATCTGCAAAAATAATTTTAGGGTTCGTAATCAAAGCACGAGCAGCTGCTACCCGTTGTTTTTGTCCCACAGATATCTCTGGTGGATAAGCAGATAAAAGCTCCTGAATCCCCAAAATCGAAGTCACATGTAACAAACGTTTATCCATTTCTTCTAATGAAACTTTTTCTACAGCTAAAGGCAACAGAATATTGTCCTTCACATTTAACGTATCAATTAGGTTAAACGATTGAAAAATAAACCCCATTTCGTTTCTCCGAAAATCACTTAATTGATTATCTCGCATTTTTAAAATATCTTGTCCGGCGATGCGCACGATTCCTGCGGTTGGCAAAATAATCGAGGATAAGACATTCAACAGTGTCGATTTCCCAGCACCGCTGGGACCCATAATCCCCACAAATTCGCCTTCATCAACGGTAAACGAAATATTATCTAATACTTCTGTTTTATTATTTAAACGACCATATGTCTTGCTGACATGGTTTACTTCTACAATTTTTTTCATTTTTCTCGCTCCAACGTTTTGTTATTACTCTTATTTTACCAAGAAAAAATCTGAATGAACATCGTTTTATCTTACAATATCGTTCGGTAGTCAAAGAATAATTGGCATTTCGTGAATAAATCCGCAAACAATTATTATTTAATAATTGTTATTTTTTAGTGTTGCTTTTAGCAATTTGGCAAAAAACTCTTTGCTGTTTTTTAATTTGGACAAAGAATTTTTTTCACACAAAAAAATTTGCTCAATCCTTTTCTTCATTTGTTTTCATATTTTTTCAAAACAGCACAAGCACAATATATAGTGTTTGTCTAGTGATATTTTACTAAAAATACGCAATATATCGATTGAATTTAGCCGACCTTTGTATTAGGATAGTTACTAACGAGATATAAGGAGCTGGATAAAATGATGAAGATTACTGATGAAAAAGCCGAGGATGTTAATCTCTCAACAATTAAAGTCGTCAAACGGGATGGTCGTTTAGTGACTTTCGATGATCAAAAAATATACGATGCTTTGATCAAAGCTGAACAAAAAATACATGACCAAGTCACTCCTTTGACACATCAAAAAGTCCAATCGATTGTTGCCGATGTCAATCGAGAAATTGCCGAACGTTTTACCAATAACGTAAAAATTTATGAAATTCAAAATATTGTGGAACATACTCTGCTATCCAACAACGAATATGCCTTAGCCGAAGAATACATTCATTACAGAACCCAACGTGATTTTGAGCGTAGTAAAGCGACTGATATTAATGTATCTATCGGCAAATTAATTAATAAAGATCAGACTGTCGTGAACGAAAATGCCAACAAAGACAGTGACGTTTTTAATACGCAACGTGATCTAACCGCTGGGATTGTTGGAAAATCAATTGGTTTAAAGATGTTGCCTTCACACGTGGCTAATGCCCATCAAAAAGGCGACATTCATTACCACGATTTAGATTATCATCCATATACTCCCATGACAAACTGCTGTTTAATTGATTTTAAAGGCATGCTAAACAATGGCTTTAAAATTGGGAACGCTGATGTCGAATCACCAAAATCAATTCAAACGGCCACTGCACAAATTTCTCAAATTATTGCCAATGTAGCTTCCAGTCAATATGGTGGTTGCTCTGCCGATCGGATTGATGAATTATTAGCGCCTTTTGCGGAACGTAATTATGAAAAACATTTAGCAGATGCGCAAGAATGGATTGAAGGAGAAGAACGCCAAAAAGCATTCGCTCGGAAGAAAACGAAAAAAGATATTTTTGATGCCATGCAAAGTCTTGAGTATGAAATTAATACCTTATTTACTTCCAATGGACAAACCCCTTTTACTTCTCTGGGATTTGGTTTAGGTACCAACTGGTTTGAACGAGAAATTCAACGGGCGATTTTACAAATCCGAATTAATGGTTTAGGGATTGAAAAACGAACAGCTATTTTCCCAAAACTAATTTTCACAATTAAACGAGGCGTCAATGCGCAACCTACTGATCCAAACTACGATATTAAACAGCTGGCACTGGAATGCGCAACGAAACGCATGTATCCTGATGTTTTAAACTATGATAAAATCGTTGAACTAACAGGTAGTTTTAAGGTACCAATGGGCTGTCGTTCCTTTTTACAAGGCTGGAAAGACGAACAAGGTGAAGAAGTAAATGTTGGCCGAATGAATTTAGGCGTTGTGACCTTGAACTTACCAAGAATCGCTTTAGAAGCGCAAGGAAGCCAAGAAAAGTTCTGGCAAATTTTAAATGAACGTTTGGCGATCGTTAAAGATGCTTTGGTTTATCGGGTTGAACGTGTTAAAGAAGCTAAACCAGCGAATGCACCGATTTTATACATGTATGGTGCATTTGGAAAACGTTTAGCTACACAGGATGCCGTAGATGAACTGTTTAAAAACAAACGTGCCACGGTTTCACTTGGCTATATTGGCTTGTATGAAGTGGCTTCTGCCTTTTACGGCGGTGCTTGGGAGGACAATCAAGAGGCCAAAAACTTTACACTGGATATTTTAAAAGAACTGAAAAAAAATGCCGACAACTGGGGCAATGAATACGGCTATCATTTTAGTGTCTACTCTACACCGAGCGAAAGCTTGACTGACCGTTTTTGCCGTTTAGATACTGAAAAATTTGGCATCGTCGAAAATATTACAGATAAAGAATATTACACAAATAGTTTCCATTATGATGTACGCAAAAATCCAACGCCTTTTGAAAAACTTGATTTTGAAAAGGATTATCCAAAATACTGTTCTGGTGGTTTTATCCACTACTGTGAATACCCCATGTTACAGCAAAATCCCAAAGCACTTGAAGCTGTCTGGGATTACGCTTATGACAAAGTTGGCTATTTAGGAACCAATACGCCAATTGATCATTGTTATGCCTGTGGTTTTGAAGGGGACTTCCATCCAACTGAACGTGGCTTTGAATGTCCAGAATGTGGCAATCATGATCCTAAGACTTGTGATGTCGTTAAACGGACTTGTGGTTATTTAGGTAACCCGCAAGCTCGCCCAATGGTACATGGTCGTCACAAAGAAATTTCCTCTCGTGTGAAACATTTAAAAAATTAAACTCGATTATTCTATAGAAAGAAGTTTTGCTGATGCGTAATCCGAAACCACAAGAATGGAAAACCGAAGACTACAGCCAAAAAAAGATTGCCGATTACAAAGCGTTCAACTTTGTTGATGGCGAAGGTGTACGCAATAGTTTATATGTGAGCGGCTGTCTCTTTGCTTGTGAAGGTTGTTTTAACAAAGCTGTCCAAAATTTCAATTACGGTACGCCGTTTACAGAATCTTTAATGAATCAAATTATTGAAGATTTGTCCCATGACTATGTCCAAGGTTTGACTCTTTTGGGTGGTGAACCTTTTCTGAATACAGATGTTTGTCTTAGTGTAGTCAAACGTGTGCGGGAAACATTTGGCTCAGCCAAAGATATCTGGTCTTGGTCTGGGTATACCTTTGAAGAACTACTTTTAGAAACGCCTGATAAGCTTGAACTACTCCATTCAATTGACATTTTAGTCGATGGGCGTTTTGAACTGGCAAAACGTAATTTAAATTTACAATTTCGTGGCAGTAGTAATCAACGGATTATTGATGTACCCAAATCACTTGCTGCTGGCAAAGCTGTTATTTGGGAAAAATGTCATGACGCCGAAACGTCTTATGAACAAATCAAAAAATCAATTTAAAAAAGTTAGCCCTTTAGCCATCTCTTGAGGATGTGTCTAAAGGGCTAACTTTTTTCCCATAAAGGTAAAACAATGTTTTCATACGCTAGTGGATCTAAATTCGTTAAAGTAATGCCTAATAAACGGATTCCTTGTTCTAAACCTAAAATATCTTCCCAAATTAAATTCGCTTGATAGAAAAGTTCTTCTTTTTTAGAAATATATTCAGGTAATGTCACACGTTTCGTAATCGTCGTATAGTCAGTATAACGAACTTTCAGGACTACTGTTTTGCCATGTTTTTGCACTCGTTGCAATGCACGCTCAACACCTGCTGCTAATTGTCTCAATTGAGCCGTAACCTGCTCTTCCGTCGTTAAAGGGGTGCCGTAAGTATGTTCCTTGCCTACCGACTTACGATCTCTAGTCACTTGAACTGGCGCATCATGGATACCGCGGACTTTACGATACAATGAATAACCCATTTTACCGAATAACCGAATCAACGTCATCTCATCTTGCTTGTATAAATCTGCTCCAGTAAAAATCCCCAGTTCATGCATTTTAGGCACTGTTTTTTTCCCGATTCCGTGGAAATCTTCAATCGGTAATGCTTTCAAAAAATCTTCGGCCTCTTCTGGTAAGACAACCGTCAGGCCCTTTGGTTTCTGAAAATCTGATGCTAACTTGGCTAAAAACTTATTGTAACTAACACCTGCCGAGCAAGTTAACTGCAATTCATGCCAAATATCATATTGAATTATTTTCGCAATTTTAATAGCCGACTTACTGTTGACCTTATTTTCAGTTACATCTAAATACGCTTCGTCAATAGATACTGGTTCAATCACATCTGTATAGCGGCGAAAAATTTCACGGATTTCTTGAGAAATTTCACTATATTTCTGATAATTACCTGGCTTAAAAATGGCACTTGGACATAGTTCATACGCCTTTTGAGCACTCATAGCCGAGTGAATACCGTACTGTCGAGCAATATAATTCGCTGTGGTTACCACTCCTTTGCCCCCAGTATCACTTGGATGGCGCGCAATAACTAACGGATGTCCTACTAACTCTGGATGATCTCGTTCTTCAACTGAAGCAAAAAACGCGTCCATATCTATATGTATAATTTTTCTCGACGTATCTTTTTTTAAGGGAAAACGTAATTCGCTCATCATTTTGATTCGCCTCCTCCCTCCATTATATACGAACGTCCGTTCTTTTTCAAATTGAAACTTCTTTATTTCAAACAGAAAAAGCTGAAAATCCATGAAGTTATAAACACAGATTTCCAGCTTTTTAATTAAACGACCAATTGTTTTTGTTGATTATAGTAGCCTTTATAGGCAAGATAAGTTGCAATTACTGAACCAATACTTGTTGCTGATAGCAACATAAAGGTCACCATAATCTGATATTTTATCGCATGGACCGGATCAACGCCCGCAAAAATCAAGCCTGACATCATCCCAGGTAAACTAACAATTCCGACAGTTTTGGCAGAATCAATCGTCGGCGCCATCCCGGTTTTCACACTTTGTTGGATGATTGGTAAAGAGGCGAGTTTGATAGTTGCACCTAATGCTAGTTTCTCCATTACCGCTTGCCGTTGGTTTTGAAAAAGAGTATCTAAATTGCGATAGCATAAACCAATTGCCACCATCGAATTGCTGGCAATCATCCCACTGATAGGAATGATTTGAGAAGGAATAAATTTGATAGAACCAGAAAAAATCAAAATACCAATGGTAATTCCTGTACTACAACCAATTGCAATGAAAGAAATCAAAAAGCCCTTTTGTAATTGCTGGCTGCGTTTTTTTGCATTAAAGGCTGCGTTGGAAACAATCACCAAAACCATGATGAGCGTTAAAATAAGGTTATTGACTTGAAAAACATATTTTAATAAATAGCCGACTGCGACTAATTGAATGACTGCTCGAATCACACTAATAATAATATCTTTGGTAAAACCTAATTTTTCTTTAGTACTAATAATTAATGCGACCACCACTAGCATGGCTGAAAAAAATAAGGATAAATTATTAACTGCTAAATCCATCTGTCGGCGCCACCTTTCCTGCTACAATACGAATCACTTGCTGTGCTTGCTGAATTTCTTCGGTATCATGCGTGACACGAACCAGCGTGACTCCTTGCTCTTTGTTTAATTGGTTTAACAATTGATTGACAATCTGTTTGCTTTCTTCATCTAATCCCGTTGTAACTTCGTCTAATAATAAAACATCTGGTACAAAAATAATGTTTCGTAGCAAAGCAACCCGTTGTCGCTCACCACCAGAGAGTTCGGCTATTTTCTTTTCAAGATAAGCAGCGGGCAATTTCACTTGTTGGAGTAATGCCACGACTTTTTCCTGATTAAACGCTTCTTGTCTGACGGTAAATGGAAATAACAAATTATCATACACGGTTTCACCAAATAAAGTTGGCTGCTGAAAACAATAAGAAACCTTTTGGCGGTATGTTTCGATTGGCATTGTAGTAATTGGCGCTTCTTGATAAAAAATTTCGCCTTCTGTAGGACTTAATAATGAAGATAAAATTTTTAAAAATGTACTTTTCCCGCTACCTGAAGGACCAACAATTGTTGTATTGCTGCCTGTTTCAAATGACAAATCAATATCAGAAAGAATGCTACGACCATTTACTTGATAAGACACGCCTTCTGCTCGCAATAAATTACTCATGTTTCTCTCCTTTTTTAAATGGAATGATATTCTTTATATACTTCTTGTTTTTTTACATTTCTCAATTTGGCCACTTCTTTGATTGCCTCTTTGGAACTCCGTCCCTCTTCCTCCATTAAAACTTGCACATGTTCTTTGAGGGAAATAGCTGGCATTGCGGCTATTGTCTCTTTCTCACCAGTAAATCCGCTAACTAATAAACAACACTCGCCTTTTAGCGTATTTTCTGCTAAATATTCTGTTAGTTCTCCTAAGGTACCACGCAAATACTCTTCATGAAGTTTCGTTAATTCCCGACAAATCACAGCGGGGCGTTCTTGACCATAGACTTCAGCAAACGTTGCTACCGTTTTAGCAATCCGATAGGGGGACTCATAAAAAATCTGTGTCGGCCGTTCTTCTTTTAATGCTGATAACACGTCTTTCTGTTCTTTTTTCTTTCTTGGTAAAAAACCATAAAACGTAAATGGCTGTGGTAAAAGACCCGAGGCAATCAAAGCGGTCATTCCTGCCGTAGGTCCTGGCAAGGCAATCACTGCCAGTTCTTCTTCAAGACATGCTGTAACCAATTCATGACCAGGATCACTAATTGAAGGCATACCTGCATCGCTAACTTGGGCAATCGTTTCACCATTCAGCAATCGTGTAATCAGTTGAGGAATTCGCTCTTTGTAATTATGTTCGTGTAAACTAATTTGTGGTGTTGTAATCTCAAAATGATTTAGCAATTTTTGTGTGTTTCTTGTGTCCTCACTAGCAATCACCGTTGCTTCTTTCAATATGTTTAAACAACGAATACTCATATCTTCTAAATTGCCGATCGGTGTTGGGACAAGATACAATTTTCCTTTTGTTGTTTGCTTATCAAAACTTTTCTGTTTTTGCATAGCGCATCCCTCATTTTCCTTTTTCGTTCTATAAATAGATAAAGGTTTGATTTGACAATCGATTGACTGTCAAACCAAACCTTTCCTTTTTATTTGCAGTGTTCCACTAGACTTAACGCGTACGTTCCCCATAAATAACATCAAGACAAAAGGCACATTCTTCATCATTTTCACGTCTTGAACCATATAAAATATTGCAGACATGGAAGCCCTCTTCATAAAGTTTTTCCAAATTCATACGTGATTTTGATAGCTCTTGTTTTTCAGTTTCAGTTGTATTTCCTGCTAACTTATTCAGTTCTTGGAGATGCTCCCGTAAGCGTTGGTTTTCGATTTCCAACGTGGTATTTTTTTCTACCAACTCATGGAGTGCTGCTTTAATTTCTCTTAATTGTGTCACGGAACTGTCTAAATCAGTTTCCAACGAATTTAATCCATCATAGAGCGAACGTTTATCCATTTTGATCACCTTTTTCAGCAGCAACTTTCGCAGTAGCTTCTTTGATTTCTTCGTAATCATAATCCGCTGCGATTTCACGACCATGCAGACGAACTTTGATAATCCGACTTAATAGATTCAACCCGACGACTTTGCCTTTGCCATCTGGTGTTATTACTTCTTTTCCATAATCTGGTAATTCTTTTTTAGCGGCTTCATATTCGTCGTTTTCGTATTTCAAACAACACATTAAGCGGCCACATAATCCCGAAATTTTGACAGGATTTAAAGATAACCCTTGATCTTTAGCCATTTTGATTGAAACTGGCATAAAATCTCCTAGAAATGTTGAGCAACATAGTTGTCTGCCACAAGGGCCAATGCCACCTAATATTTTCGCTTCATCTCGGACACCAATTTGACGTAACTCAATTCGCGTCCGGAAAATAGCCGCTAAGTCTTTGACTAATTCACGAAAATCAATTCGCCCATCTGCCGTAAAGTAAAAAATCATTTTGCTACGATCGAAGGTATATTCTACTCGCACTAATTTCATTTTTAAGTCATGAGCTCGAATTTTTTCATTGGCAATGCTTTTGGCAGCTTCTGCATCAGCCAAATTTTTTTGTTCTTTTTCTAAATCATTGGCTGTTGCTTTATTTAAAATGGGTTTTAGGTCCTCTGGTAAATCGTCTGAATCGACTGTTTTTTTAGGAATAGCAACAGTAGCTAATTGTTTTGACTGTTGAGATTCAACGAGTACTTTCTCATTATAAATATACTCAGATTTTCCAGGAGCAAAATAATAGATATGACCGGCTTCACGGAAGCGAACTCCTACTACTTCTACCATTTTATTCCTCCTAATCTAGTTCAAGTGAACGTCGCTTCAATCGGTTAAGGAACTTGCTGAAACAACTAAGTTCCTACTATATTATGAAACTGAATGCCACTTGGCACTTTTTTCCTTTATGATTTAGGGTGAATCATTTGGATAACTAATTGTTCACAAACATTTTGCCAACTAACATTGGCAGTCCATTTTTGGCGTGCTTTCAAAATTAGCGCCAACCGTTCCGCCTGCTCTTCCGTTACTTTTTTGGCTTGCTGTGTCGCAACACTTTCTTCCAATAATTGACGGTAATAAACCATGAGCAAGTCAAAGCTAAGCGCTTGTTGTTCTTTTTCCTTAAATACTTTGACCATTTTCTTCTGAACGTAGATAAATGCCTGTAAATCATTACTTTTTAGATAATTAAACCATTGCAAAATGATTTCCCTAGCTTCATTAAACCATTCATCTTGAGAGATTTCAACTGCTTTCTCAAAACTATTTGTCAGCTCAGCTAAAAGGGTTGCAGTCTTTTCACCAATCCCCTGTTTGATTAAGCGATCAATTAATGTTTTTTTGACTAATGGTTGAAAATGTAAGGTTTGGCATCGTGATTGAATCGTTGGTAAAATTCGAGAGAGCGAAGTGGTTTCTAAAATAGCTAAAATTTGTCCTTCTGGTTCTTCTAAAAATTTTAAGAGACTATTGGCTGCGCCGGTACTCATTTTATCTGCTTCTTGAATTAAGAAAACTTTTTTAGCAGTCTCGACCCCACTTTTAGAAAACTCCGCTTTTAATTCACGGATTTGGTTCACTTTGATGGTTTGCCCATCTGGCGCAATTCTTAAAACATCTGGATGTTCATTTTCATTAATCCGCACACAATTATGGCATTCGTTACAAGGCTGTTGATTTACTAAATTCGTACAAAAGACATGTTTCGCCATCCATAAGCCAAATTCTTGTTTTCCAGTTCCTGTATCTCCTTCAAAAAGATAAGCATGGGCAAGACGACCATGCTCAAAACTTTTTTGGAGTTGCTTGTACAGCAAAGGTTGCATTTGCTGTAGCTGTTGTGCTTCATTCATCTTAATATTGATGGAATCCTTCAACTGGTAAGACGAAGCAAGTAGCGCCGCCTACTTCAACTTCCACAGGATAAGGAATTTGGCCATCCATTGTGATATCTAAAGTCACAGGTGTTGAAACATATTGTTTTCTTGATTGACATGTTTCTTTAATTAAAGCTAATGTTTCGTCGACACGTTCATCATCAATCCCAATAATAAATGTGCTGTTTCCCGCTTTTAAGAACCCACCTGTTGAGGATAATTTTGTAGCACGAATATTGGCATCAATAAATTCGTTGGCTAATCGGTTACTATCTTTGTCTTGTACAATGGCTAAAATAATCTTCATGGTCTACACCTTCCTATAATTAAAAGTTTTCTGGATAACGTTCAATAATCGCCTGATACGTTGCTTCTACGACAAGTTCTAAACTCATCCGTGCATCAATCTTTTTGATACGTTGTGGATTTTCTTCTGCTAATTTCAAATATTCATGACGAACACGTTGATGAAATTCTAATCCTTCTGAATCTAAGCGATCAATTTGCTGTGTTCGATTTTCTTGAATCCGCCGTAAGCCAGTATCTGAGTCAACGTCTAAATAAATTGTAAAATCTGGTGAGACACCTTCTGTCGCAAACGCATTAATTGAAGCAATGGGGGCAATCCCAATTCTACGCCCAGCGCCTTGGTAGGCTAATGAGCTGTCAACAAAACGATCACATAGGACTAAATGACCTGCTTCCAAAGCTGGCAAGATTTTTTCCACTAAATGTTGACGACGAGCAGCTGCGTAAAGTAAAGCTTCTGTTCGCTCATCCATTCTGTCATTTCTTGGATCTAAAATAACTGTTCGAATCTTTTCGGCAATCGGTATGCCGCCTGGTTCTCTTGTAGTGACAATTTTTCGTTTTGACTCTTTAGCTAATCTTTCAGAAACTTCCTTCAAAACACTGGTTTTACCAGCGCCATCTGGACCTTCAAATGTGATAAAAATACCCTGCACGTGCGAAAACTCCAATCAATTTTTACTTGTATCTATTATACTTCATCTTGCTCTATCAGTCTAATTGAAATCCTTATGTCCTATTTAAAGTGATGCATCCGCTGAAAAAAAGAAACTGAAAAAGAAGTACGGAAAAGCTTGAACTGCGACATTTTCTCACAGAAACGACCTACTTCGATTTCAACTTCTTTTTCCAACGATGTTTCTTTTAAATTTCTCGACGCCCTTCGACTGCTTTTAGCAAGGTTATTTCATCTGCATATTCAATATCGCTGCCGACAGACAAGCCGTGTGCCAAACGAGTAACGGTGATTCCAGCTGGTTTAATGAGCCGTGATAAATACATCGCCGTCGCTTCTCCTTCAGTGGTAGCGTTTGTTGCTATAATGACCTCTTTCACTTCATCATCATGCAATCGTTTGATCAAAGAGGCAATATTAATATCTTCTGGTCCTGTTCCTTCCATCGGTGAAAGCACCCCGTGGAGTACGTGATACAAACCTTGATATTCACGCATTTTTTCCATTGCCATAACGTCTTTTGGTTCTTCCACTACTAAAATAATACTACGGTCACGATTTTTATCTTGGCAAATTTCACAAGGATCTTCTTCAGTAATATTTCCGCAAATACTACAGAAATGGAGATCTCTCTTGACACTAATTAGCGCTTTTGCAAAAGCATTAGCATCTTCTTCTTTCATATCAATTGTATAAAAAGCAAGCCGTGTCGCTGTTTTTTGACCAATTCCTGGTAATTTCATATAACTTTCAATCAATTTTGCAATCGGTTCTGGATAATTCATGAGGCTTCTACAGTCCTTTCTTAGCAAGGCGTTTCTGTTATTACTGAGCGAGTTACAACAGATTTTGCGTCACTGAATATCTTATCACGCCCTGTCAAAAAAGCAACTGACAATTACTGCTTTCTAATACAAAAACAAGTCGTTAGTTACGAGCACTAAACGACTTGTTTTTGTATTAACCAATCCAGGTTTCGTGTGTATAGGCCATTTCCCAAAAAGCGTATTCCATCTCACTGCTGATAACAAAAGCGGTAATCATAGCTGCTTGTTCTTGTGGTGAACTTTCTTCATATAATTGGTCTAACAGTTGGCGTTCCTCTTGGACGTGTTGGTACGCTTCCTCCCCAGCATAGGTTTCAATCCAACGTTGGTACAGTGGCTCTGGTGAGTGTTGTTTGACTAACTGTGCACCAATTTCTTGATAGAGCCAAGAACAAGGCAACATACTTGCTGCGGCCGTCTTAGGCGTTCCTTCAATAAGTTGGCGATACATATGAGAAACATAGTGATAAGCGGTTGGTGCAATCGGTGTCGCTGCAACTTCTTCTTCCGTAATCGCTAGTTCTTCAAAAAAAGTTTCACGAATAGCTAATTCGCCCAACGCGAGATTTTCCGCATTTGTTAAGAGTAATTTTTTCAATCGAGATTGTTGCGTTTGTGCCGCAATCAAGCGATAAAGTTGACTAAAGTGTTTTAAATAGTAATGATCTTGAATTAAATAGTAGCGAAAAATCGTTGGACTCAAGGTTCCTTCATGTAACTCTGTGATAAAAGGATGCTGAAAACTTCCTTGCCAAGAAGCTTGCGCTTGTTCTTTGGCTTGTTCTGTAAATGTCATAGGTTTCTCCTTTACGTTAGAAAAATAAACAAATTTGTAAAAATGATGATCAAAATAGCAAGCCCCATACTGACTTTTGCTGACACAAAATGCTCTTTTCGACTTCTGGTGGCTCCTTCTTCATAGCCATGGGCAGACATTGCTTCCGTATATTTATCTCGCCAAGAAACAGCAACGAGCAGTGTTTTAACATAAAGCATCGGCGACCAAAAATGAAACGTTTTGCCACGGAGTAGGCTTGCTTCTTTTAAATCATTAATTTCTCTTTTCACTTCCGGTAAGGCGTGAACCACCACTAAAATTCCATAAACAAAGTTTGGTGCTAGCCCCTTTTGTTCCAATAACAACAATAATTCTTCAAAATCAACGCCTACAGCAAAAGCTAGTCCTAAACCGGCAAAGGCATACGTTCGACTAAACAAAAGCCAGGCTTGTTGACTACTCGTACCATGCAAATAAATAGACCAAAACGTCCCGATTGCTGGTAAAAGTGGCAAGAAAAATAACCAAAGCAGTAAGCGGGATTTTCGCTGGCCTATTAAAAAAATGACACAACCCATAAAAACCGCCAAATTTGCCAAAATTGACTGAGAAAAAGATAATTCAAAGGTCAAAATAAGAATCAAAGAAGCATAAATTGCTGCATTTGTTTGCTTTATTTGCATGTGGTTCCCTCCTGCCAGATAATCAGTTGTTGCTGCAGCAATTCTATTCGGTAATTGCTCACGCCAGAGAGAGGTTCTAGCCGATGCGTGACGATTAGAAAATCTTGTTGCGCACTTTTTTCTTTGATCCATTCAACAAAATAATTGCATGCTCGCTCATCTAATCCAGCAAAAGGTTCATCTAAAAGTAAACAGTCCAAATCTAAGCTCAGCAAACTAATTAATTGCACCATCTTTTTTTGCCCTTCACTTAGTTGAAAAACACTGTGCTCTAGTTTTTCTTTTAAACCTAAAAAAGTTAAGGCTTCCTCTTGTTTTCTTCTTTTTTCTGCTGTCATGTTCTGACCAAACAAAAGCTCTTCTCGTAAAGTCAACGTGACAAACTGACGATTGGCTTGTTGCACCGCTAATGTCATGTGTTGATACAATTTTTTTGAAGCCCGCAAGCGGCGGCCCGCCAAGAACATTTTTCCTTGATATTTTTGTCTCTGAACGATGGCTTTTAATAAGGTGGATTTCCCCGCCCCATTTGGCCCCGTCAACGTGGTAATTCCTTTAAAAAAAAGCGCTTCTTTTTCTTCAAGTAGCACTCGTTTTCCCTGAGACAAACGAAAATTTTTCAATTGGAGCATTGGTTGTTTTACCACAGAAGTTGTAAGCTGAAATGTCTGCGGTTTTGTTTTGATAAACGTCAACGGTTGCTTTTCAAACTGGCCATTTTTCAACGTGACGACTTGGTCCACAACATCAGCGTAATCGCTGAAATCGTGGTCGCACACCAAAATCGTTTTGCCTGCTTGATGGAGTCTTGCTAAAATTTGAATAAATTGTTTTCGAGAGGTTGGATCAATACTTGCAAAAGGTTCATCTAATAAAAGAATATCTGGGTTCATTGCTAGCAGAACTGTCAACGCCGCTTTTTGTTTTTCACCACCAGATAACGTCGCTAATTCTCGTGTGAATAAGGTTTGAGTCTGAACAAGTTGAAGCGCTGTTTGGATTTTTCGATTCATTTCTTCAGGCGGGATTCCTAGATTTTCTAAAGCAAAAATCAGTTCTCGTTCCAAGGTTTTCATTGTAAATTGTTGACTGGGGTTTTGAAACAGCATGCCAATTTTTTGCGCCTTTTCACGAGTTGATAATTGTCGGCGTTCCATTCCTTCAATCAAAATTTCTCCTTGGTAATCAAGCGGAGCAAATCCGGCAATCAATCGTAAGAGCGTTGATTTTCCACTACCACTATCGCCAATTAATAAGGAAAACGTTCCTTGAGGAATTGCTAAATTTGTCTTTTCAAACAAGGGTTGTTCTCGTGAAAAAGACACAGCTTTTAATTGGATACTATTCATTTTGCCTTCACAGCTAACCCTTGCGCAGACTGATACATTCGTAAAATAACTTTCGTTAAGAAAATACCAAAGAAACAAATAGAAACGAACCGAACGCTAATTAAAGCAATGTTCATCCCCAGACCGTAATTGCCATAACCAAACTTAAAGTATTCATACACATAACTAAAAATAGTCGTCCCAATCGCACTATAAAATAACGTTAGTGTATCGTACCGTTTGTAGCGTGTCACAAAAAAGCCACTTTCACTACCTAGGCCTTGAATCACACCAGAAATTAATACACTAGGTCCGAAATACGAACCATAAAGCATTTCTGCCAAAGCGGCTAAAACTTCCGCCAAAACAGCACTTCCCGCTCGTGGAATCAGCATCGCTGCAATTGGTGCCACCATGGTCCACATTCCAAATAAAAGCTCATTGGCAAATGGACTCAGTCCTAATGGTAACAGCGCAGCATTCAATAACGCATAGAGGAATCCTGCCCCCATAAAAACACCGCCAAACAAAAAGGCTAAAAAAGCGAGTAAGACGACTTGTTGCAATGACCATTTTTTCAATAAAAAAACTCCTTTCTCTTAACAAAAAGCAAAAGGAGTGACTTAAATAAACCCTGATAAAAGAAAACACACTCATCCTAGGACAGAATGAGTGCGTGAAAAATCAAAGTAAATCGGCATTTCCCTGCGACAGTACTAACTGCATCAGGTTCAATGGGTATCATCTCAGCCATAACAGCACCCCAAATGTTTTTTATTAAAATGTACTTTTACTATAGCATAGAATAATTATAAAAACTAGTCTTGGCACTTTTTTCTTTCATCAAAAGCTGAAGAAATCAAACAATTTTGTAAGATAACTGTTAGGCAAATAAATGGTTGGTTTTTCTGGACTTTGTTATATTGTTCTTTATGAAAGAGAGGCGTTTATACTATGGGTAAAACATTAACTGGCTTTCATTTGAAAGTCATTGGGGTTATTTCAATGGTCTTTGACCATCTATTGCAATTTTTTAGTTTTTTAGGCGTGCCTGGTTGGTTCGGATGGATTGGACGAATTGCTGCACCTATTTTCTTATTTGAAAGTTCTGAAGGCTTCATTCACACAAGCAATCGGCGAAAATACATGTTCCGGTTATTGTTAGGCTTCTGGATTATGGGGATTCTGAACGGCATTTTAAATGCGTATTTTTCAACAGGTGGCTTAATTATCAATAATATTTTTGGGACGTTATTTTTAGGTACGGTCTACATGCAGTCTATGGACTATTTTAAACAAAAACAAATTGGTAAAGGGCTTCTTTGGTTTATTGTGCCTTTATTAATCAGTGCTCTACCTCTCGTTGTTTTTAGTTCTCCAGACATATTAAGCAACCCTGCTATCTTAATTGGTTTCCAAATTTTCAATCTGATTGTGCCATCACTAATGATGACAGAAGGTGGGTTTTTATTTGTTCTCTTGGCCGTAGCTTTTTATTTATTCCATGGCAAAAAGTGGTTACAAATTTCAGCAATTGGCGTTGTTGCGTTGATTTCAGCAGCCAGCTATAATTTCCAAGAACTATTCGGGGTGAACCACCAATGGATGATGATTTTAGCAGCGATTCCAATTGTTCTTTATAATGGTGAAAAAGGCCGTGGCATGCGGAATTTCTTTTATATTTTCTATCCAGCTCACATTGCTATTTTTGCAATTATTAGTTTCTTCATGCAACGTTAATTATTTTCTGCTTGACGATTGCCTAAAAACTGTTTACAATGCAACATGTAAACAAATCGTACAGATAACACGCAAGTTGCGTGTCGAGAGAGAGGCGGTTTCTATTCTTATAGAAACTGCTTCTATTTTTTTACGAAAAAATGAAAACTATAGAGGTGATTAAATGGAACAAAAAAACGTACGATTATTCCCTGCCGTTTTAGCGACAGGAATTATGTCTTTTGCTGGCGTATTAATTGAAACAGCAATGAATGTAACCTTTCCGACATTAACAAAGGAATTTGGTGTTTCCACCGGTACCGTGCAGTGGGTGACAACGATTTATTTATTAGTTATTTCTATCATGGTGCCCTTATCCAATTATTTATTAAAAACCTATTCGTTAAGACGCTTATTTATTGTTGCGAATCTTTTCTTTTTGATTGGTTTAGCGATTGATGTCTATTCGCCATCTTTCAGTATCTTGTTATTAGGCCGACTCTTCCAAGGGGCTAGCACTGGGATTGCTTTGCCACTGATGTTTCATATTATTTTGAACTTTACCCCGCTGGAAAAACGAGGAACGATGATGGGGGTAGGCACATTGACCACTTCAATTGCTCCAGCCATTGGTCCAACGTATGGTGGAATCTTAACATCTTCCCTGTCTTGGCACGCCATCTTTTTATTCTTAATTCCTGTTTTACTACTTTCTTTGTTTATGGGATTATCTGCTATTCCAGAAATACCTGTTAAAAAAACCACCACTCTTGATTTGGTTAGTTTAATTGGTATTGCCCTGTTATTTAGTGGTTTGTTGATGTTTTTAAGTAAAATTGGCACATTGTTTGGCTGGCTTTCACTTCTGGCAGCCGTTATTGGCTTTGTTATTTTTTATAAACGAGCAACGACCGCTGAACAGCCACTAGTTCGTTTGACAATTTTAAAAAATCCCGCCTTCGTTTTATTTTTATGTGGCTTTTTAGTTTGTCAATTCTTATTGTTAGGTATTTCCTTTGTCTTACCAAACTTTGTTCAAATCGTCCTTGGAAAAAATGCGTTTGTAGCTGGGCTAGTCATGCTGCCAGGTGCTACAGTCGGGGCCATTTTGGCACCACTTTCTGGACGAGTGTTGGATCAATACGGCGCTAAAAAACCTATATTATTTGGCTTAAGTTTGGCGACAATCGGTTGGCTAGCTTTAACAATTTTACTAGAGATGCCTGTTTTATTAGGATTCGTCGCTGGACATGTTACCTATATGATTGGTCTAGGTTTTGCATACAGTAATATGATGACGACTGGTATGAGCTTGTTAGAGGAGAAAGATTTTGGCGACGGCAATACGTTATTTAATACACTTCAACAATTTTCTGGCGCTATTGCGACGGCCATTGTAGCGACGATTATTAATATCGCTCAAGACCACGCAGATAATTTTGCTCAGGGGACAACGATGGGCTCCCTCATTTCTCTGATTTTCTTGTTAACCTTATTAGTAATTGTTTTAATTGCTTGCTGGAATTATTTCCGCAAAAAAGCTTAAAAAAAGCAGCTGGTCAGTTCCATAGTGACCAGCTGCTTTTTTTAGTTTTCTAAAGATAGTTGTTTTTTTGTTCTTCTTGCTTCCGAATATAAAGTACGAACAAGACAGCAATTAACACGATAAAACCACCAAAAATCGGTGTATATGTTACTGATAAATGATCTGTGACCACCCCACCTGTCATTGAGCCAACGGTAATCCCAATATTAAAGGCTGCAATATTAAAAGCTGAGGCCAAAGTGATATCTTCTGGAACATACTTTTCCGCTAATTCTACAACATATAGTTGTAAACCAGGTACATTCATAAAGGCAAATAGACCCAACATCAAACTTGCTAATAAGCCTAGAAGACTGTTATCCATTAAAACAGTAATAAATAAAAAGACTAAGGACAGAATTAATAAGCTAAACATTTTTACTAACGAATCTAAGGGTTTTTTATTTGCCCAGTGACCACCTACTGTATTGCCAATTGCGACCATTACGCCATAAACAACTAAAATAATCACTACCGCGTTGGCTGAAAAGCCTAAATTTTCCAATAACGGTGACAAGTACGTATATGCAGCAAACGTTCCACCATAACCAAAAGCAGTAATTAGAAAAGATAAAACGAGGGGTTTGTTCGTAAAAATCCGCGTGATTCCTTTTAAGTCAACCTTCCCTGGTATCGGTAAATTTTTGGGAACTAAAAAATAACTAGCAATCAGTCCCACCAAGCCAATACTGGCTATAAAAAGAAAGGACATATGCCAAGCTGTTTGTTGCCCAATAAACGTCCCTAAAGGTACGCCAGTCACTGTTGCAACCGTTAAGCCCGTAAACATAATAGCAATGGCACTGGCTCGACGTGACGGCGGCACAACATCTGCGGCGATGACAGTCGAAATAGACATGAAAATACCATGCGCCAATGCAGAAAGTATCCGCCCTATCAATAAAATAATAAACGTTGGCGCAAATGCAGCAATTAAATTCCCACTAATGAAAAGAATCATAATCCCTAGCATTAATGAGCGACGATTCCATTTTCCTGTCAAAATTGTTAATAACGGCGCCCCAATCGTCACACCTAAAGCGTATAAAGAAACAGTCAAACCTGCTTGGGAAAGACTAATATGAAAACTTTTAACAATCATTGGTAATAAACCCACACTAATAAATTCTGTTGAACCGATTGCGAAAGCATTGATAGCTAATGCAAAGAGCGTTAAATTTGGTGAAATTTTCTTTTCCATTCTCTTCCTCCTAAAAAACATTTGAATTTCAACAAAAATTACTATATACTAAGATTGAAATTTTGATAAGTACCTACTTTTTTGTATCATAGGTACCTTTTAGTAACTTTTGTTTATTATCAACCTATTAAGGAGGAATGTTTTTTGGAAACTCGTACATATGCGATTGGTGTCGAAGCAACGATGGATGTTATTGGCGGTAAATGGAAACCAATTATTCTGTGTAATTTACGGCACGGCGCCATGCGCCCCAGCGATTTAAAACGCGGCATTACTGGCATTAGTCAAAAAATGCTGACACAACAATTACGGGAACTCGAAGAAGACAACATTATCGAGCGGAAAGTTTACAACCAAGTTCCACCAAAAGTCGAATATTATTTAAGCGATTATGGTCAAAGCCTCTCTGCTGTCTTAGATAACTTATGTAATTGGGGAGAATCCCACGTGGCTCATTTGCAAGAACAAGGCCAAGAAATTTATTTAAAATGTGAAGATTAGTGAATAAAACGTTTATAAACTATATCAAAAAAGAGCTTTAAGCTATTTAAGAGCCTGGGGAAAAATCTAAAATGATTTTTCCCCAGGCTCTTCTTATGCTTTAATAACTTGAATATCTTGCGTTAATTGGGCCCAATGATTAGTGGGTCCGTGGCCATGTCCAACAGAAATTGCTTGGCTAATGGCCCCTTGTATAAACTGTTTGCCAATCACAATCGCCGCTTCTAACGGCGTACCTTTTGCTAATTCGGCTGCGATACACGCTGAAAAAGTATCTCCTGTTCCATGAGTATTTTTCGTTACAATTCGTGGTGCACTTAGCCAAAAGCTCGAACCGTCTTCCATTAACACATAATCAGCCGCTTGTTGATTTGTGCTATGTCCGCCTTTCATAATAATATTTTTTGTGCCCAATTGTTGTAATTTTTTTGCTGCGGTCTGCATTTCTTGCTCTGTCTTGATGGTCGTCTCTAGTAAAACTTCCGCTTCTGGTAAATTAGGTGTCACGACCGTTGCTAGTGGCAACAGTTGCTCTTTAATTGTTTGAACTGCCTCGGCTTCTAACAAATGATGTCCACCTTTAGCCACCATTACAGGATCGACAATCAACGGACCAAAATCAACTTTCTGTAAATTACGAACGACAGCTTCGACACGCTCACTATCTGCTAACATCCCCGTTTTCGCTGCCCCAATTTTAAAATCAGCCGCCAGTGATTGAAATTGTGCATCAATAAATGAACTAGGAATCGGTAAGCTATCTTGTACGCCATACGTATTTTGTGCCGTCAATGCAATGACAATATTTAAGCCAAATGCCTGCCGTGCTTGAAATGTTTTTAAATCTGCTTGCATGCCAGCTCCCCCACCAGAATCAGAACCAGCAATCGTGACTACTTGTGGTGTCAAATTATATTCGGTCATTTTCTCGCCTCCAACATTCGCTCCGTTACACGCATCAACCCTTGAACTTTCTCGGTTATCTGTTCAGCCAGCATAATTTCACTGACCAGTGAAACACCAGCCACTCCCGTTCCCATAAGTTGTTCTATATTTTCTTCTTTGATTCCACCAATCGCTACAACAGGAATCGTGACTGCTGCGGCAATTTCAGAAAGTGTCTGCAAAGAAGTTAACGGACTGTCCTTAGTCGTTGTGGGGAAAATTGCGCCCACGCCTAAATAATCGGCGCCCTCGTTTTCCGCTTCAACTCCTCGTGCCACCGTTTTGGCTGAAACACCTACGATTTTTGTGGACCCAACCAGTTTTCGCACAAGAGCAACCGGTAATTCATCATCCCCTATATGCACACCTGCTGCATCCACTGCCAAGCAAATATCGACACGATCATTAATAATCAACGGAATCTGATACGCATCTGTTACCGCTTTAACTTTCACTGCTAATTCGTAAAAGCGCCGTGTTGACACTTCCTTTTCGCGCAATTGGACCAATGTTACTCCACTGCGACAAGCAGTTTCAATTCGGTTTAAAAATTTAGTATCACTAAAATCATACCGGCCTGTCACCAAATAAACTTTCAATTGCTCTCTCATAGCACTCGTCCTTTCACCGCCTCAAACCAATCCTTCTCCTTCATTAAAAGAGATAACTGATTTAACGTATTTTGGCGAAAATCGGCCAGCCCTTGGCTCTTAGTCTTGGCTTTTTCTCCGCAAAGATTAAAATAGCTCACTGCGGCTACTGCCGCAGTCATTGGCGCGTTGCCTTCACCTAATAAAGCGGCAACTAATGCGCCGACTAAATCGCCCGTGCCAGTGAAACAATCCAACTCAGGAACGCCATTTTGTAAGACAATCACTTGCTCTTGGCTAACCAAAACATCTTGAATCCCTGTTGCTAAAAATACCGTCTGGGGAAACTTTTGTGTTTGTTGACGTAAAGCTTGAATCAGCTCGTCAATTGCTTCTTCACTTTGATCCAAATGGCTGCCATCCACTCCTCGGCCATGACTCACCAACTGGCAAAAAGTCCGCATTTCTGAAAGATTCCCTTTCACAACGGTTGGCTGATTGTGCACCAGCTTTTCCCCAACTTCATTTCGAATATCACTGGCGCCATAACCGACTAAATCGACTACGGTCGGTTTACTCACTTGCCGAGCATAATCACTAGCTGCTAACAAGCTCTGCTCTCGTTCTTGTGATAAATGGCCTAGATTCAAAACCAAGGCACTGGTTTGATGAAACAACTGCGGAAATTCCCGTGGATCATCTGCCATAATGGGCTTAGCATCAATATAAAGTAATGCATTCGCCATAGATTCACACGTAATTTCATTCGTAATGCACTGAATTAATGGTGCCGTTGTCAGTGGAAAAATCGTTTCAAACTTAACGCTTGTTTTCATAAAAGTACCCTCCCAAAAATAATTCCTGTGTTTGTTTAAATACCCGAGTTTCTTTCAGTTTTACTAAGACAAGCCAAGCAATCACTGAACCAATCAGTGTGGCACCAATAAATCGTGGTGTATAAATGAACCAATAAAAATTCTGCTTACTGCCAGTAAACCAAACCATTACAGGATAGGACAATAACGAGCCAATGATGCCTGTACCAAAAATTTCCCCTAGCATCGACCAGCCTAATTTTTGTCCCCATTGATAAAATAAACCAGCAAAAAATGCGCCAAAGACGGCACCTGTTAACGCTAATGGCGGAATACCTAAGAATGTCATACGGATCAAGCCGCAGACAAGTGCCATGAGCGTTCCATAAAGAGGACCTAATAAAACTCCGGCAATAATGTTCATGACACTGGACATAGGAGCCATTCCCTCAATTCGCATTAACGGCGATAATACGACATCCATCGCAATCATTAAAGCCAGTAACGTAACTCTGTGGATTCGATTTTTTTCCACGTAAAAAAACTCCTTTCTGCGAGAAGCAAAAGGAGGCGCGACTGAAAAAGACAGAAAAACCCAACCACAAATAAACGTAGTTGGGTGCAATAATCGGTCAAAATTTCAAGACATTTCCCTGCGCCAGTCCTAACTGTTTCAGGTTCCATGGGTATAATCTCAGCTAATAGCACCCCAAATGTTTCTCTTCAATTGGCTTTAGTATAGCATAGTTTTTTGGAAGCGACTACTAAAATTGCCAAAGAGTTTTCCCACAAAAACAGAAAAAACGTCATGCCCAAAAAGTTCGATTTTTTGGGCATGATGTTTTTCATACTTTCGTTTGTCTTATTTTTTAGAATCCTGGCATTCCTTTGGTATATTTACCTAAAGTTGCTTCGGTTTCTTTTTCAATTTTTACTAACGCATCGTTGACAGCCATAATGACTAAATCTTGTAACATATCAACGTCTTCAGGATCAACCACGTCTTCTTTAATGATCAAATCTTTCATTGTGCGATCACCAGTAAATGTCGCTGTCACAAGTTGATTGGTGGCTTCACCGATAAATTCTTTTTCATTTAGCGCTTCTTGCGCTTTGGCCATTTCTTTTTGCATTTTTTGTACTTGTTTCATCATGCCTTGCATGTTGCCCATTCCTCGCATCATAATTCCTCGACTCCTTCATATTAATCATCTAGTACTTCGACAAGCTCTTCACCAAACATAGCGATTGCTTCATCTACTACTGGATTTTCTTGTGAATGTTCATTTGTTACAGGCGGTTCGTCCGCTAGACGAGCCATTTCATTTTCAGGTTCAGAATGATTCAAACTGCCCTGATTTTGGTTAATAAAACTTTGTCTTAGTTTTGGCCAGCTTTCTCTAGTAATGCAGACCATCTCTGGTGTATAGTCCATCAAACGGCTTAAATTATTATTGAAAGCTAACTGCATCTCTTCATCGTCTGTTGCACGAGCACAAACAATCTCATAGTCAAATGCCACCACGATGCCCTTAGGACTCGCTGCGACAGGTTCACTAGCTTTGAGCATCGCTCGTTGAGTCACAGATAATGTTTGCAGTAAGTCTTCCCAGACATTTTTCACATTCATTAAATGTGTTCTAGTCGCTTCGTTTAGGACTTGATATACGCGTTCTGTGGGTACACGGAACGAACTTTTTGGCGCTTGTGGTCGTGCTTGTTGACGTGGCGCATCTGCTTCTTTGGCAGCTACACCGTGTTTCTTTAATTCAGCCAGTTCTTTCTTCAGTTGCCCGATTTGATTTTGTAAATCTGCTAATTCTGGATTTCCCTCTGCACTACCATCTTGATTAGCTGTTTCTGGCGTGTTGTGTTTATTGGGTTGCACCGTTTTAGCTAATTTGACAGTGGCTACTTCCAGATAGATATTCGCATTGTTGGTAAAGCGGATCTCATTTTGTGTGTCACTTAAAATTTGGATTAGTTGGTAGATTTTTTCAGCAGGTGTTTGTGTAGCTAGTTCCTTAAATGCTTCTGTCAAAGTGCCTGCTTTTTCTGCTAATAACTTCGGTGCTTGCTGATACATCAGCAAATCTCGACAATATAATAACAAATCTTCTAAGAAACGGCGCGCTTCTTTGCCTTCGCCTAAAATACTTTCCAAACCTTCTAATGCTCGTTCAACATCACCGGCGACACAACACTGAATATAATGATCCATCATTTCATAGGTTAGGCTGCCTGTCACTTGCATTGCATCTTCCAGTGTTACTTTTTCATCACTAAATGAAATCGTTTGATCCAAGATACTCAAGGCATCTCGCATCCCACCTTCCGCAGCACGCCCAATCACATAAAGGGCTTGTTCCTCATAATCGAGAGCCATTTCCTGCATGATATGGGCCATATGATCGACGATATCTTGCGTACTAATTCGCTTAAAATCAAAGCGTTGCGTCCGTGAGATAATCGTTAACGGAATCTTGTGTGGTTCAGTCGTTGCTAAGATAAAAATAACATTTTGTGGCGGTTCTTCCAAGGTTTTTAAAAGTGCATTGAACGCGCCTGTTGATAGCATATGAACTTCATCAATAATATAAACTTTGTACTCGGCTTGTGTCGGTGCATACTTTGCTTTATCACGAATATCACGGATTTCTTCCACGCCATTATTACTCGCCGCATCAATTTCAATGACATCATTTAAACGACCTTCCGTAATGGCTACACAGGTTTCACAAACATTACAAGGTTCACCATCTTGACTATGTTTACAGTTAATCGCTTTAGCGAAAATTTTTGCGGCACTGGTTTTACCTGTACCACGAGGGCCAGTAAATAAATAGGCATGAGATGTTTTCTTTTGCACTATCGCATTTTTCAGTGTCTGAGTAATTGCTTTTTGTCCTACTACGTCATCGAAACGTTGTGAACGCCAGACCCGATAAAGTGCTTGATAAGCCATTTTTTACCCTCCCTTATTTTTCATTCTTATCTATTATACGTGATTTTTAGTCATTCGGCATCTTTTTTCTTTTAATGAGTCACTGGCGCAACCATTGCTAAAAAAGCCGCTTTTCCTTCACTTGTTTCTGCAAACGCACTGGCTTCTTTTAATCGCTGTTGATACGCTGAAGCGACAGTTTCAAGTGCCTGCGTTTTCTGGTTGTTCCAAGTCGTTAAACCTTGGACTTCTGCTAACGTTAACGAAGGCTTTGCTTGAGGTCGACTAAAAATTAAGTCCATGACATATAAAAGTTCTTTTCGTCGGGCAACGATTTGTATCTCATCCGTTGGCAGTTTTAGCATTTGCCATTGCTCAAAAATATCATTTGCGGCTTGGGCAACTTCTGACGCATTCGGTCCCTCTAGGCGAAATGTCGCAACTGGCCAATTCACCATTCCTGCGTTGATTAAAGGATAGTTAGCTAACTCAACATATTCTGAAATGCTCGCTTCGGCTAATGGAAATTGTTGCAAACCCGTTTGATAATAGACATGCTCATTTTGTTCAAAGTCAGCATCAATCCCAGCAAAATAATGAGGAAAGACCTCAACAATTTTCAACAATTGCTGAAAAGTCTTAATTGAACGTTTCGCTGACTGATGTTTTTCAAACGCAATCACACCTTGTTGCTGATATTGTGCCTGTTTTACAAAGGAAAACCCCCAGCTTTCGCCATCTAAGTTCATTCGAATCACTCGATGGTTCGTAGTCGCAGGAAATTGCTGACTTCCCTGGTAGCCTTCTGTTGCCATGCACCATTCACAGCGGGGATAGCTTTGTGCAGAGAGCGTTGCTTTTGACGCCTCACTGTGGACCTTATTTGCTAAAAAATCACCATAGACTGTTGAAAAAACAACAGGTTCTTCCTGTTCAATGACCGTACCGTTTTTTTGACAAAGTTGGTAAAAATACTCGGTAGCCTCTTGTGGCTCTTTGGCATAATGTTGTGCAAAAAAAGCATTAACCACAGAAGGTGGCGGTGTTAACAAATCCATCAATTGCACCATGAACTGTTCTTTTTGTTGCTCTGTTTTTACAAGTTGGTTGGCACTCGCAACTTGACACAATTGTTCCGCCAAATCAGCGGCGGGTGTTGCCACAGGCCGTATGTCTACTTCGCCTAATTCTTGTTCACCAATCATTGATAATAAACGGTTCTGAAGATATAAGCGATCCAATTCCATCCAACCACCTGCTTGAATAGCAAGTGTGGTAAAATCGGCAATCATTTGACTCGTGGTCATCGATTCATTCCTCCTATTACTTTTCTTGATATCCATGTGGATGAGCTTGATGCCATTGCCAAGCGGTGGCGATAATATCCTTGACCTCAGTTACTTCTGGTTGCCAGCCTAAAACTCGTTTGGCTTTTTCACTAGAAGCAATTAACGTACTAGGATCCCCTGCTCGGCGTGGCGCGATTGTCGCAGGAATTTCTTGACCTGTCACTTCGCGAGCAGCATCTAACATTTCTTTAACAGAATAGCCGTTGTTGCTTCCCAGGTTAAAGACGTCACTTTCGCCGCCATTTTTCAAATATTCTAAAGCCAAAATATGTGCTGCAATCAAGTCTTCAATATAAACATAATCTCGAATGCACGTGCCATCTGGTGTATCATAATCATCCCCAAAAATACTTAGCTCTGCTCGTTGGCCTAATGCCACTTGTAAAATAATTGGCACAATATGCGTTTCTGGCGTGTGATCCTCACCAATTGAGGCATCTTTTTTTGCTCCTGCAACATTAAAATAACGCAAAGCAACATATTTCATTCCATAAGCGTTGTCGCACCATTTCATGATTTTTTCCATCATTAATTTACTTTCCCCATACGGATTTTTAGGATTCGTTGGGGTTTCTTCTGTAATAGGCATTGCTTTTGGTTCGCCATAAGTGGCCGCTGTGGAAGAAAAAACAATGTGTTTCACTCCGAATTCTTGCATGACTTCCAAGGCAATTTGAGTGCCGTGAACATTGTTATTGAAATACATTAACGGTTTCTCCACGGATTCTCCTACTAAAGAATTGGCCGCAAAGTGCAACACCCCTTCAATTGATTCCTTTTCAAAGACACTACGTAAAAAAGCTTTATCACGAATATCGCCTTCATAGAAAGTCGCTTGTTCATGAACTGCTGAACGATGCCCCGTTAATAAATTATCAACAACCACAACGGCATATCCTTTTGAAATTAATTGATCGACGGCATGTGAGCCGATGTAGCCTGCGCCACCTAATACTAAAATAGACATAAATACGCTCCTTTTTCTCTCTAATTTCTTTTTCTATTGTACCATTAAATAAGGTTTACTTCTGAATTATTTCATTTTGTAAACAGGATTTAATTTGGCCATTTCTCCTTATTCATTTTTCCTATCAAAATACAGAAAAGACTTGGTAAATTTTAACAAATCTCTAAATTAGTCGTAGAGTTTATGAAAAATCATTGTAACTATTGGATTTTTTTGCTTTTTTCCGTCATAATAGAAACAAATACAATTTGAAAGAAGGAATGAACGATGAAAAAATTTGTATCAGGTATGTTAGTCGGTACTGCTATCACAGTTGCTGCTTTAGCCGGTGTGGCTACAACTATTAAAAAAACAGTCATTGATCCAATTGAAGAAAAAGAAGATATGATTGAAGAAAACCGTAAAAAAGCGATGCGTAAACGTATTGCACGTTAAAAAATAGCTGTGACGTTGAGATAAAAAATCTAACGGCAAGAAATCAACAGGAGCGCTTCTGGCTCTGTTGATTCTCTTAAGCATAACAAGTGGTCATCCATCGCTTTGATGGATGACCACTTGTTATGCTTTCTTTTTTACCAAAGGAGCTGACTATTTTTCTTAACTATTAAAAATAGTGGCAGCAATCCGATCCATATCACGCATATTCCAAGGATCCACACCAGGACGAGCTGCAGCGGCTGTTAACCAATGAATACCTTCTGTTGGAATACCACAACTAAAAAGGCCTGTCGCCACCTGTCCACCTTTTGTGATGACTTGATTCGTGGCAGGCACAATCAAGAGTGCGCCTGTTTTGACTATTTGACCATCAGCTAATGCCAGTTGATGGAGCGTAGCTAGCTTATCGGCTAACAACTGCCTCGTTAAAGGATTCAAACTTTTTTCATTATTAACTTTGGGAATGCGTGCTTCAATTAAAAAGTGACTATTATACCGATTTTCCGGAAACAAATTAGCATAAGTAATAAATTGACCCGCTTTCATTTCGACACGCATTTCTGGCCCCAGAATCGTGACTAATCCCAGTTCAACTAACGCCTGTAGCTCTTCTGTTCTTTCAACAGAAGGTCCCACTGACAAAAAGGTATTCAACGGGGTAAACCAATGCCACAACCACTTTTGACTCTCGTCATTCGTTAATAACCCCTCATCCAAAACAAAGCGAATCTGATCTCTTAAATCTTTTAAACTGTCTAAAGCAGTGGTCAAAGGACCGCTAAGATTGCCTTTCTCTGCTTCTTGAATATCCCATTTTAAATACTCTAGTAAAAACGAACGAAAACTTTCATGAGTGGTTTTCTTTGTTTCAGGATGTTCTAACGCTTGCCAATCAAACCAATCTTGTTTTTCAAAGTGGGCTAAGCTTTCCGGCGCTCCCTTGGTTTGAATAAACAGCTGTTGAAAGGCCTCTTTAGAAAGATGCGGATATTTTTCTTCGATTAAGCAAGTGTAATACACATATTCCACTTCTTTTTTTAAATACCCAAAAAACTCTGCGCCTGTAACCTGTCCTTTTTTACGACATTCAGCTAAATACGTTTCGGTTAAAAAAACAGGCTGATAGGCTTCCCCGTAGCCTTTTTGATTAATCCCTCGAGGATGAGAAGGAAAACCGCGACCAGAACCAGCAATAATAATAGGCTCTCTTCCAGAAGTTTCATAACGTAAGCGGCCATTTTGACGAGAAAAAACACCCCCGCGGCCAATCGTCAAGGCAGATAAATAGTCAAAAAATGCCAAACCTAAGCCTTTTAACACAACGGGTTGTTTTGCAGGTATATTGGCAAGTGCCAATAAAGCATCCGCCGCATTTTTAGGAGAAGAATAAAACAAACGATGCTCCTTGGCGTAGTCCGCCAGCTCTTGTTCAACAGTCGTTAATTCATTTTCTTGGTGACCCAAAGCTAAAATTACTTTGTCTGCCGTAAACTCAATGGATTGAGTATACACATAATAGTTATCCTCTCCTGCCCGCACAGCAGTTACTGGCTCTTTAAAAAACGTCAGCGATGTTTGTTCGTTACACCTCGTGGCTAAATACGTATAAAACCATTTTTGGTACATGCCATAAAAAGCCCTCGAGCAGTGATCATTCGGTCCAAGGCGATGACATTCTTTCAACAACTCAAGATAATTATAGGGTTGTTGCTGTTGAATGTACTGCGCAGCTTCTGTTTGGGTCCATTCATAGAGAGTGGGGCCCTTGACAATTGGTCCTTCGCCACTAAAAGATTCATCTGTAAATAAAGTGACTTGACTAATCACGGTGTTCATTAATAAATAATTAGGTTGCTCTGCTCGCCAAATTTTCCCACCTGGACCGTATGGATCAAACAACGTGAGCTGAACATTTATTTCCGTTTTACGAGCCCATTCAATGACTCGTTCTGCAGCTGATAAGCCTCTGGGTCCAGCACCTACAATTGCAATTTTCATCCAATCACCTACTCTATTTTTCTAATAATTCTTTTAAGACAACCGCTTGATTATGCACTGTATCTTTCGCCCCATAGACCAGCGTGACTACTGGCTGATTTTTTACAATCGTCTGTAACTGCTTAAACGCTGTGGCAGTTGGCTCATGTTTCAATTCTTCTTGGTATTTTTGTTTAAACTCGGGATATTTATTTACTTCATGATTAAACCATTTCCGTAGCTCTGTACTTGGGGCCACTTCTTTGAGCCATTCATCTAACTTTTCAGATTCCTTGGATTTTCCTCGTGGCCAAATACGGTCAACTAAAACACGGTAGCCATCTTGCTCTGTCGGTGCTTCATATGCTCGCTTGATTTGAATCATCTGCCTTCACCTCTTCTCTTTATTGTAGCTCAAAAAGTGAGGACTGACAAAAAGCAACATCTCTATTAAGCTTTCCTATACAAAAAGAGTTGGTCTCAATGAAGACCAACTCTTTTTGTTATTAACTATTTCTCTTTTTCACTTTCCCAGTCCAGCCATCATAGCCGCCTTTTAAAATATAAATATCAGTATAGCCATTTTTGCGTAATAAATTAGCTGCTCGGATACTTAAAGCTTTCTTCTGATCATAAAGATAAACAGGTTGATCCTTACGAAGAGAACCAATTGTTGTTTTTAACATGCTGTATGGCATGCTGCGCGCCCCTAAAATATGCCCAGCATCAAATGTATCTTTCTCACGAACATCAATCACTTGTGCTTTACGCATTGTTTCTTTAAATTCTTCTTCCGTCAGCATTTTTGCTGAACGTTTCACCATAATTTTCAAATATAATTCATTGAATACCATCGCTAGTACAATAACTAGCAAAATGCCATTGATTACCCATAAAATACTCATTCTAAAAAGCCCTCTCTATTTCTCTTTTGAAAATTGTAATGCTAGTGAAGCGGCACCAATGACGCCGGCCTCATTACCTAGCTCTGCTAATTTGATTTTTGTACTATTTCGAACTTGCGGGAAGGTAAATTCTTGGAAATATTTTTCGACACGACTACGTAAAAATTCTCCTGCTGCAGAAACACCTCCACCGATAACCACGCTATCTGGATTTAACGTGTTGCCTAAGTTTCCTGTGGCTAAGCCTAAATAGAAGCAAACACGATCCACAACCATTAAAGCAAAATGATCGCCTTTTTCGGCAAATTCAAAAACGTCTTTACTTGAAACATCCTGTCCATCATCAATCGCTTGTTTCAGTTCAGAGTCACCTGCAAACTCTTCTGATAAATGACGTGCAACACGAACGACACCAGTGGCACTAGAAACAGTTTCTAAACAGCCACGTTTCCCACAGGTACAGTCAAAGCCGTTAGGATCAACCGTCACATGCCCAACTTCACCAGCGCAGCCAGCAACACCGTGGAGCAATTCTCCCGCTGCAACAATGCCTCCGCCGACACCTGTTCCTAAAGTAATAAAAATCACGTCGGGATTGTTTTCCCCCGCGCCTTTCCAACGCTCACCTAAAGCGGCAACATTGGCATCATTATCTAAGGCAAACGGAATTCCTAAAGCAGATTCGATTTGTTCTTTGACAGGCTGTACAGTCGTCCAGTTTAAATTATAGGCACCTACAACAGTTCCTTTTTCAATGTCGACACTTCCTGGTGTTCCCATACCAATTCCCACAAAATCTTCTTTTTTCATATTATAAAGATCTATACGGTGACGAATACTTTCAATAATTGATGGCACAATATGCTTGCCATCTTCTAAAATATTCGTTTCAATACTCCATTTTTGTTGAACAACGCCATCGGTTGTTAAAATAGCAAATTTGATGGTCGTTCCACCTAAATCAATCCCAATAATCTTCTTATCCATTTAGTCGATTCCTTTCTGCTTCCCTCTAGATTCTTCTATTCGATGCTCTCTTTGCAAAATATGCCGGGCCTGTAAATACGTATCTCGGTCTACCAATTGACCTTCATACAATTTTTTTAATTCAATCATCATTAACTCAATATCATAAATCCGTGCACCGACATAAATATACATCCCAAACTGTTTAAAAAGTTGTTGTACATCATATAACGTTTCCATACGAAAACACTTCCTTATTATACAGGTAAACCGTATTTTTTAAAACCCAATAACAGACAAATTACGACAAGAAAAATAAAAATTAACGTGGCCATAATTCGCTCGTGCTTATTAAATGCTTCTTCACGATTTGGAACAGCAAAAGCCGTCGCTACTAATAGTCCACCAATTAGACCGCCAACATGACCCATCATATCTACAGAGCTACTAAACAAGTTAAATAACAAATTAATCACAATAAACATTGAATAGCGTTGCACCATATACATAATCGCTGGATTGTCTCTAAAATGGCGTCCTAAAATAACAAATGCGCCGAACAAACCAAAAAGCGCTGTACTAGCACCCGCTGAGACACTGTTGGGTGTCCCAAAGGCAAAACTGGCGATATTTCCAGCAATCCCACTCAATAAATAAATTCCCAAATAGCGCCAATGCCCATAAATTGCCTCAACCTGTGCGCCGATATAATAAAGAGTAACCATATTCAAAATAATATGCATAAACCCAATGTGAAGAAACATTGGCGTGATAAACCGCCAGTATTCATGATTTTGAGCTACCAGTGGACGAACCATTGCTCCCCAATTAACTAAGTTTAAAATATTTTCTGATCCTCCAGTTAATTCCAATCCAAGGAAAACAATGATTGAAATACCTAAAAGGGCATACGTAATGAACGGCTGATTTTTTAGCCGTTTCAATTTCATTTCTGTTTGATAATTCATTCCATTCCTCCTATTGTATAAATAATTGTTCGATTGGCTGATCAAACGCTTCTGGTTGCCATTGTTCATGGAGTTGTTCACTAAAAACTAAACTACATGAATGGCCCGAAAAATGTTCCAAATAACGATCATAAAAACCACCGCCGAAGCCTATTCGATAGCCAGCACGATTGAAAACAATCCCTGGCACAATCAATAAATCAATTGCTGTAGCTGTTATTTCTGCCGCTGTTAACGGAGGTTCTTCCACGCCAAATGCACTGGTGTCATAAACCGTCTCTGGAAAAACTTGATAAAAGTGCATTTTGCCTCTTTTAAATGTTCGCGGCACCGCCACTTGCTTGCCCTCTTGCATGGCCCGTTCGAAAATTGGCTGTGTTGATAATTCTAGCGGTAACGACCGAATCATTCCGATTGTTTGTGCTTGTTGCCATTGCTGACTAGCAAACAACTGTTCATAGAGACTTGATTCTTTATGTTGTTTAATTTCTGGATGTTGTTTTAGCCATTCCAGGGCAGTTAAGCCCACTTTTCTCAACTTATTTTTCTCCATGTACACCTTCAACCCCTTTTCTGTTAAGTTTATAGAAAGTGTTCTTAAAAAACAAGCTGATTCCCCTTTTCTCTTTGAAAAATCCCGTTATTTTTCTAACGTTTTTGACGCTTCTTTAAAAAAGTCAACAACCAAATCCATTGTTTCTCCTTTCACTAAATGCCGCTCACCGATTTCCGTTATAAATTGCGTATTTCTCGCATACGTTTTCCCAGACACTAATTGTTCAAAATCAGCCATGTCTTCATAGGGAATTTTTTCATCTTCCGTTCCATGCCAAAACAGCATCGGTCGTTCTTGTAGTCTTTCTGGCGTTTGTGATAAATCGTATTGATGTACCCAACTTAGCAACAGTGGCAAGTCTTTAGGTACAAAAATAGCAAATTCTTTCGCCCGTTGAATCACTCGCTGAATATAGCGCGCCGGATAGGGTGTTCCCATTAAGCAAGCGGCAGCTTGAATCTCAGGATGTTGGGTCATAAGAGCGCTGGTAGTAATACCGCCCATGGATACACCACCCACGCCAATCCAATTTTCTTTAATCAACCCTAATTTATGAAAATGATGGATAATTACTGGAAATTCAATCAAATTATATTGAATGCTACTCCAAAATGTAATCGATGGAATCGTGGAAATAGGTCCTGTTTTTCTTTCTCCATGGTTCATGGCATCTGGTAAAATGACCCGAAACCCCTCGTGTGCTAATTTTCTTGCTTGTGTTAAAGATAATTCTTTAGCTGATTGCCAACCATGATAGTAAACAATTAAAGGTAATGCTTCGTTTTTTTGCTCTTCTGTTGTCACTTCTAATGCTGGAATTTTTGCTATGTAGCGATGTCTAATACTGATTTTCATTCATGATTCCTCCATTATAAAATATCTTCTCTTATTTTACCGTTTTTTGATAAAACCTGCTCTTTATATGATTTATCAAAAAAACCACAAAATATGCGAATTCGCATTTTCCTATTTTATTACTTTCCGTTATAATCATTTTATTAAATACAAAGG
This sequence comes from Enterococcus sp. AZ104, assembly GCF_050546705.1. Classification (NCBI taxonomy): domain Bacteria; kingdom Bacillati; phylum Bacillota; class Bacilli; order Lactobacillales; family Enterococcaceae; genus Enterococcus; species Enterococcus sp. AZ104. The sequence goes on from NZ_CP172952.1 coordinate 2,248,539, forward strand.
GGTGTTTTTATGGTTAAAATTGAGGAAAAAGGTAAAGTAACATTTGGACAAGCTTTTAAAGATTATTTTCGTGGATATGTTGATTTTAAAGGTCGGACCACACGTGCTGGTTATTGGTGGATGACATTGGTATTAAGCATTTTAGCACTTATTTTTTATATTGCCATTGTCGGCAAAGCCGTGTCAGCAATTTTAGCAGCTGAATATTTTGAAACCTATGATTTTGGAAACTTATTACCGTTGATGCTTTTTGCACTTGTTTTATGGTTAGCTTTATTATTACCAACGTGGGCAATGTGTGTACGTCGTTATCGTGATGCTGGGATGACAGGTTGGGGCGTGCTTGTTTTATATCTACTTTCTATTGCCTGTAGCTATACACAAGTTTTCTCTGTTATGTCAACACTGAAATATGATGTTCAAACAGATACTGTGATAACAGGTGGCAGTCCCGTCTTCTTATTTTTCACTCTTGTGATTAGTCTGTTTTTCTTCTTACTAACAGTCTTACCGACAGATAAACTAACAACAACTAGCCAAAATAGCGTCTTACGCTTCTTCTTCCGTTACAAAGAAGTGAAGTAAGGAAAAGTTTTAAGCCTTTCTTTTAAAAGAAGGGCTTTTTTCTTATTTTAAAATCTTTATGATAAAATAAGAACTAGTCTAGCTAAAAAAATGGAAGGAGAAAATATGGCTACTTTTAAACGGATTCTGAATCTAGAAAATTATATTTTTACTTTTTTTATTTTATTTGTCTTTTACGGCGCAATTAACTCTCCCTATTCGCTGGTAAAAATTCTTTGGGAAAAGCCTAAGCACTTGCTTGTTTTACTTCCTCTATTAATTATTCTATTGTTGATTATTTATAAAAACAAAAAATTTCTTTACACTAAGATTCAAGCGCTCTGGCACTTAATAAAAACCCATGATCGTGTGGTTATTATTGGTAGTTTGGTCAGTTTATTTTTACTACAACTTTTACTCCTGACGCAGATTACTGTGCCGATTGGCTGGGATGTTTTTGACAACTTTCATAGTATTACCACTGAAAATAGGGATTATTCAAAAATCGTACTTTCTTTAAACCCCAATAACGAATTTTTCTTTTTCATGATGTATTACCTGAATAAATTTTTGCGTTTCATTGATGTAACAGGGAGCTGGAGCAACACTTGGTTTAGTTGGCAAGTGGTTAATTGCTTGTTTATTAATAGCAGTTTATTTCTCTTTTATCATGCCTCTAAACGTGTCTTCAATCCATTAACGGCCTTCGTTGCTTATAGTTTATTTTTTCTTTCTTTCGGATTGTCTCCATGGTTACTCACGCCTTATACAGATACGGCCGTCTTATTGTTCATCAACCTAGTCTTTTTTGCATATAGCCTTTTTGACCAAGTTTCCCCTCCCTTCGTAAAATATTGTTTATTACTGTTTATTGGGATTGGCCTAGCTTGGTGTTTTTTAATGAAACCTTCGTCTATTATCTTTTTTATTGCATTTAGTTGTATCAAAGTGCTGCAACTTCTTTTAGTAAATCGGAACAAACAGTCTATCGTAAAATTAACCGTGGTTGCTCTCTTTTTACTGACTGGTTTCGCCAGCGCATATTATAGTTTTCAATTTTTTGTGGAAAAACAAACGATTACGGAAATCGATAAAGAACAAGCCAAACCTTGGACACTTTTTGTAATGATGGGTTTGACTGGAACTGGCGGTTACAATGATGCAGATACACAAGCAGTAAATCAGTTGCCTACACAAGAAGCCAAAAAAGCTTATACCATAAAAATGATTCAAGACCGTTTAAAAAATAAAGGATTCTTTGGTTATCTCCGTTTTCTGGCTCAAAAAAATCGTCATAATACTGCCAATGGTGATTTTGACTGGGGTTGGGATGGCGGTGATTTAATCCCAGAAACACCTTCTAAAAATCGTTGGCAAGAACACTTGCGGTCACTGTATTATCCGCAAAATCAAAAAAGTAACTATCTACGAATTTATATGCATTTTTTCTATTTACTCACATTACTAGGTCTATTGTTCAGTATCCCTCTAAAAGATTCAAAAAATAACTACACGATTTTAAAATTAGCTTTCATTGGAGCTATTCTGTATTTATTGCTCTTTGAAGGCGGCCGCTCTCGCTATTTAATCCAGTTTATGCCGTTTTGGTACTTGTTATCAGCGAGTGGTTGGCTGGGGTTGAGAGAGATTCGAAGATACAAAAAAACAGTAAAATAGAAAAGAGGATTGAGTTAAAAATGAAAAAAAGTTTACTGGGGTTGATTGTTTTTTTATCCTTACTGACCCTTACTTCTTGCAGAAATAAAGTGACCACAAAAGAGCTAATGGCAAACGAGTGGGCCGTAAACTCCAACGTTGATGAAGTAGTAATGATTGTATCATTCAGCGAAGATACCGCTACTTTCAAAATCAATACAGATGAACACACATCAACTGCAAAAAATGATTTGGAAAAAGCAGGCGAAGAATTAGGTAAACAAATTGCAAATAAAATAGAATACAAAGTCAAATACCATCTAAAAAACAATCAAATTCGTTGGGAAAATGAAGGAAAAGAAGTAGCTTACAAGATAAAAAAAGAAAAGCAAAATCTACTTTTCACTCCTACTAAGACAAACAATTCTGATAACCAAACAAAACTAGTTTTGAAACCTTACACAAAGAAAAGTATTGATTCTTCCACTCAAAAAGATAAAACGGAAGAAACCAGCTCTAATTATCAAAACGTCTCATCTGAAACAAACCAATCTACCTCTTCATCTACTACTAAAGAACCGCTACCACAAGTTAGCTTAGCTGATTTTATAGGCGGTTGGGGTATTCCTCAAAGTGATAACTTATTTTTTATAAATGCTGACGGAACACTCACTAGCATAACTCAATCGAATGTTCCTCTTCAAAATGTAAGTTTTTCTGTGGATGAGAATGGTAATCAAATAATGACGTTTCTTTTGAATAATACGCCCCGAACAGTAACGAAAAATAATGATGGTACTTTAACTGTTAATGGACAAATATACACTTATCTAGGTAATATTACGTTGGAACAATTAATTGAAAGAAATAATCAAACTCAACAAGTTTTTGAACAATCTGAACAGCAACCACCACAAAACTCTGATTCTCGTGAACAAATACAAAATTCTAAATCAGACCAACCTATATACGATACGGTACGAAGTGGTGAAGGTGGGCGACAGTTAGCCGAAAGAAATGGTTTAACCTTAGAAGAATTATTAGCATTAAATCCAAGCATTGAAACTTCTGTTTTTTATCCTGGTCAGTCATTACGAATTAAATAGAAATTTAGGTATACTAATAGATAATAGTCTATAAAAGTAGAACTGGACCATCTACCATTTACTTTGGAATACCAGTTGATGGCAATAGGTTTGACGAAGTGGAACTAGACCTTGTACCTACTGGCTCAGCAAAAATTGCGACATTTGATATAGCAGTTGGGCATTGATTAACAGCATGCATATAATTTGATAATATGGAATATAAACAAAAATGTCTAAGGAGCCTAACATTCTTTCTTGAAAGAATGTTAGGCTCCTTTTATTCAGACAATTTCAGCCACTCCTTACGATTGCAATAGGACATAGTTTTTACAAAGACAAAATGATAAAGCAAACCGTAAGCTAGTCCCAACATATTTAACAAAATTCTTAAGTAAAGACTTGTTTCTAGCCCAAATATCATAGAGGCTGCCATGATAGCACCAACACAATTAAAAATCGTTTTACTTTTATAAGATGTGCATAAGCCTAAACAAAGTCCTCCTAAAATACCAAGTAGGTTCGTTGGTATATAAAATAACAAGATAGCCGATACTAGAGAACCAATAACGACCCCTATTATTCGTTCTTTTGCTCGTTCAGACAATTTAAACGTATCATACCCAGAAAATAATGACGAACTAGCAAATGTTGCCCACATAAAGCGGTCAATCTGAAGGTGCGTTCCTATAAAAAGTAATAAGCTAATGCCTAAAGCGTAATAACCAAACCAAATATTTCTTTGATTAAAAAAACCATTTTCTGTAACCATCTGTATAAAAGTAATCTCTTGATCCAATTTTTTATGTTTCACATGATAAACAAAAGCTAAAAGTAGATAAGCAAACACTAATACAAAGAAAGTTTGTTCTAATTGCTGAAACGATTGATAGTGAACCGTGCCAACTAAATATAAGTAGGAGAACGTATACAAGCCAGGATTACCCATTTTAGGGTTTTTACCAGTTAAGAAAAACAATGCCAGCAAGCAGATAAAATGAAGGCCCAATTGTAAAAATGATACAGAAATCAGTGAAATTAATGGACTAACACCTAGAATTGTTAACACGATTCCTAAACTAAGCAAGGCCTGTTTTTCCCTGTAGCCATATGAGACGAAACGGATACTCAACAGCAAACAAAATAATACAATTGAAAAAGGCGCTACAGCTTTTCCAAAGAAAAAAGTAATCGTCGACACCCATAAAATCGCAAACGAAACTAATAAGATATCCCTTATTAACAAGGCGCGCCAAAAATATCTCCGCTGTTTTTTAGTATCCGCTTGATGAATTTTTTGTTTTAAAATAAATGGATCTAACTGCAATAATTGATAAAAAGTCACCTAAAATCATCTCCTAAAAATCGACTCTTCTCAATTCATTATTCCAACTTTTCCTTCTATGAAATCAGAAGAAAAGTAGTTGTGACGAACATTTTACTACAACTTTTTTTCTGAATCAATACATGCTTTATTTCTTAATTCAATACCTCTCCCGATACGATTTGCTTACTTCATAAAAAATAAGCCTAGAAAAAATCAAAACGATTAATTCTAGACTCAAAATTAAATAACTGTTGAACAAAAGCTAGCGCTTTTTTACATAAACTTTTCCAACAGATCCATTTCTTTTTCTAATTCTTTTTCATCATACTTGTCATACTTACCAGCTTCGTGTGCAATTTTTTTAATCTCATGAATGGCTTTTTTTTCAACAATCCATTTCTTCATACTATGTTTTTTTGTATCCTCATCTAGCGAGCTCAACTCTTCTAAACTTGCATCCAATTTGTTCAAAACGTCGGCAATTTTTACTAATGCTTGCGCTTCTTTTTCTTCATAGTTTGACATAATAGACACCTCTTCTTAAGTATTTTTCTACTTTAAGTGTACGTCTCTGTCGTTTTATTTGCAACTAATAACTCAACTGCTTCTCAGTACGGAGGATAAGGGATTCGAACCCTTGCACGATGTTACTCGCCTAACGGTTTTCGAGACCGTCCCCTTCAGCCAAACTTGGGTAATCCTCCCTCTACATTCCATCTACAAATGAACATGTAATGAATCAAAAGATAAAAAGCCTAGACCTTTACACAACAAGGATTCTAGGCTCTATCTAAATAAATTATTTAGTTTCACGGTGTAAAGTAACTTTTCTTTCACGTGGGCAATATTTTTGTTTTTCTAAACGATCAGGATTGTTACGTTTATTTTTATTTGTTAAGTAGTTACGTTCTTTACAAGAAGTACACTCTAAAGTGATGTTTACGCGCATGTTTTCCCCTCCTACTAATAATTGATCTTTCCAAGAGATTTCTTAGACTTGAATATCATACCATTTTTTTTGTCATTTGACTACCCTTTTGGGCAAATTTGTAAAGTAGTTCTACTTTACAAATTTTATTTTTTGTACATTTCCATATACGCTTCTAAAACTTCTTTGGCAATCGTTTGATTTGGTTTGGAAGATTCATCATTTAAGTGTGGTAAAACAACGCTAATTGCAATTTCAGGATTTTCGTACGGCGCATAAGCCACCAAGTTACTATTAACCGTTGTATGGTTTACTCCATTAGCATCTGTTGCTTGCGTTTCGGCGGTCCCTGTTTTAGCAGCAATCGAAAACTTGTCTGATTTTAAACCACGTGCAGTTGTAAAAGGACTAGTTCCATTTACTACATTATAGAAACCTTGTTGAAGAATTCCTATCTGGTCTTCAGAAATATTCACCTTATTCAAAACTTTTGGTTCAATTTCTTTTAAAATTTTTCCTAAAGCTCCATTTTCATCATTGCCATAGATTCCTTCTACCACATGGGGTTGCACGCGGATACCATTATTTGCGACAGTGGAAACGTACTGTGCTAATTGTAACGCGCTATAGGTATCATATTGCCCAAAAGATAGGTCAAGAAGATTACCACCTTGTGGCGCAGAAGACGAATCCTTAAAGTCCTTGTTTTGAATTCCTGTTGTTTCTCCTGGTATATCAATTCCAGTTTTCGTTCCCATACCATATTCTGCAAAAGCTTTTCTTAATTCTTTAAAGACAGTGTCATCTCCTACTTCATAAGGGAAAATCATATTGGGATAATAATTCACACCCATCATTTTAAAGACTAATTTCATCATATAAGCATTCGAAGAATATTCTAACGCTTGCTCCGCAGTTAATTGCATGGTTGTTCCGCCAGAAGCATTCCACCAAGAAGCTTTTGGATTACTACCTGCTAGTAAAATAGCTTCATCTGTTAAAACGTCATTGCCTTTAATGACGCCTGTTTCATAACCAGCTGTTAAAGTACCTGCTTTCACAACTGATCCAGGAACTTCAGAATTCAAAATAGGTGCTAAAGGATTAGGTGTGACTTCTCCAGTTGCTAAATCATGATGAAATCCGGACATCGCTAAAATAGCACCTGTTTGAGGGTTCATAGCAACGACATATGCATTTTCTGAGTATGGTCCAATGGTTTTGACTATTTGTGAATAGTTTCGTTGTAAAATTTCATCAACTTTGTTTTGGAAATTTGAATCAATCGTTAATTTTAAGTTGGAGCCTTTTTCCCCTTTGGAAATTGGGGTTTGTGAAACAATCTTTCCGTTATTGTCTAAAACGACTTCTGATTTTGCTTTTTTACCTTGTAGTACGTCTTCATATTGTTTTTCTAAATAGCTAGTCCCGACACGGTCATTTCGTGCATAGCCTTTTTTCAAATATTCATCGACTTCTTCGGCTGGCAATCCTTGTTTTTCAGTTGAAACGGTGCCCAACAGGCTACGTAATGCGCCACTTTGAGAATAATCACGCGTCCAATCAGTCCCTGTTGAAACACCAGATATTTCCGCTGTGTGTTCACCAATTGTCGCAATTTCACCTTCTGTTACCCCTTCATTCTTGATGAAGACCGTGTTCATTTGTGACGCTGCATTCATTCGTTTAAAAATCGTCACTGCTTGTAAGGTTCGGTCATCAAATGCAATTTCTTCAGGGGTGACTTTTTCAACTGCTTTGGCATATAATGTGCCTTCGTCCGTAATTTTGTTGCCTTTTTCATCTTCTTTATCTTGATCGGTTAAACGGCCTTGGGCTGCTTTTAAATTTTCAGGATTCGCTAACCAATAATCTTTTTTATCACGATCCGTTAAGTTTGGATCAACTGGAACGTTAATAAGTTCGTTAACTTTATTCGCAATCGGTAAAATATCTTTTCCTTCAATATTTTTTCCTCGTGTGTAAGTGATTGCTAAATTGGCTTTGTTAGAAACCAAGACTTTTCCTTGTGAATCATAAATTTGTCCTCGAGGGGATGGTGTCGTGATTTGTAGTGAAGAATTGGCAGTGATTTTTTTATTAAACTCTTCTCCTTCTACAATCTGTAAATATCCTAAACGGACAATTAATGAAACAAATAAAGTGAATATCACAAAAAATAATAAGTTCAATCGAAAAGGAATATGTGGCTTTCTACCTCGTTGACTCTTTGCTGCGGCATCTGTTTTTTTTATTTTATCTATAAATGAGTTTTTCTTCATACCTCTAGTCCCTTCACTAAAAAGTTTCGCATTCTCATTGTAACAAAAAATAGTCAAAAAATCAGGATTATTCCCAGCTCTAAGGAAATATTTAATTATTTTGTTGTTGAAAAAAGTCAAAAGGACTTCTGAATTCAGAAGTCCTTTTGACTTTTTCTCTTTTTTTAACGGCTGTAATTGTGAACTTCAGCAGCCATGCTGTCAATGAAAATTGATAAATCTTCGACAGACGTTTCTTTGCTTCCATAACGACGGACGTTCACCGTTGCGTCTTCCATTTCTTTGTCCCCGACCACTAATTGATAAGGTACTTTTTGTGTTTGAGAGGCCCGAATTTTGTAGCCCATTTTTTCGTTACGATCATCGACTTCAACACGTAAGCCTTGTGCTTGTAAACGTTCTTTGATTTCATAAGCATACTCAGAATGCGCTTCTACAGAAACTGGGATAATAGTTGCTTGAATTGGTGCTAACCAAGTAGGGAAAGCGCCTTTGTAAACTTCTGTTAAGTAAGCCACAAATCGTTCCATTGTTGAGACAATACCACGGTGGATAACAACTGGGCGATGTGTATTTTCACCATCTTCGCCAACATAAGTTAAGTCAAAACGTTCTGGTAATAAGAAGTCTAATTGGATGGTTGATAATGTTTCTTCCATTCCTAAAGCTGTTTTTACTTGAACATCTAACTTCGGACCGTAAAAGGCAGCTTCGCCTTCTGCTTCAAAGTAATCTAATTCTAATTCATCCATGGCAGCTTTTAACATCGCTTGCGCTTTTTCCCACATCGCATCATCATCAAAATATTTGTCTGTATTATTTGGATCACGATAGCTTAAGCGGAAACGATAATCCGTAATGTTAAAGTCAGCATAGACTGCCACCATTAACTCCAAAGTACGTTTAAATTCGTCTTTAATTTGGTCAGGACGAACAAAAGTATGTCCATCGTTTAAAGTCATTTCACGAACACGTTGTAACCCTGATAATGCGCCAGATTTTTCATAGCGGTGCATCATCCCTAATTCAGCGATTCGAATTGGCAATTCGCGGTAACTATGAATGTCATTTTTATAAACCATCATATGGTGTGGACAGTTCATTGGACGTAATACCAGCATTTCGCCATCGCCCATATCCATTGGTGGGAACATATCTTCATGGTAATGATCCCAGTGACCAGATGTTTTGTATAATTCCACATCTGCCATAATTGGTGTATACACATGTTGGTAACCTAAGCTAATTTCTTTGTCCACAATATAACGTTCAATTGTACGACGAATGGTTGCGCCTTTTGGTAACCAGAAAGGTAACCCTGAACCAACTTCTTGTGAAACCATAAATAAATCTAATTCTTTTCCTAATTTACGGTGGTCACGTTCTTTGGCTTCCTCGCGCATTTTGATAAACTCTTTTAAATCTTTTTTATCGAAAAAGGCAGTGCCGTAAATCCGTTGCATCATATGATTGTCAGAGTTTCCGCGCCAATAAGCACCAGCTACTGAAAGTAATTTAAAGACTTGAATCCGTCCTGTTGAAGGGACGTGAACACCACGACATAAATCAACAAAATCGCCTTGATCATAGACAGTGATGATTTCATCTTCTGGCAAATCTGTAATTAATTCAACTTTGTAAGGATCATCAGCAAATAATTCTAACGCTTCTGCACGTGAGATTTCTTTACGAACGATTGTGTTATTTTCCTTCACAATTTTCATCATTTCGGCTTCAATTGCAGGTAAATCTTCCGCTGTCACAGGGGATTCCCCATTATCTGTATCATAGTAGAACCCAGAATCAATCGCAGGACCTACGCCAAATTTAATGTTAGGGAAAAGACGGCGTAAGGCATTAGCCATTAAATGAGCTGCCGAGTGACGTAAAATTCCTAAAGCATCTTCATGATCAGGTGTCACGATTTCAAGCGAACCATCTTCTACAATAGGACGATCTAAATCGATTAAAACACCATTGAATTTACCAGCTAAAGCTTTTTTGGCTAAACTGTTGCTAATACTTTTAGCAACATCAAATGTTGTAATTCCAGAATCAAACGGTTTAACAGCGCCATCTGGAAAAGTAATGTGAATAGACATAATAAAATTCTCTCCTTTTAATTTTTTTGATTTGAAGCGTTTCATTGTGTTCCTGTTTTTCACAATGAAACGAAACAGCCACCTGTTCCCCTTGTTAAAAAACAAAAAGTCCTAGTATTCTAACGAATACTAGGACGAAAATATCGTGGTTCCACCTAATTTTGAACACAAATAATCTGTGTTCCTCTAGCGTGTTAACGGTGCGACCGCCTTTGTTTCAACAAAGGTTTCGAAAGTGGTCATCCCTTGTGCCAATCTGGAAAATTTTCAGCCAAGATTTTCCTCTCTAATAGATCGCGGGCAAGTTCAGTTGTCTTTCTCATCAATCATTTATGCACTTATTTAACCACTTATTTTCAGAAAAAGCAAGTGATTCAACAGAAATTCTCTGAAAACTTATTTTTTCCATTCGCCGCCTTGTGCATAGCGGTCTTTTTTCAATTCATTGACAATCACATGGATATTCTCTTTTGGTGCACCAGCGTTTTTTGACACAGCTTCTGTAATATCTTTGACCATATTAGTTAACTGTTCTTCTGTGCGGCCTTCAATTAATTCTACATGTACAAATGGCATCTTCGTTCCCCCAATTTAAATTGCTTGTTCTGTTTGTATCATAGAGCGGGTTATGACGCTTGTCAATAAAAAATTGGGGACGTCAGTCGTTACGCTGACGTCTCCAATTTTTACTTTTCAGATACACAGCTGGACCAAAGTACGGTCTTGCCTAATATCTCTTTTTATACTTCTTCGCCGTAATCTACAGGTTTATCAAATTCACCTGGTGCATCATCATAGATATGTCCATAAATAATTACCGGCATTCCGTCATAGGATACATCAAAGATTTTTGAAACTTCTGTTCCTGGCGTATTGATACAGCCATTACTACCAGCATCGGTTTTAAAGGCTTCTTTATCGCCATACTTATCCAATTTATGGTCGGAGTCATGAATCCCGATTTGTGTGACAACGCCCCCTTGACTTAATAACGGCATCCAATATTTTACTGGCACACTGTATCGAGAACCATCAAGCATTTGACCTTCTAAATTCACATCGGTTGTCCGATATAAAATTGTATGGAATCCTGGTACTGTTGCGGTTCCTTTGTTATATCTGCCAGTAATGACATCTGTGGTGACTATTTTTTTGCCATCAATGAAACAATACATTTTTTGATCTTTTAAATCAATTTCAATGTAATTATTGGCAATTTTACTATTTTCTTTGGTATCACCAACCAACGGAGCAGTGATTGCATTCGTTTGTTCTTGGCTATTCAGCGCGTTTACTAGTAGTTCTTGCGTTTTGGCCCCATCAATCGACCAGCCATAACTTCCGTTGTTTTTAAAACGACGTGTCGTGCCGTGAACATCTGTAAATAAAACTGGTTGATTAGCAGAACCATATGTTGTTTCTAATTGTGTCACCCAAGTAGTTAGTTTTTCTTTGTTGATTGTGCCATCATCATTCAGCACGTTTTGAATTTGTGTTTTATCAAAGGCTACTTTTTCACCATTAATATCAACTGTAATTGTTTTATTTAACTTGTTATTGAGCGTTGTCAATGTTGCCTTTAACGTTTGATCCTCTTTTGTAATTTCAGGGGCTTTATAAAAATCTTTGGCATTATATTGATAGTTGCCTTTTCCCGCTTCAACATCCGCAATAATCTGCTGGTTTAAGCGCTGTGTGTCCACTACTGTGCCTTGTTCTTCGGGAACAATTTCAAAAGTGCCATTGCCTCGACGGATACTCGCATTTTTGCTTGGTTTCCCCTCTGGAAAACTCAAAGTTGCTAATTTGGCTTCTAGTTCTTTTTTGAATGCCTCGTTTAACGGTAGCTTCACCTTGCTACTGTGTAAATGGTCTTTTAAAAATTTTTGATCCAATTGGTATTTTTTAGGAAGTTGAATTTTTTCTTCTTTTGTCCCCGTTTGAACCACAACTTCTTCGGTTTGATTAACTTGCGCTAATTTTTCTTCTGCAGCATTTACATTTAACCAGCCTACAGAAACTCCATTTACTTTTGTGGTTGGTAAAAAGTGACTTTGAAAATAAACATAACTGCCCCCAGCAACCAGAGCTAGTCCAACCAAAGAAGTAATAATTACTTTCTTTTTATTATTTTTTCCTGATTTTTGACGACGTGTATTACGCATTTGCATTTCTTCTTTTTTCATTTGTTCATCCTTTATATCAATAATTTTAGGTTTATTTCTTAGAGACTAGGCAACAAACAACTGCGGTGATCTACAATCAAAAAAGGTTCCCTTTCTCTCGCAGATTAATTTTTTCAATTATACACTATTTTTATGTTGTTTTCAGCTTATTTTCCTTGTAAATCCTTTAATCTTAAAGAATTTGTATACTCTGTGACTTTTTTTGCTTCTTGTAAATGATACGTAAACTGGGCCATTTTAGCAAAATCCTGAGCGACGACGTCAAAAAAGGCTTGTGTCTTTATTAAGCTGTTCCAACAAGCTTCTTTACTAGAAAAATCCAGCAACGATGCTAATTGATCCATCGTGTCAGGAGTGACATAATTTTTCAGATACTTAAATTGTTTCCCAACAGAAATTGGCTCCGGTTCCTGCCAAGCCGCTTGCCAAGAAAGCAAGCGCAACAGTTCCTGCTGACAATATTCATAGAGATGTGTGACAGCGTAAAATAGTTCATTCCGACAAAGCCCCTTAACTACATACGTACTAACCCACCAAAATTCATTGCAACAATCGTTAAATTGCTGCTGATCCGGAACTGTTACTGTATAATTTTTATCAGATGCTACAGGTAAAGGCGGCAAATTTTCATCTTTGTCTAACAAGATAATTGCTAAAGAATCGCCTTCATGCCAATTATCTTTTTCTGCGAGAGGACACAACGTTAAATCGATACGTTGGCCATCTTCAAATAACATTAAAAATGTTTCCCGCGTCTTCGGTTCTGTGGGAAATAAGGTCATTTCCTTGGGACGTTGCATAATTAATGGTTGTCCAAATTTTGCTATCCACGTTGCTGTTTCAAAAAACTCAGCACATGGTTCTACAATATAAACAATGTCGAAATCTTGAAAACTATCTTTTGGCGCTTTCACATTCGTGCGAGACCCCACCATTCCCACAGCTCGAATGTGTTCTTCTTGTTTTGCTACATCCATAATAAGTTGAAACATTTCTTCTTCTGTACGCATGCATTCGCTCCCTCTCTTCAAAAGTTTCTATTAAAACATAGATTTTTTTATAAGTCTTTTGTTTTCTATCGCTTTTTCTATGGTACTTCGTATACACTAACATTACAAGGAGGGATGTTTCATGCATTGGTTAAAAATAACAAGTTTATCCATTGTCAGTTTTGGCTTTTGTATTCTTTTGATTTTAGGTCTACTTATTTTTACTGGCAAAAATACGCAACCCACCGATAAACCAGATGCTATTTTAATTTTAGGGGCCCGTGTTTTAGGGACGTCTAAAGAAACCGCACTGCCCAGCCGTGTTTTGCAAGCTCGGTTAGATGTGGCTATCCCCTATATTAAACAACACCCCGAGACACCCGTTATTGTTAGCGGAGGGCAAGGAGCAGATGAGCCGGCTACGGAAGCCGCGGTTATGAAACAATACTTGCTAAATAAAGGTGTTCCAGAAAAACAGATTCTCTTAGAAAATCGTGCCACACGCACCAAAGAAAATATTGTCAATTCACAAAAACTCCTTTCTTTTAAACGGCTAGTGATTGTTACTAGTGACTTTCACATGTACCGCTCGCAACTTTTAGCCAAGCGAGCAGGCATCTCAAATGTTTCAGGCATCACTGCGGCTTCTTCTTTTCCAAAAGATATCAAAAATTTTGGTCGAGAGCTGCTTTCTTTAGGCTATGCCTTACTCTTTGATTGGTAAAAGAGCGTCCTTCGCAAGACCATTTTGCGAAGGACGCTTTTATATTCTGTGGATTTGCTCACTTTTGTTCTCTTCTTCTTGTGTTTAAATTATAAAAATGATAACATATCTTTGTTAGCGCTTACAAATAATATTTATTTTATAGGAGGAGAAAGTTATGGGGCATCAATTGAGCACTCATTTTTTTAACAAGAAAACAGGGATTATTTCAACTTTTTTAAGTTTGATCCTTTTAGTCGGTGGGTTACTGTTTGCACTACCTGCATTTGAAGTACAAGCAGCATCAACTGTTACACCTAAAACAGTCATGTATGTAGAAGTAAACAACCACGATTTTAACAATGTGGGAAAATATACTTTAGCTGGAACCAATCAACCTGCTTTTGATATGGGGATTATTTTTGCAGCCAATATTAATTATGATACGGTCAATAAAAAACCTTACTTATATCTAAATGAACGGGTCCAACAAACTTTAAACGAAGCTGAAACACAAATTCGTCCAGTTCAAGCACGCGGCACTAAAGTCCTATTGTCTATTTTAGGCAACCATGAAGGCGCTGGCTTTGCTAACTTCCCAACTTACGAAAGTGCGGATGCCTTTGCAGCTCAATTAGAACAAGTCGTTAATACGTATCATTTAGATGGTATTGATTTTGATGATGAGTATGCTGAATACGGAAAAAATGGAACGCCTCAACCAAATAATTCTTCGTTCATTTGGTTACTTCAAGCCTTAAGAAATCGCTTAGGCAATGATAAATTAATTACTTTTTATAATATTGGACCAGCGGCTGCGAACTCTTCTGCTAATCCTCAAATGAGTTCTTTAATTGATTATGCTTGGAACCCTTATTATAGTACCTGGAATCCGCCACAAATTGCGGGGATGCCTGCTTCTCGTTTAGGTGCTTCTGCCGTTGAAGTTGGTGTCAATCAAAATCTAGCTGCGCAATATGCTAAACGTACAAAAGCGGAGCAATATGGTATTTATCTAATGTATAACCTCCCAGGAAAAGATTCATCTGCGTATATCTCGGCGGCGACACAAGAACTTTATGGTCGAAAAACGAACTATTCACCAACTGTTCCAACACCTTAATATTATCTCGTGTCTACAAGCGCCAACATGTAAAGAGTTAAAAGCCAGCTTACTACAAGCTGGCTTTTTGGTATCTTGAGCGAATAGTTTTACACAAAAAAAGACCCGCCCTTTGGGTAAGGACGGGAAAGGAGTTAAAAATGAAAAAGTGTTTTGTGTTGTTAAGGTTGTTTGTTGATATGCTTATATCTTACAAACTAAATGTGAAGATTTTGTGATCATTTCATTCTTATTTTGCTACTTTTATAGGAATTAAATAGATTGCCACGAGACTATCTTTAGTTGCCTTGTGCATCCGTTATTCTGACTGCTCCTTGTGGCGATACTCTGAAAAAACCAACAGTCCCAGTCCCTCCATTTGCAGCCATCTGTTTCGATTGGGCTCTAAAAAAGAAGTCATTTCCATTCATACCAAAAAATCCAAGGTTCGTATCATCATTTTCTGCATCAGTCAATGTACTTCTGATACATGCCTCTGCTTGTTCTTGGTTCTCGATGATTTTTGCCTCTTCATTTTGGTCTTGAATTTCCTCTTCAGAAGAACGATAGTAATACTCTTCCGCAGGATAATTTCCACTATCTTGAGTAATTAACAATCGCGGTTTCGTCTTATCCGATTGGTCGCCGTTAGGATTTTCAACACCAATTTTATATAATAATAACGCAGCACCAGTAGGCCCCCACCTAATACTTAAGCTTGTAATTGGTCGCGACTCATCAGTAGGTGAATCCTTCGTAATCATTCCTCCGGTATTTGTACTACCATCAGGATGAATGATCAAACTCTCTCCTTTACCATTTTTCCATGTTCCAACTAAAGTAGTAAAATCGCCAGCATTAATCGCTGTAGTATCTAAATCAGCTACAGTTAGCTGACTATTGTTTCCATCAGCTGTCGGCTCTTCATTTTTCACTGATTCGTTAGACTCGACACTGCTGCTCGCTTGTTCGTTTGTCTTATCAATTGTTTCACTGGTTTTTTCATTCGTCTCTTCAACTTTAGAGGATGCCTCCGTTGAAGCGGTCACTTTCTTTTCTTTTGGTTCCCGACAAGCAGTTAATGATAAAACCGCTAGCCCGACAAAAAACGCTAACATTCCCTTTTTCACGCCTATTCACCCCGTTCAATGATCTATCTTACTAGACTATTGTACTATTAATTCAACTGTTTAGACAAATATTTATGGAACAGACAAAAATTGAACCTGTCATTGAATGCTTTGTGTCACATGGACTTATCAATCAACTTTCTTTTTTCTATGTATTATATGAAAAAAAGTGAGCCATCAGTCAAAATGACCGATGGCTCATTTCTAAATCTTAAAACAAACGAACAAATGGATTATTCAGGTAAATCTACATTATGATGAACTTTTTGAACATCTTCTAAATCTTCTAAAACGTCTAACATTTTTTCAAAGTTCGCTAAATCGTCGCCTTCTAATGTTACTTCGTTTTGTGGAACCATTTCTAACTCAGTAACCGTGAATTCTTCAATGCCTTTTTCTTTTAACGCTTCTTGTGCATGGTGGAAATCTTCTGGTTCTGTGTAAACGATAATTTGACCGTCTTCTTCAACAACATCGCGAACATCAATGTCTTTTTCCATTAAGTATTCTAAAATTTCATCCGCATCGTCACCAGCAAAGCCAATGATACCTGTATTATCAAACATGTAGGAAACAGCACCGCTGACACCCATATTTCCGCCGTTTTTACCAAATGCGGCCCGCACATCTGCTGCTGTTCGGTTCACGTTGTTTGTTAAAGCATCAACAATGACCATTGAACCATTTGGCCCAAATCCTTCATAGCGTAATTCAGAATATTGTTCATCTGCTGAACCTTTTGCTTTTTCAATAGCACGATCAATAATATGTTTTGGTACATTGTATGTTTTGGCGCGTTCGATTACAAACCGTAATTTTTGGTTTGCATGAGGATCAGGGTCTCCTGACTTCGCTGCTACGTAAATTTCAATCCCGAATTTTGCATAAACACGGCTATTGTTTGCGTCTTTGGCAGCTTTTTTCTCTTTAATATTTGCCCATTTACGGCCCATATTCTCACTTCGCTTTCTCTGATTTGTTGTTAGTATCTTATCCCTTGTTTATTATACTGGGGAAACTGATTTTTGTTAAGTATTTTTTAGGTATCTGGCGAAAATCGTAAGGGAAACCGACCAAAATTTTGTTCTTTTAAAGAAGAATCTCCCATCTGGTATAGTTGATTGGCGCGAATATCTAACGAAAGCATTGCGCGGTTTTCTTTAGATACTTTGGAAATTACCGGCAATTGAATTTGTGCTTTGGTTTCTTTTAGATAAGCTTGTCCCTTTGGCGTAAATCCTAGCACATGGAGATAGCTGTATTGCCAAACAGTTTCAACTTCTTCTTTGGTCATATTTAACAATATATAGGTTGCTAATCGTTGCAATCTTGTCCAAGTATAACGCTTCGTTTTCATACGTTCCATTAATTCGTGAAAAGAACCTGCTGCTTGGATTTGATCTTTTAGTCGATATTCAAGTCCTTCCGTCATTTGGTAAATGGCTTGTAACTCTTCTAACGAGGATTGAACAATTTTATACTTTAGGAAGGGCCAGTAGTTTTCCCATGAAATCATTGCCTGTGTTTGTAAATGTTGTGCGGTTATAGAAGGCACCGTTGGCAACACTTGCGTTATTTCTTGTTGAAAAACACTTTGCCTAATCGCCGTGGCGCTAGCAACTTTCCCAGAAATCGTTGCATCATGAAAGCCCGCTTGTTTTCTAGCAATTGGGTAGAGCGTCATCGGGGTTGGATACGTGGCATTTTCCTTTGCATAACTCATCCCCAAAATATGATTAGGCGAAGAAAAATCAAACCTGCTTTCAGGATATACTTGACGAAAAACAGCAGTCATTTTTTGTGGATAACTCAATTGTTTGTCTGTCAATGCGTGGAACGTTTGATCAATTAAGGATTGATTTTCTTGGACAAACTGGCCGAAAGCCGCATAATCAATTGCGCTTGTACTATCTGTTCCAAAACATAAGCTCTCACATTGCAACGCCTGCAATAACTTTATACCGCCTTTGGCAAAGTAATCCGCAGACTGTACCGACCAAGCTGTCGGCAATTCAATGACTAAATCCACACCATTTTGCAAAGCTTCTTCTGCTCTGGCCCACTTATCTAGTAAGGCTGGTTCTCCTCTTTGTAAAAAATTTCCACTCATTATAGCAATCACTACTTCAGCTCCGCTTTGTTGGCGAGCTTGTTGGGCATGATAGCGATGTCCATTATGAAAGGGATTATATTCCACGATAATGCCACAGGCTTTCACTTTAGCCACCTCCGTTATAAAAAAATGGACTTATCAGCAAAGAGACAAACGTTTTTAAGCGCTGTCCCAAGCTCATAAGCCAAATCTTATTAATCTCTTTGACAAACAAAGAACCAGCGTTCACTTGTTTCAGTTGGTGCTTCATCTGTAAAGTCTGCATAAACTTTGACGTTCATGAAACCAGCACTTTCTAACATTCGTAAATAGTTATCTAACGAATAGGTTCGTTCTTGATGCAATTCATCATACCGAACAAAGTGCTCATCTGTTTCCTGTTCTTTCACAAAAAATGTTAAGAAATGTTC
The DNA here is from genome assembly GCF_050546705.1 of Enterococcus sp. AZ104. Taxonomy (NCBI): domain Bacteria; kingdom Bacillati; phylum Bacillota; class Bacilli; order Lactobacillales; family Enterococcaceae; genus Enterococcus; species Enterococcus sp. AZ104. Next base: position 2,267,116 of record NZ_CP172952.1, read on the forward strand.
GATGCTGTGTTCTTTTTCACCAGCGTAACTATCCCATAGAAAAGCAAATTCTTCTGTTTGATAATGATAGCTATATTCTGGAAAAACTGAATCAATTTTGTAAGTAGAATGAACATCAAAAATGAACGTTCCTTCCTCTTCTAACGCTTGATAAACTTCATCGAACACTTGTTGTACTTCTTGGCGATTAGCCATATAGCACAGTGAATCAGAAAAACAAGTGATGGCTTGGTATTGTCCCACTTCAGATAAATCTAGCATATTTCCCTGAACAAATTGAACTGGCACTTCTTCTTCAAAGGCCCGTTCACTAGCAATCATCAACATTTCTTCTGATAAGTCTAAGGCCGTCACATCGTAACCACTTTTCGCGAAATCAACTGCTAAAGCGCCTGTACCACAAGCCATTTCAAGAATTTGTTGGGTTCCTTGTGGGAGATGACGATTGGAAAAATCCAACCATTTTTGGTATAGGCTTTCGTCCATCACTTCGTCATAGACGAAAGCAAACGTTTCATAGGCCATTTTAGTCGACCCAAGCGCTTAGATCAACCATTGGGGCATCTGACCATAATTTTTCTAAGTTGTAAAAGGCACGTTCTGAAGATTGGAATACATGGACAATAACATCGCCTAAATCGATTAAAATCCATTTTCCGCCTTCTTTACCTTCCACACGCTTGACTTCTACTTGATTTTTGGCTTCTTGTTCGTTAATTTCATCAACAATCGCATTGATTTGACGTTCACTATTGGCTTGGCAAATTAAAAAATAATCTGCTAATAATGAAATCTCTCTTACGTCTAATGCGACAATTTCTTCTGCTCGTTTTGAATCTGCTGCTTTGACAGCAATTTCTAAAATTTTCTGGCTATCTATGATAGTTCCCTCCTAGTAATTCTTTCTTCTTTTATTTTTGATTAACGACCCATTGATTGTAGGTCTCTAACGTTTTTGGATAAATTTTATGTTCTTGTTCAATCAAATGTAACAAGGTATGTTTCGTTTCATAAGCAACCGCTGCATCTAAGTCAACAAGGGCAATTTCACGGGCTTCTTTCACACCTGGAAAATCACGTCCTGGTTCAATGTAATCTGCGACATAAATAATTTTATCTAGCAAGCTCATCTTAGCAGCCCCAGTTGTATGCACACGAATTGCCTGCAAGATTTCTTCGTCATCAATGGCTAATTCCCGTTGAACAATATCCGCCCCAACTAAGCCATGCCAAATTTCATTGCCATAGTTTAATAAAGCCAAATCAAAACCATCTCGGCGAATAATCAACTCGAATTCATCGTTTGGACGTTCTTTGGCGTAATCATGCGTCAAAGCAGCAATACTGGCTTTGGCTTCATCGGCACCATATTTCGCTGCCAAGGCCACAGCTGTTTCCTCGACTCCTAACACATGGCGAAAGCGACGTTCACTCATTTGCATTTGAACTTTTTGCATTAATAATTCACGTTGTGCAGCATCATAATTTGTTATCCAGCTCATCTTGATACAGTCCCTTCTCTTGAATATAGTTTATCACATTCTCTGGAAGAAGATAGCGTGTTGAGCAACCACTTTTGACTTTTTGTCTAATCAAAGTGGAACTAATCGCCATCTGCGGAACATCGACCCAAATAATTGGATAGGTAGATTCCGTTGGATAATTAGGACGCCGAATGCCGACAAATTGAACTAAATGGAGTAAGTCATCAATCCGATGCCATTTGGGCAAGTATTCCACCATATCTCCACCAATTATAAAATAATAATCAGTATCTGGATTGGCTTCTTTTAAAGCTTTCATCGTATCATACGTGTAACTTTTGCCTTTGCGAATTAACTCAATTGGCTCAATATCTAAGCAGGGATTATCAGCCACTGCTAGTTCTAACATCGCTAACCGATGTTCACTGCTAATTGTTTTCTTTTCGTCTACATGTGGTGGTAAGTACGTAGGCATTAAGTAAACTTTGTCCAAACCTAGTTGATTTTGAACTTGATCGGCCATGACAAGATGTGCTAAATGAACGGGATTAAAATTACCACCTAACAAGCCGACTTGCTTTCTTGTTTGAAAACGTAACGGTTCCTCTTGCAAGAGAACGTCCGCTCCTTGACGCGCTTGTCTTTTTTCTCCCATTGTTCATCCCTCCAATATTAAATCTCTTTGACTGCTGCTGAAATTTTTTGATATTTTTCTTTACTTGATGGCTTGAATAAGACCAACACGCGACCAATGATTTGTACCACATCGCAATGAATGGCTGCTGTTAGTTCTTCTGCAACCTCTTCTGCTACTTCATCTGTATTTTGTAATAACGTAATTTTAATCAATTCACGTTTTTCCAACGCTTCATCAATTTGTGTAATCATTGCGTCATTCAAACCACCTTTGCCTACTTGAAAAATAGGTTGTAAATGGTGTGCCTGACTACGTAAATAACGTTTTTGTTTTCCTCTAAGTTTCAAATTGTTTGCCTTCTCTCTAAAATTTAAATTAATGCTTTTCTACGTAAAACATCGACACCTTTAGGCGCCCAACCAGCGACTACACCAGGTTCTGTGACAGTAATCCAACCTAGACCAGCAAACACAATATCCGTTTTTTCTTTCACGGAAAATTCAAAGCGCACTAATTCAGGAAACTCAGCGACTTCATCGGCACGTGGGGGCTGCAATAAGCCACCAACATGTTTTTCATAAAAAGCATCGGCGGTTGCTGTTTTTGTTCGGTGTAAATTTAAGTCATTGGAAACGTAGGCAATGAAGGAACTTTTAGCACCTTGGACATAATCAAAGCGAGCCAAGCCACCTAAAAACAAGGTTTGTTCAGCATTTAATTGGTAAACTTTCGGTTTGATTTCTTTTTGCGGTGCAATAATTTTCAAGTCTTTTTTACCTAGGTAATGTGCCATTTGATGACGGTGAATAATTCCTGGCGTATCAATTAAGAAGTGGCCATCGTCTAATGGAATTTCAATTTTATCTAGCGTTGTTCCAGGAAATTGTGATGTCGTAATCACATCTTGAACACCCACTGTTTGTTGAATGATTTGATTGATTAATGTTGATTTTCCAACATTGGTCACACCTACGACATAAACGTCTCGGCCTTCACGATATTTTTCGATCGTATCTAATAACTCTTGCATTTCTTGTGGTTTCTTGCCACTTGTTAGTAAAACATCAACAGGGCGTAATCCTGCTTCATGGGCCCGTTCTCTCATCCATTGAACCATTTTAGGTTTTTTTAATGATTTAGGCAAAATATCCACTTTATTGCCAACTAACAACACAGGATTATCTCCGATAAAACGATGCAGTCCTGGAATAAGAGAGCCATTAAAGTCAAAAATATCCACTACGTTCACAATCAGTGCATCTTCTGTTCCTAAACCATTCAATAAACGTAAAAAGTCATCGTCTGTTAATTGGACATCTTGAATGTCATTATAATGTCTTAAGCGAAAACAACGTTGGCAATAAACTTCCCCTGTTTCCATTCCTTTTTCGAAAGCTGTTTTTGGTGTATAGCCTAATTCATGAGGATTTTCCGTTTGGATAATCGCACCACAGCCAATACAATGAATTGCCTCTGTCATTCTAATCCGCCTCTCCATGTCATTTCTGGATGTTTTTTTGATAAGTATTTCATAATTTTCCGTTCAAAGAACCGATTGATTCTAGTATTCCAGCCATCTGTATCGACAATCGGTTGAACTAAAACATTGCGTATACCCGCTGCGTTAGCTCCCCGAATATCTGTCATAATCTGATCGCCGACCATTAACATTTCAGATGGCTTCAAGCCTAATTTTTTTTCTGCTAATTTGAAGCCACGTGCGGTTGGTTTCAAGGCACGTGCTACATAATCTAAGTCAAACTTTTCAACAACGCGTTTAATCCGGCTGTCTTTGTTGTTTGAAACAACGAGGACAGTAATTCCTGCATTTTTCATTTCTAATAACCAAGTTTTTAATTCTTCTGTTCCATCGGGATTATTCCAAGCAATTAACGTATTATCTAAGTCAGTTAGTACTGCCTTAATCCCTAGTTTTTTTAATTGTGCGGGGGTAATTTTATAAATCGCATCAATCATCCATGTCGGTTTATATTTTGAAAACATCGTGACTCCTCTCACTGACACTATGTAGTTTCTTCGATTTTAAGAGACTGAAACATAACTAAACAATTATGCTTCAGTCTCTACCTATTGTATTATACTGCATTTTACTGAAAATTTCTATAAAGGACGGTCGTTCCTTGTAAAAGAACAAGTAAAATAAAAGAAAAAATAAAAAAAGCCACCCATCAACCCCTGAAAAGTTCGTTGATGAGTAGTAACTTCTAATATTTGCGAAAACGTTGGTATCTTTTTTCTAGTAACGTTTCCGTATCTAATTTAGCTAATTCAGTTAATTTTGAAATGAACGCTTTTTGTAACATCCGATTAATTTTTGTTTGTTCCAGAGGCTGACCGTTCATAACTTCTGGAATTACTTTATCTACAATAGCTAATTCCTTCAGCTCTGTCGCTGTGATTTTCATCAATTCTGCTGCTTCTTTCGCACGACTGCCATCTTTCCACAAAATAGAGGCGAAACCTTCTGGCGAAAGAACCGCATAAATCGTGTGTTCCAACATCCAAACTTCATCTGCGACTGCTAACGCTAAAGCACCGCCACTACCGCCCTCACCAATGATGACTGAAATGATTGGCACTTTCAAATCAGACATTTCTAACAAGTTTTGCGCAATGGCTTCCCCTTCTCCCCGCTCTTCGGCACCAATTCCACAATAGGCACCAGCAGTGTTCACAAAGGTAATGACTGGTCGATTAAATTTTTCCGCTTGTTTCATTAAACGTAACGCTTTGCGATACCCTTCAGGATTAGGTGAACCAAAATTACGTTCAATATTTTCTGGTAGATTTCGGCCTTTTTGGATACCTACTACTGTAACCGGTTTGCCTTGCAAAGTAGCAACACCACCGACTACAGCTAAATCATCGGCAAAGTAACGATCCCCATGAAATTCTAAAAAGTCCTCAAAAATTGCTTCTATATATTCTAAAGTTGTCAAACGATCTTGGGCTCTTGCCAAGGTAACAACATCATTGGCTGTTTTCTTTTCCATGTTAGCGCCACCCTTCCAAAGAATGTAAACGTAACAAGTCGCTCAATCGTTGACGCAAAAGATTTCTTGGCACAATCTGATCTACAAAACCATGTTCTAAAAGAAACTCGGCCTTTTGAAAATCATCTGGCAACTCTTGACGAATCGTTTGTTCAATTACACGGCGGCCAGCAAAACCGATTAAACTCTGAGGCTCTGCCAAAATAATATCGCCATCCATCGCAAAACTTGCGGTAACACCGCCAGTCGTTGGATCAGTCAATACCGTAAGATACAGCAGCCCTGCTTTGTTATGCCGTTGCAAAGCGGCCGAAATTTTCGCCATTTGCATCAATGAAAAAATTCCTTCTTGCATACGGGCACCACCAGATGCAGTGAAAATCACTACTGGTAAATGCTTTTCTGTCGCCCGCTCAAACAAGCGTGTGATTTTTTCACCAACAATCGTTCCCATACTGCCCATGATAAAATTAGCGTCCATGATTCCAATTGCAACAGCTTGTCCTTCAATTGTTGCTTCTCCCGTTAAGACAGCTTCATCTAGCCCAGTTTTTTCTTGCATTTTTTCAATTTTTTCAAGATAACCAGGAAAATTTAGTGGATCTTTTGTCACTAATTCACTGTCCCAATTGTGGAAACTTTTTTCATCAACGGTTATCGCTAATCGTTCCCATGCACCAATCCGAAAACTATAGCCACAATGCGGACAGATTTTTTCTGCACCCATTTCTTTTGTATACAGTGTTCGCTTACAAGAAGGGCATTTTGCCCACATATTATCTGGAACAGAAGGCTTCTTTGATGCATCATTTGCATCAGCACGATTTGGATTAATGCGAATGTAATTTTTCTTTTTAAATAATGCCATTTGCTTACTCCTCGTATTTTAGCGGCAAGAGCACAGCTCTTGCGGCGTTCTTTCTTTAATGATTGCTTTCTGGCTCCCAATTTGGTAGAAATGTTTCTTGTAAAAAGCTTGTGTCATAGTCACCTGTCAAAACATTGTCATGTGTAATTAAATCTAATTGGAATTCGGCATTCGTAATAATACCTTCTGTTACAATTTCATTTAAAGCCCTTTGCATTTTCATCAAGGCATCAAAACGATTTTCACCATGTACGATGACTTTTGCAATCATTGAATCATAATAAGGCGGAATTGAATACCCTGAATACATAGCGCTGTCTACACGCAAGCCCATTCCACCACTAGGCAACAAGAGATTTTGAATTTTACCTGGTGAAGGAGCAAAATTAAAGGCAGGATTTTCAGCGTTAATTCGGCACTCAATCGCATGCCCAGTCATGGTAACATCCTCTTGGGTATAGCCTAAAGGTTCACCTGAAGCAATTTCTAATTGTGCTTTGACTAAATCAATCCCTGTTACCATTTCCGTAACTGGATGTTCGACTTGGATGCGGGTATTCATTTCCATGAAATAAAAGTCGCCAGCTGGATCCATCAAAAATTCAATGGTTCCGGCATTTTCATAATGCACAGCTTGTGCCGCTCGAACGGCCGTTTCGCCTAACATCTGACGCTTTTCTTCAGAAATAGCAATCGATGGTGATTCTTCTAACACTTTTTGATTATTTCTTTGTAGTGAGCAATCACGTTCTCCTAAGTGAATCACATGCCCATATTGATCACCTAAAATTTGCACTTCGATATGACGTGCTGGATAAATAATTTTTTCTAAATACATATCATCATTACCAAATGCGGCTTTGGCTTCTTGCTGCGCTGAAGTAAAGTGTTTCGGTAACTCTTCTTTTGAAAGAACTTTTCGGATTCCTTTTCCGCCACCACCAGCAGCTGCCTTTAACATCACTGGGTAACCAATTTCTTCAGCAATCGTCAACGCTTCTTCGACAGAATCAATGACGCCATCACTCCCAGGAATAACAGGTACCTTGGCTTTTTGCATCAGTTGACGTGCGTTTATTTTATTGCCCATTGCATCAATCGTTTCTGCTTTAGGACCGATAAAAGTAATGTTACATTCTTCGCACATTGAAGCAAATTGACTATTTTCAGATAAGAAACCAAACCCTGGATGAATCGCTTCAGCATTGGTAACAATCGCTGCACTTAAAACAGCTTGAACATTTAAATAAGAATCAGTTGCTTTCGCCGGTCCAATACAAATGGCTTCATCTGCTAACTGTGTGTGTAACGCTTCTTGATCCGCTTCAGAGTAAACAGCAACTGTTTGAATGCCTAATTCGCGACAGGCACGAATAATACGAACAGCGATTTCTCCGCGGTTTGCGATTAATACTTTCGAAAACATTTTTCACCTATCCAATCATAAAGGTTAATTCAGCCTCGGCAACTTTTTTTCCATTAACTTTTGCCACACCTTTACCCATTCCAGCAGAAGCGCGGACTTTTAAAAGTTCAACCTCTAAAATTAATGTGTCGCCTGGTGTTACCTTTTGTCTAAATTTTGCTTTATCTAATCCACCAAAGTATGCCGTTTTCCCTTTGAATTCAGGCATTGAAAGTAATGCCACGGCGCCTGCTTGAGCCAACGATTCAATAATTAAAACTCCTGGCAAAACAGGATTCCCAGGAAAATGACCTTGAAAAACTTGCTCATTAACCGTTACATTCTTTTTCGCTACAACGCGTTCCCCGGGAATGACTTCTTCAACACTATCTAATAATAAAAAGGGATAGCGATGTGGTAAAATTTCTTGAATTTCTGTAATTGTTAATTTCATGTTTTATTCTCCTTTAGCAACTCGGAATAGCGGCTGACCAAATTCAACCACATCTTCATTGTTGACTAACACTTCCGTAATCACACCGTCAACTGTCGCCGTAATTTCATTCATTAATTTCATCGCTTCAACGATACACACAACGTCACCCGTTTTAACAGTGTCTCCTACTTTGACAAAGTTCTCTTTATCTGGTGCTGGTTGTAAATAAACGATTCCTACAATGGGTGACGTAATTTCTTCTGTCTTTTCATTGGCTGTCGGTGTGTTGGTTGGAGTTTCTTCAGCGACAGAAACTGTTTCAACAGGCACTGACACACCACTAGCGGCTACTGGTGTTTCTTGTGGTTGCGCCACTGGTTCTACGGCACTTCGCCCAGAAACTGTATTTTTATTCATATATAATTCAAACGAGCCTTCTCGTAAATCAAATTCGGTTAAAGTTGATTGATCAAATTGTGTTAATAGTGCTTTTACTTCTTCTAACTGCATGTTAATCCTCCCAGCGTTTTAAGCAAATAACTGCATTGTGGCCACCAAAGCCTAGCGAGTTACTTAAAGCATAATCAAATTTATGCTCTTTGCTTTCGTTTAAAACAACGTTCACCGTAATTGCTTCATCTTGATTTTCCACATTAATGGTTGGCGGAATAAATTGATGTTGTAAAGCATTTAGGGTAGCAATTCCTTCAATTCCACCAGCGGCGCCTAAGAGATGTCCCGTCATACTCTTTGTACTACTTACATACGCCGTTTTTGCGGCATCACCTAAAGCCAATTCAATTGCTTTAGATTCTGCACTGTCATTGGCTTGTGTGCTTGTTCCATGGGCGTTAATATAGCCAATTTTTTCTGGAGAAATCCCCGCTTCTTCCATTGCTAGTACCATGGCTTTCGCTGCGCCGCTCCCATCTGGTGTTGGTGATGTCATATGATAGGCATCGCAATTAGCACCATAGCCAACCACTTCACCTAAAATAGTTGCGCCTCGTTCTAGAGCATGATCTAATGATTCTAAAATAAAGACACCCGCTCCTTCCCCCATCACAAATCCACTACGTTCTTTATCAAAGGGAATTGAGGCTTTTTCTGGATCAGTCGCCTTTGTTAAAGCGGTCAAGGAAGCAAATCCTGAAATACCGATTTCTGTAATAGGCGCTTCTGCTCCACCAGCAATAATGACATCGGAGTAGCCATGTTTGATATTGCGGAACGCTTCCCCAATTGAATGAGTTGCACTAGCACAAGCTGTCACTGTTGAAGTACAAATTCCTTTGGCACCAACACGTAAAGCAATATTTCCCGCCACCATGTTTCCAATCGCCATTGGAATAAATAACGGTGCCACACGTTCAGGTCCTTTGTCGTGCATCCGAATTACTTGATTTTGAATTGTTTCCAAACCACCAATTCCGGAACCCACCATAACGCCAAACCGATCCACATCTAGTTGACTGGTATCCAAGCCACTCATAGCCATTGCTTCTAAGGCCGCATAAATGCCAAATAACGAAAACTTATCCATGCGTTTGCCATCTTTTTTAACAAAATATTTTTCCATTGGAAAGTCTTTCACTTCAGCTGCTAAGGTGACACCTGTTTCACTAACATCAAATTTACTAATCGGTCCGATACCATTTTTCCCTGTTTTCAAACTTTCTAAAAAAGTCTCAGGTTCATTGCCAATCGGCGAGGTGACACCGTAACCGGTAATAACTACTCGATTCATCCTTTTGACTCCTTTCGTTTATCCGTGCATGACTAAGCCGCCATCGACATTCACGACTTGCCCAGTAATATAGGGACTTTTAGCTAAGAAAATCGCTGTAGCTGCGACATCTTCGACTTGCCCAAACGTTTGTAAGGGAATTTGCGCATTCATTTGTGTTTTAACTTTTTCCGATAAAACATCCGTCATTTCTGTTTGGATAAACCCTGGTGCAATCGCATTGCAGGTAATACCGCGCGGCGCAACTTCTCGTGCCACCGATTTAGTAAAACCAACGACACCGGCTTTACTCGCAGCGTAGTTTGCTTGACCAACATTTCCCATTAAACCAGAAACGCTAGCCATATTAATAATCCGACCACTTCGTTGTTTCATCATACGTTTAACCGCTTGCTGGGTCATGTTAAAAGTTCCTACCAAGTTAATATCTAAACAGGCATTAAAATCCTCTTTTGTCATTCGTAATAATAATTTATCATTCGTAATCCCAGCGTTATTCACCAGAATATCAATCGAGCCTAATTGGTCAACGGTTGCTTGAATCATCTCACCTGCTGCATCAAAATCGGAAATATCTCCAGAAAGGCCAATACATTTTACCCCAAAGGCTTCAATTTCTTGTCGTTGTTCTGGCGTAATCTCACTCCGACCGTTTAAAACAATATTGGCGCCCTCTTTCGCAAAAGCCAACGCAACTGCTTTGCCAATCCCACGAGTGCTTCCAGTAATAAATACATTTTTTCCTGTTAATTCCATTTTTTACCTCCCAGTAAGTGCTGTTAACGTTTCTGTTAATGTTGCAACATCTTCCACACGGTGCATTTCAATTGTTTTGTCAATTTTTTTAACAAAACCAGTTAATGTTTTCCCTGGACCAACTTCAATCATCGTTCCTACGTTCATAGCCTTCATCGTTTCGATACTGTCTTCAAAACGTACCGCAGACATGACTTGCTTTTCCAATAACGCTTGAATTGCCTCTTGGGGCATAATTTCGGCAGTCGTATTACTAATGACAGGAATTTGCATCGTTTGAAAGTTCAATTTTGCTAAATCCTGAGCCAATTTTTTTGATGCTGGTTGTAACAGTGCCGTATGGAAAGGGCCACTCACATTTAACGGAATCATTCGCTTCACACCAGCTTCTTTGAGAAGTGTCATCGCTTGATCAACAGCAGCAACCTCACCACCAATCACGATTTGTTGTGGTGTATTATAATTTGCTGGAGCCACAATTCCGAAAGCACTTGCTTCTTGACAGGCTTTTTCAATTACTTCACGCTCAGCATTCATGACAGCAACCATTTTGCCAGTTCCTTGTGGTGCTGCTTCTGTCATGTACTGACCGCGCTTTTGGACCAAGGCCACTGCTTCTGAAAAACGCAAAGCCTCGCTGGCAACCAAAGCACTGTATTCCCCTAAGCTTAAACCCGCTACGACATCAGGCGTTAGTCCTTTTTGTTGCAAAAGACGGTAAAATGCGACACTGACTGTTAAAATAGCAGGTTGCGTATATTCTGTTTCATTTAAACGTTCATTTTCAGTAAAACAAAGTTCTGCCATCTCATAACCTAAGATATGACTTGCTTCATCGAAAGTTTCCCGAACAATCGCTTCTTGGTGATATAATTCTTCACCCATCCCTTGATACTGGGCTCCTTGTCCACTAAATAAAATCGCTGTTTTCATACGACACCTCATTTTTTGTTAAAATTATTCACTTAGCCCCAACGCTGATTCATCTTATGTACAATCGCTTTGCATTCAGACATGAGTGAATCAATGATTTCTTGGGCTGTTTCTTCTTTTTTTATTAACCCGGCAATTTGTCCCGCCATGACGGAACCGTAATCCATATCCCCGTCAACGACAGCTTTGCGCAAAGCGCCTTGACCAATCTTTTCAAACATTTCTAAATCAGGTACTTCTTTTTGAAGTTCTTGCTTTTCTAATTGATTATATTGAGCAGTTAATTTATTTTTTAAAGTACGCACTGGATGGCCAAAATGTTGACAGGTAATTACTGCATCTAAATCACGTGCCTTTAAAACTTTCTGTTTATAATCTGGATGAACGTTGCATTCTTTGGCAATTAAAAAACGTGTGCCTAACTGGACTGCTTCAGCACCTAACATAAAGGCCGCAGCCATACCACGACCATCACCAATCCCACCTGCTGCAATCACAGGAATTGACACAGCGTCAACGATTTGCGGTAAGCCACTCATAGTGGTCAACTTGCCAATATGTCCACCAGCTTCCATTCCTTCAAAAATGACAGCATCGGCACCAATTTTTTCCATTCTTTTTGCTAAAGCAACAGAAGGAACTACTGGGATTACTTTAATGTTATGTTCTTTAAAACGAGCCATGTATTTGGCTGGATTGCCTGCACCTGTCGTTACGACAGGAACCTGTTCTTCACAAACCAAATCGACAATTTCATCGGCAAAAGGTGAAAGTAACATAATATTGACACCAAAGGGTTGCTCCGTTAATTCTTTAACTTTTTTAATTTCTTTTTTTACGACTTCTTTTGGGGCATTGCCACCAGCAATAATCCCTAATCCACCAGCGTTTGACACGGCACTTGCTAATGAAGCATCGGCTACCCAAGCCATACCGCCTTGAAAAATGGGATAATTAATTCCAAGCAACTCACATAACTGTTGATTCATTGATTTTATACGTCCTTTAGTTCTAAGATAAGTACACTTCATTCAAGTAAAAAAGGATTTTTCCGGCTTATTTACTTGTTTTTTTAGGGACTGGGTCATTTAGCAATTAAATGTCCCAGCCCCCTATTTTCATGTATTAGTTTGCTTGTTGTTTTTCTACATATGTTACTAAATCTTGAACGGTTTGGATGCCATCTTCTGTTTCGATTTTCACATCAAATTCATCTTCGATTTCGTTAATGATTTGGAATAAATCTAAGCTATCCGCATCTAATTCTTCTTGAATGTTTGTAGTTAATTGTACCTCTTCAGCATCTTTTCCTAATTCTTCTACGATAATTGCTTGAATTTTTTCAAATACCATGTGTATATTCCTCCAAAATAGTCATTTTCTTCATTTATATGTGAACAGTTTTTTACAGCGTTAGGAGCAGTGAGCCCCATGTTAAGCCGCCGCCAAATCCTGTTAGCACCACGCGTTGTTGGGAACCTAAAATTAAGGTCCCATTTTCAACTGCTTCATCCAACAAAATAGGAATGCTAGCAGCTGAGGTATTGCCATATTTATCCATATTCGTTAAAAACTTCTCGCGGGAAATCTTCGTCTTACGTGCAATTTTATCGATAATGCGCACATTTGCTTGATGTAGTAGAAGATAATCCACGGTTTCGTCCGTCACGAGTGATAAAATATTTTGTGAAACATCTTTAATCGCAAAATCAAAAATACTACGTCCTTCCATCTGTAGCGTCTTACTCGCCTGCTCATGCCCCTGATAAAAAGGACTTTCGTTGATCGTGTAGCCTGACGTTAAAGCCGCCCACCGTTGTCCATCTGCTTGTAATTTTTCATTTAGAAAATGCGGTGTCTCAGCCGCTTCAATCAAGACGCCGGCAGCCCCATCACCGAAAAGCACCGCTGTGGAGCGATCGGTCCAATCCAACATTTTGGAAAATGTTTCGCCACCAATTACTAGACCTGTTTGATAACGACCACTTAAGACTAGTTTTTCTGCCATGCTTAAGGCATAGACAAAACCAGAACACGCTGCACTGATGTCAAAAGCAAAAGCCTCAGTAGCGCCAATTGCGCCTTGCACTTGGCAAGCAACAGAAGGCATATTGAAATCTGGTGTCACTGTTGCAACTAAAATAAAGTCAATCTCACTTGCTTGCTTTCCAGATTTTTCCAATAACTGTTTTGCGACTTGATGACATAAATCAGACGTATTTTCTTGCGTAACGATGCGACGTTCACTAATGCCTGTTCGCGAATGTATCCATTCATCAGAGGTATCCATCATTTCACTCAGTTGGTGATTCGTGACACAATTCTCTGGAACATAACGGCTTGTACAACTAATTCGTGCATAATTCTTCATGGGGATCCTCACTTTTTATTTGTATTCTTGCAAGAAATCATGAAGATTTTTTAGTGCTCTTAACAGCGCTTGTTCTTCTTCTTGCTCCATGCCTTTCAAAATGTTTTTAACCATTTCACGATGAAAATGCTGATGGACTCTAAAAAGTAATTTTCCTTTTTTAGTTAAGCCAAGCTTTACTACACGTCGATCATCTTCACTACGCAAACGTTCAACATAGCCTTTTTTAACTAAGTTGTTAATCGCTACAGTAAGTGTTCCGACGGTAATTGACAGTTCCTTGGCTACTTCTGAAGACGTTTTTTTCTTGTACATACCAATTGCTTCGATTGTGTGCATCTCCGTAATGGATAAATCATTAAATTGTGATTTTTTCAATTCAGATTCTTCAATCGTTAAGATGTCATTAAAGACACTGACTAAGTAATCGTTGACTGTTTCTAAATTAGGTTCCATTCTGTGCACCATCCATATACTTTGATTATCAAAACATTTGATGTTCAAACTATATCGTAAATAAGCAAAGAATGCAAGAGAATTTTCTATATTTTTAATGAAATATTCTTCAAATATTTCAAAAAAGGCGCATTTTCAAGGGACGAGGCTTTTAAAAAAAGGATCAATTACTTTGATACCCAAACTATTTTCACAGAAAAAGGAAAGAAGTGCAACTAAAAAGCATCACTGGCACTCCCCTGATTGAGAAGTGCCAGTGATTTTTGTTATATAATTCTTAAACTCCCACTAAGCTATTGCTACAACTTGACTGGATAATACGAGAAGAGAGTGAACCAGAAGCTTTGGTGCTTCTACTCCACTCCCTTATTAAAATGTAGGACGATTAATTATTGAATTAAGTCGTAAATTTCCATTGCTACAATATCGATGTTATCGAATTGATAGCTTTGGTGCGTATCAGATTCTGTTAATTCAAATGTTTCTGTTGATTTATCAAAACTTACAATACATTTCTCTACGCCTTCACGTTCAAAGCGGCGTACTTGTACTTCATTATCTGCTGCTTCGATCATTGCTTCCAGTCTCTTAATAATCGCCACAAGTTGTGAATGTTTCATCAGTGGGCCTCCTTTTGCAAACTAGTTCTGTACCATTGTAACAAAACATTGCCTAACTTGCATGATTTTTCGTCATTTTTTTTGATTTTTTTGTTGTTCTTTAATTTTTATTCGTTGGTTGCTTGCCATCTGTCCACCAAAGCTTAATTAAGGCCTGTGTGCCATCATTTTCAAATCCTTTATCTGCAAGGCTTTCATATAATTCTGTCGCTTTTTGCGTCGCTGGCAATGGAAGGTCAAGTTTTTTTGCTTCATCTAACGCAATCTTTAAATCTTTGATAAAATGTTTAACAAAAAAGCCTGGCGTATAATCTTCTTTTAAAATACGCGGTCCATAATTACTTAATGACCAGTTCGCAGCACTACCACCACCGACTGTTTCCAGAACTTTTTCTAAAGTTAATCCTGTCGCATTTGCGTAAACGAGCATTTCAGTCAAACCGGTCATTGTGCCTGCAATCATTAACTGATTCGCCATCTTAGTATGTTGCCCTTTTCCAGCTGAGCCGTGTAGCATAAACGTTTTACCAAATGTTTTGAAAATTGGCAAGACGGTCTCATAACTTTCTTGATCGCCACCAACCATAATTGTTAAAGTACCATTTTTAGCACCTAAGTCACCACCAGAAACTGGCGCATCCAACGCATGAGCACCCACTTCTGCTGCTTTTTTGGCAATCTTTTCAGCCAAGGTCGGCGTACTTGTGGTTAAATCTACTACTATTTTACCTGTAAGATCTGCTTGAAAAATCCCTGTTTCATTAAAATACACGCCTTCAACATCTGAAGGAAAGCCAACCATTGTAAAAATGATATCACTCGCTTCCGCAATTGCTTTTGGCGTATCATACCAAACTGCTCCTTCAGCAACTAAATCATCTGTTTTACTTTTTGTTCGATTGTAAACATTGACAGATAAATT
This sequence comes from Enterococcus sp. AZ104, assembly GCF_050546705.1. Classification (NCBI taxonomy): domain Bacteria; kingdom Bacillati; phylum Bacillota; class Bacilli; order Lactobacillales; family Enterococcaceae; genus Enterococcus; species Enterococcus sp. AZ104. Next base: position 2,282,765 of record NZ_CP172952.1, read on the forward strand.
GTTTTTCATCATGTTACGAATAATTGATTTCCCCATGACACCCGTTCCAATAAAGCCGATTTTAGACATAGTAGCTTCCTCCGTTCTTAAAATAAAAAACTTTCCTCCTTCAGTATAAACGAAGGAGGAAAGTTTTGCAGTTTATTTTCTTAAAGATGTAAATTTTACTTTAATTTTTTTAATTGAGTCCGCATTTTCTTTTTCCATTTGAAGTTGATCAAAGTAAATCAATGTGTCTTGATAAAATTCAATCATTTTGTTGCCAAAGTTTGTAGAAGAAATTTCAAATAATTTTTCATCTAAAATAGTTTGGTCCATTTTAATATTTGCTTGTATATAGTCAATCAATGTTGGGGCAAAATCACTGTCTGTCTTAAAAGTTTTGCCTAAGCTTTCATGATCAAATAAATTATTTAAATAGGCGTTCCCTTCTGCAACACATTGAACGCCAGCAGCCATCGCTTCTGTATAAGTTAAGCCTTGTGTTTCCGACGTTGAGGCGCTGACAAAATAGTCAGCAGCTTTATAATAAATCGCGACTTCTTCATTTGGCACTTCACCCGTAAATTGAACGTATTCACTGACTTCTAGTTCTTCTGCTAATTCTTTTAAATCCTCTAGATAGGGACCATTTCCAACTATTACTAAACGAGTTTGTGGTAATTTTTCAATAATTTGTGGTAACCCTTGAATAATTGCTTGAATATTTTTTTCATAAGAAATTCGACTTAACGATAACAACATAATCTGTTGCTCTTCAATACCTAATTGTTGACGCATTCCAGCGATCATTTCTTCAGTAATATCGGGACGTAAAAACTTATCAATTTCGATCCCTGTTGGAATAATTCTCATTGGTGCGGTCACTCCATAATCCCGTAATTTTTCAATTACACGTTCACTGGGACAAACAACACCTGTCGTATGATTTGTAAACACTCTTGAAAAGAATTTAACATGTGATGGACGGACAACTTTTCCTTTAGCAATATAATGTAAGTAATCTTCATACATCGTATGATACGTATGGATGACAGGAATTTTCATTTTTTTCCCAACCATTTTCCCTAAAATACCCGCACCAAATTCAGTATGTGTATGAATTAAATCTAATTCCAATTCTTTGGCAATTAAATAGGCGTACCACATGCCGCGAACCACTACTCGGCGATCTTTAAAAGATACGAATGGCACACTAGGCATTCGTATGACATCTTCTTCAAAATCAGTCGCGTTAGGATCGGTTGTCGTAAAAATATACACTTCATGGCCGTGCTTTTCTAATTCATCTTTTAAGGTCTTAATAGAAGTCGCTACCCCACTCACTTGCGGGAAATACGTATCAGTAAAAAAACCAATTTTCACTCTCATTACCTCCATTTCATCTAACAATAACTGCCTTCAATATTTGTTAAGATAAGACTGTTTCGTAGACTTCTTTTAACTCGTAACCAATTTGCTTGATACTTCTTTGCTCTGCTACTTGATAGCCTGCTTCTCTAGTGCTAGGTATTTTCCCTTCTAATAAGCCTTCAATATATTTTTTAAATTCTTCAATAGAATGACCCATATAACAATTTTCATTAGCTACTAGCCAGCCTTGATAAACTGGAATATCACGCACTAAAACTTGTTGCTGACTAGCTAATGCTTCTAAGACAACAATTCCTTCCGTTTCTTCACGCGAAGGGAAAAAGAAGAGATTCGCTGCCGCATAGGCCCCTTCGATGACATCTCCTTTAATATAACCTGGGAAAATAACATTTTCTGGATGATCTTCTTTAACTAATTGTCGAATATTTTTTGGGATAGAATACATTGGTGTATCACCAAACCAAATAAATTGATACTCTGGTAACTGTCGCGCAACTTCAATAAAATCAGTGATTCCTTTACGTTCAAAAAATAATCCCACACAAATAATTACTTTTTTCTCTTCATCTATTTTAAAATATTCTCGGAATTTTTGTTCCTTTTCTTCTGAAGGATAAAAGCGTGATAAATCAATACCATTTGAGATCGCCGAAATAGGCACTTTAATGCCATATCCTTCTAGCAATGTTTTAGAATACGGTGTTGGTGTAATTAAATGATCCGCTTTGGAGTACAAACTGATAAGATATTTTTTTACTAATGGTGCCAGTTGATTAGACCCAATAAAGGAATTACGAAAATCTTCTTCTGTCGAATGGGCATGATAAATAACTTTTTTTCCTAGTTTACGTGCTTTTCTGAC
>NZ_CP172952.1:2287500-2712500 GCF_050546705.1 Enterococcus sp. AZ104
CCCACATCCTTTTCCACTTAACATATATTTTGGGACCTTAGCTGGTGGTCTGGGCTGTTTCCCTTTCGACTACGGATCTTATCACTCGCAGTCTGACTCCCGGATATAAATGAATGGCATTCGGAGTTTATCTGAATTCGGTAACCCGAGATGGGCCCCTAGTCCAAACAGTGCTCTACCTCCATCATTCTCAATTCCGAGGCTAGCCCTAAAGCTATTTCGGAGAGAACCAGCTATCTCCAAGTTCGTTTGGAATTTCTCCGCTACCCACACCTCATCCCCGCACTTTTCAACGTACGTGGGTTCGGTCCTCCAGTGCGTTTTACCGCACCTTCAACCTGGACATGGGTAGATCACATGGTTTCGGGTCTACGACTACATACTCATTCGCCCTATTCAGACTCGCTTTCGCTGCGGCTCCGTCTCTTCGACTTAACCTCGCATGCAATCGTAACTCGCCGGTTCATTCTACAAAAGGCACGCCATCACTCATTAACGAGCTTTGACTTGTTGTAGGCACACGGTTTCAGGATCTATTTCACTCCCCTTCCGGGGTGCTTTTCACCTTTCCCTCACGGTACTGGTTCACTATCGGTCACTAGGGAGTATTTAGCCTTGCGGGATGGTCCCCGCGGATTCCGACGGAATTTCTCGTGTTCCGCCGTACTCAGGATCCTCCTAGGTGTTGTCAGCATTTCGTCTACGGGGCTTTCACCCTCTTTAGCGGAATTTTCCAAATCCTTCAACTATACTAACAGACTACCATATCGGAGTCCTACAACCCCAACAAGCAAGCTTGTTGGTTTGGGCTCTTCCCGTTTCGCTCGCCGCTACTCAGGGAATCGAATTTTCTTTCTCTTCCTGCAGGTACTAAGATGTTTCAGTTCTCTGCGTCTACCTCTAATCAGCTATGTATTCACTGAAAAGTAATATCCTATAAAAGATATTGGGTTCCCCCATTCGGAAATCTCTGGATCATAGCTTACTTACAGCTCCCCAAAGCATATCGGTGTTAGTCCCGTCCTTCATCGGCTCCTAGTGCCAAGGCATCCACCGTGCGCCCTTATTCACTTAACCTTATCAACCTTACGGTTGGGTCTTGATCACTTCTTCTAGCGATAGAAGGTTAATCAATAAATAAGCAATTGAACTTATTAAAAAACTCATTCAACGCGGTGTTCTCGGTTTGTTTTGATTCTTTTTACTTCAATATCCAGTTTTCAATGAACGAATCTGATAGCAAAAGCTATCAATGGAGCCTAGCGGGATCGAACCGCTGACCTCCTGCGTGCAAAGCAGGCGCTCTCCCAGCTGAGCTAAGGCCCCGAATTTATTTGATTGAGAGTAGACCTCTCAAAACTGAACAAAGTAAAGACGAAATGTGTATTTCCGTAATATTCCTTAGAAAGGAGGTGATCCAGCCGCACCTTCCGATACGGCTACCTTGTTACGACTTCACCCCAATCATCTATCCCACCTTAGGCGGCTGGCTCCAAAAAGGTTACCTCACCGACTTCGGGTGTTACAAACTCTCGTGGTGTGACGGGCGGTGTGTACAAGGCCCGGGAACGTATTCACCGCGGCGTGCTGATCCGCGATTACTAGCGATTCCGGCTTCATGCAGGCGAGTTGCAGCCTGCAATCCGAACTGAGAGAAGCTTTAAGAGATTTGCATGACCTCGCGGTCTAGCGACTCGTTGTACTTCCCATTGTAGCACGTGTGTAGCCCAGGTCATAAGGGGCATGATGATTTGACGTCATCCCCACCTTCCTCCGGTTTGTCACCGGCAGTCTCGCTAGAGTGCCCAACTAAATGATGGCAACTAACAATAAGGGTTGCGCTCGTTGCGGGACTTAACCCAACATCTCACGACACGAGCTGACGACAACCATGCACCACCTGTCACTTTGTCCCCGAAGGGAAAGCTCTATCTCTAGAGTGGTCAAAGGATGTCAAGACCTGGTAAGGTTCTTCGCGTTGCTTCGAATTAAACCACATGCTCCACCGCTTGTGCGGGCCCCCGTCAATTCCTTTGAGTTTCAACCTTGCGGTCGTACTCCCCAGGCGGAGTGCTTAATGCGTTTGCTGCAGCACTGAAGGGCGGAAACCCTCCAACACTTAGCACTCATCGTTTACGGCGTGGACTACCAGGGTATCTAATCCTGTTTGCTCCCCACGCTTTCGAGCCTCAGCGTCAGTTACAGACCAGAGAGCCGCCTTCGCCACTGGTGTTCCTCCATATATCTACGCATTTCACCGCTACACATGGAATTCCACTCTCCTCTTCTGCACTCAAGTCTCCCAGTTTCCAATGACCCTCCCCGGTTGAGCCGGGGGCTTTCACATCAGACTTAAGAAACCGCCTGCGCTCGCTTTACGCCCAATAAATCCGGACAACGCTTGCCACCTACGTATTACCGCGGCTGCTGGCACGTAGTTAGCCGTGGCTTTCTGGTTAGATACCGTCAGGGGACGTTCAGTTACTAACGTCCTTGTTCTTCTCTAACAACAGAGTTTTACGATCCGAAAACCTTCTTCACTCACGCGGCGTTGCTCGGTCAGACTTTCGTCCATTGCCGAAGATTCCCTACTGCTGCCTCCCGTAGGAGTCTGGGCCGTGTCTCAGTCCCAGTGTGGCCGATCACCCTCTCAGGTCGGCTATGCATCGTGGCCTTGGTGAGCCGTTACCTCACCAACTAGCTAATGCACCGCGGGTCCATCCATCAGCGACACCCGAAAGCGCCTTTCACTCTTATGCCATGCGGCATAAACTGTTATGCGGTATTAGCACCTGTTTCCAAGTGTTATCCCCCTCTGATGGGTAGGTTACCCACGTGTTACTCACCCGTCCGCCACTCCTCTTTCCAATTGAGTGCAAGCACTCGGGAGGAAAGAAGCGTTCGACTTGCATGTATTAGGCACGCCGCCAGCGTTCGTCCTGAGCCAGGATCAAACTCTCATAATAAAAGTTAGAACAACCTTGCGATTGTTAAGCTCAATTTGTTTGCTAGCATATTGCTTGCTTGTTAAAAATGTTTGTTGTCTTGAATTGAATCAAGACGCCCTACACATTTGGTTCGTCTATTCTTTGTTCAGTTTTCAAAGGTCTACGTTACCTCGCAGCAACTTTTATATCATAACAAACTTTCGTTTGAATGTCAAGAACTTTTTTGAAAAAGTTTTTTTAAGTTGTTTTGCTCGGTTGTCGTTGTCTGTTGTGACAACTTCTATATCTTATCATCTCGTTTGTTATTTGTCAACAACTTTTTTGTTGTTTTTTCAAACTTTTTTCGAGAGATTTGAAATCAAGAATTGTTATTTAATTATTGATTTCTGAATCGCTCAGCTGTGTGACTCGCCTTGCGACATGTAATAATATATCAAGATTTTGATGTTTGGTCAACACTTTTTTTCAAAAAAATTAAAAGAAGTTTTCAATCTGTTTTCATTCTTTTCAATTATTTCGTTTTTAAACTTTTTAAATCCTAATTGTCTATCAAAATAGTTTAATCCCTTACTAAAAATCGAACAATTTGAATCATATATTTGAAATAGTTCGATTAACTTTTTTACGTACAACATAAAAAAAGAAAGAATCTGTTCGATTATCGACAGATTCTTTCTTTTTTGTTTAAAACATTGGGACACCTTCAATATGATATTTTGACCAAATCGTTTTTAATTCTGCAGGTGCTACCCATGTATAGTCTTTATCCATTTCATTTTTAAGTGCTTGTTCATCCATCTCGAAGACAAACAGCGGAACATTTTCTTTATTGATATGCGCGTTAGTTAATTCTACTAAGCTAATTGAAGTAACGTCCAATTGAACCTCTTCTTTGAACCATTGTAGCATACTAGCTAAACCCGTCATCTCATCAGAAACTTTTGCCATCGCAAACTCAATCGCTTCACCTATTGGATGCATCAAAAATTTTTTACTACCATCGTTTAAGTTCAGTATGATTGTTCCAGCGACTTTTTTGTTAGACACGACATCCACCTCAATTAATTTTTAGATTCACTAACAAAAGAAATTGTAACACACTTTCTGAAAAAATACAGAATTATTTTTCAAGCAACTTATCCATTGCTTCATCAATCCATTCTGGAAGTTCTTTGTCTAAGGTTGCAAAGCCAATTTTTTTATTCTTATCCGTAAAATATTTTTTGCGTCGATGGTTCACTGAATGAACTTTGTCTTCAAGGGTTCGTAAAGATAAGCTAATCTTTTGAGAATATTCATCAACATCAATAACTTGAACGGTTACTTTTTGTCCAACGGTTAAGAGTCCATGGATATTTTTGGTAAAGCCAGCTTGTACTTCCGAAACATGAATCAATCCTTGTGTTTCTTCGTCTAAAGAAACAAATGCGCCATATGGTTGAAGTCCGGTAATTGTGCCAGAAAGTACCATACCAATTTTGTACTTCATCAAATTTCCTCTTTTCATACGATAAATTTCTTTTTCCGTTTCTACTCATTTAAAATAATAGCATTTTTTCAACGTTTGTGCATTATTTCTTCCCTAGTTGTTAAAACTATTGTTTCATCTTTTAAGCAAAATCTACTATACTATAGGAAGTAAGACTTTATATAGAAGAAAAGGAGTTATCTTATGTTTAATTTTAATGAAACCATTGAGCGTCGCCACACGAATTGTGTTAAATGGGACACCGTTGAAGCGAGTTACCACGAAAAAGATTTACTACCTTTATGGGTTGCTGATATGGATTTCAAAGTACATCAGCCTATTCTTGATGCCTTGTCACAAGTTATTGAACAGGGCATTCTAGGATATGCAGTTGCACCTAATGAACTGTATCAAGCAATTCAAGATTGGCAACGGCAACACCATCAATTGATTGTTGAAAAAGAAGAAATTTTGTTTAATAGTGGCGTGGTACCCAGTTTGGCCACAACCGTTCAAGCGTATACAGCACCTGCTGATTCTGTCATGATTTGTGATCCAGTCTACCCCCCTTTTGCAGATGTGGTAAAACAAAATGAGCGTAGACTTGTGCGCCATTCTTTACTAGAAATTAACGGACATTATGAAGTTGATTTGGTTAAAATGGAACAACAGATAATCGAAGAAAAGGTGAAACTGTTACTTTTTTGTAATCCCCATAATCCTGGTGGACGTGTTTGGACAAAAGAAGAATTGCTGGCAATTGGCCGTTTATGCCAAAAACACCAAGTAACTGTGGTTAGCGATGAAATTCATCAGGATTTGATTTTCAAACCGCATACCTTCACTTCCTTCACTGTCGCTGATGATGCATTTAAGGAATTCACTGTTACCTTAACCGCAGCAACGAAAACCTTTAATTTAGCGGGGATTAAAAATTCAATGCTGTTCATTCCTAATGAAAAACTACGGCAATCTTTCGTATCTTTACAAGACAAAAATCATCAAGGCGGCATCAATACTTTTGGCTACGTTGGAACGGCAGCTGCCTATCAAACAGGGGAGGAATGGCTAACGGCATTACTTGATTATTTAAAAGAAAATATTGATTTTGCCCTTTCTTTTTTCCGTGAAGAGCTGCCTAGCGTTCGTGTAATGGAGCCTGAAGGGACCTATCTTTTATGGTTAGACTTTAGTTCTTATTCACTAACGGATCGAGAACTTCGCGATACCTTAATTCATAAGGGGAAAGTGGTTCTAAATCCAGGAATTAGTTTTGGTCCCCAAGGTTCTCAACACATGCGTTTAAACTTAGCTTGTTCAAAAGAAACTCTCGAAGAAGGCCTTTTACGTATCAAAAAAGCCTTTAATTAAAAACAGCTGTCCTAGTTTTTAGGACAGCTGTTTTTAATTCTTTCTTTTGCGTTTAGCTAAATAAACTCTGACGAACCAGATACCTGAAAATAGAAGTAAAATTTCTCCAATTATGATTGTATAAAATCCTGGTTCATGAACGATTCCTTGCTGATCTACATACGTAAAAAACGTTCCTATAAATGGGAGTATTACTGCAAACAAAGCCAAGGCCATTGGATATCTGTATTTTTCTAACAAATTTGCTTCCTCTCCTTCTATTCTTTAACTCAGTATCCTATAAAGACTTCATTAAAAGAAGAGATTTGGATGCTTTTAAAAAAAAGTTAGTCGTTTTAAGAAAAAAATAAAGAGTACCAACGAATTTGTCCCTCGTTGGTACTCTCTTTTTCAATTGGTTAAACTTATTCACCAATGATTTCAACTGTGTCCATCACGACGTCAAATGTTGGACGGTCTTGGGCATCCCGTTGGACTCCACCAATTTCATCCACTACATCCATACCATCAACAACATGACCAAAAACAGTATGACGGAAGTCTAACCAAGGTGTTCCGCCTTGTTTGTAAGCTTCAATAATTTCTTCTGGAAAACCAGCATCTTCTAACTGACTCATCATTTGAGCTGGAACATTTTGATTAGTAACAACAAAGAATTGGCTACCATTTGTGTTAGGACCAGCATTTGCCATTGACAATGCGCCACGCAAATTGAAAACATCCCGAGAAAATTCATCCTCAAATGCTTCTCCATAAATACTTTCGCCGCCCATTCCTGTTCCGGTTGGGTCACCGCCTTGAATCATAAAATCAGGAATCACACGATGGAAAATAACGCCATCATAGTAGCCCTTTTTCGCTAATTCAACAAAATTTTTAACCGTTTTAGGCGCTTGTTCTGGGAATAATTGAACAGTGATGTCGCCTCGGTTTGTTTTAATGACCGCTTTTGGGCCTTTAGCATTTTCTAAATCTAATTGTGGAAATTGTGACATGAGAATGTCCTCCTAGATAATTATTTTATAGTTCCATCATATCGAAAAATGCTGAAAATTGCTATGATCTTTTTCCAATGATTAAAGAATGCTTTGATTCGTTAGCCAAACTTGCTTTTTTCGAAAAGCCGTGCTATTTTGTGAAGTGTTCGCAAAACGATCAATAGTTGTCTCAACCCTAAATGAATTAGGAGGAATTTTCAAATGTCTGATGAAAAAGATATTTATGATTTAACGATTATCGGCGGCGGTCCTGTTGGATTATTTGCCGCTTTTTATGCGGGAATTCGTAAAGCGAAAACGAAAATCATTGATAGCCTGCCGCAATTAGGTGGTCAGCTAACAATGCTGTATCCCGAAAAATATATTTATGATATTCCTGGATTCCCTGCTATTAAAGCCGGTGAGTTAATTGCCAATTTGGAAAAACAGATGCAGCCATTTCAGCACGATGTTTGCTTGGAAGAAGAGGTCACACACCTTGCACAGGAAGCAGATGGACTTTTGCGCTTAGACACAACTAAAGGCACACATTATTCTAAAACGGTTATCTTTGCGATTGGTAACGGCGCTTTCCAACCTCGACGTTTAGCTATCGAAAATGTTGAAGCCTTTGAAGGTGAGTCAATCCATTATTATGTGACTGACATGAAAAAATTCGCTGGCAAAAAAGTTGCGATTGCTGGTGGCGGCGATTCCGCAATTGACTGGGCTTTAATGCTAGAAAACGTTGCAGAAGAAGTATCTATTATCCATCGTCGCCCACAATTTCGCGGCCATGAACATAGCGTGGAACAACTGGAAAAATCTAGCGTTTCTATCAGAACTCCTTATATCATTAGTGATATTTTAAAGGAAAATGAAACGTTCACAGGCATCCAATTAACGGAGACAAAAGGTGACCAAACATTGGATCTCCCTCTGGATGATTTAATTATCAATTATGGCTTCACTTCTTCTTTAACACACCTCAAAGAATGGGGATTAGACGTTTCTAGAAATGCTATTAATGTTCATTCCGATATGTCAACTAACATTCCTGGTGTATACGCTGTAGGGGATATCTGTTCCTATGAGGGAAAAGTGAAATTAATCGCTACAGGCTTTGGTGAGGCACCTACTGCCGTAAATAATGCTTTACATTACTTACGGCCCGATGCTCGACGTCAACCAGTTCATAGTACAAGTTTATTTGAAAACGGCGTACCTAAATAAGGTTAGCACTGGACTTTAGCAGTTTTTAAGCCAAGGACAAAAATCTAAATCGGATTTTTGTCCTTGGCTTTCTGCTTTACTGAAAAGCCTTTCTTTTTCTCTTTTAAATTTATTTTTGATACAATAAAAAGTGCTAGGAGGAAGAAAGATGAACCAACCAATTATTTATTTAAATGAAGTATTCAATGAAGAACAACTGGAACAAGTGAAAGCTGTGGCGCCCAATTATCTAGTTAAAACATCTACCGATCATTTATCCTCTGCTGAAGAAGAGGCAATCGAAATTATGTTAGGCTGGCATAAAGAAATTGGTCCGCGTTTATTAGCCTCTGATACTAGTCACCTAAAATGGATTCAGCTCATTTCTGCTGGTGCTGATTATATGGATTTTGATAAATTAAGAGAAAAAGGCATTCTGTTGTCTAATGGTAGCGGAATCCATAGTGTTTCTATCTCAGAACATGTTTTAGGCGTTTTATTAGCACATACCCGCGGACTGCAAGAAAGTATCCAACAACAAATGCAACACACATGGAATCAAACAGCCCCTTCCTATCAACAACTTTCTGGGCAAAAAATGTTAATCGTAGGCACCGGGCAAATCGGACAACAATTAGCTAAATTTGCTAAAGGTTTAAATCTTCAAGTTTATGGCGTGAATACCTCTGGACATGTGACGGAAGGCTTCATTGAATGCTATTCACAGAAGAATATGAGTAAAATTATCCATGAAATGTCCATTGTTGTGAACATTCTTCCTTTGACTGAAACAACAAAACATTTATACAATCAGGCACTTTTTGAAAAAATGGCTCCTGAAACAATTTTCGTAAATGTTGGTCGAGGCGCCTCAGTAGCAACGAACGATTTGATAACTGCCTTAAACAATAAAACCATTGCTTTTGCTGCCTTAGATGTCTTTGAAGAAGAACCTCTTCCCGAAGATAGCCCTTTATGGGAGATGCAGAATGTTTTATTAACACCTCATATTTCTGGCATGACACCGAAGTTCAAATCAAAATTACTGGCGATTTTTATTCCAAACTTAAATCAATTTGTAACGGATCAGACCCTCGTCAAAAACCAAGTTTCCTTAAAAAAAGGCTATTAACTCAAAAAAGGCCTTCAACCATCTTTCAAGTAATTGCATGGTTGAAGGCTTTTTTTTGCTATTTTTTACCAGATAACCTTGAAGTTATCATTTGTCGACGCTTGAATGATTGGATGTTTTTTCAAATATTCTGCAATCAGTTCCGTCATATCAATTTGAATTTCTCGAATAATTTTTTCAGGTTGGAACATTTGATAGTTTCCGCCACCGACTGCTCGGTATTGATTTGTCACGATTTCCAAAACATCTTCTGCTTGCACTGCTTTGCCATGATAATTAAGTTTCGTCACTCTTTCACCAAACGGTTGTCTTAAATCAAGCGTATACTCAATGCCTTCATACATATCATAATTATAGTATTGTGGTTTTGGATCGACATATTTCGGGTTAAAAATTGGTTGGCCTTTTTCTAACACAAAATAAGTAGCGCTTTGTTCTAACGCTTCACGGAGGTCTTGTCCAGTGACACGCAATACAGCCAAAGTATTTGGATAAATGTAGTTGGTAATGATATCGCGCATCGTAATTTGATTATTAAATCCTTTGCCTTCATTGTTAAAAAGTGCAGTCCCTGAAATATCCGTTCCGCTTGAAGCCATTTGGACGTTATTAATAAATTCTATATATGGATGTTCTTTGAGGCGTACGACATTCGGATTTTGAATCGTCATATCCCCTTCCACATTTCCCACTGGTTGGTCAAGCCACTCTTCTACCTCGTCATGTAACGCTGTTGTCAAAGCTAAAATTTCTGCATCTGGTTGTTCGTTTCCAACAGGATGAATAGCTGCGTCACTTCCAATAACGCGATAGCCTTTAGCCATAGGTTCAATTTCTAAAGTAATTTCTCCAACAAAAGCTCCTCGAAAACCTGGTTGAATCACAGGTATTCCATTCAGTTTTGTAGCAATTTCTCGATGTTGGTGACCAGTGACTAAGGCATCAATCCCAGGAACTTTTTCCAATAAATCGTAGCCTTCATTTTCTCCTGTTAGTAATTCCGTGGGTTCCCCTGTTTCTAAATCTTTTTCAAAACCGCCATGGTAAGCGACAACAACTAGATCCGCTTCTTCCCGCAGTTTTGGCACGTATTCTGCCGCTGTTTCAACGACACTTTTAAACGTTAAATCTTTGACTGTTGCCGGCTGTTCCCAATGAGGAATATATTGAGTCGTCACGCCAAGGATGGCTACTTTAATCCCTTGTTTTTCTATGATGACATACGGCTGACCGAAATAAGGTTGTCCATCTTTACCAAGAATATTGGCAGCTAAAACTGGCTGTTGATAACTGGCAATCGTTTCCTTTAAATAATCTAATCCGTAATTAAATTCATGGTTACCTAAAATGCTAACATCATAATTCATTTGATTAATGATCTTAGTGATGGCAGCCACTGAATGTGTTTCTGCTTTTCTTACGTAGTAACTAAGCGGCGAACCTTGAATAAAATCCCCATTTTCAATTTGAAAAACTGGTCCTTTGGCAGACGCCCGTAACTTTTTCAGCATGGTTGCTGCTTTTGCGGTTCCAAAAGGTAAATCCATCTTTTTTTCACTATAACTTGTTGGCATAATGTACCCATGTATATCACTTGTTGCTAAAATTTTTATTTGCATTTTGTTTCTCTCCTTCTTCCGCCCAAAAGAACAGGAAGGTTAGAACACGAGCCATAACGACTCAGATCCCAACCTCCCACGTCTGTTTATTTATTGATTATTGGTTCCATGCTTGTTCAAATTGTGATGTTGCATCTTTCAATAATTTTTTCGTGTCTTTATTTGATGAAGCAAAAATACTTTCCATAATTGTCCGCATTTCATTATAGGCTGAATCAGCATTTTCTTCTACTGGGATAGCGAATAAATCTTTTACTGCGTTTTCAAGTTGTGCAGGTACTTTGGTTGTCTTAGAGTTTTTGTACTCATCACTGTGTAAAACAGATTCTAAAATTGGCATATAACCTGTTTGTTGTGCCCAGTACAATTGTGAATCAGGCGTTGCTAAGAATTTCATGAATTCAAATGCCGCTGTCCGTTGTTCTGGCGTAGCACTATCGAACATATAAATATCTGTTCCTTGTTGTAAGTTGATTTTTTCAGGACGTGGTGCAACACCGTATTCATAGCCACCAGCTTCAGCATCTTTTTGAACAAAACCAGCACCAGCAATACTACCGACAAACATTGCTACCTTTTTGTTTGCAAATGGGCCAGATAAATATTTATCTGAACCAGCTGTGCGGAAGTAACCTGCTTCGATACCATCACGGTAATAGTCCACGACTTCTTGTGAATCTTTGCTTGTTAAATCTAAGTCTTTATTAAAATCAACGCCTTTGTTTTTCATTCCAATTGCGTAATAGTTATTTAACGAGTCAAAACCAGCACCAACGACTTCTTTGTTGGATTTTTCGTAAATTGTTTTAGAAGCTTCTTTTAATTCCTCTAATGTTTTCGGTACTTCAACACCATATTCTTTCAACAAATCAGCATTATAGAATAACATTTCTGTCGATTTATTAAATGGAATGCCGTATTGTTTGCCGTCGATTTTGGCGCCGTCTAATAATACTTCACGAATTGGCTCTGCATCTTTCCAGCCGATTGTGTCATCATCCATATATGGTTTTAAGTCCACTAACATTTCATCTTGTGCAGCATTCCATAACCAGCCTGGGTACGCTTGCGTAATTGTTGGTAAATCTTTTGGTGAAGTTAAAGTCGAATTGATTTTGGCTTGTAAATCAGGGTAAGCAGATTGATTTTGTAATTCCACTTTAATTTTTGGATTTTCTTTCATGAAGTCTTTCGTTAATTTTGTTAACGCTTCTTCTTGAACCCCATTCATTGCATGCCAGAAAGTGATTGTCGTATCTTCCTTCACTTCTTTCACAATATCGTTTGATTCTTTGGCCCCATTACCGTTACCACAAGCCCCCAATGCGAAAATAGCTGCGGTTGCTAACACTGTTGTTGCTAGAGTTTTGAACTTCATTTTTTTCTCTCCCTTAAAAAAATTTATAAAACAATTTGCTCGCCACGTTCTGGCAATATTCTTTCACCATACGGGTTTTCCAGTTTTTCTGGTTTTAACGTATGGATTGGAACCAATACTTGAGGTTCAATCAATGCAATAATTTTATCCAGATCTTCTGGAATTGCATGTCCTGAACAAGCTAAGCGGACAAAAGTAATGTCTTTTTTAGCCAACAAATCTAAAAACACGCGATACTGTGGATCAAAGTCCCCTAACGGTTGGGCATCACTGTGAATGTATAAACTACCTTCTTGGAGGTTGTCAAACTGGTTCACAACTTGCCACAAATAGTCTGTTTTGTCCTTTAGTAACGTGTCATACGGGATTTCTAACGCTGGATTCAATTCTGGTATTTTACCAGATTCAGCATAATAATAACGAACTTCTATTCCAAATACTTCAAGTAACAACGCAGCCATATTTGCTTCTAAAACGACTGTACGTGGTGACTTTTCAATAATCTTAGCAAAACGTTCTACGTTTGCTGGATAACCATTAAAGGTAATTTGTCGATTCGGGTTTTCTAGTTCTAAACGAACCAAGTGCTGAACAAGATCTTCTTCACTGACAACCGCTATTTGGGCTGGATCTGGTTCACGTTCTGGGAAGCTAATGCTTACGCCTTCCATCATTAATAATTCAGTATGTTTGGCTTTTTCACAAAAAGCTAAAGTCTCTTCACGATTATGGCCATGTAAGCGCAAATCACCTGTGTATGTGATGAAATGGTCAGGCGTGCGAATCAGTAATGCCGAAGCACCGTACGCATCATGATCAACAGGTACGATTTCCACTGAAATTTCGCCAACTTTAATCACATCGTTTTTATTAAGACCAATCATTTCTCGGGTAAAATTCTTTTCTTCAAACGGTGATGGAATCAAAAAATCACCTTTGCGATTTAAACTATTTAGAATCATTTTCGTTTCTTTTAGGGTGTACAACGGAACAGCTGGGTCTAAATAATTAATCATGCGTGAATGATCTAAATGGGCATGAGATAAGAAAACAGCTGTGTGTTGATACTCTTTGTCTTCTGCACCATGATATTCATAACCTAAACGTGGATCATATAAGTCTTTTAATTCTGGCACTAAACGATTATTAATTAAGGTTTCAATGTGATCATCGGGCAAATCTAATTCTGGTCGAAATTCTGTACCAAAATCAAAGAAGATGTGGGCATCTTTATACGCCACTTCAATCACGGTTCCTCCAATTGTTAAAATGCCACTGTGAAAAGTCACAGTTGTTTTAGCCTTTGATTCCATTTTTTGCAACTCCTCTGATAATTTCTTTTCTGAAAATCAAGTAAATAATTAAAATTGGAATAACGGTTAATGTTGCAGCAGCCATTTGTAAATGTACGTCACTACCGCTCTCTGTCGCAAAGGCCGATAGTCCATTATTCAATAGACGGTATTTTTTCTCGTTCGTCACCAACAATGGCCACAAGAAAGAATTCCAACTAGAAATAAATGTTAAAATCCCTACTGTTACCAACGCTGGTTTTGACATTGGTACTAAAATACGCCAAATATATTCTAAATCACTAGCGCCATCAATTTTGGCAGCCTTGTAAAAAGTATCAGGAATACCTTTTAAATAACCGTTTAAATAGTAAATATAAAAAATACTAGTTAAAAATGGAATAATTAAGGCGCTGTAAGTATTTAACAAACCTAATTGCGCAATCGTTTGATAATTGGTAAAAATAATAGATTCATACGGAACCATTAACAACGAAATCATCAAAGCAATGACCACATTTTTAAAACGGAACTTCAAACTCGTTAACGCGAATGAAGCTAACACGGCGGTGACTACCGTAGCAATCGTTGTAACACCTGAAACAAAGACTGTGTTTAAGAAATACCGAAGAAAGGGTGCTTTTTGAAAGACCTCTGTGTAGTTTTGCCATTGTGGTTGTTTCGGAAACATGGTTGGCGGCATGCTGGTCGCTTCAGAGTAACTCATTAAACCAGCTAAAATCATATAGACAAATGGAAATAACGTAATAACGGCTAAAATGCCTAAGAAAACAAATGCGATAATCGTTAAAACTTTTTTCATTGGCTTATTGCCCCACTTTCTTTAAGAGTTTATTTTGTAAGAAAGTGACCACTAAAATAATCACAAATAAAATCACTGTGGCGGCCATCGCAATTCCGGGACGCCCTGCAATGTGGAATTTGTCATAAATATAGTACACTGCGGTTGTGGCACTGTTGGCAATCCCCGCACGACCACCGAATAAAGCATAAACTTGTGTATAAACTTTAAAGGCGCCAATTAAATTGACCGTTAATAAAAAGGCAATGGTCGGGACTAGCTGCGGAAACGTAATACGTCGGAAAATTTCGCCGTCTGAGGCGCCAAACATTTTTGCAATTTTAAAATGTTCTTCATCAATATTTCTCAACCCAGCCAACAAAATAATAATATTAAATGCTAAACTCGTCCAAACCCCAAAAATAATCAATGTCGGCATACTCATTTGAACATTATCTAGCCAGTTGACAGAAGGAATGCCGAAAAAGCCTAAGACGTAATTGACAATTCCATAATCGCCATTAAAGAAGTAACGGAAGACAATCCCAATGGCAATCGTACTCGTTACATAAGGCATAAAGAAAATCGTTTCAAAGAAACTCTTATGTTTAACTTTTTCAAAGATAATCCAAGCAATTGCTAGGGAAATTATCAAGGCAATCGGTACCACAGCAAATGCATAGAGCGCTGTATTTTTTAACGCTTTATAGAAGATTGGATCATTCAATACACGTTGATAATTTTCTAAACCAGCGTAGCGTTGGTTAATTAAGGAACCTTTTTGGAAGCTCATCCACAAAGAACGAAACAGCGGATAAACGCTAAACAGTAAAATGATTCCTAATGATGGCAGAAGGAAGAGCCATGCTTTTGGTTGATTTTCTGGATTGTATTTTTTCATTAGTAAACCCGGTCTCCCGCTTCGTTAAAGATAAATACTTTTTTATATGAAAAATCAAAAGATAAAGTGTCTCCTTCTTCAATCGCTTCTTCTACACTTACAATTGATTTCACTTGTTCATTTCCTAATGTAAATCGTAAAATACGTTCTCGACCAATCAATTCCACTAAATCTGTCGTTGTGGTAAAGAGACCTGTTTCAGTTGGTACCACATCTTCTGGACGAGAAGCAAACGTATATTTCCCATCAGTCATTGGCATTTTAAAGCGTGCTTGCTCAAAACGCTCAAGCGGAATTTCAAAACTTTCGTGGTACATTTTGCCGTCTTTCACTTCAACAGACAATAAATTAATAATTGGGTTACCTATGAACTGAGCAACAAATAAGTTATTTGGTTCTAAGTAAAGGTTTTGAGGTTCATCATTTTGTTGAATAACCCCTTCGTTTAATAAAATAATTTTATCACTGATTGATAGCGCTTCCTCTTGGTCGTGCGTTACAAAGATTGTTGTAATGCCTACTTCTTTCACCAAGCGGCGGATTTCTTCACGAATTTTCAAACGCAAACGTGCATCCAAGTTACTTAAAGGCTCATCTAATAATAAAACATCTGGTTTTTGAACTAACGCCCGGGTAATCGCAACACGCTGTTGTTGACCACCAGAAAGTGTGCCTGGCTTTTTATGGCTTAACTCTTCAATATTCGTTAGTTTCATATATTCTTCGGCAATAGCTTGTGCCTCTGCCTTGGGAACTTTCTTACTTCCTACCGTCAAAGGAAACATTACGTTTTCTAGAACAGTCATATGTGGATATAAGGCATAGTTTTGAAAAACGAACCCGATGTTCCGATCTTTTGGTGCTGTTTTGACAACCGATTGCTGTCGAAACTGAATATCTCCATCACTTGGATGTAATAAACCTGCAATTAAGTTTAAAATTGTGGATTTCCCACACCCACTTGGTCCTAACAAACAAACCAAGTCCCCTTGCTCAATCGTAAAATTGACCGATTTTAACGCTTCAAACCCATTATCGAATACTTTTTTCAAGTCGATAACTTCTATCATGACCCAACCTCCAAAAAAACATTTAATAGCATACCTTTTGATTTTAACATTTATTTCTTGCAACCGCGAGAGCAAAGCTGTTTCATTAAGATAAAAATAGGTAAAGTTAATGTATTTTTTATGTAAAAAATGTTGTTTTTCTGAAAAGTCTATTCACACTTTTTTTAATGCACAACAAAAAAACAGAGAATTTTTCTCTGCTTTTTTGGTTATTTTTTAGAATCTTTTTCTGATTCCTTTACAATATAAATTGGTCGTTTTTTCGTTTCTAAGAAAATTTTGCCGATATATTTGCCAATAATTCCTAAACATAATAGTTGCAAACCACCTACAAAAAGTACAATACAAACCATTGAAGGCCAGCCGCTTGTTGGATCACCATTAACTAATGTTCGAAAGATAATCACTAACATTGCTAGTGCAGAACCAATACACGAAAAGGCGCCAACGTATGAAGCAATATTCAATGGTGTTTCTGAAAAATTGACAATCCCGTCAATTGAATAACTTAATAGACTCCAGAAAGACCAAGAGGTTTCTCCAGCAATTCGTTCTCGATTTTTAAATTCAATATATTCTGTTTTAAAGCCGACCCAACTAAAAATCCCTTTTGAAAAACGATTATACTCAGATAACTCTAAAATCGCATCGACCATTTGTCGGGTCATGACACGAAAGTCACGGGCACCATCCACCATTTCCGTCTCAGCAATTCGATTAATGAGTTTATAGAACATCCGTGCAAACAAGCTACGAATGGGCGGTTCGCCGTCTCTTGTTATGCGTCGTGTGCCAACACAATCTAAATCTGTACTGGTTTCAATCATCTCAATCATTTGAGGTAATAACTCAGGCGGGTCTTGTAAATCAACGTCCATGACTGTCACTAAGTCACCTGTTGCTTCTTTTAAACCAGCGTATAAGCCTGCTTCTTTCCCAAAATTTCGTGAAAAAGAAAGATAACGGACCTTCTCTGGATGTTCGCGATAAAGCTGTCTTAAAACAGCTAACGTATTATCTTTTGAGCCATCATTCACAAATATATATTCTACTGAATGAGACAGTTGCTGGCTAATTTTTTCTACTTCTTCAAAAAACAGCGGAATCGCTGCTTCCTCATTATAACAAGGGACAACAATTGATAACATTTTATTTCCTCCACACTTCAGTTAATTATCATTATACCATATAATAGCCTTATTAAATAACGATATCCAACTAAAAATAACTTAAATAGAAAGAACCTGAGAAAAAATCCAAAACGATTTTTTCTCAGGTTGACTAGCGGTTAAACGAAAGCAACAGAAATAGTCCTACGCACTACTTCATCTTTTTCTGTTTAGCACTAAATTTATTTTGTTAAATCTTCTTGGTTCGCTTCAAATTGATAACGCGGTTCATCATTCTTTTCATCATAATCAACAATCAAATCATACCCTTTAAAGAACCAATCATCTGTTTCTTCAATAAAATAGGTAATCCCATCTAGGTTCTCTTTAATCATTGGCTCATCTGGCGCTTCTACAGACATCGCAATGGAAAAACCATCATGAACAGGTGTTTTTCCGTAAATTTTTCCGAAAAAACGAATGCCTGTCTCAGGCTGAACCCCGGTTTCTTCTTTAAACCATTGTTGGGCTTTCGGTGTCACTTCTAATTTCATTCTTTGTTCCTCCTTCACATCTCTGTCGCCATTTATTGTAGCACAGCGTAGTGCTTTTAGAGAATAAAGTGCTTAGCCATTCATTTTTTCATCTAATAAATCCACGTCTGCTGTATCACCGATAACTAATAAATTGTCGTTTTCTCGAACAATTTCAGAAGCATCTGGCGAAGCAATTACTTCTGTTTTCGAGCGGCGAATCGCTACCACAGTTAAACCAAATCGCTGACGGAAATTTAATTCTGCTAAGGTTTTATTGTAAAATTTAGGATTGGTGACCCGAACCTCAGCTAATGAAAATTCGCTAGATAATTCAATATAATCTAAAATATTGCGTGAAACAAGTTTGTGAGCAATTCGAATGCCCATATCCCGCTCTGGGTGAACGACCATGTCTGCCCCAATTTTATCTAAGACACGGGCATGATATTCATTGACTGCTTTGGCTAAGACATTGGGAACCCCCATCTCTTTAACCATTAATGTTACTAAAATACTCGCTTGAATATCTTCACCAATTGCCACCACTACGTGATCAAAATTCCGAATCCCTAAAGAACGCAACGTCATTTCATCTTGGGCGTTAGCCACCACTGCATGCGTTGCAATATTCATATATTCATTGACACGGTCTTCACTGCTGTCAATGGCCAAAACTTCTTGACCAGCTTCCACCAAAGTTTGGCATATGCTGCCGCCAAAACGTCCTAAACCAATAATTGCAAAATTTTGTTTCATTTCTTCTGACCGCTCCTGTCTGTTCGTTAAAATTAGTATAACAAATCCATAAATAAATTCCTAGAAGGATTTCCTAGAATTTATTTATGGATTTATCTGATATTTATTTGGCTAAACCATGTTGAAAAGCATAAATCGCCGCTTGGGTCCGATCATCCACATCTAGTTTTGCTAAAATGTTTGAAACATGTGTTTTAACTGTTTTCAAAGTGATAAAGAGTTCATCAGCTATTTCCTGATTACTTTTACCTTGTGCAATCAACATTAAAATTTCGTGTTCCCGGTTTGTCAAATCTTCGTGCAACACCGGCTCTTGTTTTTTTGTTAACCGTTCCATCATCTTATGCGTCACTTCAGGTTCCAACACACGCTCTCCGCGATAAGTCGCCCGAATTGCATCAGCAATCTCATGTGCTGTTGATGTTTTTAATAGGTAGCCCGCTGCACCAGCTTCAATCGCCGGATACACTTTTTCATCATCAATAAAACTCGTCACAATAATAATCTTGGCTTCTGGCCAATCTTTCAAGATCGCTTTTGTTGAATCAATGCCGTCCATTTCTTCCATTACCAAATCCATCAAAATAACATCTGGACGTAGTTCCAATGCTTTTTCATAGCCAATCTTACCGTTTTCTGCTTCGCCTACGACTTCTATATCCTCTTGAATAGATAAATATGATGAAACGCCTAAACGGACCATTTCATGGTCATCCACTAACATTACTTTGATCACTTGCAGTTTCCTCCTTTATGACAGGAACTTTAATTTCAACGCTGGTTCCCTGCCCTTTAAAACTAATAATTTTAACTGTACCGCCCATGCCGACAACACGTTCTCGAATATTATTTAATCCATAACTACCGGCTTTATTACTTTGTTCCTTCATATCAAAGCCGACACCATCATCAACAATACGCAATAACACGTTTTTATCGACTTGGTGTAAGTATACCTCTAATTCCTTTGCTTTGGCATGTCTTAAGGTATTTGAAAGTAACTCCTGCACAATTCGGAAAAGATGATCCTCAATGCTGCTATTTAAATGAACATCTTCAACATCCCAAATCAATTCAATTTTAATTTTTGTTTGTAGTTCTTTCAGTAATTGTTCAATACCTTTACGCAAACTTTTTCCTTCTAGACTGATAGGACGCAAGTGCAATAGTAGCGCGCGCATTTCCGATTGGGAGGCATTAATGATTTCTGCCACCATGGCTAGTTGTTTACGATATGGTTCCGGGGTTTCTGTTCGTTGTGCTTGTTCATTTAATGCAGACAACATCATCATGGCTGCAAAAAGTTGTTGACTGACTGAATCATGCAACTCCCGCGCCAAACGATGCCGCTCGTTCTCTAAAATTTCTTCTTTTGTTTGCCCATCCATTAATTGCGGTCGACTGTTTAATAATTGCAATTCTTTAGACATCTCTAATAATTTATTTTTAATCGACCAAATATCTTGTTCGACTTCGGTTAGATAATGGTCTTGATTTTCACTGGTCGTTGGTTTGTTTAAGACTGGACTTTCATAATTACCGTTGGCCAATAACCGAAGTTTTTCTTCAATCCGTCCATATTGCCCTTTTTGAACCAATGAAATCAGTAAAAAGGTCAATAAGCCTATTAGTAAGGATATGAGAACAATGTGCACAATTAGTGGTAGATAAAAGACTTTTCTCTGAAGAAGCTCTAATAGCCACCGGTTTTGTTTAATCGAATGAAAATATGAAAACAATGTAATTAAGATAACAATAAAGGTGCTAAGGGACGCATATAATGAAATCATGCGTCTTGAAATCCGATCGGTCATACACGGATCACCTCAACATCTCCTACTAAAGTGTTCGTCATAATTTTCAAACGACGAAGATTGGTATCATAATCATTGCTGTAAATTTTTAATGATTCGTTTTTCAATTGATATTTTTCTTCTTCAAAACGTACCGTTCCGTAAAAAGTTGAATGTTCTAACAAAATAGCTACACCTAACGGCACTAGAATTCGCGTGCGGCCAAAACCTTTACGAATAATAATAATATTGTCTTCTTTCGGTAGTAGCGTATTACCTAAATCAATAATGGTGTCCCCAGAGATTAAATCAATATTGATATCGTCCCATTCATAGATATTGTTACCAATGCGTTCGTTGGCAAACCAGCGGCGTTTAAATCGTTTGCCATTTTTAGGTTCTTTTGCCGCCGTCTCCACCATAATCATTTGTTTTTTTCGCCAAGGTGCTCGCTCAGCTATATCCACGCCTGAAATCTCAAAGCCTTTTAAGCCGATAAAGAGTACGCCAAAAATCAACATAAACCAAACAGCCGTGCTATTCATTGCACCAATGACAATAAAAACAACGCCGAGGACGAATTGAAAGTTGTTAAAATGTGTTTTAGATGCTTTCCTGGAAACGTAGGCCACAAGTAAAACGCCAATTGTTAATAAAACAGCTAATCCAGGATTATGTACAATTTGCCATAACGCCAGAATAAAAAGTAATGCTTCTGCGACGATAAAAAAGCGCCAAGGGTTATTCATAGATTTGCCTCCTCCCTCTGTCATTTATTTTACTCGTTTATTTTATTTAATCATAGTGGTTTGCGCCTCAGGTTACCATAGGACTTTAGCCCTAAATGTCTTAGATTGCGAAAGGACAGGCCTTGGAAGCTGCCTGCCCTACTCAATTATTTAGTTTGCTTCAACTTTTGTAATTTTAACTGTCATGTCGCCACCAGGTGTTGCAATAATCACTTGGTCACCTAATTGTTTACCAATTAAGGCTTGCGCAATCGGTGAATCGTTAGAAATTTTACCAGAAAATGGATCGGCTTCGGCACTTCCTACGATTGTGTATTCCTCTTCTTCTCCATCAGGCAATTCTTGGAAAGTAACTGTTTTACCGATGGAAACTTCGTCTTGGTCCACGCCATCATTATCGATGATTTCTGCAAAACGAATCATATTTTCTAACGTTGTAATACGTCCTTCAACGAAAGCTTGTTCATCTTTAGCTGATTCATACTCTGAGTTCTCTGAAAGATCCCCAAAGCTACGAGCGATTTTAATACGCTCTACGATTTCTTTACGTTTAATTGTTTTTAATTCTTCTAGCTCTTGTTCTAATTTTTCTTTTCCTTCAAGAGTCATTGGATATACTTTTTCTACCATGTTAATTCTCCTTTTTCGCTTAACGATACGTAGTTCTTGGTTGGTTATTGAAAAAAATTCCGCTTTCAATCCACAAAAGAGTACCACGCTTTTTCTAAATTGTAAATATAATTATTGAATTTTTGTGATTTTGCTAAATTTTATTTATATAAATTTCTAGTTGCTACTCTTTCCCTCTGTTAAACAGATTAATTTTTGAGTATCTAAAAGCTTGGTGAATCATACAAAATTGATTCACCAAGCTCTTTTATGTTTTCATTTTATTCACTACTTGAATTATTGACATACTGATCTACTAATACTTGATGTTCTTCATATGTTTTTGAGAAGTAGACTTTTCCTGTAGAAATATCTGCTACAAAGTATAAATAGTCACTTGGTGTCGGATTCAAGACTGCTTTAATTGACTCCTCACTTGGGCTATCTAATGGTCCTGGTCCATAACCAGTATTTTTATACAAGTTATAAGACGAGTCCACTTCCAAGTCAGCATACGTTACAGTTTCTTTGTGTTCTCCTAGAGCATACAAAATAGAAATATCTGATTGGATCGGCATATCGGCAGCCAAGCGGTTAAAGAATACTTGCGCAATTTGTTTGCGGTCTGCTTCTTTGACTCCTTCTTTTTCAACCAATGAAGCTAACGTTAAGACTTGCTGATTGGTTAAATTCTTTGCATGAATTGTCGGCGTATATTGTTCCATTACTGTGTTCATTTTAGCAATCATTTGTTCGACAAATTCAGGAAGTGTTGCTTTTTTGTAGTAATCATAAGTTGCCGGGAATAAATACCCTTCTAAGCGATAACGAACCCCTTCTGCGGTTGCAGCACTTTCAAGTAAATCAGGATACTTAGCCTTCATTTGATTGAAGAAGTCTTCGTTTTTCATTAATGCAATGAAATCTGCTTTCTTGAAATCTGTATTTTTTTCAATAGCTTCGCCAATTTTATCTATATCGTAGCCTTCAGGAATCGTTACTTTGCCATCTGCAATTTTAGTTGGTTCTGGCGTGCCTCCTTCTTTTAGCATTTCACCAATTTCATCGAGTGTCATGCTTGGAGACATTTGATAATAGCCCGCTTGAAAATCTGTTAAGTTTTTAAATTTTACGTAGTAGTTAAAAACCATTCCGCTTTTAATGACGTTGCTTTCTTCTAAAACCGCAGCAATTTGCTTATTAGAAGATCCTTCTGGGATATGCACTTGAACAAGCTTCTTATTGTTCTTGTCTAGTGGCTGTAGCCCAGCATCTACATATTTATAAAAAGTAAACCCAAAGATTGCCATCATTAAAACTAATACAGAAACTACAATTAACACGATACGACCGACTAAACGATCTTCTTTTTTACGTGTTTGTTTTTTTGTATTTGTTGGCTTTTCGTCTGTTTCAATCGGGGTTGGCTCTTCGACTGTCTGTGTTGTCTTGTCTTTCCCACGTCTTCGAGCAGCTCTAGAACCTGCACGTGTTTGTGTTGTGCGGCTCGCTGTTTCTTGTGATTCATCATATGAAGGTTGGGGAGACCTATCATTTTTTTCAGAGGAATCAGGTTGATCGCCATCATTTCTACCTTTTAAAGACCCAGTTACTTGATCTCTAAGCGAAGATTTGGGATCTTGGTTATTTTGGTTATCATTAGCCAAAACTAACCCTCCTTACTATTCTATCGTTTATGACTGAAACTATTATACATGAAACCTCTTTAAAATTAAATGTTTTTAATAAAAAGACCGTCATTCCCCGATAAAAAATTCATCATTGACAACGTTTAAAGCCTATGATGGCGCTTTTCTATTGAAACGATAATAAATCTTAAAATCCTCCTAAATTTATCGAAAATCCATTTTCTATTAAGAATTTTGTAGCAAAATAGCACCTAAGTCTTTAGGCGATTGTACTAGGAATGTCGCTCCCGCCTCTTGTAATTCTGTTTCTTCACCAAATCCATACAAGACACCTATACTATCTAAGCCATTTTGTTGAGCACCAAGAATGTCATGATTACGATCACCAACCATGATAATTGCTTCTTTGGTTGGGTCTAATTGAGCTTCCGTTAATGCATACTGAATCACATCTGCTTTTTTAGAACGATGACCGTCCATGCTCGCTCCATAGATGCCTGTAAAATAACGATCTAAATCAAAATGAGTAATAATCTTTTTAGCAAATTCTTCTGGCTTGGAAGTCGCAATGTATAACTTTGCTCCCGCTTCCTTTAACCTTGTTAGTACCTCTGGGATCCCTGGATACACATGATTTTCAAACATACCTTTTCTCTGATAATACGCTCGATAATGACCCACGGCTTGTTGCGCTGCTTCAGCTGAAGGCGCCATGTGCAAAAATGACTCATATAAAGGCGGCCCTATGAAAGAACGTAACGTCTCCTCGCTAGGAGCTGGCCAGCCTAATTGTTCTGTTGCGTACAAAATAGAACGCATAATGCCGCTACCAGAATCCGTAATTGTGCCATCTAAATCAAATAAAATCGTTTGATACATCTTCACTTCACTACTTTCTAGCATTTTTTGTCTAATTGATTCTTCAAAATAAGATACGCAAAAGAAGCACATTTTTCAGCGCTTCTCTGCCTTTTTATTTATTTTGCTGTAAACGTATCTGGTTTTTTATCTGATTGCTGCATTTCATAGGCAATGGCTTCAACGATTCGACGGCTAGCTTGACCATCCCCATACGGATTTTGTGCATGCGCCATCGCGTGGTAAGCATCAGAATCAGTCAATAATGTTTTCGCCTCTTGATAGACTACTTGTTCGTCTGTACCAACCAATTTCAATGTTCCTGCCGCTACGCCTTCTGGACGTTCCGTTGTATCTCGTAAAACTAAAACTGGCACCCCTAAGGAAGGAGCTTCTTCTTGCACACCGCCAGAATCAGTTAAAATTAACGCACTTTTCGCTGCAAAATTTTGAAAATCTTTGACATCCAATGGTTCAATTAAATGCACACGAGCTAATTCACCTAAGTGTTCCGCTACTATTTCACGGACTTTGGGATTTTTGTGCATAGGGAAAATGACTTCAATTTCTGGATGTTCCATTACAAGTCGACGAACAGCTTTAAAAACATTTGCCATTGGCAGGCCTAAATTTTCACGACGATGCATTGTGATTAGTACAATGCGTTGGTCTGTAGGGATTTTTTCCAATAAATCATTTTGATAGTGGGCATCAACGGTGTGCGCCATCGCGTCAATCGCTGTATTGCCAGTCACATAAATATGTTCTTCTGGATGATTTTCTTTGATTAAATTGTCCTTACTTTGAGTAGTTGGGGCAAAATAAATATCAGTTAACACATCTACCAGTTGACGATTCATTTCTTCCGGAAACGGAGAATATTTTTGCCAGGTCCGCAATCCTGCTTCCACATGTCCCACTGGAATCTGTTGATAAAAAGCAGCCAATGCAGCCGCAAATGACGTGGTTGTATCGCCATGAACCAAGACAATATCCGGCTGTTCTGTCACAAGAACCTCAGTTAATAAATTCAAAACACGACTTGTAATATCTGTTAAGGTTTGCCCATCTTTCATGATATTTAAATCATGATTCGGTGTAATTTGAAAATCTTCTAACACTTGATCCAACATTTGGCGATGTTGCGCTGTTACGACTACTACAGAGTCAAATCCTTGACTTTGCTCTTCTAAAACTTTGATTAAGGGAGCCATTTTGATTGCTTCTGGCCGTGTTCCAAAAACCGTCATTACTTTAATTTTCTTCATCATTTTCCTCCTAATTCTATGTTAGTTTCGGGTATTTTTGTTGGCGAAATTCTTCTGCTCGTTGAATATAATGTAAGGCGTTCGTATGATTACTGGCTATTTCTGCTGCCGTTAACGGACGGATAACCTTCGCGGGTCGACCAAATGCTAAAACATTTGGCGGGATAATTTTGCCTTCTGTCACTAAAGAGCCCGCACCAATCAGGCTGTTTTCTCCAATAATAGCGTTATTTAGAATGGTTGAACCCATGCCAATCAAAGCACCATCACCGATTTTACAACCGTGTAACATGCATTGATGGCCCACCGTTACATACTTGCCTACAATTGTCGGGGCATCTTCATCAACATGAATAATCGTGCCATCTTGAATATTACTACCTTCACCAATGGTAATTGTGTTACTGTCACCTCTTAAGACCGACTGAAACCAAATATTACTATCCTTCGCTAGTTGTACGTTTCCATAGACATCTGCACTAGCAGCAATAAAATATTCTTTTTTCAAACTCTGTCACCTCTTTTCATTAAGTATAGACAAGAATTCCTCACTTTCATAGTAAAAAAGACAAGAAAAGAGCGTGGGACAAAAATCACTTTGGATTTTTGCTCCACGCTCAAAAACTGATAAACGGCGGGAACAAAAGCAACTCCTTCGGAAATAAGCCGGAATTCTCCAAAAATTACAGAACAATTTTCGGAAATTCCTTCTTATTTCTCGGAGTTAAACGCTTCTGTCCCGACCTCTTTTTATTCCTCATAGTCGCCTTCTTCAGCAAATTGACTATTGTATAGTTTTTCATAGAAGCCACCTTGTTCCAGCAACTCATGATGCGTACCTTTTTCAATGATTTCTCCTTGTTTCATAACAAGAATTAAATCAGCTTCACGAATAGTTGATAGGCGGTGGGCAATAACGAAACTCGTTCGTCCTTCCATAACACGATCCATTGCTTTTTGAATTAAGGCTTCCAAGCGTGTATCGACTGAACTAGTCGCCTCATCTAAAATCAAAATTTTTGGATCAGAAATTACCGCTCGGGCAATGGTCAACAATTGTTTTTGACCAAGGGAAACGTTATCTCCCTCAGAATTGATTTCCATTTCATACCCATCTGGCATTGTCCGAATGAAGTGATCCACATTGGCCGTTTTCGCTGCATCCACAACTTCATAATCCGTGGCATCCAACTTCCCAAAACGAATATTATCTGCAATGGTACCTTTATACAACCAAGCATCTTGCAATACCATTCCAAATACAGAACGGACATCACTACGGTTCATTTTTTTCGTATCAATACCATCAATTTTAATGGCGCCTTCTGTTACATCATAAAAACGCATTAGCAAATTGATTAAGGTTGTTTTCCCAGCGCCAGTTGGTCCCACAATCGCAACCATTTGGCCCGCATCAACTTTAAAGTTCAAATTACGAATTAACGGTTTTTCTGGGTCATAACTAAAGCTGACATTTTCAAATTCAACAGAGCCTAAAATAGGTTCTGGCAAAGGAACATCTTGTTCGTTAAGTTCTTCTTCTGGTTCATCTAGGATTTCAAAAATCCGCATGGTCGAAGCTGAAGCGCTTTGTAAAGCTGCAGACAACTGCGTAATATTCCCCATTGGTTGGCTAATTTGCCAAATATATTGAATAAACGCTTGTAATTGCCCCACTACGATCACACCAGCAACCACATAGTAACTACCAAGGACAGCTACCCCGATATAGGTCCCATAAGCGGTCATCTGAACCAATGGCAACATTAATCCTGAGATAAAGGATGCTTTGAAACCAAAACCATTTAAACGATGATTGACTTGTTTAAAGCCTTCAAGGGTTTCTTTTTCCCGACCATATAGTTTTAAAACACTGAACCCAGTCATATTTTCTTGGACATAACCATTTAAGTCTCCTAAAGAATTTTGCATTCCTTGGAAATATTTCTGGGAGATTTTAACAATTGTTCTTGAAATAATCAGCGACAACGGAATCATAATGACTGAAAAAATCGCCATCAACGGATTGATTAAGAACATCATCACTACCGCCATCACAATCCCTAAGACTGCCGAAACGATATTAATAAAACTTTGTTGCATCGCATTGCTGACAGCATCCACATCGTTCGTCACCCGTGACAAAATATTTCCTTGTTGGTTCTTATCAAAATAAGAAACTGGCAAACGATTGATTTTTTCTTCAATATCTCGACGTAAATCGCGCATGGATTGTTGAACGACATTCGTCATTAAAAAGCCTGACAAAAATTGTGCCACACAATAACCTGTTCCCACAACTAAAATCCAAATTAAACATTGGATTACATAATCAAAATTAATGGATTCGCCGGCCGCAATATTACGGCTAATTTCTGTCGTCGGTAATCCAGTCAAATAAGGCAACGCTGCATTAAAGGCAACGGTTAATATTGTAAATAAAATAACTAAATAAAACGTCACTCGGTACGGTTTAATATAGCGACCGATTCGTTTCATAGAAGAAAAGGCGTGTTTCATGCTAATTCCTCCTCTGACAATTGAGAAGCCGCAATATCATAGTAAATTGGACAAGTCTCAAGTAATTCACGATGTGTGCCAATTCCGACCACGTCGCCTTCGTTTAAAACAACAATGCGGTCCGCATGCATAATTGTTCCAACACGTTGTGCCACAATTAAAACAGTGGATTCTGTTGTTTCTTTTTTCAGACGCGCTCGTAAATTTGCATCTGTTTGATAATCTAACGCAGAAAAACTATCATCAAATATATAAATTTCCGGATTGCGAATAATCGCCCGTGCGATAGCTAAACGTTGTTTTTGACCACCAGAAAAGTTCGTGCCACCTTCTGAAAGAGGTTCATCATAGCCTTGCGGTTTTTGTGAAACAAATTCTGTAGCTTGAGCAATGTCAATTGCTCGTTCCATTTCTTCTAACGTCGCATCTTCCTTACCGTAGCGAAGATTATCAGCAATTGTACCAGTAAAAAGTAACGCTTTTTGTGGAATATAGCCGATCTTATTGCGTAATGCACTAAGTTGGTAATCTTTTACGTTCACTCCATCGATTAAAATTTCACCTTCTGATACATCATAAAACCGTGGAATCAATTGAATTAATGTTGATTTCCCACTACCTGTGCTCCCAATAAAGGCCACTGTTTCACCAGGTGACGCCTTAAAACTTACATTGCGGATGACTGGGCTTTCCGCATGTCCAGGATAGGCAAAGGTTACATTTTTAAACTCTAGATAGCCTTTAGTAGCTGTTTCTGTTACGCCTTCTTCTTCACGAATAGCTGGTTCCATGTCTAAGGCTTCTTGAATCCGTGAAGCCGAAACCGCAGCCCGCGGATACATCATAAAGACACTGGCAAATAACATAAACGAGAACAGCGCATGGAAAATATATTCAATAAAAGCAATTAAATTCCCAACTTCTAAATCCCCATGGCTGATTTGAACAGTCCCGCTCCAAATGATTAAGACCATCACAATATTAAATAAGAAAAAGAAGCCTGGTTGGGCTGCTGCCATTAAACGAAACAAACTTTTTGAACTTTTAGTGTAAGTTTCATTGACTTTATTAAAACGAGATTCTTCAAATTTTTCATTAACAAATGCGCGTATTACCCGCAATCCAGAAAGATTTTCTCTTAAAATCCCATTGATTCCATCTAAGTTCTTTTGTTGCTTTTTAGATAACGGTTCTGACAAACGAGCAATTCCGACAACTGCTAGCAGCAGAAAAGGCAAGGCACCTAAAACGTACATTCCTAACGACGGACTCGTTCGCATCACCATGTAAAGACTGGCAATAAACATCACTGGCGTCATAAAGCCAAGACGTAAAATATTTCCCATGAAGAGCATAATTTGGTATGCATCATTGGTAGTTCGCGTAATTAAGGAAGAAACCCCAATACTTTCATATTCACTATGTGAGAAAGTTTGAATCTTTTCAAATAAATCATCACGAATATCACGAACAATGTTTGTTGTAATTCTGGCACCAAAGTACCCTAGCAAAATATTCATTGCGACACCAATAATCGTAATTACAACCATCCAAATCCCTTGCTGATAAATATAGTCCATATCTCTAGGAATAATTCCTTTGTCAATCATTCGTGCTAAAATGGTCGGCAAGCCTAATTCAATTAAAATAAAACCAAACACACAAATAAAATCAGCGAAAAGTAATTTCTTATAACGCATTGTGTAACGCCACATTAACTTCAATTAATCATCTCCTTCTTATCTTACTTTAAATTTTCTAGTACTCCCACTGTATCAAAAAGAAATCGGTAATACAAGCTGTCTGGCTAGAAAAAACAGCCTTTCTCTTTCTATCCTTTCTCTTTTAGATTTTCTAAAAAATAGATAATTTTAATGATTTACTTATACGATTAAAATTGCTACTTCCTTTTGATTGTGCCATAATTGGGAAAAACTGAAAGGACCCTTTGAATGAAAAAATTATTCTTCATTTTTCTCGGTTCCTGTACGTTTGCTTTAGGCACGTTAGGAATCTTTTTGCCGCTTTTACCCACCACTGGTTTTTATTTATTAACGGCCTTTTTTTGGATGCGTAGTTCAGATAAACTTTATAACAAATTTTTAGCTTCTTCTTATTATCAAAAATATATCCAAGAAGCCTTCTTCGAGAAAAAAATTACTCGTAAAGGTAAATGGAAACTATTTATTTCCATGTTTCTTTTATTTGCCATTCCGTGTTTAATTGTCCGAAATACGTTGATGACTACGACTTTAGCGATTGTTTATTTAGCTCACGTGATTGGCTTAAGTTGGTATTGGCGTCCTAAAAAAAAGGCACTCGAACTTGATCAAGAATAAGGTGAAACAAGAAGTTTGTTTTTTTTAAAAGTCCAGTGAGTGTTTCTATACTTCCTTATCATTCTATGATAAAATAAGCTTAATTGTTGTTATTCACAACACACGGGACGGTTGAAAAAAGAACACATAAAATCAAATACCCAGAATGAAGCAAAGTCGAGGCTTCATTTCATCATTAACAGATGTTTTTGATGAGCATTCTTTTTTAGGTGATCAGCACCTCGTTTTGTTGTGTTTAATTTTCTGTCTTAAAATGAAAAAAACTATAAATTGCTACTATTAGTAGCTGAAGGAGAAATGAATCGATGATTTACAAAGTATACTATCAAGAAACAAAAATCAGAAACCCAAAAAGAGAAGACACAAAATCTCTTTACATGGAAGCCGATAGCGATGTAATCGTGCGCCAATTAGTTGAAGAAAATACCCCATACAATATTGAATACGTTCAATTATTAGACGAAAAACATCTTGCTTACGAGCAAGAACATGCGGACTTCACTCTAACGGAGTTTTAACATGAAAGTAAACATAAAAAATAACGAAACTGGCGTTTTTGCAATCGGTGGTTTAGGCGAAATTGGAAAAAACACATATGGGGTACAATTCCAAGATGAAATTATCATTATTGATGCTGGGATCAAATTCCCAGAAGATGATTTACTTGGGATTGACTACGTGATTCCAGATTATAGCTACATCGTTCAAAATTTGCATAAAGTCAAAGCACTCGTTATTACCCACGGTCATGAAGACCATATTGGTGGCGTTCCTTATCTTTTACGTCAAGCGAATATCCCAATCTATGCGGGACCACTAGCCTTGGCTTTAATTACCAACAAACTAGATGAACATGGTTTATTGCGAGAAGCGGAATTACACGAAATTAATGAAGATACGGTGATTCGTTTTAGAAAAACAGCGATTAGCTTTTTCCGGACGACTCACAGTATTCCTGATGCCTTGGGCGTTGTGGTTAAAACGCCTTCTGGTAACATTGTCGCAACAGGTGACTTTAAGTTTGACTTTACACCCGTTGGTGAGCCAGCCAACTTACACAGAATGGCGAAATTAGGTGAAGAAGGCGTCCTTTGTCTTCTTTCAGACAGTACCAATGCTGAAATACCCACCTTTACAAAATCCGAAAAAACAATTGGGACCTCTATTTTAAAAATCTTTGAAAAAATTGATGGTCGGATTATCTTTGCCAGTTTTGCTTCAAACATTTTCCGTTTACAACAAGCTGCTGATGCAGCCGTGAAAACAGGTCGCAAAATTGCTGTTTTTGGTCGTAGCATGGAAAATGCCATTGTCAATGGCGAACGCTTAGGCTACATCAAAGTGCCAAAAGGAACGTTTGTCGATGCGGCGGAACTGAATCAATTGCCAGCAAATGAAACAATGATTTTATGTACTGGCTCTCAAGGAGAACCTATGGCCGCGCTTAGTCGGATTGCTAACGGTACACATCGCCAAATTAGTATTCAACCAGGCGATACGGTTGTTTTCTCAAGTTCACCAATTCCTGGGAATACGACAAGCGTTAACCGTTTAATCAACTTATTATCTGAAGCCGGTGCAGAAGTTATCCACGGAAAAATCAATAATATCCATACTTCTGGTCACGGTGGACAAGAAGAGCAAAAATTAATGCTTCGTTTGATGAAGCCTAAATATTTCATGCCTGTTCATGGTGAATTTAGAATGTTAAAAATCCATGCTTCGCTCGCTCAAGATACAGGGGTTCCTGAAGAAAATTGCTTTATCATGGGCAACGGCGATGTCTTAGCTTTAACGGCTGATAGCGCACGTCCTGCTGGTCACTTCAACGCTAATGACGTGTACGTTGATGGAAATGGTGTCGGTGATATCGGGAATGTTGTTTTACGGGATCGTCGTATCTTATCTGAAGAAGGTTTAGTTTTAGCGGTAGCAACAGTTGATATTAAAAATAAAGAAATTATGGCTGGTCCAGACATTCTTTCCCGTGGTTTTGTCTACATGCGTGAGTCTGGTGATATGATTCATGAAGGCCAACGTCTTTTATTCAATGCTCTACGTGAAGCAATGAAAGATAAAAACTGTACCGAAGCAAAATTAGGCGAAGCCATGACGACCGCTTTACAGCCTTTCTTGTTTGAACAAACAGAACGTCATCCAATGATTCTGCCAATGATTATGACTGCCACAGTTAGTGATCAATAAAGCTCTCATTTAATAGAGAAGAAAAATGCTTGTCCATTTTTCTTCTCTATTTTTTCTAACAAAAAAACACCTAACGCATGTTAGGTGTTTTTGGATTATTTTTTATTAGTTTTTTTCTACGTTAACTGCTTGAGGGCCACGGTCTGAATCTTCAACATCAAAAGTCACTGCTTGACCTTCTTCTAAAGTTTTGAAACCATCACCTTGGATAGCTGAGAAGTGTACGAATACGTCGCTTCCGTCTTCGCGTGAGATAAACCCAAAACCTTTTTCTGCGTTAAACCATTTTACTGTTCCTTGTTCCATTCTTTTGTTCCTCCTCGTGCATTTGCACATAAATAGTCGTAACTTTGCTCGCTTCCAATAGAATATTTAAAAAAATTTAAAAAGTCTACATAATTCCAAACAAGATTACCCTATCATTTTACACGTGATAAAATATTTTTGCAAGAATTGTCCTCATTCTGAAGCAAAAAAATTCTCTTCTCTCAAACTAATGTATCCGCTATCACCAACAATAATATGATCCAACAATTGAATCCCCATCATTTCGCCACATTCTTCCATTCGTTTGGTAAATTGGATATCTTGTGGAGACGGTGTCGGATTGCCAGATGGATGATTATGAGCTAATAGTATGCGAGCAGATGAATATTTAACCGCTTCCCGAAAAATTTCGCGTGGATGAGCAATACTTTGATTCAGTGATCCTTTGAAAATCGTTTTCTGTTGGATAATGTCATTCTTGGTATTCAAGTAAATACAAATTAAATGTTCTTGTTGCAGCCCCTTCATCTCTTGGAGTAATCGTTGAGCGACTTGTTGACTGGACGTAACTTTGCCAAATTTGATTTGACTACTTTGATAAATTCGACACCCCAATTCAATAGCCGCACGTAATTCAATGGCTTTCACTTGACCAATGCCTTTAATAGCCATTAACTCGTTCAACGTGGCTTGCTGCAAATAAGAAAGCTGCTTAAACTGTTTTAACAGCGTTGCGGCAACAGTCATCACGTCTGCTTCTTTTGAACCAGTACGTAACAGAATCGCCAACAACTCTTGATTCGATAATGCTTTTTCTCCTATCGCCAAGAGCCGTTCTCGTGGTAAACAATCACTCGGCATCTCACGAATAAACAGATCCGATACTTGCATAAAAAAACCTCCTTTGCTAGTCATTAATAAACTACGCAAAGGAGTGTTGTTTTTATTATTTTAAATAATGTGGCGCTTGATGTAAACTCTCCAAGACATGTAATGTTTTCTCTTGGATAACTTCAGTTGGTTGCAATAAATCAGGTACCATGATCACTGGAATGCCCGCACTATGAGCCGCACTTACCCCATGAAATGAGTCTTCGAAAATCAAGGTTTTCGGGGCTTCTGTTCCTAAAAGTTGACGAGCTTTTTGAAAAATTTCTGGGTCCGGTTTTGCTCGTTTAACATCCTCTGCTGAAACGATCCCTACAAAACGATCCTGAATCCCAGCATGGCTTAATAACATTTCAATTGCTGGACGGACGTTACTTGAAGCAACTAATCGAGGAATTTTTTGATCATCTAAAAAGTCAAGGAATTCCACCACCCCTGGTTTTAAAGGGACGTTACCAGATTGAAACTCTTGCAAGGTATCATCATAAGAACGGCGGATAAATTCTTCCACTGTGTCGTGACCATAGGATGCATAAATACGTCGGTAATTCTCTTGTACTTCTTCATCTGAAATCCCAACATAGTCTAAATAGACTTCTTTACTATATGGTAACCCCATTGCATCTGCTACTTTTTGAGTAGATGTATAGTAAATCAACTCCGTATCAAAAAGCAAACCATCCATATCAAAAATTACGCCATCAAATTTCTTCATCATTTCCTCCTATAGTTAAAAGTAATTCTCTTACTTGAGAAACAAAATATAATGAACCTGTTACTAATAATAAATCATCTGTCGACATTTTTTCTAAAATTTCGCCTAAGCCAAATTGCCATAAAGACACAATTTCTGTTAAATCGTCTTCATATTTTTCCATTTCTGTAAGTGCAATAGCTTTAGGGTAATCAAAGCTAGTTAAGTAAAGATGCGCATTCGGTACTTGCTTTAAGTCCTGAATCATCTCATCTACATCTTTAGTTGCTAAAGCTGAAAATAAAATATGAATCGTGTGTTGTGGAAACTCTTTGCGCAAGTTTTCAACTAAGCGTTTTACTGCATGATCATTGTGGGCACCATCTAAAACAATCAACGGTTCATCACTAAGACGTTCCATTCGAGCTGGCCATTGCGCTTTAGCTAACCCTTGAGTAATGTCTCGTTCTTTAAACGGCAAATGTTGTAGTTGGCAATACTTGTCAAATAATTGAATAGCTACCGCCGCGTTTTCTACTTGGTGACGCCCCAACAAGGGAACTTTAATTTTTGTCAGTTTGCCCATTTCTCCATAGAAATTAAATACTTCCCCCCATTGTGTATCAGGATGTAGATATTCCACTTGATACTCTTTGCCAAAACGAAAAATTGGACTCTGTTTTTCTTGTGCGACTTTTTCAATGACTGCTAGCGCATCAGCACAAATGTTGCCTGTTACTACTGGGACTTTTTCTTTAATAATCCCCGCTTTTTGATAGGCAATTTCAGCAATTGTTTCACCTAAAATTTCTGTGTGATCCTTCCCAATTGTCGTAATTCCCGTCAATAATGGCTTCACGACATTGGTGCTATCAAGTAATCCACCTAAGCCAACTTCAACAACTGCGATATCCACTTGTTCATTCACGAAATAGTCCAAGGCCATTCCTGTCAATGTTTCGAATTCTGTAATTCCAGCCACTTCAGTGATCTGGTCTAATTCTTGAATGATTGGTTGATACTTTTCCACATAGGTAATCAATTGTTCGTCTGAAATTGGTTGACCATTTATCGCAATTCTTTCATTAAATGATTCAATATAAGGAGAGGTAAAGGTTCCGACTTTCAAGCCCATTTCTTCTAATAGACAGCGTAAATATGTCACGGTTGAGCCTTTACCATTGGTTCCTGCGATATGAATCGTTGGCACTTTGTTTTCTGGATGATCAATTTTTTCTAATAACGCATTAATCCGATCCAAACCAGGTCTTGAGCCAAAGGGTAACCGGCTATGAATCCATTCAATGGCTTCTTCTATTGTTAATTGCATCTTGTCCAACTCCTTGTCTTCTTCTACATTATAACCAAGTTAGGTGACTTTTTCACTAATAACCAATTGAAACTTTTTCTTGAAAATTTTTTGCATTTTTCATAATTTTGCGTTATTAGCGGATACATTAATGAACTTATGGTAAACTAACATTCTGGATGGTTCATTCCAGCCAGCCAATTAAAAACTATTTTTAGAGCGTTCAACACGCTTATTCATGATTTTTTTATAAAGGTGGACTTATTTTGATGAAAAACAAATCGAAGCTTTTATGGTTAGGAAGTTTTTTCTTGCCGTTTTTACTTCTATTGCTTGTATGGATGACATTACAACTTGCGCCTTTTGGTGACAACAACTTATTAGTTAGTGATTTAGGCACACAATACATGCCTTTCTTGAGTTTTTTAAAACGCTCTTTTCACGAGGGAATAACTACATTCTACTCTTTTTCCAATGAGATTGGTGAGTCGATTGTTCCTTTGGCAGCCTATTACTTACTGAGCCCTTTTAATGTGTTGGCTTTCTTTTTTCCTTATGAACAATTACCTATAGCAATTTTATGGATTATTACCTTAAAACTTGCCTTGATGGGCACGACGATGTTTAGCTATTTAAAATACACCTATCAAAAAGTTGATGGCACCACGTTACTTTTTTCAACGTCCTATAGTTTCTGTGGCTTTGTCACCGTCTATAGCCAAAACTTTATGTGGTTGGATGCACTGATTCTATTCCCGCTTATCTTATTGGGACTCCAACGTTTATGGGATCAACGCAAATGGGGCTTATACAGTATAACCCTGTTTTTAGCGATTGTGACGAATTACTACATGGGTTATATGATTTGTCTCTTTGCTGTTTTGTACAGTATCTATTGGTTCTTTAAAAAGAATACCCAAGCCCATGCTATTCGGCAATTTTTTAAACAAAGTCCGTTATTCATCCTCGTTTCTTTTTTAACAGGAACTGCAACTAGCTTTTTATTATTACCTGCAGCAGAAGGGATGCTCTATACAAAAAAAGCAGATTTTGATGTCTCGACGTTCTTTTTAACGCCTAAGTTCAACACTTCGTTTTTCTCGCAATTAGGCTTAGGTTCTATTAATTATGAGTTGCGTTTAGACCATTTACCAACCGTTTTTGCTGGATTATTTGTGACACTCCTCTGTGTTGCCTATTTTCAAACGAAACAAATTGCGTTAAAAGAAAGAATAGCTTCAGCAATTCTTTTATTCATTCTCTTTTTAAGCTTTTGGTTAGAAGCCTTTAATACTGTCTGGCACATGTTTCAAAGCCCAGCTGGTTTCCCTTACCGAAATGTCTTTATCTTTAGCTTTTTATTGATTGTCTTTGCCTATGAAGTTTGGCTTAAAAAAGTGACCATTCCTTGGACCGCACCTATTATTTTTAGTCTGCTGTTAGTCATTGGCTACGGATCTTTGTATTATGGTCCACAAAAGAATCTCTTAATTTCGATCAATTATTTATGGCTAAGTTTATTTTTTATTTGGTTGATTTTCTTTTGCTTGCGTTTAGCACACAAAAAGGCCTTAAGAAACTATGTAGTCGTGGCTTTATTCTTACTGGTCAGCACAGAATTAACAACGAATTTCTGGATTTCTTTTAAACACATGCCCTTTGGTAGCCAAGCAACATTTGCCCAAGATTACCGAAAACACAGCCAATTAATCGATGAAAAAATGGCCTCAGCACCAGAACTTTATCGCATGAAACAAGTCATTCCTTCCAAAGAAACAGGGTTCCGTGAAATCAATAACGGCTACAATAATCCTTTACTTTATGGCTATGCTGGCGTTTCTAGCTATACTTCGACTTTAACTGCCACTACCCAAGACACATTAAGTGCGCTAGGTTTATATCGAAAAAATGATCGCCGGATTGCTTATGTGGATAATTCACAACTAACTAATTTACTTTTAAATGTGAAATATGACTTTTTACCAATTGAAAAAACTACGAGTGAAAAATTGCTAAAAACAGTTGGTTCCACGAAAATCATGGAAAATGATGAAGCGATCGGTATGGGCTTTTTGACGCCAACCGCATTAACCAAGTTAAAATTAGCAAAAAATAATCCTTTAGATGCCCAAGAAGAACTCCTGCAAACGCTCGTGCCGACGGATAAACCTTACTTTAAAACAGCTTCGTTGATAAATGAACCTCATCATACCAACGAAACAATTGAAGCAACCTTTAAAGTGAATAGCACTGGTGACTTGCATCTTTATATTCCGAATTTAAAATGGAAAAAAGTTACACAATTGAAGGTAAACCAACAAGTTATCTCGACGCCGATTTATATTGCAACCAATCAACTGTTCAATTTAGGGCATTTTGAAAAAGGAACTACCGTGACCCTGTCACTAACTGCTGAACAAGTGGTTGATTTAACCAATTGGCAACTTCAAACTTTAGACCAAACAGCCTTTAATCGTGCGGTTGACAAATTACGCCAACAAGCTCTTCACGTGAATGCAACTAAAAAAGGCCATTTAAATGGCGCACTGAATGTACCTGGAAATGACACTCAGTTACTGTATACGTCCATTCCTTATGACCAAGATTGGCAAGTCAAATCGTCGCTACAAAAAGAACCCTTAAAAACACAACGCATTCTAGGTGGCTTTTTAGCTGTTGAAGTCCCTGCTGGCAAACAGCAGTTAACCTTTGCCTATCATCCAAGAATGATTTATCTTGGCACTGCCGTCAGCGGAACGATTTTACTGGGAACGGCTGGTTATCTTGGCTTTAAAAAATACCGTCGAAAACGTCAGGAGGCCACTCATGACTAATCAGAAAAAATTTTTAAATGGACTCATTCGGTGGTTACCCCTAGTTGGACTGGTGCTTTTCTTCGGCTTAATTTTATGGGGATATTCCAGAGGAATTTTTCATTCTGTTGCTTCCTTGCAAGCTTTTATTAAACAGTTTGGTAACTATGCGGTTCTGTGTTTCATTCTTTTACAAATCGTCCAAGTGATTATCCCTATTCTACCTGGAGGAATCTCTTCTGTTGCAGGAATGTTGATGTTTGGCAATTTGCAAGGCCTTTTGTATAGCTATCTTGGGTTGATTATTGGTGAGTTTATTGGCTTTTTACTAGTTCGTTACTATGGACGTAGCTTTGTAAAAATAATCCTTTCTCCCAATAAATACAAAAAATTTGAAGAGATTTTGGACAAAAATGAACACAATGTCAAAAAGCTCTTAATCTTTACTATGTTAGTCCCCTTCGCTCCAGATGATATTGTTTGTTTAGTGGCGGGAATTACAGATATTTCTTTAAAAGAATTCATGAAAATTGTTCTTTTATTGAAATTCTGGTCTGTGGCTACTTACAGCTATTTAATGTTGTATTTGTTTCAATTATTTGGCAAATTATAACAAAAAGACAACAAAACCAACGTTTGGTTTTGTTGTCTTTTCTTTTTTAGATTGAACGTAATTGGGCAATCCGTTCTTTGACAGCCTCTTGTTTTTCAAGGTAGTCTTTTTCTTTTGCACGTTCTGCTTCCACGACCTCATCTGGTGCATTTGACACAAAACGTTC
Source organism: Enterococcus sp. AZ104 (assembly GCF_050546705.1). Classification (NCBI taxonomy): domain Bacteria; kingdom Bacillati; phylum Bacillota; class Bacilli; order Lactobacillales; family Enterococcaceae; genus Enterococcus; species Enterococcus sp. AZ104. Next base: position 2,326,812 of record NZ_CP172952.1, read on the forward strand.
ATTTGAAAGTTTGCCTTGCACACGTTTGACTTCTTTTGTCCATTTGTCTAATTCTTTTTCTAAGCGAGCAATTTCTTCCTCGATATTAATCAACCCAGCTAATGGTAGGAATAGTTCTGCGCCTGTTAATACAGCGGACATGGCTAATTCTGGCGCTTCTATTTCACGACTGATGACTAATTCCTCTGGGTTACAGAAGCGTTCCAAGTAGCTAGTATTAGCTGTTAAAAATTCTTCTACTTCTGTATCGTTTGTTTTAATTAACAAAGTAATTGGTTTAGAAAGTGGTGTATTCACTTCTGCTCGAATATTCCGAACCGAACGAATAACTTCTTTCAGAACTTCCATTCCTCGAGCTGCTGCTTCATCGTTAAATTCTTCATGAACAACTGGGTACTCTGCCACAACCAATGACTCACCTTGATGCGGAATTTTTTCCCAAATTTCTTCTGTTACAAACGGCATAATTGGATGCAATAAGCGTAAGATTTGATCCAATGTGTACACCAAGATGCTCCGTGTTGTTTGTTTAGCTGCTTCATTGTCTCCGTAAAGAATTTCTTTACTCATTTCAATATACCAATCACAGAAATCATCCCAGATGAAGTTGTATAATTGGCGACCTGCTTCACCGAATTCAAAGCGATCAAATAATTCTGTCACACGGGCGACTGTTTCGTTTAAGCGCGTTAAAATCCAACGATCAGCGACAGTCTTTTCACCACTAAAGTCAATATCTGCAGCAGTCATACCTTCTACATTCATGATAACGAAGCGACTTGCATTCCAGATCTTATTGATAAAGTTCCAAGAAGCATCCATTTTTTCATAACTAAAACGAACATCTTGACCAGGTGCTGAACCATTTGATAAGAACCAACGTAACGCATCTGCGCCATATTTTTCGATGACATCCATTGGATCAATCCCATTCCCCAATGATTTACTCATTTTGCGTCCTTGCTCATCACGAATTAAGCCGTGAATTAAGACATTTTGGAAGGGACGTTCGCCTGTAAACTCTAAGCTTTGGAAAATCATACGACTTACCCAGAAGAAGATGATGTCATAGCCAGTAACTAATGTGCTTGTTGGGAAGTAACGTTGATAATCTTCGCTTGCTTCATCTGGCCAACCCATCGTTGAAAATGGCCATAAAGCAGAACTAAACCATGTATCTAAGACGTCACTATCTTGAACCCAATTTTCACTGTCGGCTGGCGCTTCCATCCCAACATACATCTCGCCCGTTTCTTTGTGATACCAAGCAGGAATTTGGTGGCCCCACCATAATTGTCGCGAAATAACCCAGTCATGTACATTTTCCATCCAACGTAAAAATGTTTGATTGAAGCGTGGTGGATAAAATTCAACAGCGTCTTCTGTTTCTTGATTTTTCATTGCTTTTTCAGCTAATGGTCCCATTTTTACAAACCATTGGGTCGATAAACGTGGTTCCACGACAACGCCTGTTCGTTCTGAATGGCCCACGCTGTGATTCATTGTTTCGATCTTAATTAAGCGACCTAGTTCTTTCAAGTCGGAGACAATCGCTTTACGTGCGGCAAAACGATCCATTCCTTCGTATTTTCCAGCCAGTTCATTCATCGTGCCGTCTTCGTTCATAACATTTACTCGAGGTAAGTCATGACGATTACCGACTTCAAAGTCATTTGGATCATGGGCAGGTGTTATTTTTACAACCCCTGTTCCAAATTCCATATCTACATAGTCATCTGCAATAATTGGAATTTCTTTATCTACTAATGGCAAGACAACTGTCTTACCAATAAGTTCCTGATACCGTTCATCTTCTGGATGGACCGCAATCGCCGTATCTCCCAACATTGTTTCAGGACGCGTTGTCGCAATTTCAACAACGCCAGAACCATCTGATAATGGGTAGCTCATGTGGTAAAAAGCTCCTTCAATATCTTTATGGATTACTTCAATATCAGACAATGCTGTTTTCGCTTTTGGATCCCAGTTAATGATATATTCACCACGGTAAATCAAATCTTTCTCGTAAAGAGAGACAAACACTTTACGAACGGCCTCAGATAGCCCTTCATCTAAAGTAAAACGTTCACGGCTGTAATCTAAAGAAAGGCCCATTTTTGCCCACTGCTCACGAATATGAGAAGCGTATTCTTCTTTCCATTCCCACACTTGATCAACAAATTTTTCACGACCTAAGTCGTAACGTGAAATTCCTTTTTGTGCTAGTTTCTCTTCTACTTTTGCTTGCGTGGCAATTCCGGCATGGTCCATTCCTGGCAGCCATAACGTATCAAAGCCTTGCATTCTTTTTTGGCGGATAATCATATCTTGTAATGTTGTATCCCAAGCATGTCCTAAGTGTAGCTTCCCTGTTACATTAGGTGGTGGAATAACAATTGAATAGGGCTTCGCTTTTTTGTCGCCACTTGGTTTAAATAAATCTTGATCTAGCCATTTTTGATAACGGCCAGCTTCGATTTCTGTCGGTTGATATTTCGTTGGTAAGTTTTTTTCTTCTGACATTTTTTCCCCTTCTTTCTTAAAATACGCGATTTGGAGCGGTAATTATTTTACAAATGAGTTTTTTTGGCTAAACACTAAAATACGCCCTAAAATACTTTCGTATTTTAGGGCGTAGATTCATCTTATTTACGCGGTACCACCTAAATTGCATTTGAATTGAATTCATTCAAATGCCACTCATTCGTGAGATAACGTTCACGAAACGAATCGTTCTACTAACGTACTGTGTTCAAACCATTGACTCACAAGCTACCTTCTCACTGGTTGTGTAAAAGTCTTGCACCTGAACGACTTTTTCTCTAAAACGACGCCAATGATACTCCTCTTGTTCGCTGTCTTTGCTTCATTCTACAATGAAGCGCAAGCAAAGTCAATTTGTAATCTAGAGGGATTACACTTTTTTTGCAGCTTCTAACGCTTGTTGATAATCGGGTTCCGACGAAACTTCTGAGACGATTTCTTCATAAACTAACGTTCCTTCTGGGTCAATCACAAAAATAGCACGTGCTAAACGGCCCATTTCTGGAATATACAAACCATAAGCTGCACCAAATGAGTCTTCAGTATCATGAAGCATTTCCATTTCGACACCCTCAGCGGCACACCAATTTGCTTGTTCTTCAACTGTGTTATTGGAAATCGTGATAATCTGAACACCGTCTAATTTCGCCGCTTCTTGATTGAAACGTTTCGTTTGCAGTGAACAAACACGTGTGTCGATATCAGGAACCACACTAATTAAAACCGTTTTACCTTTATAATCTGCCAAGTTGATTTCTTGGTTGTTTAAATTTTTCAAAGAAAAGACGGGGGCTTTTGTGCCAACTTTAGGCTGCTCACCTGTCAATTCTAATACGTGCCCTTTTCTTGTAACATTCATTCTGAAATCCTCCTTTTCCACTTTCAATAATAAGTATAGTAGAGGATTTTTATGAAGACAATTTTATTGCTTTGGGCTATTTGCTAGTGAAAAAGTTTCATTAAAATAAATCAGTGTTTGCAGTTCCGTTGTTAAATCAATATACTGCACACTAACGTTGGCTGGCACACTGACACGGTCTGGCGCAAAATTTAAAATCGCAGTCACACCCGCTTGTACAATTTTGTCGATGGCTTTTTGAGCATGGTGACTTGGTACTGTAGAAATGGCTACCGTGACCCCTTCTTGTCGAACGAATGCTTCTAACTCAGACATATCATGAACTAATAATCCATTAATCGTGGTGCCAACTAAAGCCGAATCATTATCAAAAGCACAGACAATATTCAAATTCTCGTTGCGTCTAAAATTATTTTTTAATAATGCCTTGCCTAAATTGCCACAACCAATCAGAGCAATTCTTTTTTCTTCTTGCGTATTTAAAATATTACTAAATACCTCAATTAAATACGGCACATCGTAACCATAACCGCTTCGGCCCAGTTCACCAACGTGGGAAAAATCACGCCGAATCGTTGCAGAAGGAATCTGGATCATTTCACTAAACTCTCGTGATTTAATGCGTTTAACACCAGAATCCCCTAACATTTTTAAATAACGTAAATAAACCGGCAAACGTTTTGCCGTTGCTTTAGGCATTTTTTTCTCCATCCTCTGTCCTCCTTGTTACCTACTTCACATATTCAGTTTATCACGGTTCCCCTCTCCGAGCAACTTGTTTGTGAAATAAGTACAAAATAAATACAGTGACGTCTAAGCGACCGTCACTGTATTTATTTCTTATAGGAAATCTGCAAATTCGTCTTCTTGTTTATCTTTCGCTGTTTCTGCTGAAATCTCTGTAATTTTGAGTCCTTCTAAGGCCCGAGCCATTAAACCTTCCAAGTCTAAGCGCGCTTCATAATCTTGCGCTTTATCCAAGCGAGGTCGTGTTTTCGGTTGCGGTGGCGCAAAAATTGTACAACAATCTTCGAAGGGTTGGATGGCTAATTCAAACGTGTCAATTTTTTCGGCAATTTCGATAATTTCTGTCTTATCCATTGAAACAACAGGTCGAATTATCGGTGTTGAAGTAACCTCATTAATTGCTACCATACTTTGAAGTGTTTGCGAAGCCACTTGTCCTAACGATTCACCATTAATAATGACTAAACCTTTCCGCATTTCACGAATTGCATCTGTTAAGCGTAACATTAAACGTCGTGTAATGGTCATTAAGTAGCCTTGGGGAACAACTCGTTTTATTTCTTCTTGAATTTCTGTAAAGGGCACTTCAATAAATTGAATAGTTCCTACATAAGGGACTAATTTTTCAGCTAAATCTTTAGCCTTTTGTAACGCTTGTTCACTTGTATAAGGTGGACTAGCAAAATGGACAGCTTCCACTTCCACGCCACGTTTCATAGCTAAATAACCTGCAACTGGTGAATCAATGCCTCCTGACAACATCAACATACCACGACCACTGGTGCCCACTGGCAATCCACCCGCACCACGAATCGTTTCATAAGATAAATACGCCGCATCTTTACGAATTTCAATTCTTAAGTTAATATCAGGCTTTTTCATTTGTACTTGAATTTCCGGGATGGCTTCAATAACAGCCCCACCTAATTCTTGATTCAAGCCATTTGAATCAAGTTCAAATGAATGGTCCGAACGTTTAGCAGTAATTTTAAACGTCTTACCTGGCGTATAAACTTCCCGAACAACCTCTTGAACCATTGCACGAATCGCTGGCATTTCTTTTTCAATACGAATACTTGGTGAAAAATTTTGAATTCCAAACACTTTACTTAGTTTCGGAATCACTTCTTCACTATCTTCCCCATTTAATAAAATATGCATTCTATCTCGATCTGCATGGATTTTCAATGCTGGAAAATCAGCTAACGCACGTTTCACATTTTGTGCTAACTGCATGATAAACGTTTTACGATTTTTTCCTTTAGTTGATAATTCGCCATAGCGAACCATAATTTCTGTATATTTCACTTTCTATTAATCCCTTTCTAAATCGCTTTAAAACAAAGCTTACAATTAGTTTTCATTATATTTGCTAACAATAAAGCTAACAATTACTATTCTAAATTTTTAAATCAGTTAATTTCTTAGAAACATCATTCATTCTTCCATTATAAAGGTGCCCATATTTTTCTAAAGTGGTTGTTATACGACTATGACCCAATCTTTCCTTAATAACCAGTGAATCTTCCTTAAGGGCAATTAACATAGAAGCATGAGAATGTCTTAAAGCGTGTATCTTAATCACTGGCACATCTGCTAAGTCACAAAGTTTTTTAAGCCAGCCATGCGTTGTAGACTTAGCCAATGTTCCACCATCTATAGAAAATATAAGGTTTATTTTTAAAGGAGATTGCTGTTCTCTCCATATTTCAAAAAGCCGTAGCGTTTCATCGTCAAGAGATACCGTTCTAATACTACTTTTTGTTTTTGGCGTTGTAGTTCTAAACTCTCTTTTATTTTTAACAAGCATCGTCTTATTAATATAAACAACTTTACTGTCAAAATCAACATCTTCCCAATTCAAAGCTAAGGCTTCACCTAGCCGAAGACCTGTCATGAATAAAAATCTAAAAAACATTTTTTTAAAGAACAATAAACTATCGCTTTCATCACTAAGCAGCATTACTTTTTGCATATCATCTATAGTCCAAATGTTAACTTCTTTCTCTTCAACTCGAACTCTACTTACTTTTTTTGATATATCTTCATCAATAAATCCAAAAATAAAAGCTCGCTCGAATACGGATTGAATATTACAAATGATTAAATTAATATACTCTGGAGATAAACTTTCACCTGTTTTAGTTTTATACTCACCAGATAAATAATTAATCAATTTTTGTAAATCAACCGTTTCAATAGCATTTATCTGTACCTCATTAAAGATAGATAAATGATTTTCAATTATACCTGTATTGGTCTTAAAAGTACCTTCCTTAACATGATTTTTGTACCAGCATTTATAATATTCTTCGTAAAAATTACCAAATGTAATCTTTTCACGTTTTTCTTGATAATCAATCATAAACTGATTATAAGCTTTTTTTGCCTCCTTTGCTGTCTTAAATCCACGCTTAAATTTTTGTATTCTTTTCCCTTTTAAATCAAAACCCAAACTTGCAACAAAATAATACTTACCTGTCTTTTTGTCTTTATAAACATTTGATGTCTTTGCCACCTTTATTAACCTCTATTCCTAAAATTTCTTCAACTACACTCACAGGAACACAAGAGATTTTCTTACCACTATAGAAGTGGCAACCTCTTTCTACTAGTAAAGCTTTGGCTTCACGAATAACACGTTGTGATTGGTATGGAGAAAATCCAAGGCTAATAATGTCTTTTTTTGTCACAGTACTTAACATTAATAATACCATCTCCTTCTATTTAATTACATAAAAAAAAGCAGTACTTAATTAGCACTACCCTATGTCAAATGTTCATTAAAATTGAATTTCTATTTAAACTTACCCGACTTGTAGATAACTTCATAGTTACCACTAGCTTTCATATCATCAAAAGTTACTTTGCTTTTTGTACTATCTAACTGCTTATCTTCATCATAATAATAAAAATACTCCAATGCACTAGGCTCATCTTTAACAGGAACCCAAATATCAGCCAAATAACGATTAGTGTCTTTATCTTTATACATCAAAAAACTAAAACTATCTTCTGAATACTCATCACCATATGCAGAATCTTTAATTATAGAGTCTTTAAATTCTTCACCTGTTTTATCTAATTTAGAACCACAGGCAGATATCATAAAAATTGCAACAACCATCAACACAATTGAAGCTGCCTTTTTCATTTTATCATCTCCTAACTTATATAAACGTAACACTATTAAATAAAGCAAAAAATTGTATATCAAAATTAATACTCTTGTTTCATTGAGTTATAGGTAATTTCTGCTATCTTATTCCCTTTCACTTTTGCCAGTAAAAGTACCCTTGTTTTTGTTCCGTTTTGTTCACAATCAAGCACGACTGCGTATTCCTTTTTATCATTTTGATATATTGAACTTACTTCACCTTTACTTTCCAATTTTGCACCAGTTTTCACATCAATACCATTTTTCTTTATACATTCAGCAGTCATTAATTTCTTCAATTTTTCGTTACGATCATTGATACTAGAAAAATTAGCATAAGCATTTCCAAAGTCCTCTACCAACTGGTAAGTGTTAGATACCTTTTCTTCCGTTGATTTATCCTTACTCTGTATAGACTTGGTACTACTTTTTTCAGTTACTTCACTTCTTTTCGTAGTATTTATATTATCAACTGGTTTCATAGTCACCAATTCAGTTGTTGACGAAGCCTCCGTTTCATGACCTTTGGTGTTTCCTCTACAAGCAGAAAATATTAATCCAACACCTAATACTAAAACTACTAAACTTAACTTTTTCATTTTCTACCTACTTTCTTTGAAATGCGTTGCACTTCTTTAATATACATAATCTTTGAAAAAATCCCCTCAGAAAATTTAACACGATACTCTTTATTATTCACAGCTAATAAAAAACTATCTTGGTACTTTTGAACTGCAAATTCATTTTTTCTACAGTTAAATTTCGAACAGATTTCTTTTATCTGACGATTAGTTAAACCACTTTTCTTACTCAAAGTCATTCATAATTCCTCCTATTTCCTTACTATGCTGGTCACATGTGGAAAATCTAATCCCCAAGTCCGAGAATACTTAGCAACAATTTGACCTTGTTCAGCGTTTTGCTCATAAGTAGTAAACTTGTTTTTACCTTCAACACTTGCCACTACACCAGTATGCCCATAAATACTAGTAGCCACACCACCTTGACCAAAATTAATGACATCTCCTGCTTTAATATCTGAATAATTTGGATTCTTTATGACTGTCCAACCAATTGAACTCCAAGGATAATCATTACCAATTTCACTCGCAAACATGTGCCCCGTACCCATCATTTGTAGACCTCCTTGTTTTTCAACAAAAAAAGCAGATAAGCCATAACATTGACCACCATTAATAGTTTGTCCTAGTACTTTTTCTAAAATATCAATTTCTCCTCCACCAATATTGGCTGAACCCCCGCCCATGGAACCTGTAGAAAGTCGCTTATACCAATTATTAGCACTAGTTTTTCTTTTTGCTTGTTCTACAGGATCATCTTTTGTTCCAGCTCGTTCCCACAGCTTCAAAATATCTACCGCAAGTGTATTCACATCTTCTGATTTAGACATTCTTTTAAGTAAGTCACTATCAGAACCATCCTTATTCCACGCAAAATCCATTTGTAAAGCTACTGATTCCCATTCCTTTTTTTGACTTTTTGCAAAATTTAATAAATTAACTCTTCGTCCTGAATCCCATTGTCCTAATCCAATTCCATAACCGCCTAAACTAGCGTTATAAGCAATAGAAGGATTAAAAGCCAAATCACTTTGAATTCTAGCAGGATTTAATCCACTTTCATGTTCCATATTGCCAATCCAAGCGGAAGCAAACTGCAACGTTCCACCGTGTGACGTCACGTAGTTAGAAACTTCTAATGCTACTTTTTCCTGTGGTGTAGCAGGCTGAAACTGGGAAGAATCTCCGCTTTCACTAGAAGAAAATACACCTAAAAATAATAAAAAAGGAAGAATAAAGACAAAGCAACTAGCAATTAAAACCTTATTTGATTTCTTCATGGTCTCTCCTTTCAATAAAAAAGAAGACTGATAAACATTTCATCAGCCCTCTACAACCTCAACATTATATTCTTCCGTGTCCACACTTCCAAAAAATTGTTCCTCTGTTTGTTCTAAATTATTGAAGTTTTCTTCTGTTTGGTAAAATGAATAAACGTTATTTAATGAATCATTGTTGTTTGTGATTAATTCGCTATCTTCTCCACCATCAAAAAATGCACGTTCTTCACGAGCAAATGCCAGCTCATCGAAATTATCGACCCTAACATTCAAATTGTCTGCTATTTCTTGCTTATCAAGTTCTTGATTTAATACCTCTCTATCATTTTCACTTGATTCTACACTTGAATCTAAACTATCAAGTTCATTCTCTAACTCAATATTACTTTCATCAGCTAAAGAAGTATCAGAATCAGATACAGTTTCATCTAAGACCGGAACATCAATTTCTTCTAAAGAATTATCCGCTTCATCATCTGTTAAATCTTCAAAATTGTCCACTTCATCAGTTAAAGCTTTATCTTCTATTTCTTCTAATTCCTCATTATCAACATTGGTTGGCTCTTCTACTTCCGCAATTTCTTCTTCGGGCAACATATCGTCTTTAAATGGTTGTTGTTCTTCTTGAGTAAAACGATTCAATAATGAATGCAATCCTGTTTTAACACCAGCAAATTGCCCATTATCGTCAATAAAATGGTCTTTGGCTAAGTTCAATGCCTTGTCATGTTTTGGCATTAAATGACTAGCACCATCAGCAGCCAACGCTAAATTCCCAGCGGAAGCACCTATTCCTGCTTTTACTGCTCCAACACCAATTTCACCTGTACGTTCAACCGTTTCTTTTGTTTTTTCATTCATTTTTGATTCAAAAGAAGGTTGTTGAACTTGACCATCAGAAAAGAATGATAATATTTTATATCTGCTTTTCCAAATTTTCCGATACAAAATAATTTTCACCAATGCAGTAACAATTAATGTGCCTAAAAGAAAAACACCACCAGACATCACCATTAATAAACTACTACTTACTTTATCCATCAATCCTAAAAACGCTTGGTCAATTAACTTATTGACCCAAAATAACACAGACAAAAAGATACCGAAAACTACAGGTAAAAATAAAATGCCAATTAATGATTTAAAAAATTTAAACATCATCATTTGACACCGAGGGAAGAAAGACACCAACGCAATAATCGGAAAAACAAGAATGAGTAAATCAACAATGATTTGAATTACATTAAGCATAATATTAATATACGTGACAGGCACTGCTAAGACTGCTAAATTGACTACACCCACACCAACGCCAAAAGCTTTTTCCATTGTTTTTGCTCCGTCCTGTGCGAAGTATGGATTATCTTTCTCATTATTTTTTATATAGGTACTTCTTTCATCCTCAAACTTTGCTTTTTCTTTTTTAGACAATTTAGGTTTTTCTAGTAGTTTACTTTCGTCTAACTTTTTACCATTTTCCATTTTCCCATCAAGTGAACCACTATTTACAAAATTAAATGTTTGTTTTACTGTGGCATCAAAAATTGGACTTTGATATACTTCTCCATCTTTAGATCCTTCTGTTCCTAAATTAGCACTTGAAGTAAATGTACTTTGTACTCCTTTAGCAATTGCGTTAGTTGATTGAATCAAGAACGTTGAGCCACTTGTTGTGCCTGTTGACGTTGATACAGAGCCAAACCAAAAACCAAACAAAACAACAACTGCTAAATAATGAAGGAATACTTTTGAAAAGCTTCTACGACTGGAAAAGAAATGATAAAGCAGATAATATGCACTAATAAGAATCGCTAATGCAAGTAAAGAACCACCTCTAAATCCCTTGCCACCAAAGCCACTTAAAACATCTTTTGACATATTCAATACCGTTTCTTGTTTTCCTTCAAAGAAACCAGATTGGTTTAAGACATTCTCACAAAAAAGGAAAAAAGAAGCAAACATTCGTAAGATAAAGAATGATATATCTACAAAGAACCAATTCACTACTTGCCATCCTTTATCCAACAAACCACCATCAACCGTATACGCACTATAACTGTCAATTAGATACTGCATCTTCTCACTTCCTTCCTATGCAACAAAGCGGTTCTCCATTTTAGAAGCTTCTGTATCATCAACGGTTTTGAACAGTTCCAACCATTCCTCAAAAATTACATGAACAACAATTCGATTAGTCTGACCAAACATATCCTTCATTAAACACTGACCTTGAACCATATTTGAGACCCATTTCATGTTAATTTCGTTCACTGGTAAATTGAGATATTTCAAAACCCCTTCTCGATTTTGAAATTCATCAAAACAAATCACTGTACCAAAACCAGTACCATCTTCACTATCATCCAAATCATTTGTTGATTGTGTAATCAATACTAAGAAATTATTAAACGAACGACCAATACGTTTCATTGATTTTAAAATCGCTTTACCTTCTGGCGAAGATTGAAAAATCCAAGATTCATCAAAGAACGTCACTGTTTCTTCTTTTGGATTTCTTGAACCAAACTTCGAACAAAATGTTCCTAAAGCAAACATCAATGTAACAGAAAGACGTTTATTTTCATCTAACTTTTCATTTTTATCAGTTGGTAAATCTAAGTCCTCGATTTCCAAAATGGTTACTTTTCTATCGAATGACAAACCTTCCACTTCTCCATGAGAAAACGCCAATTCTAAAACTGAACCTTTAACAGTCGACAAAATAAATCTACCCATATCTTTCACGTCAGAAATTTCACTTTCCACTAATCGCTCAATTACATGCCAAAATCCAACCTTTTTTCCTTCTTTCCGTTCCGAAACAACTTTCGCAATCGCTTCATTAATTTCTGTTTTTTGCTTTAAGTTCCATGTTCCTTCGTATATATTGGTTAACATTGCTTTAGTTGTTGCAATCGCTTCTGTTTCATCAAACAAAACAATCGGGTCCAGTACCCCATGATTTTTCGTATCACGAACATCTAAAGTGACGAAATTAAAGGACTTCACAAAATCAACATCTAAAGGATATTTCTTTTGATATTCAGGGGCATTGATTGTATACATAAATTGCTTTCGCATTTCTTTTTTCGGATCAATGTATAACACTCTGTCTTTTAAAAGTGCCATTTGCATAAACAATGTTTTAGCTGTAACCGATTTTCCGTTCCCAGTATCGCCAGTTAAAGCCCAGTGGGGATTATTTGTTTTCTTCCCATCAACATTTTGTTTATTCGCTAATAGCATGTTCATAAAAATTAGATTTTTTGAACTAGAAATAATAGATTTTCTATCTTCTTTTTCTTCCAAAGTTGTATCCACTCGTCCAAGGTAAAAGCCTAACTTCGTACCTGCATGAAGTGAAGTAAAGAAATTCAACTCGGCAAACGATTCAATCGTTGACGTGTGTTGCCAACGAGAAGTCTGCATGCGGATAAAATTACCAAACAAAGTGGATTGAAATAAATAAGGATTATCAAACGTTGCTTTAATAAGTGGAATATCTAAACTATCAAAACGATTGATTAAATATTTTTTTCTTGCACGCATTTGTTTTTTTGTACTACCACTAACAACAACCACTGCTTTCCAGTCAATAATATCCACACCATCATCAATTTTTTGGTCTAAATCGTCTAGTGATAATTGACCTTCAACAATCTTTCGTTTTTGTTTAGAACCAGCTAAGTGTGCTTCCTGCATGATATTCTTAGTGCGAGTTCTTGCACGTGACGAACGCCCAGACAGTGCCAATTGCCCTTTACTTTCTGCAAAAGTCGCTTGAATCTTCACTTCAACTGGGAAAGGCATTTTTTGAACGACCTCTAAAAAATGATTACCATCAAGAAAAACACCTACATCTCCCATTGGAAGGTAGGATATATAGCTTTCGCCATAATCACAATTTAAATGAAGCCCCCCGCCAAATAATGGTTTAATTTTTGTTGCCATTAAATTATCTAAATTTTGACTAGAAAGAACATCTTGTCGCTCATGAGGAATATTTTTCAAGAATTGGTACGCTTGGTAATAATACAATTCATCTTCTGTTAATCGTTCAACTAACAATTCAGATAGATTTTGGTAAACTTCTAATTCTTGCTCTCGATAATCTTTTTCCCAATCTTCTGCTAGTTCTACATCAAAACCTAAGCCTTTGACAAACTTTTCCGATACGTTACTAATTGAGTTAGTAACGGTTTCTTTTAAATCAACAGCCAAGTCTTTTTTGATTAAAGGTACACCAATTACCCATGTATATTCGTAAACCATGCCCATTTCTTGTTCTAAAACCATTGCCGTTTTCATCAATTTATCTACGCCTACTTCATAATTACTAGAATCAATTAAAGAACGCATAGCACCCATTTTCCCTCGAATGTCGGCATTAACTGGCAAAAGGTTAATTTCAAATCCATCATTTGCTTTTAAACGATTTAACGCACGAGCAACTTTCCTTTTCGTTTTTAATTTCTTTTCAACATCAGTCAACATTACGGTTTCAGAGCGAACACGATAGTAAGCTATCGCTGTTTTTTCTTGTGTTAAAACAATATTTCCTTTCATATGATTCGTTAATGGATATTCTAATTGCATATTCACACTCCTTTTTATTTTTTATCGTTTAAACGAAAACTCTTCTATTTCTTTTACTCGTTCGAAAGCTACAATTGGTCTACTATCTAACACATAATTTTTCACATAGACAAAACCATCTTTTAAAAAACCAAAGCCTGTTTTTCCTTCGAATTCCTTTTCGGAATACCAACGAGCAACTTTATTCGGCACCAACACCATGATTAACAAATTTAAGTTAATTCCTAAAATTTGTGGTAATGGTACTTCTTTCCAAAACAAGCCAGTTAACACAATCCCTAAGAATAGAATTAGGAGATAGGATAGGCTAACAGGTTGTGCAAATACCCACACCACTTGTCCTTTAGGCGACTTAATAACTTGCATTGAATAAGGGGCTTTTAAGCCCCTCGAATAATCGTAATATTTCATATACTCACCTACATCTTAATTCCAACTAAACTTAGGAACCATTTAACAACTGCAAAAATATTTTTTCCTTGATTCGTCGCAAAATCCTGTAAGATTAAGGCAATGACAATTACTGAACCAATTTTTGCCCATTCAGCACCTTTCCAGTGTTTTAGAATCAAAATAATTACACCAGCCGCCATAATTGTAATAAAACTTGTACTTAAAAAATTACTCAAATTTCCTGTATTCATTAGTCATTTCCTTCTTTCTCTGTAAAGTAATGTTTCATCGTATTAATAAAATAAGAATTCTCCGTTTTAGATAACCAAAGCGAAAAATCCTCTGTATGCGTTAATTTTGTTGTTTTATCTGAAAAAGTAACCGATACTTGAACCCCTGTTACGTCTTTCTGCTTTGTATCAAAAAATTTCATATCACCAGAATCTATTGAAACAAATGAGTCTTGACCTGCTGTCGTTGTTGGATTTTTCATTAACAACATTAATTCTTGTTTGTTCCCAACTGAATATTTTGTAAAAAACATCTTTAAAAATTTCTCTATAGATTGTTTTTCTTTCCCATCAACATCTATTGAATTTTCTGTCTGTTTTAGAGGTACTGTTTTTCCTTGTGATAAACTACTTGCTACAAAATAAGGACGTCCTACAATTGAAAACAAATTGTCTTTTACTTGAATTGGTAAAACCATATTCTGTGTCACATTTTCAGTCTTTTTATCTTTCTCTAATTCATAATTCACATTTAGATAAACCAAATAACAATCTTCCATTTTCTCTATACGTGATAAAGACGTATTTTTAAACGTACGTAAGACATTCCCTTGTAGATTTTCTGTTTCATCAACATTTTTTACATCTAATGATAAATATTTAGATAATCGATCAATACGAGCCTTTTTCGCTTCATCACTAGCTTTCGAGTTATAATTCAAATACTCTTTCGCAAAATTTTCGACATAAAAAGAGAGGGCTGAATAATCAAGCTCCTCTCTATCAACTTTATTCTTTTTTGATTGTTCACTTAATGTATCCACTTTTGAATACAAATTATCTACATTACTTGCCATCACATTGGCTCGAAGCGCACCAACTCCTGACATCACCAGTAAAACGCTAGCGCCAATTAACACAACCCGATTCGCTTTCTTTTGAGAAAAAGTTTTAACCTTTGGTGTTTTTTCTTTCTTCTCTTTCTTTTTAATTTTCTTTAAATTCATATTCCCCTCCTACTCTTAATAAGCCCAAACAACTTTCAAACGTTTTTAAAAAAGTAGATTTAATCGCCTTTTCAACATAAACTCTCTCTCTAACATGCCCCTTATGTGTTTGAAAGCCTTCTTTATACAAATAAAAATAATACGAATTGTACATTTTATCCCCGTTAGGCTTTCTCAAGTATTGACCTTCTGCAATCAAACTAGTTATACCACCATGAAAAACGTATTGCGCAACAAATTCCTTTTTAAAAGGCGCTTCATCAATAATAATCCCCATTTTAAATAAAGAATTTTTATATTTTTCCATATAAACAATATCTGCTTCATCAATTGGCATTTCATCAACTATGAATCCATGCAAGCGAAGCATTTCAGGAACTGGTACATTTGAATACCTTTGGTAAAATTTACTATGCTCTCTAAAAATTGGCATAATATGTTGATTCATAAAATACAACTCCTTTCCATTTTTCTGTAATATTTATGGTATCTTTCCATAAATTCTCCCCTTAACTCTTCCAAGCCTTGGGTAACTGCTTGTTTAGAACGACTTATCATTAGTTCTTCATAACCCATAGGAAAATCATCATGTGCGATAAAATAATTAATAGCTATCTTCTTTTCTCGTCCTAAAATATAAGATAAATCATCGGATCGATACTTTTCTAATGGCATTTGCTGTTTGACCATTTTTACGTGTAGACCACAAAATTTTTCTTCACTAATCACATCATATTCCACTCGAAATAACTTTAAACGGTCAAGGAAATTTCTTTGAACAATCCTACCCAGTTCTTTCTCATCAGGCGGATACCCCTTCATTCGTTTATATGTTTCATAAAATAATACAGCAATTTTCTTTTCACATTCCAAGAGTTTTTCTTGTTTAGCTGTTATTTTTTCAGGATTATTGGATTTGAAAATTAATGACTTAAAATCAAACATATACTGATTGACAAATTCTTCTTTTGACAATTCCCTTATTTTTTCAACCAACTTTTTCCCTCCTCTAAACTAATTCCGCAATCACAATAATTCTTCCTATTGTTTTTGTGGCTTGGTCACAAGTTATTAAAGTTAATGTTGGCTTTCTTGTTAGATTCAACATAGTTGTATCAGTCATATCAACATGCTTTTGCTCTTTTACCTTATATATGAACGAATGTCCTTCACGATCATTAAGTTTGACCAAATCTCCTACAGAAACTTTATTTAACGAGGTAAAAAGTAATCCTTCATACCCAGCATTGTGAGAAGCTAAAGCATAATTTCCTTTTCCCATCGTTTGTTTTGATAAAACAGTACACGCTCCATAAAGCATATTGTCAAAACTATCACCCATTAAAATAGGTAATTTTAATTGAATAGAATCAATTTCAATAGACCCTAAAACAGAATCCGACACTTCATTAAAATTTTCTTGGGCATTTTGAATCGTTTTAACAGACGGACGTTCGCCTTCGGTTAAAGAAATCACTGTTGGAATAGGTGTTTCTTCTTGTGCTTCCGTACCAGTAATAACATCTACTTGATTACTTTGAACAGTTTCACTAGATTTTGTCTCTACATGTTTTTTTGGCTTCTCCGCTTCCTCTAATCCACTTGATACCACTGTATTTATAGCTTCTTTCACTTCTTCTTTTTGTTGGTTTTCAAAAAGAAGGAATGAAAAAAGAGCAATGAGAATAACTCCAATTGCTCCAACAAAATATTTGTTTTTTTCAATCCATTTTTTCATTAATTAGCCCTCTTTGCTATCTTTTTGTCGTTTCACTGCTACGACCACACCAATTAATGAAATTGCAATCACTGTAGCTACACCTGCACTTGTTCCAAAATCCATATTAGTATTTGGCAATACTTTTGGTTTTTCTTGTGGAGTTGTAACATTCACTTTGTTAGAATCTGTCGGTTCATCATTAATCACCAATTGTGCCACGTTTGGAATCATAATATTCCCTTTATCATCGACATATTGAGAAAAATCTGCGTCTTTCAATTTCCCTTTAATGTACACAAACAATTGTTTTTCTTTTAATTTGTTTGGTTCATTGGCAGCCCAAGAAACTTTTTGTGTTTTTTCATCAACACTAATTTTTCCTTGATCCGTAATATCTGTCCCATCTGAAAGAGTAACTTTCACTTCTTTATTCGCTTCTAAAACATCTTCTAAATCATCTTGAATGACTAAAGAAGTCATATCTTTGGTGTTTGGTACTTGCACATCTAATTTGAATGTCACTTCATCGCCCACTTTGGCACTGGTCAAATCCACTTCTTTATCGCCTTCAAGGATTTTCTTCGCGATAGACGGGTCTTTTGGTGTGACAGTGGTTGTTGTTTCATCAGTTGGGACTTCTTTGTTGTTTTGGATAATTTTTGCTTTATTTGGAATTTGTAACTTGCCATCAATAAGGTACTTATCTAAGCTGGCACCTTCACGAATTTTTGTTTGGAAATTGAATTTGTATTCGTGATTATAGAAATCCGCTGTTTTTAATACGTCAGCCTTTGCAACCATACGTACTAAATTGCCTTCATGCTTCGCTTCAAATTTATTGGTAACGTCCTTTCCTGCTTCGTCCGTGACTTTCACATCAGACACACGTTCCAATTCAGGAATCAGTTCGTCTTGCATTTCATAGTTGCTGTAGTAAAATTCTTTCATTTCATCAGGAACTTTATGTGTAATCGTATAGCTATATACTTCGCCTAACCCTTCTAAGGTATTCTTATCAACATTTGTTTCATCACTATCTGTCACTGTTTTAGTAGGAATCATTGGCGCTGTCCGAACTGGTTTTTTTGCACTATAGCCAAAATAACTATACTGGTTATTATTTTTTGGCGGTAAAGGATACCCTAAATTCTTTTCACGTGTCGCGAAGTCCTCACTATATGTGAAGTCGAATCGAGAACGATTAGAATACAAGAACGTAAAATCACCACGGTTATCACCATCGTCTAAGGGAATATCGTCAGAATCATAAAAAGTTTTTCCACCGTCTTTTTCTTCTTTATATTTAACAATTGTATCTTTCGTTGGTACGTACAATTTATCGATTGCTTTGTACGAATCTTTGTCAATCGTCATTCCTTGTAAATTATCAATATCAATCCATGAATAGTAGCCTGAAACTGGCTTTTCTTTGTCTGTCCCATGTTCTAGGTACGTCCATGTTTGTTTCACCCATGAGAAACCACCTTGATAGGTAGCAATCGCACTAACATTGTTAAAAGCAACAATATTATTCGACACCATATTTTGTGCATTTTTATATTGTTCCCAGTCTTGAATGGTAATTTTTAAATCAATTGGTGTCCCATCATCAGCTGTACCTACATTATTGTAACGAATCCACGATTGCCCTTTCTTCGTTTTCGTTACATCAAGACCGATTTTTCCGTCCCATTTTTGTGGAGGCATATTAACGTAAACATCATTCGTCCACCCACCACCACCTGTTTCAACCGTAGTGACACCTTTAATAAACTTTGCAATAAAACTATACTTTGAACCAGCTTCATCATCTGGTGTTACCACAGAAGCATTCGGCGCATTAATGATTGAGTTAGAGCTTGCACTTGAACGTTGGAAAAAATCGGCTCTCACTGTTTGTGGAACTTGTCCGCCTTCTTGCGCTTGAACCATCATTGGTATTGCCATGCCTGCTAAAATGATTGTTGTTGCTAATCCTTGAATAATCGTTGTTTTCTTCAAAATATTTCCTCTTTTCATTATTAATTTTTTGTAGTTCTATTTCATTTCTCCTAGATTTTGCATAAAAAAATAGGAGAGCCACGAATCTTCTTCATTGGTTCACCTTTCCACAGTTATTCACTTAAAAAGTTATTTGTATAAACTATATAGCGTAATACAGGAGCTTCTTGATTCTTTTTATTCTGGAATTCTTCTTTAAAATTTACATTTTCATATACATACTCCTCAACAACTATACAACTTTTCTTTGCTATACTAGCATTAAAAATCAACTCATTTTCTAAAGAAATTTCTGAAAGAACAAAACCTTCTTTCAATGAATCTGCATGCTTCAAACTATCTCCCTTTAAATAGAGTTTCTTTTCATAAAAAAGTAATCTATCCCTTACTCTATCAACAACTACAGGATACAATTCTTCTAACTCTCGAACATCTCTTATTTTCCATACCCTCGGTGCAAATTCTCTATAATTATCACGAGATAAAAAGCCCATATATGGTAAAAGTATCAAACCTACAAAACAGAAACCACTTACCCAACCTATGTTAAAATACAAACCTAAAAAGAATAAAAGTAGTGCTAACAGTGTATAGGAAAAATATCTTACCATATCCCGAAAATAAGAGCTGTGTGAATCATAATTATTTTCTAAACATGCCAATTGCCAAATCTTTTTCACTACAAAATGTCCTCCTTTAATTTCCCTTCCACAACTTCAAACTCAAACCATTCTGCAAAGTCTTGCTTAAATCCATCTACACTGTACAATTCTTGTAATCCAGCTTCTTCTCCATCCGTTGGATCTAAATAAGTTGGTTTATCTTTAGGTCTAGCATAAACGCCAATCCATCTTTCAAAATCTCCTTCAAATGGACTGTCAACAATATACCCTTTCTTTTCTAGCAACACTCGAGCTTGTTTTTTTAATTCTTCACTATTTTTAGGCTCAAAATATTTATACTTCTCTTTAAAACTGGCAAATTCTGAAAGCTCTTTATCATACAATTTTTTTATACTGAAAAATTCTTCCCAAATTGCTTTCTCTTTAACCGCCATTTCTGCTTCATGAACCACATAAGTATATTCATATCTTGAAATTTCTTTTAAAAGCTCTTCATTTGATTCTGAGAGCTTTTCAAAAGTAATCTTTAAATAAGGAATAGTCAATTCCCCTTGTTCATCTAATTGAACAATTTTTTCTTTTGTTTTTTGTAGATCATTTTTGCCTTTTTTCATTTTTTCAGTAATAGAAATTGCTACTTTAGTATTGCGTTCAATAAATTCTCTACTCATAATTCATACATTCCTTTCAACTAAACTAATATCTATTTAAAATAACGAATCAATTATATCTATATCCCACTTAATCTTTAAAATGGATATACTTCCTCCAAATCAAATTCTTGTTCCATATAAGATCGAACACTGCTATTTTGATTAGTGGTAAACAATAAATCTTTCGCATCAACACAGACCATTTCAATTATTTCTTCATGTTTCTCTTTTAATTCTGCTAAATCGATACGTTCCATCAGCTCATTTGTTCCTAACAAATGATCAATTTCTTTAATCATCTTTAATGAAGGGGCTAAATAATTTGATAACCACCGAAGTGTTTTCTCAATAGACGGTTTTTCACCTTGAACAGACAATTTTAAACCTTCCAATTTATCAACAACATCATACCAAGCTTTGCAATAGACTTTCATATCATCTTCAATGTCATAGACAGTCAAAGATTGATTAATAATTTCCTTGACTAGCCAATCCAACGTTTCACCACTAGAAAGAAAATATTCTACAAACAAAAACGCCTTTTCATCAGAAAGGCGAATTTCGTACCGATTTTTAATTTCATGTTTTTCTCTTGCTTCCTCAACACTTATACTTTCTTTTCGTGCTAACTCATAATCTTTTTGGTAAAAGTTAAAATGCAATGGCGATTGACGACTACCAAAATAAAGAGACAAACCTTTATTTACCATTTTTTTATTTTCATAAGCAAAGCCCCCGCTAAAATCAAAATTCTTAAAAGTGGTATCCACAAGCCCTTGTTCCATTTTTTCTTTCAAAACATATAAATCAAAATTTTCTTGTTCTTTCACAATCAATTCATCAAGAGCAATATCAATTCGAGTTATTTTTGTATCAACTAAAACACCTTGCCCGAAAATATCATCATCATAGAGTGAGCGAAAAAATTCTGTCCACGATCGCTTGTTGTCTTCTTCAAAAATTTCTTCTAATTGACGACAACCTTCGCCAGACAAGTCCAACATAATTCCCATATTCACGTTTTCTGGATTCCGAAAAATCCGAATAGAGCTATACGAAAATGTTTCAGTATAATGATAAAACCCTCTAGGTTCATGAGTAAACCAGTTCATATCCATATGCAACAACTTTTCAACAACTGTCCGAACATCTAATGTCTTAAATCGTATTCTCAAAAAGTCAATTTTTGCTTCTACCGAAGCATACCCACCATCTAAGTTCAACACATCAATAATCTTTTGTTCTAACTCTTTAGAAATAACACGTTTTCCAGATTCTATTTTTGAAATTAACGAACGCTCAATTCCTAATTTACTTGCCAATTCTTGCTGTTTTAATTTTAGCTCTTTTCTATATCGCTTTAAATCAACACCTCTCACTGCTTTAAACCTACTTCCAAAAAAAATGTGACAACTTTAGTCAAAAAATGTGACAAAAACAAAATCGCTCAATCCCTTGTGGGACATAGCGTTTAAGTAACTTTTTTATATGGTATGTTAAATTCTACCCCCATGTTATAAAACGGGGGTAGAAACTTTTGAGGTGGGACAAGCCCACCTCACGACTAACAACACTTGGGATATACGTTGCTACTTTTGTTAACGATGGAATAGGGGCGGGCACCTTGGGGCGCCGCCCCTATTCCATCTACAAAGAACGCAACAATCCCTAGCGGTTGCCAGTCTAATTCACCAACATTTCCATTTTAAGTTCCAATGCCTTCAATCGTTTTTTTATCTCTGCATTTTCCGTCAAAACTTCTTTAGTATATTCAACAAGCTCTTTTACTGACATTTGATTTTCCTCAAATTCTTTTTTTGCAATGGAGATTACTTGTTGCCTTTCTTTTTCTTCTGCAGACATGAACACCTCAATCATTGCCTGCTCTAACGGTACATTTTGTTTCCTTAATTGAACTAATTCGTTAAATTGTTCAATTTGATTCCCACTAAAAACTTTATACGAGTAGTTTCTACCCTGTTTATTTTTAGCGTATTGGCGAACAAATCGAACATCTGTTAATTTTTCAATTTTATTTGCCCAATTTTTCAACGTTTTCAAAGAAATAGCATTATCTAATTCAAAAAGCACCTCTTTAAATGAGAACATATTCACTCACCTGCTCCCCCTGCATTACTTATTAATTACACGCATAACTTTTTCAACACAATCCTTCACTACTATTTCCATTAAAATATCTAAATCATCACAGCAAATAACACTTTCTCCGTCTGAATCTCTTTTAAAAGCACTCTTCACAAAGTCAAAACATTCTTCTCTAAAAGTAGAATTAAAATCTTGACTAGAAAAATACTTTGTTGTTTTTTCAGAACAGCGTTTAAATGTTGCACGTTTGACAGTTTCCAGATATTCCGAAAAATCAATTTGACGAACATTTGTTAATCCTTTTAATACTTCATCGACAAGACCATCTAAATTTTTATCCAATTCCATTTCACTTTCCTGATAAGTAAGTAAACTATCAGGACGATTCTGATATTTTCTATAAATAAAACGAAAAGACGAATTATGCAATACCTGACTAAACCTATCATCTAAATCTTTTTTCTTGTATTTTAATTTCACTTTTCTATAAATTTCCGAAGACATTTTTTTATAAAACTCTTCAAGAGTCAATTTACCATTCATACCAATCACTATTCCTTTCTATTAATGAGCCAAAATATCAATTTCACTTAAAAACGAATAAAACGCTGGATAGAATTCTCTATCAAATTTCCTATCTACTTCATTAGAATTCTGATAACTACCTTCAACATAAAATAACGCATGAAGATTATTCGCATATTTTCTTTTTTCTTCTAAATATTTTTTTGCTTCAACAACACATGATTCTTGTCTCTCTTCTTTTGACAATTGGGAAATTCCACTATTAAGTTCTTTTTCAAATTCCTTTACTTTTGTTTCCCAATATTCCATAAGTTGATTACTATTTTTAAATTCCATTTATACTTCTCCTTTTTCATTTAAACCAACAATCACTTCATCAACAATTTTAGCCCCCCTATTTTCCATAAATTTTTCAAACTCTACAGGGTCAGCTAATTTCTTTATTCGCTTTCCGTTAGAAAACCTCACTAATTTTGCATAGCTTTCTGATTGTTCATACAGAATGTCACGAATACGTATATCTAAATCAGGCTTTTTATATCGTTTCTTGACTTCAACATACACTCGTTCTCTAACACGTTTGATTATTTCGCTAGAATCCAATAAAAATCTCCTTCCTCATTACTCAAATTTTTCACTTAACTTAGCTAACTTTGCTTGACCTTTTTCTAACTCTTCATCAATTTCCGCAAGGGCTTCTTTATCTACATGCTTAGCTATTTTTTGAGATACTTCTTCTTGCACTTCTTTTGAAACATCTTCATATCCTAGCTCTTTAGAAATCTTGATAAATTCCTGAATGAAATCAAAATCTTGTGGTACTTGTGGGCTATAAAATTCCCTTGCGACAGAACCACCTAAAGCAACATAACCACGTCCATAAACTTTCAATCCATCGACTTTTTCAACATATTTAAACTTTTTATTTTTATTTTCATCACCGAAAATCATCAAAATACCAGTTTCTGATAAACGGCCAACAGACATACGAAACATAAATTGATCTCTTAATGCCGTTTTGATAAACTCGCCATCTGGTCTTTGCATTGCAACAATAAAGAAAATCCCTGCTTGACGAGCTTTCAAAATAAGTTGAGTTAAATATTCATCTACATCACCATCAGTCGCATAGTCATTCGCTAATTCTGCTTTAAATGCAGCAAATTCATCTACGACAATGAATTTTGGTTTTAATCCGTAATAGGCATAATTTTTACCCATTTTAAATTTTGGACTCTCATTGATAGTTTTAAATCGATCTTCCATTTCCTGAACTGCATTTTTAATACAATTGACAATATCCGTTTTCCCTGTATAAACTTTTCCTTCAAATAAAGGCAATCTACCTAGTGCCATTAAATCTGAATTTTTTGGGTCACATATTTCTATTTCACCCACACGACACAAAGCATAGATTAAAGAAAGAATGGTAAAAGTTTTACCACCACCTGTACCTCCTCCAATCAACATATGCGGGTCTTTATCGAAATGCCAATATAACCCTTTCATCAACTGGACTTTGCCTTTATCTGCTTGCATATCTCTAATGGAAATACGTTTACTATACACATCAGTTGCTAACTCATAAATTACAAATCCCTTTTCACTAGTCTGACTTAAATTATCCGCATGAAACGCTGTTTCCAAAAAACCACCAATGGTTTCAAATTTTTCTTGAAACTTATTACCTGCTGTTTCAAATGAAACGAAAATACTATTTTTTTCAGACTTATAATAAATTTTTGGAAACTTGATTTTTTCTCTTGTTTTACCATCAGAACTTTTCACTTGTTTCTTCGTATAATAGCCATTGTCAATAATCATACGAGCTAACACTTGACGTTGTTCTACTTTAGAAAAATAGCCTGAATTGATAATTGAAGCCTTAACAAGCAATGTAATTAGCACAATTGCACCTATCGAAACACCTACAATGATTAACGCTGGCACAATATAAATTTTCCAATCAGGTGGATTTGAGAGATACAATGGATAAAGCCATTTATAGCCCACAAAATAGCCTAAACAAACAAAAATTGGCATAAAAAATAACACTCGATAGAGTGCCAACAAATTTCTTGAAGAATAACGGATACGCCTTCCTCTATATCTAAATAATTTTTTAAACATTTACCTACCTTCTTTTTGTAATCGTGCTAATTCTTGTCTACAAAATTCTTCGTAAACAGGAAAAAAGACTGTTGCAAGTTCCCAAACAGTCCGTTTATTAATATTACTATACGCATGTGCAAAAATATTTCTAATTGACCTTAATTGTCGCCAATCAACCGCACCACTATTTCTTTCCTTAAACCCTTCAGAAAAAGAGTTAGCAAGTTCTCCTACCTGCATGCAAGACATACTGATTGCATGAAAAAACACTCTATCGTGAGAGAAAACTTCAAAGCTTCTGCTACAACGATTGAGTGCCGATTTTACATCTTCACAATAAATCAATGTTCCCTTGAGAACACGAATATCTCTATTTTTCTCTTTCAAATACTTTAACTTTCTCCTTCATCATAGTATCGTAAAACTCTTTCTGGTATTCTGAATCAATTGGTTGTTCAAATGCTTCAAGCTCTACTAAATCGATCTCATGTTCAACGGCTTCCTTCAATTCATCGAAAAAATCACTATACACAGACCACCGATATTTTTCTGGCAAACCAGTAGTGCCAACCAAAAAATCAATATCGCTTGATTCCTTCGCTTCATCTCTAGCATAAGAACCAAACACATATATCACAGGAATTTCGTATCTTTCAGCTATTGGCTTCACACGCTCTTTAATTTCATTCATTGTCATTACCATTTGTCTCACCTCTTCTAACGTCTATTCTAAAGCCATTATAAGCCATCAAACCATCACAATCAATTTACCTCACTTATTCCTAATGGATATTCTTCAAAATACACTTTCTTTTCAAAATCTTCATGGAACTTTAAATCGTACGCACGAACTAATTGATCCAAAAAACTATCTAACAATTTCAAAACAGCTTGTTCACTTTCAAAAAAAGAATCATCTAGTAATAAAAATTGAATAAGACCATTACTCGTTTCATCAAATAATTTTAAGTACAAGTCACGGTAATAATTAAAACTTTGCCACCTCCTGTATGAATAAAATCTTCTTTCTAAAAACGCTCGATACCTTACTTGTTTATGCTCCATTTTTTCCGACAGACTACTCATTAACTTACAAGACACCCCCTCTCAGTTTACATTTAATTACTAAGCTATATTCTTTTCAATCCACCGAACAATCGTTTGATATAATCCCTCTGCACTACCTTCATAGAAAAAAGAATTATCATAAACATCTTGAAATGTCATAACTACTGCTTGAACATTAACATCATCAGTAAATAATGGACGTAACACATAAAACTCCATTTCACCTTCAACCGCACACATATACCTAATTTTTCTTTGCAATAATTTAGTACTTTCATTATTTTTTTCCACTAACATTTTTCCTTTCTTAATAAAAAATCTCTTTCAAATTACCACTTTCTTTATGAAGAAAAATAACACTACTCTTCAAACGTCTTTCCACTAACCAATTCTTCGCATTCAATCTGCGACTTTTCAACAACTCTTTTTCTTTTCTAACTGGGCGTTTCCCTTGCTTCATCCAATCACTCCTATTTTTTATTAACTTTACCCACTCTTTTTGAACTCACTCAAAATGCTTTGAACTAAATCACTACTAATAAAGCCTGCAAAATATAGTTGTGTTAAGTATCTGCGAGCATAATCATATCGACTCATTGGGAAAAATGGATTCGTTTCAAAAGTAACAAATAATTCCCTTAATGAATCAATCGCTTCATTTGATAGATTGAATTTTGTTGGGTTCTTGATTAATTCCTCTAATCGATTCATCTTTTAACTAACCACCTCATTTTTTATTATTAATGTCTATTAACAAACCTTGTTGACACAAATTAATAATAAAAAGGGCACTCGTTAGAATGCCCTTCACAGCTGTTAAACGGTGCCACCGTTCGTCCGAATATGATATTTACTTTCGTTTCAATTCCCACATCCAATTAATTTTTTCAGAAATTTCTGGTTCAGTGGTAAAATATTAACAAAAGGAGGTGTCCTATAATAATGCTAAAAACAATTGAAAAAGCATGTGAAATAGACATGCAATCCGTAACAATTATTCTTACCAACAACCAAAAACTCAAAATTGAAAAATTCCAATCAATTATTGATGATACAATTTTAGAGTTTATCAGTTCTAATATTCAATACTACATCCCTGAAAAAAGTATTCTCTATTTTACAACGTCTTAAGAGATACCATTGTTCGTTTCATTTCACAATCTAATTTAATTGAAAGATAATCTAGCGTTACTTTTGCTTGTTCAAAGGTAACGTTGTTTTGTGCCAAAACTTTATACAATTCATCACCTATTTTTTTAATTCTTCTCTTTTGCTCATTTAATCTACCTCAATCTAACATTTATTTTTGCTCATTTACTTGATTCTTATTTTCTTTTTGTAGAGTAGGTTGCGCTGGTTTAACAGCTCCTACTTTTTTAATACCCACTGCACGGACTTTAAATGCTTGTTCTGTTTGTACATTGTCATTAAAACCTTTATAAGCATTAAGCCACCCACGAGCCGTTACATTTCCAGTCAACTCGATCTCATCATCATAATTGATACCACTAACATCATAATCTGGATCAATCGCAATTTCTACTTGGTCATTTAATTTGCTAGAATAAACCGTTACTCGTTGTTCACGAACATCGTCAGTCACATTTCCTTCACCATCACGTTCATTAATTGCAACTACTTCTAAGAAATTCATCGTACCAAATGTTCCTACTACATCAAAATTTTCAATCGTGTTATTTTCAAATGATAATCCCATTATTTATTACCTCCAACTACTTCTAAACGTTTTGCATAAACTACCATGTCAATTGAGCGGCTATTACCAATGTTATTCCGTTTTACATTGATTCGTGCTACTGGATCAATTAATTTTACTTCTTCACGGCCATTCAACATTTGTGAGTTTCGCAAATGAGGAACAAAAATTTCAAAATCACGTTGCTTTTCGCTTGAAGCGGTAAACACACGACCACGAACAGGTACCCCATTTACATAAATATCACGTTCTGTTTTATAAACAGCTTTAATTTTACTTCCTAAATTTTTATCACTTAATGCAATTTCTTGAATTCTATTTGCCAAAATAATTTCCTTCTTTCACTAATTTTTATACAAAAA
This sequence comes from Enterococcus sp. AZ104, assembly GCF_050546705.1. NCBI lineage: Bacteria > Bacillati > Bacillota > Bacilli > Lactobacillales > Enterococcaceae > Enterococcus > Enterococcus sp. AZ104. Next base: position 2,355,093 of record NZ_CP172952.1, read on the forward strand.
TAAACAGTCAACAGCTGACTGCCTTTCTCTCTTTATGCAATTCTTCTTACTAGCTAAAAAACATAACTTGACAAGGTTCATGATAACCTGTCATTTTATATGTTCGTTGTAAAATCTGATTTTTTAATAATCGACTTTCAATTGTTAAGCGTTCCATGTTTGTTAACTTAACCGCACTCTTACCTAACTTCTTACGTTCTAAGTTATAGCTCTTTTCTATATCCGAAATAGAAAAAGTTTTTTTCTGTCGTTTCATACGTTCAACAAACTTCTCAACAAAAAGTAATAGCTCTTCTTTCATTTTTATCCTCCTTATTCACTTAATAACAAATTCTGTTCTTTCATTTAAAATAAAAAAGTACAACTAAAATAATACAATTGTGCTTACTAAAGTTAAGATTGAATTTTTTTTAGAAAAAATCTTTTTCACGATTAAAAATAAAAACTTAAATTGTATTTCAATTTTAGATTCTTACGTTCATCACAATACATAGAATCATCTTCAATGGCTAGTGACTCTTACATCACATAACGGCACATTAGATAGTATTGTAATATACGGTGTACAGCTCTCCTCCTTTTATTGAGCTTGCATAGATTTTTTTATTCAATCTAGTTCAGCAACTATTTCCAACGTGTCTCACGACATGGTTATCGGAAATAATCTGACAGCTCGGCACTAATCTGTCATCAATATGGCTCTATTTAAAGATACTACTGCCACCTTGTGCCCCATTCAACGGCTGGCACACACCACCTCAACAAGACTTATAACCTCGAACAAAAATTTCATTCTTGTATTATTTCATCAAATCGCTTAAAATAATATTGTCTAGGTATTACTTTAAGTGTTTGCGAAACAGAAATTCATTTTCTTCTCGTGAACGCTTTTTTGTTTATCTAATTGACGAGTTAAACATTTCGTTTAACTTATATTAAGAATATACCTTTTGAAATAAAATGTCAACACTTTTTGTTTAACTTTCTCAATTTTATACACAAAAAGTTTATAATGTACTTATAGAGGAGGTAAAACCAGTGCAACCATTAGCAAAAAGACTACAGCTTTTAAGAGAAGAAAAAGAGTGGACAAAAACATATGTTGCAAAACAACTAGGATTAAATAACTTAGGAACCTATGCAAACTGGGAATACGGAACACGTGAACCAGATTCGGAAATGCTATCAAAAATCGCTTCCCTATATGATGTATCTACCGATTTTTTACTAGGTAGAACAGAGGAAAGAATACATCTAAACGACAAGGAAAAAATTGGGAAAAATATCATTTCTCATTTTCGTCTAAATACTTCTGATATGGACATAGAAGATATAGAAGAATTAGAAGAAGAATTAATCGATTTTCAAGATTTTCTTATAAAAAAAGCAAAAGAAAAAAAGAAACGTAACAAAAAAGATTGATTGGACTGTTGTTGGTGAATTTTATTAGTAAAGAACTCTATTTTGAAGCATTTAATTTTTCAAACGAATTAATAAAAGAAGTATCCTACTATTCTTCCAAAAATATTGAACAAGTTAAATGCTTTGATATTGAAAAATATGTAAAAGAAGTTGAAGATGTTGAATTTGTTGAATACACGTTTCAAAAACAACTTAAAAGGCGGATGCTTGGTTCAATTTCTAAAGTAGACAATGAAGTCATTATAACAACAAACAAGGAATTAATGTTAGAACGAAAAAATTTCACTAAAATGCATGAGATTATGCATTACTACATAGATATACCTAAAATTAATAATGCAACCCATACTTTTTCTGATATTCTTTTGAAAAATGGTTATTTGATGGAAGATTTTCCAAAAGAATATCGTGCTAATGTCGGTGCTAGCATGTTAATGGCAAATGACCAAGCATTATTTTACGCATTAAAAAAATTTTATTCATTCGAAGAAATTGCACAATACTTTTTTATGAGCAAATCTGCATTAAGAAATAGACTCATCGAGCATCTTATGTATGTAAATAATTGTACTTTTGCACACGCTAATACACTTTTTAACAATTATTACTTTCATAAAGAAACTGATATCTACAGATTTATTTTCAATTAGTTTTTATTTTTAATTATTCATAAAAGGAGTGTTACATAATGGATAAAAACGTAGAAAAAAAATGCCCTGTAGAGGCTTTATCTAATATACTTGGAAAAAAGTGGATTCCCCAAATAATAGAATCCCTAAACGGAGGATCTATGCGCTTTGGAGAAATTTGCCGATTGCTTCCGAATAGTTCTCCAAAAATGATCAAACAGCAACTAAAACTTTTGGAAGACAATGAAATTGTTAAGAATGAAAAAGAAGTTTTCAATAATACTACTTCGTCTACTTATTATTTGTCTGAAAAGGGAAAAGATTTAGCAACTATTGTTTTACAGATGAAATTATGGGGTCAAAGAGAATTAGATTGTACAAATCTAAAAAATTGAAGTTCATTTCATAACTATAGAAATGAACTTCAATTTTTTATTTTAGTAAATCATTTAAAGATTCCGACATAGTAGGATGGGTATACACTCTATCACGTAATACTTTATAGTCCATATTAAAATCCATTGCCAACGAAATAAGATTTATTAATTCATGAGATTCTGCACCATATAAAGAAGCTCCCAAAATCTTTTCAGTTTCTGCATCTATTATTACTTTAAAAATTCCTACTGTCTGATCAATAATATGGGCTTTAGGTATAGATTTTACAGGTAAACTAAAAACTTTATAGTTTACTTTGCTTTTTTCTAGCTCTTTTTCTTTTATTCCAACACTTGAAAAAGGTGGTGTTATAAATACACTGTACGGTATATTACCTCTATTCATAGTATTTCTCTTTTTGTCACCATAAAGATAATCCACTATTATTCTATAATCATCTAAAGAAATATAGGTAAATTGTAGACCCCCTTTTACATCGCCTATTGCCCAAATATTTTCCACAGATGTTTTTAAAAATTCATCTACAACAATAGCCCCATGACTATCCGTTTTTATATTTGTGTTTTCTAATCCTAAGGTATCTGTATTAGGTTTTCTACCTGTAGCTACAAGCAATTTAGACACTTCTACTTTCTTTATTTTACCAGCTTGAGTATATATTACTTCAGTATAATTATCCTTATCTATGATATGGTTTATAGATACGCCTAACTGAATATCAATTCCCTTATCTAAAAAATCTTTATATATTAATGTTGAGATATCTTCATCTTCTCTAGGTAAAAATTCAGAGCTAGCATCTAAAATACTAACTTTGCTTCCATAAGAATTAAACATTGATGCAAATTCTAACCCAATGTAACCAGCACCTATAATAACTATTTTTTCTGGTGCTATTACTTGTTCCATAGCAGTTGTAGAATCTAAAACATTTTTACTTTTATTTAACCCATCTATAGGTAATTTGATAGCTTTTGAGCCCGTATTAATAAAAATACGTTCACCTTCAACTTGGATTTTCGTATTATCTGTCTTAGTGATTTGTATGATTTTATCTGATAAAAATTTAGCTTTTCCATTTAAAATAGTTATATTCTCTTCTTCAAAAAGGTTATTGTAATTTTTTTCTCTCAACTTACTTGTCAAACTATTTTTTATTGAATGCGCCGTTGACATATCTACATGTTTTTCTCCATTAATTATTAAAGATTTTGAAGGTATACATCCTACATTAATGCATGTCCCTCCATACATTAGTTCAGATTCTTCAATCATCAATACCTCTTCACCACGCATAGCAATTTCTTTTGCTAGTGTTTTCCCTCCCTTTCCAAAACCGATAATGACATTCTTATATTTTTTCATAACAATCACTTCCTTTCATAAAGTAATTTTATTAGTTATTGTTCAAGCTATCAATTAGTTACTTTAAAGTAACCAATTAATGCAAATAATACTGTAAAAAATTGCTCTTACTTTTTTTGAATTTCCTTTTACAGTTTCAGTTTATCTCTTATCAAAATCTGTTTTAAAATAAAAGAATAAAGATTAAAAATTACATTGTGAATTATTTGTGAATTTAAACATTTTACATGCTAATTATTTAAAAATAACAAACTTAAAATAACAAGTGTAATTATATTAAATATTTTAAAAAAAGATTTTTACACCAAAAAAATAACAGATTTATTTTTTCACATTTTGTTCACAATATGCTATACTTCTCTAAATACAATAAATTAAAATAGAAAGGACGATTATTATGCGTAATAATTTTTTTAAAGTTGTATTTCTTACCTTTATATTCACTACGTTATCTTTCGGTATATCTTTTACAAATGTACACGCTTCAGGTAATAATTCACTTGTTACTACAGAATACACGTTATACGATAATTTAACCTCAATTGAACAAGAAAATCTTATTGAAAAAGTACCTACTAGTTCTGTCACTCATGACAAAGAAAATTTTAAGTTAGTTTTTAAAAAAGCAGATTCTGCTACTAATTCAATACTACCCACAAATAATACTAAGTTAGAATTACCTCAAAAAATAAGTAAGACTTCTTCAAACACTTTACCAAAAACTGGAGCTATGAAAAATAATATATTAATTTCACTACTTGGTTTTTCCGTATTAGTTTTAGTATTGTTTTTATTAATTTGGAAAAGGAAACATTTAAAAACTTTTCTATCATTATTAATTGTTTTAGGCGGAAGCAATTTCTTTACCAATTATGATGAGGCACACGCAGATGAAGGTATACTACCAACTGTTGACTCAACTATACTAACTAAAGGATCTAATTATACTCCAAATGTAGATTTGGCAGGATATAAATATATTGGTTATCTTCACACGTATTCAAACGACAATAAGCCTTTTGTAAAAGAAGGTCAGGTTATTGTAAAATATAAAGATTCTAATGGGGATACTCTTTCTAAAGATATTATTTTAAAAGGAAATATTGGTGATTCTTATGCCGCCGAACAAAAATCTTTTGAGGGGTACACTTTCAAAAATGTTATAGGAAATACATCTGGTAGCTTTACAGAAGCCCCACAAACTGTTACTTTTATTTTTGAAAAAAGTCCTATACCTACAAGTACTGTAACTGCTAGTTATCAAGATACAGACGGCAATAAATTATCTGATGATATTACTTTGACTGGTGCTATTGGTGATTCTTACACTGCGGACAAAAAGATTTTTGAGGGATATACTTTCAAAAATGTTATAGGAAATATATCTGGTAAATTTGAAGAAACCCCACAAACTGTTACTTTTATTTTTGAAAAAAATCCTATACCAACAAGCACTGTAACTGTTAGTTATCAAGATACAGACGGCAATAAATTATCTGATGATATTATTTTGACTGGTGCTATTGGTGATTCTTACACTGCGAACAAAAAGACTTTTGAGGGGTATACTTTTGATACTGTTCAGGGTTCTATTACGGGTACTTATTTGAATGAAGCTCAAACTGTAGTATTTATTTATAAAAAAGAACCTGTTCTAGGAAACATAACCTTAAAACAGTCAGGTTTTATCAACGCTACGGATAGAGGATATATTAAACCTAATTTTTATAAGGTAACCTATTATGACAAAACAGGTAATATATTAAAAACTGAAGAAATTGATAAAGACACCACTATATCAGACGAAACAATATCAACTAATGTTGGTTCAGAATATACTGTTTATTCAAAAATAACCTATGAATGTTATTCCATAAACACGGGTGAACGTCTAGCATGGGGAGATTACGAATTAGTTGCTAATGACCCTGAATTAACATCAGGCGTTTTGAAAGAGACTAATTTAACTATTGAATATACTTTTAAAGATTTATCTTGGGCGTAAATAATAAAAAGCAGTCTCCCCGAAAGGATCTCTTTCTTAAAGAAATCCTTTCGGGGAGACTGCTTTTTATTTCTTATAATATGCCTTACTTACCTTTTAATTTCTATTAAGTTAAATGCAATAAAAATAATATACTACTTAAAATCAAAAAAATCATCACAGAAATCTATTGTTTTTAATGGGCCAAGCAGGATTTGAACCTGCACTATCTCCCAAGTGAGCTACTGACCCTTAATCTTAAAATCAATTATATAATTAATTTATTTATCTAACAACTATTAACCCTATAAAAATTAGAAAAATAAGTTAAAAAACTTATACTCCTTTTTTCCCAATAAAAGGAAAAAATTTAGCAGTTCGTTCTGCATATTCTTGAAAATCTAAACGATCTTTATATTTTTCCTCCAATAACGGAACACCAGAAACGAAAAGCAATAATAACGTAATAACAAGCGGGCTTACAATCAGCCAAATTTCATTTATACTACTCATAGATAAAAGGAAAATCCCCCACCAACTGGTTGCCTCACCAAAATAATTAGGATGGCGTGTTAAGGACCACAATCCTGTAGTTAATAATTTCCCCTTGTTTTCAGGATTTTTTTTGAACTTCTCTAATTGATAATCTCCTAAAAACTCAAAAACGAAACCTATTATCCAGATAATTATACCTAAATATTGCCACCATTTAAAAGTAGTTTCTCTATTAAAAAATGCTTGAATCACAGGTAATGCAATAATACACAGTAATATGCCTTGTAACAAAAATACATTCAGAAAAGCTTTTAAATAAACATAATGGTTCCCCCAACGTTTTCTCATGTTTACGTACCGATAATCTTCGGGCTTATTCCAATTTCTTCTTGCTAAATGCCAAATCAACCTAATGCCCCATATAGTTACTAACGCTAAAATAATTATTGACTGATTAGAATGTACTCCTGTTTTTAAATAACATGTCCATGCGACAACAACAAATCCTCCTCCCCATGCAATATCTACCAATCCATAATTTTTCTTATAAGTTGAAATTGCAAACCATATTAAAAAATATATTAATAACACTATTCCAATTGTTAAATAAATCATTCGTTTTCCTCCTTCTTTATACCCGCAATTGCAATGCTACCTATACCCGCACTAATAGCTATTGCTGCAGAACTATCTATGACATCGCATGGTTTACCTGTTATTATTTCAACTTTATCCGAAAGCATTTTCGCATTTTCATAAGAAGAAACATGCGCAATTGCTACTTCTTCTAATTCATGCTTTTCTACTAAACCAGAAATTATTTTTGTAATTTTGTTAGTACTATGTTTCTGGTTTAAATAAATTCCCTTTAAAACGCCCCGACCAGATTTATCTAAACTAACGATTGGAACAACTGATAGCTTCTTTAATACTCTTCCTAATTTTTGAGGTATTCTACCGGATTGAATCATCGGCTCTAAGTCTGCCACAGCAACATAAATAAATGTTTTTGAGCGAAGATTCTTCAATTTTTTAACTATAATTTCAAATTCAATATTTTTTTCAATTAGTGATACCGCCCTCTTCACTAAAAGTCCTTGAGCTACAGAATTAGTTTTAGAATCTATCAGCTTGATCCATTTTTCTGATAATCCCATTTCTTTTATTCTCTGCGCAATTAATTGATATGTTCCACTGAGTTCTGAAGAAACGGTTAAAACTAATACATGTTCATATTTATCTTCCAAAAAAGAAAGTAATGCATCCACGGATGGAATGGTAGGTTGTGCTGTACTAAGATTTTGCTTATTTACTATCTTCTCTTTAATTAATTTTGCATCTAAAGTTAGCTTATCTAAAAAAACTTGGTTATCACTTAGTATATTGATGGGTAAGCAATGTACTTGATGTTCCAGAAGATAACTACTTGGTAAATCTGCAATAGAATCAGTCACAATTGCAATAGGAGATTTTCTTTTTTTTGTAACTAAATATTGCATTAACATATCATCTACTTTTTGATAAGTAACTTCTCCAAATTTTTCTAGGATTTTTAATACATTTTTTGGTGAATTTGTATGAATATGAATTTTAGATTTCTTTTGATTACCAATTACAATTAAAGAATCTCCTTGATATTTTAATCTTTTTCGCATATCTTCTGTTGTGATTTGCACTTCGTTTAAAATAAATTCTGCACAGAAACGATATTCTGGTTTATCCGTTATTCTATGCAATAAGTTTTTATTTACTCCTGTGCTTACAAGATAAGGATTCGAATCATAAAAATTTTCTTTTTTTTCACAGTACTCCTTTGTAAATCCAAAAATAAAATAATAAAATCCCTTTGCTCCAGAATCCACTAAATTATTTTTTTTCAATACAGATAATTGAAATTTTGTATCTTCAACTGCTCTCTCTGTCACTTGAAGGGCTTTCACAAGCGCCTCTGAAAAAGATTTTGTTTTAAAAAACTCTTTTTCTAATGTGTCAGACCATAATCTAATAACAGAAAGAATAGTTCCTTCTTTAGGATCCATAACAGCTTCATATGCTTTTAATGATGCTGCTTTAAGAGAATTCACAAAGTTACTCGTTGAATTATCAACCTTGGAATAATTTTCTGCTAAAGCATTTAAATATTGCGCAAAAATCAAACCTGAGTTTCCCCTTGCTCCAATTAGAGCAGCCTCTGAAATATCACTTAATAAGCTCTGTATTGAATCAGGTTGAGGTGCTACATTATTTAATATCGAATGCATCAAAGAGGCTAAATTGCTTCCAGTATCTCCATCAGCTACTGGAAAAACATTTATTTTGTTTAACTCTTCTTTATTCTCTATAACTAATTCCGCACCGCAAAATATACTTTTCATAAGACGGTATTTTTCCAACGTTATCATTATATACCTGACCCTTCAAAAAACTTGAGATTTATAAAATAAACAATCCCTACTGTAGCCATAGTCACAAAGCTTCCCCAGATAAGATCGATAACAGTCATTAAGACTGGCCAATTTTTTAATGTAGCTAAATTAGTTAAATCGTATGTTGCATAACAAACAAAACCAAAAAAAGCGCCAGATAATAATAGATAACCTAAATGATTTCGTTCTATCCCAGGAATCAAAACAAAAACTGTTACCCCAACAACATAAATTACATAAAAAATAATTGCTGGAAATATACGCACATCTCCCATTAAATGACCAATAAATTGTTGGTACATCCTTTTTGAAACCACCAATAACCAAAATAAATCAAAAACTAAAAATACAATTGCACTTAAAATAAAAATTTTTAAATATTGATGTATCATACTATACCCTCCTTTTTAAAATTACTCACTCTTATACACCATAAACTACTATAGTCATACATTTAAAAACTTGACATTTTTTTTATTTCTATATACCCTCCTACTACTCGTTTAAAATAACATCCACATCTTGAACATTCATATTCTTTATATTTATGAGGAACTATTTCCGCTAATTGTCCACAATTACATTCTATATAAAATGGAAATTCAATATAATCTTTTCTTATTATAATAATTACCCACAAATCATATTCTTTTCTGAAAAAAAGATTTGTATTTATCGTGCGAGGCTCTATTAGTTTTTTTACTACAAATTTTTAATCCTCGTTTCCATTTTTAAATTTAAAAAAATAATAATTATTAATATATTATAATTGTTGAGCCAAAACTAATCCACTATTTAACTTCGAAAAATTTAGCTATCTTTTTCAATTCATTATATATAGATTATAAATGATTTCAATTTACGTCCTATACTAATTTATTAATACAATTGGACATTTACATATATCTTTTTAACTCAAACACTAAATTCACATCTATTTTTATCTCTATACACATTTAAACTCTTATCTATTTATTTATTACCTCCAACTACTTCTAAACGTTTTGCATAAACTACCATGTCAATTGAGCGGCTATTACCAATGTTATTCCGTTTTACATTGATTCGTGCTACTGGATCAATTAATTTTACTTCTTCACGGCCATTCAACATTTGTGAGTTTCGCAAATGAGGAACAAAAATTTCAAAATCACGTTGCTTTTCGCTTGAAGCGGTAAACACACGACCACGAACAGGTGCCCCATTTACATAAATATCACGTTCTGTTTTATAAACAGCTTTAATTTTACTTCCTAAATTTTTATCACTTAATGCAATTTCTTGAATTCTATTTGCCAAAATAATTTCCTTCTTTCACTAATTTTTATACAAAAATAAACAGTCAACAGCTGACTGCCTTTCTCTCTTTATGCAATTCTTCTTACTAGCTAAAAAACATAACTTGACAAGGTTCATGATAACCTGTCATTTAGATTACTCAATATAGCAAGTAAAGTTGTAAAATCTATCGATTTTTTTCCATTCTCAAGACGTGAATATGCTGCTGCTTCCATTACTCCTGTTCTTGCTTCTTTTTTCTTTAATCCAAAATCCATTCTTAACTGCTTCACTAATGTATTTATTTGCTTTTTTTCCATAATTTATTCTACCCTTTCTAATTATTAATACTTTTCAAATCATATTTTATCACTAAAAAACAGAAGGAAATTTGTACTTATTTATTCATAGAATTTAAAACTTATGTATGTTTAATTTATACCTGCTTCTCTTCTAAAAATAAAAATGTTTTTTTAAACTACTAAAAGTTACTTCTTGTAATAAAATTATCACATCTTTATCACAGTTTGTATAATTTCAAGCCATTTTTAATCAATTCTACTGAACTAAAACCTTTGCGCATAAGCAAAATCTGTCAAAATCACTCTTTCTACTACAAGGTAGAACTAAGAACCCTTCCTTACCATCAGAAGATTCAAACGGTACAGGTCAAAACATTATCTCACATTTTCGTTTAAATACTTCTAATATGGACATTGATGACATAGAAGAACTAGAAGAAGAATTAATTGATTTTCAGGATTTTCTTATAAAAAAAGCAAAAGAAAAAAAGGAACATAACAAAAAAGATTGATTGGACTGTTGTTGGTGGATTTTATTAGTAAAGAACTCTATTTTGAAGTATTTAATCTTTCAAACGAATTAATAAAAGAAGTTGAAGACGTTGAATTTGTTGAATATACTTTTCAAAAACAGCTTAGAAGACGAATGCTTGGTTCAACTTCTAAAGTGTACAATGAAGTTATTATTACAACTAATAAAGAATTAATGTTAGAACGAAAAAATTTTACTAAAATGCATGAAGTCACACATTACTACATAGATATTCCTAAGATTAATAGCAATACTCACACTTTTTCTGACATGATCTTAGAAAATGGCTACTTTCCAGAAGATTAATAAATAGAATAAAGCATATTCTCTATTAAAAAATAGAAAATATGCTTTACACCTTTTTAATGATCTACGATGTAAAATATTTTTAATCAAAAATTAGTTTATATTCCGTTTTTATTCTTCCAAATTCAGTTGTGTATACTTTTTCTATTTCATCATGCCATTTTAAAATACTTATTACATTTATACGATTTTGGTTAATAACATCCATATCCATAATTATAAGTAAGTCATCTAAAGATATTCCCTCTGGATAACATAACAAAATCTCTTTAATTTCATCAAAATTTAGTTTCATACTATACAACCTACCCTTAATAAGCATTAGAACAGCTTGTATACTATCAAGTAATGCAAACTGTTCTAACTATACTACAAATTAACTATTCGATTCGTCTTTTTTTAAGAATATAATATACTGTAAGGATTATTAAAATACCTGTCCCTACAACGAGTAATATATTACTTAGCATTTGATTTTCTCCAGTATGTGGGAAAATACCTTTTGAAGGAGTAAGATTACCTTTATCATTTTGATTGCTTGGAGTATTAGTTTTTTCTGGAGGCGTCCCTTTTGATGGAACTATTGTAGGTATTTCTGAATGCTTTTTATCTCCTTCATTACCAAAGTTTAAATCTGCTTGGTTTGGTATTCCACCATCTTTGATATATGGAGCCAACTCTTCATCCGTTACACTACCTTTGATTTTTGTGGTAATTGTCATGGTATACGTATGACCTGCTAAATAAGTATAGCTATCATCTTTTTTATTAATTTCAAAAACAACTTCGTTGTTTTCTGTACTTAATGTACCGTTCCCAGTCACATCTTTACCATTTTCATCTACTACTGTAACTTCCACAATGTCTAATAAATTATTTACTGAGTCTGTAATGGAAGCTTGTTTCCAATTCATAGTATTGGTTCCAAAAGAAACAGTAATATTCCAATTAAATTTCTGTTTATTATTCTTTAGTACTAACTTCTGTACACCTTCTATATTCTTATGAATAGTAGGTTCGATAGGTACTTTTGTTTCCGCTGGTGGAGTTGGTGGTACGTTTGGATCATCTGTTTCTGCCACATTCGCAATCGTTTGACCTTCTGCTGCTTTGATTGTTTTTACTTTAAACGTAATTGTGACACTTTCCCCAGCTTTAATTGTTTGTTTTACATTTAATACATTGTCTTTCCAGACATCATTATCTTCTACTTTTTCACCATTTACGGTTGTTGTTCCACTTACCAAGTTCACATATTCCGTCGGAATTTTATCGGTGATTGTGCCATTTTCCCAATCGCCATTCCCACTATTTTTCGCTGTGATTGTATAGGTGATTTCTTCGCCTACTTTGGCGTTAGCTTTGTCAGCTGTTTTTGTTAACTCTACTTTTGGTACTTTTGTTTCCGCTGGTGGAGTTGGTGGTACGTTTGGATCATCTGTTTCTGCCACGTTCGCAATCGTTTGACCTTCTGCTGCTTTGATTGTTTTTACTTTAAACGTAATTGTGACACTTTCTCCAGCTTTAATTGTTTGTTTTACATTTAATACATTGTCTTTCCAGACATCATTATCTTCTACTTTTTCACCATTTACGGTTGTTGTTCCACTTACCAAGTTCACATATTCCGTCGGAATTTTATCGGTGATTGTACCATTTTCCCAATCGCCATTCCCACTATTTTTCGCTGTGATTGTATAGGTGATTTCTTCGCCTACTTTGGCGTTAGCTTTGTCAGCTGTTTTTGTTAACTCTACTTTTGGTACTTTTGTTTCCGCTGGTGGAGTTGGTGGTACGTTTGGATCATCTGTTTCTGCCACGTTCGCAATCGTTTGACCTTCTGCTGCTTTGATTGTTTTTACTTTAAACGTAATTGTGACACTTTCTCCAGCTTTAATTGTTTGTTTTACATTTAATACATTGTCTTTCCAGACATTATTATCTTCTACTTTTTCACCATTTACGGTTGTTGTTCCACTTACCAAGTTCACATATTCCGTCGGAATTTTATCGGTGATTGTACCATTTTCCCAATCGCCATTCCCACTATTTTTCGCTGTGATTGTATAGGTGATTTCTTCGCCTACTTTGGCGTTAGCTTTGTCAGCTGTTTTTGTTAACTCTACTTTTGGTACTTTTGTTTCCGCTGGTGGAGTTGGTGGTACGTTTGGATCATCTGTTTCTGCCACATTCGCAATCGTTTGACCTTCTGCTGCTTTGATTGTTTTTACTTTAAACGTAATTGTGACACTTTCTCCAGCTTTAATTGTTTGTTTTACATTTAATACATTGTCTTTCCAGACATTATTATCTTCTACTTTTTCACCATTTACGGTTGTTGTTCCACTTATCAAGTTCACATATTCCGTCGGAATTTTATCGGTGATTGTACCATTTTCCCAATCGCCATTCCCACTATTTTTCGCTGTGATTGTATAGGTGATTTCTTCGCCTACTTTGGCGTTAGCTTTGTCAGCTGTTTTTGTTAACTCTACTTTTGGTACTTTTGTTTCCGCTGGTGGAGTTGGTGGTACGTTTGGATCATCTGTTTCTGCCACATTCGCAATCGTTTGACCTTCTGCTGCTTTGATTGTTTTTACTTTAAACGTAATTGTGACACTTTCTCCAGCTTTAATTGTTTGTTTTACATTTAATACATTGTCTTTCCAGACATTATTATCTTCTACTTTTTCACCATTTACGGTTGTTGTTCCACTTACCAAGTTCACATATTCCGTCGGAATTTTATCGGTGATTGTACCATTTTCCCAATCGCCATTCCCACTATTTTTCGCTGTGATTGTATAGGTGATTTCTTCGCCTACTTTGGCGTTAGCTTTGTCAGCTGTTTTTGTTAACTCTACTTTTGGTACTTTTGTTTCCGCTGGTGGAGTTGGTGGTACGTTTGGATCATCTGTTTCTGCCACATTCGCAATCGTTTGACCTTCTGCTGCTTTGATTGTTTTTACTTTAAACGTAATTGTGACACTTTCTCCAGCTTTAATTGTTTGTTTTACATTTAATACATTGTCTTTCCAGACATTATTATCTTCTACTTTTTCACCATTTACGGTTGTTGTTCCACTTACCAAGTTCACATATTCCGTCGGAATTTTATCGGTGATTGTACCATTTTCCCAATCGCCATTCCCACTATTTTTCGCTGTGATTGTATAGGTGATTTCTTCGCCTACTTTGGCGTTAGCTTTGTCAGCTGTTTTTGTTAACTCTACTTTTGGTACTTTTGTTTCCGCTGGTGGAGTTGGTGGTACGTTTGGATCATCTGTTTCTGCCACATTCGCAATCGTTTGACCTTCTGCTGCTTTGATTGTTTTTACTTTAAACGTAATTGTGACACTTTCTCCAGCTTTAATTGTTTGTTTTACATTTAATACATTGTCTTTCCAGACATTATTATCTTCTACTTTTTCACCATTTACGGTTGTTGTTCCACTTATCAAGTTCACATATTCCGTCGGAATTTTATCGGTGATTGTACCATTTTCCCAATCGCCATTCCCACTATTTTTCGCTGTGATTGTATAGGTGATTTCTTCGCCTACTTTGGCGTTAGCTTTGTCAGCTGTTTTTGTTAACTCTACTTTTGGTACTTTTGTTTCCGCTGGTGGAGTTGGTGGTACGTTTGGATCATCTGTTTCTGCCACATTCGCAATCGTTTGACCTTCTGCTGCTTTGATTGTTTTTACTTTAAACGTAATTGTGACACTTTCTCCAGCTTTAATTGTTTGTTTTACATTTAATACATTGTCTTTCCAGACATTATTATCTTCTACTTTTCCACCATTTACGGTTGTTGTTCCACTTACCAAGTTCACATATTCCGTCGGAATTTTATCGGTGATTGTACCATTTTCCCAATCGCCATTCCCACTATTTTTCGCTGTGATTGTATAGGTGATTTCTTCGCCTACTTTGGCGTTAGCTTTGTCAGCTGTTTTTGTTAACTCTACTTTTGGTACTTTTGTTTCCGCTGGTGGAGTTGGTGGTACGTTTGGATCATCTGTTTCTGCCACGTTCGCAATCGTTTGACCTTCTGCTGCTTTGATTATTTTTACTTTAAACGTAATTGTGACACTTTCTCCAGCTTTAATTGTTTGTTTTACATTTAATACATTGTCTTTCCAGACATCATTATCTTCTACTTTTTCACCATTTACGGTTGTTGTTCCACTTACCAAATTCACATATTCCATCGGAATTTTATCGGTGATCGTGCCATTCCAATTACCCTCACCACTATTTTTCGCTGTAATTGTATATGTTAGTTCATCGCCTACTTTAGCAGTTTCTTTATCTACTGATTTTTTTACTTCTACTTTTGGTAGAAGTTTTCTGTAGAAATATGTTACTTCTTGGGCTGTTTGAGTAAAGGAACCTTCTGTTTTTTTATCTACTTTTACAAACTCATACTGGTCAATATCTTTTTGTTCGCTTTTCCAAGAATCTCCTAATTTACCTGTTAATAGTTCCGAATCTGCTATCTCTTCATTTGTATCAATGTCCTTATAGAAAACAGTAACCGGTGCTACTGGTAATTGATTAAATGATACTAGGTTATATTCTGTACTTGATCCTGTTGATCCTGTAAAGCCAAACCTAACCAGTTTTCCGCCAAACGTTTGATTTAAATCACTTACATGATAATTTGTAGGATTAAATCCTTCTAACTCGTAAGTAATTATTTGATTAGCAGAATCCCAATGAACTTTGAAGTTTTTCCATTTGTTTCCAAATACTGGGTTGGTATCTGTCCCATACTGCACATTGTTATGTGTCATTTGCCCAAAATTACCACCATGTCCAGTATCAATACCTGAAGCACTAGCATAATCTGAACTGACATCTTTATTGGTTTCTAAAACGGCGATATGCCCATTGTAATTTACTTTTTGTAAATTTTGCGTTTGGCCATCGCCTATAACATCAATACCTAATTCAGAACCGCTCCCATTGTAATAAGTATCCATCTCGAAAGCTAAAGCATTTTTTATCTTGGCTTCGCTCGAAGTGCCATACGTACCAATTCCCCATCCTGTTTGTCCATATGCTTTATTTTCATTTGAATCATTTTGAAGAACAAAATTTAAACCGTCTCCATGTTTCTCTGGATTGATAGGATTATACATATACACATAGGCAGACATATCAAAATCATTTGTTAAGTCAATAACAGTATTAGCCCACATTACGCCAAACTGTCCAGTGCTATTAGGATTTATAGTTACAGACTGAGGATAATCATCATTCACAGAGGCCGCATTACTAGCATTCCCTAAATTGGGTACATTAAAATAATCTAATATGTTGGTACTAGAAGCAGGGGGTGTAGGAATATTAGCATCTATATTTGATCTACTTTCAATGACTCTTTTTATTTTGGATTCTTCTTTATCCTGTAGTTCTTTTTTCACAGAAGTGGATTCCGTAGAATCTACATTAGAATTATTTTCCACTTCATTTTTTTGCTCTTTATTTAAACTATTAATATCTAATGAATTACTAGATTCACTATTTGTAGAACTTTGCTGGGCAGATTCTCCGTCTTCTTCATTCTTTTGTGTTTCTTCTTGTTGTTTATTATTTTCTGAACTTGTAGTTGTTGTAATTATTACTGGTTTAGACATATAGGTTTGACTATCTTGCCTTATAACCTGTGCGTACATGCGTGCTTGGTTGTTTTCCACTGTATCACTTGTAACCAATATCAGATTTGTCCGTTTGATATTTTGTTCTTTATTTTTGAATGCAATTTTTACTTGATTTGTATCTTCATTATAATTTACAATACTTGCATCACCTAATTGCAAATTAGTTTCTGTTAGATTTAACTTTGTCGATTCTGGTAAAGTTACTATTGCCTCTTCATCTTCTTTATTTTCATCAACAAAAGTAATAGTTTCTTCTTTTCCTTGTTCTAAAGTAATTTCTGATATTTTAGTATTATCTTTTTCAAAATAAATATCTTCGACAATAGACTCTTGATTGCTAATTGTTTCAGCAAATGCAGTAACTCCAGCAATGTTTTGCCCGACTACCATTATTAATGTGCCTACTATTGACAAACTCTTTTTCCAGTTCATATAATGTATCCTTTCATTTAATAAATTCTCTCTGCTTTAGATCCATAAAGCATTGTTCCAGAAAGATTAAATAAAACTTTTCCTAAAATACTTTCTTCTGAATCTTTTTCAATTAAGTACGGCGGATTTTCTAAAATAGTTATCATTTTATCAACATCATCAAACCTATTCTTCTTTTTTTTCTTTTCTATTTCAATATTTTTCTTTTCCTTTTTTATTTGTACTTCTGGTTTTTCAGAAGTTTTCTTTTGATTATCACCAAAATGTAGTTCTGCTTGATTATCTATCACCTGAGCAACTTGTATGAGTTCATTACTAATGAACTCTTGAAAAGTATCGGTCGATATATTTAATAACATTAATGGAGCTAATAGTTGATAACTAAATAGAAAATATTTACTCATGTTTCACCTCCTTTCAATTTGACAATTAGATCACCAAACAATTTCCATTCATTTGGCCCAGGTGGATTTTTCCAAATTACTTGCCGACATCTTATACCCTCTAAAACAAAATCGGATATATAAATTTGCGTTTCATTTGTAATTTTATGCTCAAAAACTATGTTCAAATTTTTAAATGACCTTATACTATTTTGGATAAATTCGTTATAAAATTTTCCATGAGAAAAGTCCACACATACATAAATCACTTCTTCTATAAAATTTGCTGGAACTATAGTAGTTAATAGAAATAAATAATCATAATATACTTTCACTTTTTCTTCTTTATCTTCAAATAATTTTTCTAATGAACTCTGACCTAAATAAGTACGTACAATTGAATCACATTTAAAATATATTTCTTGAAAATAACTTTTTTGATTCTCGAATACAAAGGTTGCCTCTTTAAAGTGAAAATACAACCACTTCTGATTAATTCTAAATATTTCTTTTCTTATTTTTTCTTTAATTTTAATGTCTAAAATAACAACTTTTTCTAACTCCTTTACAAAGTTTCCACTAATATCTAATGCTTCTTTATTATCTTTAAAATTTATCTTCCATTGTAGATCATTAATCAAGTTCTCTGTGTAACAAAAAAAGAATATATTTTGTATTTCGTTTTGGGTATCTAGGTTAGATTTATTTTTACTGCTACCGTATAACTTAAAATAAGGATACAAATCCAACTCAGGAACATCTAATACAGATTCATCTAGAAAAAAGTTTTTTTCTTTTCGTATAAAGGAAATACCAATAAAAAGTTCAAGTCGATATTCTTGTACTTTTGTAGGATAAATATTTTTATTTACTAATAGTAAATTTTTGAAGCTATTAATTCTTTTATTTAATTTTTGAGAGAAAGGCTTAGTTATTCCGCAATAAAAATCATTAAATAGCGAGAAAAAAAAGGAGCGTACCTTTAGCTCTCGTCCTACTATTTTCAAATTTTTAACTTTAAGTCCATAAATTTTTAAATTATCTTTCAAGATTTTTAATTCATTGTAAATAGAAGCTCGGCTAACATATAATTTAGTAGCTAATGATTCCGCACTTTGATTGCTACCAACTAACATTTCATATAATAATTGATACTGCTTGCTCTGCTCCAAATAATACAATCGTAATTTTTTAGTTACTAAGTTATTAAAACCTTGTGCTCTTATTTCTCCTGAAGTATCTACAACTATGCTGATTTGTAAGTTTAACAATTCACTATCTTCTTCAATATCTTTTAAAAATCTATCTATTTTATATTTTGAAACTCCTAATGCCTCCATCAATTGCGCTTGAGAAAAAAATGTATTTTGTTTCAACTCAAGCAACTTTACAATATAATATTTGTATCTTTGATCTTCATCTAAAAAAACATTAAAGTTCATAGCACAGCTCCATTTCTACTCAACCAATATTAGTTTAATTAATCAGTCTTTTCTATAGAAAATAATCGTTTTTTTCTATATATTTTTCAAACACAAAAAATTTTTTAGACTAAGTTAATTTATTGTAATGTCATGCTTACAATACTTCAAATTTTCAATACTAAATACCTTTAAAAATGTCTATTATTTTTTTATTCACGCAAAAAAACGTAGAATGATAGTAAGTATTTCATTCACATGATCAAATTTTTTTTTGCTATAATTATTTGGTAGAAGTTCATAACTTCTATTACAATCTATCTGATATAAAAACTAGCGGAAACTAGTTTTTATGTCTTCTTTATATTATTATGTACAAGCGAAAATTCATTTACTAAATAAAAAAGGAACAGTTATCTATTAACAATGTAGTGCGCCCCCAAAGTTAGATTTTTTAGTCTAACTTTGGGGGCGCACTATGCAATGACTGTTCCTTTTTTTATTATTTTTATTCAACTCCAATATAGAAATTAAAATTAAGATTCCTATTATTTTAATAGAGACTTGACCTCCACAGTTTGCTTGCTTTAATAAAAAGCAAGCACCACTAACGCAAAAGCTAGAAATCATTACTTTTTGAACTTAATTACTTTGCAAAAAAAAACATTGCAAATCAACCAGTACTATCTATACTTTCAAAAAAACTACTATACAAAAACATAATTATTTTATATTTACTATAATTTAAACTACAGTCTGAGCTTATTATAATTCATTTTTTTATCGTACAACATTAAATATTCTAAAATGATGACACTACTTCTTACAGTTATATTTCAAAAACCTTGCTAACTGATTGTAATACTACTTCATCTTCTTCATGAGTAGTTAAGATAATACCCTTATCTTCTGATATTTTAATATCTATAATCTTATATAACATTTTTTTTCTTTTCTTATCTACAAAAGCAAACGGTTCATCTAAAATATACCATTCTCTTTCTAAAGACATCAAAATAAGAGCATAAAGGAACTTTTTTTCCCCTCCTGAAAGCATTCCCCATTGTTTTTTAAGCAACTTATCAATATCTTCACGCTTAAGAATTTTATCGCTTAATTGATAAAAAGATTGAATACTTTTTTTTCCGTCCAAACCATAACTAAATTTCAGAAAGTCCATTCCTGATAAACGATCAGAAAAATATATGTTTTGATTAATATATATGATACTTTCATTTCCTTTAATTACAGTTCTTTTTGCCTTTTTTACTCCTGAAATGTAATCTAATAGTAAGGTTTTTCCGTTACCATTATCACCAGTAAATAAATTATACTCTTTTAAAATATTCATACTTATTTTTTTATCTACATAAGGAATATTTAAATCCTTTATTTCGATCATAGCTTTACCTTCTTTCATTTGAAATCGGTTCAAATTTAACTATAGAATACATACTAATAAAAACTAAAAATATTGAAAAAGTAACATATTTGAAGACATCCATATTTTTATGTTCAATTAAAACATTAGATAAAATTGACAGAGGGTTATATTTATTTAACTCTATATTCGTATTTAACAATATAAATAAACCAAAAATTAGCATTGTAAATATTGAATTTATAGTATTAGCATGCACTTTTTTTATTAGAGTTAAATTGTAACTAAAAAATGCAACTGGTAAACACGCTATAATAGTAATAAAGCTATATAAAAAAAGACGGAGAAACGATAATGGTAGTAAAATAACCACAATCAAATTAAGTAAGTTTACACTGATAAAGCTAAACATAATTTGCGTTAATAGATTGCCTAAAAAAAATGCCCAAGGTGAATTATTTATTGAAAAAATTGTTTTTAAGCTTCCATATTCCTTTAATTGTAATGCGTAAACTCCTACTCCATAAACATAGGAACAAACAACAATATATACCCACCAATATGCCAATTCCCATTCATTTGTTACACTTCTATAATTCATAAAAAAAGTAATTACAGGTAAGGCTATTGACCACAATAAAGGAATTTTATCTTTCAGTAACATTTTAATATTAAACAATGCATATGATTTAACTGAGATAAACATTTTCACTCCTCCTTACGGAAATGGTAACAGTTCTGAAAAATTTTTTCTTTTTAATTTTAATATATTCTCTACATTTAATATTATTTCTTTCGAAAAATTTCTTGGTGCCATGTTGGGGAACCACTTTGGGTCAAATACCTTCACTACTTTCACATTCTTAGCATGATTATTTTCAAACATTGTAATATACGGATACATATTAAGAGAATTACTTATATTTTTGATAGTAAATGTATGACTAACTTTTTCTATTTTCTCTTCATTATTCAGAATAATAAATTCACTACCTTCAAGATATGCATATAAATCTTTAACTTCTTTCGAGCTCAATCTATCAAAATAGTCATGATAAATGTCCTTATTGTCAATTACTAATCCAGAGCCTTGACTAACTTTTCCTTCTTTATATTTTGAATGCGATGTAGCAAAATATTGTAATATTTCTTTTTGTGATTTTATTACTGCTTTTCTTGCTGATTGACTAGTTCCCAAACCCACTGCTTTGTATTTTTCACCATACCCAACGGCAAGTACCACGTAAAGGTTCTTACTTAAAGATATATTATAATATTTGACATTGTCTAAATAATTAGTCAAATATCTGTCTATTTTTTTTATTTCTTCTATCTTATCTATATTTAATTGCTGAGCCTTAGTATGAAACAAGAAGTTAGTAATATAGCTCTGTCTTTCAAAGAATTCTTTATACGCTGTCCATATTAATGGCTTTGATTTTTTATGCGAGGCCATACCAGAAGAATCAACAAAACTATTCTTAAACAAAATCATATCAAGATTAACTTGTTTAATGCTTCCATCAATTAAATTCGTAGCAATAACCGTATGCTCTTTTGGTGAATTTTCGTTGATGAGTGTTTCTCGCTCCAAATACTCTCCTAAAGTTGAAAGAATATGCTGCCTTTTATTCTTTAAATCAACCTCATAGGCTTTGATAGGTCTTTTAGAATATTTTTCTATATATACGTTATAGTGATGTGACATAAATAAATCCTCATTTAAAACAAAATTCACCTTATTTCTTAAAAAACCTTTCAAAAGTATTCTCCTTTCTATCATTGGATAGGACAATCAATAGAATAATCAATTAAATATCTCTTAATAATCTCTTTATCTTTTTGTCTTTCAATGTTTATCTTAATTGGTACAGAATTTAGTAACTGTTTGGATATACATTTTATTGTTTTAACTCCTCTATTTATGTCATCTCCAATTACGGAGATCTCAACATGGTTAATCCAATCAGCAGTTTCAATGTATTTCGTAGCTTGTATAGAATCTTTTGTAATAACCTTGTATGTTTCATCCATAAACTTTACTTTTTTTAAAATTTGTTTATGCAATTTATCAGAAAATTTATTTGCTTTTGCTAAGGGATTATTAAAAGTTTGCCACTCTATTCCCTTAGCTTCTTTCAAGGCTAAAATTAGAGATTGTTCCATAGTAATACTACAACATACACCTGAGGTTAGTAATTTCCCTTCTAAAAACCCCATCACGATCACTGTTGAATAATTACTAAGTTCACGAACTACATAAATTTTAAACATATTTGAAATAAAATTATAATCATTAATTAAGTCATGAATTTCTTTATCTTGTTTTAACTTTTCCCCTTTCAAACCATACCAAAAACAAAACACTTCATTTTTCTCAATCAATTCTGTTAGTGCCTTTTGGATTATTACTTCTGAAAGTTTTCCAGATGAAGTTCCTGTCGTATCATTAAATCCGAACTCATGATTTCCATATCCAAATTCTGAATATTTTCTGCTACTTACAATATTTTTTTCTAAATTTACAGAAGAAATAGTTTTATTTGTACTTAATGGTATCCCTAAGAAAAGTCTTTCTAAATATTCATTATAACTTTTAATAAGTGATAACTGTTTATTTTCGTCAACTGAGAAAGCACTACCTGCTGTCGTTCCTTGCTTAATCTTGACACGTGAAAAATTCACATATCCAATATTTATATTTGATAAAAACATATCACTTTTCACACCGTAGGAACTTTTATTCGTGAATATCATTAGTTAACACCTCTAAAATTAAAGCTTCCATTAACAAACATTTTCTCAAGTTTATACCTAATCCATTTGTCAGTTGTTGCTCTGGTACTAGCATTTCGTTTATTATTATGTTTTTTTCTTTACTAATCGCTAATTGACTGCTTTTAGAAACATAACCAATTTCTTTTATACCATTTGTGTACGCCTTTTTTTTATATAAACAAATTGCATCCTCTATGTTTAAAAAAAAAGCTAATACCAGTTTATCATTTACTATTTCTCTAATCTTAGTTACATCAGTTTCATATAGAATCAAAAAATTATTTTTAAAATCAAAAGAATAACAACCAGTATTTACATTCCCTATTTTTTTTGTTATGGCTAGTATTGGCATACTAACTTTATATATAAAGGAAGCATAATTTTTTTGTAAATCACTAACTAACGTTTTTATAAAGACAGGTAACTCATCAAAAGAATATACCGCTAACCTAATATCCGAGTATTTCACATTATAAAGACCTAAAACATCGCTCAATTCATCTAAATTATTCTCTTCTACTTGTTTATTCACTACCCTTTGTTGATATTTTAACGTATCAATTAAATATGCTTCATCTAATAGTACATTCCTATATTCATTCCAATAATAATCACTCATAGCAATCACAATACCCCCAATGATAAGCAATATCTTTTGTAACTAAATGATTATTTAAATCAATAGATAAAACTTCATCTAAGTCACATTTCATTAAATCGCTATCCAAATTCCTCATTATGGTATAAACTATCGTAAAATAATCATCCTTTTGCAACGGGTATTCTATAGCAAAATTTTGTGATTTTGTATAAAGTAAATCTATAATTGTCTGAAAATTAGCTGTATCAGAAGTTATTTCTCCTCTTAATTGGCTTTCTAGTTCAGAAAAAAAACATATTGGACATGGATTGTACCATTCCCTTTTATAGAAATTCGAAAAATAAATATGATGATTATAGCTAAAAATTATTTTAATGACTACATTCTTTTCCTTGGCTATATTTACAATATTTTCATATTCTTTAAAATTGAAAGCCTTTAAAAATACTATAAGCAATTTACCATCCATATTTTTAGACTCTAAGTGGGAAATACTACTCTGATGACTAATTGTAAATTTTTCGGAAAACACGTAATCGAATAATTCAGAAAATTCAGAATCATCGGTATATACCAAAACCTCATTAACCTTATTATTTTCTATATCTAGCTTTTTAATTAATTTATTTTCTTCTAAAAAGACCAGTACATTATTAATCATGTTGCTCCTAAAATAATTAGATAATAGAGATTCCTCAAAATTTATTACTTCATTTTTTTCTAAATCTTTTAACATTCTAACTAAATTTTTATTAGTAATAATTATCGAAGATAGTTTTGTTTGAAAGAATGTTTCTTTTTCACTAAGATCATGCCATATAAAAGGGTTTACTTTATACATTTTTTCACTCCTTTTTAATTGATTATGTAAAGAGGTAAGTGCGTCCACTTACCTTATGAAGTTTCTATTCTTCTAATCCTGTGGCACCCCCACAACAACAGCAGCAACAACAACAACAGCCACCGCCGCCGCCTCCACCACCGCCTCCACCTTTAGAGACAGTAATGTTCTCAACGACAGAACCATACCCAAACCCATATAATTCAGTCTCTTCATTAATTGCATTTGGGGTTTTTTGCGACACTAAAACTTCTTCAACATTCATTTTAATACACCTCCGTTATAATTTTATCAATATTGATGAAATTATTTTACCACTATCCAATCAATTTTCAAGCAAAAACTCATCTTATTCTAATTAAAAAACGTATTTTTATACTGAAAAATCTAAAAATCTTTGATTAGACAACAAAAACAAAAAAATTAATAACAAAACAACTATCATTAATTTTTCTATTTTTATATCAATGAAAATTCTAACAAAAATAATTTTTAAAATATTTATTTTATCACATTAAAATTATAATATACAATGCATATTCGCATATTTTCGGATTTTACCTCTTTAATAACAATTGTGAATAACTAGTTTTATGAATTGATACTTACTATAAGGAAAGCATATTGTTTAATAACAAAACATATTTAAGTATTTAAAAAGCAACAACCGCTAACACAAGAGCTAACAATCATTGCTTTTTGAACTTATTTACTGTACGAAAAAAGACATTAAAAACCAGTATTCTCAATACATTTCAGCAGAAACTACTACCTGAAATCATAATTTCTGTATACTTCACTCAATTAATTCCTCTCTGTTCCTGTATCTTCACAGGTCAATGTCTTTGCAAATTATACATCAAATAAGGGGCGTTTTTCTAGTGCTTAGTCGAAAAAAAATAGTTGATTCATAAGTTCATTGTCTTATGAATCAACTATTTGATAACTTTCTCTCTTGCTTATTGCGCATTCAGGATCCACATGAATCCGACAAAAACAAAGAACAAGCCATACATAATTGGCGAAACTTCTTTCCCGCGTTTTGCCGCAATCATTGTAATTGGATAGAAGATAAAGCCTAAGGCAATCCCATCTGAAATGCTGTATGTCAATGGCATTCCTAACAAGATTAAGAAGGAAGGAATCGCAATTTCCATCTCGTTCCATTTAATTTTGCTTAAGGATTGTGCCATCAAAACACCAACAATAATCAACGCTGGTGCTGTAACTTGCGA
This sequence comes from Enterococcus sp. AZ104, assembly GCF_050546705.1. Taxonomy (NCBI): domain Bacteria; kingdom Bacillati; phylum Bacillota; class Bacilli; order Lactobacillales; family Enterococcaceae; genus Enterococcus; species Enterococcus sp. AZ104. Next base: position 2,380,972 of record NZ_CP172952.1, read on the forward strand.
AGTGACAACTGCTAACAAAGGAGAAAATAGCAAACTGAAAATAAATAAAATCCCGGTTGTAATAGCTGTGATTCCTGAACGACCACCCACAGCAATCCCCGCAGATGATTCGACATATGCGCCAACTGGCGATGTCCCTAATAGAGAACCAGCTAACATCGCTGTTGAATCAGCGGCTAAAGCTTTCCCCACACGCGGCATTTTATTGTCCTTCATAAAACCTGCTTGATTGGCTAAGCCCACCAACGTACCAGCGGTATCAAAGAATGTTACTAATAGGAACGTTAAAACCACGACCCACATTTGAATCGTATTGATATCTTTCACATGTCCTAACGCCACTAAAAATGTTGATTCTAAACTTGGCGCGCTTGAAATAATTTTATCAGGCATTGGAATAACGCCTGTCGCTAAACCAACAATCGTTGAAATTGCCATCCCAATAAAAATACCACCCGGTACTCGACGAACTAACAAAATTGCAGTTACGACTAAGCCGACAATGGTAACCCACGTTGAACCAACATTCAAAGGTCCTAAGCCAACGAGTGTCGCATCATTAGCCACAATTAAGCCACCTTGGCTTAAACCAAGAAAAGCAATAAACAACCCGATCCCACCTGAAATGGCAAATTTCAAGTCTGCAGGAATTGCATCAATAATTAGCTCGCGTAATTTAAAAATTGTAATTAAAATAAATATCAATGAAGCCACAAAAACGCCTGCTAATGTCGTTTGCCAAGGAATCCCCATACCAACAGAGACTGAATAAGCAAAGAATGCATTAATTCCTAAAGCTGGTGCTGTCGCAATCGGATATTTCGCCAACACACCCATTAAAATACAACCTAAGGCACTCGCTAAAGCGGTGGCAGTAAAAACAGCGCCTTCGTCCATGCCAGAAGCACCAAGTACGGTTGGATTAACGAACAAAATATACGCCATTGAGATAAACGTGGTGAAACCAGCTAACATTTCTCGTTTCATATTCGTATTCAATTGTTCAAGTTCAAAATATGAACTTATTTTTTCTTTCATGTTCCGTCCTCCTAAAATCTAAATATTTTACAATGTTCGTAAAATATTCAATTTATTAATGAAACAACGTGTTTAATCATATAATAAACCAACAAATAAGTAAATATCAAATTCTAAATTCTGTAAAAAACGAACAATCACGATTTAAAAAAAGTATTCCTTTCTAGGAATACTTTTTAAATTAAATCGTTTGTGTGGTCGGGCGAACAACCATTTCACTGATTGACATACGATCTGGTGTGTCTATGGCAAAGACCACTGCTTGCGCAATGTCTTCCGCCTTTAAGCCCCAACTTAACTGTTCTAGATGTAACGTTTCAGCTACTACTCGATTAGAAATTGTTTGATAAAGTTCTGTTTGTACAGCACCTGGTGAAATAATCGTTGATTTAATGTTATTCTCTCTTTGTTCTTGTCGCAATCCTTCCATAATTGCTCGAACAGCAAACTTTGTTCCACAGTAGACAGCCGAATCTGGATAAACGACATGTCCTGCCACAGAATCAGTAGCAATAATCTGCCCTGATTTTTGTTCAACCATAATTGGAAGAACTGCCGCAATGCCATTTAAAACACCCATAATATTAATATCTAGCATTTGACGCCATTCTCCTTTTGGTGCTTCAATAAGAGGCGCCGTTGGCATAACTCCTGCATTGTTAAAAAGAACATCAATTCGTCCATATTTTTCCATTGTAAGCTTGATTACACGCTGAACTTCCTCTTCTTTCGTTACATCTGCTTGTTGCACGAGAATCGTTGCTTCAGGAAGTTCTTTTTTTATAGCAATTAAACGTTCTTGTCGACGTGCTGCAATGACTAACTTCGCTCCTTTTCTGGCAAGTAAACGGGCTGTTGCCTCACCGATGCCACTGGAAGCGCCCATGATAACAATAACTTTTTCTGATAATGATTTCATTATATTTCCTCCTTATCTTCCTGAATCCAACGAATAATTTTAGCTGGTGTTCCTGCAACAATAGCGTTAGCTGGCACATCTTTAGTTACAGTCGCATTAGCTGCTACGATAGCATTTTCACCAATCGTAATACCTGGTAAAACAGTGACACCCGCGCCTAACCACGCAAATTTTTTAATGGTAATCGGTGCTAGCAATACACCTCGCCGTTTCATTGGCAGTTCCGGATGATTGACACTTAAGAGATTAACGCGCGGACCAATTAAAACATTGTCTTCAATTATAATGCCCCCTAAATCAACAAACATAGCTGCCCGATTAATAAAAATATTTTTACCAAAATGTATATTGCGTCCAAAATCTGTATAAAAAGGTAATAAAATCGTAACGGTTTCGTCAATTTTGTCTTGGATAATCGTGGCAAGAAGATTCCTTACTTCATTATGTGTATAGGCTTGTTGATTTAATTCTATTAAATAGCGACTATTTTCCTCTTGAATCTGATGAATAAGTTGAAATAGTGGTTCATCTTTATCAATGCTCCCTGTTGCAATTAGTTCTTGGAGATTTTTTGTAAGCATTCCTAATCGCCTCCTTTTGCTAAATTTATCGTAATACGTGACAACTCCTCTGTCTAATACTTATAATAAATAGATAAGTATGCGTTTTAGTTATAGGAGGGAAAGTAATGGAATTACGAGTGATTCACTATTTCTTAGCAGTGGTCCAAGAAAAAACGATTAGTGGCGCAGCCAAACAATTGCATGTATCACAACCAACGTTATCTAAGCAATTAAAAGAATTAGAGGAAGAATTAGGCGTGACATTATTTATACGAGGAAATCGACAAATACAACTAACACCTGAAGGAGAATATTTAGCTAAACAAGGGCAAGATATTTTAAGCTTAGCGAATAAAACAGTCACCAACTTGTCGCAAAATGAATTCATTAATGGCGAAATCACGATTGGTGGTGGCGAAACAAAAGCTATGTCTTTTTTAGCGAATGCACTACAACAAATAACAAGCCAGCACTCAGCTGATATTCACCTTCATTTATACAGTGGGAATGCAGATGATGTAATAGAACGGCTAGACAAAGGATTATTAGATTTTGGTTTAATTATTGAGCCTGCACCTAAACAAAAATATAGCTATTTAACATTACCAGTTGTAGATACATGGGGCTTAATTACTGTAAAGGACCATCCCTTAGCCACTAAAAATGTTATTACTGCAGCCGATTTAAAAGAAGAACCTTTATTTATTTCTCGACAAGCACAAGTTCCGAGCCAACTCTCTGATTGGCTCGAAGCAAGTCTAGATCAGTTCCGAATCGTTGGGACCTACAACTTACTTTACAACGCTTCACTGATGGTAGAAGCTGGGCTAGGTAGCGCCCTAAGCATTGATGGTATTCTAGAAACAAAGCAAACAAATTTACGTTTTATCCCGCTATATCCTGCTTTAACAGCCAAAATTAGTTTAATTTGGCGCAAAAATACGGTTCTTTCCACAGCTGCTGCATTATTTTTAGAACAAATAAAAAAAAGTATTCAACGCCCTGAATAATAGGTCGTTGAATACTTTTTTAAATCATCACTGTGATCGTAGCTGCTGCCAAAATCAAAACTAAGCCGATAATCGTTACGGTCATTTCCTTGGCTGTTTTCTTTTGACCTAAGAACCAAATACCTGTCAACGTTGCAAGCACAACTGATGTTTGGGATAGAATAAAGCCAGTTGCCAAGCCGTTCATATCTGGCTGCGCTGAAATTAAATAAGTTAACGCTGCAAAGGCGAAGAAAAAGCCTGAAAAAATTTGTTTGTAAGAAACGGCTTCTATAAATGGGGATATTTCCTCACCCTTAATAGTGACAACCGCTGAGTAAATAACTGCGACAATTACCATGCCTATTGCTTGTGGTAAAAAGGCATGCATGCCATCAATTGCCGTTGCTTGAGGTGCTGCAGAGTACGCCCAATAGCCGATTTCACCAACGGCTAATAGAAGAACTGCTTTTTTCATAATCCCAGCACTCTCAGCGGACTCCGTTTCCGACCAGACCGTCATTTTGGCACCAATCATGATTAACACTAAGGCAAATGCGCCTAACAATTTGGCTGTCGCACCTGGCCAGTTTCCTAAGAAAAAGACACCCCAGAGAGAAGCACCTAAAAGTTGGAACGCGGTCGTTACTGGCATGGCACGTGATGAACCAATCATCGTGAAGCATTTAAACGTAATGATTTGCGCACAGGCCCAACCGACACCAGATAAAATTGAAAAGAATAAATCCATGCCCGCTGGAAAAGCCAAACCATTAATCATTGAAAAAATAGCGGCAAAAATTAATGTTCCTAAACTGGTACCAAGAATTTGATTCACTGGACGACCACCAATTTTGGAAGCGATTGTTGGGAAAAGCCCCCAACCTAAAAGCGGTCCTAAACCGATTAATAATGCAGTCGCATTCATCTTTATTTCCCCTCTCTCGTTTAAAAGACAACGTTACTTTCTAATAAAATATTTGCGTAAGGAGTCATTTCCCCCGTCCGAATAAATGCATGGCAGTTGTTTAATTCTTGTTTCATTTCTGTATGAGGAATAAAACTGATGGGAGTTTCTGGTAAACGAGTTTTAATTGCTGTCAACATGTCAGGATTTTCTGTTTTAATTTCTTCTGCTAAATAAATTCGTTGAACTGCCAATTCCTCAAGGACATTGTTTAAAACTTCCATAAAACTAGGGACGCCATTGGTAACTGCTAAATCAATTTTTTCTGTAGTCCGAGGCACTGGCATGCCTGCATCACCAATACTTAATTTATCAAAATGACCCATTTGTGCGATAACGCGGGAAATATCTGAATTAATAACTTTTGTTTTTTTCATGTCGCTCGCTCCTTTTTATTTGTCTGCCAATTCGTGTTGATAAGGAATCGAAGGTTGGGCTCCAAAACGTTGAACAGTCAACGAGGACGCCTTGTTTCCATAGCGAATAGCTTCTTCCAAATTGCTAAAGTCTTTCTCTAATATACTACTTAATGCGCCAATAAAAGTATCGCCAGCAGCCGTTGTATCAACCGCTTTCACTTTAAAAGCAGGCACAATACCACTTCGTCCATTGACGTCATAAAAGGCGCCTTTACTACCTACTGTAATAATTACTGCTTCAATCCCTAATTGATGAAGTGCTTCTGCGGCTTTACGCATACTCGCTTCATCTGTGATTTTAATGCCTGTTAAAATTTCGGTTTCTGTTTCATTTGGTACAATCATATCTGTCACGTTTAGTAATTCTTCAGGAACTTGTTCTAACGCAGGTGCGGGATTTAAAATCGTTTTGACGCCTGCTTTTTTAGCAATTTTAAACGCTGCAATCGTACTATCAATCGCACTTTCAAATTGGGCAATCACAAAATCACTTTTTTCAATAATTTCTTGATGTTCCTGTACTTGTTTTGGCGTAAAGGCGTTATTGGCTCCTGCGTAAATCATAATGCTATTTTCACCAGCGTTATCTACCATAATAAAGGCTTGGCCAGTAGCTGTTTTCTCTAAAGTGGTGACCCCAGTTAAATTAATTTCATCTTGACCCATTAAATCAGTCATCATAGCTCCAGCGCCATCATTTCCCACAGCACCAATAAAATATGTTTCTGCGCCTGAACGTTTCGCTGCAACTGCTTGGTTTGCTCCTTTACCACCACCTGCTGTAAAATGTTCAATGGCGTGAATTGTTTCGCCTGGTTTTGGCATTTCTTTGACTCTTAATGTTGTGTCTAAATTGATACTTCCGATAATTGTAACCGCGTTCATTTTCATCCACCTCAATAAAATTTATTTTTTCATTCTAATTAAAACGTTTTAGTAAAACGTTTTAATTCCACAACAAAAATATAGCACACCTTGAAAGCTATTTCAAGGGTGCTGTCGAAAATCGTTCAATCAGTTGGACAGGCAAGGTTTGCTCCTCCCAATCTTTTGCAGGCTGATGGATTCTTTCCAATAATAGAGTCGCCGTAGTTTGCCCCAATTGAAAAACAGGTTGAGCAATTGTTGTTAGCGGCGGCGAAACATACTCGCACATATCAACATTGTCATAACCAATAATACTATAATCCTCAGGAATTTTTTTGCCCGCTTCTGCTAATCCTCGATATAAACCAAAAGCAATTTCATCATTGATAGCAAAAATTCCGGTGCTCTCTGTTTTTAAAATTTCGGGGACAGCTTGGTAGCCACCGATTTTTGATAATTCTGTTTCGATCAACTGGACCTTTTCCGTATAAACAGAACAAAAACCTTTTAACCGTTGCTGAATATTGAGTGGCGCATGTGGTGGCATTACCACGACGACCTGTTCATGTCGTTGCTCTTGTAAATGTTTTGCTGCTAGTTGCCCACCTCTATAATCGTCTGTCAAAACAGCGTCGCTAAAGCCTTCTGCTTTTTTTTGGTCAAGTACAATAAATGGAATCTTTTTCGCACGTAGCGTTTCATTAATCGTTTGATTGGAAATTTCAGAACTTGCAATCACAAAGCCATCGACACTACGACGAATCAACTCTGTTAAATATTCATGTTCTCTTGTAACATCTTGTTCCGCATTACATAACATCAGTATAAAATTTTCTTTGTATAAAACACTTTCAATTCCTCGAATCAATTGCGCGAAAAATGGATTAGTAATATCAGGTACGATTACGCCAATCGTCTTACTTTTTTTCATCACCATACGTTGCGCAAAATAGTCGGGCTGATAGTTTAATCGCTCTTTTGCAGCCAATACTTTTTCGACCGTTTTCCCACTAAACCGTGCCCCATTCCCGTTTAAAATTTGTGAAACGGTAGTAATGGAGACACCTGAGTCATTGGCAACATCTTTAATTGTAACCTTTTTATTTGTCATCCTACTTCTCTCCTTGCCGTGAACGCGCCCATTCACCGGACCTCTTAATCTCATTTAATTTACTACAATCATTTACTTTACGCAACCACAAATAAATACGTACATTCGTTTAAACCGTCCTTTCATCCCTTCAACAAATTTCGTTGTTCTACTTTTAAAATGTTATACTGTAGAAAAAATGATTTACTTTTTGCTGAATGGAGGGTCTTAATTGAAAAAGAAATCGATTGGTTTGTTGTTAGCTAGCGCATATTTGTTTCACGCACGTTCTCGTCAAAAATCCTTAAAAGCCTGTCTTTTTGAAGATTCTTTACGTCTTTCCCAAATTGCTCGCCTTGAACGAAATCCGAAAGTCACCAAGGCTTTTTATCATTGGCAACGATCATTAAATGAACAAGTAACTTTGCCAAAACATCTACGTCATCTTTTTCCTCTTCAAGAAATGACTCAATTTCCTACGATGTATCGCATGTCAAACTCCGTTATTGCGCCTACCAAGAAAGCTGTACTGTACCTGCATGGTGGGGGCTTTACATTGAATCTTGCCTATAGCCAATTAGACTTTAGTTATAAACTAATTGAAGATCTCTCTTTTGCAACAGATTATTTTATCCCTGTATATCCATTAGCACCAAATAAGTCTTTTGCTGATATTTATAATCATTGCTATGCTGCTTACCAAGAAATTTTACAGCATTATGATCCCGAAGATGTTATTTTATTAGGTGATTCTGCTGGTGGTACATTGGTTTTAAACGTATTGCAGAATTTAGCCATCGATTTCCCTGAACGCTTACCCAAAGCTGCTGTTTTAATTTCTCCTTGGTTAGATGGACATTTAGACATTCCCGTTGCCAAAAGTTATCAAAAAAAGGACAAAATGATTGGCATGAACTATTTACAATTAATTGCCCAAGAGATTGACGACACAGCCAATCACTCCACGCTTTCTTTAAATTGCTTGTCCTTTGATTATCAAAAATTTCCGCCACTTTTTTTCGTGGGCGGCACACATGAAGTTTTTTGCCCTTCCTATCACCAATTTTTAAAACAATTAGGGCCACGACCACAAGATACTTGCCGATTGGTGCCTGGCATGCAACACGTTTTCGCAATGAAACAATACTTGCCAGAAGGACGACAAGCGCGGAAACAAATTGCACAGTTTATCCAAGAACAATGGTAAAAGGCAAATGGGACAGAAGTCAAAACGACTTCTGTCCCATTTGCCTTTTTGTAGAAGAAAACACTTAGTTTTCTTCGGCGACTTTTTTCTCCCGCATAGTCAAAACAGCGCTAGCCAAAAGAACAACCACTACAAAAGCAATGATTCCTCCTACTAAAAGACTCGGACCTGCCTCACCTAATTTACCTAAAAATAGGCCTGGGATTAAATAATCTGTATCCGCAAACGTTGAGGATGCTAACTGTAGATCACCCAAGACTGGTAAAATGAATAACGGTAACCAACTAATTAATAAGCCATTAAACGCAGCCCCTAAAATCGCTCCCCGACGTCCCCCTGTGGAATTTCCAAAAACACCTGCCGCGGCACCACAGAAAAAGTGCCCAACAACGCCTGGTATAATCACAGTGGTATTCAGACCAACCATCGCTAACATTGAAATAGTTCCCACAATAAAGCTCACAAAGAACCCAATCAAGACAGCATTTGGCGCATAAGGAAAGATAATGGGAACATCAAGTGCTGGTTTAGAATTAGGCACTAATTTTTTAGCAATTCCTTGGAAAGCTGGCACAATTTCTCCTAAAACCATCCGCACACCCTGTAAAACCACAACGAAACCAGCCGTAAAGGTTCCTGCTTGAATTAATGAAAAGATGATCGCATTTTCGCCATTGCTTAACTCATGCTCGACATAGCCTGTCCCAGCCAGCAAAGCCAAAATCACATAGACAATCGACATCAAAATCATAATTGAGATGGTTGAGTCTCTTAAAAAACCAAAACTTTTAGGAATTTTAATATCTTCCGTTGACTTTTCTTTATTCCCAAAGACTTTTCCAATAAAGCCACTTGCCGCATAACCAATATTCCCTGTATGCCCCATTGCTACTTTATCATTTCCAGTAATTTGTTTCATAAAGGGCTGACAAAGAGCAGGTGTCACTGTTAATAAAGTTCCTTCAAATAAACCACCTAAAAGAATCATTGGCAAACTAACGCTAAAACCGGCCCCCACTAAAATAACGGCTGTCAAACACGAAACGTACATCATCGCTTGACCTGTCAAAAAGATATATTTAAAACGTGTAAAACGCGCCAACAGAATATTAACAACCATGCCCACCAACATAATCAGAGCAGTTGGTGTCCCATATTGTTGCAAGGCAATCGCTACAACTGCTTCATTACTAGGTACCACGCCTTGTGTATTTAATGCGGTTTGGAACATCTCCGCAAAGGGCGTTAATGAGTTCGCCAATAGCCCTGCGCCACCAATTAAAACTAAGAAGCCGACGAATGTTTTCAACGTTCCTTGAACAACATCAGAAAATTTCTTTTTCTGTAAAACTAATCCCAACAAAGCAATTAATGAAACCAGAATCGCTGGCTGGCTAACAATTGAAACAAATAAATTCAATAAAGTTTCCATGTTTTTCCTCCTTCTTATTGATGTGCAATGCCATTGTCATCTAAAACTTTCAAGACTTTCTCCTTCGTTTCATCGTAATCAATAATCGCATTTAAAGGAATGATTTTTTCATCAGGAATTGACCCTAAAGCATCTTGCAATGTTTTTTCGACAAAGAAGTAATCAGCCATATCACCACTGGCACTCCCGACATCTGTGTGATCAATTTGAAAATTATCTGTATCAACACCGACTTCCTCTAAAATTTGTTGGATATTCATTTGCACCATAAAACTTGTTCCTAAACCACTTTGACAAACTGTAAAAATCTTCATCTTATTTCTCTCCTTCTTGGATAATTGATAGTATTTCTGGGACGGTTTCAGCCGCCACTAAGCGATGTAATGATTCTTTTTTTGATAGAATTTTTGTCAGACTAGATAAGGCCCGTAAATGTGTTTCGTTATCTGAAGCAGCTAAACAAATAAAAAGGTGAATTTCATGCTTAGGATCTTCTAATAAATCGACACTTTTTTGGATTTTTAGTAATGACATGCCTAACTGATTAACGCCATCTTCTGGTCGCGCATGAGGCAATGCTACGTCTGGACAGATATGGATAAATGGCCCAAACGATTCGACTTTTTGAATCATCGCATCAATGTACTTTTCCGTAATACTGCCATTTTTTAATAACGGCTTGGCAGCTTCTGTAATTCCAGCTCGCCAGTCTGCAACTTCAGGCAGGACTTGGACTGTTTCTGTTGTTAATAATTCCGATAACATTGGACGCAGATCCTCCTCTTTTTCTAAAATTTTGTTCATTTTACGATGCAAGACACGATATAACTGCGCTTCTGTGACTCCTTTTTTTAAGGAAATATAAGGTTTTAACGCATCTAAAATATCTTTAACATCTGGCATGGAAATACCTGGCAATAGCCAATCTGATTGAACTTGGTGCATCAATTGATTTTTCTCCAAAGAGCTCATAATGGGCTTGGTAAGATAAACCTTTTTGTCTGTTTCAATAGGGACCGTTGAGAAAATGATGTCATAGCTTTTTTCAGATACATTCTCTATTTCCCTCACCGCATTTGTTTCTTTAAATTCAATCATTGGAAATAGCCGACGCAATTCCGATTGCAAAATCAACGAAGAACTGATACCACTGGGACAAACAATTAGCGCTTTTAGCTTTTCTTGCCGCTGCTCATTTTTTTGGCCGAAAATTTCTCCACCAAATAATATGGTAAAAAAACCGATTTCCTCTGACGGGATTGACCGTTTCGTTAATTTTTCTAAAGGAGCTAACGCTTGTTCACAAAGATGATAAAGCGACCGATATGATTGTCGAATATCCTTGATTAAAACATTTGGTAAGTAAAAGCCATAGCTAATCCGAAAATATGCAGGAACCAGATGATAATACACATTCATGAGCAATTCACGAGGCTGTTCAAATTGAACAACGGCCAATAATTCCATTTTCCGAATAATTTCACCAGAAATATCTAATAAAAACTCTAACTTCGTATCTCGCAATTCTCCTTGCAAGGCTGTCATTAAACAAATCGTGAAAAAAAGACTCTCAGTTTCTACATTCGCCACTGGCCCAACTAAATCACTTAAAATACGACGACTGACGGGATAAGCGCGTAAGGACTGAATTAACTGGTTCTCAGGCCAGACGACTGTTTTATATTTGCCTAATCTTTTTTGAGAAAAAGCAAGAAAGTAACTAATTTCATCTAATCTGCTGGGTACCAGTTGAAGCTGTGCTTCCTGGACGGCTAATTGAATGCCGTCACGTATTTTTGCGTATTGGCTCATTTGATGCTGACTGAGCCAGCAAAATAAAGCGAAGGTGCCCGACTTTTGTTGTAAGAGGCGGGCAAGCCAATTTTTCCCGAAACGACGAATCCGAAATTCATCTCCTTCTAGGTAAAACCCTCGTTTTCGTTCGTAGGATAAAGCAATGTTTTCAGTTGCTAGTTGGTGTCGTACTTTTTTGATATCCGCTAAAATAGTGCCTTTCGAAACGTCTAAAAAATTTTGGTAATGATACACCGATAGTTCTTCGATTTCTGAATAAGTGAGCAAAAAAATAAGTGCTTGTCTTTCTGTTTCGCTATAAATCACTTGATGTTGTTGAAAAAGTTGTTTTCCCCATTCATTTGCGGAAAGGTTTGGAATACTGACGGTATTCTGTTGAACTTCTCCGCCTATTGTCGAAAGTTGTGTCACTAATTCTCGTTGCGAAAGATCGGTTATTTGTTGAGCCAAAGAGAGCGCAATTTTTTGCCCTGCATACTCGTCAAGGAGATAACTTATTTTATAATTCACAGCTGTGTCCTCCTCCTGTAATCATCATATAATGATAGCGCTTTATTTTCTATCTAAGTTGGGTACAAATGTCTACTGTACTTTTTTGATAAATTGTACCGTTCTTTATTTTAAAGTTAACAAAAACCCGTTGCAAGTTTCTTAAAAACTTACAACGGGTTTTCTTTATGTTAATTGTGTTTGTAATGCGATATTCAGCAAAATAGCCACCGCCACCCAGCCGCCACACATCACCAGAAGCAGCCAACTAAACATTGATTGTTTTACTAAAGACTGCTTAGGCTTTGCCAGATGTACAAAATTCATGCTATTTACTAAGAACAGTAAAAATAAAGCAAAACAAAGGACGGCCAAGCCAGCACAAATCCAAATCCACATCGTAATCTCCATCTATATTCCTCCTTCTACAATTGACTCTGTTTATAAAAACAGCACATTATTTTTCCTTTTTCCTTTTTTTATTCAAATAATAGAAACTTGTTAGTACTACGAGTAAACATGCAATACCAAGGCTGTAAAGCCACGTGCTATTTCGTTCACCTGTCCTTGGTAATGACGTCTGTGCATTAGTCGGATTCGTTTTAGCAGTGGTTTTTCTGCTCACTTTGTCTTGTTGTTGTGACGTTTTTTTATCTTTATCAGTGACTGGTTGCTCTATTGGCTTAATGACACCTTCCGTTTTTAGTGGCTCTTTCCCTCCATAGAACGTTACACCGATATTCGTTTGCCCTACTTCTTCTGCAAAACTCTCAGAAGAAATAATTAGACTCGCAATGCCAACGGTTAAAAGTATTCCCAACGTCACCAGAAGTGACCCTTTACTTTTCATTGTCATCATCGCGTGCTCCTTGTCTATTTTTCAAGGCTGCCTGTTTTTCTTGTTGTAAATAGGCTTGTTGTTTCAGTGTTGCTTTCTGTTGCGTAAAACGCCAAATAGCTAGAATTAGACTCACAATTGTTGCAACTAACAAGCCATAAAAAGCTTGATTCCACCAAGTCGGTAGGACCAATTTCACTACTGCTTCTTTATTTAATTTTTTGGCTTCTTGGCTACTGATGGTAAATTCTTGCTTAAACGGCCACACTTGTTGTTCATCTTCTTTCAAGACCGCTTTTCCTTCAAAAATATAGGTTCCTGGACGAACATCTTCTTTCCCGAAATCTAAATGGAAGTTCATCGTCGAATTTGGCGCAAAACGAACACTTGGTAAAATCCGTTTGGCATATTCTTTCGTTTCGCCTTTTTTCGTTACTTTTCCTTCTAAACGTACTTCAGGAAAAATAGCGGATGTCGGATTCTGAATAACCGCTTGGACCGATTTATTTCCTAAAGCAATGGTCGGAACTAATTTAACTAATTGAAGAGTCTCTGCTAGATACATCGGTGTATCTTCTGACATTCGTAAAGCAATTGCTACATTAAATCCATATCGACTGGTTAAACCCGTTGATTTTCCTTTTTCTTCCTTTTCATCTTCTGCAAGCGAAGCATAAACACCACCCAAAACTAATCCTTGGAAACCATTCGCTGGAATTTCGACAGTCATTTTGGCTGTTACGGTTTTCTTAGCGGGAACTTTTACATGTTCCTCAGGTAATTTAATTAATGTTGTCAAGGGTACTTTTAAACTTGAATCTGGTTTTTTCTCGAAATCATTGTACACAATTAAACCATTGTCATTCGTCACAGCATTCGCCAAATTTAAATCAATCGTCAATTCTTCATCTGTTTTATTAATTAATGATAATTCGACTTCTTGTTTCTGTCCTGGTTTTACAATGAGATCGTAGTAGGATTGCGTATTTTTCGCTTGATTCTCAGGAATATTGGGTTTAACTGTAAATTTTGTATTCATGTTGTCATCCGCTTCTTCTGCTTGTACAGCAGAAGGGATGCTTAATGCCATCACACAAATAAAAACTGTGACGATTAGCCAGCGCATTGTCTTCATTATTTGTTCCTCCTATGTATCGAAAAGGAGCCGTGCACCACTGCGCAGCTCCTTTTCTAGTAATGCAGTATTCTCGTTAGTAACTTTTTATGGCGCAGCCACTAATGTCCAAGTTACGTTACCTGTATACGCACCATTTGTAATTTGTGAACTAGGTGTTGTAATGTTTAATTTTACATTTGATAATTCAGAATCCCATGTACCTTGACCTTTACCAACTGCTGCTGTAGCAATTGATACAGCTGCTCCACCTACTGGAATAGTTGTTCCAGCAAATTCAGGACTTCCTGGATCTGCTGCAAAGGCAGCTACATCACGTGAGTATGTTTTTGCTGTTTCATCGTATTTCGCTACTGCTCCTGTTTGTGCAAAGGTAATTGAGCCTTCTAAAGTAGCAGTGCCATTTTTCATTTCAGCAACGCCGGCAGTAACTGACCAACCCGCTTGTGTTCCACGAACATCCCCAACGGCATAACGTTTTGTTTGGGTACCTGTCGCATCTAACGAAATCGCTGATAAATCAGAACTAACTTCTGTCGAAGCAAATTTGAATTCTGTTGGAACATATAACAAATCAAAATTTGTATTCGAGCCTGGTTCTGGTTCTTGTGTGCTTCCGTCATCTCCATCACCCGTACCGCCTGGTAATGAACCACTTGTCATCTCTACGTTTGCTGGTGTTGTACCAGTCGTTGTTGCATGTGCTGCTGCAGGAGCGATGCTTGCCCCTAAAATTGCCGTTCCTGCAAATAAAGTTACCAATGTTTTTTTCTTCATTTTACTCTCTCCTTTATATCTTGGTTAATTAATGAATAAAAAAGTGAAAAACTTTTCTATCTCAGTAGAACGTAAACTAAGTATAGCGAAAAAAAGACTGCTTGTGATTTCAAATTTTAAACACCTCATGCAAAAAAAATGAATTTACTATAACAGCAAGGTTCCAACGACTTTTTGTGTCTTTGAAAACGTAATTTTCAAAAAAGATATTGTTTTTTTTCACATATAAAGTAGTAATTTTATAAAAAAACAGCGAGAAAACGTCAAAACATTAGTAACAAACACTAACATTTTGACGTTTTCTCGCATTTATTAAATCGAAATTTCCTCAATATTTTTAAAAAAAATAGTGAAAACTAAAATTATATCGTTTTCATAGACAAAACGTACATTTTTTCTTACGAAAATTGATAATCACTCGCTGACTATTCTCTAATCAAAGCTTGCGTTGTACAGCGGAAGGAACCACCTAACATTCTAGAAACATGGTAATCAATTGCCTCAACTTTGATACCTTTTGCTTCTATTTGAGGAATTAAAGTTGTAAACGATTGGTCCGTTATATACGTTTCTTCGTTAAGCGGTAGACCATTTGTCACTAAATACGCTGCTTCTTGCAAAGTAACGTGAATTTTTTCCCAGTTTGCTAATTGCGCAGGAAGTCCATCCAAAAAGGCCTCTTCACAAACAATCATCAAGCCTTCTCTCAACAAGCTCAACGCACAATCTAAGTGGAGAATATGCGGATGTAACCGAACCGGCACCACTTCATAACCAAAATGACCAATCATATTGGCTAACCACTGAATTCCTGCTAGGTTACTTGCCAAGCCAGAGTAGCCCACAAAAATTGTTTTTCCTAGAACTAAAACATCGCCGCCTTCAATAAAGGGACCTGCTTCACTTAAAGCCCCTTCAGAAATGTCAGGTTGTGGCGCAGCAAAATAATAGCCTTCTGCTTCTTGTGTCCACTGCTGAATAATCGGACGAATTGGTAAAATTTCTTGTCGACGGTGTTGAAATCTTAAGTTTCCTTCTATTAAGAGATTGCCAATTGTAAAAAAAGGGTCTCGTGAAAAGAAGTTACTATATCCTACGCCCAATTCCTTGCCATGTTCTTTTTCATAGGTTGTCAATAAACGTGGACGAAATACTTCTACGCCATAAGATTCTAATACTCCTTGCATGACTTCTTTTTCTTTTTCCCAACGCACTTGTTGTTCTGGTGCAAAGTCTGCTAAATCACGCCCTTCATTATTCTGTGTTAAACGGGCATTTTCCTCTGTTAAAAAAGTCGTATCCGCTTCATCAAATTTATCTGGTAAACAAAATTGCGATTGTGCTAAAACAACTGAACGCAACGGTGCAAATTCACTTTCAACATGCATTTTTTTCATTATTTGACCTCACTTTTATCTGGTTACCTTCATTATAACAGAGATAAAATTTTTATGCCTTCAATGAAGAAAAAGCAGAACTTCTATACGTTCTGCTTTTTCTTCATTTTGTTATTTACCAATACCTTTATCTTTAATCTCAGCTTTTTGCCCGGTGCCATCTACTAAGCCAAAAATAATCTTCGCTTGGTCTGTATTATCAATTTGTCCTGAAAAAGCTTCTGCTTGTGGGCCATAAGCATAGACATTTACATCTTCTCCTGTGTGTCCGCCAGTAGTCCAACCAGTATTCGAACGTTCATCAAAAATCTTTCTTAATGCCTGAGCGATTTTTTCAACATCTTTTGACTCCGCCGCTGTTTTCACTGCTTTCAATTCAGCCTCACTTAATTGAAAATCAATATACTCAGTCACTGTTTTTTCCACATTACCATTTTTAATAATTTCTTCTGCCATGAAATCAGGCGTGCGTTTTGCCGCATGTAAAGGCTCCGTCAACCAGTTGTATTGATCTCCTTTGCCTAAAGACAAGCCACCTGTTGAATGATCTGCAGTTGTAACCACCAATGTTTCACCATCTTTTTTGGCAAAATCGATGGCCTTTTCAAACGCCGCTTCGAAGTCTTGCATTTCGCTCATCGCGCCAACAATATCATTGCTATGCCCGGCCCAATCAATTTGACTACCTTCAACCATTAAAAAGAAACCTTTTTCATTTTTATCTAACCGTTGAAGAGCCGCTTCTGTCATATCAGCTAATGAAGGGACTTCTTCCGTTCGGTCAATCATTTTAGGTAGCCCGCCTGGTGCAAACAAGCCTAAAATTTTGTCGTCTTGGTTCTCATTTAACGACTTTTTGTCTGTGACATGACCATAACCCGCTTGGGAAAATTCTTTGACTAAATCACGATCTTTCCGGGCAAATAATTCGGAGCCGCCGCCAAGTAACACATCGACTTTGTGTTGTCCGTCGATTTGATCATCAAAATAGTCATCGGCGATTTCTGCCATATTTTTGCGTGAAACATTATGTGCGCCATATGCAGCAGGGGTTGCATGTGTTATTTCAGATGTTGCTACAAGACCCGTTGATTTCCCCACTTTTTTCGCACGTTCCAGCACTGTTTCTGTTTTGGACTTGTCATTATCGAGTGCTATAGCATTATTATAGGTTTTCACTCCGGCAGCCATCGCTGTCGCTGCGGAAGCTGAATCGGTGACATTCTCTTCTTCATCTTCTGGATAAGTGGCTTGCTGTCCGACCAAATAGGTATCAAAAGCTGTTTGGGGAACACGCTTGTCTGAGTGATTGGCTTTGAAATAGCGATAGCCCGTTGTATACGGATTCCCCATGCCATCTCCAATCATAAAAATAACATTTTTTACTGGTGCTTTTTCGGATTCAGTTGCCTTCGCTTCAGCAACCTCTGTTTGTTTTTCGCCGCTTTTCTGTTCAGATAAATTTGTACAACCCGCTAATGTTGTGAATGTTAATAAGGTAACCCCTAGCAAAGCTCTTTTCTTCATTTCCTTGTTTCCTCCTTCATATCTACCCATACATTGACTATAACAAGTCTTAGTTGATTTCTGATAAATAACAAGTAAACAAAGTGTTAAGTTGTTGTATTGCTTCTGTTAAGTTCCCTATTTGTCGCGTCTTGCTGCTCTTTTTTCGGCCTCTTTGCGTAATTGTTTCTGCGCTTTTTTTGAGCCGCGTTCAATATCTTTGAGTTTCTTTCGTTCATGGAAATCTGTAAATAAACTTTCTAAATCATAGTCTTGCGGATATAGATCTTGTGCTTTCGCTTGTAATTTCAACCGTCTTCGTGGTACATTTTCAATTTTATCATTCACAAATACTTGGATTTCTTGTTCACCCTCATCTGTAAAAACCAACCCAATTTGTTGTATTTCTGTCAATAGGACACGATCACCTTTTTGATAACGGTGTGTTTCTTCTACAAACGTGGCAAAGGTCGTTTCTTTTGCTTTCAGGGGTTTAAATAGACTTCGATTAGTAGGGTATTCTTTCCGCTGAATATAATGAGCCGCCTTTTCAATGAGCTGTGGCTCCATCTTCATTTTACGTGCAATCCAAAGCGCCTGACTATCGCCAACTTCACCAATTTTCAATTGATATTTGGGCGTTAATGTTTCACGATCGAAGGCCATTGCGGCGGGCACAAAATCGTCATGCTCTTGGGCAAAACGTTTAATTTCACCATAATGGGTCGTTGCAACTACCAAGGCTCCCTTTTGATACATCGTTTCCATGATAGCAATCGCTAAGCCAGCTCCTTCGTTCGGCTCGGTGCCACTGCCAATTTCATCTAATAAAACAAGCGTGTGTCGCTTAACGTTACGCAACATTTCCGCAATATTTTTCATGTGCCCAGAAAAAGTGCTTAACGCATTTTCCAGATTTTGCTGATCACCAATATCGACAAAAATTTCATCTAATACTGGAATCTCTGTGCCCGCTTGTGCTGGAATTTGCAACCCAAATTGTGTCATGACAGTCAATAAGCCAACTGTTTTCAAGACAACCGTTTTACCACCAGCATTGGCACCTGTAATGACAAGTCCTCGATACTCTGCTCCTAAAGAAAACGTCAATGGTACTGCGTGTTCTAATAAAAGAGGGTGTTTTCCTTGAACAATGCGCAAGCGTTCTTCTTTGTTTACTTTTGGCGTAATCCCACCAATTTCGCGACTATACTTTCCTCGTGCAAAAATAATATCTAAGGTGGTCATTGTATCGACGGCTTGATCGACTAGTCGTTCTTGCTCATTGATTAACCCTGTTAGTTCTGCCAAAATTTGATATTCTTCCGCTGTTTCTTCCGCTTTTAAGAGTGTCAATTGTTCATTTAATTTACTAATTGCTACAGGTTCAATAAAGACCGTTTGTCCTTTATTGGATTGCTCAATGATTGTGCCTGAAACCTTATTTTTATAGCTAGCTTTGATTGGTACCGTGTAATGTTCCCCTTTTTTCACCATCATATTTTCTTGAATATACAGTTGATTATTTTTATTGCGTAAAAATTTGGTAACTTTTGTTTCAATTTCTTGTTGGCATTCATTGATTTGACGCCGGATTTTCCGAAGTTGTCGAGAAGCATCGGTGGCAACTTTTTGGTTATGGATTTTCGTATAAATTTGTTCTTCGATTGCTCTGAAATCAGCTAAGTGCTGACTGTAACTAAATAGGCGTGGTGTTTGGTATTGATTTTTTTCAAAAAACTTCTGGATTCGCTGACTACTTCTTAAAAAGTCAGCCACCTCAATCAATTCGTTTGGTGTAAGGATTAAGCCTTTTTTCACTTGTTGAAGCAAGCGGGTAATTTGGCTCAAGCCCATGAAAGGGACGTGTTGTCCGCTATCAATAATTAAGCGGGCCTCGGTTGTTTCCGTTAAGCGGGACTGCACTGTTTCTAAACGTGTTGCAGGGACCATTTTCGCCAACCGTTCTTTACTATACTCGCCAATCGCACGTGTTTGAACTTCTTTAAGAATTGTTGTAAATTGTAATTTTTGAATGGTTTCATGATTCATTTGTTTTTTCTTCCTTTCTATCATGAAAAGAATACCTGGCGCCTTTAAATAAAAACCAGTTTCTATAGAAAAAAGAGGACAACGTTCTACCGCTGTCCTCTTTATCATTGGATAAAGGTTACTAAAGAAACCTCTTTTAAAGGAGGTATTTAGTAAATGAGATGACTGACAGGTATCACTTTCTAAGCACACCAAATAAACCTTGCTTGGTTCACTGGTTATTCAACTTATCAATTAGATACCTACGACACTCACCAAAATACCCCACATTCATTTGTTGGTTTTTATTTATTCTCCACTTGAGAGTAGCAAATCTGGCGAAGAAAGTCAAATAAAGATTGGCCCTTTACTTATTCAATGTGTTTTTCATCATGGTTAGTAACGTTTTCACGTCTTCTGTTCTAGTGTCCCCTGTTTCTTGATCGATAATTGAGCTGTAAACATGAGGAATGATTTTTTTAACGCCGGCATCCACCGCAATTTGAACAATTTCTTCAAAGTTTTCTAAATCAATGCCCCCTGTTGGCTCTAAATAAAAGTCATACTTGGCACAAGCTGCTGCTACTGCTTGGTATTCTTCTTTGTGAGCCAAGCCTTTCATCGGGAAATATTTAATGGAACTGCCCCCCATGTCTTTCAACAATTTGATGGCGGTTTCGATAGGCACTTCCGCCGCTGGCGCACCCGAGCTTAACGGACCTGTCGCAATGTTGACATAGCCAACTTTGCCTGTGGGTGAAACCAAGCCATTAATCACTGTTTCGTCTTGACGAAGTAAGGCCCGCGAAGCGCCGACACCTGTGAAGACTTGGTTCACGTGTTGCGGTTGTAAAACTTCTGATAAGCGAGCCACCATTTGACTTTGATTAGGATCGCCAGCTCCTAAACCGACAGATAAAGCGTTGTTGGTTGCTGCTTGGTATTTTTTCATATCGTCAATGGCTGCTTCATCGGTTTCATAGTTTTTTGAAAGGACGCCTAACACAACATGCCCTTCTGCTGCTTCATAACAGGCTTGGGCATTTTCTACTGAATTGGCTAAGACGTTTAAACAAATGCGTTCTTCTAAATAATTAGGTTTTAATGACATGACTTATTTCTCCTTTGTGTCCATAATTTCTTGTAATCGTTGCACGATTTTGTTCATTTCTTCTTGATTGACAGAACGAATGTCAAATTCAATGATGCCATTGTTGGCTTGATATTCTCGCGTATAAATAGCTGGACTTTCTGCTTTTAATGCTTGGATGACTTCCTTGGCAGTTTTTCTGCCGTCCACTTTGACACTGGCGCGATAAATGTCTCGTCCAGCGCCATCTTGGACAATTTTGGCGGTTAAATATGACAAGCTGTTGATGGCTTCAACAAACGGTTTTAAGCGTTCTTGCATCGAAGCCCCTGATTCACTGCCATGCGCCAAGTATTCTTCCACTGCTTGCGTAAAGCCTAGGATATTGTCTTTGCCAATTTTCATTGCTCGACCAATGCCTTTTCCTTGTAGGCGCACCCAGTCAATGTATTCTTTTTTCCCGACCACTAAACCGGCACTTGGCCCTTCAATTGCTTTGGCGCCGCTGTAAATCACCAAATCAGCGCCTGCTTCAGTGTATTTGAAAAGATCTTCTTCTGCTGCCGCGTCAACAATTAGCGGCACCTTGTGGCGTTGCGCCACTTTGGCCGCTTCGGCCACCGTCAGCATACTTTTTTGCACGGTATGATGGCTTTTGATGTATAGAATGGCCGCTGTTTTTTCAGAAATCATCATTTCCACGTGTTCTGGACTGCACATGTTGGCGTAGCCAGCTTCCACCACTTGGCCGCCACCTTGCGCTACCATGACCTCTACAGGCGTGCCGTAGTCCACGTTGTGCCCTTTAGGTAAAACAATCTCCCGCTGTTCAATTTTTTCTGTATAGGGATGATACGCGTGGTACAAGCTGCCTTTTCCAATCAAGGCAGCCACCGATTGGGCAATCCCCGCCGAAGCCGAGGAAACGATTTGGGCATCTTCTACCTTCAACAAGTTGGCTAAAAAGGCCCCTGTTTGCACACTAAGTTCACTCATTTCAAAGAAATGTTCGCCGCCGAATCGTTGAGCCGCGAGGACTGCCTCCGAAACTTTGGAGACACCTAGAATGGTCATTTTCCCAGAAGCATTGATGACTTCTTTTAAGTGGAATTTTTCGTAACTATTCATTATTTTCTCCTTTATAACAAACCAAAGAATGAAGTGACCAAACTAACTAAGACAATCGTGCCGATAATGATACCGTAACGTGGGCCTTTCTTTACCATGAAGAAATAAATAGCCATGACTGCTGCTAAAGGAAGTACCCCTTTCATAATTTGATCTAGAATATCTTGTAAAACAATCGTGGCACCGCCAGTAACTTTAAACGTCATCGGGCTAGCAATTTTAACATAACTCGCACTTAAAGCGCCCATCATCATCATTCCTAAAACATTTGCTGAATAAATGACTTGCTTAATTTTGCCGTCTTTTAACAAACTTAAGATTGAATTACGCCCTAATGTATAGGACTTATTCACTAACGTCCAACTGATGTATAATGTAATGGCTGTGTACAGAACCAACGGACCGATACTTCCAATCACGTTACCTCCTTTAGCCATTGGAATAAAAATGGAAATGATTAACGGCATTAATGCTGCCCAAATAATTGAATCACCAATCCCAGCCAGCGGACCCATCAGCCCAGTTTTAATCGATGTAATCGCCGTATCAGAGATCGCTGCGCCATTGGATTTTTCTTCCTCCATAGCAATTGCAATCCCTTGAATGGAAGCCCCTACTGTTCCTTCAGTATTAAAAAAATTCAAATGACGTTTCAGAGCTTCTTTTTGTTGTTCTTCATCGTCTGCGTAAAGTTTTTTAATTGCAGGAATCATCGATGCACAAAAAACTAAACTTTGAAGACGTTCATAAGAATTGGATAATTCACAGCCTAGTTGATAAATCCAAAAGGCTTTGGATAATTCTTTTTTAGTAATTTTTTTCTGTTCCAATTGTTGTTCATTTGCTTGTGTCATTTGTTCCATTATGCTGCCTCCTCACTCAATGCCTTGTTTCTAACTAAAAAGGCAATACAGATTCCTAAAATAGCGACGGCCATAACTTCTGCGCCAAAATATACTACTGCAACAAAACCGATTAAAAAATAAGGAATCAAATTTTTCTTGCCAATTACCATAATTGTTAAGGCGAATCCTAACGCTGGTAAAATACCACCCATTACTTCAAAGCCGTGCATCAACCATGCTGGGATAACTTCTAAGACTTTATTCACCACGGATTGACCAAAAAAGTTCGCCGCAAAAACCAAAGGAAAGCGAATTAAAAATCCCGCTAAAGCTGGATAAACAAACGCAGCTCGGTAAATCCCTCCATAATTTAACTCTTCCGCATATTTATCAGCCATATGCACCCACGTCGCATTGATGGTCCGCCGTAATTGATCCATAAAGACGCCTAACACACCAAAAGGAACAGCTAGTGCAACAGCCGCCTCGGCATTCATTCCCACACCTAAAGCAATTGGAATCGCAATTGCTGAAGCTAAAGCCGGATCACTAGGCACATTGCCGCCCGGTGTGGAGGTGACTCCTAGATAAACAAGTTGAATCCCCGCACCTACAACCATTGCTTCACTAAGTTTTCCTGTTGCTAAACCAGCCACCAACGCTGCACCTAATGGCTGAGACAGCATGCCTGAAAATGTGTACCCAAAACGCAAACGTGCAAACCAATAATAAAGTCCCATAATAATTGAAACACCTAAAACGCCCATATGATTCTCTCCTTTTTCTCTGATTATAGTGATTGATATTTTTCAATTAATTTTTGAATTGGTAGGGGATTTTCTTCGGGAATCGCTTGGAAGAAAACATGGATGCCCTTCGTTAAAAGTTCAGTCAAAATTGCAACATCTTCTTCAGATAAATTGATATTTTTTAAAACATTTTTCCGATTTGGTCCGCCACCTAAGCCACCAACTTGAATCTCCTCTTTAATAATTTCTTGGTCCACCATCGCTTTTAAGGTCGTTAAATCTGGCACTAAAAATAACACCTTTTTCTCTTCCTTTTCTTGCGATTCCCAATATTCTTTGGCACTTTCAATCCCTTTAATTACTACAGAAACCCCTGGAGGCGCCGCCATTAAATAAATACTTTGTAAAAATTCATCTTGCTCTAGTTCATCACTCACTACCAAAATTTCATTTGCACCTGATTGTTGTAACCATTTAGTCACTACTTGTCCATGGATTAAACGGCTATCGACTCTTGTTAATACGATTTTTGACATTCTGTTCACCTGTACTTTCTTATTTTGGAATTTCTAAAATTTGACAACTGTCTACTGCTGCTTGTTGAATCATCTCTGCATCTTGTAAACGAAATCCAGGACCACTTTGTTTCATGACGGATTCTAATAATAACGATGTGCATAATCCTGACACAATCAGGAGGTCATAATCTTTTGATAAACGTAATGCAACATTACTAGGTGTGCCGCCTTTAACATCTGTTAAAATTAGCAACTGGTTGTGCCACGTTAATTGGTCAATTTTTTCTGTGACTCGTTCTAAATAATCCCCCAGTGAATCCTCTGCTTGTAATGCAACTTCATGTACATTTGTGACTTCTCCAACAATCATCTGGACGCTTTTGACTAATTCCAAGCCCCAACCATTGTGTGTTAAAAGTAAAATTGGTTCATTTTCCATAAACAAACTCCTTTGCTAATTAATCATTTTATTAAAAGCAATAAGTGTGCCAACTTTCATTTCCGTTTGAATTAAGCCTTTTCAAAGAGCAATTCATAAATATAGCGCACTTCCAAAGGTGGAATCAACAGATTATAGGACACTTCAAGCGGTCGAAACGCCATTTTTATGACAGATACAGCTTCTGGCAACTCTCGATATGACACTTCATAAGCTGTCGGGTCATATTCTGGATTCAACAATTGCCGTTCTAACATACAAGCACAATGAATGATAAAACGAAGTAAAATCTTTTCGTCACTTTTTATTTTAGTTTGCAAGCAAATGTCTGAATAAATCTTAGCTAATTCGATTGAAATGGTTGTCGGATTCAAAACCGTTAGTAAGTCTGTAATAGCTTCGATTGATAATCCTTGAATATATTTAGCTGAAACTTTTTTTAGTAACTCTTGGTTTTGTTTTTCTTCTAAATGATGGCCTAATAATTCGAAAACTAGCTGAATGCCCCGCTTCGATAGTAAATCTTGTAAAGAAATAAACGGAATATCTGGCACTTCTGTCTTTACGGTGCCAATGATACCAACGATTTTCTCTTCTTTCCGAACAAAAGAATGCAAGCGATCAATGTCTTCCACTTCTCTTTTCTCTAAAGTAATGATGCGTACATTCGTTAGTAATTCATTGGGAAAAGTTTTTAGTAACAACTGTTCAATTTTAATAGCAGTCCCCATGCCAGTTAGACAGAAAATAATGAGAACTTTTGCCTCGTTGAAGCGACCTTTACTGCAAATCAAGGCGCGATGATTTTTTTCTTTTAAGACTGGTAATAGATACTCAAACGCCGTCGATTCATAAATGACTTCTCGGGCCACTTCTAGCAATGTTAATAGATTGATATTGCTAATTAGCAGCACTTCCATTTGAAACGTTTGACTGATAGCATTACCAAAGTAAACCAGGGAACCGATGTCCACCATTAAAATAATTTTTTTATACTGATTTTGCTTTACAATTGTACGGACTTTTTCTAATGTTTCTTCCACTGATTGATTAATCGGCATATCAACTGCACGCATGACCGTTGTTGAAAACAGAAGGTTGGTGTACTCAACCATGCTACTGGCCGTCGCGGCACCATGTGCAACGACGATAACGCCACAGTTTTCTTCATCTGAGTGCGCTCTTTTTTTAGCTGTGACTTTACGAATAAATAGATCAAAAAAGAGGATTTCCGTATCAGCAAAAGAAATCCCAAACAACGTTTGTAGAAAGTCCACCATGGCCTTAGCAGCTTGATACTGGGTTACTTTACCAGAATAGATATTTTTGGTATCTGAATAAAATGTTTCATTCATTTGTGCAGAATAAAAAACAGCAGAATAAAGGTGGACAATTAAAATATTCTGGAAATCCTCTGTCAATTTTTCTTGGATTAATTGTTCAAAAAAGACAATGGCTTCTTGAATTTTTGGCTGCAATGTTTCGTCAATGGCCTCTATGGCTAGCGGTTCTTGAGCAAAAATATCCATATCATAAAGTTGCTCGACTTTGTTTTGCATGATTGCTAGCGCATCCTCTGTCGAAAGAGTTAATTTTTTCAAATCCGCATATTCTTTCAATAGAAAATTATAAAAACGATCATTTTTCAGACTTTCCGATTTGAGTAACTCTTGACTGCTTAAATAAAAATGGTTGTATTGAATCGTGAGGCCATCGTTAGGTATCCACTCATTAAAAGCCAGCAGACTTTCTACATCAGGTTGCTCTTTGACTGTCCCCTCGTTTGCTTCAATGCAAATAGTTTCCGTTAATTGATCGAACACTTCTAAATAGGCTTGTGCGCTCATAAATTGAATCGCCGCTTTCAATTCGCCAACGTTGGCTTCAAAATGAGTAAACGTTAATTGTTTCAACGCCTCATAACGAATATGGATATTCTTTTGAATCCGTTGACTTTCTTCTAAGAAAAAGGACAAAATCAATTGAATTTTTTCTTTCAAAGAGCGCTCGGCTAAAGCTGGAATGGCTAATGTCACAGGAATCCTTCTTGAAAACGTTTTCAAAAAATGTTGATTGACTGCTTCGGTTGTTGCAAAAATAAATTTTATCGATACATTTCTTTGTTTTTCGGCTTCGCCCATCCGTGTAAAATACCCTTTATCCAAAACTGTAAACAATTTTTCTTGGCCTTCGCTCGTTAATCGATGGACTTCATCTAAAAATAAAAAACCGCCATCTGCCAACTCCACTAAGCCTTTTTGGTCATTGACGGCACCAGTAAAACTGCCTTTTTTATAGCCAAACAGATGCGAAGTTAATAATTCTGGATTGTTGAAATATTCTGCACAATTAAAATAAATAAACGGAACTTCTTGGTTCATTTTAACTTGATAAAATTGGTGTAATTGTTCCGCAATTAAGGTTTTCCCCACCCCAGATTCTCCAGTAAGTAAAATATTCAAGCCATTAGGCGGATATAAAATAGCGGCTTTCAACTTCTTGATGGCGTCTGCTAAGCTCCCATCAAAACCAATTACGTTCGCAAATGGATTCATTTTCAGTAGCTGCTTTTTCTTATGTATCTGTTCTGTCTGTTGATAAATGTCCTCTTGCAGCGAAGCGAGGGAATCGTAGCACGTGCTACTTTTAAAAAAAGGAAACTGTTCCTCTAAGTAGTCTTTATCAAAAAATAACACCGGTCTTGATTTAACTTTAACGACTTGGTCTTTTCTCACTAATTCTGAAAGCTCTTCACTAACAGCGGTTCGGGTATAGCCAGAGGTCTGACTTAATTGCGAAGCCGTTGCGGGCAACAAGGTTTCTTTGCTACTTGGATTTTGTACGTGAAACTGTTTTAACGCTTGATGAATATTATCAATTCTCATAGTCTTTTCCCCATTTCTTTTTTGATCCAAAAGTTAATTTATTATACATTAAAACGGAAGCGGTTTCTTATTTACCATAAAAAAAATCAAGTCTTTAACCAAAAGATTAAAGACTTGATTTTTATTCTCCGTATTGTACAAGTTGTGTATTTTCACAATGAAAGTCCAAGAAATCTTGGATTTTTTTACCATTGAAGTAGTTATCAATGACTCGCATAACCGCATTGTGGCAAACAAATAGGTAAGTTTCCTCTGAAGCCAAGGCTTCCTCAATCAGGGGATAAATTCGACCCGCGACATCTAGGACTGATTCCCCTTCTGGAAACGGCAAGGAAATCTCAGAACGATTTTCTTGGAAAGCCGTTGTTTCAATCGGTTCACCATCATAAATGCCAAAATTCATCTCAATTAAACGAGGTTCTGTTTCAATCGTCAATTGATTTCGTTCTGCAATTTTACGGGCTGTTTCTTGCGCCCTTTTTAAAGGCGACGCCAGTAAACGGTCGATTTGAATTCCTTGTTTGGCAATTTTTTCAGCTACCAATTCTGCTTGTTGATAGCCTTTTTCGGTCAATTGCGCTTCCGCATGACCACAAATTCTACGGGCCACATTATAATCTGTTTCACCATGTCTCACTACGTACAGCATTTTTCCACCTCAGTTTTTTGTCTTGTGTCTATTTTATCTGAAATTTGGTCACAATAACACCCTATTTAGCGGTAACTTTCTGGTAATTTAAATTTGCCTTCTTGCTCAAACTGTTCGCCTACTTGGAATAAGAGATCTTCACGTCCACGAGCAGCCAGCAATTGAATGCCTAAGGGTAACCCCGTTGCCGTAACATGTGTGGGCAAGCTGATGGCTGGTTGTCCTGTCAAGTTAGCTAGTTGAGTATACGGTGTTATCTGTAAACTTTTATCAAAATAATCATAGATTAATTCAGCTAACTCTGCTTCTGTTAATTCTGCTGCTTGCTCCATTCGTTGACGAATGTGCTCACTTTGCAAATCTTCGTTAATTTTTGGTGCTGAAAAAGCCGTTGTTGGTGATAAAAACAGATCAAATTTTTGAAAAAGTTCTTCCATCGTTACTGCTGCTTGATCCCACAACTGTAATGAATGAACATAGGTGGCTGCTGGAATCTTTTGGCCAAATTGATGCATGGTCCATGAAAAAGATTCGATTTCTTCTTTACGAATTGGGCGCCCGAGCCCCTGTTGAATGCTGTTCATCATCGCTGTAGTTTCTGCGCCGTTCATTTGATAATAGGAGCGAATCAGCGCTGCACCATCGACTGGATAAGGAATCTCAATGATTTCATGGCCAGCGGCTGCCAGAAAATCAGCCGCTTGTTTCGCCGCTAGTGTTGCTTCTGGCGAAATCATTGAGCCGATAGGCGAAGCGGTACACAGAGCAATTTTTAGCCGTTGTTTTTTAGGGTGTGTTTGCCATTCTGCCAAGGGCGCTTGGTAGGGGGCGCCACTGTGGCTACCACGTAGGCCATAGAATAACGCTTTGGTGTCTCTCATAGAAATAGTCAACGCAAAGTCAATCGAGGCACCTTGCCAGCCTCGCCAGCCTTCAGGGCCGACAGGCATGGAGCCACGGCTAGGTTTTAAGCCAATTAAGCCACTAAAAGAGGCGGG
This sequence comes from Enterococcus sp. AZ104, assembly GCF_050546705.1. Taxonomy (NCBI): domain Bacteria; kingdom Bacillati; phylum Bacillota; class Bacilli; order Lactobacillales; family Enterococcaceae; genus Enterococcus; species Enterococcus sp. AZ104. Next base: position 2,409,752 of record NZ_CP172952.1, read on the forward strand.
AATTCGGATGGAGCCACCGCCATCGCTAGCGCCGGCTATAGGAACAATCCCGCTAGCGACAACTGCGGCAGCGCCGCCACTGGAACCGCCTGGCGAATGTTCCAGGTTCCAAGGATTGCGGGCTGGCCCGTAAAGCGCAGGGTCCGTAATATTTTTAAAGCCAAACTCTGGAGCGTTGGTTTGTCCTAAAGGCATCAAGCCAATCGTTTCTGCTTGTTTGACAAAGTTAGAAGTCGTTGTTGCAGTACTATTTTTAAAAAGTTGCGAGCCAGCCGTTGCTGACCACCCCGCTTTTTCTTGGCCTAACATTTTCAAAGGAAATGGCAAACCAGCAAATAGTGTGTCCTGCTGTTTATTTTTTTGATAAGTTGCTTCTGCTTTTTGGCTGTCAAAGGTTACAAAGCCATTGATCTTTGGATTTAACTTTTGGACTTTTTTCTCAATATCCTTTAAGAGTTCTGTGTGACTTACTTTCTGTTCTTTTAATTGTTGTACCCAATATAGTCCGTCTTTCATACAGACCCACCTCCTATACTATTCCTTATTAGTATAGCATGGTTTTTAGGGGTCATCCTGTGATGGTGATTTTCATTCGTCAAGTGCTTCTCTAATTTAAGTAAATAATTCGCCAATGTAAGGAAGCAACTGCGGATGCAGTTTGTAGCCTTTATACCGTGTATTTTGGATACCTTGTTTTTTAAAGCCCCCTACTTGAATTTTTTTATTTAATTTTGTCAGCTGTTTGGTCATTTTTTTTCGATTATTGGCTGTTTCTTCTGTGTCATATATTAATTTACAAAGGCGTTCCATTGGTAAGTGTTCTTTTGGCGTACTATACAAGACAGCCAGTAGTGCACGTTCTGCGGCTGTTAGCTTTATCCCCTCTACATCTAACTTTTCATCTTCTCGTTGGATGGGTTTATTTAATTCTGCCAAAAGGAGATTTTCTCTTAATGTATCCAAAGTCGCATCCAATCGTAACCAATTGAGAATGCCATATTGATAGCTAATGCTCAATTCTTCCGAGGTAGGAATGTCTTCCGAGCGAAGAAACAACGGCGTTTTAACTCTGGCTAATTCCTTTAGATATAAATATTGTTCTTTGCGAGGAATCGTTTCGCTGAGAATGATGGCATCAAATTTTCGATAAAACAAATGACTTTCCTTAATTTCACCAATCAGACACGTCGTACAAAAAACTTGGTGATCTAAATGCTGTAAGCGGTTTTGAAAAGCAGTTTCTGATAAAATATTTTTTGTGATGACCATTATTTTCATTCTTGATTCCTCCTTAATTCTTTTTTGGTTCAAAATTTTCTCAATTTTCGTGTTTTGTTTTGATATATTTAGTATACTGGAATTTTTTCGAATTAAAATTTAGAAATTTACAAGCAAATCAGTCATTAACAGTCATTCCTGTAATCCCCTATTTATAAAGGATTTCCAATAGTCTTATTTAAAAAATGTTTGTTATTTAATCCTCAACGTGCTATTTTTTTAATTTTTTTCTTTTTTATTTAGCTGACAAACGTCAAAAGGTTGGTAGCTAATATCAACCTTTTGACGTTTGTTAGCTACTTTCTCTTGAAATCTTTGGATTTTTTTCTACTTTCACTAAAAAAAACAGCCAAAAATGGCTGTTTCTTTGCTATTTATATTTATTTCATAATATCGATTAAGTCTTTTTTTGAAGCTGCCGAGGCAGGGAAATAGCTAAATACAACCCCGATAAAGACAGAAATCCCAATGGCTAATGAAACGGTCATTAAATCTGGTCGAACAGAAAACGGTAGTGCCATTGAGGCTAAGTAGGCAATAATCATTCCTAAAAGATAACCAGTAATTCCGCCGATTAAGGTCAAGGCAATCCCTTCTGTTAAGAATTGCTTTTTAATATCACTGGCTGTCCCGCCCAATGCACGTCGGATACCAATTTCCTTAATCCGTTCTGAGACCGAAATGTACATCATATTCATAACGCCGACCCCAGCAATTACCAGTGAAATAGCCGCAATTGCGGAAATAAACAAGGTTAAATTATTTAATAAAGAGCCCATTTCTTTGATGGTATCTTTAACATTATATTCTTGATACGTCCCGCTGTTTTTCATGGTTCCTTGTTGAGAGAGAGTTTTTATTGTTTCTTTCAATACTTGATCTGGTTGGTAGCCAGGTGCCACTGTTAGCTTCAACGTAGATGTATCTTTTAGCTTGCCGAAATAATGTTCATAGGTCTTTTTTGGAAAATAAAGTAATGAGTCATCATTACCTGGACCAATGGCACCGCTGGTATTGGTTGTCACGCCAACAATGGTAAAAAGTTGCTCTTTATATGGAAAAGTTCGATTAACTGCTGCAGTCGGGTCTTGGTAGAGTTCTTTGGCAACCAGTTCATCCACCACCACTGTTTTATCCATTTTTGCATTGTCTCCATCATTCAGTTGGCGTCCCGCCAACAATTCTTTGGTGGTTTTGTTGGCAAGTTCATAGGTTACGGAAAGATTTTTCGGTCCTGCTTGAAAATTCAGTGTACCTTTTTGGGCGCCATCAACTTCTCTTTGATCAAAATCAATTTTTTCTACGCCAGGAACCATGCGCACGACCCCTAAATCATTGTCGGTAAACATCGCTTGGTCACTAAACATATCCGAAGTGTTGTAAGCCGAAAAAGAAATCTTTTTCACATTTTCTTTTTGTTTTTCAGCAGATAATTTATCGACCATGTCTTCTTTAAAGCCGTTACCGATAGCCACGATGGTAATCACCGAAGCGATCCCGATGACAATCCCTAGCATCGTTAACAAGCTGCGTCGCTTATTTTTCAAAATGGAACGGAAGGCGGTTTTCCAAATAATTGAACGTTTCATGTCAGCACCTCCTCTAAAATCTTTCCATCACGAACTTTAATCAAACGATTGCAGTATTCAATTGTTTCTTCATCATGTGTCACTAAAATAATGGTGACACCTTCATTGTTTAATTGCTGAAAGAGCGTTAAAATTTCTTCCGATGTTTTACTATCTAAAGCCCCAGTTGGTTCATCTGCAATAATAAAACTTGGCCGATTGACAATCGCACGCGCAATGGCAACACGTTGTTGTTGTCCGCCCGAAAGTTGTTTTGGATGCTTCTTGCCTTTATCTGGCAAGCCGACTTTTGTCAGAACTTCGTGGACACGATCTTTGGCTTCTTTTGGGGTTAACCCACTATATAAAAGAGGTAATTCAATGTTTTCTTCAACTGTTAGTGTTTCAATTAAACTAAAATTCTGAAAGACAAAGCCGACTGCTTCATTTCTAATTCGGGATAGTTCCTTATCAGAAAAGTCGCCAATTTCACGGTCTTCAAATAAATACGTTCCTTCAAACTTTTTATCAATAAAGCCTAGCAAATTAATCAAAGTCGATTTCCCAGAACCAGAAGGACCCATAATCGCTAAAAATTCTCCAGCATCTACTTGGAGGTTAATATCATCTAACACATGCAGTGTTTCTTCTTCGGAATAATAATATTTATGAATATGGGATAGCTTAATCATTGGCAGCTACCTGAACATCTTGATTATCTTTTAATTCTTTATTGGGATTGGCAATCACTTGGTCTTTCCAGTTCAAGCCACTTTTGACAACTTTACGACCTAAATTTGTTTCTGTTTCAATCGGTGTTTTTTTCGCTTTGCCCGCTTTGTAAACATAGACAAATTCTTTTTCGCCTTCTTTTTGGATTGCTGCTGTCGGTATAATCATTTGTTTTTGCGGCACAGCGATGCTAGTAGACAAGCCTTCTGCCCAAGGAAAATCACCTTCTACTGTAAATTGATAACTCACTACTGGATTGCCTTCATTTTTAGCTATTGGGGTTTGCGCAATGGAAACAATTTTGCCTGGTGCTGATTTACCTGAACCAACGGTCGTCACTGTTACTTCTTCCCCTGTCTGTAATTTATCGTAATCATACTCGGTTACTTTTCCTTGAATATTTTTCTTTTGTGTTGCAATTTTAATGACTGGTTTGTCGGTACTACTCATGGCACTAGCATCAACAGTGACTTGGCCATCAATTGGTGCTGTAACGACTGTGTTGACTTTGCCACGTGTTTGTTCAAGCGTGTTTGCTGCTCCGACGGCATCACTGTTGGCTAATTGAAGGGCTTGGTTAGCTTGGGCGACTTCACTATTCGCAGCACTAACGGCTTCATTCAATTGCTGAATTTCCGCATTTAGTGTTTCTTTCTCTTCAGCCTCTTTTGCGGTGTTTAATTTTTGCTTGGCTGCAGCAACTTTGTTTAAGACTTCATTGTATTTTTGAGTGGCTAAGTTAACGTTCTCTTGTGCTTGTTGAACTTGAAGATTATTCCGATTAACGGCATTCGCTTGTTCTGTTTCTGTGGCTTGGATGTCTGAGTTATTGTACGTTAACAATGGACTATCTTTCTTGACTTCTTTACCATTTTCAACATTTATTTCGGCAATTTTTCCTAAAGAAGGATCAAAGAAAATATCCCGAGTATCTAGAAAACTCACTTGACCATCTAATTTTAATGAGGCCATTTCTGTAATGGTATACGTTGTGTATTCAGGTTCAACTTCTTTTGAAGAAAAAACTGTTTTTGCTCCGATAAATCCGACGACGACCACTGCGGCACCAATACCGAACCACACTTTTTTATTTCGCTTCTTCTGGCCTGACTTTTTCATTTATTTGTTCCTCCTTGATTTCTGTTGACGAGTTTGTCATTTTATTTAGTATATAATGAATAAAAAAACCGGTCCCTTCATCTTCCTATCATTCCTCTTACAGTTTTGACACATCTTTATCTAACAAAAAACGTTTATCCTGTGTAAAAGGATAAACGTTTTTTGTTATTTTATTGTTCTAATTGACCCAACCAGCCAGATGTACCACCTAGAACATTGGTTACTTGATACCCTTGTTGACTGAGAAACGCACACGCTTGTGCGGAGCGCGATCCCATTTGACAAATCAGATAATAGGGTTGGTTTTTATCTAATTGCTGATAATTTTCGGTTAAAGTACTTAAAGGTAAGTTGATGGCCTGAGGGACATGCCCCAGTTGATATTCCATTTCTTCTCGTACATCAATAATCGGTAATTTTTTTCGTTTTGCTTCCTGATAAAATTCAGGCATGCCAATCGTGTTATACATTTTCTAGTTCCTCCGGTTTTACCATTCGATATAGCGCAAAAGCACCATCTAAATTTTTGGCTGAGATGCCTGCTTGTTTTAGCATCCGTTCTGCAATATAACTACGCAAACCGCTGTGACAACTAACAATGTACTCCGTTGACTTGTCTAATTCCTCCAAACGTTCTCTTAACTCATTTAAATGAATAGACACAGCATTTTTAAATTGACCATTGGCTCGTTCGGCGGGATTACGGACATCTAATAAAACAGCCCCCTTAGCTAATTCGTTGGATAACTCATACCATTGAACGTTTTCACTCAATCCTTCTACAAGGTTCATCGCTGCATAGCCTAACATGTTCACGGGATCTTTCGCTGAACCAAACGGCGGCGCATAGGTAAACTCTAATTCAGGTAAATCAAAAATAGTTAACTGTCCTTTAATAGCGGTCGCAAGAATATCAATCCGCTTATCTACGCCCTTTGCCCCAATTCCTTGTGCGCCATAAATTTCCCCTGTCGTAGGATGGAAAACTAATTTTAACTGAAGATCTGTTGCGCCAGGATAATACCCCGCATGGTCTTTTCCACTGATATGCACAACAGCTGTTGTTAGTCCAGCAGCTTTAGCAGCCCGTTCGCTTAAACCAGTTGAAGCAGCGGTTAAATCAAAGACTCGCACAATGGCGGTCCCAATGCTTCCTTGATTTTTTCTCTCTAATCCAGCAATCACATCCGCTACTTGACGTCCTTGGCGATTGGCGGGAGAAGCTAAAGAAATCAGCGCATCTTCTTGAGTGATTTGTTGTTTCACTACAATAGCATCCCCAACCGCATAAATATCGGGTTGATTCGTTTGATAGTGTTCATCAACAACAATACCGCCACGTAAACCAGTTGCTACACCTGCTTCAACTGCTAAGGTATTTTCTGGTTGGACCCCCACCGACAAAATGGTTAAATCAGAAGCTAATGTTTGACCGTCTTCTAAGCGAATCACTTGCCCTTCTTCTTCAAAAGCAACCGCAGATTGTCCCGTAATTACTTGAACATTGTTTTTGCTTAATTCAGCTTTGACAAAAGCGGCCATTTCTTCGTCTAATGGCGGTAAAACATGAGGCGCTTTTTCCACGAGAGTGACTTCTAATCCGCGTTTTTGCAAGTTTTCTGCCATTTCCAAGCCAATGAAGCCTGCGCCAATCACGACGGCTCGTTTTGTTTCTGGTGTCAAGGCTGTCATAATTTGATCTAAATCAGGAACATTTCTTAATGAAAAAACATTTTTGGCTTCTGCCAATCCTGTAATTGGTGGCACAAAAGGTTTCGCCCCTGGTGATAAAATTAATTTGTCATAGTGTTCTGTTAAAATTTCTGTTTCATGTTTCACTGTGATCACTTTTTCTATTGGATCAATAGACACGACTTCATGGTGAGGACGAACATCTAAATTAAACCGTGCCTTTAACGCTTCGGGTTTTTGAACAAGCAGTTGCTCTCTTTCTGCGATTTCGCCAGAAACGTAGTAAGGCAAACCACAGTTTGCAAATGAAACAAAAGGGCCTTTTTCCATGACAACAATTTCAGCATCTTCCATTAAGCGACGTAAACGTGTCGCTGCTGACATGCCACCAGCCACGCCTCCGATAATTACAATTTTCATTTATTTTCCTCCTTTAATTTGACCAAACCATTGGGACATCCCGCCACGAACGTTAATCACGTGATAGTTTTTTCTCGCTAAAATTTTGGCCGCATTTTTGCTGCGCATGCCGGACTGGCAAATCACATAGACTTCGTTAGCGGATTTGTTGTAGGCGGGAATTTTGTTAAGTGGGACATTAATCGCTTGTGGAATATGCCCTGCGCGGTATTCGCTAGGTGTTCGGACATCTAATAACGTTATCTCTTTAGATAAACGTGACTGAAGTTCTTTTGTTGAAATACTTGGCGTTTTTTTAAACAATTGAAATAACATTTTGTTCTCCTTCTCTTATATACCTTACGGGGTATATTTAACATGAAAAAGTTAGACTTGTCAACTGAAGAGATTTCTGCCATTTTTAGATTCAAAGAAAAGATAGTTGACAAAAATACCTCGTGTAGGTATATTTTAAACCAATCACTACTCTTAAGGAGGGGCAAAATGACTGAAGAAAAAAAGAAAGTGCTGAATCGTTTACGCCGCACAGAAGGTCAAATTCGCGGAATTCAAAAAATGATTGATGAAGAAAAAGAGTGTATCGATATTATCACTCAGTTGAGTGCGGTCCGTTCTAGTATTGATCGCGTAATGGGGATGATTGTTGCGGAAAATTTAAAGCATTGCTTTGAAAATCCTGAAAAAGACCCTAAAGAACAAGAAGAGCGATTAGCACAAGCGATTAATATGATTGTCAAAAAGTAAAACAACGCAAACTTATTCAGCGAAAGATAAGTTTGCGTTGTTTTTTTATTTATTAGACGAATCTGCCCCGCGTTTTTTTAAATTGACAAGCATAAAAAGAATCGTGCCAATTAGTAAAATCACGACGGCAATATAAAAGCCCATGACTTTCGAACCCGTTGTGTCAGAAATTTTCCCAGTTAAAGCTGGGGCAATCACAGATGACATCATGCCGAAAAAGTTAAACACGCCCAAAGTAGTGCCAATTCCAATTTTTGGTGCATTTTCACCTAGCCAAGAAATAATAATCGGTTCTACAGCTAATTTTCCTAAGAACCCATACATAATTAAAGCAATTAATAACAACGTCGCATTACTTACTTGTACAGTTAACAAAAGCATGGCTGTTGCTAAAAATTCTAAAACAACGATGAATTGAACTTTTTTATGCATGTACTTATCCGCCAACCGACTAAAAAATAACGCTCCTGGAATAGAGGCAAATGCGACCAGCGAAGAGGACAACCCTATTGCTGCTCCTTGGAAACCACGTTCGGTACTTAAAAAATTAGGTAACCAAGTCACAATCATATAATATGCATAACAAGTGCCAAAATATAAAATATACGCAAATAGCATATGTGGCGCAAACAGTTTTTTAAAGGGCACTTTTTCTTTTACCGCTTCGTTATCTTTTTCATCAACAACGGTTGGCTGAATCAAGGCCATGTCTTCTTTATGATTGCGAATAATCACTTGAAAAGCCACTAACATACAAATAATCATAAAGGCGGAAATGTACATCATCACTTGCCAAGGTAATCCTTTTTGGGCAACTAAATAACTAGATAAAATCATCCCTAAACCTGAACCAACTGCTGAACCACTGTTGACAATAGCTGTTGCAAAACTTTTTTTGGCTTGAGGAATGTTTTGCGACGTCAACGAGTAAGCCGAGCCATAGAAAGAACCACATCCTAAGCCTGCCAATAAGCTACCTAAGTAAATTGTTCCAATCGTTTGGGCTTGGGCAATCAGTAATGCTGCCAGCGCAAACAAGATAAAGCCTGGAATTAATACACGTTTTTTCCCAATTTTGTCTACCAAGAAGCCTGCAGGAATCTGCATGACTACGTAACCGAGAAAATAAAAGCTAGAAATGGACCCTAGGGCCGTATCGGAAGCGTTACCATTTAGAGACGCGCGAATTTGTGGATAAACAGGAGAAAGCGCGGAACGATAAATCCAGATTGTTACCCAGCCCATACATAGTAAAATAACGATTTTTTTCCAATAAGCCAACGAACTTTTTGTCTTGTCTGTCATTTTCTTTTCCTCCACCAATCATTTTTTTGGTTAACGTTTCACAAGGAACAAAAGCACTACGCTTTTTTACGTAGTGACCTTTGTCCTACCTTCTTTTTTAGTTTAAATACTCAGCCAATGCATGAGTACTACCGCTACCGCCTTCAAATTGATAGCCTTGGTGTTTCAATACAGTCTCAAAGGCACTTAAAAAATGCAACACATTGTCTTCGCGACTGCTGTAACCCATATTACCGACCCGCCAAATTTTTCCTTTTAAATCACCGAAGGAAGAGGCAATTTCAACTTTAAAATGATCCAGTAATAAGCTCCGCACTTTTTCACCATCAATTCCTTCTGGAATGACCACAGGAATGACTGTTGGTGTTTTTGTGTCTAACTTTCCGAAAATTTCTAAGCCCATTTTTTGCAGACTTTCAACTAAAATACGATCGTTTTTCCGATGGCGTGCGTAGACATTTTCCATGCCTTCTTGAAGTAACAAGCGCAGCCCTTCATGTAGCCCATAAATCATTGTAGTCGCTTCTGTATGGTGATTTAAGCGCTCTGGTCCCCAATATTTTTCTAATTGCGATAAATCCAAGTAGTTACTTTGAATGAACCGTTCATTCCGCGCATCCGCGCCAAGCCCTAACTCTTTTTGGTAACGGCCCGCTAGATAATCGGCTACACGTTGGTTGTAGGTAATTAAAGAAAGGCCTGAAGGTACGCTGACACATTTTTGAGTGCCTGCTACCGCAATATCAATCTTCCAATCATCGACCTTTGTTTCAACACCGCCGTAAGTCGCCACCATATCTACTACAAAGAAAATTTCATTTTCCCGACAAAAGGCGCCAATTTGATCCAGTGGTTGCATTTGTGCATTCGCCGTTTCGCCGTGGACCATCGCAACAATTTTTGGTTGATGTTCTTTAATCGCTTCAATCACCGTTGTTTGTTCAAACGGTGCGAGCCAGTCCTTTTCTAAATAAATGACTTCGGCCCGGGCGCGTTCGCAAATTTCACCTAATAAATAAGCAAACCGGCCATACGCAGGCACAAGCACTTTGTCGCCTGGCTCAATCAACGCAAATAACCCCGCTTCCAAGCCTGAACGTGACGTGCCATCAATGGCAAAGGCTTGTTGATTCTTTGTGGCAAAAGGTACTTTAATCATTTCCCGAACTTCATCCATAATTTGTAGAAATTCTGGATCAAATTGCCCTAAAATTGGTTGACCCATTTGACGAAGTACCGATGGATGGGCTTCGACTGGTCCCGGCGTCATGATTGTTCGCCGTACAAAATTTGGTTGTTGATACATAGTAATCCCTCACTTCATTTTTAATTCTTCTCTTTTATTATCTTTGGAAAAACCCAGAAATTCATTGTTCAATTTGCACTATTTTGACTTTGTTTTTTAGACATATTCAATAACTATCTTTTGTACTCCTTTTTATTCTTCGCTATACTATAAAAAAAGGAGGTTGTTGTGATGAAAATATTAGCTGAGGTCTTGGCTTTACCAAGATTTTCTGACTTACAATTATTATCGTCTCACTCAAACTTAACACAGCCCTTGGAAAGTGTAGAAATCACGGAAACACCTGATGTGGCTGATTTTATCCCTAAAAATGTCATGATTTTAACAACGGCAATGATTTATAAAGATGATCAAGAAAAATTGAAACCTTTTATTAACTCGCTAAAACAAGCAGAGTGTACGGCTTTAGGAATCAAAGTTGGGCGGTTCCTTGACGAAATTTCACCAGAAATTGTTGCCTATGCCAGTGCCGTTGATTTGCCCCTGATTAAAATTCCTAGCACACAGCCACTAGGCGGGTTGTTGCATGAAATTGTAGGCTATCTTCGTGATAGCAAAACCGAACAGATGTCTGTAGCATTTGACATACAAAAGCGTTTTTCAACATTATTAATGCAAGATGTTGATGCTACGCGCTTCATCGCTGAATTTGCGAAAATTTTAAATGCGCCAATTATTTTATTAAGTCCTTGGCAACAGGTGATTGCCCACTCGAATTATTTTTATGGCAATCAAAAATCGGCGGAGTTTTTCATCGAACAATTATCAAAAGACCACTTTCAACAATTGGCACAAGAAAAGAAAATCTTTCGTTTACAGGATGAGCGACAAGAAAACATTCAAGTAGCTGGCTTTCCAATTCGTGTGAACGATTATTTTCCCTATTATTTATTGGTCTTATCTCCTGAACAGATTCCTTATCCTATTTCTGAATTTGCCATTGATCAGGCCATTTTAGTTTTGACTTTTATGTTATTTAAAAACCAGAAAATTGCTGAATCTTTTGAGCATCTCAAAACAGACTTTTTGGACCGCTTGCTTGATACACATCAAGAAGCGCTGAGTAAACATCAAAATTGGTTGGAACTTTGGAAAAATTATCGTTTAATCAACAGTGATTATTATCAATTAGCGATTGTCTACGGCGTGACTAAACCAGAAAATGAAACCCATATTCGTTATCAGCAAGCGGAAGGGCAACTAATTTTCCAATGGCTCAAAGAACAATTGCCGGAAATCCTGCCAGATGTCGCCTTGTTTAAATTAAAAAATCAAAATAAAAGTATCTTGATTTTTCAATCTAAAAAAAATGACCATTTGATGATTTTGCAAAACCTCGCTGAACGTTTGCAACAGGCTTTGCCTATTACCATTCGCTTTGCTTTAGGCAATGCTTATGAAAACCTAGAAGATTTGCCTAATTCTTATATTGAAGCTTCCTCGACATTAGAGGCTTCTTTACACGCTCAAAAACCAGCGACTGTGCAATTGTTCCATCCCAAAGGCCTAGCTGGACTTTTTGAAAAGATTGGCACTGAAGATGTTGAATACTTTTGCCAGCAACAATTGAAAGAGTTGGCCTATCCGACGGAACCGACGTTACAAGAATTACGAAAAACCTTGAAAGTTTTTTTAGATTTCAATTGCGAAATTACTAAAACGGCCAACGCTCTTTACCTACACAGAAACACCATTAAATATCGCATGAATCAATGTGAAAAATTATTAGGCACCTCTATCCAAGAGCCTGAGACGAGTTTACTCTTACGGGTAGCGCTAGAACTTTCAGGAAAATAATTAACAGGAAAATAGCCGAATAAAAGTAACGTCTACCAAGAAAAAGGACTCTACCGTTCACCACTGCGTGTTCAAATCCTATTGTTCCGAGGTCATTACTTTACATTCGGCTTTTCTTTATAATTCTGGTTCACGATTGGCATCTTTGGAATAAACGTACATTAGCGGTTCTTCACGGCCAACCGCATAGGCTGCTTGTGGCACATAGGCACTCATGAAAATATAGTCCCCTTTTTCCACTGGATACCATTCATTGTCCAAATTGTACATCCCTTGGCCACTAATTAAATACGCACCATGCTCTTGGACATGCGTTTCAATATAGGCATGACTAGCGCCTGGTTCAAAAGATAAGATATGCATATTCATATCAAAGTCAAACTCTTTCGGCAATAAACTCCAAAGTAAAACGTCTGTCATTCCTTCATATTCTTCGGGTTGTTGGTCATGAATTGACCCAACCACTTTATAAGGTTGATGGCCTGCCAACGGCTGATAGCGTTTTTTATATAAGAAAACTTCTGTGTCCGCTTCCTGTGCGTTCGCTAAATACATTTTCATTTCAGGCGTAAAGTAGGCGTAGCCCCCGGCTTCAAGTTCATGAGTTTCTTGACCATCTGAAACGCGCAAACGACCGTCAATGACATAAACCAACGTTTGGATCCCGTCGCCACCAAAACCAGTTGTTTGTTGACCATTTTTATGAAACGTAGCAATGTAATCCACAAATGTCGCACCTAATTTAGGCGATCCCAAAATGGAAATATCGACATTTTCAAAACCAGGTACTGCATTTTGCACCAAACCATCATGGGGAATAATGGCGTAATTGTCTTTTTTTATCACAGCTCTTGATGTTAACAATTCTTTTTGGTAACCAACTCGATTATTTTTATAACCCATCACAATTCTTCCTTTTCTATCTTATTTATACGCTAATTCATATAAGGTATCTGCTAAAAGCTTGACGCCTTCAACCAAATCTGGAAATGCCGTTGCTTCTGCTGGATTATGACTAATCCCACCAATACTTGGCACAAATATCATCGCTGTCGGGTAATGGGGCGCAATAATTTGCGAATCATGCCCAGCACCACTATGCATCATACGATACTGATACTTGCCTTCTTTGGCTTTTTGTTCAATAACTTCTACAATTGCTTGATTCATCGGTACAGGGGCTTCATCCATCCAGCGGTCAATCGCAATCGTCAAGCCTAATTCTTGAGCAATTGTTTTCATCCGTTCTTCTAATTCACCGGTAAAATGTCGTAAAAAAGCAGCGTCGGTATGACGGCAGTCAATTGTAAATTCCACTTCTCCAGGCACCACGTTGACTGTATTGGGTTTCGGAATAACTTTGCCGAATGTTAAAACTAACGGATCCCCAATTTCGTTCGCACGATCAATGGCTTCTGCACAAATTTTAGCAAAGCCATATACCGCATCATGACGGTAACTCATTGGCGTAGTGCCTGCATGATTGGCTTGCCCTTTTAAGTTAACCGTGTAGCGACGTTGCCCTACAATACTATGAACAACACCGACTTGGAGCTTTTCGTTCTCTAAAATATTGCCTTGTTCAATATGAATTTCGACAAATGCTTCAATGTCCTCACGTCTAGTTTGCTCCTGCCGAAAATCAAAGCCTTGGCGATGCATCTCATCAACAAACTTTTTACCTTCGTTGTCAGAGATATCGACTACTTCTTCACGTTTGGCTTCACCAACGACATTTTTGCTTCCCCAGAAAACCGTTGGAAAACGACTCCCTTCTTCTTCAGCCATGGAAAGCACTTCTAAAGAACGCCGTGGTTTCCCATATTTGTCTAATAAATATTGAACAGCCGTCATGGAAGCAATAACACCATATTGACCATCTAAGGTCCCACCATTAACTACTGTGTCGATATGTGACCCAGTTAAAATCGTTTCCTGAGGAAATTCCGTTCCTGCCACTCGACAAAACAGATTCCCGACTTCGTCAAATTGCGTTTCCAGTCCAAACGCCTCAGTTTGGCTTTGCACATACTTTTGTGCTGCCAACCACGAATCTGTATAAAGTAAGCGTGTCATCCCTCCTGCAGGATCACTCCCAATTGCTGACAATTCTTCGATTCTTTGTTTTAAAACTTTTTCCAAGTCCATCACAAAACCTCCTGACTGATTACACTCTGATTGTAAACGTTTCCCTAGTTATCTTCATTGTACTTATCAAACAAAATTAAGCCTTTTTTTGTGCAAAACAACCAATGAACATCCTCTAACTCATGGACAGAGGCGCTAATTCAATCACACTTCTGTCCCTTTTCATTTCTAAAATAGGTGTTTAATTTTTGATAAATACGCCGTTAAACACCTCTGTTACTCCAGTTTCTTGTGCGTAAATTGTTTCGCCTCTTAAAATTGTTTGAATCACTTGGGCCCCAATTTCACGACCAATGTAAGGACTAATTTTATTTCGATATTCTAAATCTTCTGCTTTTAAGATATACGGCGCATTAGGTTTAATTAGTACAAAATCGGCATCCTTACCAATGCTGATGCGGCCCTTTTGTGCTAAGTGATAACGGTCAGCTGGGTTTGCTGCAATCAGATCCGCGAATTGTTTCAAGGATAAACCACGTTTTTGGACGGCTTCATCGAATAACACATCGACGTTATTTTGAACACCAGAAATGCCGCCCCAAGCTTCAAAAGCATTCGTTGTATCTTTTAAGTCTGGCGTACAAGGAGAATGGTCAGAGGTTACAAACGCGATGCCGCCTGTTTGCACGTGGTTCCATAATGCGGCTTGTTGGTCCGCGTCACGAATCGGCGGTGAACATTTGACAACTGGACCAATGGCATCAAGTTCATCCGTGGTAAAATATAAATAATGCGTACATGTTTCACAAGTCACATCTACCCCTTCTGCTTGGGCTTTTAAAACTTCTTCCACGCCTTCTTGACAAGCCACATGACAAATATGAATCCGACAACCTGTTTCTTTGGCAAATAAAATGGCTTTTTGAATCGCTTCAACTTCGGTAAACACAGGACGTGTAGCTACATATGCCGCTAAAGTCGTTTCACCATTTTGATAAGCTAACGCGCCTAATTTATCCGTAATTGGCGCATTTTCTGCATGGATTGCTAGCACTTTGCCAGTTTTGGCGACTTGTTTCATTCCTTCATATAGCGAATAATCGTCGACATTTTGAAAATCTCCTTCAATTGAACGATCGCCGCACGTTCCTAAAAAGCATTTATAGCCGGAAACGCCTCCTTCATCAAGTTCCTGAATCCCGCCAGCCAAGTTGGTCGGGACCACGCCGCCAAATGACCCTACATCTACTTTTAGTTTATTTTCTCCTGCCTTGTATTTGATCTCAAGAGAGGTCTTATCCACAGTTGCTGGAATCTGATTTAAAGGCATTTCCATAAAGGTCGTCACGCCCCCTTTGGCACAAGCGGCCGTTCCTGTGACATACCCTTCCCATTCATCGCGGTAACCACCACCAGGATCGGTAATATGAACATGAGCATCCACCATCCCAGGACTAACGACTAAACCCGTCGCATCAATCACACGTTCTCCTGACAAGTCTTGCCCAATCGCTACGATTTTTCCTCCTTGAACGGCGACATCCGTAATGACTTCTCCAGTTTCTAAAATAACTAACCCGTTTTTAATCACTAACTCTGCTTGCATCTATTTTCCCTCCTGATAAGCTGTTTCTTTCACTTTTTTTGAATCCCAAGTCCATTTTTTTAACACTAAGTACAGCACAAAACCTGTGGCAAAGCCCACAAACCACGAAATATCAGCAATGATTTTAACCTGTGGAATAAATTGACCACTTAAAGAAAGAACCAACGCCAGAATAGTAGCGACATATGCAGGCTTGTTTAATCCGTAAAAAGGATTGGCTTCCTCTTTTTTGTGTTTATCTACGTATAAAGCATTTAAATCAATTTGTTGCTTTTGAACAAAATAATAATTCGCAATCATCACACCAGCGACTGGTCCTAAAACAGCCCCAATTGCGTTCAGAAAAATAAAAATACTATCGGCGTTTTCCATCAGTTTCCAAGGCATAATGAGAAAGCTAATAACACTGGCAATCATGACGCCTTTTTTATACGTCATTTTTTTAGGAAACAGCGCCGCCAATTGATAACCTGCCGGAATGATGTTCCCCGTTGCATTCGTTGAAATAGTCGTTAATAAGAAAACCGACATGGCTAAGGCCACCACCGCCACATTATCTAAACGATCAATAATGTTTAAAATATTCCATTCTTGAATCCCAAAATACAGCGAACCACCTAACAGAATAACCACACTGGAAAAAGCGAAAATCCCATAACCAACAACTAAACCTGCTGTTTGCCCCACAACCTGAGCACGTGTCGAGCGCGCATTCTTAGTAAAATCCGCCACACTCGCACCAGGCGCTGACCAAACGGCCACAACCGAGTTAAAAATAATCAGATACGCCACAAGTGGATTGACTGAACGAATCGCACCAGAAACTTGATAAGACAAAATTGGTGTTAAACCGCCCCCAACTCGAATGGCCCAAATCGTTAATCCAATAATAACGACATAAATCAACGGACTTAAAATGGCGGTAAACCGGTTCAAAATTTTGCTACCACCGAAACCTATTGCCACATTTAAGAGCCAGAAAAGAGTAAACGCCATTAATTCAGGTAGCCTGAGACCAAAAAACTGGAATGATCCACCAATTTCTAAAAAGTTCGGCCAAAATTTCCCGAGAATAATTAATAAAGCCAGCGATCCTGTAAATGTTTGCAGACCAAACCAAGCAATTGCGGCCACACATCCTCTTAAGAACCCTGGCAGTTTTGCCCCGAGACTGCCGTAAGTAGACTGTAAGTGCATCGCAAAAGGAATGCCATATTTAGAGCCAGCCACGCCATTCAAATTCATGAAAGTTGCTACAATGAATGAGCTTAACACAACTGCCAACATAACTTGCAGCGGCGATAAACCTAAGAAAATAAAGCCGCCCACTGCTGCATAATTCGGGATATTATGAATCGAACCCATCCATAATGTAAAAAAATTGCGCGCGCCCATTGTCCGTTGTTTCGGGCTACTTGGCAACAAATCCTCATTGTAGCCACGTGCTTTCATCGCTGTTTCTTCTTGAGCTGTTACTTGAGACACATTTTTCTCCACGACAAACTCTCCTTTTTATTAAAAATTTTTTCTATTAAAACACCCTACCTTCTCTTTTTTGTCACTTTTGCACAAACATGCGTACTACTCTCATCACACAAATTGTAAGCGCTTTTTATAACAACAATCATTAGTTACCCCAACTAAATAACAAACGATTCTTTGTTCACTTTGAACGAAAAAATAGCAACCTTTTTTATATCGTCCTCTCACTCTAGAAAGTAAGAAACAAATCTTTTTATTCACATATTATGTACAAATTCTCTTTTCAAATGCTAAAATACGCTTATTATTAAAAATTACATAAATAAATTATACATTTAAATGAAATCCAACACAACATTTTTTAATCAAATACACACAAAACAGATAAACTGAAGTGGATTTTCAGGAAGAGACCCATCCTGAAAAAAGACACTGACAAAAGAGTTTTCTCACAAGATCGACAACTTTTCACAGATTCAAAATCTTCTTTTTCAATTTTTACGTTTTAAAAAATAACATTTTGAAAATAAAAAAACGCTTAATTTTAATCAAAAAAATAAACAAAGATTTCTGATTTTATCAGAAATCTTTGTTTCTAATGCATTTCCTCTAAGCTAGTGGCGAATAAGTTTTTGGTTTGTCGATCAAACTCATTGAGCTTTTGTATTTGCTTGTGGAGCTTGTCAATGTCTTGTTGCATACTATCAGCCATCTTAATAAAGGTCCGTTGGGCATTTTGTAAGAGTTCATAAATTCCTGGAATCGGCTGACTATGGGCTAATGTGGCGATTGCCCTAGCAGAATCGTGCAATAAATGAATATACAGTTAGCTTTTGGTAGTTATTGGCAATTTGATTAGTGAGATTGCGCTTACTAGTCAAGACTTTACTAACCTAAGCTGATCAGATATTAAAGTGCCTTTTTTATTTATTTTGTTGTAAAAATGCTTCCAAAATTCGTTTTACTGGTAAACTAGCATTTTTTAATAAATTTTCTGCTTTTCCGATTATTGCCTTGTCTGAAATAATCAAATTTCTGTATGGTTCTCCATCAAATGAACGTAATGAATCTAAAGCATATTCAACTACCTCATCATTTTCATGTAGCAATTCTAATAATACATTGAAGCCATTAATACCTGTTTCCTCATCAATACAATAGGCTAACCTAATTTTATACTTTTCTTCCTTATTCTTTAAATTATGAGTTAAATCTTTCCAATCATTTTCTGTAAATCCACTTAATAATTCTTGTACATACAAAAATTCATCATCAAAAAAGTAATTGTCTGAACTATTCTCAGATAAAACTTCATCTACTTTTTCATACATTAATTTCTCCTCCTCTATTTAGTAAATCCTCCTGGAATCGGTGCATTTACTTTCCCTGTTGGATATCCACTTACAATATTATCTCCTAGCTTAATTACATCTATCTCTACACCATCAACAATTGTTCTATGCCATGTTGCTCCGTCTCGTCCTCTAACACTTATTGTAGGTGAGTTACCAACATTCTTAATACTATCTAAAATTTTAGTATCACTCCATCCATTTGGAAAAACTGTACTATTTTTTATTTTAGAAAGATTTCCATCTGGAAATTGGGTAACAATTTTGATGTCTTTTGTACCATCAGGATTAATTTTGATAGTTTCAGTTGCAAAGTTTGGATGGTTATTGTTAATACTTGAAGAATGCCCACCAATTATTTCATTCTTAGTAGGATTTTTCCTTTGTCCCCAAAGGATTTTCTCTTCCATTTCTGGAGTAATAACTGATTTAGCCCCACTAACTTTCTTATAAACCGCATTTCCAGCACTCTTATTCCGATCAAGAGTATAAGCCTGTCCATTCTTACTTCCTTTTAAGACATTACCCGTGCTACCAGTTTCTTTTGAAAATGTCTGGGTACTTCGGATTGCTGCGGTACTTAAGCCTAACATCCACAGGGAATCCCACACACCTGACTCTTGGATTTCATCCATGACTCCTTGACCTTTTGACAGGAGACCTAATCCCAAAACTCTGTCATCTTTTTCAAAGCAATTATAGCCTTTTTTCTGCTGATTATTGACTCGGGTAGTCAGTTCCATTGACGTCAGTTCTACTACATCTAAGTCATATTTTTTTACTAGAGAAGCCAAGTTTCCTGATAGTTTTTTCTCGTCTATTCGGTAGGAATAGCCGTCCTTTTCTAGCATGTAATAATTGAAACCGTTCTTTTTATCATGAACATAAAGAATGGTGCAACCCGCTAACAGCTGTTTGTCAGTCACTTCATTTTTAGTATCTTTTTTGATTTCCGTAAAGTAACTTTTATCAACCCTACTTGGCAAGGTGTAGAGGCCGTTACTTTTGACAGTTGTTTCATTCAGGACTAAGATCCCTTGCATCGCCAACTGCATTTCCTCTAAGCTAGTGGCGAACAGGTTTTTGGTTTGTCGGTCAAACTCATTGAGCTTTTGTTTTTGCTTGTGGAGCTTATCAATGTCCTGTTGCATGCTTTCTGCCATCTTAATAAAGGTCCGTTGGGCATTTTGTAAGAGTTCATAAATTCCTGGAATCGGCTGACTATGGGCTAGCGTGGCGACTGCCCTAGCAGAATCGTGCAATAATTGTTGGTTGGCTTTCATGATTTTTATTTTCAATTTGAGTTTGTCTTCATCTAAAAAACCTTCACTGGCAATAAACGCATCCGCAGCGCTGTATTTGGCCAAATCACTTTGGACATTATCAACGGCGGCAGTCATTCGATGAATCGTCGGAATCACTAATTCTGAAAATAGCCCTTTTCCCGCATTATAGGCAGCACCAGACAATGTATGACCGTCGATAGCTGCGATTAGTTGCTGACAACCTGCTGTTAGCTCACTGGTGGTTGTTCGGGCAACTGCTAGGTTGCTGGACAGCGCGCGCATCATTGCTGAAGAATCGCTACTGGAGTAGATTAATCCCATGACAACCGACTCCTTTCTCTTTGGAGCTGTAGTCGTTCTTCATTCGATTGTGCGGTTGCTTTTGTGTATCTTTGACTTAATTCATGTGTCTGTTGTTGTAAAAAGCCCTTTAAATAGCGTTGTTTTCCAGAGAGCTCCTCTTGCTCCCAACGCGTAGACTTACCGCCTTTATGAATCACTTCTGCGTTGAGTTGCTCAAGTTCGCGAAAATTTCTAGTTAGTTCAGACTCTAGTGTACCAAAAATGGTTTGGATTTGCTTCTTTTCCTTCGACAATTGATCCATCGCTCGTTCTTTTTTGACAATCTGTTCCGCATAGTTCCTTCTTAATTTTTCATTCGTATCCTTTTCCATCGTTTCTCCTTATTTAAACGTTGTTTGGCTATCTCTAGCCGCCATCGTT
The DNA here is from genome assembly GCF_050546705.1 of Enterococcus sp. AZ104. NCBI lineage: Bacteria > Bacillati > Bacillota > Bacilli > Lactobacillales > Enterococcaceae > Enterococcus > Enterococcus sp. AZ104. The sequence goes on from NZ_CP172952.1 coordinate 2,430,250, forward strand.
GCCGCTAATTTGGGGAATTTATTGGCTTGTGCGTTGACACCATTAACTACTTTTGCTAATTGATTGAGCAGTTGATTACTGACTTTAACCCCTTTTTTCACGCTTGAAATATTGCTTTCTCCTAAATGACATGTTTGATTTTTATTCACAGATACATTCTTGATCCCGGCAATTGCCTTTTGGGCAGTGCCTTGATTGGATGCAATTTTTACCATATTTCCTCATCACTCCTTTTCATTTTTTTACCCACATCAAACTAAATCAATTATAAATAAAATGATAACTAAAATCAAAATGTTTTTCACTAACAATAAATTTAATAAGGTTTAAAATTATGTTTTAAAAAACAAATAAATGTTATATAAACAAAAAACTTAAATAAAGAGCCTTTTAAAGATAAACGAAACCTAAAAAACAAAAAAATATAATTTTTTTATATAAAAATAAAAAAAGTGAAAATAATCACCTTTTGATTATTTTCACTTTTCTCTACTATAATTCCTTTAACAAAATAAAATCCGTCTGTTCATCGTCTCCCATAAAAAACGAATGTTGACTGTAATAGCGGTAGCCAATCGTTTTATAAAATGCCCGCGCCGCATCATTGTGTTCCCAGACACCTAGCCACAGTGCGTTTTTACCAAATTCACGAGCTTTTTCTTCCGCCAGTTCTAACAATTGTGTTCCCAGCTTCTTTCCTTTAAACGCAGGCAAAATATACAATCGCTCAACCTCGAGCTTTTCTGGCCCCATCGGTTCCGTTTGTGCCTTCTCACGATTTAATTTCATGTAGCCAGCTAATTGATTATCGACAAAGATAAAATAAAAGTCAGAGTGGGGATTAGCCAATTCCTTTTGTAATTTTTCTAAATTGTAGGCTTCTACTAAATAGGCTTGCATATTTTCTGGGGTATTATATGGTCCGAAAGTATCTGTATAAGTTTCAATGCTGATTTCTTGTAACGCTGGTGCATCTTCTATTGTTAATTTTTTTATTTCTCCCATCAATCAGTCGTCCTTTCCTTAATAATTTCGAGTGTTCCCTTTTTTGACAAATTCCCAATCTTCGCTGACATTTTTACGCATCCGGACTAAGTACTCTGCCAATTGTGAAATTTCCACTTCTGACATACCTTGCAAAGCAACTTGATTCGAGTGTTGATTTTCGCGCAAAATGATTGGATAAACGTTTTTCCCTTTTTCTGTGGCATAAATCCGCTTAATTTTTTTGTTGCTTGCATCTTCTTGACGATAAATGAAGCCTTGTTCTTCCAAACGCTTAATCGCCCGCGCCGCTGTGGTTCGATCAACTTTAATCAGTTCGGCGATCTTTTCTTGGATAATTCCAGGATTTTCACAGACCCTGACCAAATAAAGATATTGTCCTCGTGTTAAAGATAATTCCTTAAATTCGATATTACTGATTGAATCTAAGGCCCGCGCAATCATGCCAATTTCTCTTAAAATATCTGTCACTAGGACACTTCCTTTCGCTAATATTTTATGATTGTCATTACTTTAACTTATTTTTGTTGCAAATGCAACAAAAATAAGTATAAAAACTACAGATTTAAACAATTTGAGCATTCGTAAAAGTAAAATAATTATTCCTTTTGTTATATTAACAAGTAAGATAAAATTAGTTATAGCGTCTATAGGAGGAATAGTATGAAAAAATTATTTTGTGTTATTTTAGTTATTTTTTTAACAGGTTGTAGTTCTCAAAAAGCGAATGAACCTAAAAAACAAGAAAATCCTACCAATCATACAACATCAATAAAAAGCAGTACTAATCATTACAGTTCTAGCACAGAAACAAGCTCTAGTAATAAACTAAAAGAAGCTTCAGAAAGTGCCAGTACCACTCAGGCTTCGTCAAAGTCTAAAAATGAAGTATCCACAAATGTCGAAGAAACAAATTCTTTAGAAGCAACACCTTATGCTGTCGATCTTAGTAGTTTAAACAACCCACTCGTATTTAATTTTAAAGGAATGAATGTGCCAACTTCAATTACGTTAGAAAACTTAAATTCAACACCAACTGCTACCTTCCGAACTAAATTGTTCGGGGCTGAAAATGGTCAAGTGAAAGAAGCCATTAATAAATATGAGCTATCTATAAATACAATTCCTACAAAAGAGATTAGAATATTTTCAGCGGACGATAACAGTATTCGCACCGTTAAAGTAAATACAGAGTTAATTTTAGGAACTAATATTTCTTCAAACGATGAACAAAATAGATCGGGTACTTTATACTTATTCAACAATAAAAATGGTTCGATATCTTTAATCACTCCTAACTACGCTGGCAATGTTACGGATGATCAAAAAGACGTTATGCTAGAAGTAATTCAATAAATAACCAAAAAAAATAATAAAGAGAAAACTTCATACTTAGAAGTTTTCTCTTTATTATTTTTTAGGAACTCCTCTAGAAACTCGTTTTAGTCCCCACTTATTTTTCTTATTTCTTCACCCATTAAGCTCGCGATAGAAAATAGAACATTTCATTTGAAAATGAATTATGGTTCTGCAACATGCACCGTTTGTAAAAATTCTGCGACTGAGAAATGGTATTCTTTCTCTTGATTTCCTTGAATGGTTCGAATCATTTTCTCAACTTCTGGTTGCAGAGCGGCAAACTGAACTTGTTGTCCGCGACCTTCTGCTGCGAGACAAAATTCTTCTAAAATATCTAACGCCGTACTATCAATGCTAGGAACTCCTCGCATTGAAAATACTACACCACTTTTTGTTTCCAATTGCAGTAACGTTTGTTTCAATCGTTCAGAAGACATGAAAAATAACGGGCCACTCAAATAAACCACCACCCAATTTTCCGTACAATCGGTCGGTACTAGCCCCATTCTTGACCAATCAACTTCCTCGACATTAATCGTAATCACGGCACTTTTCGCAATGAAAAACAGGCAACCCGCTAAGACCCCTAAAACAATAGCTAAACTCAAGTCAAAAATAACGGTCGCTACCATCGTTAAAAAGAATAAACATAAGGCTGTGTGGAAACGTTTCTGGAAGAATTCTTTAATCACCGACCATTCATTCATTCGCCACGCTGTCACCACTAAAACACCAGCTAACGCAGGCATGGGAATTTTAGACATGACTGGCGATAAAAGCAACATCGATAACAATAAAAAGACCGCATGAAAAATACCCGCTAAACGTGTTTGCGTACCAGATTTAATCACTACGCTCGTGCGGGCAATCGCTGCCGTCGCAGGCACGCCACCGAAAAATGGCAAAATTAAGTTGCCAATTCCTTGTGCCACTAGTTCCTGATTACTGTCTAATGGTTTCCCTGTCATGCGACCAGCCGAAGCGCCACAAAGCAAACTTTCAATCATACCTAACATAGCAATGCTAATCGAAGGCACCAAAATATCCTGAAACGCACTTAATTGAAGTGAACCAAGTTCCAAACGTGTATCACTAAAAATACTTGTCGGAATTTTCCCTACAGTGGCCACTGGCAGTTGAAAAACCACTGTTGCTAAAGTAGCTAAAATAATCATCACCAATGAAGCTGGTATCATCGCATTCCACTTTTTCGGAAAGAACACTAATCCAAGCACCACTAAAATCGATATAACCGTCGTTGGTATACTTAAATCAAAGCCCAATGAACGATAACTGCTGATTTTCTCAATTAAATTGTGTCCTTCTGAACGAACCCCAAAGAAATTATCAAGCTGCCCCAACGCAATAATAATAGCAATTCCTGAAGTAAACCCGGTAATGACCGGTGACGGAATAAAAGAAGTCAAGCTCCCTAAGCGCAAAATCCCTGCCAAAAGCAAGAAAATTCCCGCCAAAAAGGTGGCCAACAAAATCCCTTGCATGCCATGCACTGCCGCAATTGACATTAAAATAGCTGCCATCGCACCTGTTGGTCCTGAAATTTGATAAAACCCACCTGAAAGGCTCCCAATCACAATTCCAGCGATAATCGCCGTGATCATGCCAGCTGCTGCAGTGGCGCCGCTAGAGACCCCAAACGCTAACGCTAACGGCAACGCGACGGCTGCGACAGTCAAACCTGCCAAGAAATCTTTTTTCAATTTTTTTTGATTATACCCTTTAAATTCATCCCTTATCATTTGTGTGTACTTTTTAAACATTCGCATCCTCTTTTCATGAAATTTCCATTCTAAAGATATCATATTTTCGGAAAGATAATAAGGTGTTTTGTGAAGGAAATCGCTAAAAAATTTTTTTCACCTCATTTAGACAAAATTGTCTAATATTTTAGGAATTTAGCCACCGCTGTTTCCTAGAGTATGATATGCTTAACTAGTAAACAGGCTTCACAAACTTACATTAATTGGGGGAAACTATTATGTGTACAGGCATCAAGATTATTTCCAAAACAAATGATATTTTTTATGGACGTACGATGGATTTTACGTTTGACTTTTTTGGCAACGAAGATCCAATTGCACCAAAAATCCCTACTCTAATTGCTCAATTTCCAAAAGGTACAGTTCTAAACAGCCAACTAAATCCTTGGACGGCAAAATATGCCTTTATGGGACTAGCAATGTCAGGCACAGATCAACCAGCGAACGATGGTAAAACCGTCAGCCTTGCTATCACAGATGGTATCAACGAAGCCGGCTTATCTGGTGATATTCAATATTTAATGGAATCTTCAACAGCACCTGCTGAAAGTTTAGCAGATCGTGGTTTAACACCTCATATTGCAGAAGAAGTTCTCGCTTATATTTTGAGTAATTTTGAAAGCGTTGACGAAGTAAAAGTAGCTTTTGAAAAAATCGGCCTGTTAGATCAAAAATTCCAACTTGATTCATTGGGGGAAGTTCATTTTACCTTACACTGGACCATTAATGATAAAAATAATAATAGTATCGTTTTGCAACCAACAGATAACGGAGCGTTCGTCATTTATGATTCGATTGGCGTAGTCACAAACAGCCCAGAATACAATTATCATTTAACCAATGCACGAAACTATATCGGAATGCGCAACTACGCTATTAAAGAACCTTACACTTTAAAATCAGGCGCAACACTTGACCCAATTGAAGGTGGGACTTCTTACGGACTACTAGGAATCCCAGGAGACTTCACTTCGCCGTCACGCTTCATTCGTGCGTTATACTATTCTGACAATCTCCAAGAATTTGATAGCTCTGAAGGGATTATGCAACTCTATCGCGCCTTCCAAACAGTGATGATTCCTCGGGGGATTGGCCATTTAGGTCAAAGTAATTCTCTGTCTGATTTCACACATTATTGGTCAGGATATGATGTGACTAATCTAACCATGTATGTCCAACCAGAAAGTACTACCTCATTTACAAAATACACTTTGGATCCAGCTTTAACAGAAGTTACTACTTTTGCTGTTTCTAACGAGCTACTATTAACAGATTTAAATCAATAAAAACACAAACAACGTCTCTGACCAGGTCCTTGGTCAGAGACGTTGTTTCGTTCATGCGTTTAGTTGTTCAGTTATTTTATCATACCACTCCGGAAAATAGAGCTTACAACTCTGCACCATTGGACTCAATGATCTTTTGATACCAATAAAAAGAGGCTTTCTTTTTTCGAGCCAGCGTCCCCTGACCTTCATCATCTAAATCTACATAAATCAAACCATACCTTTTACCAATTTCTCCAGTTGAAGCACTAATTGAGTCGATGGCACTCCAGACGGTAAAACCAATTACTGGCACACCATCTAAGACAATCGCTTGTTTCACTGCCAGCAAATGTTGTTGTAAATAATCAATGCGATAATCATCATAAATTTCACCATTTTCTGAACAATGATCAACTGCTCCTAAGCCATTTTCAACAATCATAATTTCTTTCTCATATCGTTGATACAAACGATTTAAACTAATCCGCAGTCCCAGTGGATCCACTTGCCAGCCCCATTCAGATTGCTCTAAAAAGGGATTTTTCCCTCCTGTTGCCATATTTCCTGCTGCTGTTTCTGGTGCAGTAGTCCAACTCATATAATAACTTATACTAACAAAGTCCACCACACCTTCTCGTAGGTCTTGTTCATCTTCTTCTGTAATAACTAGTTGGACATCCAGTTGCTCCAACATTTTTTTAGCCCACGGAGAATAATATCCTCGAATCTGAATATCACCAAAATAATAGGTTTCCTCATCATCCATCATTGCTTGAAAAACAGATTCAGGGTGACAATTGTGCGGATAAGTCGGGCCATACATAAGCATTGTTGCAAAACGATAGTTGCTTGAATATTTCCGACCTAATTGAACCGCTTTTGCACTTGCTACTAACTGATGATGCGCCATTTGGAAAATTTCTTGATAATTTTCTGTATGAATCCCAGTAGAAAAATAAGGCATATACGTAATAACATTAATCTCATTAAACGGAATCCAATAGCGGACACGATCACTAAATCGTTGAAATAGCGCTTCACAAAAGCGTAAATAGAACGTAATGACTTGGCGATTTTTCCACGAACCATATTTTGTCACTAAATTTTCTGGTAAATCAAAATGTGAAATCGTTATAATTGGTTCGATTCGATGACGCTCTAGCTCGTCCAAAATTTTTTCATAAAATAATAAACCTGCTTCATTAGGCCGTTCCTCTTCTCCAGTTGGAAAAATGCGTGACCATTGGATTGAAAATCGAAGACTTTTAAATCCCATATCAGCGAACAGTTGGATATCTTTTTGATAACTTTCATAAAAGCCAATCGCTCGATGAGAAGGATAGTATTGATTTACATCCACTTGTTGAGTTATTTGACGTTTCTCCCCTTTTTTACAACGCAAAGCTAAATCTAAATTACTCAAGCCTTTTCCGTCACGGTTATAGGCACCTTCTACTTGAGTAGCAGAAATTGCACCACCCCACAAAAAATCATTTGGCATACTGCTCAATTGTTTTTTTTCACTGCTACTCATTTTCTTGTTCTCCTGTCGCTAAGGTCTGCTCTTCTTTCACTGCTCGTTCATCAGCCATACGGAAAAACGGATAATATAACAACGTCAGAGCAATTACCACAGCAATCATTGCCAACCCAAAGCGAATGCCGCCATAGAAAGTTTCTGCAACAACTGGTGGTGTCACCCAAGGTAATTCAACCGTTGGATTATAGTAATTTAAGAAACCAACTTTATAGAATAAATGTAACACCAAACCACCGACAGCTGTTGAACTTACCAACGGAATAAAGAAAATAGGGTTCAGCATAATCGGAACACCGAAAATCAATGGCTCATTAATATTGAAAATACTTGGTACAACACCTAATTTACCAAGGGATTTGTATCGTTCTGATTTTGCTCTTAACATACAAAAGGCTAAACCAATCGTATTCCCAGTTCCGCCAACCATAATAATACTAGAGAAAAACATAATTTCTGGATAAGGCAACACTTGACCAGCAATAAATGCATTAATATTAGCTAAAAAGACTGGCGCCATCACAGCAAAGAAAATATTAATAATTGGACTTGGATGAATACCAAAAAACCATAATAGATTTGCTAGTGTAAAGACTACAATAACCGTCATTGGTGATTGGCCTAATGATGCAATTGGTTTACTCACTAACTCGGTTAAAAAGCTCATCGCATCCCCCGAACCAGTATATGTGAAAATAGCTTTGACTAATAAAGCTACCACAAAAATTATCATGGCTACAAAGGTTGGACTTAACGAATCTGTCACCATCGTAGGAACGGAATCAGGTAATTTAATTCGTAAAAATTCTTTTTTCATTAAATAACTATATAACATAGTTACACCTAAACCGACTAGAATAGCTACAAAAATCCCGTCAGTCCCAATTGATGCTGTTTTAATGACAATTGTTTCTTCTCCACCTAATTTAACGGCAAACTGTGGTACCAAGATCAAGAAAAATGCCAAAGATAAAATAACACTAGTGATGGGATTTTGTTTTTCCATCTTCGCAGTTTCATACGCAATGGTACAAACAATGTAAACAGCGTACAAGCCGCTGGTCATAGCAATGACTTCTTGAATGATTGGAGCTAACCCAATGGATGTTAAAAATTCTTGCCAAATTGGAATAGGAAAATTCCCTACAATTGCGATAAAAGCAACCCCTAAAGAAACGGGTAAAACAGCCATCATCCCATTAGTTAGTGCTTGAATGACCTTACTTTTTTGCATTCTTTCAGCGATTGGACCAATAAACTTTTCTAAAAAACGTTGAAACTTATCAAACATACAATTCTCTCCTCTTTCTAATTTACGTTGAGTATACACCTTAAAGTTACTTCAAGGTAAAGCGGTTTTATAAACTAATTTTGTGTTATACTAAAATTGAGGTGAATGCTGATGAACCAAGACCATCTTTACTCGCTAGAAACGATTGCTTCCTTGTTGAAAATTCCTAAGTCCACATTGCGCTATTGGGAAAAAGAACGGTTGATTCATTCTGTTCGAGGCGATACAAATGATTATCGACAATACACAACAGAACAGCTGATTGCTATCTGTGAAATCAAGTTTTATCGCGACTTAAATTTTTCCATTAAAGAAATTAAAAACTTATATACCAATCCATTATCAGATACCCAGAAATTACTAGAAAATGCACGTCAAGATTTAGAAGAACGCATTACACAGTTAAAACAAATTCACAGAAACTTAATCACTTATCAACAAAAATATGAAGAAGTCAGCCAACTACAAGAGGAAGTCTTGAAAGAAGAAATACCGCCGTTTAAAACTCTTTACTATTTCCACCCTGCAAAAGCAGAAAATCTTTTGCTTTACTTGAATGATCCAAGTATTTTAGGCTTTGTTTTATCACCAGATGAACAAACTATTGAACATTTTTCAACGACTAATAAAGACAGCGCCGCTTTCCCTTTAGCCTTACATTGGGAATTCGATGCTTCTAAAAGCTACTATAGTCAACTGATTCGTATAGAAGAAAGTAGCAATCAGTTGCAGCCACAACAAATTCAGAAAAATCTAATTTACTTAAAAGAACAAGGCTATCAAGTCCATCAACTATTGGGCCGCTATCTGCTTTCAAAAAAACATCAAGATTACTATCAACTATGGTTTGAGTGTTCTAATTAGAAAAACGTCAAATCGGCTTAATCCCCTAAGTCGATTTGACGTTTTTCTAGTTACTCTTAATAATTTTATTTTTCAATAGCCATTGTACAAATAACACAAGGACTACAACTGGCCAAAGCGTGATTGGGAAAAAGAGCCCCACAAAAATGCCTGGTACAAGAATCGTCCCTAAAATCTGGGTTGTTAAACTCGTAGCAAAAATTGCGACAACAAAAAGTGAGTCAATTGTTGGGAAAAATTGCGCGACCGCAAACCCGATTAAAATAGCTGAAAAAACGACGGGAAAAATATCGCCACCTATCCAACCTATCTGTAAACAAACTTGTAAAAATACTAGTTTCATTATCGCAGCGACCACCAAGATATACCAGGCTTGTTGACTACCAAAACTAGGAACTAAATGCATAAAAGATTGTCCTGAAAATAGTAATCTTGGCATTAAAATAACAAAAAGAAAAATACAGGCTGCGCCTAAACTTACCAGTATGCTTTGCTTTCCTTCAAACGGTTGGCATATTTTAGCCAGAGCAGCTTTCAACCATCGATAGGCGTTACCAATCACAAAAGCAGTTAATAAAGCGGGTAAAATCAGCCATAACGAAGCCATTTCAATTTTTCCAGTTCCTAACTTCGTAATAAACGATGGGTGTCCCACCAATTTCATTAAAAAGGTAAACACCACCAACCCGTTCACAATAAATAACCCGTTCATCACTTGTTTCAGTTTCTTTTTATCCGAAGGAGCGAGCCTCGTATCGTAGCGCTGAACAAACTGTTTCGGATGCAGCAAGCGCTGGATTTTTGTCCAAAATGTTTGCTGTTCTTGCTCGTCATAATGAAAATAAAGGTACCGTAACTTATCAGATTGCCAGACTGACAACGAAATAATTGCTCCCAACAATGCAGCTTCAGGACCGACACCAGCTCCGAAAATTAAAATTACCAAGGCGGCCAATAAATTTCTAAACACACCTGAATAATCGACCGATTGTTTCGCCTTCAATTCTGTCAGCGCCTCATGCGCCGTTTGTGGTACTTGCCCGAAGCGTTTCTTCAGATAACTCAATACCAACGCTCCTAGCACACACAAGACAAAATAATAGAGGATTGGCCACTTCATTTGCGCTGGCAACACCTCCCAGAGCAGAGTCGTTAGCTCTCCTTCAATGATTAAAAACGCTCCTGAAATTCCCGCGATGATACTACTTAAAAATAACCCACTGACGATAATTGTCCACATTTTTCTGTTACGCATACTTCCTCCAAATGATAGTTGTTTCTTTTATAGTAGCAGATAGTTAGTGGTTTGTGTTTGAAGATTTTGGGAAGGAATTATTTTTTTGAAAAAATTGAGGTTATGAAAAGATTCCATTTTTTATTAATTAAATTATCCTTCTTGTATAATCGTTTCTTTTAGCTATATATATTCCATTAAATTAAAAACCGCCACTTATATTGCTTCTTAAGTTCCCACAAACAACGCCACTTCCAGCGCCAACAAGTCCACTTCCTTATCAAAATCCAACAGCACTAGCTGTTCAATTTTCTCCAATCGTTGTAACAAAGTATTACGATGAATAAAGAGCTTTTTGGCTGTTTGAGACAAGTTTCGTTTTGATTGAAAATAGACATTCAGTGTATGGACAAAGTCGGTATGTTGCTGTTGATCACTTTTCTGCAATGGTTGGAGATATTTGTTTCTGAGGGTTGCTTGTCCTTCTTCTAAAAAATAACGTTGTAGTGTCTGTCTAAAATGAAAATTCGCGTAGGAAGCAATCCTCATTTCAGGTTTTTCTGCAACGAATTGGCGTTGAAAGGTTAAAACATCAATCGCTTGTTGATACGATTCATGAATCTGGGTCAGACCTTGAATCTTAGGTCCTATTGTTAGGAAAAGTTCCACATCTTCTTGTACTTTCATTAACTGATTTATACTACTTTGTGCTAGGCGTTGCATCATTTTCAGATAATCGCCTTCTTTTTCAGGTGGATTTTCAACTAATAAGACAAAGGAACTGTCAATTTCAATACAAACAATTTTTTGTTTGTCCCCTAAAATAACTTGGTTTAGCTGGTTACCTAAAATAGACATTCTTTCTTGCCTTTGGCGTTCATTTAAGGTTAATGAAATTAGCAAAATCGCATAGGGCTTATCTATTGCCAAGCGATAATATTGTTGAAATTGTTGGAAAACAGCTTGGTCCCTTTTTTCATGCGCAATCAGCTTAAAAAATAATTCGTTTCGTTGTTGGTATTCTTCAAATTTCCGTGAGTATTCCAATTGCAATTGTAAAAGTAAGTAATGAGCTGTGATTTTAAAATGAGCCACGTCGACTGGTCGTAATGGGGCCAAGGTGTTCCAGACGAGTAAATAATATAAAATAACATTTTTCTTTTTAATTGGATAAATTTCAATTGGCACCACTTGGTTCTGGAGTTTCAACTGTAAATGAATCGGTTCTTGATAAAAGCGTAATAATGGATGACTTTGTTCCAGCAATTGTTTTTGGAACTCTGAGGTTTCATGTCTATCTTCTAAAATGCTAGAAATACGAATTGGATTTTTAGGCAAGTCAAAAAAATTAACTCCTTCAAAGTGGTCATTCAATAACAAGACAGGATTTTGAATGGTTTCTGCTAGATCCTGCAGCAAATGAAAACTGCTACTTCCCGTTTCTAAGATTTGGTAAATTTTATTATGCAATGCGGTTTCTTGCGCATTCATGTCAAATTGTTCTAACGTGACACGACTTTTCAACACATCAGCAATTTGTGAAAAGGTGTAATTGTAAGGAATTGCTAAAATAGGAACGTTCATTTCATCTGCTAATTTGATTAGGTCTGGTGGAACTTCTTCAAAATAACGTTGGGTTTTAAATCCTAAGGCAGCACAATGGTGTTTGGCTAGTTCTTTCAAAAAATTTTTCTGTAATTTCCGATCATCTTTAAATATGTACCCTGTCGTTAACAGCAGCTCACCTGCTGTTAGCCAATCTAAAATATCAGGATTTTCTAAAATATTGACTTTTAAAATCGGTTGGTCCTGATTTTTATGTCCTGCCACTAAGGTAATGCCAGGTAATTCTTCTAACGTTAATAAATCACTCACTTTTAACATCATTTATCCTCCCAATGTACAAATTGTCCATTCAAACTTGTAAATCAATGTCATTTTTAGCAATTGTTTATCGTGCTGGATTCTTTTATTATGAAGTTGTGAAAGCGCTATTAAAAAGGAGGTCGTTGGAATGACAAAAATTTTAGCTTATGACCAAACGATTTTATCGAAACTCCCTCATCAAACATTGACTAGTTTGCAATGTTTTACGCACGCTATTAATTATGGTCATGTAGACACCCAAGAAATTCTCTTGACCATTTCAACGCATCCCGAACATATAGCACCTAACACGATTATACTCGATGAAAAAAAACTTAGCCATTTCGCTGATTTACCTGTCCAAATTGAGCCCCTGTTTATCCGGTTAGGCCGACGACAATTAACACTAGCCGATGCCCAAATTTGGCAACCAACGCCACTTTATTTAACACCCAGTAAAACAAAAATAGCTATTTTTTTAACGTATATTCAGCAAACTCGTTTCAATCCTTGGCAAGCGCTTTTTCCTGCTTCGTCGTCAACCTTTCTTTTTGATTCTTATAGTCGGACCCAGATTCAAAAAGAAATGATTCATTTTCAACAGGCTTGGGAGCAAAAATCTTTTAAAATAGCTCTTGATTGTTTAACGAAGATTTTGGGATTGGGGATTGGTTTAACCCCCACTGGCGATGATTTTATCACAGGATTACTTGCTAGTTTTTCTGCATTACAGCAACTTCCCTCGAATTTCCAACAGCTGGCTGTGCTAGCCAAGGAACGAACGAATGCGGTCAGTTATGCGGAAATCCATGAAGCAGTGAACGAGCGGTTTTCTCAACTAGTTCAGCGTGTTTTTTTATCAATTGAAAGTGGAAATACAAACGAAATGGCTCAAGCGGTTTCAGCTTTAGAGGAGGTGGGCTCAACTTCAGGAAGCGACATACTTTGCGGCATTATTTTTGGTTTAAAACTATTTTGTGAGGAGAATAATCATGACAATTCAAACAGTAATTAAAGAGAACGCCTATTTTGATTCAGTTACTTTAATGACCATTTCAACACGAGCCAATGAACTGGCTGGAGTTAAAACTGCAATGATTGGGATGGGAACCGACATGAATCTTGAAGTGATTCGGAATGTTGGTTTATATACACCCGCCTTGGATCATGTTACAACGGGCGATTTATTAATTGTTTTAGATCTTGATGACCAAGCGGACTCAGAAGAAATTTTACAGCAAGTCGACGAGTTATTTACGAAGAAAAAGAAAACCGCTTCTTCTGAAGTAACCTATAAGACGTTAGATTCAGCCCTTCATGAAGAGCCTGATGCCAACTTAGTTGTAATTTCTGTCAATGGAAAATTTGCTGCACGAGAAGCGCATAAAGCTTTAGATCAGCAAAAACACGTCATGCTCTTTAGTGATAACGTGACGGTTGACGAGGAATTAGCGTTAAAACAAAAAGCACACGAAAAAGAACTGTTTGTGATGGGCCCTGATTGTGGAACAGCGATTATTAATGGCGTCGGGTTATGTTTTGCTAACGAGGTACGTTCAGGAGATATTGGAATTGTCGGCGCTTCTGGTACAGGCAGCCAAGAAGTTAGTGTCCAAATCCATAAATATGGTTATGGGATTTCACAATTAATTGGTACTGGCGGCCGTGATTTGTCTGCTGAAATTGGTGGGCTGATGATGCTTGACGGACTGGATGCTTTAATGGCTGACGAACAAACTAAGGCAATTTTGCTTATTTCTAAACCGCCTGCTCCAGAAGTAACAGAGAAAATTTTAAAAAAATTAGCTGTTTCAACTAAACCAGTTGTTATTTATTTTATCGGCAGTGAACAAACGGAACGAAAAATAGACAACGTCACTTTTGCTACTTCTTCTCTGGATGCAGTTCAAAAAGTGATTCAATTTAGTCAAACACAGGAAGCGGAAAACAGCCTCTATCAAAATCCGACAGGCGCAACGTTAACAGCCATCCAACAGCAACAAGCCCCTTCTCAAAAATTTGTTCGTGGGTTGTTCTGTGGTGGCACTCTTTGTGATGAACTTTTATATGCTTTAACAGAAGTCTCTGATGATGTTTATAGTAATATTCATAAAATTCCTGAACGACAATTAGCAAATCCTGACCACAGCCAAGCACATACATTGATTGATTTCGGTGATGATCGTTTCACAGAAGGCCGCCCACATCCAATGATCGATCCGACTTCTCGGATTACTCGCATTCTTCAAGAAGCCAAAGATCCTGAAGTGGCAGTTTTAGCGTTAGATTTTGAATTAGGTTATGGTTCTCACGAAAATCCCGTTGGTGTGTTAGCAGAGGCGTTAAAGGAAGCCAAAGCAATAGCGAAAGCAGATGGTCGTGAGTTAGCCATTATTGGCTATGTTTTAGGGACCGAAGAAGATCCACAAGCTATTCATGAACAGCGGAAAATTTTAGAAGATTTAGAGGTTCTCGTTGTCGACAGCAGTCATCAACTTTGCGAAGCCACCAAAACTTTTGTAAAAGGAGCGAACGAACATGAGCAGAAATGATCTTTTTAAGCAGCCTTTAGATACGATCAATGTAGGCATTGACTTTATACATGAAGATATGAAAAAACAAGGGATTCCTTCACATCAAGTAAATTGGGCACCGCCAGCCAATGGTGACCCAGAGCTATTAAAATTATTGGATCAATTAAAAAATCCAACACTTTATGAAAAAATCCAACAAGCCAACGAAGAAGCGGTTACCCGCATTATTCAATCAAAACCTATTTTAGTAGGATTTGATAAAGCAATTAATGTCATGCCCGATATGACTGAAACGACCATTTTACATGCTGGGCCACCCATTACTTATGAAAATATGTGCGGACCGATGAAAGGTGCCGTTCAAGGAGCGCTTGTTTTTGAAGGATTAGCAAAAGATCTAGCTGATGCCGATCGGGTTGCTCGTTCTGGCGCAATTACGTTTTCTCCTTGTCATGAACATGATGCCGTTGGTTCTATGGCTGGCGTGACTTCTCCGAATATGTACGTTCATATTATCAAAAATGAAACGTACGGCAACACGGCTTTTACTAATTTAAGTGAACAATTGGCGAAAGTTTTACGATTTGGTGCAAATGATCAATCCGTCGTGGATCGCCTGATTTGGATGCGCGATGTTTTAGGTCCATTACTTCATGATGCCATGACTTTTTGTCCAGAAGGCATTGATTTACGCTTAATGCTTTCACAAGCCTTGCATATGGGCGATGAGTGTCATAATCGCAATGTAGCCGGAAGTACGTTGTTAGTCCAAGCATTAACACCTTACATGGTTCAAACTGATTTTTCTCGTGAACAATTAAAAGAAGTATTTGAATTTCTTGGCAGTTCTGACTATTTTTCTGGTCCGACTTGGATGGGCGCCGCTAAATGTGCGTTAGATGCTGGGCATAATGTGGAGAATAGTACAATTGTCACCACCATGTGTCGCAACGGGGTCGAATTTGGGATTCGTGTCAGTGGAATTGGCGGAAATCACTGGTTTACGGGGCCTGCCCAACGGGTGATTGGTCCGATGTTTGCTGGTTACACACAAGAAGATGCTGGTTTGGATATGGGCGATAGTGCTATTACAGAAACGTATGGTGTTGGCGGATTTGCTATGGCAGCTGCACCAGCAATTGTCCCATTAGTTGGCGGAACAGTGGCAGAAGCATTGAATTATTCAAAAGAAATGCTGGAAATTACTACGAAAGAAAATCCCAATGTCACGATTCCTGTTTTAGATTTTATGGGGATTCCTTCAGGCATCGATGTCTTAAAAGTCTTAGAAACAGGAATGCTGCCTGTCATTAATACTGCTATTGCTCATAAAGAACCGGGGATTGGTATGATTGGCGCTGGATTGACTAATCCGCCAGCAAATGTCTTTAACGAGGCACTAAAAGCTTTAGTAGCTAAAATAAACTAATTTCAAAAACTTAGTAAAATGTCATTTTTTTGGAGCGATCATATGAAAAATAAATCGATCAATTACGAAGCCGTTTTAGCTCTTGTTGTAAAAATTTTTTTGGGAATGTTCCTGTATTGGATCATGAATGGCTTTCGACATGTGTCTAACTTTTTTCCTTACAATGACGTAGTTACCAAAGTGAATCAGCAGGGATTTTACAAATTTATCTATTTTGTTATGAACTTCACGGAAGGGGAATTTTACGGTGGACTTTTTACAACGCTTTTCTTACTAATCGGCGGTCTGATTGCTTGGCAACTTTATCGGAAAAATTCAAAATGGCAGGGATTTGCAATTGCTGGTGGTTCTGGTGCTTGGCCTTGGGTACTTGCTTCTCAGCTACTTTCCCTCTTTTTAACTATTTATGTTTTTGATTTTACACGCTTTTTTACAAAAGAAGTGTTGTGGTTACCAACGTTTATTGTGGTGGTCGGCACGCCGCCAGCTTTAACGCTCGTTTATGGTCCTGGCTGGAAAAAATTAGGAACGATTTCTCTGTTGAGTGCGCTTTTCACCTTTCCGTTTGCCAATTGGCTGAATGCGCAATTGATGCCCCTTTTAAATGTACCTGGGACAGTTTCCAACGTTACCACAATGGCTTTTGTTGGCTGGATTGTTTCAGCCATCTGTCATCAACTTCCTTGGATGGTTCCTTCTGTTGCACCAATCGCTCAGAAGCGGCAAAAACAACCTAAAATTGAAAATACGCAAACCTTTCAATGGTCAATACGACGCACTTTTGCTGACTTCTCCGAAGCTTGGTTTTATGGAAATGAGTTAGTTGGAGGTTTGGTAATTCTAGGCGTTTTAACAGATTGGTTTGTCAATATTAATCATATTACAAATGGTTCTGGCTTGGTTCCTGACATTTTAATGGGACAAATGATTGCTTCGGCTGTTGGTGTTTTTCTTTATCGAAAACATTTCGCTGAAGAAGGTTGGTATCCAACGTTTATGCCACTGGTCAGCATTGTTCCTGGTGTGATTTTAATGATGGGTGGTGGCTTTTGGCTTTCCCTGACCATCGCCGTTTTAGCAGGAATCAGTGCGGCCCCTGTCGGTAGCTATATTGCTAAACGATTACCTCCGTTTGTTCCTGGTGCTGTCGGCTTTGTATCAGGGATGGCCGTTGTAACCATTTTATTGTCAGCCGTTTTGCATACATTTGATATTTTTGTATAGTGAATAAAAAGAAGCGAATGACGATTCGCTTCTTTTTTTAATTGACCAATCCCCTTTTTATCCGTATTCTTAAGCAAAAGGAGGTTTTGCCATGTACTCCATGTTAAAACGTGTGATAACGGAAAAAGATTTGCTTCGGCAAATTCGTTTGTTGGAACAGTTGTTAAATGTTCCCCAGCTGACAGCCAAGCGTTTAGCCACGCAAATCCAAACGACAGAGCGAACCGTTTTTTCGGATTTACAGTATATTCGCAGTCAATTACCCGCCGACTGGTCCATTGAAACCGATAGCAGTGGTATTCGGTTACGCAATCAGGGGAATGCGCAAACCAATGAGCTTTGGTCATTATTTTTACCTCAATCCATTAGTATTCAGCTATTAAAAGAGCTACTATTTACGAAAGAGTTAGTAACAACTTCTTTTTTGAGCACTAGTGGTGTTTCTTATGAAACTTTGAAGCGACATATCAAAAAAATGAATCAGGCCTTACGTGATTTTCATTTAACGATTCAACTAACCACGACGACCATTCAGCTAATCGGGGCAGAAAGTAATATTCGGATTTTTTATCATCGTTTGTTGGTGCCTTTTACTCATAATAATTATTTTTTTGACGATTATTCTATTCATGAGGAGCATTATTTTCAATTTTTGAAACAAGTTTACAGTAGTGAGTTGACGGTGGAAACGGAAGAAATTTTTGGCGCTTGTTGGTTTTTTATTAACACGATTCGCAACAAAGCCAATTGCCGAGTGAGTCAATTTTCTTTTGATTCAAAAGATGTCTTGTTTCAACTTTATCAACCGTCCTTGGCAAAGCTTTATGCTTCTGAAGGCATCTATTTGCAAGGAGAAGAAAGTTTTTTCGCCTTCTTTTGTTTCTTAGAAAGTTGGAATTACGATAATGTCTATGGCGAAACGTTGGCTTCTGCGCTCCACACTCATTACAGTCAGCTGCGAAAGTCGTTACAACAGTTTGTCACTAATTTGTCCACTGAAGAAGCCCGGCCTGATTTAATCCAAACAAATTTATTGGATAATCTGTTATTGTTATTCATTAAATATACCGAGTCCCCAACACTTTCTGAGCAATTTCAATTGGAATATCAAGAATTAATGACCGAACAAGCCGCAGAGGACCTTGCGTTATCAAAGAGCAACCAAGAACTTTTGGAGATTTTATCTCGCTACACCACGATTGAAGAACCGACTTATTTTCTTAGTTTGGCTTCTTTGTTAGAAAAACAAGCCAGTTATTCCATTCAGGCGCAAACGATGACTGCCTATTTCCTCTTTCAAGGGGAACCTGCTTGGAAAGCTTTTTTACAACAAGAATTAGCTGCTTATTTAGGTACTCGTGTGAAATTACAAGCTATTGAATATGTGGAACTAAGCCAGTTGACGTTAAATGAAGCCGACATAATTATTTCCAATTTTCCCTTGGATCATCTTGATCTTCCTGTCTTTTATCTCTCTTTAATTCCAACAAAAAATGAACTCCGCCGACTAGCAGAGCTCACTCTTCATTCTTATTTTTAAAGGAACTAGCGAGGACATTCGCTAGTTTTTTGGCTTTCTTTCGTCATGAATCGTTTGGTTATATATTTTTCCCCTTCAACAAGGAAAAACAGACTCACAACATGGGCGAAAATCATTGCTAATTGAAGGCCATTTAAAGAAGTTGTGCCAATTAATTGCTGCGCTACTGGCCAGTAAACTACTAGCGCTTGTAGTAAAAAGAGGATTCCTAATGAAGCAAACAACACTTTATTTTGGAAAAAGCCTGTGCTTAACGACGGATCAACCAACTTACGACAGTTGATCATATACGCTGCTTGCGCTAAGACGATACTTTGTAAGAGGAACGTTTGCTGTAAGGCTTGTCCCTCAAATTGTAATGCCATAAGGTAACCTGGTACCATAATGAGTACCGACACATAGACGATTCTAAAAATACTGTACTTTGTTAAAATGCCTTCGTTGACATCTCTTGGTGGTCGTTTCATGGTATCAGCACTCGCTTTTTCAAAACCTAATGCATAAGACAAAGTAATCGTAGTTACCATGTTTACCCATAATATCTGGACAGGTGTCAACGGTAGAGGATGATTCATTAAAAGCGCCCAGACAACAATTAAACCTTGTGCTAAAGAAGTTGGCAAGAAGAAAGTAATCGTCTTTTTCAAGTTATCAAAAATGCGGCGTCCTTCTTTCACGGCTTTAGCAATCGTATGGAAATTATCATCTGCCAAAACCATATCTGCGGCTTGTTTGGTTACTTCACTTCCTTTAATTCCCATGGCAATTCCGACATCAGCTTTCTTTAGTGCTGGCGCATCGTTTACACCATCGCCGGTCATTCCGACAATTTCGCCATTGTTTTGTAACGCCGTGACAATTCGTAATTTATGTTCTGGCGTCGTTCGTGCAAATACATCGACTTTTTGAACGTGCTGAGCTAATTCTTCATCTGACATAACATCAATTTCTAATCCTTCAAGGACTTTTTTCGTATGCTTTAAACCAACTTGCTCGCCAATGGCTTGCGCTGTATCTTTATGGTCTCCGGTAATCATTTTGACGGAAATACCTGCTTCTTGAGATTCTTTGACGGCTTGAATGGCACTTTCTTTTGGCGGATCGATGATGCCTGCCAGTCCAGCAAACGTCAATCCTGACAATGTTTCATGTGTCAGTTCCTGTTGTGACGTAACTGTCTTATAAGCGAAACCTAATACCCGTTGTCCTTTTTGCGCTAATTGCGCAGCTTGTGCTTGCCAAGCACCTTTTTGATTATCAGATAACGTAGAAAGTTGTAACAATACTTCTGGCGCACCTTTGACATAAATAATTGAACCTTCTGCTTGCGGATGGCGAGTGGCCATGTATTTGTAACTTGAACTAAACGGAATTTTCTTTTCTACAGGGCGTAAAGACAGTTGATCCTGATCAACATATTGTAATAAAGCTAACTCGGTAGGATTCCCTTGTAAGTCGGCGATTTTTTGTTGGTCTTGTAATTTCAATTCTTGACAGTTGGCCATAATCTCTTTGACAATGGTCATTTCTTCAGTCACTACATCCATTACCGTCATTTCATTTTTAGTTAGCGTTCCTGTTTTATCTGAACAGATAACTGTCATTGAACCTAATGTTTCAACAGAAGGCATGCCTTTAATAATCGCATTTTCTCTAGCCATCTCATGAACACCCATCGATAAAATCATCGTTAACACAGCAGGTAAGCCTTCTGGAATCATTGCTACAATTAATGCAATCATCGCAGAAAATAAGAGGCTCCATTCCATGCCATGACGAAAAGTGGTAAAGAAAATCAGAAACACGATCAAGACCATAATCCCTTGGAAAATTTGCTTGTTTAATTGGTGCATTTTCCGCACGAGCGGCGTTGTTTTTTGATCTACTGACTGCAACGCGTGATTAATTTTTCCAACTTCAGTGGAATCTCCTGTTTCTACTACAACGCCCAAGGCTGAGCCCGCTTGGACAAGAGTTCCTGAAAAAGCCAAATTCTTTTGATCGCCTGTTGGCAATTCTTCATTCAAGGAACCGGTAATTTTCTCCACGGCTTCTGATTCGCCTGTCAAAATTGATTCTTCAATCATCAGATTATGAACATCATATAAGCGCAAATCTGCTGGGACTACATCGCCAGCTTGTAACGTGACTACATCTCCCAGAACCAATGTTTCAGAAGAAACGGTTGTTTTTTGTCCATCAATTAGAACGACTGCCTCTTGGCCCATCATCTGTTTCAGGCCGTCTAATGATTCTTCTGCTTTACGCTCTTGCCAATAACCGACAAAGCCATTGACAAGTACCACTAGAAAAATGATACTTCCTTCGACCACTTCGCCTGTGGCAAATTTTAGAATTGCGGCAGCGAGTAAGACCACCATTAGTAAATCTGTAAAATGTTTGGCTAGCTTTTGCCACGTTTTCAGTTGTTGTTTTTCTTCAATTTTATTTGGACCATTCGTTTGTAAACGTTGCTGACGTTCTTCGCTAGAAAGACCCGTTTGCTTCGTCTTAGTCTGCTCGATTACTTTTGTTGAGGAAAGTTGATACCATTTCATTTCGTGTACCTCCTATTTACTTGATACCTTTATTATAGAGAGGATTTTCTTCACAAAATGGTCGATAATTTCAGTGGCCCCTGAAAAAAATGGGGCCGAGATTATAAAAGAAAGGAACAACCCGCATTTTAGCTGGTTGTTCCTTTCTTTTAAATATTTTCTTGTTCGACAACCAATTGACTTTTGCCAATTAACACTTTGACATCAATAATTTCACCATTTTTACGTCGGTCTGCTAACTCAACTGAGGTGGTAAACAACAAGTCACTAGAAGAGTTCAACGCTGTTTCAATGGAATCTTGGACTACGCCGACGATAAAGCCAACGCCGACGACTTGCATGGCAATGTCATTGGAAATGCCAAACAAACTACATGCAAGCGGAATTAACAACAAGGAACCACCAGCAATTCCTGAAGCCCCACAAGCAGAAACAGCGGCGATGATACTCAACAATAATGCTAAATAGATTGGCACGGACATGCCTAATGTGTGGACTGCCGCCAATGTCATAATAGTAATCGTAATGGCTGCGCCGCCCATATTAATCGTTGCGCCCAGCGGAATAGAGACCGCATAAGATTCTTCATTTAAATCCATTGCTTTCGCCAATTCCATATTAATGGGAATATTGGCCGCAGAACTACGTGTAAAGAATGCGGGAATCGCACTTTCCTTTAATACAAAAAAGACTAACGGATACGGATTTTGCCGAATATTCCAAAAAACAATCGCTGGATAAACGACTAAAGCAACCACGGCCATCGTACCAATTAACAATAATAGTAACTGACCATACTTGGCTAACCCTGCAATGCCTGTTGTTGCCACCGAATGAAACACCAAACCTAGAATTCCAATTGGCGCAATGCCGATAATCATTTGAACGACCGTGGTAATCCCTGTTGAAAGATTGGCAATCACATCCTTGGTAGCGACCGAACTTTGACGTAACCCAATACCGATTAATGAGGACCAAAATAAAACAGATAAATAATTGCCTTCAATCATCGCTTGAATCGGATTTTGGACAACGCTTGTTAACACATTGCTTAAAACATCACTAAGTTGCGTTGGGGCTGCTTGCGCTTCCTGCGCCGCCTCCAAGACAATCTTAACGGGAAACAGATAGCTTGCCGTCACGGCAACAACAGCTGCCAAAAATGTCGCTAACAGATACACAACTAAAATTGATCCAACATATGTTTTCGCCCCAGCCTTTTGTTGGGCTAGCGACGCAATAATTAAGACAAAAACTAAAATCGGCGCAATTGCTTTTAAGGCGCCCACAAACAATTCACCAAGAACGCTGATGAAGGTCCATTCTGGCACCAAGAAACCCAAGGTGGTTCCAATCACAATCCCTATCATGATTTTTTGAATTAACGATAATTTCCGAATCGCTTTGACCATTCACTTCACGCTCCTTTAAAATAAAATACAGTTTGGGACATACTACCATAATTATTAAGATAAAAAAAGAGTGTTTCTCAAAAAACTTTCATTTTTCGAGAAACACTTGGTCAACTCATCAATTTCGTCTATTTTTCTGAAGACTTTTCCGCTGAATGTTCTTTGTTTTTATGGTGATGGTGGTGATGACTTTGTTTAGAATACAAGTAGGATTTTGCTACGACCGAAATAAACATAGCCATAATCCCCAAGCCTACTGTAGCATAAACCATGGTGAAAATTTTTCCCAAGTCAGTAACTGGATGCACATCTCCATAACCAATCGTGGTTAACGTCATGAAACTTAAATATAACGAATCTAATGGCGACAATTTTTCCACTGTTGAATAAAAAATAGTCCCACTCAACAACGTGGTTGCCAGTAAAAAGAACAAGGCACGAGTGTCTTCTTTTTTTAAGATACCTAAAAAAGATGAAAATAGTTTTTTGACAGAAATAAGTAAAGATAGCAAAAAAATGACCTCTTTCTATTGTTAATCTCTTCTTAACGTTAGCACTTTTTAGATGAAGTTCAACTTTTTAATTGGTGTGGTTAAAGAAAATTTATTTTTTGTTATTTATAATACACTTCATCTAAAAACAACCCTTGTGCAGGAGCCGTTTCACCTGCGCCTTCTCGGACTTTTGTTGCGAACAATTCATCAATTATCGCTAATTCTTTGGTGCCTGCACCAATTTCTAAAAGTGTCCCAACGAGGATGCGGACCATTTTATGCAAGAAACCATTGCCCACAAAAGTGAACTGTAACATTTCGCCGTTTCTTTCAATCGTAATCTTTTCAATCGTTCGAGTAGTCGATTTTTTGGTTTTTTTCAATGCTGAAAAACCAATAAAATCATGGGTCCCTATTAATTTTTGGCAAGCTTGTTCCATTTTTTCTTGATCCAACGCTTTGGGAAAGTGAAAACTATGATACCGTTCAAAGGCATTAGGAATTGGGCTATTCCAAACATAGTAGCTGTATTGTTTGCCTGTAGCGTTATACCGTGCATGAAAACGTTCAGGCATTTCTGTAACTTCTTTAACAACAATATCGCCAGGTAAATATCGATTTAAAAAGGATAACATTTCGGTTGTTGTTAGTGAACTAGTCGTTTTAAAATTCGCTACTTGACCACGTGCATGCGTGCCGGCATCCGTTCTGCCTGAGCCAATAATTTCAATCGGTTCACCCGTCATTTGTGTTAAAATACTTTCAATTTTCCCTTGAATCGTTTTCTCTGAATTACCTAGTCGTTGCCAACCTGAGTATCTTTTACCATCGTATTCAATGGTTAATTTTATGTTGCGCATGGGCGAAGCTCCTTCGTATTCTTTTTCTCTATTATCATAGCAGAAATAAGTGGATTTTTCTTCTTTTCCAAGAATAAAACACCTCTTTTCTATAGAAAAGAGGTGTTTTATTTAGTTTAATCCTGCAATTTTCAATTCTTCAACATTCGCTGCTTTAGCATTTTCAGTCACTACGGCTTTAAATGTCACTTGGTCGCCCTCTTTTAAGAATAGCGCCAGCGGACTGTTATTAGTCGTTACGCTAAAAATGGTTTTTTCATCTTCTAGTAAAAATGAAACTACCGTTTGCGCTTCCCCAGCTACTACTGAGACACGAGCTACTTTACCTTGCATCGTTTTCAAGTTGGCTTTGTCTGTATTTTCATTGTTGCTTCCTTTGGTTACTAATTCAATTCGATAAGCGTCTAATGCGCCTTGTGCCGTGTCTGCATCAATCACAATATCATTATCTACGGCGTTTATATAGACATATTTTTTGAAAATCCCTTTACTGTCCATTAACGAAACAATCCACGTTGGCACGCCATCAATATTATAAAGGACTGGCATACTAGCTTTCCATTTCTTTTCTGGATAAATTTTTGAGGCGATAGAAATGGCGCCATCACTATCCATAATGCCGACTTTAGTATCACGATAATACGTAACTTGGCCTGTTCGGGCATTGATTAAGGAGTAACCTAAAGCGGAATCTTGGTCTTTTTCACTACTTGTAAAGTCCGTAAAATAAAGCAACTGGTTCCCTTCCTTGTTCATCATCGGCGTAATTTGTCCTGATGCATAAATACCATTTTCAGTTGGAATTTTGACATCTTTTTTGGCACCAAACATCGTCTGGTTCCACCAGCCTTGACTGTAACGACCAAAGAATTCATTTAAGCTATTCGCCGCTGAGCTAGTAATCGGCGCATCAACGAAACTTGGGGCTTTTTGACTGTCATAAACGTTAACTTCTCCTGTTGTAGCATTTAATACCGCCGTTTTAAATTCATTATAGTGCATGCGACCAGAAACCCCATACTCTTTGTAAAGCGTTTGAATATAGTAAGGATTCCCTTGGTCGTCCAGCTCTAAATTGATTGTGCCAGTTGCTGCATAACCTGGATAAGCGGAATAAATTTTTCGTGCGGCATCTTTGCCAAAGTAAGCTGAAGGAGTATAAACAATTGGTTTTTCTACAAATTCTGGCTGTGCGTTGATATCTGTCGCACTAATGATGAAATAGCCAGGTACTTCCCCCAGTTTTAGCCATTTAAAGAAGCCATTAAATTCGACTGTTGCTACATAAACATACTCGCCATTGACAACTTGTGCCGTTATACCATCCAAAGTAAACATATTGGAATTGGGAATGACGGAAAATTTCTGTAACATTTTTCGTTTCGCCGTTTGTGGTGCAATCGCAATGGGTGTTTCTTTCGCCGAAGTTAAAACTTCAGCTTTTTCTTCCGTTTTTAAAGGAATCGTTTGATAAATTTCATCAATAGAAGAGATTCTGGTAATACTACTGACAACAGTCAATAAAATCATTGCCAAAACGGCAACACCCAAAATTTTGCCAGACCAGTCTTTGTTAGCCGTTTTGTTGGTATTCTTTCCTACTTCTTTGCGGCCCTTTTGGATACCAGGAACTTCGACTTTACTAGCTAAGCGTGTACTTAATAACACCCCACTAGCAATCACTGCGCCAATCAGATTAATCCATAACACGGTTGAAAGATTTTTACTTGGCAAAGTCACAAATAAAAAGATACCTAACAAGAGCAATTCCATCACCATTAATAGAATGGTCCCCTTACTCTTTTTCCCTTTATTCGCTACAATTTTGGCGCCATTCGCAACTAAGATCCCGATACCAAAAAATAACGTTAACCCAATAAAATTAAAAAACATTCACTTGCCCTCCTCATAGATAAGTAAAAAAAGTGCTCCCACGCATTGTAGAAGCACTTCCTGTGATCCATTCTATTATAACGTTTTCTATTTTTACTGACAATATCGTTGAAGCAAAATCAGTCGGAAGGCTTAGAGTTTTGAAGAACGTTTATTTCTCTGGCTGAATATAAGGAACGATAGGTGCGGTCACGCCAATTGAAGCCCCACGAACAAAAGGTTCATTTTGTAAGGCTTTGAAATTTTTGGTTTGTCCGGTGAGCATGACTCCCCAAATAGGTAATTTTTCGACTTTTTTATTTTTATTTTGTTGGATAAACTTTTGGCCTTCTTGGTTGTCAGCAAACATGGGGGATTTTTCTAAGGTTTCAAAAAAGTGTTGCTTGTCGTTTTCAGGATCAAATATTTCATTTTGATCGTCCATGCTTAATTGAAAACCATAAGGCAGCGTACCAGAAGGCCCCTCTTTTTCATTAACCGTTTCGGAGTAAACATAGAGCCAAACTAAGTTGACATTGCTCGGTAACATTTTGCGGACTTCTTCATATGGATAAGGTTTATCAAAAGAAATCGCCACTTCCGCTACTTGGTTTTCCATTTTATCTAATTCACTTAATTCGTTTTTGATACCACCATAGTAATTGGTAATCGCTGGGTTATAAAAAGATGCTACTTTCTGCTTGGTTTGTCGGTTGTATTCATAAAAATTCTTAGAAGAATAATAGCTACCAGGATAGACTTCATTCCAGTCAATCGAATTTCTGAAAAAGCTATATCTGCTACGTAAATTACTCCACTCCACCGTGTAACCATCAATATTTTTTGAACGATTAGTTACAACTTCGCCCCCAAAAGGCGAACTATTAGCAATTACTTGGGAATCTAATTGAGTGTTTGGTGAAGCAATCATTTCTTGATCATTAATTACTTCTAGTAGGGTATGATAGTTTTTCGTCGAAAGTTTATCCATTCCCACAAAAAAACCGACAAACAATACGGCAAAACTAACAACGGTTATGGCACCAATCACGATAAATTGTTTTCTTTTCGCTTTACGAATACTTTTTTTTAAATCCACTTCTATTCCTCCAGTTCTTTTTTTAATTTTTGACGTGTGCGATACAATTTTTTGCGAACATTTTCAACAGATAATTCTAAAATCAACGCAATCTCGGCATACGATAATTGATAATAATATTTCAAAAGTATTAGTTCTTGTTCCTCATCTTTTAAGGAATCAATCAATAATAATAACTCTTGCCCTTCCATTTTTTCTATTGATTGCACAGGATGGCTGTTTGCCACAAAAGTGCGTTCTCGTTTCTTTTTTCGATACATCGTAATGTAGTAATTAAATGTTACTCGGAAAAACCACGGGCGTAGATTTTCTGATGTAATTTCAGGTAATATTGAAAAAATCGTTGTATACGTTTGCGACACTGCATCTTGTGCATCTTCAAGACTTGCTCCTCGGCGAATCAAGACTTGGATGACTTCTTGCCCCAAAGAAAATAGTACTTCGTCAAAATTTGCCTCCTTTTTCATCTGATTTCTCCTTTCACTTATACAACGTTTCAACTAGGGAAAAAGTGGACAGTTCTTCGTTCATTATTTTTATGTATTTTTTCTCTCAATAAAAAATACTCCTGCTTAGGCAGAAGCATTTTTTGTTTTTGCTTATTTATCATTTTCCAATGACTAATCTTCGTGTATAAACGGCTTGCCCAGAATGCATCACTGCATCATCAATCGCTGAAACTAAACGCACTTGTCTAGTCACCGGCGGGGTCCAATTTTTATCAATCACGTCTGACAATTGTTCTTCTTTGATTTGGTCTAAATAGCTTTTGGTAAGTGCCACACTGGCAGCCAAATAGTCACTAAGCAATTGCTTTTCTGCCACCACGACTTTCGCCGCTTCTTCTGGTGTGTGATGCCAGTCTTCTGTCTCATCTGGCAAATCCAAGGCAAATTTTTCTGTCCAGTGTTGGCTAAGCCATAACGGTTCACTATGATTAAGTGCGGAAATTTGTAGGTCTAATTCTCTGGCTGTGTGCCACATCAGCCAAGTAACAGACTTGATTAATGGAGCGGGCATCGTGTTTGCTTCGGCAACGGTCATTTGCGCAAGTGTTTCTTCAAAACGTTCATGCGCTCGGTCAAGGGTTTCACTAGAAAGTTGAGTGACTTTCATAAAAATACCTCCTTTGTGTTGGTGCCTGTTCTTTCGTTTCTATTTTCTATTATACTGCAAAAGAATCCGTTGTAGTTCTTTTTTGGCTGCGGTATCTGCAGAAAGGGTAAATGTTTGAATAGGCCTTCCATTTTCTTGCCGATTGCCTTTATCATCCATCTCATAAAAACCATCTGTAAAAGAACCACTACTGTGATATTCATAAATTTCACCATCATCACCAAGTAAATATTTTATAATTGGTTTTCCTAAATCAGCAACTTCATTATAGCCTGCTGCTAAAGCCGAAGTCATTACTTTATCAGACTGGCCCAAGGTGCCATCTTTCGAAGTATAAAATGTTACCCCACCCAAGGCTTGAATAGAGTAGCTATTTTGTCTAGATGAATCTTGCCGCTGAACTAAAATAGCTTGCCAATCTGGTGTTAATGCATACCAATCACCTTTACCACTAGCTCCATGATCAAAAAATCTAGTGGTAACAGCCATTCCACCAATTTCTGCTCGCTTACTAGCCCAGAGCAGAAATTCATTAGTTATTGCTCGCTTCTCTGACTCCGTATAATTCCTTTCGTTTAATCTTGTTGAACTATTTTGCTGTGAACTCATTGTTTGAGGTATGGTTTTCAAACTCTCTTTACTAATTTTTGTTGTTTGGGTTG
Organism: Enterococcus sp. AZ104; assembly: GCF_050546705.1. Lineage (NCBI taxonomy): Bacteria > Bacillati > Bacillota > Bacilli > Lactobacillales > Enterococcaceae > Enterococcus > Enterococcus sp. AZ104. The sequence goes on from NZ_CP172952.1 coordinate 2,459,255, forward strand.
TTTTGCTGGAACTTTTTGTTTGTTTTTCAGAATTTTTTCCACCAGTAACAATAATAAAAATAAGTAACCCAATAATGACTAGTAGCAGTATAATCACAACAAAGAAGTATTTATTTTTTTGGTGACGATGATTAAACATACGCTTTAACTCCTTTTCTAAATCAGTGCTCTATTACTTTATGACAATCTGATCCGCCACTCGATTCATACTACTTAAATCACCCACATCAAAAAAATTTTTCCAAATTTTATTCATATTAGCTTGTCCCAAGTTTATCGCTGTTGGTTGAGCGGATGAATTATCCAGTTTCGTTTTAACAACATAATAGTAAATCATTTCACCATCACGTCCGAACGCATAGATTTGCGAGGGAACACCGCCAACACCTTGTATATTTTTCCCAGTTGCAAAAAACATTTGATCATTTTCACTAGTGTTATCACTTAACTTACTACTTACTTTGGTTAACGTTATAGTATTCATATTGGATAAAGCAATCTCTTGAACTGATTGATTCGAATTTTCTTGAGCTGGATAGCCATTAAACCGCCATCCTGAAGGCGCACCCAAAATAACTAACGCCGCACGTTGGCTAGTGGAGAGTTTTTTTACTGCTTCTGCAGCCACATTTTCTTCATCTGAAATAGTAGTAACTGCTGAACTACTTTCACTTTCTTTCACCACTGAGGTACTTGAATAACTGCTAACGGTCTTTGTCGAGGAAGATGGTGTTGCATCTACTTCTTCTACCGTCTTTCTTTTTAAATTTGTTTGCCCATTCACTAAGATGAATACTAATAATCCAATAATAACAATTAATAATCCAATCACTATTCCTAAATACTTGTTATTATGATGTCGATCACTTCTCATTAAAAATACTCTCCTATCATATAGAAAGGTAATATTTCCTTTCACTTATTCTACTAATGATTATTTTAACACAATCATTAAACAAAAAATGAAAAACGTCTGTTTCTTTCCTTTCATTTCTTCAAAAATAACACCCCCCTAAGTAAAAAAGAATTGACAATTCTCGTAGTTTCCCTTAGTATGTGGAAAAGTACCTTTAAGATAGTCCGAGAGGCTAACAAGGCAAAGTTCTGTAAAATTCTGTATTTTTGTATAGTGAATGATACGAGATGTCTTGCCCTTTTTTTGTGTGCAAGGCTTTTTTTGCGCGGTGCTTAATCAATTTATTTGGGAGGCAACAAAGTGGAAAAGAAAAAACGTGAAGTGAAAGGTATCTCATTTACCAAAAAAATGGTGATTTCATTGGTGGGAGGTTTAATCGTTGGGCTCGGCTTTTTATTTTTAAGAGAGCACCTTATTCGCAGCAATCAAGGCGCTGTGTGGCAGACAATCAATCAGATTCTTTTCCAAGATATTTCAGATCCTGAAAAAGGACAATCTGCGATTGGGCTTTTCTATATTATTGGTCAACTATTTATCAACGGCCTACAATTAGTAATTGTGCCGATGGTCTTTACTTCAATTACTTTAGCCATTTGTCATATTACCGATACGCAAAAATTAGGACGAATTTCTTATAAAACGATTTTTGGCTTTTTATCGATGTCACTGATTGCTCTATTAACGGCTGGAATTGTGGGCTATAGCGTATATTTAACTGGCGCTTTTAATGTGTCGTTATCTGAAACGCTAGCTCCTGTCGAAGTAAGTACGAGCGGCAACCCATTAATGGTGATTGTCAATGCTGTCACGAAAAATATCGGTTCTGCATTTAGCGACAATGGTGCAATTTTAGCCGTTGTTGTGTTGGCAGTGATTACTGGTTTATGTATTAATGCATTAGGGGGTAAAATTCGTGTTTTCAAAAAATTAATTGAAGAAGTCAATGCGATGGTCACGTTATTTTTAACCTTTGTAATTACTAAATTTGCTCCTATCGCCGTCTTTATGTTGTTAGTTCGGACGTTTGCTTCTTACGGGATTGATTATTTAAAACCAGCGTTAGTCTACGTCGTAACAACGACAGCGACGCTCTTAGCCTTTTTGATGATCGGTTACCCATTATTTATCTTATTTGCGACAAAATTAAATCCTGTTCCTTTTATTAAAAAGATTATGAAAGTTGTGGTCTTTGGATTTTCTACTTCTTCTTCGGCAGCCACTTTACCGTTAAATACAAAAACAACGGTTGAAGAGTTAGGTGTCGACAGCGATGTTGCCGCCTTTGTCTTGCCGTTAGGAATGACTATTAATATGAACGGCACAGCGATTATGCAAGTAATTGCGGCTATTTTTGTGGCGGGCGTAGCTGGTTATGAAGTGACACCAGCTAATATTGCCTTGATTGCCATTTTAGCTTTAATGTCATCTATTGGTACACCGGCGGCACCTGGCGCTGGCGGAATTATCCTTTTCACTATTTTAACTGGTTTAAACTATAACAATGAGATTGCGATTGCGACGTATTCATTGATTTTAGCCATTAATCGTCCAATCGAAATGCTCGTTACTAGCCTAAACGTGGTTGGTGATAGCGCCACTGCGATTTATGTCGCACATTCGGAAGATTTGTTGGATGAAGCCACTTATCTGACTGATGTCGCTGACTTGCAAAATGCGGAAGCGGAGTGATTAATGAAAAAGCAGACTTCTTGTATGGAAGTCTGCTTTTTCATTATGTTTTTAGTGAATCCGTAATTTTTTACTTCTTCGATTTACTTTTACGAAAAACTAAAAGACACCCACTGGCGATAACTAGAAGACCAATAATCACAAGCGCGATTGATTTCTTTTCTCCTGTGCTCGGCAAAAATTGGCTAGCTTTTCTGAAACCACCTTGGCTTGATGGCTTAACTTGTTTCGTACCAGTTTGATCAACTCCCGCACTAGTATTTAAGTGTCCATTATTCCCCCCATTTTTTTGTTCCTTTTTATTTTCCCCACTATTTTTCAATGTTAATTGCTCCACCGCCGAACGTAGTTTTGCTTCTGCTTGGTCTACTTCTGCTTGCGTTGCTGTTGTTTGATCTGCCACAGTTTGCGCTTGCTTCAATGCTTCGCTGTAGACTTTCCAGCTGCTTGCGGTGTAGTCTTTTTCTTGGTTTTTCTCATTTTCTTTGATGATTTTCAACAAGTTGGTTTTATCTACTTCTTTAGTTGGCACTTTTGCCAATTGCTTCACTGCCGAGCGTAGCTCTGCTTCTGCTTGGTCTACTTCTGCTTGTGTTGCTGTTGTTTGATCTGCCACAGTTTGTGCTTGTTTCAATGCTTCACTGTAGACTTTCCAGCTACTTGCGGTGTAATCTTTTTCTTGGTGTTTCTCGTTTTCTTTGATGATTTTCAACAAGTTGGTTTTATCTACTTCTTTAGTTGGCACTTTTACCAATTGCTTCACTGCCGAACGTAACTCTGTTTCTGCTTGGTCTACTTCTGCTTGCGTTGCTGTTGTTTGATCTGCCACAGTTTGTGCTTGTTTCAATGCTTCGCTGTAGACTTTCAAGCTGCTTGCGGTGTAGTCTTTTTCTTGGTGTTTCTCGTTTTCTTTGATGATTTTCAACAAGTTGGTTTTATCTACTTCTTTAGTTGGCACTTTTACCAATTGCTTCACCGCCGAACGTAGTTTTGCTTCTGCTTGGTCTACTTCTGCTTGTGTCGCTGTTGTTTGATCTGCCACAGTTTGTGCTTGTTTCAATGCTTCGCTGTAGACTTTCCAGCTGCTTGCGGTGTAGTCTTTTTCTTGGTGTTCTTTTTGTTCCTGAATTAATTTTTCTAACGCTTCTTTCGTTACTTCAGGAGTTGTTTTAACAGTGATTGAACGCGAGCTGCCATTTAACCCCGCACTATTTAAAGTGATAATATTTTGGTCAACAAAAATTTCTGGGTCCGCTGCGACTACTTCAAGAATGCCCTTATCAAATTCAATAGAAACGGATGCATTATTTTGTAAAGGATTCGCAAGAGTTAAGCGATAAACACCGTTATCAATTTTTTCTGAAATAACCGACATTGGATCATACGCATACAGTCCTGCAATTTCTTGGTCATTATTCCATGTATTCATCATGACATAATTACCTGCTTCAATGGCTTGTAAGTTTGCTGTATTTTCTAGAACAGTATAGCCTTTGTTTTTAGAAAGAGCTGCGATTTCTTCATTCGTTTTCCCAACCACTGTTAAATATTCGTAAGTACCATTTTCAACAGTCTTGCCATAATTTTTACTAATTTTAGCAAATGTATTTGTATAGGTTTTATCATTAACAAAGTATTCGTTAATATCTCCGTAGCGACCAGAGCGTTCTTCTATTTGAACATCAAGCGTATTCATTGAATTAGGAAAAACATAGCCAATGTTATTCAATGGATTCGCTGCGCTTAAACTAATCCAAGAATTATCTTTGTCTGAACCTTGGTTAAGCTTCACTTCCTGTGGATGAATCATCCGATTATCGAGGATTGTTTCAATCGAAGCATCTGTCGTACCAGTAATGCCACTTCCCAAATTAATGATTTGACCATCTAATAAGAACCAAGATTTTTTAGCAACTAAGTTCATTCCTTCATTACTTTTATCTAAAAACATTCCTATAGAGGCAACCTGTCCATTATTTGAGCCACCTACCCATGACTGGGGACTGCGTTTCCCTGTATAAGCACCATTTACCAATTCTCTTGTGTCAACTGTCGTTCCTGGTAATCGATATGGATCGATCGTTGCCCAGTATCCTTCATCAAACTGAGCAAAGTCTTGATTGTATAAATAAAGCATGCCGTCTGCTGTATGCCAGCCTTTTTTATTTTCCGTATTCCCAAATTCATAGTTTCCGACACGTTGTGAATACATACTGATACCCACCGCATATTCGTTATTTTTCTGTAGGACTCGATCCATCGAACCATATACATTTAAAGATTGCATTGGTGTCGCTTGGGCAGGTGACGCACTATTCACCACATTTTTCAAGTCAATTAACGCTTCAAAATCTCTTGGTTTTTTAAAGAAATGATAGTATGACCCACTTTGTTGAAGCCACGTTTGGATAGATGTATAAATGTCATTTCTTAAATTTTCTGGTGCAAATTTTGCAATTAAGGTTAAATTAGCTATTGTTTCTTTACCCGATTCAAACTCTGTAGTAAAAGGATTCGTTTCTGGCGCTCTGGAAATACTTCTACCAGAAACCATCGATGGCATTTTTCCATTTACCATCAATTGTAAGTAACCTTTATCAACAACATTAAATAAATTACTAATGTTAGGGTCATTCATCTCCCAGTCGGAACCTTGTAAAATAGTCTGAATTCGTCCAAACCCTTTTAGCAACTCATTCCCGTAACTGCCGTTGTACGGAAAATAACCATGTTGAATCAAGGAACCATCAGGATATAAGCCATCACCAGAGGAAACACTTTTTAAAACGGACGGAACAGCTTCTTGTACTTGTACTAGGCGTTGATTATCTTCTAACAAAAGTCCAGTACCTAAAACGGTGATTGAAATATCTGTTAAGTTAGCCCCTGTTGCACGATAAATTGGCCATTGTATGTTTGGATCTTTTGCATACAGCATCAGCGGAGCAGTAAATTTATTTAATTTTTCTGCATCTGTATTCAATAGGTCATCATGTAATAAAATCAATGTATCTGTTAGCGGCTGCGCGGAACCAATTTGCCAATCCCACCAGTTACCTGTGTAATACGTTCCATTGTATTTTTTGTATCAATCATAAATTCAATGCCTTTAACAATCGCATCATAAACTTCCGGTTTTTCAAAAAGCTCACTTGATGGTTCATAGTAGCCTAACGCTAATTTTTTAATATTGGTAAATTGAGTCGTGTAATCAGCAGACACTGTATCCGATGGTTTTCGTTCCCACAGATACCCACGATCTGCTACTTGATTAAGCGTTTGCCACAATGCTAAACTCTCCGTAGCAATCTGGGCACGATACTGTTGCACATCTGCATCGTTATCATACTGCGTTGTACCTAACAATCGCATTTTCCATTTTGCTCGCATTTCCGCATATTGTTTATTTTCTGCTACAACAGTCACAGGAATTGTATCACTAATTTCTGTTCCTTTAATTTTGACTGTTACTTTCGCTTCACCACTCTTAACTGCTGTTAAATTACCCGTTTGGTCAACCGTCACAATGGTAGGATCACTACTTGACCACTCAATCTGATCCTCTGTGATATCTACTCCAGCTGGTGACACTTCAAAGGCTAGCTGTTGCTTTCTTTTTTCACTAATAGTCAGGTTCTCTGTTAAAAGTTTAATCGCTTCTGGCAGTCGTTTTTTTTCATATGCTTCAAACGAAATAATACTTGAACTGTAAAATTGCTTATTTGTGTGTTGCCACATTTTCATCTGCTGATATTTTACAAAACGTGCTTGTACATTATTGCCATCAATATATTTTTTAGTAGGTTGGCCACCTTTCCCATTCTCTTCTTTAAAGATAGATTGATAGCTTTCACCATCTGTTGAAACTAAGATTTCATACACAGGACTTTCTGCATGCAACTGTAAAACGAGTTCGCCAATGTTTTTTACTTCACCCAAATCAACAATTAACCATTGTTCATCTTGCTTATCAGCGGACCAGCGTGTTGTTTCATCGCCATCAACAGCTTTTTCGCCAACAAATTGAGGGTATTTCCAATTCTCTCCAATTTTTCCTCCTTCTACACCAGAATATGTCACTTCTTTTTGTAAAAATAAATCAGTTATTTCTTCTGCAGATGCACTCATCGCAGTTAGCGAGAAGCCTGTAAGCATGAAAGCAACAACGACTATTATTTTTTTAATTATATTTTTCCCCATATCTTTCTATTTTTAAGCAACCAATCCGACTTTTCCAAACACTTTTTTCTGATAATTTAATCAACTTCCTCCTCTACTAAGTATTCTATATAAAAATTAGGCATGAAAAGACAACCTAAAGTAATTACTTCAGACAGACTTTTCATGCCTAGTTTTCCCTAGTCACATGAAATATTATACATGTTTACGCTTTCACTTTAAGGTAATTTTTGGTTACTGTCAATAGCGTTTTCTTCATTAAAGAGCTTATTCAACTTTTCACGTTAAAAATATTGATTTTTATGATAATCCCTTAATTTTTTCTCATTTTAAAATAATAATTATGGGTGCTGAACCTGTTTCTGAGGCACAACAATTGGACAATTTTTTTGAAAAAACGAGAGGAATGAGCATTGTTTTTTGCCATTCCTTTCATTTTTATTTATTGTTTGAACGGTAACGTTGCTCTCAAACCAGTTTGATTGAATTTTTTTATTTTCTATCAGACAAACAGACTAAAGATATTTTACTTCATATATTTTTCAAGCAATGACTTGATTCATAGAAATTACTGAGCAACCAGCCTACTTCCTATTTATGATACGGTTCCCCTTTCATAATCCGAAAACCGCGATAAATTTGTTCCACTAATACCAAACGCATTAACTGATGTGGATAAGTCAAGCGGCCAAAAGAAATTTGTTGGTTACTTCGCTGAAGGACTGAATCACTGAGACCTAAAGAACCACCAATGACAAACGTTAGGTTACTTTTGCCACTAATCCCTAATTGTTCAATTTCTTTTGAAAATTCTTCACTAGATAATTGTTTGCCATTAATGGCTAAAACAAAGACGTATTCGTTGTCATTAATTTTCCCCAAAATACGTTGGCCTTCTTTTTCTTTGACTTGAAGCATTTCAGCGTCACTGAGTTTTTCTGGGGCTTTTTCATCTGGTACTTCAATGATTTCCATCTTGGCATAGCTATTTAAACGTTTCAGATATTCATTAATGCCTTGAATCAGGTATTTTTCTTTCAGTTTTCCGACTGTTACTAGTTTAATTTTCACCTATTCCACTACTTTCTCGTTTTCTCTTCTTTCTTATTTTAGCACGAAGTTTGGCTACTTTCCACAACGTTTCCACATACTTATACACATATACACAGAGTTATCCACAGAACAAACTAAAAATTTACTTTATTTAACAGCTTTTTCAATACAAACACATATTCGCCACTGATTTGTCCACATTATCCACATTCTGTGGATAACTTTTCTGAAAACTGTACACAGAGTTATTCCCGATTTGTTCACATTTTTCTGTGTATAACTTTTTCATTCGTATTTTTTCTGTAATTTTTCCCTAAGTTGTTCATAAAAAATTCAAAGCTATTCGATAGACTAAAGGAGTAGGAAACAGATATACTTAATATAGAAAATTCAGATGCACTTATTGGGAGGTTATTTTATGCAACGAAAAGATGTTACACCTAATTCAGATAAAAAAAGTTTATTGCAAAAATTTGGGATTGGTTTAGCTGGCGGCTTACTTGGTGGCGCCCTTATTCTAGGAGGCGCTTATTCTGGGATTATTCCCACACCCAACGGCGGAAATAATGCGGCGACGACGACATCCACTAATCACGGCGACACAAAAGTCAGCAATGTAAGTTACAATGTGTCTAGCGATGTCACAAAAGCCGTGAAAAAAGTTCAAAATTCTGTGGTTTCTGTCATTAATATGCAAAGTGCTAGCAACAATTCTTCGGCAGATGATCCTTTTGGGGGATTGTTCGGTGGGAATGAAGGTACTCAAGACTCTTCCGGCAACAATGGTAACGATTTAGAAGCAGCCAGTGAAGGTAGTGGGGTTATTTATAAGAAAGATGGTAAAACGGCTTATGTCGTGACAAATAACCACGTCGTAGATAAAGCGCAAGGATTGGAAGTTGTTTTATCTGATGGTACCAAAGTGAAAGGCGAATTAGTCGGAACCGATGCTTACACGGATTTAGCCGTGATTAAAATTTCTTCCGACAAAGTTGATCAAGTCGCTGAGTTTGGAAATTCTAGTAAAATCACAGTCGGTGAGCCTGCTATTGCAATTGGTTCCCCTCTAGGCTCTGATTATGCTAACTCTGTCACACAAGGAATCATCTCTTCTGTGAATAGAAATATTACCAATAAAAACGAGTCTGGTGAAACCATCAATATTAATGCCATTCAAACCGATGCTGCCATCAATCCAGGAAACTCCGGTGGTCCACTAATCAATATTGAAGGACAAGTCATTGGCATTAACTCAGTAAAAATTGTGCAATCAACTAGTCAAGTGAGCGTTGAAGGGATGGGCTTTGCCATTCCAAGTAATGACGTAGTCAACATTATCAACCAATTAGAAAAAGATGGTAAAGTGACGCGGCCAGCTCTCGGGATTACGATGTCTGATTTAACAGGTATCTCTTCACAACAACAAGAACAAATTTTAAAAATTCCAGCTTCTGTAAAAACTGGCGTAGTGGTTCGTGGTGTTGAAGCAGCGACCCCTGCTGAAAAGGCTGGATTGGAAAAATACGATGTTATCACGAAAGTTGACGGCCAAGACGTAAGCTCTACTACAGATTTACAAAGCGCGCTTTACAAGAAAAAAGTTGGCGACAAAATGGAAGTGACTTATTATCGTGGTTCTAAAGAAATGAAAGCAACCATCGATTTAACCATTGATAAATCAGCTTTAACACAACAAAATAATCGCAGCAATCAATAAAAGAAAGAAACGACCTGTTGTCTGAACAACAGGTCGTTTCTTTCTTTTATTCTCCTACCGCAAATGCAGAACCAACTTCTGCATCAAAAGGCAATTCTAAGATTCTTTTTTTAGCAGGTGCATTTGGTAAACGTAATTCTTTTGCTGAACAAATCATTCCAAAACTTTCTTCACCACGTAAAACCCCTGGCCAAATCATTAAACCATCAGGCATCATTGCGCCTGGCTTGGCCACAACTACTTTTTGTCCTGCTTTGATGTTCGGTGCGCCACAAACAATTTGTAAGATTTCGCCGTTGTCTACTTCTGTTTGTGTGATAGATAAATGATCTGAATCTGGGTGTTTTTTACATGATTTGACAAAGCCGACCACAATTTTAGGGGTGTCGTCTTTTTCAAGGGTTTCTGAAAATCCCGCATCTTTAATCGCTGTATTGACTTTTTCAATTTGTTCGTCGGTTAAAGTCACTTGGCCGGTGCCATTAATGTCACCTAGAAGCGCTGAAGCATTGAAAATATTCCAAGCTACCACTGTTTCTGGCGCCTCAACTAAACTTACACATGCCACATCGCCGACACGTTTTACTTGGTTTTCCGCACCTTGATCGTCCGCAACGATGACAAGTAAGACATCGCCAACGTGTTCTTTGTTATATGCAAAAATCATTTCTGTTCCTCCTCTGTCGTTTTCCTGTCTTATCTTATCAAAAATTGACCCCTTGTGCATACTTTTTTGTCGAAAAACTAAAAGACTTGGAAAATATGTCGCTACGACTTATTCTCCAAGTCCTCAATTTTGAGTGACAAGCCGCTGATCCTTTGAAAAAACAAAAGAAACGTAGGGTCAACTCTCTATTCAATCAATAACTTTTTTTGCTTATTTTTCTTCAGAGTGAACAATTAAGACATCGCAAGGGGCTTGACGAATAATGTAGCTACTGACGCTTCCCATGACCACACGTTCGACTGCGTTTAATCCTGATTGTCCCACCATAATTAAATCAACATTGTATTTTTCAGGTAATTCATGACTCATGACTTCTTTGGGTGAACCAAACATGGTAACTGTTTCAACATTATGAAAATCAACGCTTTCAGCATACTTTTTACAATCGGCCATTAATTCTTCCGCAGCAGCTGTTTCTTGATCAATTAATTGATCATTTAACGTCGAATACCCCATCATTGTATACACTTGATTTTCTAAAATATTTGCAACAATGACTCGGCTTCCGTTTCGACGAGCAACCTCAATTGCACGTTCATAAGCTAAATTAGCTTGATCACTACCGTCTACGCCGACAAGAATATTTTTATACATTTGTTCTTCCATTTTCGTCACCTTCCCGATGGAGGCTGATCTAAAAGGCTTCTTTGACTAAGAAACTAGAGTCAAAAATGAATTTAGGACCCTTACGCAGAACGCCCTTTTGTCCAGCTGATTCTCTCTTAATTTAATGGTTCCTCTGGTTCATGAAAATTAGCCTAAGCTAGTTAAAAATGCACTGATTTCTTCTTTTGTTTTTCGGTCTTTGTTTACTAAGCGTCCTAACTCTTGACCGTTTTCGATTACGACAAAACTCGGAATACCAAAAATATTCCACTCGGCAGCCACGTCAATAAACTGATCACGGTCGACTTCGATAAATTGAAACGCTGGAAATGCTTCTTCAATTTCAGGCATGACTGGTTTAATGAAACGACAGTCTCCGCACCAATCAGCAGTAAAGAAGAAAACATTTTTACCTTTTTCAACATAAGTGGCTAGTTCTTCTAATGAATTGGGATAAATCATTTAAACATCCTCTACTTTCCGTAAACAATTGTATTAACTGTTGATTTATCCAAGCCACGTAATGCTTGTAACAACATTTCCCGCGCTGCTTCATAATCCGCAATACTAAACATTGTTTGATGCGTATGGATGTAACGACCACAAACGCCGATGACTGTACTTGGTACACCGTTATTAGTTGTGTGCGCTGCCCCAGCATCCGTTCCGCCTTTAGAAACAAAATATTGATACGGAATATTGTGTGTCGCTGCTGTATCTAATAAATATTCACGTAAGCGAGGCAATGTGATCAAACCTGGGTCGAAAATCCGTAATAACGTTCCTTCACCTAAATGACCATATGTCCCTTTTTTCGTGTGAATATCATCTGCCGCTGAACAATCCACCGCAAAGAAGATATCTGGATTAAATTTATGAACAGATGGTTTAGAACCACGTAAACCAACTTCTTCTTGTACGTTTGCTCCAGCAATTAATGTGTGGCCTAATTCTTCATTTTGTAACGTTTCCAATGCATCTAATACCAACGTACAACCATAGCGGTTATCCCATGATTTACTGATAATATTTTTGCCATTGGCTGTTTTAATCGTTTCTGTTTGTGGAACAATGGAATCCCCTGGACGAACACCAAAGCTTTCAGCTTCTTCTTTTGAAGAGAATCCTGCATCAAATAACACATCAGAGACTTCTAATTGTTTCTGACCACTCGTACCACGCAACAAGTGTGGCGGAATAGATGAAGAAATACATGGATAGTTCCCTTTACTTGTTTTTAACGTAAAACGTTGTGCTGAAACAACATAGGGATTCCAGCCACCTAAAGGAACCACTTGGAATAAACCATTATCGTTAATTTGAGTTAACATGAAGCCAACTTCGTCCATGTGAGCTGCTACCATTACGCGTGGCGCTGCTTCCACTTTTGAACGTTTAATCCCAAAAATACCACCTAAACCATCATATTGGACATCGTCCACTAATGGGGTGATATGTTCTTTCATGTACGCGCGAATGTCGTCTTCAAATCCGCTGGTTCCTTGTAATTCAGTTAATTCCTTGATTCGTTGAAATGTTTTTTCTTCCATAGATGTATGTCCTATTGCTTTTGATTTGTTGGAAATTACGCCAACCAAGCGTCACTTTTTCTCTAAAAAGTCACTTTATCCTGTCGATAAAAATAGGTACTCCTTTCATATGATTTCACTCTTATTATAACGCAAATACTAGAAAATGCACATCGCTTTCTCTTTTTAAACGTGACAATGAGAATGCCCTAAAAGAATGATTGAAAAACTTTTTTTATTTCTCAGCGGCCCCTTCTCTATGGTAAAATAAGAGTGATACTGACAAAAGTAATAGTAAGCAGAAACCGACCAAGGGAGGTCATACAAATGAACGAAGAAAATGAGTTGACATACTTTAAAGGCGGCTTAGCGCTAGGCGTTGGTCTTGGTTTAGTAGGCGGCATTGCCTCAACCTTGTTCTACCATAAGAAAAAAACAATCTCCGCTGATCTCGTCTTAGAAAATGTAAAAGCTGCTTTTTTAAAAGAAGGACCGATTGAAGGTTCGTGGATTGAGTTTGAGAAAAAGCCCTTGCGGAAATTCGCCATCCACTCCAAAACATATACTGGAGGAATTTGCCGCATTGAAGACGACGGCATTGTTCAATACGAATTCACTGCAGATGCCTACACAGGAACTGTCATTGACATTCAACGATTAAAAGATTAAAAAGATTGTTACAAAAGCACTTATTTGCTTTTGTAACAATCTTTTTTTCTTCTCATTTGTTTTTTGTAAAAGGGATGTTTATTTTATGTCAAAAAAATCAAACCAATGATGAATAAATACTCAAAAATCGAATGTTTTCTGTATGGAAATCACCTCAAATCTTTACTTATCAACGTTTGTCCACTTTTTTCATAAAAAAGATTAGACATTTTTTAAAAATTGATAAAAGAATAATCATTTCTAACGATTTTTTAATTTCTCCTTTTCATTTTTACATTATACTGAGAGTATTGCTAAAAATGAAAAGGAGCGTGTCAAATGAAGAAATCTGTTTTATTTACTTCATTACTTGTATTATCAAGCTTAGCTTTAGCGGCCTGCGGCGGTGGCAGTGACGATAAAGGAGCAAGCAACGGCGGCAGCGACAACCAAGTATACACAATGGTTGAATCCCAAGAAATGCCTAGTGCCGATCCGTCCCTTGCGACAGATGAAGTGAGTTTTACCACTTTAAATAATGTCTACGAAGGAATCTATCGTTTAGATAAAGACAACAAACCCGCGCCTGCTGGTGCAGCCGAAAAAGCGACTGTTTCAGAAGACGGTTTAGTTTACAAAGTTAAATTACGTGAAGAATCAAAATGGTCTGATGGCAAACCAGTTACTGCTGCAGATTACGTTTACGGTTGGCAACGAACAGTGGACCCTGCCACTGCTTCAGAATATGCCTACATGTTTGAACCAGTAAAAAATGCTGAAAAAATTTCTAAAGGGGAACTACCTAAAGAAGAATTGGGCATTAAAGCAATCAATGATCATGAATTAGAAATCACCTTAGAAACAGCAACACCATATTTTGACGATTTATTGGCTTTCCCTTCTTTCTTGCCGCAACGTCAAGATATCGTTGAACGTTTTGGTAAAGATTATACAAAGAGTAGCGATAAAGCAGTCTACAATGGTCCGTTTACGCTAACTGAGTTTGATGGTCCCGGAACAGATACTAAATGGTCTCTAACTAAAAATGAAGAATATTGGGACAAAGAGACTGTCAAGTTAGATAAAGTCGCTATCAACGTGGTGAAAGAAGCCCCAACTGCCTTAAATCTTTATGAAACTGGTGAAGTGGATGATACGTATTTATCTGGCGAACTGGCCCAACAAATGCAAAACTCGCCTGACTTGGTCCAATTAAAAGCCGCTTCTTCTTTCTATTTAGAAATGAATCAAGCAGATGAAAAATCACCATTGACCAACGCAAACTTACGTCGTGCTATGTCTTATGCCATCGATCGCGATTCATTAGCTAAAAACATTTTAGCCAATGGCTCTCTTCCTTCACAAGGCTTCGTTCCTGTGGATGTCGCGAAATCACCAAAAACGGGTGAAGACTTTGTTAAAGAAGCCGGCAGCGACAAATTAGTCAAATACGACAAGAAAAAAGCTGTGGAATACTGGAACAAAGCGAAACAAGAACTTGGTGTTTCCAACTTAACGGTTGATTTAATGGTAGACGACTCTGAAGGCGCTAAAAAAATGGGCGAATATCTTCAAGGATCACTATCTGATACTTTGGAAGGCTTAAAAGTAACTGTGACGCCTGTCCCTATGGCTGTTCGCTTAGATCGTACCTTAAAAGGGGATTTCCAAATCGCTGTTCGTGGTTGGAGTGCCGACTATTCAGACCCAATTAACTTCTTAGATTTATTAGAAAGCTCAACTTCTAATAACCGTGGACGTTACAGCAATCCTGAATACGATAAATTCATTGCTGCGTCCAAAACTACAGATGTTAACGATCCTGAAAAACGCTGGGAAGATCTAATCAACGCTGAAAAAACAGTAATTGCTGATATGGGTGTTGTGCCAATTTACCAAAAAGCAGAATCACACTTACGTGCACCAAACGTGAAAGAAATTATTTATCATCCAACAGGTGCTAAATACGACTTCAAGTGGGCGTATAAAGAATAATCACTCGATTAAATTTAGAAAAAGATTTGGAACAATAGCGATTTTGGCTATTGTTCCAAATCTTTTTTATATAATCCCGATTAAAGAACCTAACAACCCAAAAATCACAGTAAAAATAATTAAAGCAATCGGTGTGCGTCCTTTTTTCAACATAATAAAACAAAACAGCGTAAACACTAACGGTAATAAATTGGGCATTATTGTATCAAACAATTGTGTTTGAAGGTCTAACTTAGTATCTTTCAAGCGAAAAACAAAAGTTGTCGTTAATTGTACACTCTTCGGAATCAACGCACCCACCACGGAAATTCCTACAATTGTTGCTGAACGAGATAATTTTTTAGTACTTTCGCTTAAAACTGAAATTGCTTTGACGCCCATTTTATAACCTAGATTAATTAACCCAATTTTGGCAGCCATATACGGAATATTAAATAACAACAAGAAAACAATTGGTCCTAAGATATTGCCTTCTAATGATAGTTGTGAACCAATCGCTGCTGCAATCGGCAAAACGGTTAAATAAAATAACGCATCCCCAATTCCGCCTAACGGGCCCATCAACGCTGTTTTAATCGCTTGAATGGATTTTGGTGATTCTTTTGACTCTTCCATTGCAATAATCACACCATGCATGAACGTCACCAATTGTGGATTCGTGTTCATAAATTGTAAATGATTTTCCAAAGAAAGAGCTAAGTCTTCTTTATCACGATGAATCTTTTTCAATCCTGGAATTAATGAGTAGGTCCAGCCGCCTGCTTGCATTCTTTCATAATTAAATGAAGATTGTAGCAGATACGAACGGAACATTATTTTTTTAACTCTTTTTTTGTTATTACTTTTTCGGATATCGTATCATTATATGTTTCTTCAGATGCCATCTTCTTCAAACCCTCCATTATTATTTGATGCAGTGACTGTATTATTTCTTTGTGCGTAAAATTCATATAAAGCAATTGCGACAGCTAAACCTGCAACCGCTAATGTATCTAATCCTAAATAGGCAGCCATAACAAACCCAAAAATAAAGAACGGTACGTAGGATGTTTCCCACATCGTTTTTAATAACATGGCGAAACCTACTGCTGGCATCATACCACCTGCAACGCTCAAGCCATGAATACTCCATTCGGGTAGAATAGAAATGAAACTAGATGCTTTATCAGCACCAAAGAAAATACATAAAAATACTACAAAAAAATAACAAATGAATAAAACGATTGGTAAAAAACTAGACATTCTTTCGATGCCTCTTGTATCTGCTTTTTTTGCATAAGCATCAAATTTATGCATAATTGGTGACATCGCTGTATATAACAAGGTAATTAACGCTTGCGCTGCAACTGCGAAAGGAACAGCCAAACCTACGGTCACTTGTGGATCAGATTTTGTGATAATTGCTAACGCTGTTCCAATAACTCCCCCAATTACTACGTTGGGTGGTTGCGCACCGCCGATTGCTACTGCACCAATCCAAACTAACTCTAGCGTTGCTCCAGTGATTAACCCTGTGTTGACATCTCCCAATATTAAACCAACAATCAGCCCTGTAACAATCGGACGATGAATATGTGTCTGTAAGACAAGCTTATCAACCCCTGCTATCCCAGCCCAAATTCCTACCAAAATTGCCTGTACTAACATTTTTTTCCTCCTATTAGACTTCGTCTACTTTTTATAAACTGTTTCACCATTTACTAAGGTTTCTAGCACTTCGTATTTCTCATCAATAATTGTAAAATTACCTAAAAGCCCTAGTTTGATTTCTCCCATAGATTCGTTCACATTCAACAAACGAGCTGGATTTTTCGTGACTGAATTAATAGCAATCACTTCTGGAAGTAATGCTTTTTCAACAAGGTTGCGAACCATATTATTTAAATGGTTCGTACTTCCAGCTAACTTGCCATTGGCTAAACGGACCACATTTTGTTCATCAATAACCATTTCGATCCCTTTTTCTGGTTTTGGATAAACGCCTGGTTGACACCCTTTGGCCCAGATAGAATCTGTCACAGCAATTAAATAGTCCTTGCCTTTTAGTTTGGCTAACACACGTACTAATGAATAATCAACATGTACCCCATCAGCAATAATTTCAGCAAACGTTTCTTCACTATCCAAAGCAGCAACTACTGCGGTTGGTTTCCGGTGACTGATATCTTCCATTCCATTAAACGTATGGGTAAAACTTTTTGCACCTGCTTCGACAGCTGCCATTGCTTGTTCATAGGTTGCAGCCGTATGGCCAATTGAAATGACTACATCATGTTCATGACAATATGTAGTCAAGGCATTCTCTACATCATTTTCTGGTGCCAATGTCATTAATTTTATATGCCCTTTTGCCAACTCTTGCCATTTTTTAAATGTCTCAACGGATGGTTTTACTAATAACTCTGGATTATGAGAGCCACGAAATTCTTCAGAAATCATTGGTCCTTCCGCATGAATCCCTAAGATTTGTGCCCCGTTGGTTCCTTGCTCTTCCTCAATAAATGAACCAATCACTTCAAATGAATGTTCCAAGTCTTTTGGAAATGTTGTTGACGTTGTTGGTAAAAAAGCTGTAATCCCTTCTTCTGGAAGGTAAGCTTGCCACTCTTTGATAAATTCATGATTGGCATGATTGGCATCCCCACCATGCCAACCATGATCATGAATATCAATAAATCCTGGAAGAATGCGCTTTTCTCCGTATTCTTTGTCGACAGCTTTTTCATTGTACGGTAGAATTGCAACAATTCGTTGTTCTGACACTTCAACTTGAGCTGGTTGAAATTGTTCGTTAATCCATACGTTTTTACTTTGAATAATCATTCTTCCCACTTCTTCTCTTCAAAATTATTGTCCAACATTACTTTTTTATGAAAATAATGCATCTAAACTTTCTTCTGGCGTTGACGGTACACGTTGAATCGAAAGTTTAACACCTAATTCTTGTAGCTTTTTAAAGGCGTCTACATCTGTTTTATTAACGGCAACAGCGGTAGCTACTTGTTTTTTGCCTTCTTCCATATGCATATTACCAATGTTTAATTTTTCAATTGGCACACCACCTTCTACCAAGCGCAATGCATCAACAGGATTATCAACTAACAGAAAAATCTTTTGTCTTTCTGAGGCTTTATGAATGACCTCAATCGTTTTCTTAATGGAAAAAAAACGGGTTTGTACTTCTGCAGGGGCCGCCATGTTTAACAATTGTTGGCGCATTGTATCCTCAGAAATTGCATCATTTGCGACTAAAATTAAGTTGGCGCCTAAAGAACCGTTCCATTGTGTTGCGACTTGACCATGAATCAAGCGATTATCAATTCTTGTTAATAAAATATTCGGCATAGTGCTTCCTCCTCTTTTCTAATTGGTTAAATTCCGTCTGCTTCTTCTTGAGTATTTGCTTGTGGTTGTTCTAGTTTTTTATGAACAATTCCGTCTCTGGCTGAATCTGTGACCATTGAAACAAAATCTTCTACGTTCGTGCTGATTGTGCGTAAGGCAAGCCCTTCAAGAACCATCGGTAAATTTGTTCCTGCTAACACTTCGACATTTGGATAATTACTTGCGACAGTCATTGAAATTCTAAATGGTGTGCCACCTAAAAGGTCAGTTAAAATGACCACTGCTGGACACGTCTCCAGCATAGAGTCAACGGCTTTACGGATGTTTGACTCTAATACATCAAGCCCTGTATCATTGAAAAAAGGGACCGCCTGAATATTTGGTTGTTCTCCTGCAATCATACTAACTGATTGATGCATTCCAGTTGAAAATACCCCATGTCCCGTTAAAATAAGACCTATCATTTATTCTTTCTCCCCTAACTATTTACTGAGCTTACTATTTAATTGGATAAGCAGAACTTATTCCTCAAAGAGTGTAACAATTCTTGTAACAATTGAGTATGCTTTCCCATGATTTTGGACGATGATTTCTATTTAAGAACATGTCCCTATACAGATACAAGGCGTCCCAACTTAAATATGCTTTTGAAAAAATGCTCGATTACAACCGTTAACCCAAACGAGCCAACAAATGTACCCATATACAACACAAGAATAACCAAGCTGACTGGTTGATTGGTTAAAAACGGATGGACCAGTTTCAAGACCAATTGAAAAAC
Source organism: Enterococcus sp. AZ104 (assembly GCF_050546705.1). Lineage (NCBI taxonomy): Bacteria > Bacillati > Bacillota > Bacilli > Lactobacillales > Enterococcaceae > Enterococcus > Enterococcus sp. AZ104. Next base: position 2,478,440 of record NZ_CP172952.1, read on the forward strand.
AAAAACATTCGCTAAATAACTACGATACGCATAAGTGGCTATCCATTTAACCATTGGTAAAAGACGAATCTTTTTGGCTATTCCTTGTGTTCCCAAATAAAAAACCAACCCGATAATCAGTAAACTATAGGCACTTTGAAGAGGATCCAAATAAGGTAGATCGTTCGGTGTCATCTGTGTTCCATCAAATAAATTCCCTTGGACTGCCTGCCAAAAAATAAAAAGAAACAACAGAAATAGCACCACTCTCGTCTTTTTCAAGAAAGTAAAAATTCCCCCCTGATACTTCGCTGCGATGACCCCGAAAATACCATAAATGAGATAACTAAGCCCTGAACGATCTATTAAGTACCAAAGAGAAGTTTCTGCATATGGAAAAATCATTTTCTGGTACCAGAAGCACCAAAGGATATGCGCACCGATTGTAAAAAAGACAATTGGTAAAATCACTTTTTTGTTTTTTGTAATTCTGGTTGCCAACCAAATAAAATACGGCATAAATAATTGGAATTGCAACATCATTACGGCATACCATAGATGTGCCGCGCCATCACCACTGAGAACTTTTCCTAGAAATCCTAGGGGCGTTTCATAGGGCATTCGTTGTTGTAAACTAGGAAAAGCGTATAGATAGAGACTGGACCAGACCACATAAGGAAGCACCAATTCATAAAATTTTTCCTTTAAAAATTCAAGATACGATTCAGCTTGACTCTTTAACACCATGTTGTAAATAATTGCAAAAATAAACATGGGTGCCGAATATTTAGACATTCGGTAAAAACTACCGATTGAATTCATTGCTTCCGTTTGCGGAGAATGTGTCAACACATATGATAAAACCGTTTGTAAAATAACTGATGCTACAGCGAAAACTTTTAAAAAATCGCTGATATTCAGATTTATTGGTTGTTCTTTACTCATGTACGTCCTCTTTCTTTCAATAATTTAGCGTGTAAGTAAGCGCTCGGATTAAGAACTTACTCACACGCTATTCACGCTTCTTTGATTTACATTGCTAGCGATTCATAATTGGCTAACAAGATGCCGCGTTCTTCAATCGCTTCTTTGACTTCTTGGGACGTTAATATTTCCACTTCACGAATGCGAGGCATACAATACCCTGATTGATTTTGTAAAATAGTATCGATAAACGCAGGATGACAATTGATTTCAAAGACCTCTCCTTCACTACAAACAACCATATCAAGCAATTGCAAGATGGTTTCAGTTGAAATCGCCTTGTCATAAAATTGGTACAACATTTCATCTGGCGTGCGAACATCCTGATATAACTCTAAATAGTCTTTTGTTTCAATACTTCTTGAAGCGTTACGTAAAGGTAATTGATATTTGCGAGCAAGTGCCAAAGCCACACCTAATAACTTTTCATTTTTTCCATGAACGTTATGATGAGAATCAATATGATCAGGGCGTCTACCACTTTTCATAAATGAAATAATTTGAGCATCCCATTCGTTATAAACCTCTTCTAAATTGACTTTTTCTTCAAAAATCGATTGATGCCAAAAATAACCAGCTTCATCTACTAAGGAAGGAACCATTTCTCGAGGTAAAATAGGTTTTGCTTGGTTCAATGTCAATGTTAAATGGACACCGATAGCTAAAGTCGGTGCACTGATTCGAGCACTCTCCATGGCCTCTAAAAAATAAGGAGAAGTTGGTAATGCGGTTGTTGAAGTAACCACGCCACGTTTGTGTGCTTCAATGATTCCTTGCGTTACCGCTGGCGTGTAACCAAAATCATCAGCGTTGATAATTAATTTTTTATTGCTCATTTTTCCCCACTCTCTCTTCTGTTTCATGAATTTTTAGTTGTTTCTCTATTGATTGTAGCTAAGTGGCGCCTTTTTTTATAGCTAGTTTTCTGATTGAGTGCTATAATCTACAAATAAGACCATGTCCCTGAAAAAGGACATTACGTTCACAAACGACAGGAGGGATCAGCATGCTGTTTTTAACCTACGATCCACAATTAAATCCAACAGAATTAGAGATTTACAAGTATATTAGCCACAATATTGAAAAAGTTCCTTATATGACAATTCGAGAATTAGCAGATGAAATTCATTTCAGTAAAACGGCAATCTGGCGTTTTTGTCAAAAATTCGAGTGTGAAGGCTATACAGATTTTAAATTTAAATTGAAGAATTATCTAAGCGAACGAAAAAAAACAGCCCAACCAAAATCTTTAGATGAAACAATGCTGATTCATTTTTTGCAACGCTCATCAGAAGAATTATTAGAAGGACGGATTGTTCAAGCTGCGGAATTACTGGCAAAAAAAGAATTTGTTCTTTTTATTGGCGAAGGAACGTCCAAAGTCCTAGCTGAATTTGGTGAAATTTATTTTTCCAGTATCTATAATTTATCTGCTTCTGTATCCCACCTTTTTTCACATCCCGTTAGCAAATTATCCGAAGAAACAGCTAAAAAAGTGGGCGTTATCGCCTTATCAGTTTCGGGTGAAACACAAAAAGTTCGGCAAAATATTGATTATTTTATCGAAATGGGGATTGATGTAATTGCTATTACAAATAGTGAAAAAAGCACGATTGCTCAACTTTCAACAGTCACCATCCCCTACTATATAACAACCGAGAAAAGTTCCATTGCAGACGTAACGTCCCAACTACCTGCACTATTCTTAATAGAAAAGTTGGCGAAAACTGTTTCAACGATGTTAAATGAGTGTCCATAATCACTGCAAAAAAAGGAAGGAACTAGCCATTCGTTTTGCTAGTTCCTTCCTTTTTAATTCTTCTATACTTATTTATACTGACACGTTTCTAAATGATCATTCACCAATCCCGCCGCCTGTAAAAAGGAATAGACTGTCGTGGCACCTAAAAATTTAAATCCTCGTTTTTTTAACGCTCGACTAATCTGTTGCGATAATTCCGTGGAGGCTGGAACCTCTTCTGGGTGCTGCCAGTGATTAACGATTGGTTGCTGATCGATAAAGTTCCAGAGGTAGCGATCAAAGGAGCCAAATTCTGCCTGAATTTCTTGAAAAACTTGCGCATTCGTAATGGTCGCTTGAATTTTTAAACGATGACGAATCACACCAGGATTTGCTAGTAAAGCTAAAATTTTTTCCTCATCATATCGCGCAATTTTCCGATAATCAAACGCATCATAAGCTGCTCTAAGCGTTTCTCGTTTATTCAAAATAATCGCCCAGCTTAAGCCTGCTTGCATACTTTCCAAGGTCAATAACTCAAATAACTGTTGCTCTTCATGAACTGGACGTCCCCATTCATCATCATGATAGGCTTGCATCTCTTCAGTTGTATTCGTTGCCCAAGTACATCGCTCCATTGTCCTGCCTCCTTTTATTTGCTAAAAAAGATGCGAACAAAGGGTACTGCCTGTTGTTCCACACCTTTTCTTATTCCTAATAAAATGCCCAGAAGTTTAACGCTTCATTCATCACTTCTTCGGCTGTAAATGTCCGTTTTGAATGGCCCTTTTCTTCTGAATCGTTTGGATCATTAATCCAGAAATCGCCTTTTTCATCCACACCACTCATCACCATAATGTGACCAGTTGTAGTGAAATAGCCCGGTTTTACAGAAATAATGACTGGATGACCTTCCTTCAAGAAAGCTACCACTGTTTCAATATCCCCAATTTCTTGACAGTTATAGCCTTTCATTTCAGCATATGCACTAAAAATAGACCACGCCGTCCCTTGCCCTTCCATAAAGAAGTCATTTTTTGCCCAAGCTAACACATCCAGAGGGGTAACTTCTTGGTGATCCATGTATGAACCAACCATTGCAAGCGACACAATCGCACAGCCATTAATTTCGATTGTATTCGGCTTATCCACATTGCCAAATCCGTATGCGGTGTCTTTCCATTTAGCATCTGTCTGCAATTCTAACGGCAAATCCAGATGTCCATTATATTGCTTCTTTTCAATTTCTTGATTGACCTGTTGTCCATAGCTTAAAGGTTTGACTTTTTTCTCAATTTTAACTGGTGCTGGTTCTTTTGTTTTACTTGATTCAGCACTAGCTTTGACATATGAATCATCAAACCAACTTGAAAACCCACCTGATTTCATCGGCGAAAACTGCGCTAACAATCCGCCAAAGCCAAACGATACCAACAACACCGTGAGAACTTTTTTTTGGTAACCTGATGGTTTTTTTGACATACTATTCATCCTTTTCTATCTATTGACTACATCCGATAATCTTATGTATTTCTTATATGCTCACACATTATACTACTTTCTTTTTCGAAAAACAGAAACGTTGGTAAATTCTCATAATTATTGAAGGCGAACATATTTTCTTGAATTTTATCACAAAATTAGGTAAAATACAGGTAATTAGTCATTTGAGTTTTATTCTATTTTATTCGTAAAGGAGGCAGAAGAATGGATCAACATAAAGCTACCATCAAGAGCATTTCTAAACTGATTACGCTCTCTTCCCAACATTTCTTTTCGGCATTTTTAGAAGATTCTCAAGATCAAAAGAATAAAGAAAAGGAACGCAGTGCGCTTTTACAAGAGCTCCAAGTCGCTGCCGCCCAAAAATCCTTAGTGGTCTTACAATTGAAAGAAGTCCCTACAGCGCATAAATTCGAAACGGTGATCGGCTGGATTGTCTCAAAAAATATTTCGGACAATATCGTTGTTCGTTTACAAACGGATGAACAACAGTTGCGCATGATTCCTGTTGCTTCTGTCATGAAAGTCAGCACGTTAGCCAATCGTCACCAACGTCAAATTCACTAGAATATTGAAGTCTTTATAAAATAAATGGAAACCACCAACCCTGGCGATTGCAGGTTGGTGGTTTCTTTTATTTATGACTTTAGTCAAAATCCCATGAAACTTCTGACTTAGGACTCAACTTATTTCTTAGGAACAAATAATTGCGGTGCTACTTTTGCCAATAAGCCTAGAACTAGACTTACATACAAACAATTGACGACGGTACTCGTACCGTTTAGTACAAAAGAATAGAGGTATGGGCTCATCCCTTCTGGTGCATACATGCCCCAAACCAATACACCCGCCCAAAAATGCCAAAACCAACGGGCGAAGACTGCGACAACACTTCCTAAAATAATCGTACGAATGGCTGATTTTAAACGATTCGCTTGAAAATACAGTTGAATTTTTCTAGCGAATACGCCACCCATTCCTCCAAACGCAAAAGCAAAGGGATATTCAAAAATAATCTGTGGAACGGACAAGAAATTTTTCATGGCTGTACCGAGAATAATATTTAACATGCCCCAAACAAAGCCTGCTGCAACTCCAGGAAGCAACCCACGACGAAACGAATAAAGAACTAATGGGACCATTCCCAACGATAGGTCCAAGCCACTATTGGCAAATTCAATCGGTAAAAAAGAGAGGGCCATTGCCATTGCTGCGACGACTGTTCCTTCTACCCAAATACGTAAATCCATTTTTCTAGCCAAACAAATTTCCTCCTATGTTCTGACGCTCTCAACCACTAATACATCGTTATTTTACCATAGGGACTTTAGAAAAACACGTTTGTCGAACAAGCAAAAAAATAGCTGATCAGCATTTAAGGGAATCAACTCCTACTCAAACGCATGCCAGCTACTTTTTATCCATTAATCGTCCCGCTCAGTTGTCAAAATTTTACCAGAATGAGCATCGATTTTTACCTCTATTTTTTGTTGGCCCTCTTTCACTTTCACTTCCCAATAGGTGATTCCTAATTCTTTCTCTAACTTCCAATCTGTTGCCTGGCCGACTTTCGCTTCTTTTTCAGCCAAGGTTGTGGCTTGTTCTCTGGAAATGATATTTGTTAAATCAAGTGCCTCTTCTTGCATTTTAACGCCATTTTGTTCATCGGCATCCAAGGTTTCAACTTTTTCTTTTGTGAATTCGCCTGTTTCTGCGTTCACTTCAACTTGATATTCTTTTTGCTGATCCACGCCTTCTATTTCATAAAAATAACGTCCAAAATCTGTATCTAACTGCAGACTTGTTATTTTAGCTTCTGGATATTTTTTCTCAAATGCTGTCGTTACTTTTTCTAAAGAGACAGCTACCGCACTTGTCTTCTCTGATGTCGTCGTTGCTTCTTGTTGTACGGATGAACTTGTTTCAATAGTTGATATTACTGTTTCTTTTTGTTCATTTGTTGATGAAACAGCTGTGGGTGTTTTGGATGTACAGCCAGCTACCAAAAAGAGTGCCAAGCCAGTCATAGAGCCATAGAGTATTTTTTTCATTAAACAACCTTCTTTCCTTTTTATCATTTTATTATACTTGATTTCTCATCCAAATCATAGCTACAAAAAAAAGCCCTACTTTAGTTGATAAAGTTAGAGCTCTCTCAGCCTTCATGGGCCAACATAAAAATTTCACCGAAATCATTCTCTTGTTCAATGTGCCAAATGCGTTTTTCACTATTATAGACAAGCGTTGCCAAAATTTCTTCTTTTTGGTAAGAGGTATTTTTCATCTTGCTAAGTGAATCTTCCACCAAGTAAATAGGAATCCGATATTCTTCTTTATCCACTTCCGTTTGTTGGAAGCAAAAAATAACACCTTCTTGCAAGATACCTTTCATATTTTTAAGTAATTCAGGACTTAATTTTTCGACAGGCGTATTTCGTTTAAAGAAGGCCTTTTTCTGATTCACTTTTTCTAAAACAACACGTGTAATTTTATCAGCAAAGATTCGATAAAATTCATCAATATAACGATAATAGACACGCGTCATCTGATCTGCAAATTCAAAAAAGACAAAATCATTTTGTAGCTTATAAAAGAAAGGCGAATGCAAACTATTCTTCATGTGTCCAAAATAAAGAAGTTCCGAAATTTCTAATGGCGTTAGCTCTTTTAGCATCGTCACATCGGAAAAGTCAATCCATTTAATTTCTTCAGTCATCCAACGACGTTGTAGCGATTGAAAATAGCGATTGACGCTTTCTTCTCCGCGAATAATTTTCAAGCCTGAATGCATATCGTATTCGCCAGCTTCGGCAGAAGGATCTAATAATAGTAAGTTCTGTGGATGATGCACAATTGAACGAACAAAATCGGAATGGGTAATTCCTTTAGATAAAACCGCGTTGCTGGTTACATCTATATGTACATAAATTAAATCAAGCAAATTCCCATCTCCCCTCTACTAGCCTCCTTACCATTTTACAATATTTTCAAAAGAAAAGCTTGTTTCTTTTACTTTAAAATTCCATTACAAAATGAGGATTTTTTTGAAAAATCAATCGATTCAGTTGTTTTTTATTAAATCAAGGTCCGGCCAGCTTACCTATTCCCCAAAGAAAATAAATAGGTTTTTCAAATAAATTGTGGTAAACTTGATACATTAAAAGGAGGGAGAATATGCGCCCAAAAGAGAAAAAAAGAGGAAAAAATTGGTTAATCAACAGTTTATTAGTTTTACTATTTATCATTGGCTTAGCCTTAATTTTTAACAATCAGATACGTAGTTGGGTGGTTCAACAAAATAGCCGCTCGTACGCCGTTAGCAAGTTGAAACCAGCTGATGTGAAGAAAAATATGGCTCGTGAAACAACGTTTGACTTTGATTCAGTTGAGTCCTTGAGCACAGAAGCGGTGATGAAAGCCCAATTTGAAAACAAAAACTTACCTGTGATTGGTGCCATTGCGATACCAAGTGTCGAAATTAATTTGCCCATTTTTAAAGGATTGTCCAATGTCGCTTTATTAACTGGTGCCGGGACCATGAAAGAAGATCAAGTCATGGGGAAAAACAATTATGCCTTGGCTAGTCATCGAACGGAAGATGGCGTTTCCTTATTTTCACCTTTAGAAAGAACCAAAAAAGACGAACTCATTTATATCACTGATTTATCTACTGTTTATACATACAAAATAACTTCTGTAGAAAAAATCGAACCAACCCGTGTTGAGTTAATTGATGACGTTCCTGGTCAAAATATGATTACCTTAATTACCTGTGGCGATTTACAAGCAACGACGCGAATTGCTGTTCAAGGAACATTAGCAGCAACGACGCCTATTAAAGACGCCAACGACGATATGTTAAAGGCTTTCCAATTGGAGCAAAAAACCTTAGCCGATTGGGTGGCTTAATAAAAAAATCCTTGAAAAGTTTTGACACTTTTCAAGGATTTTTTGCTTTATTTCATCACTTGGCGTTCTTGCTGTTTCAGACGAGCAAAACCATAACGAATACCTGCAAATAATAAAACTAACGGAGATAAGAAAACAGAGATCATTAACCATTCACTTGTATACATACTACTAAAAGATAAATGATACGTGACAGCATACACTAGCGGCAGACTCATTATCAACAATAAATAATACAAACTCAATTCAAAAACATAGGATAAATAACTACTGTTCATCTTACTTCCCTCCTGTCTCTTTTTCCCTGAACAATTTGTTAACACTATTGTACCAAGGGGAAACAGAAAGTACTATCGGACTATAGTCCTAATCTTTCAGCTGTGCTTTTATTTTTTTCAACCATTCTGAGGTACCTGCTTCCACTAAGCGGTAAGTTTCCTCAAAATCACCAGTATAATAAGGATCAGGTACGTCCATGGTTTCTTTACCAACCACAACTTCCATAAATAAATGAATCCGCCGTTGCTCTTCTTGAGGAGCTAATGCTTTTAAATCGGCCACATTATTCGCATCCATCCCAATGATATAGTCATATTTTTTAAAATCACTTGGCTGGATTTGTGTCGCCCGCATTCCTTGATAGGAAATTCCTTGTTGCTCCAAAATTTTTCTGGTTCCCTTATGTGGCTGACTGCCAACTTCCCAGTGACTAGTAGCTGCTGAAAATACTTGAATAGTCGATTCTAAACCGGCTTGTTGGACTTTCTGACGAAAAATCGCTTCTGCCATTGGCGAGCGACAAATATTGCCTAAACAAACAAATAACACAGTTACCACAACGTTTCACTCCTTCATAAGACTTTTTATCCTTCACACATTACTCATTGGCTTCTTGTTCATACAAATGATAAGCCATAAATTCTGTATCTTTCGCTAAACGGAATAATTGCGTCGCCATTTCCAAAGGAGTCTGAGGATATTCCTCAAGAATCCATTTCGTTAAGACGCCGCTACATCCATAGGAAAAGAAATTCGCATAAAATTGTTTGTCTTTATCTGTTAAATGGTTCTCAACATCGACTTGTTCAAATAATGAAATAAATAAGCGATTGGTCGAAGCGGAAAAAACATTAAGAAGAACTTCTGAATCTGAGGTCACCGTTGTATAGTAGAAATGGCTCTTCTCTTTAATCGCTTTTAATAACTTCAGGGCTTGTTCCTCCCAGTTTTCCAAACAAATATCTGTTTCTAAGTAAATCAATGCATCGTGACGATAAATCCAACGTAATAAATCATATTTATCTGTAAAGTGATAATAAAATGTTTGACGATTCAAGCCCACTTTTTTGGTAATATCTTGGACACTTATTTTACGAAAATCCTTTTGTTCACATAATTCTATTAAAGCTGAAGCGATTGCTTGTTTTGTATCGTGCGTTCCGCTCATGCTGATTCCTCCGCTCCTAATATGTATATACCTCTATAATTGCAAAAAAACGGCCAGATTACAATATTTTCAGATACATTTTATGCATATATTTAAAATTAAATGAATAAAAAAAGCGGCAACTAACGATTTTTGTTAGTTACCACTCCTTGTTATCAATTATTAATAGATGACTATTTAGCCTGGAAAACGCCATACAACAGCGCGGAATCCAGCTGGTGGTGCTGGTGACCAGTTAGAGTTAGAAGAAACATAACCAGATCCTCCTGGGTTGTTTGCTTCAACGATTTGGACACTTCCACCACTTACACCTGTAACTAAGACAGTATGCACGCCACCAATCCAGCTATCTGGACTATAGGCACTTTCATATTGAACAACATCGCCTGGTTGCACGTTACTCCAGCTAACTTGTGTTGCGCCAGAAGCAACATAGCCACTGTTTGGACCACCATAACCGAAGTTAATACCGCCTGCCGCTAACCAGCGACGAACAGATACTAAACATTCACCTGGTTGATTCCAACCTGTTGCATAAGAATTACCAACATCTGCTAAAGCTGCATTAATTGCGGCTTGTTTTCCTGAAGTCACGCCACCATTCCCTGGTTTTGCTTCATTACCTTTTTCAGGAGTCGTTGGGTTAGTTACAGGAACTTCTTTTTCTTTTTCAGGTGCTGCTGCAGGTGTTGTTACAACACTTTCTGTTTCAGTACTTGAAGTTGTTGTTTCTTGCGTTGTGGTACTTTCAGTAGTTGTTGATGATTCTACTACTGGTGTTGCGGCTTTTTCTTCAGCGGCTGATGCTGCTGCCTCATTGGCTGCTTTTGTTGCTTGCGCTTGCTCTGCTGCCGCTTTTTGTGCTGCGGCTTGTGCTTGCGCTGCCGCTTGTTCTTCTGCTTTTTTAGCAGCTGCACGTTGGCGTGCTTGTTCTTCTGCTAAACGTTTTTCCGCTTCTTTTTTCTGTTTAATGAAGTCGTCTTTTTTCCCTTGTTCTTCAGAACGTTGCGCTTCTAAATCATTTTTAGCCACTTCTTGTTGAATCTTCAATGTTTTTAATGATTCTGTTTTGTCATTTAATTCTTTTGTTGCGGCTTCTAATTCAGCAATTTGTTTTTCAACATTCTTTGTTTTCTTTTCAACAGTCGCTTTGTCTTCTTTTTGTTGTTCTAGTAATTCATTGTTGGCGCTCATCATTGTTGAGACCGCTTGAACGCGACCAATTGCATCTGCTACTGAATCTGCATCTAAGACAGCATCAATAATTGAATCACTTTGACCATTCACTTGGACATCGCGTGCTTGTTTTGTCATTTGTACTTCACGTTTTTGAATACGGACATTCAAATCAGAAATTTCACTATATAATTTAGATACTTCTGATGATAGCTTGTTCTTTTTAGCTGTTAATGTATCGATTTGTTTGGCCGTTTCAACCATATCATTTTCAATCGCGGCAACTTTTGCTTCTGCATCTGACATTTGGCTAGTTAACGCATTAATTTTTTGATCTTGTTGTTGAATCTTTGTATCGTATTCATCTGCAAATGCTGCGGATGGCAACGCTACGCTTGTTAATGTAATGGAACATACCATTAGAGCCGATAATACACTTTTCTTCAATCTGTTGTCCTCCGAAAATCCTTTTTTGTTAAGCTTTTTTATTATTTATTAAAATTTGAATAAATTTCTCTTTTTCAACGATAGAGCAATTGTAGCATAGCTGTATGTCACTGAGATAATATGGATGTTACAGTAATATTTCAATTTTCTTCTTGTAAATGACAAAAAAAAGCTTCACTTTTTTCACAACTTTCTTCAAGTCTCCAGGGTAAGCTTCTCATTGTTTTGTTATTTAAAGAAAATAAAAAAAGCGAAAAATGCTAACAAATGAGCATTTTTCGCAAACGAACAAAATTTTCAATTTTTATTTTACGGAAAACAGTTTTTTCAGTGGATAAGATAAAATAACATACCACACCATGTTCAATAGCAATGTAGGGCCCAACACACGCGTAATAAATAAAATCGGGCTGACATCTGCTAAATGAAAGGCCACTTGAATCAGTACCGCAATCAGTTCATACAACGTGGTAAAAATGACGATCCCAAAAAAACCAGTTAGTAAATTTGTTTGAATTACTTCTTTAAATGTATACATCAACATAACCGAAATCGTCAGTGCAACTGTATAAATCCCGATAATGCCAATGTAGTAGCTATCGCAAATAAAGCCTAAAATTAACGAAGTAATTAATAAATAACGTTTAGAAAAATTAGGAACGGCAAACATAAACGCAAGTAATAGCAGATGAGAACTGGCGAAGTAAACATTACTTGTCCACGTTTCAAAAGACTTTGTTAAATGAGCATCAATTAACATTAAGAAAAACAAGAGAATAGGTGTGACGTATTTTAAATACTCTTTCCGAATCATTCGCTTTCCCCTGCCGATCTTTTCACGACCGTCACAACGGAGATACCATAGACATCCGCATAAGGTTTCACATAGACTTCACGATCTAAACCAAAACTATCTGGTTTCACTTTAATAACTGTTCCTACCGCTAAATCGGCTGGGGAATTACCACCTAAGCCAGAAGTCTGAACGACATCGCCTTCTTTCAGAGTAGCATCGCCAGTTAATTGTGACACAATTAATGCATTCGTCTTATTGTCGTAATTTTTAAGTAAACCAAACGATTCGCCATTTGCGGAAGTTACTCGCACAGGGAAATGGTTCGAGTTAACATTTTTAGACGTTAGTAGTTCCACTTTTGCAGTCGTTGCATTGACTTCAATAACACGCCCCACTAACCCTTTTTGCGCCATGACCGCCATGCCCGCTTCAATGCCGTCATTGGTTCCTTTATCGATAATTAATAAGTCTTGCCAAGTATCAGGCGAACGCGTAATGACATTCGCAGTTACTTTTTCATAGTTGGCCAACGTTTCGTTCAGATTCAATTCTTGTTTTAAACTATCAATTTCACGTTTATAGTTATTGTTTTGGACAGCTAATTCATTATAGCTATCAATTTTTTCTTTTAGACGTTCGTTTTCTTTAAACGTGTTAATTAAATTGCCCATTGAAGACAAGCCGTTTTCCACCACACGAGCTGGAAAAGAAATCACACGATCCACCATACTAACGCTATTATTGACGCCACCTTGAACGACATTGGTTTTGCCTTTTTCAGAACGTTGCGCAGCAGTTAAACTAATAATGGTTACTAAAATAATGACTAAGATTAAGGTAATGATTATATTTTTATTTGGATTAAATTTTTTCACAAAGACACCCCAGATATTCTTCAGACTGATAGTATTAATTTTACCACTAATTGACTATAAACAAAAGAGTTGGCGATCGTCTTTAGCTTTTTTTATCATTTCTTTTTTAGGGCTTGTTTTCAACGAAAAAACCAACGAAAAGAAAGGAAGCTTCCTTGGTTTTCGTTGGTTTAAAAAGAAATTATTTTTCTTTGTTTTCTTCGTTTAATAATGCTTTTCTTGACACGTTGACACGGCCTTGTTTGTCAATTTCAGTTACTTTGACAAGGACTTCGTCGCCTAATTTCACGACATCTTCAACGTTGTTCACACGTTCGTTTGCTAATTGAGAAATATGGATCAAGCCATCTTTGCCTTTAATTAGGTTAACAAACGCACCAAATTTTTCAATGCGGACAACTTTTGCTAAGTAAACTTGACCGACTTCAACTTCTTTGGTTAATTCTTCAATAATCTTGATGGCTTTTTTAATCATTTCAGCATCTGATGAAGCAATACTTACGTTACCGTCTTGATCGATATCAATCTTAACGCCGGTTTCATCAATAATGCTGTTGATTGTTTCGCCACCTTTACCAATGACATCTTTAATTTTCGCTGGTTTAATTTGAATCATTTCAATTTTCGGTGCATATTGACTTAATTCTTCACGAGGAGCAGCAATCGTTGTTGTTAATTCTTCTAGAATTTCCATCCGTGCTTTCTTCGCTTGGTCTAATGCTTCCGTTAAAATTTGTTCTGTAATTCCTTGGATTTTGATGTCCATTTGTAAAGCAGTGATTCCGTCTTTCGTTCCCGCTACTTTAAAGTCCATATCGCCAAGGTGGTCTTCTAAACCTTGAATATCTGTTAAGATTGTATAGTTTTCGCCATCACTAACAAGACCCATTGCAATACCTGCAACTGGCGCTTTAATTGGCACACCCGCATCCATTAATGCTAATGTTCCCGCGCAAATACTTGCTTGTGAAGAAGAACCATTTGATTCTAACACTTCTGCTACTAAGCGGATTGTGTAAGGGAAGTCTTCTTCTGATGGAATAATTTGTGCTAAGGCACGTTCACCTAACGCACCGTGACCGATTTCACGACGACCTGGTGAGCCCGCGCGTCCTGTTGAACCAACAGAGAATTGTGGGAAGTTATAATGATGGATGAAACGTTTGCTATCTTGGACACCCAACCCATCGATAATTTGATGTTCCCCTAAAGGCGCTAATGTACAAACGGATAAAGCTTGTGTTTGACCCCGAGTAAACAAGCCAGAACCATGCACACGTGGTAAAATACTTACTTCTGATGATAAATGACGAATTTCGTCTAATTTACGGCCATCCGGGCGAATCTTATCGATCGTGATTAACTCACGTACGACATCTTTTTCAAGATCTTCCGCAATTTGTTTCACTTCTTTTAGTAATTGTGCTTCTTCTTCGTGTTCCGCAAATTTTTCAGCGTAAACTTCTTTGACTGTATCTTTTACTTTGTCAATTTCAACTTCACGTGCTAATTTTTCTTCCGTCATTACGGCTGTTTTCATTGTACTGTAGTACGCATCAAAAATTTCTTTTTTAAGATCAGCGTCCACTTGTAATAAGTCCACGTCCATCTTTGGTTTACCTACAGCGGCAACGATTTCTTCTTGGAACGCCACTAGTTCTTTAATGGCATCAAAACCGAAAAGTAAGGCACCTAACATATCTTCTTCTGATACTTCTTTGGCACCACTTTCAACCATATTGATGGCTTCTTTTGTTCCAGCAACAGTTAATTCAATATCTGTTTGTTCCGCTTGTTCTACCGTTGGATTTAAAACATATTCGCCATTAATACGGCCAACGTCAACACCAGCAATTGGTCCATCAAACGGAATATCTGAAATTGCTAACGCTAAGGAAGACCCAAACATTGCAGCCATTTCTGGTGTACAATCTTGATCCACACTCATAACGATATTCGTGATTTGAACTTCGTTACGGAAGCCTTCTGAGAACATTGGACGAATAGGACGGTCGATTAAACGAGCGGTTAATGTCGCACGTTCACTTGGACGACCTTCACGTTTAATGAAGCCGCCAGGAATTTTTCCTACCGCATACATTTTTTCTTCATAGTTTACAGTTAATGGGAAAAAGTCTACATCTTTTGCTTCTTTAGAGGCAACAGCAGCACTTAAAACGACCGTATCGCCGTAACGTACTAAGACAGCTCCATTGGCTTGTTTGGCTAATTGGCCGATTTCTACTTCTAGTGGGCGGCCGCCCCAAGTTGTTTTAAAGACTTGTTTTTCTGTCATAATTCTTCTCCTTTACTCTTGCTCTTTGGAAAAGTCAGACGGCTACTAAACAAATGAAAAAGTAACAAGTCGTTGCTGCTCTTTCATTTGGTTAGTAGTTCCTAAAAACTTTCCAAAGAGGACCTTCAATAGTGACAATAAGATAAAAAGCGAGATTCTGATTGAACCTCGCTTTATACGTAATGATTAACGACGTAATCCTAAACGTTGGATCAATTCGCGGTAACGTTGGATGTCAGTTTTACGTAAGTAAGCTAACAAGTTACGACGGTGACCGATTTTTTTCATTAAACCACGGTAAGAATGGTGATCTTTTTTGTGTGTACGCGCATGTTCGTTCAATTGGTTAATGTCTTCAGTTAAGACAGCAATTTGTACTTCTGGAGAACCAGTATCTCCTTCATGACGTGCGTATTCTTTAATGATTTCGTTTTTTCTTTCTTGTGAAATTGCCATTTGTTCCACCTCTTTCTCTATTATTCGTCTGATCACTGAGTGAAGCGTTGGTGACTCGCTAAACCAAGTGATAGATGGTGTGTTTCCACACAAGCTTACTTTACAGGAAACACCGCTAAAATGCAAGCTTAATCTCTATTATTCGATAGTTTTTTTAAACAATCTAGCCCCTTTTTTGGTGATTTTGTGATACACTAAATGGTGGTAAACAACTGATTATTTCAGCGCATGAATAAATAAAAGAAGATTTTTTTTATGTTTCAAAGGAGGAACCATTGAATGATTACAATGAAAGATATTATTCGTGAAGGGAATCCCACACTTCGTGCTGTGGCAGAAGAAGTGCCTGTCCCTATCACTGAGGAAGACCGACAATTAGGTGAGGACATGTTGACTTTCTTAAAAAATAGTCAAGATCCAGTCAAAGCCGAAGAATTACAATTACGTGGTGGCGTTGGTTTAGCTGCACCACAATTAGATATTTCTAAACGAATTATTGCTGTCCATGTTCCTAGTAACGACCCAGAAAACGAAACGCCTTCATTAAGTACGGTGATGTACAACCCTAAAATTTTGAGCCATTCTGTGCAAGATGTATGTTTAGGTGAAGGGGAAGGCTGTTTATCTGTCGATCGGGATGTACCTGGGTATGTCGTTCGCCATAACAAAATTACTGTCAGTTATTTTGACATGGCTGGCGAAAAACACA
Organism: Enterococcus sp. AZ104; assembly: GCF_050546705.1. Taxonomy (NCBI): domain Bacteria; kingdom Bacillati; phylum Bacillota; class Bacilli; order Lactobacillales; family Enterococcaceae; genus Enterococcus; species Enterococcus sp. AZ104. The sequence continues at coordinate 2,494,758 of NZ_CP172952.1, forward strand.
AAGTTCGTTTAAAAAGCTACGAAGCGATTGTGGTTCAACATGAAATTGATCATATTAATGGCATCATGTTCTACGATCATATTAACAAAGAAAATCCATTTGCTTTAAAAGAGGGCGTTTTAGTCATCGAATAAAGAAAAAAAACTGCGCCGTTTGTTTTCAGACAAACGGTGCAGTTTTTTTAAATGGCCTTCATTTCTTTTAAGGCTTTCCAAATCCCATCATTATCATTGGTATCTGTGACCATTGTGGCCACTTTTTGAATGGAAGGACTCGCGTTGCCCATTGCGACGCCAATCCCTGCATGGCTTAACATTTCTCGGTCATTTTCGCCGTCCCCAAAGGCAATGATATTTTTTGCATCAATGCCCATACGTTTAGCTAAATACGTTAACGTAGCTGATTTTGAGCCATCTTTAGGCACAACATCTACGCTATGTTGATGCCAGCGAATAAAGCGAAATTCTGGGTATTCTTCTTCAAACGTACACTGATCTTCTGCGTCATAAAAAGCTAGCGCTTGGTAAATATCATTTTGACGATAAAAGTGTTCATCATAAGCAGGTGAATGAAAATGAAAAGAGTTCATCGCAATTTCCATTTTTTCAGCACGGTGCTGGTTGCTCTTCTTAATATCATCTAAGCCCACACAAGCAAATCCTAAGCCGCGTTGATCACTGTCTTGTGCCAAACGTTCCAACGCTTCAGCGTGCAATAAATTTTGATAATATTGCTCATGATCCACAAAAGCCGCGGCGCCATTACATAATACGTAATTGGTAAAATCTAAATCCCAAATCACCTCTTGCGCCATATAACGACTTCTGCCAGTTGCCAGCGTAACTAAGTGTCCTTGCTCCCGCAATTGTGCTAGCGCTTCTCTCGTGCTATCCAATGCTTTCTTCTCCGAATTTAACAACGTCCCATCAATATCAAATGCAAAAAGTTTTCTTTCCATCATTTCTCCTTATTCGCTCGCTTTCGCTAAATATTTACTGCCTTCTCGTTGTGCTAAAGGACTCAACACTAATTCTTTCATCAATTCCTCGACCCATTGCGGATTCGTTTTACTATATTGGCGTAATGACCAGCCAATCGCTTTTTGAATGAAGAACTCCTCTGTAGTTCTATCATAAATAATCGCCTTTTTCAACAGGTCCTGATTGGTCTTTTCTTTCAACATCAACTGTAAATTCAGCGCAACACGCCGATTCCAGAAATTTTCAGCGCCATAAAAAAGGGCAAAAATCGTTGGCAATTCAGTCAGATGCAACGCCACCCACGACCCAAAAAATTTTCGCCAAGCATCCACACTATCCCACCACGCTTTTTGTGGAACATAGGCTTTAAACGCTACGACCTCTTCTAATGAAAATCTCCGAACATTTTGAAGGGCTAAATCAATAGCGACATACTGATATTCTCGTTCTGTTTTTTGATAATAAGCCTCAATCTCTTGGCATAATTTTTCCTTTGGCCACGTATGACTTTCTTTTAAAAGTTGTTTACTTAACGCTTGACGTTCTGGGGCGGGGATGCCTGCAAAAACAAATTGATGTTTCATATAAGCAGACATTTTTGCTGCTGTTTCTGGGTTCTTCTGAAATTGAAGTGTGTCCATTCCTTCGCTCCTTATAATAAAAAAACTATACTAAAACAGTGTACCATGTTTTAGTATAGTTGGTTGGTCAATTAATCAAAATACGTTAAGTTTTTGTTGTCTTTATCTAACCAGGCATAGCCGAGACCCATAATTAAGCCACCACCGATAAAGTTACCGATAAAGGCCCAGAACAGATTATGAACAACATTACCAGCTGTGAAAGCTTCAATTGCGCCGTTCGAAGCAAAGTAAGCTAAACTGAAGGCTGGGAAGTTGGCAATCACGTGTTCAAAACCAAGGAACGCAAAGATAAAGATAATGAAAATAATGGCCGCGACTTTGCCGGCGTCATCTTTCATTCGCATACTCACTAATACGGCTGTATTAACTACAATATTGGCGAACATAGCTTCAACTAAAATCTGTAGGGTGGTTTTTTCTAATTTTCCAGCAATCGATGTAAAGAAGAAACTATCTTTTGGCAAATCTTGGAACGGCACCGTAAGTGATACCAAGAAACCAAACAAGACGCCACCAATTAAATTGAATAAGATACAGGTAAATAAAATTTTTGCAGCTAAGGAAAAGTTGACTTTTTTACGATAGACCCCAACAGTCATGTACAACATATTCGAGGTACCAAGTTCGGCATTCATATATAAAATCATCACAAGTGACCAACTGAACATGAAGGCGTAAAGCATTTTCCCTAAACCATGAGAAATTCCTTCTCCTTTAATTGCGATTGCAAAAGCAACGGCTGTTCCCAACGTTAAAAATAGACAAGCAAGCATTGCACGAACAGCGTAGCGGGAAAAGCTGTTTGAGAATAAATTCACTTTCTTGTCGATGGATTTATCAATTTGTTCAAACAATGGTGAACCAGACTTCATTGTAAACTCCCTTTCATTCCGTTTTCAACTTATATTTTCAAAACATCTCCCCTTATTCTAATGAGGAAAAGTGTTTTTGTCTACCTTTTTTTCATATTTCACTTTAAAACCTTGACGTTTCCTATCCTATTAAGTATACTAGATTTTGTGTAAAATAATTGCAGCAGAAGAATAATAACTCGTCAACAGTTCATTGCCAAACTTGGTTCAACTGCGTAACCGCGGCTGCAAAGGCGAAGGTTGAAGAATGAACTGAACGAATATGAATTTTTCATCTAATTATTTTACTCCAAAAAAACATTTATTTATTGGAGGAATTTTTAATGTCTCGTTATACTGGACCATCATGGAAAGTATCTCGTCGTCTAGGTATCTCTTTATCAGGTACTGGTAAAGAACTAGCTCGTCGCCCTTACAAACCAGGACAACACGGACCTAACAGCCGTGGTAAAGTTTCTGAATACGGAATGCAATTAACTGAAAAACAAAAATTACGTCATATGTATGGCATGAACGAACGTCAATTCCGTACGTTGTTCATTAAAGCAAGCAAAATCAAAGAAGGTAAACACGGTGTTAACTTCATGGTTTTACTAGAACAACGCTTAGATAACGTTGTTTACCGTTTAGGTCTTGCAACTACTCGTCGTCAAGCACGTCAATTAGTTAACCATGGCCACATCACTGTAGACGGCAAACGTGTTGATATTCCATCATACCACGTTGAAGTTGGTCAAGTGATCGGTGTTCGTGAAAAATCTCAAAACATCTCAACAATTAAAGAAGCGGTTGAAGCAACTGTTGGACGTCCAGCATTCGTAAGCTTTGACACTGAAAAATTAGAAGGTAGCTTCACTCGTTTACCAGAACGTGATGAACTTTACCCAGAAATCGACGAAGCACTTGTCGTTGAATACTACAACCAAAAACTTTAAGATTTCAAAAGGTCGAACTACGGTTCTTACCTTCTTTCAAAACCTTGCCTTTCTTGGGCAAGGTTTTTTTCTTTGCCCTCTTTACAAAATTGTTTACTTCCGCTAAACTATTGTTAACCAAATAAAAATAATTGGTTAACAATAGAAAGTGAGGCTTCTTATGAATAAAGCATCGTTACGCTCTTTAATTTTAGCAGCAGAATTCGCTGTGATTATTGCTGTACTTTCACAATTTACAATTCCATTGGGGATTGTCCCCTTAACTGGACAAACATTTGCCATCGGCTTAACCGCTACCGTTTTGGGCAAGCGAACGGGGACCTACGCTATTTTAATTTACTTCTTATTAGGATTAATTGGTTTACCCGTTTACGCTGGGATGTCTAGCGGGTTCGGTGTACTCTTTGGACCAACTGGCGGCTATTTAATCGGCTTTATCTTTAACGGCTTATTAACTGGTTATATTTTAGAAAAAACAACCTTTAACTATACTTGGGCCATTATCGCAAATATTGCTGGCGCCTTAGTTACCTTAGTTTTCGGTATGATTTGGTTGAAATATTCCGCAAATCTGCCGTGGCCAAACGCTTTCGCTGGCGGGTTTGCTCCGTTTATTATTCCTGGTATCATCAAGGCTGTCGCAGCTGCTTATGTTGGTATTTTAATTCGCCAACGCTTTATGAAACGTTTTTTAGCACACCTTTCTTAAGGGGAAAACTTTTTTCTTTTCCTTGTCTGTAGTACACTAAAAGGACAAAGGAGTGAAGTCCATGTCCTCATTATTAAAACGATTGGTTCAGTTGGTTTTGTTAGTCGTCGCTGTCTTGCTGATTCGACACTATGTGTTCTCCCCTGCTGCGGTGAACGGCTCTTCAATGGAACCAACACTTCATAACAACGACCGTTTATGGGTGACCTCGATTAAAAAGCCACAGCGCTTTGATATTATCGCTTTCCCTAGTCCTCGCAACGGCCAACGAGTAGCCAAACGTTTAATTGGTTTACCTGGCGAAACAGTCGAGTATCGCGATGATACCCTTTATATTAATGGTGTATCACTCAGTGAAGATTACTTAGCAAGTGCTAAACGAAATGTCTCTAAAAATGAAAATTATACCCAAGATTTTACCTTAGAGACCTTAGAAGCCACCCAATCCCTGACCGTTCCAGAAGGCATGTATTTTGTCTTGGGGGATAATCGCCCGCGCTCAGACGACAGTCGTTATTTTGGCTTTGTTAAACAAGCGAGTGTGGAAGGTGTTTTGACTTTTCGTTATTATCCGTTAGATAAAATTGGCTTTCCATAAAATAGTAAACCGCCCTCAAAAAGTCTAACTTTTTGGGGGCGGTTTACTATTTTTTTAAGGTCCAGTGACTAAGTTCCACGTCACCGTTCCTTGATATTTCTCATTTATTTTCCCTTGATTGGCAGGGACTTCTAATTTCACATTGGCAAAATCAAAATCTAATTGATAGACATCATTACCTGTAAATTGGTTATTAAGAATTACTGGTGTAGATGTGCCGTCACTCGTCAAAGTTAAGGCTTTCGTAACCCCAACTTTATTTGTTAACTCTGTGACTTGATTATAGTTTTCGATTGCTATAACATCCGCACTTCCTAATAATAAACGCGTACTAGTTGGTAAACTATCAGCTGACGCTGTTAACTGTGACAATTGTGCTGTTAACTGCCAATTAGGTTGGCTTGTCTTTATTCGTAGATATGGATTACGTGTGCCGTTGCCATAGTAATCAGCTGCTTTTTTCAGTCCGTACTGCTTAGTGCTACTGTTAATCGTAATTTTACCAAAATCAAACGTTGGTGTACTAATGAAACCTTCTTCTACTGGTGTTGGCGTAATCGTTTGATCTTCTCCTTGAATACGTACAAAGTTACTAGCTGTCACTGCAGAAAAGTTTCCACTAGCTGTCATTTCTGCGGTTAAAAGTTGTCTTGGTTCTCCCGTAATTTTCGCTGTGTTCACTGTCACTAAGGCTTCGCCGTTCACAGGAATCTCTATATCTAAGTTAACTCCTGCTTGCCATTGTTCTGCCGTCACTGGAATAATTTTATTTGGTGTATTACCAATGCGAACAGCTAATTGTGTTGGTGGTGAAATACCTGCCGCCCATTTGGTAGTTGGAGCTAGTTTAACGTTGGTCAATGGAACTTCACTGGTATTTTTTAGTTTAACTATCCACATCATAGAACCTTCATTTGGGATCACTTCTAGTAACCGACTAACCGTCATTTCTGCTGTTGGTTGGACTTCCTCATAGACCGCTGTCATGTCATCTTTATCGTCGTAAGTCACGGTGTAACTTGGTGTTTTAGTCGTTGTCAAGGTGCCTGGTTTGGTTTTACCTTTGTACCAGCCTTTGAACTTATAGGATTTATCTCCTGTTGTATAAGTGTCTGGTAAGGCTTTCGTACTAGCATAAGTGAAATTATCACTGTCAATCACCGTTTGTTTTCCTTGCGTGAAGCCTGTTGGCGGTGTAATTTTAGCGCCGCTTGGATCCACAAAGTTTTCAGTGACACGACGGTTTTCTAAATAATAGTAGATTGTTCCCTCTGGAGAAGCTAAGTTATAGTTTTTTCCGACTGTCCCTGAATAAATTCCCATAGCATACAACGTGTTATTCGGGTCCCATGTCCAAAAAGCTCGTCTGGTTCTAAAAAAAGTTCCAGCGTTAGTTAATTTGAAGGCTTCTACTCCGTCAGCTTGAGAAACAACCGTATATGGCGCTTCTATATTTTTCCGGATCTCTTTGGTCATAGGATACTTTGTTTTATCTCCCGTATAAGTAGCTAGCGGTGTAATCGACATTGTCTTATATTGTTTAGGAATTGTATGATTAACAGACCTTGCACCGTATGTCTTAAGCTTATCTATCGGGAAATCATATGACTTGCCAGGAATCGATAATTTTTTTAATTTACTCATCACTTCATCAGTTCCTTGGATTTTCCCTAATACTGTTGATTCAGTTTCGTCACTTTCACCTAATTCGGCTTCTACAGAAAAGCCTGCTGTATTCAATAGGTTACCTGCCTCATCAACATAACCAAAGTAAACATCTTTGGCTGGTAAATTATACGTTTTCATCACGACTTCTTCATAGACTACCGTCAAATCATCATCATCATTATAAGTAACTGGATAACTGGGAGCTTTGGTCGTCGTCAAGGTGTCTGGTTTGTTTTTACCTTTGTACCAGCCTTTGAACTGATAGGTTTTCGTGCCGACTTTATAGGTATCTGGCAAATCTCCGCTTTGCTTAAAGGTGTACGAATCACTAGTAATTACTGTTTTTTTCCCTTGGGTGAAACCTGACGGTGCGGTGATTTTAGTACCATTGGTATCTACGAAGTTTTCCGTAACACGACGATTTTCTAGGTAAAGATACATCCGTGCATTTTCATCTAGTGTATAGACACTCGGTTCTACTCCTTTACCAGTAATAGTCGCACTTAATAGTGTTGCAAGTCTAACATTTGTAGGCATTGATGACCAGTATATACCGCTCATCGTAAACTTTTGTGGATCTGTTGTCGGGTCAAGACCAATTCGCCATCCAGTTGTATCGATGTCACTTTTGACACCACTTCTTAAACTAAGACGATACGTTTCTGGAATAGAGTAGGCTGTACCTGTATAATTTGGGCCAGGTTGATACGTTACGGTTTTATACATTTTGGGCAACGTAAAGGTTGCATTGCGAACTCCATATTGCAACGGCGTAGGTCTTTCTGTATCGAAAACCCGACCTGGTATAGTGATTTCTTTTACTGCGCTATTATTGTTAGTCGGGACTGGGCCAATTGGCGTCACTTTGCCATCCGCAACCTCAACTAATTCTCCAGTAAAGCCATAACGATCAGCAAATGTCAGCCCCCCTGTTTCATTGATAAATAGGACACGATACATGCGATCAGGCAAAGTCACTGGATTCTGAATCGCCTTATTCATCACCTGAACAGATGACATTCCTTTTCCTTCTTGAATCGCCTCATACACCACCGTCAAATCGTCATTCCCATCATAGGTCATCGCATAGCTTGGCGCTTTGGTGGTGGTCAAGGTATTTGGCTTGGTTTTGCCTTTGTACCAGCCTTTGAATTTGTAGGTTTTGCCGTCTGCTTGATAGGTGTCTGGCAAAGTACCGCTTTGTTTGAAGGTGAAGTCATTGCTGGTCATTGGTGTTTTCTTGTTTTGGGTAAAACCCGTTGGCGGTGTAATAGCTACGCCGTTAGCATCTACGAACTTCTCGGTGACTTGTTTCCGAGTGACTACGTAATTAAGTGTTTCTCGGTACGTTGCAGTGCCGTCAAAGCCGTATAATACTGGTTCTACTGGAGTGCCAATGGGGGCGACACTCAGGATTCTTAAAAATTCATTACCATCCGTGTTTAGAGAGAAAACATTTTCACTGCTTTTAGAAAATATGCTATCTCTTGTGCGTAATACAAAAGGAGTCATATGATTTCCAAACTGCGGTAACTCAGTTGTTTGTTGCGCACTATATCTGGTCATCCTCAGTGTAGAATCGGGCTCAGCAACAATACTGTCGACATACTTTAGCGTGTTATCAATCTTTAATTGTTCAATCGCGTATATATTCATCCTATAATTTGCTGGTAAATCTGTGAAAAAATCGTATGGTAAAGGAACCGTTGCATTGACAGCTACTCGATATTGACCACTACCTGCATTAGAAGAAGTAATTGGATAATTAACCGCATATGGTCGCCATAAACTAGTTGCGTCTTCATATCCAAATTTAGTATACGTCCCTGATAACGTTAAGTTTTCATCAGCAAAAGCTTTTCCTGTTTCATCAGTAAAGCCAAAAATCATTCTCGGATAAATCACTTGATCATTCGGCACCCAACGTGGCGAAATACTCGTTTGTCGGTCATTTTCACTACTATTTTCTGGTACCGATTCTGTTGTTTCAGTTTTCACCTCTGGTATTTCTGCTTGTTTCTCTGTTTCCTGTGTTCCTTCTTCCCGACTCGTTTCAGTCGTTTCTTGACTGCTTTCCGTACTTTCTTGCATTGCGCTACTTGCTGGTGTTGCTTCCTTAATACTATTTGCCACTGTCGGGCTACTTTCACTCGTGACTGTTTCCGCAATGGCTGTTACGCCAGAAAAGGCGTTAATCACTAAAGAACTACACAAGCCAATGGTTGCTAAGCGTTGCCAGTTAATTCTCTTCATGTCGTCCCTTCTTTCTATGTACCATTCCCGCCAAGCCGATGAAGGCTAAGCTGAGAATGCTAAGATTTGCTTGCCCCTTGTCCCTTCGTACAGGGCGCAAGGGTCAGTCGTGATAGCTTGTGCTGAACCACCTCTTAGGTGAGTTCCTTGTTGGAAGTAACTTTTGCCATTTTTGATTCATGCTATTCTCCTTTTTATGTATTGATTTATTGTTCATTGGTATATGTACAGCTTTTAATTTTCTCCATTATTCTATCAAAAAAAAGGTAGCCCTGAAATTTTAAATTTTGCTACAGCTAAGCTACTTTTCTGATGATTCCTATTATACCAAGGTAGAAGAGTCCTTTTTTACTAGAAAAATGCGCGAAAAACCAAGAAAATCTGCCATTTTGCTTCTGATTTTCAGCCAAACACCTTAATCTTTATAAGAAAAAGCTCAAAATGTTAGTGTTTGATACTAACATTTTGAGCTTTCCTCATGATAACTTAACTATTTTAAGGACCTGTAACTAGGTTCCACGTAACTGCGGCTTGGTATTGTTGCCCCTTGACCCCTTGGTTGGCTGGCACTTCAAGTTTGACATTGTTGAAGGTGAAGTCCAACTGATAAATATTACTCCCAGTGAATTGCTGGTTGGCAATAATCCTAGTGGCCGTGTTGTTGGCATTCAAGCTAATGGCACTCGTAGTACCGACCGCATTTTTCAACTCGGTAGGTTGGTTGTAATTTGAGAAACTCGAAACAGGAGCCGCCCCTAACAATAAGCGGGTCGCTGTAGGCAAGCTGTCTGTCGCTGATTTTGGTTGTGACAGCTGCGCCGTTAAGCTCCAATTCGGTTGGGTTTTCTTGATTCGCAGATAGGGATTGCGTGTGCCGTTGCCATAATAATCAGCGGCTTTTTTCAGGCCATGTTGCTTTGTAGCGCTAGCAACGTCAACTTGACCAAAATTGAAGGTTGGAACACTGATGAAGCCTTCAGCCGTTGGTGTTACAATTGCTTGATCATTGTCTTTCACACGTACGGTGGCCGAAGTAGAAACACCACTGTAATTCCCACTGGTGGTAATCCCAGCGCGCAAGACTTGCCCCGCTGTCCCCGTCGCTTTCGTAGTGAACTGAACCGTGGCAGATTTTCCTACGGGAATGTCAGTGCCTAAGCTAACACCATTGGTCCACGTAGTCGCTGTGACGGGAACTGTTTTTGCGGTTCCGCCAGCTGGCGTGACAATCATGGCGGTTGGTGCTGCTAAGCCGGTTGTCCAAGCGGTTGATTTCTTGATGGTCGCCGTGGTTAGTGGCGCTTGGCTTGTATTGGTAATTGTGGCACGCCAGGTGACATTGCCGCCGCTAGTCACGGTTTCAGCGGTAGTGCGAGTTAAAGCGACACTTGCTTTCGGCACTTCTTCCTTATACATCGCCGTCATGTCGTCATTGCCATCAAAGGTTGTATTGTATGTTGGCGTAGTGCTTGTTGTTAAAGCATTAGGCTTCGTTTTACCTTTGTACCAGCCTTGGAAAGTATAGGTCTTGCCACCTGCGGTATAAGTTGCTGGCAAGGCTTTTGCGGCTGTGTACTTGAAGGTGTTGCTAGTCATCGGTATTTTGTTGCCCTGCGTGAAGCCTGTTGGTGGCGTGATTTTAGTGCCGTTGGTGTTCACGAAGGTTTCGGTGACTTGTTTACGAGTGACTTTGTAGACAAGTTTCGTCTGATTCACAGGATTTTCATTAAACAGTGCCATCATTAAAAGTGAGCTACCTCCTGAAGAACTATAGCCTAAGTGCATGTTGAAAAATCGATTATTTGCATTAGAAAAATAGGTTCCGTCTGAGCTAAAATTGAGCGAGTTAATCTGTTCTGTAGTCATATTATACTCTGTTGGTGCGATATTTGGATCAAAAATCGTGGAACTACCGATAGTGTACTTATGACCATAATAGTTCAACGAGCTACTTTGAGCTGTATCTACTTGAATGGTATCAACATATTTTAGTTGTTGGTTGATGGTCAATTTATCAACATTAAATCGTAATCTGTTGGTAGCACTGATTGGTTGTCCATTATTATATTTTTTCAATAATTCTTGGGACAATGGCATACTACCATTGTTAATACTTACCGTATATTGTCCACTACCATTATTTTTTGAGGTCACGTCATATAAATCGGTTCTTAAGGATGCACTCGTACTTTGCGCATAGTACTTACCACTAAAGGTTAACGCTGGTGTGAAAGTACCGCCTTTTTCATTCACAAAGTTCATATTAATTGATGGATACAATGTTGTAACTGTCTCTTCTTCGTACACAACGTTCAAATCGTCATTGTCATCATACGTCACCGCATAGCTTGGTGCTTTAGTCGCGGTCAAGGTGTTTGGCTTGGTTTTGCCTTTGTACCAACCTTTGAATTTGTAGGTTTTGCCACCTGTTGTGTAGGTGTCAGGTAAGGTACCAGCTTGTTTGAACGTATAGTTATTGCTAGTCATTGGTGTTTTTTTGTTTTGCGTGAAACCTGTTGGCGGCGTGATTTTAGTGCCGTTGGTGTCCACGAAGTTTTCGGTGACTTGTTTACGGGTGACTTTGTAGTTCATCGTATGTTTGTAATTAGTAGTCCCATCAAAGCCCATCAAAGTTACATTTCTTTGATTAGGCTGATCTTTCCCACCTATTCTTAACAAATGCGGTATTGTGGAAGCAGATCCATTAGCTCCAAAAATAGCATTAATAGAAAATCTCTGATTAGTATTTTTGATAAAAGCTCTTTCTAAAGGATGTAAAATATTAGGGAAATCAATCAAGATTGGGTCTATACCAACATATCCGACTAGATAATCAGCAGCTTGCAATGACGTATTCATCACTTCAATCTTATCTACATATTTCAACTCATTGGTGATTGTTAAATCGTGTAACCCGTATTCACGCTTATCGTAGACATCCCCTGTTACATTTCCGTCATAAGTAGCCGAAATTGGAATACGTGACTGTGTTTCAATCTTATATTTATTGGATTGACTAGGATCTTTTGAACCAATCATCGGATACAGATTTCCTGTTGTTTCAAATATATTGACAATTTTTTTTCTTAAAAACTGTGTATAATTTCCTGAAAATGTCAAAGGATTAGTAAAAGCTTTCCCTTGTTCATCGACAAATTCAGCATAGAAACCTGGATAAACCCATGTATCTCGTGGAACGACTTCCTCATACACCACATTCAAATCATCATTATCATCATAAGTCACCGCATAGCTTGGTGCTTTGGTGGTGGTCAAGGTGTTTGTCTTGGTTTTGCCTTTGTACCAACCTTTGAACTTATAGGTTTTGCCGTCTGCTTGATACGTGTCTGGCAAGGTGCCAGCTTGTTTGAATGTATAGTTATTGCTGGTCATTGGTGTTTTCTTGTTTTGGGTAAAACCTGTTGGCGGTGTAATGGCTACGCCGTTAGTATCTACGAACTTTTCGGTGACTTGTTTACGTGTGACTTTGTAATTCATTGTTTGGCGATACGTCGATGTGCCGTCAAAGCCCACTAATATTATGTCCCTCCCTGGTGCCGACCCTGTACCATCTGTACTCATCATCGTTAATACGTCATTAATTGATGGAGCCAAAGCTACTGAATTTAGAGAAAAAATATTTGCACTATTTTTAGAAAATGTTCTATCCCTCTGAGTCAAATTGGCACTACCGTAATTACCAAATTGAGGTGTTTCAGATACTTGTTGATCACTGTAATAAGTCCTTCTTATAGTACCGACCGGAGCAACAATACTGTCGACATATTTTAGTGTGTTATCAATCTTTAATTGTTCAATCGCGTATATATTCACAGCGTAACCTACTGGTAAATTTGTGAGAAAATCGTACGGCATAGGAACCGCTGCATTGACAGCTACTCGATATTGACCACCTCCTGCATTAGAAGAAACAATTGGATATCTAGTAGCGTATGGTCGCCACTGACTAGTTGCCGCGTGACGTGCTAATTTATAATACGTCCCTGATAACGTTAAGTTTTCATCAGCGAAAGCTTTTCCTGTTTCATCCGTAAAAGCAAAGGTCATTCTCGGATAAATCACTTGATTATCAGACACCCAACGTGGAGAAATATTCTTTTGTCGGTCACTCTCACTACTCTTTTCTGCAGGTTGTTCTGTGGTATCTGTTCTCACCTCTGGCGTTTCCGTTGGTACTTCTGCTTCGGCTTGTTCCTCCGCTTCCTTCGTTTCTGCTTCCCGACTCGTTTCAGTCGTTTCTTGACTGCTTTCCGTACTTTCTGGCGTTGCGCTACTTGCTGATGTTGCTTCCTTAGCGCTACTTGCTACTGTCGGACTACTTTCAATCGTGATTGTTTCCGCAACTGCGGTCGCGCCAGAAAAGGCGTTAATCACTAAAGAACTACACAAGCCAATGGTTGCTAATCGTTGCCACTTAGTTTGCTTCATGTCGTCCCTTCTTTCTCTGGACCATTCCGACAAGACCAATCAAGACAAGACCAAGAATGCTCAGGTTTGCCTGACTCTTGCTTCCTGTACGAGGGAGCTGCGAGCCAGCTGTGGTGGTCTGTGTCGAACCACCACTTCGTTGATCTCCTTGCAGAGGACCAGCTGGTTCCTTGGGATCCGCAGCTGGCGCATCTGTTTTCGGTGGGGGATCTTTTGGAGCGGGTGTTGTCGGATTTTGGTAAAATTCAATCCCCACCGAACTAGAACCACCCTCAGACGCTTCAACATTTATAAAAAAGCTAGGGGAAAATAGTAGACACGCAATCATTAAATAACGCTTTTTTTTCATTTAAAAACCTCCTTTTGAATTTAAGTATCTCTCACAACCTTTTATATACCACTATGATAGCAAAGAAAAGACTCTTCAAAACAACAGTTTTTTCCAGTTGATACCCCTTATTTCAACAAGTTCCTTATATATCGTGTCTTTTAAGCTACGTTATTTAAAGGAAACAAGGGAAAACAGTAAAGACTATCCCCTTTTTCAAAAAAATCATCTTCAATTTCTTAAATTTCCATTACCTAAACTAAAGAAAAGCTCACAATGTTAGTAATTAAAACTAACATTGTGAGCTTTTCTCATTTTTGACGATTGGATAATTCGATAAAATAACACTAAAACACAAAATAACTGTCTGTTTCTCTTATTGGGCAACAGCTAATTGATACAATGGCAGGAGTTGTTGATAGGTTTCCAACATATAAGCTCGTGCTTTTTCAGGGTTTTGCCACAAGACACTATCTTTGGGAATGATGCGCCCAATTTCAAACTCACCTTTTTTTACATCTCTAAAACGAGTTAAGGCTTTTTCTAAATCCGTTTCCATCAGCGGAGTAATTTGAGGAACCGTGTGATCCAAGGAAACATACGTATCTTCTGGTAATGCTTGGAATAATTGCTGATTCTCTAAAAAGGCTTGCGCAATCTGCTTTTCATTTTTAGGATTATCAATGAATGACAACCACATAAACACATAGTCGCCCCAAATGCCTAATTGAAAATGCGGCTGCATTTTATAACCGCGCTTATTCGGACTAAGTGCTGACCAAGTATTTTCTGGCGGATACACGGTGCGACGGCGATGTTGCGCAATATGGACAAACAACGCCGTTCCTAGTTCAGGCGCTAGTTGTTCGGCAAAATACGTGCCTAATTCTTTAAAAATAGGTTGAATTTGCGCACGGATAACCGCCATTCGTTCATCTAATCCAGCAACTTCAAAGGCTGCGAATTCTTTTTCTGTAAACATCAACATTTCTCTAATTCCTCTCTTAACTTGTCTTCCGCTTCTATTTTTGTCGATTTTGCCATGTTTCCAGTGTCATCCCACGATAAACATCTGTGACAATTTTCCCTTTACTAATTCGAGCACTGGGTAGTGTTCCTTCGTAGGTAAAACCAATTTTCTCCATGACACGACCAGAAGCTGGATTGTCTTGATCATGTAAAGCAAAGATTCTCATGAGTTTCATTTTTGCAAAACCCAGTTCAACTAACGCCGTCGCGGCTTCAGGCATGTAGCCATTGCCCCAAAAGGCACGGTTCAAGACATAGCCTAATTCTCCAATATTATTGGTTTCATTGACCCGCAAATCAATCGTGCCAATCATTTTGCCCGTTTCTTTCACTTCAATCCCATATTTTCCTAAAGGTTCCCCCATAAAAAATTTAGCAATGTTTTGTCTTGTTTCAGCGATTGTTTGATTTTTCAAAAACACATAGCGGACCGTTTCCTCATCTGAAGCATATTCGTACATATCCTCTGCATCGGCTAATGTGACGGGCCTTAAAATCAAGCGTTCGGTTTCGATTCGTTGGTTTTCTGCAAAAATCAATGGATAATTCATGAGCAAAACTCCCTACTTTTCTACATACTTTACCGAAAAACAGCGAAACACGCAAGGAAAATCGGCATTTCCCTTGCGTGTTTCTTTAATTAGCGTTTAAGCGAATGATGGCAATGATCGTCTGAACAGCTTTGGCCATTGATTCAACGGTAATGAATTCATATTGCCCATGAAAATTCTCGCCACCTGTAAATAGATTAGGCGTGGGAATGCCCATGAAAGAAATCTTAGAACCATCTGTCCCGCCACGAAATGGTGTGATGATTGGTTCAATGTCACAACTTTCCATTGCTTGGACGGCCAATTCTACAGGAGTCCAATCTTTTTCGATGATTTCCTTCATATTATAGTATTGGTCTTGGAAAGTAATTGTTAGTCTGGGTTTATCCGCCAGCGCATTTAAACGTTGGACTTGTTTTTCCAAAAATTGCTTTCTCGCTTGAAAGTTTTCTTGATCATGATCCCGAATGATATAGACAAGTTCTGCTTTTTCAATACTTCCTGTAAATTTATTGAGTAAATAAAATCCTTCATTTCCACGTGTTTGTTCTGGCACTTCCTTTTGCGGTAGTGATTGATCAAGTTGTTCGCCTAATTTAATGGCATTTACTAACGAACCATAGGCCGTTCCCGGATGGACACTGGTTCCCTCAATTGTTATCACAGCTTGAGCAGCGTTAAACGTTTCATACTCGAAATGCCCCACGCGGCCACTGTCGATTGTATACGCAAAAGCGACTGGGAAGTTCGGCGCATCAAATTGATCGGCCCCGCGTCCAATTTCTTCATCTGGACCGAAGGCGAGCCAAACATCGCCCCGCGCTACTTCTGGATGTGCCAAAAAATACTCAACAGCAGCTAAAATCTCGACAATTCCCGCTTTGTCATCTGCTCCTAAAAGTGTGGTTCCGTCTGTAGTAATCAACGTTTCCCCTTGATACTCTTTTAAATTGGGAAATTCAGCAACCGATAAAACGATGCCTTGTTCTTGATTCAAGAGGACATCTTGGCCATCATAATTAGTGATGACTTGGGGACGAATATTTTCTGCTGAAAAATCCGCCGTATCCAGATGTGCAATCAACCCAATACTCTTCGCTGCAGGTTGGTTACCAGGCAACCGTGCCGTTAAAAAGCCGTTTTGTTCGTTATAATGCACATCGGCCAAACCTAATTCATGAAGTTCTGTTTCAATCATTTTGGCTAAAACCACTTGACCGACCGTCGTCGGTGTGGTTTGACTGTTGGCATCTGAACGGGTGTTAACTTTCACGTAAGTTAAAAATCGTTCGACTAATTTTTCCATTTTTTACTCCTTCTTCCTGAATCATTCTGTTAAATAGGCATTGCGCAAGTGGAAATAATCCCCATACAAGTGATAACTAATGCCTTTCAATTTAGGATTGATTAGATAATTTGAGGCACTTTGATACAGCGGTACTTGGGCAGCATCTTGGTTCAACAAGATGTCTTCCGCTTCTTTGTATTCTGCAAATTGTTTCTCTGGATTATTGGCATTAATCGTTCGCGCATCTTCTACCAGTTGGTCGTATTTGGCATTATGATAATTGCCATAATTGTAACTTGATTCTCCCGCATATAAGTTAAAGTAAGAGTCTAATTCACTACTGCCGGCAATCCATCCTGAAAGAGACAACTCATAATTTTTTTCACGTCGCGATTGGTTCACATTATTACTTGGTTGCGATGAAATGGTAATTTCTAAACCTGGCAGATTTTCTTGCAACTGACTTTGAACATATTCAGCAATTCGTTTTCCTTGATCTGTATCTGCCGCCAGCAAGGAAAGTTTCACTTTTTTACCGACATCCGCTTGGGCTTTCGTCCATTCAGCTTGGGCTTTTTTGACGTCATTTTTCAAATATTCGCCACTGTATGCTCGGAAATCTTCATCTGTTTCTGGATTCGCATAAAGTTTACTTGGAATCAATCCGTTGAGGGGTTTTGACCCATCGTTTAAGACACTTTGTGTTAAGGCTTCTTTATCAATTGCTTGGCCAATCGCTTTTCGTAAATGAACATTCGCTAATGGCGTTCCTTCTTTTTTGTTGAAATCTAAGAAGTAGTTGGCCACATCTGGATGACTGACATAGCCTGGATCATCTTGATATTGTTGAACATATTGTCCGTTAATGCGAACTAAGTCTAGTTCATTCGCTTGATATAAGTTAATCCCAGTATTATCTTCTTTGATTGTACTAACCGCAACTTCTTCCAGTTTCACTTGATCCGCATCATAGTATTCTGGATTTTTTTTCAATGTCCAAGTATCTGAAGTCGCATCCCAATTGGCTAGCGTAAATGGCCCGCTATAAAGTAAATGTTCACTATCCAAGGCGTAATCTTTGCCTTGCGCTTCGACAAATTTTTGATTTTGTGGCGCTAACCAAGCAATCGAAACGACTGCTAAGAAGGAAGGTTGGGCCTGTTTTAATTCAACAATGAATTCTTTGTCATTAGGGGCTGAAATCCCTAATTCATCGACTGACTTTTCACCGTTGCGTATTTCAAAACTATTTTTAACACTGTCTAGTAAATAGGCATTCGGTCCAATCGTCGCTGGTGTCACCAGTTTTTTCCAAGAATAAACAAAATCTTGGGCCGTAATTGGCTCGCCGTTGCTCCACTTAATCCCCTCCCGCAAGGTAAAGTGGTACTTGCGCCCATCGTCACTAATCTTGACATCTTTAGCTAGAGCTGGCACCGTGGCACTATCATCATCAAACCGATAAAGGCCTTCAAATAAATGTTGTGCCATTGTAAAGGTATTTTTATCTGTTGTTTGTGTTGTATCCAATGTTGAGATTGGTGCAGGTGAACTAATACTGATTTTTTGTTCAGCTGCTAAATTTCCCGAATCTACTTTCTCTGCCGCTTCTTTGGTTCCGCCACATGCGGCTAAAAGAAACCCTGTTGCAATCAAACCTACTACTTTTTTCCCCAATTTCATGTTGTTGCCCCCTCATATTTTTTAAACAAATAAAAAAAGCATTCGTCCTAAAAAGGACGAATGCTTATGCAATCGCGGTACCACCTTTGTTGATCTCTTCGCTAAAAAAGATCCGCTCGTTTCCAGTACAATCATACTGTAGCGCTATAACAGGCGCACCTGAATTGGTTTAAGCGAACGGCTTCAACCAACCTGTTCAAAGGCCATTTTCCCCTTTAACGTCACTACCTCTTCTCACCAAACGAGGCTCTCTGCAAGCTATTTTAAAAAGTACTTTCCTTCTCATCACATTTTGTTCTTTTATTTGTTTCATCAATCATACTGATTTACGGATAGTTTAGCAAACATTTTCGAGGTCGTCAACCACATTTTTAATTTAAAACTTTTTTGTTTTTCATTAAAAAAAGAAAAGAGGTTTCAATTCCTCTTTTCTAAAACAATTTTACTCTAATCCTTTTTTAACGTCTTCTATCATCAAATGCATTGATTCTAATCCACCACCGCTTAGATACCAAACATCTGGTTGAAGCATAATGACTTTATCATTTTTACCAGCATCGGTTTTTTGAATCAATTCGTTTGCAGCGACGTTATCTTTTGAATCGTCGCCACCAATTGCTTTGGTGCGATCTACCACAAAGAGAATCCCAGGATTTTTTTCTAAAACATATTCGTAAGAAACACTTTGCCCATGAGTGGAAGCTTCAATCTTATCGTCTGCTGCTTTGAAGCCAAATGTATCATGAATTAAACCGAAACGAGAGCCTTTTCCGTAAGCGGAAAGTTGTCCTTCGTTAACTAACACAACAAGCGCATTATTCGCGCTAGCTTCTGCTTGTTTTTTCACGTCAGCAATTTCTTTTTCTAAGCCAGTTATTTTTTCTTTAGCTACCTCTTCTTTATCAAAAATAGTGCCTAATGTTTCGATATTTTGTTTCGTTGATGCCCAAGGATTTTTGGCATCTACAGCTAAGTAAATGGTTGGCGCAATGGCTTTTAATTGTTCTTGATAATCTTGTTGACGACCAGAAATAATAATTAAGTCTGGTTTTAGTTGATTGATTTTTTCTAAATCTGGTTCTTTAATGCCGCCTGCTGATTCAACTTTTTGGTATTTTTTCAAATACGCAGGGATATTTTTAGTTGGCGCACCTACCACGCGGTCACCGACACCTAGTGCATCCATTGTATCCAAGGAACCATTATCAAAAACAACGACTTTCTTAGGATTTTTGGGAACGGTTAATTGACCATTGGTGTCTTTGACTGTGACTTCCGTTTTAGCTGTTGTTTCTGTTGTTGCAGAATCTGCTGTTTTTTTATTTGTTTGACAAGCACTTAACATTAACAGTCCCATCATTGAAACTGCCATCATTGCTAAAAATTTCTTTTTCATTCTTTTCCTCCAAAAACGTTATTTTTAAATTGCCCGATTTAGTGATAAAGACAAAAGCGTTTTCCTTCAATTTCACAAATCCGGATATTCATTTCATAAAGATCATTTAAAATACTTGTTTGAATAACTTCTTCTGTTGCGCCATGCGCATAGAGCTTTCCGCCTTTCATGGCGACAATTTCATCTGCATAGCTTGCGGCAAAATTAATATCATGTAGAACAATCAGAATCGTTTTTCCTAGTTCATCCACTAAGCGTTTAAGAATCTGCATCATTTGAACCGCATAATTCATGTCGAGGTTATTTAAGGGCTCATCTAATAAAATATAATCGGTATCTTGGGCTAAAATCATGGCAATATACGCCCTTTGTAATTGGCCCCCAGAAAGGGTATCAATGTATTCTTCCGCCATTTCAGTTAAGCCCAATTGTTCCAGTGCTTCTGTTACTTTTTCGTGGTCAGCGCTTTTTAAGCGACCTTTGGAATAAGGAAAACGACCAAAATTGACCAGTTCTCGCACAGTTAATTTAAGTTGTACACCGTTGGCTTGTTTTAAAAGGGCAATTTTTTGTGAAAAAGCCGATTGCTTCCAGGTTTTTACTTCTTGCTTGTCCAGATAAATTTCCCCGGTATCTTTGGGAATTAAGCGACTCATCATGGCTAGCAGCGTGCTTTTCCCAGCGCCATTTGGTCCAATAAAGGCCGTTAATTTGCCTTCAGAAATAGGTAAATCAATGTCTGAAACGACAAATTTATCGCCATATTTTTTTGATACATCACTCATCTGGATCATGTGCGTTGCTTCCTTTCTGCAATAATTTTCCATATAAAATAAACGCCCCCAACAAATTGAATCACCACACTTAGCGGGGTATTCAAATGAAAGACCTGTTCAACCATCAATTGACCGAACACCAGTAAAAAGACTGCTATTAAACTCCCTGCCACAAACAGTTCTCGGTGGCGATAGGTTTTCATGAATTGATAACTCATATTGGCCACGATAAAACCTAAAAATGTAATCGGTCCCACTAATGCTGTTGATAAGCCGACCAGACTACTGATCAAACACAACAACACTAATTGAAACTGATTCACAGCAATCCCCAAATTCTGGGCTCGATGGTTCCCTAAATGTAAAACGTCTAAACGGTAACTTTCCCGCCAAAGTATCCCACAAATTATGAGTACCGCCACACCAACGAAAACGAGATACTGACTATTGACGTTACCGAAACTGGCAAACAACTTTCCTTGGAGTAAGTCGTATTCGTTAGGATCCATAATCACTTGTAAAAACGTACTAATACTACTGAAAAAAGTACCTAAAATCATGCCAATCATCAATAATAAAAATAAATCGGATTGATTTTTGCGTAATAGAAAATACGATAAACTAGTACTTAAAAACACCATTAAAAAGACGTTCATCAAAAACGACCCAAGACTTACTTGGCCTAACGCTTGTGCGCCTCCTAAAAGAAAAAATAACACCGTCTGCACAAAGACATACAAGGAATCCATCCCTAAAATGTTTGGCGTTAGGAAATGATTTTGCGTGACTGTTTGAAAACTAATAGTTGAAAAAGCCGCAGCGATTCCAACAAAAATAAAAGCCAATAACTTTTTGCCTCGTAACGCCAAAGCAAAGGACCAATTGCCATACGTGTTATAAGTTAAATAACAAAGGCTCACAATTACTACGGCAGCTAAAAGCAAAAGTAATGAAAGCCATTTTTTTAAAGGCCGTTTCATTGTTTGCGCCCCCTTAGTAATAATAAAATGAACAAAATGCTCCCTAATGTTCCGACAACCACGCTGACAGGAATTTCATAGGGGGCAATCAATACTCGTGCTAAAATATCACAGATTAACAAGAACAAACTCCCGCAAATCCCAGTTAACCACAAGGTATTTTTCATATGATCGCCATAACGTAAAGACACGAGATTGGGAATCACAACCCCTAAAAACGGAATATTCCCCACCATCAATAAAACGATGGCACTTGCTAAAGCAACCAGCGTCAAACCTAAAAACTGAATTCGCTGGTAATGGACGCCAAGACTATTTGCAAATGCTTCACCCATACCAACGACAGTGAAATGATAAGCAAATAAATAAATAACAAACCACAAAGGAATCATTAAGAATAACCATTCATAATTCCCTTTCATAACTGTGGAAAAATTTCCTTGTAACCAAGCAGACATATTTTGAACCAATTGGTATTGATAGGCAAAAAATGTGGCAATTGAACCTAGAATGTTACCAAACATCACGCCCACCAAAGGGACCATCACTTGATTCTTACTTGGTAATAATCGAATTAGCGCTAAGAATAACAAGGTCCCGCTTAGCGCAAAAATAAAAGCAATTGCCGTTCGATAGAGAAACGGAGCTGTTGGGAAAAATAACATTGCGACTAAAATACCCAACCTTGCACTATCGGTTGTTCCAGCGACACTAGGAGCGACAAATTTATTTTGTGTGAGTTGCTGCATAATCAATCCAGAAATACTCATCGTACTACCAGCAATGATTAAACTCAACGTGCGGGGAACACGGGTGGTAAATAAAACAAATTGTTGCTGCGCATCTAATTGAAACAACTGAGAAAGTGCAATGTCCTTCACCCCTATCACTAATGACAATAAGCTGAAAAGTAATAGTAGAACAAACAAACCAATCTTTTTCATGAGAAAACTCCATTTTTATTTAATTGAGAATGATTCTCATTCTTAATTACAGTGTATGAGAAAATCATCACAAATGCAACCACTTTTTTTCCTTTATTAAAAACTTCTTCTCAAGCCGACTGACCAACGACTTATCTAAGATATGCTATAATGGAGGGAAACGTTAGGAAAGGAGTGTTACTGAATGGCGAATGATGACTTACAACAACGTCTGGATAAAGGAATGTACGGTACGCCCCTCGTTAATCCTGAAGAACAACACAAATACATGGGCACATTTCGTGAACGCTGCCGTCTCTCCATGACCGTCGCTGAAATGAAAGATGCACAGAACCAAAAACATTTATTAGAAGAATTAGCGAAGCATCCTGAAGTTACAGTACTTTTAAATGGCGAAATCTCTTCTGACCTGCAAAGTACCTATATTAAATTATTAAATCAGCATGGCGCAAACTTTAAGATTGTTAACAATTTTGTGGAGAACAACCCTGACTCTCTCGGCTTACTGTTAGCTGAAAAACATGCAGTCGATGAACCTGTGATTGACGTTACAGAAAAATATCCTCAAGCAACAGAAACGCCAAAAGAAGAGCCAACAGCTAAAAAAGGCTTTTGGCAAAAACTATTTCAATCATAAAAAGCTCAAGGAAAGTTATGAGCGCTTCCATTTATAATAGAATTATGCTATTATAAAGATGAAAAAGAGAGGTATGCGGGTACATACCTCTCCTTTTATACCAACACCAGTTATAAGAACTGGTGGCTTACTGAGTTAAGTTTTGAATCTTAACCGTTCGGCCTACGAAGCTTGTGAACGGTTATTTTTTATTGTTTTTCGTTGCTTCAAGGATACCGAAAATCAGTAGTGCAACAAACGCTGCAAAACTAATCATCAATTCCAATGCCGCTTCGATTGACAAAAAATGCTCCTTTCGTTAAAGTGCATCGGATATACATAGGCATCACCTGCCTCTCTAACTCAGAGCCACCGTCATACAACTTTCATTGGTAATAGTTTTAGTATAACCTATTGGGTTCACCAAGAAAACGTTTTTATAGGAATTTTCTATAAAATGATATAAGTTATGAGCGCTTCCATTTTAAATAGAATTATGCTATTATGAAAATGAAAAGAGAGATATGCTACTACATACCTCTCCTTTATACCAACACCAGTTATAAGAACTGGTGGCTTACTGAGTTAAGTTTTTGTTGTTCTTTAACCGTTCAGCCGTCTAAGCTTATGAACGGTTATTTTTTATCGTTTTTCGTTGCTTCAAGGATACCGAAAATCAGTAGTGCAACAAACGCTGCAAAACTAATCATCAATTCCAATGCCGCTTCGATTGACAAAAAAATGCTCCTTTCGTTAAAGTGCATCGGATACACATAGGCATCACCTGCCTCTCTAACTCAGAGCCACCGTCATACAACTTTCATTGGTAATAGTTTTAGTATAACCTATTGGGTTCACCAAGAAAACGTTTTTATAAAGAATACCGCCAAAAAATCTATTATGAATTTTTTGGCGGTATTCTTTTTTTATTGAACCACTTCTGGGTATAAAAGTTTTAAAACGTCCATTGTCAAACGGCGTCCTTTTCCAGCGTAAGGATACACATGCATGTGCATGGCTGGATTAAAGTTTGCTTCGATAATCCCGTACGTTAAGCTATCACGTGTGCCTTTTACGTCTTTGTCAGGAATGATTAAATCAATGCCACAAATTTTGGCTCCTAAAGCAGCTACGGCCTCAATGGCGATTTGTTTATAACTATCATCAATGACATCGGTCATATCAATCGAATCCCCGCCCGTGCTAACATTAGAATTTTCTCGCAAGTACACGATTTGCTCTTTTTCTGGCACAGAATAGATAGTTAAACCTTGTTCTTTCAACATTAGTTTTTCTAAATCATTTAACTGGATTAATTCTAGTGGTGCACGGTGATTGGTCCCCCGCAATGGATCACTATTTTTAGCGGCCACCAATTCTTCTACAGTGTGTTTGCCATCTCCGGTAACATTGGCTGGCACGCGCAACATGATGGCTTTTACATCATTATTTAACACAAAGAACCGATATTCTGTTCCAGGTAAAAACTCTTCAATTAAAACCGCTGTGTCCTCTTTAAAAGCAATCCGTAACGCTTCCGTAAAGTCTTCCAACGAAGCGCCTTCTTTAAAAATGGTAATTCCTAAACCGTAATTCGTTGATTTTGGTTTCACGACAAACGCTTTATTGGCGTAGCGTAAATGTGCTTCTTGTGCCTCAATAAAAGATGAAAATTCTTCACCGCCAGGCACATGGAACCCTGCTGCAGACAAAATTTTCTTTGTCACGGTTTTGTTTTCCATAATCAATGGTACCACGTAGTTATCTTTGCTAGTCATGTTGGCATTTTTGACGTATTCAATGTGCTCGCCATGTTGCAGTTTCAAAAATTGCTCTTGTTCATCTAAAATTTCGATTCCCAAACCTTTTTGAATCGCATCAAACAAGAAAATTTGTGTGGATAATTCCATCTCACGGAAACCAGCTAATTGATAAGGGCGTTCAAAGGCCATACTTTGATATTGGTTTCCAAAAATATTTCCCAGTTCACTGTTGGAGTTTTCTTGAATAATCGTCCACATTTTGCCAGAAACGGTGTCTTGTGGATTCCGCAGTTGTTGATAATACTTACCGACAACTTCTTTGCCTTTGCGAATGCCTAGAGCATCTAACATATCAATCATTTCTGAAAAAATCCGATCGCCTTCTGCAATTAACTTAATCGTTTCATGAGGATGACCAAGAGCCACTTGTTCATTAAAAATATCGCCAGTTTTTACCCATTCATCCGCTTCTTCTTTTTCATCTGTCCACAATAAATACAACATGAAATAATGTAAGAAATCCACAGTATCTTCCACAATGCCTAAACGTGAAAAAGGATTTAAGTCTAAATTACGCAACTCGATATAGCGAATACCTGTTTTAGGCAGATCAGACATTTGTTTCCCGCCACGTAAGCGCACAGGCGCATAAAATTCTTTTTCTTCAGAAAGTAAACCATTTTCCACCATGCGATGAATATCTTCTAAATAGCGTTCCAATGAGGCATACGATACTTTCACATTGTCATGATTTCTGTAGCCATACGTACTATTCCGAATACTGCGAATGGGTTCTTGCGGCTGGTCGTCATAGACCCTAAAGTAGCCGTCTTCACTAACTGGCGAAGCCCCAAAAAGATACGTAATTAACCAACGATAACGTAAAAAGTTACGGGCAACTTTCATGTACACTTTCGTTTTAAATTGTTTGCAATCTGTCACTTCGGATTGTTCATCATATAATTGCTGAATCAGGGCTTGGTCATATTCAAAATTAAAATGAATTCCGCTGACCATTTGTTTTCGTTTGCCATACTCTTTTGCCAAATAACGACGATATAACACTGCATCATATTGATCTAATTTAGCAATTTTAATCTCTTCATCTTTTGTTGGTAATTGTGGCGGCATACTTAATGGCCACAACATTTCATCTTCTGGAATCGAACGACGAGCAACATCGTGAATGGCATCTAAAAAACGAAGCATTTCTGTGCCGCTATTTGCTACAGGCGTGATTAGTTCTAATTGTGTTTCACTAAAATCTGTTTGAATATATGGATGATAAGAACGGTTACCAAAAACCGCGGGATGATCAGTTGTCGCTAAAAGCCCTTCTCGTGTACTACGTTGGTTTTCTTTTTCTAAACCAAAACGAGCCATCAATACGTAAGGACGAACATTTTTCTTTTGCATTAATTCTCTATAATTCATCTTGTCGCCTTTCTTTCTACAAACTATCTGTTTCTCTTACTATTATATAGGAAAACGAGTAAATATGCTGTTTTTTTGAACGTTCACTTGGGAATTTTCGAGACACTTTTAGAGAGCGCCTTTTTCCGTTAGACTGAAAACAACTAGTTTATAGAAAGTGGGGATTGCTCATGAAAAATCGTGCATTACTTTTAATTGACTTTCAAAAAGGCATCGAAAGTCCGTCGCAGCAATTGTACCGTCTGCCAGCAGTGTTGGAAAAGGTCAATCAGCGTATTGCTGTCTACCGCCAACACCATGCGCCCATTATTTTTGTTCAACATGAAGAAACCGAATTACCTTTTGACTCAGACTCTTGGCAACTTTTTGAAAAGCTGGATGCACAGCCCACAGATTTTTTCATCCGCAAAACGCATGCGAATGCCTTTTACCAAACAAATTTAAATGATTTACTGACGGAACAAGCCGTTCAAACGTTAGAAATCGCTGGTGTCCAAACCGAGTTTTGTGTGGACACTACAATTCGGATGGCTCATGGTTTAGGCTATACGTGTTTGATGACACCGAAAACCACTTCCACCTTGGATAATGGACATTTAACCGCGGCACAAATTATCCAACATCATGAAGCTATTTGGGCTGGCCGCTTTTTGACTTTTTTGAGCCTGTGACAAAAATCACTTTGGATTTTTGTTCCGGGCTCAAAATCTGATAAACGGCGGGAACAGAACCAACTCCTTCGGAAATAAGCCGAAATTCTCGGAGCTAAACGGTTCTGTCCCGACCTCTTTTCCAAAAAATTGTTTGTTCACTATGTTTTCTTGTCGTATTTCATGTTAGTATAAGGAAAAAGTGTTCAGTTGATTAGTTGAAGATTTAGAGTGTGGGACATAAGTCGATTAGGCTTGTCTCTCATGTTCTGTCTTTTTTTATGTCATCATTCACTAAACTAATAAATAATTGGAGGTATTTCATGAATAAATTTTTTACAGCCCAACGTTTAAAAGACACCGCCTATGTAACAGTCGGTGCATTCATTTTGGCCATTTCAATCAATGCGGTCTTATTGCCAAATAAACTTGTCGCAGGCGGAGCCAATGGCATTAGTATTGTTATTAATTATGTTTTCGGGATTAGTCCCGCCATTGTTCTTTACGCCATCAATATTCCTCTTTTAGTGCTTTGTTTCTTACTTCTTGGGAAAGAGGTCGGTGTCAAAACCATTTATGGCAGCCTTATTTATCCATTTTTTGTAGGAATTACTTCGGGGATGCCTGTTTTAACACATAATATTTTTCTAGCAGCATTATTTGGCGGTATTATTACAGGTGCTGGCCTAGGCTTGGTTTTCCGTGGCAATGCTTCAACTGGTGGGACAGCAATCATTTCACAAATTGTCAATAAATACTTCAAAGTTTCCTTAGGTATTGCTATTTTATTCGTCGATGGTTTAGTCATTTTATCAGCAATGTATGCTTTTAATGCAGATATTGTGCTATTCTCTTTAATTTGTTTATTTACAATTGGTCGTGTCGTTGACATGATTCAAGTTGGTCTGGTTCGCTCGAAGAATGTGATGATTATTTCACCAAAATATGTCGCTATTCAAGAACGCTTATTACGTGAACTAGATAAAGGTGTGACCTTGGTGCCAATCGAAGGCGGTTATCGAAGCGCGAAAGGCATGCTCTTAATGACTGTCATTCGTGAAAAAGATTTTCCCCGCTTAAAAGAAGCCATTCTTGAGATTGATGAAGAAGCTTTTTTGATTTCAATGAGTGCGAGTGAAGTCTACGGAAAAGGATTTAGCTTGAAAAAAGTAGCTGATTCTTATGGTGTTGAAGCTACTAATGCCAATAATTTACAATAGTTTTTTGTAGGAAAAGAGCCGCAAAATCTGTAGAGATTTTGCGGCTCTTTTTACATCTTCATCCAGACAGGTTCTAAGCTATTGCCATCCAAATCTTGCACTTCTAAGCCATACATTTGCTCTTCTGGTATTCCCATATCAACTCGGTAGCAGTTGCCTCCGTTAGCTTTGGCGGTTTCGCCAAACTGTTTTACGGCTTCGGCACTCTCTAAACTAAAGGAAATTAATGCTCCACTGGTTGTTTGCGCATCAATAATTTGCTTTTCTTGGATAAATTTTCCATAAAAGTCATGGTTCAACAACATAATCCAAAATTGATCATCCCACATCATCGAACTAGCTTCCTCTGTTGAAAATTCCTCGTTCTTTTTGAATCCAAGTTTTTCATAAAATGCTGTAGAACGTTGGACATCCGCTACTGGGAAGTTAACAAAAACCATTGTGCCCATGTGATTCATCCCTTTCTTTTAATCATCTACGACAGCTAACTGTGCGTTGCGACAAAATCAACAAGCTTGTTTGATTTATACTAGCATATTCATAAAAGAAATGTTACTAAAACGTTTTCTTAAGGTAATTCTCGATAAGCCAAGTGCTGAATGATTTCACTATGTTGTGGATAATCGTTTAACAATTCCGCTTGAGTAAATAACTCGAAGTCTTCAAACTCAAAGCCTGGTGTAACCACACAACTGACTAACGCAAATCCTGTCACTACTGTAGAGCCAAATATTGTGCCGGCAGGAACTGAGAACGAAAGCTGTTGTCCTTGAACTAATTCTTTCCCTAACTGAACAGCTCGATACGTTCCATCAGGAAAAATACAGTGAACGGTTAACGGCTGACCATCGTGAAAAAACCATAATTCATCCGCTTTTAAACGATGAAAATGTGACGGACTTTCTGTATTTAATAGAAACAAAATCGCTGTATGCAACGCCCGTTCGCCTCGTTTGGTCGGAATCAATTGTTCACTTTTATTGGTTTGTTTAAAATAACCGCCCTCAGGATGCGCTTCTAATCCTAACTTCTCAATCCACATTTGTTCTGTCATCTTCTCCCTCACTCCTTCATTTTTTCAGAAACGATTTAGGAAGAACTTAGAACATCCGTCCCAATCCTAAAATAAACGGCGGGACAGGAGTAGCTTCTTCATTCTTGAAGCTAAATACTCCTGTCCCACGTTCTTCCCAAACCTGTTATTTTCTACAACTAAACATCTTTTAATAAGCCTTTAAATAAGCCCATTGCGAAATCGTTGGCATTAAATGGTTCTAAATCGTTAATGCCTTCACCTAGACCAACTAATTTCACTGGCAAGTGTAATTCATTCCGAATAGCAATGACAATACCACCTTTGGCTGTTCCGTCTAGTTTGGTTAAAACTAAGCCAGTGACATCGGTTGTTTCTTTGAACTGTTTGGCTTGTGTCATCGCATTTTGCCCAGTAGTTGCGTCCACGACTAAGAGAACTTCGTGAGGCGCATCTGGAATTTCTCGTTGAATGACTCGTTTAATTTTTTCTAATTCTTTCATTAAGTTGACTTTATTTTGTAAACGACCTGCTGTATCCACTAGCAAAACATCGGCCTGTTCTGCTTTGGCACGTTCCACTGCATCGAAAACGACCGCTGCTGGATCGCCGCCAGCATTCCCACGCACAACTTCAACGCCAGCCCGTTCACCCCAAACAACTAATTGATCGATGGCGCCCGCTCGGAACGTATCGGCAGCTGCCATTAAAACTTTCTTTCCTTCCAACTTGTATTGATGGGCTAATTTACCAATGCTGGTTGTTTTACCAACTCCATTAACACCAACAAATAAAATCACGGTTAAGCCATTTGGCTGTAAGTTAATCGCATTATTTTCATTAATTCCTGCTTCTTCATACAAATCAACCATTTTTTCAATGATGGTATTTTGAACTTGAGCTGGTTTTTTCACATTTCGCAGTTTCACTTCTTGTCGCAAGGCTTCTGTAATTTTTAAGGATGTATCAAAGCCTACGTCTGCACCAATTAACGTTTCTTCTAATTCTTCAAAGAAATCTTCATCGACGCTTCGGAAATTAGCAAACAATTCGTTCAACCGTTGACCAAATGTTTTACGCGTTTTTTCCAAGCCTTTTTCATATTTTTCTTGGACCTGCTCTTCTTTTGACTCTTCAATTTCTTCTGAAACCTGCGTGTCTGTTGGTTCTGCCAACGGAGTCACGACACTACTTTCTTCCTCAGGCGCTTCCACAACAACTTCTTGTGTTTCCTCTGTCAGGATTTCTTCTGGCTCTTCTTCTAATGCTTCTTCTACGCCAGCTAATTTTTCCATTTCAGCGTTATCTGTTAAATCGGCTGTTTCTGTGACTTCTTCCGCTGTCGTTTCTGGCGTTGTTTGCGCCTCTTCTGCTGCGGTTTCTTTTGATTCAGTAGGCGCTGATTCATCACTAGGTGTTTCGTCTCCTGTTTCTTCAACGATCTCTTGTTTTTCTTCTTCCTTTTTTTCAGCGGAAAAAGCTTTTTTAATTTTATCAAAAAATCCCATTCTTATTGGCCTCCTTCCAACGGCGTTAAAATATATTTTTCGACCGCTTTGGCAACACCATCTTGGTCATTCGTGTCTGTAACGACATCTGCGGCTTCTTTAACTAATGGAATCGCATTTGCCATGGCGACACCTAAGCCAGCGTATTCGATCATCGGTAAATCATTTTCTTCGTCCCCTAGGGTCATGATTTCTTCTGCACGGATTCCTAAATCTTTGGCTAACAAGGAAATACCATAGGCTTTCGTAATCCCTTTTGGCATAAATTCTAATAAGTTATTTCGCGTTTTAATAATTTCAAAACGCTCATAAAAAGAGGCCGGAATTTCCTTGATGCGTTCATTTAAATACGATTCATCAATCGCAACAACAACTTTGTTATAAATTCGATTCGGGGTTAACTCTTCTAATTTGTAGGACTCAAAGGTTAATAATTTGTTTAGAGAACTATAAATTGAAGGATAATTAGGTGCAGAAGGCAATTGCATCACGACCTCATCGGATAAGACATCAAACGGCATGTTGAGTGTGGTTGCTAATTGGTACAGCTCATGAATCGCTTCCAAGGGCATCAATGTTTTCTCAATAATGGCCCCTGTGTCATTTTTTTGAACCAACCCGCCGTTAAAAGTAATGCTATAATCGCCTTCATCTTGTAAACCTAATTCTTCTAAGTAAGGACCAATAGCTGCCAAAGGTCGACCTGTGCAGATAACAACTTTCACGCCTGCTTGTTTCGCAGCCATCAGTGCTTGTTTATTCCGTAAAGAAATCTCTTTTTGGCTATTTAATAATGTTCCATCTAAATCAATAGCAACTAATTTTATCAAACGTTCGCTCCTCCTTGCTTCTGGCTAATTGCTTTTTTCAATTGCGCCACCTTCTTTGACCTCTTCCAAGCGAACTGAAACGATTTTTGAAACCCCAGATTCTTGCATAGTCACGCCATATAAAACATCTGCGGCTTCCATTGTCCCTTTACGATGTGTCACCACGATAAACTGTGTACCATCTTCAAATTCGCTTAAATAATGGCCAAAACGAGCAACGTTGGCTTCATCTAAAGCTGCTTCTACTTCATCTAAAATACAGAACGGAACGGGTCGAACACGAATAATTGAAAAGAGTAATGCAATCGCCGTTAATGCCCGTTCGCCTCCAGACAACAAGCTTAAATGTTGTAATTTTTTCCCTGGTGGTTGCGCCTCAATCTCAATCCCTGTATTCAAGAGATCCTCTGGGTTAGTTAGCACCAGTTCTGCCCGTCCGCCACCAAACATATTAGGGAATACCACTTTGAACTGGCCACGAATTGCTTCAAAGACTTCTTTAAACCGTTCTTTCACTTCTTGGTCCATTTCATCCATGGTTTCAAATAATTGTTCTTTCGCATTTAATAAATCATCACGTTGACTGACTAAAAATTGATGGCGCTCATCGACTTGTTCAAATTGCTCGATGGCACTTAAGTTAACAGGTCCTAACCGCTCAATTTCTTGTTTTAGGCGTTTCACTGTTTGCTGTGCTTGCGCTAAATCATCGATTGGGAAATACGCTTCATAGGCAGCTTCAAAGGTTAAGCTGTATTCTTCCTGTAAGTAACTTAACGAGCTATCTAATTGCATTTCTGCACGATTTTTTAGGACTTCAATTTGTGTTTTATCTGCTAAATACTGTTGTTGGCGTTTGTTTTCTTCCGCTAATTTTGTATCTAACTCGTCTACTTCTTCTTGCAACGCTTGTCGTTGACTACGTGCCGTTTGTAAAGAGGTTTGCAACGCTGTTTGTTTCTCCGCTAATTGCGCGACTTGTGCCGCTAAGCCTTCTTCGGTTAACTGGTGATCGCTAGAATGGCTACTTAGTTGTTGTAGCTGTTGACGGATGGCCGTTTCTCGAATCAACAATTCGTCCAATTGTTCTTGTTTGTCTTGCTTTTGACGAGCAAAATGGGCACATTGTTCCGCCGCTACTGCTTGTTCTGCTTGAACTGTCGTCAAGCGTTCTTGCGCTTGAGCTTTAAAGGTTTCCATTTGGCTAGCTTCTTGTTCCACTTGTTTCATTTCAGCATCTAAACGTTCTTTCGTTGCCGTTAAGTTTGCTTGTTGCTCTGTCAATGTGGCTTTTTTCGTTTGATATTCGGTTAAGAATTGATGCAATTCCCGTGATTCATATTCAAACAGACGTTTTTCTTTTGTTAAACGAGTAATCGTTTCTGTTTGATTGGCTAATTTATTGTCAATTTCTTGTTGTTTTAAGCGATTTTGTTCACCAGCAGAGCGCAACATTTCTGCACGTTCCGTGGCTGTTTTCACTTCTTGCGAGAGCGCTTGGACTTCTTGTTCTACACTTCTTAGTTGTGTTTCTAATTGAGTCATTTGTTCAGTAATTGTTTGAAGTTCTTGCGCTTGTGAAAATAGGCTTCCTTGGTTGCCACGTTTATTGGCTCCCCCAGTCATCGAACCGCCAGGATTCATCACATCGCCTTCCAATGAGACAACGCGATATTGGTAATTGACTAATTTTGCTAACTGGTTGGCACTCGTTAAATCTGCCGCTAAAATCGTGACGCCTAAGAGATTTTGAATAACGGTTTGTACTTGTTCTGGATAACGAACTAATTCACTGGCAATCCCCACGAAGCCCGGTGCACCAGCCAAACGATTCTGAACCATCGCCGATACAGAGCGTGGCTTAATGGTGGTCAATGGTAAAAAGGTCGCTCGGCCACTGTGTTGTTGTTTTAAGAAGGTGATGCCTGCTCGACCATCTTTCTCATTTTCCACAACAATATGTTGCGCCGCACCACCTAAGGCCGTTTCAATCGCCAACGTATATTCTTTAGGCACTTCAATTAACTCAGCCACTGCGCCAACAATCCCAGTTAATTGGTTTTTGTGACGCAATACAGCTTTCACGCCTTGATAGAAGCCAGCGTAATTTTCTTGAATTTCTTGCAAACTTTTTTGGCGTGCCTTCGCTTGTTGCACTTGATTCATCGCTTGGTACATATCGTTTTGACGCTGTGCTAATCGTTCACGTTTGGCTTCAAGCGTTGCTTTCAACGCAGTGTATTCTTCCAGTTGTTCTTGTAAGCCTTGTTTTGCAACTTTTTGCTCTTTTTCTAGCGTCTCTTTCATTGCAAGAGCTTCAACCATCTGTTCTTCTAGCGCTTCGTGTTTTGCTAGCGATTGTTGGTTTTTAGCTGTTTCTTGTTGATATTGTCGTTCTAAATATTTTAAGTCATTGGCTGTATTGGCTTGTTCTTGCATGACTTCCACATACTGACTGCGCAATTCCTCCATCAATTCTTTAGAAGACTTACTATATTTTTCCACATCTTTCGTTGCCAAAACCAATGCTTCTTTTAACGTCTGACGTTGTGCCGTTTTTTCTGCGATTGCTGTTTCCAGCGTCTGCAATTCTTCTCGATAACGAACAATTTTTTCGGCCGTTTCTGCCAATGTCTCTTCGTATTCGCTTGCCGTTTGGGAGGTGTGTTTAGAACGTTCAATTAAAACATTTTTTTGTCCTTCTGCTTGTTTCAACGCTTCTGTCACTTGTAATAATTGTTGTTGTTCCGTTTCAATTTGTTCATCTAAACGATTGCGCTTGCTGCGTAAACGTACCAATTTGCCTTCTAGGTCATGGACTTGTTTACTTGCGCCAGCTAACTTTTCTTCAATGGCTGTTAATTCTTGCGTTTTCGTTTCCCAAATAGCTTTTGCTTCTTGAATTTCGGTCACAGTTAAATTGACATCAATTTCGGTAAGTTCTTCTTTCAAAGCTAAATACTTTTTAGCCGCATCTGCTTGGGCGGCTAGAGGAACTAATTGGTCTTCCAACTCGTAAATGATATCTTGGACACGGCTTAAGTTGTCCTCAGTTTCGAAAAGCTTTTGTTCAGCCTTTTTCTTTCGTTGTTTGTATTTTAAAACGCCCGCTGCTTCTTCAAAAATCCCTCGACGGTCTTCAGGTTTACTATTAAAAATCGCTTCAACTTTCCCTTGCGAAATAATTGAAAAAGATTCTTTGCCTAACCCTGAATCCATAAATAAATCTTGAATGTCTTTTAAACGGCACGCTTGTTTATTAATAAAAAAGTCACTTTCGCCCGTTCGTTTTAAACGACGGGTGACACTAATCTCACTATAATCCAATGCTAAATAATGGTCGCTGTTGTCTAACGTCACGGTAACTTCCGCAATATTTAGCGGTTTACGACCTTCCGAACCGGCAAAGATAATGTCGTTCATTTTGCCACCGCGAAGGTTTTTCGCAGATTGTTCACCTAATACCCAGCGAACGGCTTCCGTGATATTACTTTTCCCACTTCCATTCGGACCAACCACTGCTGTCACATCATCTTCAAATTCAATAATGGTTTTATCTGCAAATGATTTAAATCCTGTAATTTCAATTCGTTTTAAATACACGAATATTGCTCCTTCCAGCCTTACTGAGGAATACTTTTCAGTGCCCGCTCAGCGGCATCCTGTTCAGCTAACTTCTTCGATTTTCCTTGGCCTAACCCAATGAGTTCACCATTCATGTAAACTTCAGTGAAAAAGGTGCGGTCATGAGCAGGGCCTTCTTCTTTAATTAAGCGATATTCAATTGAAACATCGCCTTTGCGTTGTAAAACTTCTTGTAATTGTGTTTTGTGATCCATCTCATGTGAAAAAGCACCGGCATCAATTTTCGGAAAAATAACGTCTTCAATAAATTTCTTGGCTGCGCCAACTTTTTGGTCTAAGTAGAGGGCACCTAAAAAGGCTTCAAATAAGTCACATAATAATGATGCACGTGTTCGTCCGCCCGATGCTTCTTCTCCTTTACCTAATAAAATGTAGTTGTCGAAGTGACATTCTTTCGCAAATTTGGCTAAACTATCTTCCCGAACGATGGCTGCGCGCATCTTCGTTAATTTTCCTTCTGGAAGTTCTGGGAATTTTAAATACAAATATTGTGAAACAATTAATTCTAAAACTGCATCTCCTAAAAATTCAAGACGTTCATTATCGGATAATTTTAAATAGCGATGCTCATTCACATAGGATGAATGAGTAAAAGCTTGCTCTAATAGATTGACATCATGGAAAACAATGCCGTAACGTTCTTTTAACTCTGTTGTTAACTGATTGTCCATTCTCCACATTCCTTTACATTTATTTACACCTTGTTTCATTATACTTTTTTTTTCACTTTTTTTAAATGGTTCTATTCAGAAAAAGCCTGTTATTCACTGTGTTCTCATTATTTTTTAGAAAAAAATAAATAAATAGAGCTATGACTGAGATGAAAGCGTTTGTTTACGTAAGAGATAGAAAGAGCGTGGGACAAAAACCACTTTGGATTTTTGCGCCACGCTCAAAAACTGATAAACGGCGGGAACAGAAGCAACTCCTCCTTATTTCTCGGAGTTAAACACTTTTGTCCCGACCTCGTTCTATCTCTATTAAATCAGCGGAACGTTGTTTAACGTTTTTCCGCAGTGACACCCACTGTTGCCCATGGATTATCTTTCGTATCAACTGCCCAAGTAAAGTCAACTACACGGTCGTTGACAGGCAAGACTTCATTTCTGTAAAGCGTTGGGATTACAAACGCTTCATCAATGGCATACTCTTGCCAATCGTAGAAGGCTTTTTTACGTTTTTCTTCATCAAATGATGCTTTTGAATCAATCGCATCAAGTAATTTAGTATTTTCTTCTGACTCAAAACGTGTATAGTTAAAGGCTGAGTTTGGACCATATAAGCCGGTTGGTGAAGGATCTGAACCTGTGCCCCACGCGCCTTGATAGATATCTACTTCTGGGTCATCATTTTTCAATTTATCATAGAAGGCTTGGAAATCAATTAAGCGTCCTGTTGTATACGTTACGTTTAAGCCAATTTCTTTCCATTGTTGGACATAGTAATCAGCAAGTGGTTGTGCAGTTTCGCCGCCTGACATTGAAGCAAACTTGATTTCTAGTGGTTTGCCTTCTTTGTCTTCGCGAATGCCATCGCCGTCTACGTCTTTATAACCAGCATCGTCTAATAATTTTTTCGCTTTGTCTAAATCAAGCGTATAGCCTTTCGCTTCGCTATCATGCAAGCTCTTGAAGACTGGTGGGATTAACGTTGTTGCCCCTGTTCGTAAGCCGTTGTAGAATTTTTGGCCGACTGCATCATTGTCAATTGCATAGCCCATGGCTTGACGTAAGCTTTTATCTGCCATTTTAGCTTTTGGATTGTATTTCACTGTATTTGTTTCTTTGTCAAACGTGCCCATTTTAAAGCCAATATACGTGTAGGCTTGTTCGGGACGTCCTAAGATTTGATACCCTTCAGTATCTTTGTATGTTGGATACGTATCTGTTGGCATTGATAATGCAATATCGTATTGTTTCGCTTTCATCGCTTCTACAATGCTCGCAGAAGGAACAGATTTGAACACTAATTTATCTAATTTAGGTTTGCCACCGTAGTAATGCTCATTTGGTAGGTATTCAACAGATTCACCTGTCACAATATTACTCATGTAGTATGGTCCAATAGTCACAGGGTTTTTACGAACTGCATCGCTTGATTCCATGTCTTTAACAGCAATTCCTTCAAAGGCATGTTTTGGTAAAACTGAACCCCAAACACCGCCACCTAATTGTTGCATTCCTGGGTGAACTTCTTTATAAGTGATTTTAACTTCTTTATCATTGACTTTTTCTATGCCAGAAATGGTTGGCGATTTACCATCATGGTAGTCTTCCATGCCAACAATATTCGTAAAGTTATCATCATAACGAATCCCTGTATAGTCTTTATGACCAATGACTTCATAAGAGAAAATCACGTCATCTGCCGTCACATCTTTACCGTCAGACCATTTCAAATTGTCACGTAATTTTATGGTTGCTGTATTGGCATCTTCATCTAATTTCAGATCCGCAGGACCCCCATCGACAATCTTAAAGTCTGCATCATTGTTAAATAATGGCTGTACTGTTGGAAGCATGTATTGTGCATCATAGTTGTCTTGATAAAATTCTTGCTGGAAAAGTCCTTGGAATTGTGTATCCATAACTACAGCGACATCTAATGTCCCGCCATCAATTGCTTTTTTATCATTTTTAACAGCGATTGGCATTTTTGAAATGTCTTCTGTTTCCGTTGCTTTATTGCCCCCGCCTTTATTGCCGCCACCACATGCAGCTAACCCGAATACTAACACAGAAGCTAACGTGATTGCACCTAAAATCCGTTTCTTGTTCATCTCTTTTCCTCCCTCATTTTTTGGCTAATTAGCCTAATCGTTGTCGTGCATCTGCTGAGCGCTTAAATGCTTGTCCAACATAGTTTATACTTAACATCAAGACTAAAATTAGAATTGATGCAGGTAACCAAACCCATTGTTTATTGACTAATACATCCCCACTGCTGGCGTAGCCAATTAAGGTTCCTAAACTTGGGACACTTTGTGGTAACCCGAAGCCTAAGAAAGTTAACGTTGTTTCGATCCCGATATTGGCCGCGAAATTAATCGTTAAGTTCGTAATAATTAATGAACTTAAATTCGGCATAATTTCTCGAAACATAATTTTAAAATCGCTTGTTCCCATTGTCTTAGAGGCACTAACGTAATCTCGGCGCCCTTCAGATAACGTTTTACTGCGGAACAACCGCGCTTTTCCAACCCAATAAAACGCACACATAATCCAAATAAAGGACCAGATACTATATTTAGGAATCACGGAAACGAACACAATAATAATTAACATAATTGGCAAAATCATAATAAAATCCACGATACGCATCAAAATATTATCAATCATGCCTCCATAATAACCGGAAATAATCCCTAAACCGACCCCGATAATAGACGTAATAATCGTAATGGCAAAACCGATTAAAATCGAGTTCCTAGCCCCGATAATCAATTGTCCTAAAACATCACGACCCCCTTCATCGGCACCTAAAATGAACTTGGTGCCATTCATTGTAACGGTACCTGGTTCCGCATATTTATCTAAAATACTTACATGCATAACGGCACTTTGGTCTAACACTAACGAACCGATAAAAACGGCTAATAAGATAATAACCAAAAGGATTAAAGAAAACATCGCCATTTTTTCTTTGACGAATTCTCGCGCAATCATCCGAAAGCCCATTGGTGGAATACTTTCTTGTAAGACTTCTTCTCTTTTTTCTTCTGTCAATTCCATTTTTATCACCCTTTCTTCGTGTTTTTTCTACTGAATTCGAATTCTTGGATCAACAATACTCATTACAATATCAGAAATTAAGGTTCCGATAAGGGTTGCCAATCCCAAAATCAACACGAGAGCGGTAATAACGGAATAGTCACGTTGAATGATACTATCAATAAATAATTTTCCAATTCCTGGGAAAGCAAAAATCTTTTCAATAACGACTGATCCGGCAATCAAAGCAGTAATTTCATAACCTAATTGAGAGGCAATTGGTAATGCTGCATTTCTAAAAATGTGTCGATTAAAAATTTTATTCGTTGGCACTCCTTTTGAACGAGCAGTACGAACAAAGTCCATGTTTTTAACATCAATCACTTCACTGCGCAAATATTGAATAGTGACCGCTGTCCCTAGCAACGCTTGAGTGACCCCTGGTAAAATTAAATGCTTCAGTTTATCTAAATAATACGGCCATGTTCCCTCAGCCAAACCAACAGTCACGGTTCCACTCGTTGGGAACCAGTCTAAGCGATACCCAAAAATAAAGAGCATAATCAAGGCAAAGATGAATAATGGCACGGCAAAACTGAAGAAGTTGTAGATAACCACCATTTTGTCAAACCATGAATTTTGGTAACGGCCAGCAATTAAACCGAAAGGAATGGCGATTAAATAAGTGATTATGACTGATACAGCGGCCAATGCAATCGTATTCCCCACCCGACCAGCAATGAGCGTGGACACAGGTAATTTAAAGATAAAACTATGCCCAAAATCTCCATGTAAGGCATTGCCAATCCAACGGAAATATTGTTCGTACCAAGGATCATTTAACCCGGCAGCTTCACGCATGGCTTCAATCACTTTCGGGTCTTGGTTCGGATTAATCAATCCTGTAAACGGATCACCTGGCATCATTTTAGCCAACAGGAAAATCAAGACACTTAAAATAATCACTTGCGGAATCATCAATAACAAACGGCGTAAAATTGTTTTCCACATTATTCAGCACCTCCATTTTTTAACGCTACTTGGTGGGTTGGACTAATCGCATGTAAGTTATAAACCCGCCCATTTTCATCATAATAGTCTTTATGATTTTCCCGATACTCTTGCTCAACTCTTCTTCGTTCTTCTTTGTGAGCTTCTCGGTTCGCTACGTCAATTTTAGGAATTGCTGAAAGTAAGCGTTTGGTATAAATGTGTTGTGGATTAGTGTAAATATCTTGGCGTGTACCGATTTCTACAAAACGGCCTTTGTACATAATGGCAATGTTGTCACACATATGTTTAACTACGCCCAAATCATGGGAAATAAATAAGTAACTTAACCCATATTCCTGTTGAATGTTTTTCATAAAATTCAATACCTGTGCTTGCACAGATAAGTCCAGTGCTGAAACAGGTTCATCTGCAATAATTAATTTGGGGCTGGTAGCCACCGCTCGGGCGACGCCTAAACGTTGGCGTTGTCCACCAGAAAATTCATGAGGATATTTGTACAACGCATCTTCTGGCATCCCCACAATATCCAACAAACTTTTGACTTTTTTCTTTTCTTCTTGGTCACTTAACCGTTCAAAATTTCGAATTGGTTCGGCGATAATATCTAGTACTCGTTTTTTAGGGTTTAAACTTGACATCGAATCTTGGAAAATCATTTGGACATCTTTGTTGTATCCGATCGCTTTTCGACTTCGCGGCTTGGTTACATCTTGTCCTTGATAAATAATTTCACCATTTGTAATTTTTTCTAAACCAATAATTGCTTTTCCTGTCGTTGATTTTCCAGAACCCGATTCACCAACTAACCCATACGTTTTACCTTGTTCAATCATGAAATCCACACCATCAACCGCCAAAACATGATCAGTGATTCGATTGAAGAAGCCGCTGCGAATTGGATAATGAACTTTTAAATCTTTAATTTGAATAATTTCTGTCATTACGCTTCCCCTTCCCCGTCTCTAAAATGAAAATGTTTATAACATGTACAACGAACAAAATGATTCGGTGCAACTTCATGTAATGTTGGATTTTCTTCATGTTCCGATGCATCAATCCAAGGAATTCGTGGAGCAAACCGACAACCTTTTCTAGGTAATTTGGTTAACGAAGGAACAATCCCTTCAATCACATGAAGTTCTTCTTCATCTGAATTCTCTTGGGGAATGGACTGAAGTAAGGAACGTGTATATGGATGTTTCGGATGACTAAACAATTCTTCAGCAGTGGCTACTTCTACAAACTGACCCGCATACATAACCGCTACACGATCAGCCATTTCCGCAACTACACCTAAGTCATGGGTAATTAAAATAATGCCGCTCCCTGTTTCTTCTTGCAAATCTTTTAACAAATCGAGAATTTGTGCCTGAATGGTAACGTCTAAGGCCGTTGTGGGTTCATCTGCAATTAAAATCGGTGGTTTACACGCGATTGCAATGGCAATAATCACCCGTTGGCGCATGCCGCCAGACAATTCATGAGGATACTGTTTCCCGACACGCTCTGGGTTGGGAATCCCCACTTGATCTAACAGTTCAATGGCCCGTGCTTGTTTTTGTTGTGCGGTCATTTTGGTATGATACGTGAGACTTTCTTTAATTTGGTCTTCAATTCGCATGAGCGGATTCAGTGCAGACAACGGATCTTGGAAAATCATCCCAATATCGTTTCCTCTGACTTTGTTGTACAATGTTTCATTAAACGTAGTTAAGTTTAAATTGTTGTATAAAATTTCCCCAGTAATTTTGGTATGATTGGGATCATGTAAGCCCATAATCGTAGTTGCTAAGGTACTTTTTCCACAACCAGATTCTCCGACGATTGCCAGAATCTCATTTTTCTTCAATTCAAATGAAACATCATCGACGGCATTATAATAATCATCTTTGATTCTAAATGCTGTTTCTAATCCTGAAACCTCTAGTAATTGTTCATTTCCTTGCATCCATACGCACCCCTTACGTCCTTTCAAAAACATTATATAAATTAACTAATATTTAATGATAGCACTTTCTAATTTTTATCAATGTTAATTTACAGCTCATTGTTTTTTCATAATTTTATAGAATTATTCCATAAAAAGCAAGATAAAATAACTTTTTTCGCAGTTATTTTTTTACATGTATGATTTTTTTTACAAAAATATGTGTAAAAATAGCCTTATTGCTTAATAAAATAACCATTATGTACGCAAAAAAAGTCGATTAACAGGAATGTTAATCGACTTTGTCTTATTATTTTTTATGAATTACTCACAATATAATCTACAGCAGCACCAACTGTTTCAATTTTTTCTGCATCTTCATCTGAAATCTCTGTTCCAAATTCATCTTCAAGTTCTAAAACAAACTCCATTACGCTAATTGAGTCAGCGTTCAAATCATCTTTAATGTTTAATTGATCTGTTACTTGATCCGCTTCAATATCAAAGTGGTTTGAGATAATCTTCGCTACTTTTTGAAGTACTTCTTCACGAGTCAACTGTATTCACCT
This sequence comes from Enterococcus sp. AZ104, assembly GCF_050546705.1. Classification (NCBI taxonomy): domain Bacteria; kingdom Bacillati; phylum Bacillota; class Bacilli; order Lactobacillales; family Enterococcaceae; genus Enterococcus; species Enterococcus sp. AZ104. The sequence continues at coordinate 2,536,760 of NZ_CP172952.1, forward strand.
CCACTGCTTTTGAAAAAAGGTTCTTTCTTTTACTAAAACGCTAAGATACATTGTACTCACAATTTGGGTATTTGTCCATCTTTTTTTCATTTGAGTAACAAACTGATGTCAAGACAATTGCAAATTACTCTGCTTTGCCTTCATAATATTCCACTAATTGTGGGACAACTTGGGTTTCTAACATTGTATGAATTTGACGAATGGTGTAGCGGACGGCATCAGGACCCGTGGCCCCATGCGTTTTAATGACTGGCGCTTTTAAGCCAAATAAAACCGCTCCCCCATGTTTTGAGTAGTCCATTTCGTCTTTCATGCCACGCAACGCATTCTTTAATAATAAGGCGCCCATTTTTCCTTTGACACCTTCAGAAAGAATCGCTGTTTTCAGCAAGCTCATCATGTTCATAGCTGTGCCTTCGATGGATTTTAAAACGGCATTTCCTGTGAAGCCATCTGTCACCACCACGTCAGCTACGCCATTTAATAATTCTCGTGCTTCAACGTTTCCGACAAAATTAATCGTTTCATCTGCTGCTAACAATTCGAAGGCTTTTTTCGTTAATTCACTGCCCTTTGTTTCCTCAGTTCCATTATTTAATAGACCGACACGAGGATTCTGAACGTTCCGAACTTTTTCAGCATAGAATGAACCTAAAACGGCATACTGAACCAAATGTTCTGGTTTATTGTCTGCATTGGCTCCTAAATCTAACATGTCAAACCCTTTGTCTGGTTCTCCCATGACAGGTAAAGTTGACATCAAACCGGGACGTTCCACATTTTTGATGCGGCCGACAATGAACAGACCCGCTGCTAATAGCGCTCCGGTGTTGCCTGCAGAAAAAATCGCATCGGCTTCCCCATTTTTAACTGCTTGCGCTGCTAAAACCATGGAAGCAGTTTTCTTACGACGGATTGCTTTAACTGGCTCATCGTCACTAGCAATTTTTTCATCGGTATGAATAATCGTAATGTTTTTTTCATCGGTGATGTATTTTTTTATTTCGGCTTCTTTTCCATATAATTGAAATTCAATGTCTGGGAAGTCTTGTTTGGCTAGCATAACCCCTTCAACAATTGCTTGTGGGGCGTTATCTCCACCCATTGCATCTACAGCAATTTTCATGAGTGATTCCCTCCTACTTTTTTGTTTCCTAACAAGTATAACATATTTTTTTCAAAGAAATACGCATTGGCTTTTACTTTCTGGCTTCAAAAATTACCTCTTCTAATCGAAAAATTGGGCTGCCTCATCTTGGGGTTTCACTCGATTGGCTAAGCCTTGATAAGCAGGATATTGCCACCACTCTTTCACTTTCCATAGGGCACTTGCTTCTTGGCGCGCAACTTCTAAAATGTTAAAGTCCGTCACGATATCTCCTACCGCAAATTGAGGCACCCCTGATTGCCGTGCACCGAACACTTCCCCAGGTCCGCGAAGTTCCAAATCACGCTCACTCAAGACAAAACCATTGGTGGTTTCTGTCATGATTTTCATACGCTCAACGCCCATTTCATTTTTCGGATTGGCCACTAAAATACAATAAGATGCACTGGAGCCACGCCCAACACGTCCCCGTAACTGATGTAATTGTGCTAACCCAAACCGGTCCGCATCCATAATTAACATCACCGTGGCATTTGGTACATTCACGCCAACTTCAATAACGGTGGTAGAAACCAATAATTGTAGCTGATTGTCTTTGAACTCCTGCATAATGTCATCTTTTTCTTGGTTTTTCATTTTACCATGTAGTAATCCCACTTGATATCTCGGGGAATAAAAGCTTTGCATATGTTCAAAAATTTCTGTTGCGTTTTTCACATCTAAAGCTTCTGATTCTTCAATCAATGGACAAATAATATAGGCCTGATGTCCTCGAGCTAGCTCTTTTTCCATCCATTCTAAAACAGTATCTAACTGCGGCGGCCGAATCCAACGTGTTTCGATTGGAATCCGTCCAGCTGGCATTTCATCGATGATTGATACATCCATTTCGCCATAGGCTGTAATGGCCAGCGTTCGAGGAATCGGAGTGGCCGTCATAAATAAAACATCTGGTTTTAAGCCTTTTTCTCTTAATATTTTTCTCTGGTTCACACCAAAACGATGTTGCTCATCGGTGATTACCAAACCTAATTGATGGAAACTGACATCTTGTTGTATCAAAGCATGGGTCCCTACCACAATGTCAATCTCGCCATTGGCCAGTTCTTCGAGAATTAGACGACGTTCTTTCGTTTTGGTGGAACCTGTTAATAAGGCCGTCCGAACTTCTAATGGATCAAACAACTGCTGTAAGCTTTCCATGTGCTGTTGCGCTAAAATTTCAGTCGGAACCATCAACGCTCCTTGAAAGCCAGCGGTCATGGTGGCGTATAGCGCAATCGCAGCCACTACCGTTTTCCCACTCCCCACGTCACCTTGAAGCAATCGTTGCATATGCTTCGGACTTCGCAAGTCTCGACAAATTTCATTGGTCACTTTTTTTTGGGCGCCTGTCAATTCAAAAGGCAGTCCTTGGGTGAACGTTTTTAAGCGATCCACGTCATATTGAATAGCTAAACCATTTTTTTCCGCTTTTTCTTGTTTCTTCAATCCTTGCATTTTAAGTTGGAAAAGGAAAAACTCTTCAAAGACTACTCGCCGTTTAGCTTGATGGCTTTCTTCTGGATTACTGGGAAAATGCATCGCCCACATTGCTTCTTTTCTAGGCATCAAGCGGTACTTTTCTAATAAATCATTCGGTAAAATCTCTTCAACCAGTGAACCATACTCTTCAAAAGCAGTGCGGATTAACTGAACCAACGTGCTTTGGCGGACTTTTTTATTCACATGATAAATGGGGGCGAAATCTTCATTGTCTCCTTTAGAAGCTAAGATTTTCATGCCATTTAATGATTTTCTCTTGGCATCCCATTTGCCATAAACAGCAATTTCTTCGGAAAGAACTACTTTGTCTTTTAAAAAAGGTTGATTGAAGAAGGAAACATTAATGACCGCATGTTCTTGCATCATTCGAAACGTTAACCGGCTCTTCTTATAACCGTACCGACTAACGACTGCTTCCGAAACCACTAGCCCTTTTAGCGTAACTTTTTCCTGATCCTGAATCTCACTTAAATCCTTTTCTTGGATATCATCGTAGCGGAAGGGATAATACGTCAATAATTCTTCAATTGTAGCAATCCCCAGTTCTTGTAAATTTTCAGCACGTTTTGGGCCAACACCGGGCAATACGCTGACTAAATCTGTGATGTCCATAAAATCCCCTCCTCATTAATATACGCAAAAAAATGGATCATTCATTAAATCGAGGTCGGGACAGAAGTGTTTAACTCCGAGAAATAAGAAGGAATTTCCGAAAATTGTTCTATAATTTTTGGAGAATTTCGGCTTATTTCCGAAGGAGTTGCTTCTGTTCCCGCCGTTTATCAATTTTTAAGCCTGGAACAAAAATCCAAAGTGATTTTTGTTCCAGGCTTTATTCGTTTTTATTTTTTCATCACGAAAACCTATTCTGCTGAGAATAAGTATGGATACACAGGTTGTCCACCTTCATGAAGTTCTGTTTCTAGTTCATCGTTTTCAGAAACTAAAATAGCGATTAGCTTTTCAGCTTCTTCAACCGAACCATCTTCGCCGACAATAATTGTCACGATTTCAGTGTCTTCATCAATCATGCGGTTCAACGTGTCTAATGATGCATTAAAACGATCTGCTTCAGAAACGACGATTTTACCATCAATCATTCCTAAGAAGTCATCTTTTTTAATTTCAACGTCATCAATGGTTGTGTCACGAACAGCTGTGGTTACTTGACCACTCACAACGCTGTCTAACATTTCCGTCATACTTGCTTTGTTTTCTTCTAATGATTGTTGATCATTGAAAGCTAACATTGCTGTCATTCCTTGAGAAATGGTTTTAGATGGAACAACCGCTACTGGTACATCGGCAACTTCTGCTGCTTGATCAGCCGCCATAAAGATGTTTTTGTTGTTTGGTAAAATAATGACTTGCTCTGCATTCACTTCTTTGACTGCTTTTAAAATATCTTCCGTACTTGGGTTCATTGTTTGGCCACCACTAATAATGTAGCTTGCACCTAAACTTCGGAATAATTCTTGAACGCCTTCACCGGCTGCAATAGCAATCACAGCAAACGGTACGCGAACTTTTTCAGTCAACGCTTCTTGCTGAGCATCGCGTTCAACTAACGTTTCATGTTGTAAACGCATATTATCTACTTTTATTTTTACTAACGAACCAAATTTTTGGCCGTAGTTCATTACTTCACCTGGATGCTCAGTGTGCACGTGAACTTTGATAATTTCGTCATCGTTAACGACTAATAGAGAATCGCCTAGTTCATTTAAGTAGTTTCTGAATGTTTCATAATCAAAAGCGCTGTCCACGGTTGGGCCTTCGCCGATACGAACCATAATTTCTGTACAATAGCCAAATTTAATGTCTTCTGTCGCAACGTGACCACTAACACCACGGTGATGTTCAGCATTAACCATTTCGTCCATTTCGGCAGGACTTGGTTCATACGTTTCAGTTGGTAAAAATTCACCACTAAGCGCTTCTAAAAATCCTTCATAGATAAATAGTAGTCCTTGACCCCCACTATCTACAACGCCGACTTCTTTTAGGACAGGTAATAAATCAGGTGTTTTCGCTAAGGCACGTTTAGCACCTGCTACAACAGCTGTCATAACTTCGATACAGTCATCTGTTTCTTTCGCTTTACGTTCACCAGAACGCGCCGCTTCACGAGAAACAGTTAAGATTGTTCCTTCAACGGGTTTCATCACTGCTTTATACGCTGTTTCTACACCATGTGTAAAGGCAGCGGCCAAGTCTTTGGCATTTAATGTTGTAACCTCAGGAATTTGTTTTGAGAAGCCACGGAATAATTGAGATAAAATAACCCCAGAGTTTCCACGAGCACCCATTAATAACCCTTTGGATAACGCACCTGCTAATTCTCCTACTTTTTCAGAGCGAGAATCGGCCACAGCCTTTGCACCACTGGTCATTGATAAGTTCATATTTGTTCCTGTATCACCATCGGGTACAGGGAAAACGTTTAATGAGTTGACATATTCTGCATTTGTGTGCAGACGAGTCGCACCTGCCTGGACCATTTCCTGGAACTGACCTGCGCTGATTTCTGTTACATTCACCTAAAAAATCCTCCTTCAGATTTACCGCTAACGGCAACACACGACTTCCTTGTGCAATTGCATCGTTGACAGTACACTACCTCTAATCCGGTAATACACGAACTCCTTGAACAAAAACGTTAACTGAATTCGCAGTGACACCTAATAATGTTTCAAGATTATATTTTACTTTTTCTTGGACGTTACGAGAAACTTCAGAAATTTTTGTACCATAACTAACAATCGTGTAGACATCCACTGCGATTCCGTTGTCTTCTTGACGAACAACGACACCACGTGAGTAATTCTCACGACGTAAAATATCGTTTAAGTTATCTTTAATTTGATTTTTGCTTGCCATTCCGACAATTCCGTAAATATCTGTCGCAGCTCCGCCAACTACTGTAGCGATCACATCATTGGTAATCTCAATGGTACCTGCGGGTGTTTGAATTTTTACAGCCATTGATGAAAGCCTCCTTATAAGAGCACATTCGCCCTATTTTCTTCCATAACATTTTATCATATCCAGCCTTTAATTAAAAGGAAGTTCGTCAGATATTATAGACCCTTCCTCATAATTACCAACATTTGTACAATTTACAACGTTTGTCGTGCATTGTCAATGCAGAAAAAGACAAGATTCGACTTGGTTCATTGAATCTTGTCTGCTGATTTTAGAGGTTTTTCATGGCTCTCACTGAGACTAAACATCTTTCTCCATTACTCATTTCGACAATCCGTTCGCTTTTTATAACTTTACTTATATGCTTGCGGTTGATTAAATATGATTTGTGACAACGATAAAAGTCATTAGACTGTTCTTCAATCTCCTTTAAGGAACCATAAAATTCAATTTCTCCGTTTTCAAGATGTAAAACAATTTTATGCGATACGGAAGAAGATTCAAAAAAAATGATTGTTGTCATATCTACAGACCGAATGGTATCGCCGTCCTTAAATTTAAATAATTTTTTTGTATCTCCACGTTCACTAGTTATACGTTCATGAGCCAATTGAATATTTTCACAGATTTTCTGCTGTAGATGTTCTTTGTTGTCTTTAATGATATAGTCCAGCGCTTCCACTTTATACGTAAACGTCAGATAGGACAGTTCCCCATGTGTTGTGACAAAAACGATTTTACCTAAATTATCGTAGTCTCTGATTTTAGCTGCTAAGGTTAATCCTGACATTTCATGTTGTAAATCAACATCTAGAAAATATAACCCAATTATTCTAGACTGACTTTTGACAAATTCAAGTACTTCTAACGGATTTCCTGTTGAAAAAACCAGTTCCATATCAAGACTTTCCATCATTATGTAATTTTTAACATAGGTTTCCAACATTTGTCGTTGTCGCCAATCATCTTCGCAAATAATAATAGAAATCACCTTATTCGCACCTCCTATTGTTTTCAATCGTCAATTTTTGAGTAAACCATCCATCACTGATGGAGGTAGCTAGTTGAACATTATTTAGGGATTGAAGCAATTCTTGAACATTACTCAATCCCATTCCTCTATCAGTGCCTTTTAATGAAAAACCGCGTTGCTTAAGTAGATGGAATTTTGGTAAATTTTTCCTACATGAATTTTGGATAATAATATGTACAGCAGAGGCATCTTTATATACAGCGATTACAAGCTTACCCTCACCTAAAAATTCGATTTCTTCTATAGAGTTATCTAAAAAAATACCTAGTATTCTAACCAAAGAAATTGAATCAATGGCTAATTCTTCAATTGGTTCAGTCACTTCTAACTGTACATCCATTCCTTTTTCTTGCGTTGAAATCAACTTAGACACAAGGAGACTTTTAACTTCTCTTACTCGAATGTTTCCAATCGCTTCTAACTTGAACCCATTTTGGTCAATGCATTTTGATGCTTTCTTTATTTTACTGAAATAATAGTCATTAAGACTCTCGTAATCTCCACTTACAATAAAATCTTCTAATGAATTTAGGATATTTTTATAATCATGCCGAAACTTCCGAATCTCCTTGAATTGTTTCTCCATTGCCTCCATATATCTCTGATTTTCTAAATATTCTGTTTCCTTCTGTTGAATATCATATTTATTTTTGAGCGAACTAAGATACACAATAAAAGAAATTAATGAAACAACTAAATAGAGCGTGAGAAAGATGGAATTTACTACAATTATTTCCTTGTTATTCCCCAAATATTTTCCTAAAACCAGGCTGGTATAGTAGATAATCATTGTGCCGATTCCTATCAAATTAAAAAGCAGAAGACATTCATTGATAATAGAAAACTTTTTTTCTAGTTTTTTTATCCCCTTTATCATTAATATCGTCAGAATTACTGATAGTGCTAGCCGAAATGTACTATGTAAAAACATAGTTAAATTACTTGAAAAAATTAGTTCTGTGCCAAATATTTTTTCCTTTATAAAGGATACAAACTGACCACTTATAGCTGAAATAATGACGATATAAGAATTTATACCTAAAACTTTAATAAGGCTTTTAGAGATAAAAAAATAACCTAAAATTATTATACTCAAATAAATCCAAGCAAATCCATACATTCCTATAGCAGAAATTATTTTGCCATTCAAAATTGCAATAACCATCAATCCGAAAATACTATGTAAAGTAATTTTTTTATTAAGCCTTACTACTTTTGACTTTAGATAATTAAAGAACACTTGAACCACTGCCGTGATATTACTTAGAATAAAAACAAACCTCGCCAAATTAAAACCTCCTTATATTTCGGTTAATAAAAAAAGTATATACTCTAATAAAAGACAATTCAAGCTTTCTTTACAAGTGAAACTGAGAAAAAGTAGATTTCGGTGCCCGACTATTACGCTATAAACAAAAATTGTACACTCGCTATACTGAGTGTACAATTTCAATTACTTTTTTATTTATCAAAATAAATGTTTTATACATGAGAGTTGCGACAAGACTTTTTATACTCATCTAACATAATATTTCCCAGATTTAAACGCTTTTTTGAAAACATTTATAAGTTTATCTCCACTATAAATAAATACGCCCCCTTGATAAACACTTTTGCCTAGAAACGCTAAAATCATAGTAAAGACCAGATTAATTCCCATCGCTACTGCAAAAGCATTTAACGATGCATCCCCCAGCATATAACGTGCGTACATGACTATCGGTGATAGATACGGTATATAAGATGAAATGATAGTCGCTTGGTTACTTCCTAATCCAGTTGCAAGAATCATTACCATAAACATCGCAATAAATAAAGGAATAATCAAAATATACATCAACTGTTGAACTTCCTGAACAGAGGAAACAACAGAACCTAAAATAGCAGCCGTAACAGAATATAGCAAATAACCTAAAACGAAACATATGACAGCTAAGATGATTGCTTGACTATTTTTGCCTTCACTCAAAAAGTCAAATACTCCTGTACTATCTCCAAAAATTCCATAAGATGCATACGCAGCCCCAAAAATTGCTGCTGCTTGCGTTACCCCAACTAGCCCAATGCCAACAATTTTACCAATTAAATGCTGAACTGGTGTAATTGTTGTGAGTAAAATTTCCATAACTCTTGAACTCTTTTCCACCGCAATGTCTTGAGCAACCATTGTAGAAAAGAGCATAACTGCAATGTAGAGAATAAAGCCAACAATATAAACTAGTATTAATGTTTGAACCGAATTATCTTGATTTCCAGCTAAAGATTCTAAGGATAAACGTGTGCTTTCATTCAAAAACTGTTGTTGCGCCGCATCAATATTTAATTGATTTAATTTAATCGATTGATTTACAGTGGTTACAAGACTTTGTAATTGTTCAGACACATTATATTGGAGAGCTCCTTCGTAATAAATTTTTCCTTCGTATAGACCAGCGCTACTCTTTTCAATTTTCAAAATGGTTTTACTCGCTCTATCTTTCAGCTCTTTCTCAGCATCTGATAACTTTTGACCGCCGTCAACAAAGTTCAGATTGGTACCTTTACCAACTTCTTTCAGCATAGTAACAGTTTCTTGATTATTTGAAACAACAAGGATGGTTTCTTTACTTGGTTCCTCTTTTTTTAGAATCCCTTCATAATTCATTCCCAAAAATGTCCCTACCATCAAAACCAACAGTATAATAACAAACACTTTTGACACGACTTTTTGTTTGTATGTTTCTAAAGCAATCGTCACTATATTTTTCACTTTACTCACCCACTCTTTCTAGAAAAATATCATTTAACGAAATTGGCTCAATTCTGAATTGCTGAATATTTTCTGATTGAAAAATAAATTTTTGAATTTTCTTCGCAGTACATTCATCTTTTACATAAAAAGAAATAACATCATTTTCTTCTTTATACGATTCTATTTCAAAATCTTGTTTTAATATTTCTCTGTCAAAATCAGCCTGAACAATCACTTTTCTTTTATCCGTTTCATCTTTGATTTCTTTTAAATTTCCTTCTAAAAGAACCTCACCCTTTTTCATCATACAAATGTTTTCACAGATTTCTTCTACGTTTGCCATTTGATGAGAGCTGAAAATTATCGTAGCACTATTTCCCTTCAAAAAAAGAATTGCTTCTTTTAGTTGATTCGCATTAATCGGGTCTAGCCCAGAGAATGGTTCATCCAAAATGACAAGCTTGGGTCCATGAATGATCGATGCAATAAATTGAATCTTTTGTTGATTCCCTTTTGACAATTCACTAATTTTTCGATCTACGTTCTTTTGTATCTTAAAAAAATCCATCCAAAAGAGGATACTTTTTTCAATTTCTTTCTTTTTCATTTTACGGAGCTTCCCAAAGAAAGTTAATTGTTGTCTCACCGTTCTTTTCGGATATAGGCCACGCTCTTCTGGAAGATAACCGACCTCTTTAGCATCAAAGCGATCAACTTTACGTCCCTGCCATGTTATTTCCCCTTCATCAGGAGAGTAGATGCCTAAAATATGGCGGAAAATAGTAGTTTTACCTGCACCGTTCGCGCCTAAGAAGCCATAAATTTCGCCTTCTGGAATAGTCAAATTGATTCCTTTAATAATTTCCTGCTCATTCATTTTCTTTTTCAACTTTTTAATTTCTAAGCTCATATTTTCCTCCTTTTTCATTTATCTAAGTACTTTAATTATATTAATCAAACACGGAACACTACATTTTTTTCTTGAACTCTTAAATTTTCATCTTTATCGTCTTACGTTTGTGCATGGATTTCTTAAGTATTTAAAATCAGACAATGAAAAACTATCACCTGACAAGCTACTTTTGTTGTTAGTCACTAAAAATCTTCTTGCAAATCAGTGCCTAATATGATAAATTAAGTTAGTATGAGCTGAATATTATCGCTCCAAGATCAAGGCAAAGGAGGAAACTTAAAATGGCAAAAGTATGTTACTTCACTGGTCGTAAGACTTCAAGTGGTAATAACCGTTCACATGCGATGAACTCAACAAAACGCACTGTGAAACCTAACTTACAAAAAGTTCGCGTATTAATCGATGGTAAACCTAAAAAAGTTTGGGTGTCAACTCGTGCTTTGAAATCTGGTAAAATCGAACGTGTTTAATAAACTTAAATAAGCAAAGCTGGACGTTCGTTGTTCGGCTTTTTTTATTGCATAAAAAAAGAGGTTGGACCTTCATCGCATTGATGAAGGTCCAACCTCTTTTTACTTGTCTTTACTTTGAATAACCGCAATCATCCCTGCATCGAAGGAAAAAGCAGCGGCTTCTTCGATAAATTCATTACTTGCATACGATGTTGGGTAAGGAACATCTTGATTGGTTAATAAATATTTACTGCGTCGTAGCGTCAAGTTTTCTACAGGCGTCAAACAGCAGTAGGCCAGATATTCTTTATCTGGCTCTTTCGGTACGATATACGAACCAGGGGCGTAATACTGGATGCTATTTTGACGATCGCATAGACGGATTTGACGAAGTACGCCTTGAAATCGTGGTTCAAAGGGTAACCAAAGATTGGCTAACAGGTGGTCAATTCTGCCCCCTGTTGCACCGATAATCGTCATCTCTGCTTGTGGAAATCGTTGTAAAGCTTCTTGAAGTGCTAATTGTGTATCTGTATCATCTTTTTCAGCAGGTGCTTGGATGAGTGTTTCGGCAGTTTCTTGGACAAAATGGTATTCTTCTCGTGATAATGAATCAAAATCGCCAACCGCTAATTGTAACGGTAAATCGGCCTCTAATAAATGGAGACAGCCGCGATCAATACCTACGAAATAATCATACGTAGCTGGTTCAATGGTTGGCCAATCACTTGGATTGCCGCCAGCTACCAGTAAGACACGACTCATTTGTCTAGCACTGCTCTCAGTGCATCGATTCGTTCTTGAGGATTTTCAGCATTATAAATGTAGGAGCCTGCAACGAACACTTCCGCACCGGCTTCTTTACAACGTGCGGCAGTTTCAGGAACAATCCCGCCATCGACTTCAATTTCATAGGTGTATCCTTTTGTTTCTTTCCATTCTTTTAATTGAGCAATTTTTTCTAGTGAGTTTTCAATAAATGATTGTCCGCCAAAGCCTGGATTGACAGTCATTACCAAGACTTGATCTGCCAAGTCTAATACATTTTCGATCATCGAAAGTGGTGTCCCAGGATTGATGGTTACGCCAGCTTTCACACCCGCATTTTTAATCATTTGTAAGGCACGATGAATATGGGGTGTTGCTTCTTGATGGACGGTAATAATATCCGCACCGGCTTCCGCAAAGGCATTGATATAGTTTTCAGGTTGTACAATCATCAAATGAACATCCAATGGTAGTTTTGTCACTGGACGAATCGCTGAAACGATATTCGGTCCTAAGGTAATGTTGGGTACAAATTGACCGTCCATGACATCAACATGAATATAATCTGCTCCTAATTCTTCTACTAAACGGATATCTCTTTCTAAATTGGCAAAATCGGCACTTAAAATGGATGGTGCTAGTTTCATTTGGCTCTCTCCCTTTATATTTGCTATGATTTTTTCTTATAAACAGGTCGTCGATTCTCGATTTCCATTAAAAACTGTAAATAATTTTCGTAACGACTCGTTGCAATGGTTCCCGCTTCCACTTGGCGTTTCACTTCACAACCAGGTTCTTTGTGGTGCATGCATTCACGAAACTTACAGTGAGAGGCCGCGGCAACAAATTCAGGAAATTGCTTTGGTAATTCCACTGCTTCCATCTCCAAGAAATCGATGGCACTAAATCCTGGTGTATCAGCAACCAAACCGTCGTATAATGGAATCAATTCCACGTGACGGGTCGTATGTTTGCCCCGTCCTAAAGATTGGGAAATTTCCGCAGTTGCTAGTTGTAATTCTGGTGAAATTTGATTCAACAATGTTGATTTTCCAGCGCCTGATTGTCCCATAAAAACAGTCAACCGTTCTGGGAAAAAGCATTCTAATTCTTTGGTGGCTTCTACGTCTTCCGAAGCGATTACCGCATAACCTAACGCTTCATAAATCTGTTTAATTTCAGTGACTTCTTGACGTTGCGGCTCATCTAATAGATCAACTTTCGTTAAATAAATAACTGGTTCTATATCCTTATACTCTAAGCTGACTAAGAAACGATCCAACAAATTAAACGAAAAATTTGGCGAAACCATACTCATGACAACCACACCTAGATCCACATTTGCAACAGGCGGGCGCACTAATTCATTTCGTCTTGGTAAAATTTCCAACACATAACCATCTGTTAAATTATCGCTTTCAAAAAGTACTTCATCTCCCACGAGTGGCGTAATTTTTCGATTACGAAAATTCCCTCGCGCTCTTGTTTGATATGTTTCTCCATCTGCGTATACATAATAAAAACCGCTTAACGCTTTTCTGATTTGACCTTTCAGATAAACCACTCCTAACTACTTTCGAATATACAGGATAGTGGCAGAGAAATCAAGGGAGCCTCTCGATTCTATTAATTAAAAAGAGCCTAGGACATAAGTCGAAATGACTTACCTTCCTAGACTTAAATCTTAAGATAAACGGCGAGACAGGAGCAGCTTCTTCTTATTGCTGAGAAACACTATTTGAAAAGCAAATAGATGTTAAACAGTACCTACTTGGTTCTTGAAGCTAAACACTCCTGTCCCAACCTCTTGTCTTAATTACTCGTACTACTTTCACTAGTGGTGCTTTTTGAATCATTTGCTTTTGAATAATAAACTGTAACAGAGTCGCCTTTTTTGACTTTGCTGCCAGCGGATGGGCTAGTTCGTTCAACGACTTGGCCATCGCCAGAGCCAGATAAGCCTTGTTCATTGATTTTAAGGCCAGCGTTATTGATGCTGTCTTCTGCAGCTTTTGGCGAATAACCTGAAATATCGGGAACAGTTACTGAGTCGCTGCCTTTGCTGACATGTAAAGTAATCGTGTCATTTTTCGGATCAACAGCGGTACCAGAAGCTGGTTCTTGACTAATCACGGTATCTTTTTCAACCTTGTCGCTTTCTTCGTCCACTCGTTTAATTTGAGATTCTGGGATACCTAAAGCAATTAAGCGACTTACCGCATTATCGTAAGAAATTCCGCTATAATCAGAAAGTGTCACTTTGTCGCTACCTTTACTTACATATAACGTCACTTGGCCATTTTTAGGTGTCACGGTGCCACCTGGTGCGGGGTCTTGCGTAATGACTAAACCTGGTTCTACCGTATCGCTTGCTTGGTCGACACGCGTAATTTGAGATTCAGAAATGCCTAACTGTGCCAGTGCATTTACTGCATTTGTGTAAGAATAACCGGCGTAACTAGGCAAAGTAACCGCTTCTGGTCCTTCACTGACCGTTAAAGTGACTTTGTCTTTTTTCGGATCAACTTTTTTACCTGCAGCTGGTTTTTGTTTAATAATGTTATCTGTAGACACAGAATCACTGTATTCTTTTTTCGTTGTAATTTGGTCTTCTGAAAACCCTAGTTTTTTCAAGGCTTCGACAGCAGATTCATACGATTCGTTTGTATAATCGGCCATCTCAATTTTTTCTGTTCCAGAGCTGATGTACAAAGTAACAGATCGGCCTTTTTTCACAGATGATTTTGCTTCGGGGTCTGTTTTGACCACCTTGCCTTCTTCAATCTTATCGTCGGGAATTTTTTTGGTTTCACTATCGACTTTCAGCCCGGCACTTTGTAGCGCTTGTGAAGCGTCCGCTTTCGTTTCATTTGTAACATCAGGAACTTCAACGTCTTTACCACCCGACATTGCAAAGGCTAAGCCACCTATTGCTAAAGCAATTAATGCCGCAATTGCTAAGCCAATCCACAATTTTTTACGGTTTTTCTTCGGTGGTTGTTCAGCTAAAATGTCATCTGCGATATCTTCTGGGACTTCGACAGGCGTTGTCTCTTCCGGTTCAGCGATGTCTTCGGGAATCGGAGTTAATACTTTCGTTTCTCCTAATAAAGCCGTTGGTTCCCACGCAGGTTCGTTTAAACGACTGGCTGACAAGGACGTGTATAAGTCTTCTGCCATCTCATTCGCTGTTTTGTAGCGATCGCTTGGGTCTTTTGCGGTTGCATGACGAACCACATTTTCCAATGATTGAGGAATCCCTGGATCAAACATTTTGACAGAAGGAATTTCTTCTTGAAAATGTTTTAAGGCAATCGTTACGGCTGATTCACCATCAAACGGTACATTCCCTGTCAGCATTTCATAGAGAATAATTCCCACAGCGTAAATATCTGATTGGTTAGTCGCCATGCTTCCGCGCGCTTGTTCTGGCGATAAGTAATGCACCGAACCTAACATTGTGTTCGTTTGCGTAATTGACGTTTCTGACAAAGCAATCGCAATCCCAAAGTCAGTAATTTTGACTGTGCCGTGTTCGTCAATCAGAATGTTTTGCGGTTTTAAATCCCGGTGAATAATTCTATGTTCATGTGCCATTGCGACAGCAGATAAAATTTGTTGCGTAATGTCCACAACTGTGGAATAAGGAATTGGGAAATGCGTTTGGATGTAACGTTTTAAGTCCATTCCTTTCACATATTCCATGACTAAATATTGTAGTCCATCTTCTTCGCCTACATCGTACACACTGACGATATTCGGGTGAACCAGCTCAGTTGCGGCTAGTGCTTCACGCTGAAAACGTCGGATGGCGGCTTGATCGTTTTGGAAGTCAAAGCGCAAGACTTTTACTGCAACGTCTCGGTCTAAAATTAAATCGTGTGCTAAATAGACGTTGGCCATGCCGCCGCTTCCGATGCTGCCAATAATGTGATATCGACCATTCAGCTTCTTGCCGATTTCTATCATTGGTTTTCCTCCTTCTGTTCGTCAAAGTGTATCACTAACACGGTAATGTTATCTAAACCACCCGCTTCATTTGCTTGGGCAACGAGTTGGCTTAATTTGGATTCTAAGGGATCTGACGTCTCTAAAATTTCTAAAATTTTTGTCTCAGGAACCATATTGGTTAAACCGTCCGAACATAACAGTAAATAGTCATTAGGCAGCCATTCATGATTGGTTACATCGACTTCGACAGTGCCAGGCATTCCCAAAGAACGTGTTAGGACATTTTTTCGTGGATGATTTGCAGCCATCTCACGAGTAATCTCCCCTGATTTTACTAGTTCATTCACTAAAGAATGATCTTCTGTTAATTGTAACATGTGTTGGTCACGAACTAAATAAGCACGACTGTCCCCCACATTTGCTAAGACAAATGAATCCGGTAAAAGGATGGCACCAACCACGGTTGTCCCCATTCCTAAATACTCTGGTTTCGATTGTCCGCGTTCATAAATTTTTTCATTTTCCTTTTGAATTGCTTGAATTAACCACTGTGCAGATTTTTCAGCTGAGTCGACAGACGCATTGGACCAACTCTCACCTAAATTATTGACTGCCATTTGGCTAGCGACATCACCTGCTTGGTGACCACCCATGCCATCTGCTAAAACAGCAAAGGTTATGTGTTGTTGGTTCTCAAAAACGTTGGCATAATCTTGGTTCGTATTTCTTTTGCGACCGACATCTGATTGAACGTTGATTTCCAAATTATTTCACCTCATTTGAACTAACTTTCCGCATACAGCAAATAAAGAAGCCATCTGTCATGTATTGATGGGGATACAGAACCAGTTCTTGCTCTTTTACTACTGCTTGAACGTTTTCATTTGCAACAATTTCAATTTTTTCAAATTCAGGGTGTTTGGCTAAAAAGGCTGCCACCACTTCCTGATTTTCTTCTGGCGTAATAGTACAAGTGCTATAGACCATTATACCCCATTGTTTTAGTGTTGGGGCAACACTTTCTAAGATTTCTAACTGAATTTTAGGTAAATTTTGAAAATCATTGGCCGTTTTATGGTATTTAATGTCTGGTTTACGGCGCATCAGCCCTAAGCCTGAACATGGCGCATCAACTAAAATCCGATCAAAGGTTTCTGCGGGAAATTCTTCTGCCACTTGTCGCGCATCAAGCTTTTCTGCTTGGACGACATCCGCCACATGGAGGCGTTGCGCATTTTCATTAATTAGCTTAATTTTGTGCGCATGAATATCTAAAGAGGTCACACGACCACCTGCTTCAGCCTCTAAAAAAGTTGCGATATGAGTCGTTTTGCCACCAGGAGCCGCACAAGCATCCAAGACACGATGATGCGGTTCAATTTGCATCGCTGGAGCCACGAGCATAGAGCTTTCATCTTGAATGGTTAAACAACCGTTAATAAACAGTTCACTACCAGCTAAGTAGCCTTTTTCAGCGACAACACCATAAGGGGAAAGTTGACTTTCCTTCGCGGCAATCCCTGTTTCTTGTAATTCTTCCAGCGCTTCTTCTCGTGAAATAAACCGTGTGTTTACTCGACCACTCGCATGGCTTTTTTCAAATAATGACAAACCTAACTGCCGTGTTTCTTCTTCGCCTAATTGGGCAAGTAATTTTTCTGTTAACCAACGTGGCATGCTAATTTCCGTTGCTAAACGATCAACTGGATCGCTAATTGCGGCCAAACTAGGTGCTCCATTTCGTTGGAACGCCCGCAGCACGCCATTCACGAATTTACCAATCCCAGGATTGCCACGACGTTTGCCAATTTCAACCGCTTCATTAATGACTGCATGATCGGGCACTTTATCTAAATAAAGTAATTGATATAACGATAAAATCAATAAATTTTTCACCCAATTATCGACTTTTTGCGGTTTCTTAACAAATGGTGTTAAGTAGTATTCCAACAATAATTTGCGACTAATTGTGCCGTAGACAAGTTCTGTAAACAAGCGGCCATCTTTCTCGCTTAGTTCTGATTTTGTCATCATTTCATTAAGTAAAAGATTGGAGTACGCCCCACCTTTATCCACACGTTCGATGGTTTCTAAAGCAACGTATCGAACAGAACGTTTTAATTTCTTGGGGATTTTTTCAGCCATTTTTGTTAGTCCACCTTATCTTTTTCTGCGACATTTTGACCAACGCCATTTAAAAATTCTTGAATCGTTAATTGACCTTTACCTGCTGGTTGCAGGCGATCAATTTGAAGAACTGTCCCTTCGCCACAAGCAATCCATAGCGCTTTTTTACTACGTTGGATAATCGTTCCTGGGGCGCTGGTTGTTGTTTCAGTCAGTGGTGTCACTGCCCAAATTTTCCAGTTGGTCCCTTGATAGGTTGTGAACGCTGTTGGCCAAGGACGCATACCACGCACTTGGTTATCAATTGCCTCAGCAGTTTTTTGCCAGTCAATTCGTTCTTGTTCTCGGGTAATATTTGGTGAAAAAGTAGCCTCTTCTTCCAATTGTGGAATAGGCGTAATTTCGCCAGCAATTAGCTTAGGTAACGTCTCTAATAAAAGTTCTTTTCCTAGAATGCTTAATTTTTCAAACATGGTGCCTACATCGTCTTGTTTCGTAATCGGAATTGCACGTTGCGATAAAATCGCGCCAGCATCCATTTTTTTCACCATTTCCATAATCGTGACGCCTGTTTCTTTTTCTCCTTCAATAATCGAGTAATGTACAGGTGCGCCGCCACGATATTTTGGTAAAAGTGAGGCATGGACATTAATCGCACCTAGTTTAGGCGCTTTTAAAATTTTCTCTGGTAAAAATTGACCAAAGGCTGCTGTCACAATTAAATCTGGTGCTAAGTCAATCACTTTTTCCATTTCAGGAGAACCTGAAATTTTCTCTGGTTGTAAGACTAATAAGTTATGTTTTAAAGCTGCTTCTTTGACAGGCGTTGGGGTAATCACTTTTTTTCGGCCAACTGGTCGATCTGGTTGCGTGACAACCGCTTGAACGTCATAGCCTGCCTCGATTAAACTTTCTAAAATCGGAACAGAAAAGGCTGGTGTGCCCATAAATACAATTTTAGTCATCAAAATGTTCCTCCATATACGCTTCTAAATCTTCTGGTGCAATTTTCTCAATCATTTTATCGATAAATAACTCGCCATTCAAATGATCAATTTCGTGTTGAAAAGCTCGAGCTAAATAGCCGTAAGCCGTAACTTCCATTTCTTCACCTTCACGGTCAAAATAACGGACAGTCACTTCATCTGCTCGTTCAACGGTTCCATATGTTTCTGGAATACTTAAACAGCCTTCCACATCAATACTGGTTCCCTTTTTTTCAATAATCACTGGATTAATTAGTTCAAAACGACCAGATTCTTCATCAATTTCAATTACTGCCATTTGCAAATTTTTGCCAATTTGCGGGGCTGCTAAGCCAATCCCATCATGGGCCAGCATTGTTTCATACATATCCTCTAGTAACTGCACAATTTCATCGGTAATAATCGTCACAGGTTGAGCCTTCATTTTTAAGTATTCGTTCGGGTGAATCACAACTGGATAGCGCATAAGTGCTCCTTTCAAAGCTGTATTTTTTAAATAAAATTCATGGGTTCTGCATCAATGGAAAGCTTTAAGCCACGAGCCGTTGCTCGTTGTGTATCGGTTAAAATTTCTTTCAATAATGGTTGAAGCATTGGTTCTTGTTTATACTTGATAATCACTTGATAAAAGTACCGATTATTGACACGCATAATTGCGTTGGGCGTTGGTCCCAACAAAATAGCTTGCGGCGATAAGCCTTGTTTTAATTTCGTCGCAATTTGAAACATTTGTTTCGCTGCTTCATTTTCTTCAGGATGGCTAGCCGTAATTTGGACCGTAAAATAGTACGGTGGATAATCCCCACGATGACGAATATACATTTCTTTTGTATAAAAATCTTCATAATCTTGGGCTTTTGCCAATTGTATCGCATAATGCTCGGGGTTAAAAGATTGAATGATGACTTCCCCCGGTTTTTCAGCGCGACCAGCTCGACCGCTGACCTGTGTCAATAACTGGAAGGTCCGTTCACTGGAACGAAAATCGGGTAAATTCAAGGCGGTATCAGCATTTAAGACACCGACTAACGTCACATTTGGAAAGTCCAGTCCTTTGGCAATCATTTGTGTGCCTAATAAGATATCCGCTTGTCCTTCACCAAATGTTCGCAAAATTTTTTCATGCGCACCTTTGCGACGGGTCGTATCAACATCCATTCGGAGAATACGACTGTCTGGTAATAACGTTTGTAATTCTTCTTCTACTTTTTGTGTGCCTGTTCCGTAGTAGCGAATTTTATCTTGGCCACAGTTAGGACAGCGATAAGGAATCCGTTCTTCATGTCCACAATAATGACATTTCATTGTTTTACTATCCATATGCAAAGTCAAGGAAATATCACAATTCGGACACGGCAACACATAGCCACAATCGCGACACATCACAAATGACGAATAGCCACGGCGATTAAGTAGGAGAACACTTTGTTCGTTTTTCTCTAAGCGTTCTTGGAGTTTTTCTTGCAACGACATGGAAAAAGAAGAGACATTGCCATTTTCTACTTCTTGCCGCATATCCACTACATCAATCGTAGGCAAGGTTGCCGCTTGATTGGCACGCTGTGTTAATCGTAACCGCTGATAAACATTTTTTTGTGCGCGAGCGCGTGATTCCAAGGACGGCGTGGCACTACCTAAAACAACAGGGCAATGATGGTACTCCGAACGCCAAATCGCTAAATCTCTCGCGTGGTAGCGCGGGGTTTCTTCTTGTTTATAACTTGCCTCGTGTTCTTCATCAACAATGATCACGCCGATGTTTTCGATTGGCGCAAAAATGGCTGAACGCGCGCCAACCACCACTTCCGCTTCTCCTCGTTCAATCTTCCGCCACTCATCGTATTTTTCACCTTGCGATAAGCCACTGTGCATTACAGCAACATGTTCGCCAAAGCGACTTTTAAAGCGTTGCACCATTTGCGGAGTTAAAGAAATTTCAGGGACAAGCATAATGGCTGTTTTGCCTTGGTTAAGAACTTCTGCAATGACCTGTAGATAAACTTCTGTTTTCCCGCTTCCTGTAATACCTTCCAATAAGTAGGTTTGGCTTTGCTGTTCTTGGACCGATTGTAAGATTGTTTCCACAGCCACCTGTTGTTCTGCGTTCAAAGATAACGCAGTCGTTTTTTCAAACGTCTGATTAGCAAACGGATCACGATACGCTTCTTTTTCAACGAACGTTAACCAGCCGTTTTTGGCCGCTTCATTTAAAAGCGCGGTACTGAAACCTAATTCTTTCATTTCCTTCACAGCGGTGACTTTTTCAGTACCCAAGCGTTGTAAATAGTAAAGAAGTTGCTCTTTCTTCTTAGCTCCCTTGCGTAAACCCAAACGAATTTCCTCTAGTTGTTCAAATTCCTTAGCGGCTTGAATGAAGCGGACCATTTTGACTTTATTTCTCGTCGTAACTTCGTAGCGAATATCGACTTTTTGCTGTTTACGCAACGCCATTAGTTGAGGCAAAAGCCCACGTTCTTGCGCTTGGTCCCACGAAATTTCCTCTAAACCATAAAATAACTGATCTTGTAATTCTTCAGAAAGCTCATCCGTTAAATAAATATATTTTTGGTAATCGGCACGCATTACGCTAGGCAACATGGTTTGCAAACAAGTGATTTTAAAAGCAAACGTTTTTTCCTTCATATAATCAGCTAAAGCCAACATTTCTGTATTTAAGACAGGTTTTAAATCCAACACCGCCACTAGTTCTTTCAACTGAACATTGGTTTCGTCAAGAACCATTGCAGCCATTGGTTCAATGGCTAAAACAAACCCTTGAACATGCCGATTACCGTTACCAAAAGGCACTTCTACACGCATGCCGACAGCCAATTGCTCATTTAAATTTTCAGGAACTAAATAAGTGAATGGTTGATCGGTTTGCATCGTTGGTACATCCACAATAACTTTGGCTACTTTTTGCATGGTGCATCCTCCTTTTTATGTAAATTCTCTTTGCCTATTGTACTAAAGATTGACTGATTTGTCTTGTGTGTCTCGTTGGCACCTTTCAGAATAAACGAAGAGAAAGCCTCTGAAATAGACAGACGGCTTTCTCCATTCGTTGACAATCATTCAATTAATTTTTTTCGTCACGTAAACGGTTTTCTAATTCTTTTTGTTCTTGTTCACGTTGGCGTTTGCGTTCTTCACGTTCAATGCGTAGACGTTCGCGTTTTTCTTCAGGATTTGGATCACTGATCACTGTTCCTGCTTCTATTTCTTCTAACGCACGGCCTACACTTTTTACAGAATCAAAGGATTCAACGGTTGGTTGAACGCCTTCATCTAATTCATGCGCACGTTTGCTTGCTAAAATAACCAAAGAATATTTTGAAGGGACTTCTTTTAACAATGAGTCAATTGACGGTTTTAACATCATAAGGCTACATCTCCTCTAACATTTTAATATATTTTCCAATTACACGGTCAACACGGAAGTGCTCACTCGCGATAATGTCTTTAATTCGTTGCACGGCTAAAGGAACTTCATCATTCACTACCGCATAATCATACAGCGCCATCATTTCGATTTCTTCTCTGGCCACAGCCATTCGTTCTTCAATCACAGACATTTCGTCTGTTCCGCGGCCAATAATTCTTGATTTTAATTCCGCTAAATCGGGGGGTGTCAAAAAGATAAATACGCCATCAGGCACTTTGTCTTTGACTTGTTTAGCCCCTTGGACTTCGATTTCTAAAAAGACGTCTTTGCCTTCATCTAGCGTCTGGTTAACATACGTTAATGGTGTCCCATAATAGTTACCAACATATTCCGCATATTCCAACATTTCTCCAGCTTCAATCATCGCTTCAAATTCTTCTCTTGAACGGAAATAGTAATCTACTCCATCCACTTCGCCTTCTCGCTGTTTCCGAGTGGTCATTGAGATTGAATATTGAAAATCATTTTCTTCACTGTCGAAAATAGCCTTTCTTACAGTCCCTTTCCCCACTCCTGAAGGACCTGACAATACGATTAATAACCCGCGCTCTGACATAACGACTTCCTTTCAAAACATAATTTCACAGTATTAGTTCTATTTTGCACTTTTTTTCTGCAATTTTCAAGACTTTCTTGGAGATTCACTGAAAAAATAACATTTCTTCTTTAATTTGGCTTTCATAACTTGTTCTTTTTTTAAACAAATTACCTAGAATTCCTATACAGGCAGCCATTTTTTAAGTAAAATGAAGTGATGACTCCTTTAGGATGAAAAAACGTGAATAAGAAAGGACTGAGAAACATCGCACGAATTAAACCATTTACATTGTTTCTGCTAGGCTTAGTTGTCAGTTGTGGGACCTTTTTTGCCCAACCTACTGTGACTCATGCAGAAGAAGATATTACCGCGATTGCTAAAAAAATGGGGACGACTCTGAAAGCGGATGGCATTCCCAAAGCAGCCATCGTTGTTGATGCTGATTCTGGAGAAATTCTCTGGTCGCAGCAACCAGATTTAGCGTGGAATCCTGCCAGTATTGCCAAAGTGATGACCATGTACTTGGCCTTTGAAGCAATGGAGCAAGGAAAATTTACAATGGATACGACTGTGACTGCTACGCAAAAAGATGTCGATATTTCTAAAATATACGCCATTAGTAATAACAAAATTACGTTAGGTGTTGCTTATCCAGTCCGTGAACTGTTAAAAATGATTGCTGTCCCTTCTTCTAATGTGGCGACTCTCATGTTGGCAAACTTAATTTCAGGGAACCAGCCTACTGACTTTGTTCATTTAATGAATCAAAAAGCGGCTGAATTAGGGATGACAAATACTACCTATTACAACTGCAGTGGGGCGCAAGCAAGTGCCTTTAACGGCCTGTATCAAATGCAAGGAATTGACCCAAATGGCGATAACGTCTCTACAGCTAGAGATTTAGCTTCACTAACCTATCATTTTCTGAAAAATTATCCAGAAATTTTAGAAATCACCAATAAACCAGTGGTGAAAACAATGGTCGGCACGCCTTACGAGGAAACGTTTGAAGCGTACAATTATTCTTTACCAGGCGCTAAGTATGGTTATCAAGGCGTGGATGGTTTAAAAACAGGCTCTAGTCCAACAGGCGGCTTTAACTATATTGCGACTGTCAAACAAGGAGATTTCCGTTTAATTGAAGTCATTTTAGGCGTTGGTAATTGGCAAAACCAAGATGGTGAATACGAACGGCATGTTGCTGGGAATGCTTTGCTGGACTATGCCTATACGACATACGAACGCAAAAAACTTTTAGACAAAGGGCCACAAACCATTGATCACAAAAAAGTCACTTTGGCTAACGATTTATACGGTGTCGTTCCCAAAGGCAGTCAGCCTACTTTTAAATTAGTAGCAGGGCAGGTGCAAGTCGACACGCCTTTGACATTGTTAAATAGTACTGTTCAAGCGCCGAAAGTGGCTTACCAAGAAGTTAAGCCAAAACAAACAACAGCTGAAGCTGCGGAAGAATCAAACGAACATTCTGGGGATACCACCGTTGCAGAACCAAATCATTTTATTCCCAAATCGATTGCCACAAGTGTTTTAGTCCTTTTCGGGCTAATCTTCTCAGTAATTACCCGTCTGCTTCAAAAACGTTTAGAACGTCAGAAAAAACACGGCAAAGAAAGCAGTAAAACTGCAGCCATGCGGACAATCTTTTTAAGTGCCGCAGTTCTTTCTTTCTTATGCGCCGTTGGCTTGTTTCTTTTATTCTAATTAAAAAAAATACCACCAAGCGTGAAATGCTTGGTGGTATTTTTTAT
Source organism: Enterococcus sp. AZ104 (assembly GCF_050546705.1). Taxonomy (NCBI): domain Bacteria; kingdom Bacillati; phylum Bacillota; class Bacilli; order Lactobacillales; family Enterococcaceae; genus Enterococcus; species Enterococcus sp. AZ104. Next base: position 2,561,051 of record NZ_CP172952.1, read on the forward strand.
AAGCCCATATTAGAAAGCGTATTGACCACGTTCATCAATTCATCGCGACGACGAACTTGTTTGTCGACAGGGCCGTCAACTTCTTTCACGTCAATGCGAACAACAAAGTGACGATTCAAAGTAACAAACGTGTCTTCGTTAATTTGGATATTTAATTCTGTTTCAGAATAGCTTGCACAAGCATCTTGCCAGACGTCAAATGGTTCTCTGTCTGAAGCGACTTCTGTTTTTACCACAGAACGACCACTTAATTCTTGAAAGGTTACATCATAAAATTTAGTCATTGCTTTCACCTCTGTCATTTATTCGTTACTTCTATATTATAGCGTTTTCTGGAAAAACACGAAACCATTTTCTCTATTCGACATTTTGAATTTGTTCACGAATCTTTTCTAAGGTTGTTTTCATTTGAACGACACTATTTTTTATTTCAATTGGACTTGATTTCGAACCAATCGTATTGACTTCACGGTTCATTTCTTGAATTAAGAAATCTAGTTCTCGGCCCACTGGTTCTGTTTCGTCAAGCAACTGATGCAACTTATCAATATGGATATCCAAACGATCCAATTCTTCATGAATATCGCCTTTTTCCAATAAAATGGCCATTTCTGTTAATAAGCGTGTTTCATCCACTTGGCTACCTAACCATTCGTTTAATTTCGCTTCAAAACGTTGACGGTATTCTTGTTCAAAAACGCCCACAAACGCTTGCAGCTCTTGAATTGATTGGGTCAACACTGCTACGTAGTCAAGCAGGACTTGTTTAATTTGCGTGCCTTCTTGCACCCGGCTTTGGTCAAGACTAGCGATGGCTGCTTCAAATGCTTGAACAAGAAATGGTTCAAATGTCTGATCAACGATTTCTGCTTCCACTATTTCGACAAAATCATTTTGCTTTAATAAATGGTTGACCGTGTCCCCTGCATCAAACGTTGCTTCCGGATAGTTTTCCTTTAAATGTTGATCTACCGAAGTTAATAATTGATCAATTAAGTCCCACTGCACGCGCACTTCTTTTTGATTGTTGCCGATTTTTTGGAGATTTACATAGACTTCCACACGTCCACGTTTTAACGTGCGTTTGATTACTTGCCGAATCACCAGTTCATAGGCATTCAGTTCCTTTGGCATACGCAATTGAATATCTAAAAACCGCTGGTTGACACTTTTAACTTCAACATCCAATTGATAATTTTCATTTTGAATGGTCTTTTTTCCAAATCCAGTCATACTTTTCATTGACAGGGTGCTCCTTTTACATGGATTTAATTGTTTTGCTTAATTCAGCAAATTCTTCGTTGGTTAAGGTGATGCCTTTACCCATTTTTTCGTGATCAGGGGCCCACTCACGCAAATCAAATTTTGGTGGACGACCATTCCAACTAATTAAATTCAATTCTTTACGCCAGCCACGAGCATTCTCAGATAACACAGCGACTTCTTCTAAAATTTCATATGAAAATTCTTCTTTCATAACATTCACTCCTTGTTAGTATTCTCCTTAGGTTATTGTACCATCTTTTCCTCGACACTTAAAATACACATCTCTTTTCTATCACCCTGTCTATATAAACATACGCAACTTTTTCAAAAAATCAGTAAAAAAAGCGACAACTGCTCGTTTCAATCGTGTCAGTCACCGCTTCTCTGTTTATTCTTTTTCTGTATAAAGATCCACCACTTCAAAACTTTGGCAAACTAACAACATGTCGGGATAAAATTGTAGCTGATAGGGGGCCAGTTCTTCTTTAAAGAACCGCGCATGCTCTTCATACCAATAATCCAACGTCAAATCTCCTTCACCTTCCGCTTGCGCAAAAGATTCTGAGACCTTGTTCATGGGCATAATTTCAACTTTGGTTGTTCGAATAATAGCAAGCGGTTGAGACTGACCATCTAAAATTATGTCGTATTGACCAGCTTTAGGGAGTTGTTCTTCTTCCATCTTATAAATATCTAAAGAAGAACATGTCGCTGTCTTACGACCAGAAACAACCAATTGACCCAAACGATTACCCATCTCAGAAGAGCCATCACCAAACATCCACACATCGGGCATCAACATATCTAATTCATGTTTATCTAAAAAGTTTTGCCAGAACACTTCTACATTTTTTAACATCCTTTGCTCTCCTTTTTATTTTTACTTCACGCAACCTTCTTTCACTAATTATACATAACTGATTGCTTTTCTCCTATACTATTTTTACAAAATGAAAACTAAAATAATGTCAGTAACATTGGGACAGAAAAAAAAGAGGACTAAGTAACAAAACTTAGCCCATCTTTTTATTTTGCTTGTCGTTCTTTGATTTTCGTGAGTAAAGATTGAACATGCTGGCGTGCCGAAGCTTCATCTTCTTGAAGCATCTTTTCCGATAAAATAAAGGAGCCGCCCACTGCTAATACTTCTTCTGCTTCCACATACTCTATAAAGTTTGTTTCATCAATCCCACCAGTTGGTAAAAATTGAACATCATAAAACGGGCCACTTAAACTTTTGATGGCTTTTAACCCGCCGTAAATATCGGCTGGGAAAAATTTAACCACTCGTAAGCCATACGCCAGCGCTCGCTGAATCTCCCCAGGCGTAGCTGTTCCTGGAAAAATAGGCACCTCGTTTGCCAGACAAAAATCAATGACTTCTGGAACAATCGCTGGGGAAACAATGAACTGTGCACCGTTCGCTACTGCCTCTTGGGCTTCTTTCAAGGTTCTAACAGTTCCTGCGCCCACAATTAAATTCCCTGAAGCAGCAAGTTGTTTGATGGCAGGCAAGGCCAGCTGACTCCGAAAAGTGACCTCAATAAACGGTAATTCGTTTTCTACTAAGACTGATTCTACTTGTGGCAAATAGCGTAAATCTGTTGCAGTATATAGTGGTAAAAGTTTACATGTCGCTAATTGTTGATACAGTTGATTTTTTTCAACTTTTGTTTCCATTCTGTCACTTCCTATTTTGTTTGGCTTTGGTTGCTTCGTACAGTCCTTGAATATAGGTCAACCCCATTGCTCGATCGTATAAACCATAACCAGGCATCGCTTTTTCATCCCAAATTGCCCGCCCATGGTCAGGACGAATAACACCTTCATACCCTACATCTACCAGTGCTTGCATTAATTCCGCCATATCTAACGAACCAGCGACACTAGGATGCGCCGTTTCTTCAAAACGATGCTCGCCTAAATACTTCACATTGCGGAAATGAACAAAATTAATTCTGTGACCTATTTCACGAATCATAGTAGGCAAATCATTCGTCGGGTCCGCACCGAGGGAACCTGTACAAAATGTAATCCCATTTGCTGGTGAGTCCACTAAGGAAAGGATCCGTTTTAAATCCGCTAAATTTTTAGTGATTCTTGGCAAACCAAAAATTTCCCAAGGTGGATCATCAGGGTGAATCCCCATTTTGATATTTTCTTCTTCACAGACAGGAATCACACGTTCTAAAAAGTAGCGCAAATTTTCGACCAAATCTTCTTCTGTTACGCCGGCATACATGGCTTTCAATTCTTGAAATTGTTGCAAACGCTCCTCTTCCCAACCTGGTAACCGGAATCCTTTTGACTGACTGTGAATTAATTGATACATGTCTTCTGGCTGCATGTTCTCTACCACAGCTTGATCAAATAACAACGATAAGCTACCATCTTCATTCTCATACGCCAAGTCCGTTTTAGCCCAACCAAAAATAGGTTTGAAACTATAGCACACTAAGGAAATTCCGCATTTCCCCAAGTTACGTAACGTTTGGCGATAATTATCAATATAATGGTCTCGTTGATCCGTTCCCGCTTTAATGGCATCATGAATAGCGACACTTTCAATTCCTAAAAGTGCCAATCCTTCTTGTTCTACCGATTGTTTAAGTGCCTGAATTTCGGCTACTGTCCAAACATCACCTGGTAGTTTATTTAACAAGGTACCGACAACGCCAGTAATTCCTGGAATCTGTCGAATGTGTTTTAACGGAATGGCATCGCCTGCCGCTCCGTACCATCTAAATCCCCATTTCATTGCTTTCACCCTTTACTACATTCTTAAAAATCATCGTCCTCATCCTCTTCATCCTCAAAGGAAGTCATAGAAATATCCCATGCTTGCACACTTTCTTTGCCTTGCGCAACAATCGCTTGCGCCGCTTCAGCAATCGGTGTGCCCAATAATTGATGGTTTATCGCTTCTAAGACCATTGGTAGGTTGGTACCACTCACCACAAAGATTTTCTTTTGTAGAGCTGGTTCGAGTTCGTTAATCACCAAAACTGCCTGATTGTAAGGACTCGCACTTAATAAGTCAACCATGACCAACACGCCATCCCCTTGTTGGACGTTCTCAATCGCTGTTTTAATTTGTCCGCCTAGTGCTTGGACATCGTCGCCACTATTTAGATTAACGGTTTCGATATTTTCGGTTGCGCCCATAATCACGGTAGCTGCGTCTTTCGCACCGTCACTTAGTGCACCATGTGTAGCAATCACAATCCCTAACATAAAAGTTCCTCCTTCAGTTCAGTGGCTTGAGTCATTACTTCAAACAGTCATGCAATGACTCAAGCGACTGTCCTTTTCTATAAATTAAATTTGCCTAAAACCTCTTTTAAACTAGTTTTTGGTGCAGAAGGCGTTGCTTGGAAATAAATATCTTCTACGCCATACACCTCATGTAGTTCTTTTAATTTTTCGGCATCTTCTTTGTTTAAATAAACTGATTTGGTTACTAATAAATCTTTTTCTGGATTCTTCTGTGCAATACCGCCGATATTTAACTCCTTCATAGGGACTCCGTGTTTTACTAAGTCATAAATTACAGAGACGGTTTTAGCGATTAAAATACAGTTGTACTCTTTGAATTGGTATTCATCCCAATAAAATTTAGCTTTTTCCGGCGTAATGACAATGGTTTTTTGTCCTGTCCGACTGCCTGCACTTTTGTATAAATCACGCATAAATTTATCCTTTGCCACCACTTCATCGACAACGAAAATGGAATTAACGCCACTTTTTTGGGACAAGGTCACCATCACTTGTCCATGAATTAATCGTTCATCTACTCTTGCTAAATTTACTACGCCCATCTGATTCACGTCCTTTTCTTTTTATAAAATACCGACTGTTGCTAAGACAATTAAAATACCTGTTAACCACAATAATGCTTGCGTAACTTTCAAGCCTTTTTTCGTATAGAACCAATACACGCCCATTACGACAGCTAGCGGCAAGAGTCCTGGGACAATCTGATCAAGGATATCTTGGACCACAAACTCACGGCCAGAAAGTTTAAATTGAAGAGTTGAAGAAACTTTGACATAATTACCAGCTAAAATCCCCATCATGAACAACCCTAAAACAGATAACATTTCAATGGCTTTTTGAATCCCAGCACTTTGCATTAAGCCTGTAGCATTCCGCCCCATTTTGAAGGATTGTCTCGCAAAGAACACACCTAACAGTACTTGATAAAGGGCAAACGCCACAAATGGGAAAATCGCACCTAATGCGCTACCTTGTTGCGCCCACGGTACCGCAATCGCAATAAAAATATATTGAACCGTACCTGAGTCAATCGCATCACCAATCCCAGCTAACGCGCCCATCAAGCCAGCTTTGGTGTTATACATTAAATCATCTTGCATCATGATTTCGCGGCCTTCATGTTCTTCTTTGGCCCGCTCTTGTTCCATGGAAGCCATCAACCCAGTAATGACCCCTCCGCCCCAGCTTAATTGCGTATTGAAAAACAGCAGTTGACGCATATAAGCGGCTTTTAATTGTTCATCGTCTTTATATAATTTCTTTAAAAGTGGCATCATTGCGTACAATAACGAAGGCGCCAAGTAACGTTCAAAGGAATGGGGAATTTCATTGGCAAAATGCCAACGGAGATAGGCTTTTGTAACATCTTTATTGGTAATTTCTTCTGGTGCTAAATTCGTTGTTTTCGGCACGACTTTTTCTGTTGTTTCCGTCATTTCAGTTCCTCCTTTTTCTTTTAAAACCCGTCATCGTAATCGTCATCATCATCAAAATCAGTGGTGGCACTGGCGGAACCAGCACTTTCTGCTACAGGTTTGCCTTTTTGGACTTGCACAAAAATTAACGCAATAATTACGCCAAAGATGGCATACGTTACCATGGTAATTTCCAATGACTTAAAGACGATACTCATGAAGTATGCAAGGAAAAAGAAAACCAAGAAATCTTTTCGACCAATGACATAGACCGTTGTCGCAATCCCAATTGCGGCTAAACCACCACCGACTACTTCTAACACGTGAATCACAACGGTTCCTTCTAATGCTTTAATAATATCGGCAATGACTGGTGCCCCTAAATAAAGAGCAAAAAAGACTAATGGAACGAATAAAATAAATGAGGCAATCGTTGGATACCAGATAATTGAGCGGGCAATTTTTTTAGAATTTAGTTCAGCCACCGCACGATCGGTATACTTCCCTAAAAACGTGTTAATAAAGAAACGGAATTGATATAAATAACTCCCTAAAAGACCGACAGGAACCGCTACGGCGATAGCCGCTTCCGGCTTCAAATTCCCTAGCAACGCAACTGGCACAGCAATCGCTGCCGCAATTGATGGTTCTGCTGGCATAGAGCCACCTGGTGAAAAAACACCCATGTAAATCATTTGTAATGCTGCGGTGACAATCATCGCTTTCGGGACATCGCCCATCACTAAACCTGCTACTAACCCTGTCATTAAGGGCGAGAAACGCAACGTTAACGTTGCTCCTCCTCCAAGCCATCTGGACATAATTGCTGCCACCCAAAGCGCCATTATCAAACTTTGTAAAACACTTAACGTTTCCATAGTTCCTCCTTCTTATCCTTGGTTTTGGATATACTTTTCTAGCTCTTCAATCCCTTGACGTAAACGTTCTTCCGAAATCTCAATAGGAATTAAATGAACCTTTTCTTTTGAATCAATAAATTGAACCATTGCATCGAGTACTGCTTCTTCTTCTGGGTAAAGGCCCATTTGTCGTAACGACATGGGCAAGTTTAGCTCTTGATAAAAGGGGATTAATGCGTCTATGATGGCCCACCTTTTTTCCAATGCTAATTGATAGAAGATGCCGTAAGCTACTTTTTCGCCATGTAAATAGTCATGACTTTTTGGTAAAAATTTACTCATAGCATCATGCATGGCGTGTGCTGCTGCATTGCGGGCGTATTTGTCGCCGAAGCCGCCGACTAATCCAGAAACAGCGAAAACAATTTCTGAAAGATGGACAAATTCAGGCGTGAGTTTGCCCTCATCCATCGCTGCTAAGGCTGCTTTTGAGTCCCGCATAATCGCTTCTTGCGAAAGCTTGGCGGTCGCTCCCGCTAATTGTAAAAAGGGTTCCCCTTGCAAATGGGCTTGGCGTAAAATGGTCTCTGATTCATACCATTTCGCTAACGTATCAGCTAAACCAGCGACAAAATAATCACGGGGCGCATCAAGAAGCAACTTAGGATCAGTGATTAAAAACGCAGCTTGGCGAAAGAAATGTTCCGTTTTGCCTTCGGCCGCGCCATTTTCTTGATACATCACAGCTAACGGTGTCCACGGCGCACAGTTACTAGCCAAAGTAGGGACTAAGCCAAAATTCAGATTGTTTAAATGGGCGCTGTAGCCCACTAAATCGGCTAACTTACCGCCGCCGACTCCCAGAAGAAAGTCAATCTGGTGTTCCTTTATTTGCTGTGAAATTTGTTCGGCGCCAAAATAACTACATTCTCCTGTGTAAGTGTGATAGAAGAATTGATACTCTGAATCTGCCAAGAATGGTAAAAATGGCTGAGCTTTTTCAAAGGATACGGTGCCATGCACCACCAAAATTCGTTGGGCGTGATATTCCTTGAAAAGTGACGGCACCGAAGCTAAGGCGCCTTCGTGGTAACGATAAAATTGCGGTCCAACTTTCACTTTTAAATCAGTTAACATGCTCCTCCTCCTTCTTAACTAACGTAACGACTGACTTCTTGCACTGCCCGTTGAGGTAAAATACCTTGCACCACGTCTTCCACATCTTGCACGCATTTTTCTCCCATCGCTTGCAGGCATTCCATGGTATAAGCGGAGGTGTGCGGCGTCATTACTACATTTTCAAACGCAAGATAAGGATGATTTTTCCGACCTGGTTCCTCTTCTAAAACATCTGTCCCAAGCCCAGCAATTTTGCCCGATTCTAAGCCGGCAATCATGGCTTCTTCATCAATCAAGGCGCCTCGTGCGCTATTGGAAAGATAGACGCCGTCTTTCATCTTGGCAATTTCCGCCGAGCCAATCATGTGATAACTTTCTTCAGTTAAATTGGCACATAAACAAATGATGTCAGCTGAAGCTAGCAACGTATCTAAGTCTACTTTTTTGGCTCCATAACTTTGCAGATAAGTGGCGGATTTATAGGGATCATACGCTAACACGTCACAGCGAAATCCGTTTCGTAACGTCTCCACGACACAACTTCCTGTGTTCCCAACACCAATGACACCCACAGTTTTGTTAAATAACGTCCGACCGACAAAATTCGCTCGTTTTTCCCATTGATCTGCTTTAACGCTGGCATCTGCAGCCACGGTTTGCCGTAAAACAGCTAGTAAATTTGTGACATTGTTTTCCGCCACGGCATCTCGTTCTACTAAAGCTGGGATGATGGAAACAATTGTCTCGTGCTGTTTTGCAGCGTCTAAATCGATGTTGTTATACCCAATGCCGTGGCGAGAAATCAGCAACAATTCATCTTTATGTTCAAAAAATTCTTTCGTGAAAAATGGCGTCACGCTAGCAATAATAATCGTATATCCTTGTAAACGTTCCGCTAACTCTTTGCCACCAATTTCACTGTCGACTGTAAAATGCTTCACGGTGCCTATTTTTTCTAAGCGCGTCAAGTGTTCAGGAAAAATTTGACCAAAACTACTGGAATTCACTATGGCAATTTTTTGTTTTTTTAACATGACTAAACTCCTTTACTGACTTTTTACGACTTCATGCCCGCCAAATCCTTGTCGCAAAGAAGCGACCACTTTGTTTGAAAAATGATTTGCTAGCATACTTTCATTTCGAGTAAATAAGGACAACGCCGTAGTTGGGACGGGCATCTCCAAACGCAATGCTTCTTCAATCATCCATTTGGCTTCGCCATTTGCTGCCACTTTCCCTTCTAGATTGGCTAACGTAGGATTTTCCGCAAAAACCTCTTTCGCTAAGCCCATCAAGCGAGCTTCAATAATCGAGCCGTGATTCCACACATCGGCTACTTTCTCCAACGCAAAATCATATTCGGCAGCTTCTAATAAATTGAATCCTTCGCCCATGGCTTGCATCATGACGTACTCAATCCCGTTATGCACCATTTTCAAATAGTGACCAGCTCCTGATTTCCCAGCATAAAGATACCCTTGTTCACAAGCTAAATCTTCAAAAAATGGGGTTAACACCTTGACGGCTTCAGGCGCACCGCCAACCATTAAACACGCTCCTTCCCGCGCTCCTTTGATGCCACCAGAAGTACCACAATCAATAAAATAAATTCCTTTTTCCTTAGCAAATTGAGCATTCGCAACACTATCATGAAAATTTGAATTGCCACTATCCACAATGATATCCTCTGGTGCTAATTGCTCTACCAATTCTGCCACTAATTGATTGGTAATCTGACCAGCGGGGGTACTTAAAAAAATCACCCTCCTTTTGTTAAGCGCTTTCAATAGTTCCGGCAACGAATCTACAACGGAAAGCCCCTGCTCTCTAGCAGTCGCTCTTGCTTCCTTTGTCACATCAAAGCCAATAATGGGCCAGCCTTGTTCGTGAACATTTAATGCCATGTTCAAACCCATTTTCCCAAGTCCAATAAAGCCAATGTCCATTTTTCTTTCACCTGCCTCTTTTGATACTTCAATCATAAAGGATAAAAAAAATAATGTAAACGATTACACTAATTAAAAAATATTTTTTATTTTTTAGCAAAAATCTTGCCTGCTCAAAAGGTAAAACGTTTTTATTTTTAAGGAGCTTTCATACAAAAAACACAAGTAAATCTCTTGGTATCACGTTCTTTTTACTGGCTACTTTCTTTAGTTGAGAGAAGTCTTTTCAAGACCCCTTCATTTTTCAGAAAAAAGATTATTTATTTTTTTTGGGCTTTTTTTAAAGAATTTCTTTTTTGTGGAGAAAAAGAGAAATTGTATTTGTCCTCTTTTTCCACTATAATCAGTCTATACCAACAATGAAAAGGCATTCATTTTATTTTTAAAAAAATAAGATTGGAGGAACGTGTTAATGAAAAACCACTATTTGGATCAACGGATTCGGATCAAAAAACCGAATTTGAGCCTCACAGAAAAGAAAATTTCCGATTACTTTGTTCATTCTGAATCATTATTGACACAAATGACGTTAGAAAGTCTGGCCAACGAAATTGGCGTCTCCCAATCTTCCGTGTATCAATTTGTAAAAAAGATTGGCTATTCTGGGTTCCAAGAATTTAAAATTGATATCGCCAGGAATTCTAATTATCAGCCGACTTTTCAAAACGTCAATAGCGTGAATGGCGCCGATGATATTTCACCAGATGATGATAGTATTACGATTGCTAAAAAAGTCTTACAAGCCAATATTTATTCCCTCAGTAACGCCACACAGTTCTTAACAAAGGAGCTGTTAGATAACGTGTTGGCTTTGATGTACTCTGCCAAAACGCTTCACTTTTTTGGGCAAGGTGGCTCCTCGATTGTGGCTTTTGATAGTTTCCATAAATTCATTCGGACCAACTATCGGTGCAACTACATTTTTGATTACCACATGCAGTTAAGTTTTGTCACAAAATTAACCAGTGAAGATTGTGTGTTTATTTTTTCCCATTCAGGCAAAACCAAAGAATCAATCAACCTAGCACGACAAGTTAAAAAAACCAACGCAAAAATGATTACGTTAACCGGTAACAGCGGTTCAGAGTTGGCAGGCTTGTCCGACGAAGCAATTATTGTCGTCACCGAAGAAGGCTTGTTTCGTGCGGAATCCTTGGCTTCACGGATCAGTTACTTAACGGTAATGGATATTTTATATACAAATACGATGTATCACAATTTTGATCAAAATGCCGATTCCTTGAAAAAAATCCGTGATAACATTAGCACGACTAAGACAGATCCGCATTATTTGTCGTAAAGATCTGAATGGTGCTTATTTTTGTAATATCGGTCCTCGCGAATTGGCTTTATACCGTGACTCTACATTTTATGAAGTAAGTGAACTACCATGGAGGTATTTAAAGAGGTCGGGACAGAAGTGTTTAACTCCGAGAAATAAGAAGGAATTTCCGAAAATTGTTCTTTAATTTTTGGAGAATTTCGGCTTATTTCCGAAGGAGTTGCTTCTGTTCCCGCCGTTTATTAGTTTTTGAGCGTAGAGCAAAAATCCAAAGTGATTTTTGTCCCACGCTTTTTATCTTGTGGGTAAAAATAAGTTAGAAAAAAGAACTTGGGGGTTATGTCCAAGTTCTTTCTAAATCTTAAGACAATTAGTTAAATGCATGTGTTGTCTTAGCTTCATTTTAAGTTTGCTTATTTCGTTCATTCCGTTACTTTAAATTGTTCGGATACATATTTAGCGTAAGTTTTATGTTTACTTACTAGCTCATCATGTTTTCCTGAACCAGTTACTTTCCCTTTTTCAACAAAGTAAATGCTATCCGCATCAACAATTGTCGACAATCTATGGGCAATAACCAATGTCGTTCGGCCCTTCATTAAATTAGACAATGCCTCTTGGACCTTCATCTCAGATTCTGAATCTAGGCTAGCAGTAGCTTCATCTAACATTAAAATCTTGGGATTCCGCAAGAATGCACGAGCAATTGCAATACGCTGTCTTTGTCCTCCAGAAATTTTAACGCCACGTTCACCGACTTCCGTATTCAATTTATCTGGCATTTCTTCTACAAATTTTCGCGCATATGCTAGTTCCAAGACATCCCATAGTTGTTCATCTGAGAAGTTTTCTGCTAAGCCATACGTTAGATTATCTCTGATTGTCCCTGCCATAATCGCAGAATCCTGTGATACAAAGCCGATTTGACGACGATAATCTGATAATTTGATATCTTTTATGTCAATATCTCCAAATTTAATTTGTCCTTCTGTAGGTTCATAAAACCTTTCAATTAAACTAAAAATCGTCGATTTCCCGCCACCTGATGGGCCAGCAAAAGCAATTACTTGGTTTGGCTGAGCAGTAAAAGAAATGTCTGTTAAGATAGGTTCCTCTGGTGCATCTTCATAAGAAAATTTTACATTTTTAACTAATAAAGTCTTTTCCGATAAATCAATATCTTGTCCACTTTCAAAGTCTTCAGGTTCTCTAGATAACAATTCTTGCACTCGTCGCGTTGATCCTGCTGCTTTAGCTACTTCAGAAAATAACGTCGCAATGATTGGCATGGCGCCAATAAGATTAAATAGATACATTAAGAAACTCATCAATGTTCCGATTGTCATCACACCAATGGCAATTCGATGCATCCCATATGCTAATAGCCCAAATACCATGCTCATAAAGACCATCATCATAATTGGTTGCATAGATGCATCAAATATTGCTTCTTTTTTCCCTACATTAAATAACCGATCCACTTCATTTGCAGCACGAACCTGCGCCTGAGATTCAGCATTAGAAGTTTTGACTAAACGAATTTCACTCAACGTTTCAGTAGCAAGTCCGTTAAATTGACTCATAGCATCTTGGCGAATGTGACTAACTTTTGAACCAAATGCCATTACTGGAATCATACAAAGGATTACAACAGGAACAGCAATTACCATAGCAAGCGACATATGCCAATCCATTTTAATCATCATATATACCGTACCAATAACTGTAATCACACTGGCAACTGTTTGAGGAAAAGTAACGGCTAACAATTGCTTAACTTGATTAGTATCATTTACGACCCGGCTGGATATTTCACCCGCTTTAACAGAGTCAAAATAAGAAACTTTTAGAATAGTTAATTTATTCCATAAGCGTTTACGCATATTTTGGATGACATTTTCACCAAAAATACCTAAAATTGTCCCTCCTAATGCAGAAACGAGTGCTGAAAATATAAATAATCCAACAACTTTACCTAATAAACTATAATCTACCCCCTTTTGAAAATTATTGACTAAACTTGAAGCAAGTTTTGGAACGTACACTTGGATACTAGAAGAAATCACAAGAAATATCATCCCAATGCCAAGCAGTAAATAGTTAGGCTCTGTCATCTTGATTAAGCCTAAAAATTCTTTAAACGAAAATTTTGTTTTATCTGCTCGGATAGAATCATGACTATTTTTGCCACCTCCACCTACTGCCATTATCTTCTCCGACCTCTCTTCCATCCTTCAAAGCCACCGTATTCACCATTGAATTCACCAAATCTACCAAAGCCATCATGTCCCATCATCTGTTCTCTAGCTCTACCATATCTAGCTGATATTTTTCTGAAATGTTCCCAATTTTTATCGTCGCCAAAAATTGTTTCAATTTTATCTAAAAATTCTTCACTAGAAATATTCTTTTCTATACGTTCTAAATAATTATTTAAAGACTCTAGTTCCTCCTCTGAAAAGCCCTTAAACATTTCTTCATTAAATCCATTGGAAATATTTCCTTGAGTACTTAAACTTTCTCGTCCCTTATCGGTCAATACAACGAATGTGACCCGAGCATCTGATTCATTTCTGACTCGTTTAACTGCTTTAACAGACTCTAATTTTTTTATGATTTGTGTCACACTAGAAGGTTTTATATCTAAATATTCAGCGATTCTTCCAGCTGTTACATTTTCTTCAGAAGCAAGCAATTTTAACGTTTCAAAAGTGTTATCTGGTTTCTCCTCTATGCTAGAAGCAAAGATTAAGTAAGGTTGTTGAGCAATTTTTAATAGTTTATTTAAAATATCTGTTTTTTTCATAATTTCCTCCAAAAAATTTATTTAGTTTATATATAAGTTAACGAACTAAATAGTAATCTATTTAGTTTACTTTGTCAACAACAAACTAATTATTTATATGTAGATATAACCAAAATGAAAAATAGCATACAGAAATTGCCGATTTGTTTTATCGATTCATCTGTTCCTCTACTTAAAAATCTATTTGCCGATTCAATCATGAATACTAAAAAAACGCTTGGCACAAGCCAAGCGTTTTGATTCTCTCTTTACATCGAACCTTTAAAAACATCTTTATTCTTAGCAAAATAATCAACACCAGAGTAAATGGTGAAAATCAAGCAGGCATATAGCATGATTTGATCTAGTGGTAGATGAAGTGCTGAAAATGGAATGTTGTTAATGAATAGTAAAATAATTGCAACCATTTGGGTAGCTGTTTTTACTTTTCCTGGCCAAGCTGCTGCCATTACTTCGCCATGTTCGACTAATAACAACCGTAAACCAGTTACTGCCAATTCACGACAAACAATAATTGCTACAATCCAAGCAGGTACTTTGCCTTGACCAACTAAGACGATAAAAGCGGTCATCACTAGCATTTTGTCCGCTAATGGGTCCGCAAATTTTCCGAAGTTCGTCACCAAGCCTTGTGCACGGGCAATTTTGCCATCCAACCAGTCTGTAAAACTAGCAACTGCAAAAATAATCGCGCCCACTAATTGGGTAACGGCTAACGTTGTGTCGCCAAAACTAATCGTTCCCCAGTCCATTGGCACCGACACAATAATAATAAAAATCGGAATCATAAATATTCTTAAAACTGTTAATTTATTTGGTAAATTCACTTCAATTGCCCCTTCCTTCTCCTGTTCTATTTTACGTTATCTTGCTGGCAGTGTCACGAAAAAAAGAAAAGAATCTGGAATAATTGCCGTTTGACCGTTTATTCAGAAATATTCTTGCCTTTTTTTAGAAAGAGCTGGTAATAGCCTAAACCGAAATCAATCATTCCAATCAATGTGATACTGTCTAAAAATTTAGAACCATAGATAAAGTAGAAATACAGTTGTAAGCCAACAATCAAGAAGCCCATGACCAACAGAGCGATTGAAAATATGGTGATAAGATTAAATTTTTTATTAACTATTTTAAGCATTGATAACCCCTTCTCTCTTGAATTATTATTGTCGTCTTTTTAACCATTCGCTGTTAATTATAAAAGAAAAGAATCTGGAATAATTGCCGTTTGACAGTTTATCCAGATTCTTCTTACACCATTTCTAACGATACGTAATCCCTAATGTAACATCCTTACGAATTAAAACTGGCGTTTTTTCCAGTGTTAAATCGGCGCCATCGACTTGAATGGCGACGTTATTTGAGGCGCCTAGAATCAGTGTTGCATTGGCGGCATTCGCAGGTAAAGCTGTTGTTTCTGTTTCTCCTGCTTGCAGGGTGTGTTGGTACGTATAGTTGCCATCGACCATCACGCCAATCCAGCAAGAGCCTTCAGTCCCTTTAAAGGTAATGTTGATTGGACTATTCGCATCTTTAACCGTTGCAGTCACTTGATTGTTAGCATCGCTCACCACAGCCACAGCTGTTTTCTTCTCTGGTTCGCTTGAAGAAGACGGCGGTGTACTACTTTGTGTGCTACTTTCTGGGGCTTGACTTGATTCTTTGGGTTTTTCCACACTGGCACTAGTTGCCGGTGTTTGAATAATCGGTTCGGCTTTTTGATCTTGCCACATAATATACAGCACTACGACCGCAATGGCTAAACCAATTAACGAAAAGGCAATGGCTGGTAAGTTCCGCAGTAACCAACTGGATTGCTTTTCTTCGTCATGCAATTGCTTACGTGATCCTTCAAGCTCTTCATACACTGGCTTGGGTTCTTCGACAATTGCTGGTTCTTTGCCATCATAGATATCTACCAATTGATTGCCATCTAAGCCGACCGCACTTGCATATTGGCGGATAAACGCCCGCACATAAAAGGTGCCTGGTAAGGACTCAAAATCGTTTTGTTCAATAATTTCTAAATATCTTTTTTGAATTTTTGTCATTTGTTGCAGTTCATCAATTGAGATGTTCTTCTGCAATCTTGCTTCTTTTAGTGTTTCTCCAATATTTACGCTGGCCACTCGTCCATCTTCTCCAGTCTATTTTGTTAATTTATCGATTGTCTCATCAGTCTTTTTCAATTGCCAAGGAAAACATTCCCGTCCTTTAAGAATACCACAAAAGAAGCCAACTGAGGATAACAAAATTGAAAGATTTCAAAGATTTTTCTTTTTCTTAAACAGTTGGTTTATTGCTCGGTTTCTCCTTTAGGATACATGTAGAAACGGCTCAATCCTTCTTCACGAATAAAGGTCTCTGCTACTTGGCGGACGTCGGCTAATTGAATGCTTTCAATGACTTCAATCTTATCAAACAGCGTGGTTTCCCCAAACAATGATTGTGAAAATTGGTTGGCGATATACTCTAAAGAGTTTAAGGATTGGAAATATTTACCAATCATTTTTTTCTTCAATAAGGACAAATTTTCTTCCGTTAATTCTGGACTTGTTGTGGCAGATAATAAAATAGCTTCAATTCGTTCTGCTAAGACTTCTGGTTGCTCACTATCACCGCCAATATCCGCAAAATGGAAACTGCGATCTAAATTAAAGTCATAACTAAAACTATCATCTAACAAGCCTTCATCATAAAGAGCCAAATAGTTTTGAGAGGTATTACCAAACAATAATTGTAACAACAAGTTCACGGTGACTTGATATTTCATTAAGTCACGACCCGTTGTTGGCACTTCATCTAAGCCTTTCAAGCCAACAAGCACTTTTGCCCGTGTGACTGCCATTTCAATGGCGCTCTCTTTGACAATGTCAGCAGCTGTTTCTTCAGGGAAATGCCGACGAATAGGTTGGGCGGCAGGAAACTCTTTCGCCGCTTGATTTTCACGAATGAAGGCCATTAACGCTTCAGGGTCCATTTTCCCTACCACGAATAAGGTCATATTACTTGGATGATAAAACGTATTGTAGCATGTATACAAATCCTCTGCGGTAATCTCCGCAATACTTGCCACTGTGCCGGCAATATCAATATGCAATGGATGCTTCGGATAAAGGTTGCCTAAAATCCCAAAGAACAAGCGCCAGTTAGGATCATCTAAATACATTTGAATTTCTTGTCCAATGATGCCTTTTTCTTTTTCGACCGTTTCCTTCGTGAAATACGGCGATTGCACAAAATCAAGCAACGTTTCTAGATTTTGTGTCACTTGATCCGTCGTTGAAAACAAATAACTCGTCTTCGTAAAACTGGTAAAGGCATTCGCTGAAGCCCCTTGTTGCCCAAATTTTTGGAAGACATCGCCATCTTCTTTTTCAAACATTTTATGTTCTAAAAAGTGGGCGATTCCGTCAGGCACTTCAATCATTTCCTCTTGACCAATTGGCACGAACGTATTGTCGATGGAACCATAATCGGTCGTAAACAAGCCATACGTTTTTTGGAAATCATTTTTCGGCAATAGGTAAACTTTTAACCCATTCGCCAGTGTTTCTGTATACAATGTTTCTTTAATTTGTGCATAGTCTTTTTTAATCATTTTCCGTTTCTCCTTCCAAAAAGAAGATCGCTTGAAGTTCCAAGCGTTTGGCCACTTCTTGGATTTCTGAAATGGTTACGGCATTAATCCGCGCAATCCATTCCTCCGCCGTCAGCATCGTCTGCGGCATTAATTCGTTCAAGTATTCTTTTTCCAGCCACGCGCCTGCATTATCTAACGCTAAGATATACTGATTTTTTAGCATTGCTTTCGTTTGTTCAATTTCTAATTCGCTAATCTTACCTAAGCGAATATTTTCCAATTCTGTCGAAATCAAACGCAAGACCTGATTCCGATTTTTGCCATCGATCCCTGTTTGAACCGTCATGAAGCCACGGAAAGTGTCGATACTACTAGAAGCATAATACGCTAAATGTTCTTTTTCACGGACATTCATAAATAATTTAGAATGCGGGAAACCGCCAAAAATCCCATTAAACACTTGCAACGCAAAATAATAGCTATCGCCATAATAAATATCCGTGTTGTAAGCCAAGTTTAATTTCGATTGGGCTAACACCTCACGCTCGGTCCGCTCTTCAATCACGTTGCGAATTGGTTGATTGTAGAAAATCGCGGCTTTGCCTTCTTCACGAGGCGTAAACGGTAATTGCTTGAATAACGGCACTAGCTCCGCCTCATTGACATCACCTAAAACAAAAATATCCACTTGATCTTCCGCCAACATTTTTTGATAATATGCCGCTAATGACGCCGCTGTTTCCTCAGCTAACGCCGCAGCGGTCCCGAAACTAGGAATTTTTTGATCCTCCGATTGATTAAAATAGACACTTTGAAGCGCCAAAGAGGCATAGGTTTGCTTATCCTCCACAATACTTTCCAAGTACGCTTTCAAGTTCTCTTTCTCCCGTTGGAAGGTTTCCGCCTCGAATTGGCCCGCTTGAATATTGGGGGCAAAAATAATTTCCTTCAAAAAGTCCACCGCTTCGGCGAGAACCTGACTATCCTGTAAATAATGATCATTGACAATGTTCATAGAAATATTAAACCAATGTTGATTGCCTTTTTTGGAAACACCAATCCCAAAGCTGGCACCGTAAAGTTCCGCCAAACGCTCACTTAACTTGACTTGATTCGGGTAATTCAAGCTGTTGGTTTCCATCAAACTGGACAACAGCGTTCTTTTTGTAATGGTTTCATGATTTAATCGTGTATTAAAGCGGACTAAAAGACGCACCGTTTTATATTTTTCTGTAGGAATGACGTGTAAATTCACGCCTTTAACTAATTGAACAGACATTGCCGCATCGCTCCTTCATTTGCTTCATCTTACCTAAAGAATGCTGTGAAATATATGTATCGCGTAAATTCTAAAGCATTTTTTAATGTTTTTTCCAATAGCTCCATTATAACACAGCTTCAGGTGCTTTCTGAATGATAAGAGTTTTTCAGTTCAAATTTTCAAGAAGATTCGGTATACTGTTTTTAAAGTGAGGAGGGAAAAAAGAATGATTAAAGAATTTAAAGAGTTTATCATGCGCGGGAGTGTCTTAGACCTAGCCGTTGGTGTTGTCATTGGTAGTGCGTTTACAGCGATTGTGACACAAGTGGTGGAAGGCTTGATTACCCCGTTAATTAGTCTGATTTTTGTCTTGACGACTGGGAAAAAGAGCGCCGACGATGCATTGGGTGCCCTTGTTTATAAAGTCGAAGGCGTTGAATTCAATATTGGTAGCGTGATTAGTGCACTTATTACATTTTTAATTACGGCCTTCGTCCTCTTCTTGATTGTCAAAGCGGCCAACAAAATGAAAAACCGCGGCAAAAAAGAAGAAGCGGCAGAAGAAGAAGTGGTACCAACGAGCGAAGATTACTTAAAAGAAATTCGCGACTTGCTAGCGGCGCAAACACCGCCTGCTGAAACTGTCAAAACAGACAGCACCTTCACAGAGAAATAAGCAAAAAGTCATCCTGAGGGGATGACTTTTTTGTTTTGCCTTAGATTGATGGTCCTGCGACGAGGTTCCAGGTAACAGTCCCTGTATAGGCACCCTTTTTAAGTTGTTGCATTGGTGTGGTAACGTTTAAAGTAGTTTTATTAAATCGTACACCCCATAATCCTTGACCTTTTCCAACTCCTGCTGAGGTAATAGTAGAAGCGCCACCACCAATTTTTATATTTGTTCCCACTGCTGTCGGTGCTGTAGCATCATTAGCAATATTCTTCCCATTTAAAGTTGAAGTCAATGAATACCAACCAGTTTCAATACCTTCAGTATTAACTGCTGTTCTAAACTCAGCATAATAATTAATTAATTCAAAGTTGATATCTCCTGATAAAGTATCTGTCCCATTCACCATTTGCTGAATTTCTGCCGTTAAATGCCAGCCTTCTTTTGTACCACGCAAATCACCCACATATACATCTGGATAAGTCCCTACGGAGTATTTCAAGGCAGACAAATCCGAACCAATTTTACCTGTTTCAAACGCCGTTCTTTTGGGAATAGCTAATATATCAAAATTAGTATTAGAAGATTCTAAATCAGGATCTGTTGTCGAACCATTATTACTATCTTGATCTGGCAACGTCCCTCCACCAAACTCCACCTGGACTGGCGTATTCCCTGTCGTCACCGCCTGCGCTGAAAGGGGAGCCAAATTAGCGCCAACTACGGCACTACCAATCAATAAACTTGCCATGATTTTCTTTTTCATCTATGTACGCTCCTTTGCTTTCAATTCGTCTATAAAGTACAGAACAGCAAAGTGACGATTGCTGTTCTGTACTTGATTCTTTTATTTCTTGTATTTAGATAGATGGTCCTGCGACGAGGTTCCAGGTAATGTAGCCTATATAGGCACCTTTTTTAAGTTCTTGAGTCGGTGTTGTGACGTTCAAATCAACATCCATTAAATTTGCTGCCCATGTTCCTTGACCTTTACCAATAGATGCTGACATTAACGTGGAAGCCCCGCCACCAAGCTTCAAGTTCGCTTCATTAGAGACAGGTGCTACTGGATTATTAGCAATATCTATTCCATTTTGAGAAGTTTCGGTTATATAAAGTCCTGTTCCAGATGAAATAATATATCGTGCATATACAGTACGAGGAACTAGTCTGATAGATCCCTCTAATTGCTCGGTGCTATTAGGATTAGTCATTCCCGATATTTCCCCTGTTACATGCCAACCTTCTTTGGTTCCACGTAAGTCTCCGACCATAACACTTCTACCCCTTTCGCCAGGGAGTAACTTAATCGCAGATAAATCGTCGCCAATCTTCACAGGAGAAAAGTTTAAACTTTTCGGAATTGCTAGTAAATCAAAATCCGTATTAGGCGCATTTGGATCTGGGTCTACCTCAATAACATCACTACCATGATCTGGCAACGCACCTCCACCAATCCCCACAGATACCGGCGTATTCCCTGTCGTCACCGCCTGTGCTGAAAGTGGTGCCAAACTTGCACCAACTACGGCACTACCAACCAATAAACTTGCCATTATTTTCTTTTTCATATGTACATCTCCTTTAACATCCTGAATTCCCAGTGCGCCCTAGTTGTTTCTTCGGCGCTGCTGAAGCTATGGCTTTATTATACAAGATTCCCCCTTGTCTGTGATTTTAAATATTGAACAGTTCTTGCAAAAAAACAACATTTCCTTTAAAAGCAACGTTTCCCCTTAGTTTAAAGGCTTTTTTTCAACACTTATTGATATTTTTGGCTGTTATTTAATGGTTTTTCCGAAAAAATACTTTAATAAACAACGAGAAAACGTCACAAAGTAGAGGTCAAACTCTAACTTTGTGACGTTTTCTCCTAAAATCTTATACATTTATTTGCAGTTGCAGCGAAAAAACCGTAATTTTTTATTTAATGACAGCCGTTTTTATATTTGTTCGTCACTAAGACTTACAATTTACGGCGACGAGCGAATTCCACAAACTTAAATTTGTTTAAGCGGTGACGAGATTCCGTATAGCCAAAACAGCGGGTATCTTCCAAGTTCATAATACTGCGGACCACGACGACATGATTGCCTTCCACTTCACCAATCAGCTGCTTGTCCATCTCTGTGAGCGGTTCCACGGTAATTTCTTTCTGGGCATAACTAATCGCCAAGCCAAGGTCGTTTTCCAGATAATCGAAAATCGAATCTTCGGCACGGTGCTTCGGCAGTTCTGGGACAATCTCTTTAATCAAGTAATCAATATCTAAAATATCGACTTCCCCTTCAATCTCCCGTTGCCGAACTAAGCGCCACACAGGGGCCCCTTCCGTCCAACCAGTCAACTGAGCCAAGTTGCGCTCCACAGGAATTTCTTCTAAGGAAACCACATGCGTATGACTTTCAATATGTTGCGTTTGTTGTAACTCCTTGTAACTGGTCACCCCTGAAATAGGAAAATTAAACTTTTTAAAGTTGAGCACAATCGAGCCTTTGCCTTGTTTTTTCTGAATGTAGCCAGCGTTAATTAGTAAATTCAAGGCTTTCCGAATTGTTTCACGGGAAACATTGTAGGTTTCCACTAATTGATTTTCACTAGGTAATAAATCGCCTGGCTGATAGTCGCCTTGGACAATTTGTTGTTCTAATTCTAAAAATATGTCATGAAACTTGTTCATGCCGATCCTCCTCTACCAACAATTTCTTTTCTAAAAGCATAGCATATTCCCTCCGAAAAACCTAGAGCTGGTCAGAAAAATCCCCCGCACTTTCTGCCTTGCTTACGCCACAAACTCCCCCAGCCAAACCACTGCTTGACCGCCTTTTTTTCGGACCCAGCGCAGTCGATTGCTGCCCCCTTCTGGAAAAGTTTTCCCAAGAATCTAGGGAAAATCCTTGTAATTCTGATTCGTTCATACTATACTGTAGTCAAACGAAACATGTCTATACAAGTTCACAAGGAGGCGCCAAACATGACTATTTTAGAATTAACATTCGCAACGAACCAACTAACGACGACTTTTTTTAACCATAAATTGGAACCGCTTCACCAAAAAACGTTCCCTTTTGAAGCCTTGACTATCGAAGAAACGGTTCCTGAACTGTGCCAATTGATTGTGGCAGAGGCTGCGCCGATTCTGGGGGGGATTGTGGCTGAGTTCCCAGCGGACTTCTTTTCGCCAGAGGAAACGTTGGCGCTGGTTCCGCAAGCGGTGATTCAAGCATTCGCGGAACAGTTGAACACGCCACTTTTAACGGCAGCCGAACAAGCGGCGGCACCGAATCTGCTGGAAGCATTTGAAGAAAAACGGCAGTATCTGGCTTGGCATTTAGACTATTATGGCTACGTGCCTGGGAAAAATGAATATGCGGTGGAGTCCCTGTTAACTGTCGGCAATGGTTTTTTAGGTTTGCGCGGCACGACACCTGAGATGACGATTTCTGATGATCATTATCCAGCGACCTACATTGCGGGGCTTTATAATACAGCGGCTTCGGAAGTTGCGGGTCAAGTAGTGGAAAATGAAGATTTCGTCAATGCTCCTGACAACCAACACATCGCTTTAAAAATTGGCGATGCCACTGACTGGTTAACGATTTCCCCAGACACGCTACAACAATTACACCGTCAATTGAACTTGAAAACGGGATTGTTTGTCGCAGAAATGATTTTGAAAGATGCGGACAATCAGCAAATTAAATTAACGACGAAAAAAATCGCCAATATGGCACAGCCGAATGACTATCATCTGCAATATACGTTTGAGCCGTTAAACTTTTCGGCCCCGATTACTTTGAAAACCGTCACGGATGGCAGTGTCTACAACTATAACGTGGCGCGGTATCGCAACTTAACAGCCAAACATTTTCAGGTGACAGCATTAAGCGCGCAGGAAAACAAAACCGTGATTGAGGTTTGTACCAATCAATCCAACTTGAGCGTCCGAGAAACGGCCTTGATAACCGGTGATTTTTTTGAAAAAGAAGCGATTACGATTCAAGAAGAAGCGGAAAAAATCGCCCAAGTGGTGACCGTGATGGCGCACCAAGGAACGCGCTATACGCTAGAAAAACAAGTCTTTGTGCAAGCCAGCCACGCCGAACAAAGTTGGCAGGTACCGTTTACGCCGAAGGACTCTTTTGCGGCCGCCGCTCAGGAAAGCGCCCGCGCTTGGCAAACCCTTTGGCAACAAGCCAACATTACCGTGACAGGCGATTTGATGTCTCAAAAACTTTTACGGATTCACAGTTATCACTTGCTGGCTTCGGCTTCGCCTTTTAGTAACCAAGCGCAAGCATTGGACGTCTCGATTACCGCCCGAGGCTTGCACGGTGAAGCGTATCGTGGACATATTTTTTGGGATGAAATTTTTATTTTACCTTTTTATATTCAACATTATCCTGACACAGCGAAACAATTGTTGCTGTACCGCTACCACCGATTAGAGAAGGCGAAGGAAAATGCGGCGGCCAGCCAGTATCGTGGCGCAATGTATCCGTGGCAATCAGGGCGTGATGGGCGTGAAACCACGCAAAAACTTCACTTAAATCCGTTGAATGGACATTGGGGCGAAGATCATAGCATTCTGCAACGGCATGTGTCCCTAGCGATTGCTTACAATGCTTGGTTGTATTGGCATAGTACACAGGATCATGAATTTATGAAACAATATGGCGGCGAAATGTTGTTAGAAATCGCTCAATTTTGGAACAGCGCTGCGACGTTAGATGACGCAACAGGACGGTTCTTTATTGATAAAGTGATGGGACCTGATGAGTTTCACGAGGGCTATCCAGACCAAACGGAAAGCGGCTTGAAAAACAACGCCTATACGAATTTGATGGTGGTTTGGCTATTCGAAGAATTAACCAACATTTTGGCACTTTTCTCTGAGGAAGAACAGGCACAACTTTTTGCCAAAACTCAGACCACTTCTGCTGATCTAGCCCGCATGCAGCAAATTCAAAATTCACTGGAAATTGAAGTTAATTCTGACGGCATTATTGCGCAATATGAAGGGTATTTCGGCTTAAAAGAAATTGACTGGGCGGCGATGAAAGAGAAATACGGCAATATTTACCGCATGGATCGAATTTTAAAAGCCGAAGGAGAATCTCCCGATGATTACAAAGTGGCGAAACAAGCCGACACGTTAATGTTGTTCTACAACTTAGACAAAACTCGGGTGGATCAAATTTTAGAAGATTTAGGGTATCAATTGCCTGCGGATTATTTGGAAAAAAATCTTTTGTATTATCTAAAACGGACGTCTCATGGTTCGACTTTGTCACGAATTGTTCATGCCCAATTGGCAGAAATGGCGCAATTCCATGAGCTATCTTGGCAACTTTATCAAGAAGCGTTGTATTCCGATTATCGTGACATTCAAGGTGGCACGACCGCTGAAGGGATTCATACAGGGGTCATGGCTGCGACGATCCACGTTACTTTAGCGACGTATGCAGGCGTTGACACGCGCCAGAACGAGTTATCAATTTGTCCAAACTTACCTGAACATTGGCAATCGCTGGCCTTCCAGTTTATTCATCAAGGCGTGACGTATCAATTTTCATTAACACAAACCAGTGTCACGATTACAGCAGATAAAGACACACAATTATTGGTTCAGGGCGCGTTGATTCCGTTAACCGCCGAACGACCAAAAGAAGTACATTATCAATAAAGGAGCGAACCACAATGACGATTGGATTTATTTTTGATTTGGATGGTGTCATTACTGACACCGCCAAATTTCATTATCAAGCTTGGAAAGCGTTGGCCGATTCGCTAGGCATTTCCATTGACGAAACCTTCAACGAAACATTAAAAGGCATTAGTCGGATGGATTCCTTGGACCGCATTTTAGCCCATGGCCACCGTGAAAATGCGTTTACTCCAGCAGAAAAAGAAGCCTTAGCTCAGCAAAAAAATGACCACTACGTTCAATTATTAGAACATTTAACAACAGAAGATGTTTTACCTGGTGTCGTGCCATTGCTACAGCAAGCCCAAGCACGTCACATTCCCTGTGCCGTGGCTTCGGCTTCAAAAAACGCGCCCCTGATTTTGGAAAAATTAGGCGTGCGCGCGTACTTCGCCACAATTGTCGATCCCGACTCGTTAAGCAAAGGCAAACCTGATCCTGAAATCTTTTTAGCCGCCGCTGACAGTATTGGCGTGCTACCGCAAAACGCCATTGGCTTTGAGGATGCACAATCAGGCATTGACGGCTTGAAAGCCGCGGGCATCTATGCCGTCGGCTTGTCGGCCAGCCAACCCTTAATCGGAGCCGACATGCAAGTCTCTGAAATGACTGAACTAAGCGTTGATGCACTGCTCAATCGCTAAAGAAGGACAAGAACCTTTAGCAGCAGGCACCTCTTTTCATCTACATTGTATCTATGCTAGAATGTAGATGAAAAGAGAGAGATGCGTCAACATACCTCTCTAGTGTAGAGCCGTTTAAGACGGTGACCTTTTTATTGTCATTACACTCCATTATTAGATTAAAAAGGATTGAGTTGAACGTGGTTCTGTGGTAGACTTTTATTAGAAACAAGTAGATGTTTCTTGATGATCAGGCATCATAATAACTCAATACTGAAATCGGAAGTAATAGCCGATAGTTGGCGAGCAACAGAAAAACTCGATATAGAATTGGACGTAGAGCCAATAGTTGGTGAGCAACAGAAAAACCTGAATTATATTTGAAGTTTAAAGAAGGCAAGCTAAGCTTGGCTTCTTTATTTATAGGAGAAACTAATGATTGAGAAAAAAGATTTTGACACAATTAGAAAGGCGTTCTTAATTTATGACACCAACTTCAATAATCATATGTTCACTTATACATATCAACATCGGAAAACAAAGAAATTGTTAGAAATGAACGTTCAATTTGAAGCTGGGAATTTTATGCATTTATGCGGAGTTGACTATTATCAAATAGATAAACAAGGGAGCTGTAAATTTCGTTTTAAGGCTACTCAATTTTACAGAGCTTTAAAAAATAATAAAGTTTCACTGCGCGGGATTAAACCTAAAGATGATGGAACCACAGGCCAAAAATTACAAGTAATTCCTCTATTAGAAATGCTTATTTCTCCAGGTGTACGAATATGCGATGGAGGAAAATTTTATAATTTACAGTATGAAAAAGCAATTCGCTCAGGCAAAATGATTGTGGCGTTAACATGTAAAGAGAATAACAAAAAGTACGTTCCACAATCTTTATTATCGTTAATAAATCAGCCACGAAAGAGCCAATCGAAATCTTTAACTGAATCCCATGAAGTAATTAAAATAAGTAAGTCTGAGCTGAATAGCACCTCAGTAATTGAAGTTTACGATAAATTTTAACAAAAAAGCGGGCTAAACAGACTATAGGCAAAGAGAAAAAGCCCAGAGGTTTTTCTCCTCTTTAACAGCTTTTAGGATTGCACGGATTAACGCTAAATTTATTCGTACTTTTCGGGAAAATGTGCTATAATGAAAATGAAAAGAGAGATATGCTTCAACATACCTCTCTGATGTAGAGCCGTTTAAGACGGTGACTTTTTGAATTATTTAAAAATAACCGTACTCGGTCAAAGTTGACGGTTATTTTTTATTGTCATTTTTAAGCAATTTCACAATCAGTGCAATCAAAGCAATGGTAAACATACCAAACCCTAGGATCGTCTGAATTGTTTCATATGCTGACAAAAGGCCTCTCCTTTCCGTAAATTTTGGAAGTACGCTCATACGCACCACCTCACCGAAAGAGGAAAGTCTCTGCTCCTACGCTTCTCACTTTGTTGCGATGCTCGTCGCAAAGCGCATGTTCCTTTGCGCTTGCCTCCGCCTTAACTACTCTACACTTGGATTATACCATGTGAAACTAAAAAATAATTAGTTTTAAATATATTTTTTTAGGGAAATGTGCTATAATGAAAATGAAAAGAGAGATATGCTTCAACATACCTCTCTGATGCAGAGCCGTTTAAGACGGTGACCATGTTAATTATTTAAAAATAACCGTGCTTGGTCAAAGTAAACGGTTATTTTTTATTGTCATTTTTAATAGCTTTTAGGATTTCACGGATTAACGCTAAATTTATTCGTACTTTTCGGGAAAATGTGCTATAATGAAAACGAAAAGAGAGATATGCTTCAACATACCTCTCTGATGCAGAGCCGTTTAAGACGGTGACTTTTTGAATTATTTAAAAATAACCGTACTCGGTCAAAGTTGACGGTTATTTTTTATTGTCATTTTTAAGCAATTTCACAATCAGTGCAATCAAAGCAATGGTAAACATACCAAACCCTAGGATCGTCTGAATTGTTTCATATGCTGACAAAAGGCCTCTCCTTTCCGTAAATTTTGGAAGTACGCTCATACGCACCACCTTACCGAAAGAGGAAAGTCTCTGCTCCTACGCTTCTCACTTTGTTGCGATGCTCGTCGCAAAGCGCATGTTCCTTTGCGCTTGCCTCCGCCTTAACTACTCTACACTTAGATTATACCATGTGAAACTAAAAAATAATTAGTTTCAAATATATTTTTTTAGGAAAATGTGCTATAATGAAAACGAAAAGAGAGATATGCTTCAACATACCTCTCTGATGCAGAGCCGTTTAAGACGGTGACCGATTTAGTTACAAAAAATAACCGTACTCGATCAAAGTTGACGGTTATTTTTTATTGTCATTTTTAACAGCTTTTTAGTTTCCAAGGACCAATACTTTACTATTAGCAACGAAGTTCACGGTCCTTTGTGCTTGTCTCCACGTTCATTTCTTTTGCTTATTGTTTAAATCCTACTAACGGAAAAATGAAATCAACGAATTTTATCCCCGCATAAAACATA
Source organism: Enterococcus sp. AZ104 (assembly GCF_050546705.1). Taxonomy (NCBI): domain Bacteria; kingdom Bacillati; phylum Bacillota; class Bacilli; order Lactobacillales; family Enterococcaceae; genus Enterococcus; species Enterococcus sp. AZ104. The sequence continues at coordinate 2,589,387 of NZ_CP172952.1, forward strand.
GGGCAAACATCAAAATCTTAATTAAGATTTTGACAATTGGTCGTTCAGTTATCTTTTTCATTTGTATACTCCTTTCCAATATTTTTAAAGCTCCAACCTTTTTAATCTTTTTGACATCTATATTTTATCTAATTATAATAAAACTCACAATAGAGGAAGCATCATTTTTTCATTTCCTTTTTATTCCTTGATTAGTAGTTCAATTTGTAAACATATCATTCTGATAAAATAGGAAAGGTGGTTGTTATAGTATCGAGACAAAATTATCTACAAAGAAAAAAACACTTCTTTATCTCCTGTTCACTTTTTTGACAGCCCTACCCAGCATAGAAGCATTAACTGGAATGAGCTTAATAGCTATAAAAAATAACGAAAAAGCCTTGATTATCTTTGATAGTGTACTATCTTTAATTATTATTATCGTGCTGTCAGTTTTCTATAAAAAAATAGTAAAGAAAAAAAAGCAAGCTATCTTTAAAAGTCTATTACTAGCTATTGGCATGTTCTTATTTTCTATTATTCTAAATTTACTTTTCTCACGCATTCCTACTCCAGAAAATCAACATTATATTAATGAAGTCCGAAATGTAGCACCTGTTTTAATGGCCCTTCATACTAGACTCTTTTCACCTATAATAGAAGAACTCCTGACTCGTGGCATTTTTATGAACTTATTTTTTATAAAAAACACCTCTCGAAGTGTCTTATGTAAAATATTTTTTTCTGGTCTTTTTTTTGGTCTTAGCCATGGACTATTACCATCAATTTCCATGCTTTTTTATTGTGGAATGGGCTGGGTTTTAGCCTCTACCTATTATTTCTGTAATAACAATCTCACGTATCCTCTTGCTATTCATTTGCTATTAAATAATTTATAATACACAAAAAAACCCGCCCACATCAGAAAAATGATGTGGGCGGGTTTTTGTAATTATTTATTTTTTGTTTCAAATAACGGACTAACTGGTTTGTTTTCGTGGATACGTTTAATCGCATCTCCGATTAATTCACCAACGCTGACTTCGTCAATTTTAGCAATTTTACGATCATCAGATAGGTAAATAGAGTCTGTTACAACTAAGCGTTCAATTGCTGAATCTTCAATACGTTGTAAGGCTGGTCCTGATAAAACGGGATGTGTACAAGAAGCGTAAACGTCTTTTGCTCCGGCTTCTTTCAATGCGTTTGCAGCAAGAGAAATTGTCCCCGCTGTGTCAATCATGTCATCAATTAAGACACATGTTTTGCCTTCCACATGACCAATGATATTCATTACTTCTGCTACGTTCGCTTTTGGACGACGTTTGTCAATGATCGCAATTGGTGCTTTTAAGAATTCTGCCAATTTACGCGCACGCGTTACACCACCATGGTCAGGGGAAACAACAACGACGTCATCGCCTTGAATGCCGTGTTCGATGAAGTAATCGGCAATTAATGGTGCACCCATCAAATGATCCACTGGAATATCAAAGAATCCTTGAATTTGGACCGCATGTAAGTCCAATGTCAACATTCTTGTTGCACCAGCTTTTTCAATCATGTTTGCAACAAGTTTAGCAGTGATTGGTTCCCGGGCACGTGCTTTACGGTCTTGACGTGCATACCCATAATAAGGCATAACCACGTTAATTGTTTTAGCACTCGCACGTTTTAACGCATCAATCATGATTAATAGTTCCATTAAGTTATCGTTAACAGGGCTACTTGTTGATTGAATGACGTAAACATGTGCACCACGAATACTTTCTTCAATATTCACTTGAATTTCGCCATCACTAAATTGTGTTACAGAGCACTTTCCTAGCTCCACACCCACAGCATCCGCAATTTTTTCTGCTAAGGGACGATTAGAGTTCAAAGAAAAGATTTTCAATCTTGGATCAAAATAATGTTTCGACATTAGAACCTCCACTTTCTATTTCAGCCAATTCGTTAAAACTGAACAATACTTTCCTTCTAAAATAATAGTAGTCCTAGCCAAATAAATCAAGAGATTTTCTGTATTTCATACAAGATATTCATCAAAAGTCGCTTTCTTCTAACTATTTTATCGTATTTGTCTAAAAAATGAGGATTATTTGAATAAAGAAAGGTACTCGCCATAGCCTTCTTTTTCTAAATCTGCCACTGGCACAAATCTCAAAGCTGCCGCATTAATGCAATAACGTAAGCCGCCTTCTTGGAGTGGGCCATCAGTGAAAACATGCCCTAAATGTGAATCCGCTTCTTGACTGCGAACTTCTACTCGGTGCATGCCGTGACTAAAATCAGCTTTTTCTTTGACGCCACGTTTTTCAATTGGTTTGGTAAAGGATGGCCAGCCGCAACCAGCATCGTATTTGTCCAGGGAGCTAAACAACGGTTCGCCACTAACAATGTCTACATAGATTCCGTCTTGGTAAAAGTCATCATATTCTCCTGAAAAAGGGCGTTCTGTTGCGTTTTCTTGTGTGACGGCATATTGAAGATCCGTCAAGGTTTGTTTTAATTCTTCTTCTGTTGGTTTTGTCATTCTGTCCACTCCTTTTCTTCTGTTCAATTTATTGGGTTCAATGATACCACGTTTGCCAAACAGGCACCTAATAGTTTGCATAGTAAAAGACAGTCCTTTTTCTTTTTGACGAATGAAAAGGACTGTCTTTTATTAGTTGAATTCTTTTAGCAGTCGGGCTACTTTGGCAATTGGTAAACCCATAATGGCGTAATAATCGCCAGCGATTGCTTCAATTAGTAATGCTCCTTGTCCTTGGATACCATAAGCACCTGCTTTGTCGGCATATTCTGCGGTATCTAAGTAAGCATGGATTTCCGTGTCTGTCAGTGGATAAAACGTCACGGTTGAATGAACTGTCGCGGAGCGCTCTTTTTCCCCTTGTTTCAACGTCACACTTGTATACACGTCATGTGTTTTGCCACTTAGAAGGCGCAACATGCGATAACCGTCTTCCCGAGAAGTGGGTTTGCCGAGGATCTCTCCCGCCAATGCCACAATTGTATCGCAGCCAATGACTAGTGCTTCGGGGGATTGTTCTGCTATAGCCGCTGCTTTTTGGGCAGCCATTTGCGCCACATATTCTGCTGGTAAGCCGTCTTTGCCAACAGTTTCATCGATATCGGCTGGTGCAATCGTAAAAGTTGGAACCACACGCTTTAATAACTCCTGACGGCGAGGAGATTGGGATGCTAAAATAATTTGCATAAAATGATGACGCCTCGTTTCTTTTTAATGGGGGTCTTGAATGCGTTTAAACATTCGTTCCATATCTGAATTCGTAAAATGAATCAGCACCGGACGTCCATGCGGACAATTAAACGGATTTTCGCACAAGGCTAAATCTTTTAATAGCACGCGTGCTTGTTGCTCATTGAGGTAATGATTGGCTTTGATGGATCGCTTACAGCTCATCATAATGGCAGTTGCTTCACGGAATTTTTTCACGCTGACCGAGCCAGTTGTTAGCAACATGTCAATCATCTCGCGAACAATGCTTTCCTCTTCGCCTGCAGGATACCAAGTTGGGTGCGCCCGCACAATGAAACTATTTTGTCCAAAGTCTTCCAAATGGATGCCGACTTCCGCAAGGGTTTCTTTCTGCTCTTTAATTTTCAAGGCATCGCTATTTGGATAATCAATAACGATTGGTACCAATAGTTCTTGTAAATCATCACTGACTTCGCCAATTTTTTCACGGAAGTACTCGTATTTAATTCGTTCTTGGGCAGCGTGTTGGTCGATAATAAACAGGCCATCTTTGCTTTGTGCGAATAAATAAGTTCCGTGCATTTGACCGAAGTATTCTAGCTCAGGAAAACGTTCTGTCGGTCGTTCTTCTTCCAACTTGTTCAGGGCTTGTTTCAGTTCTCTTTGACTCGCAGCGCTATTGGCATCGAATTCCGGATGAAGTTTCATTTCTTCTTGGAAAACCTCGTCAGCAGCCTCTGATGAACGCAGAGAAGGTTCTGAATCAGATACTTCAGTTATTTTCGTTTCTTCGGCTATTATCTGTTGCTCATTACTAGCTGTTTCCCAATGATTTGCGGAATCAGCAGCTGCCGAAGAGGTTTCGTAAGCTGACGTTTCTTCCGCTACACTCGTTGATTCTGGCACTGGCGGCGCAAATGGGTCGTCCATTGGGTCCACTGCTCTTTCTGTCTGGTTGACAGCTTCAGGGGCGCTTGAGACTGGTGTTTCGTCTGTCGCATGTTCCGCATAGAAGCGACCCGTTGCGGGATTATAGCTTAAGCTGCCCGGTCGTTGTTTTACCGCAGGTTGTTCAGTCGATAAAGGAATTTCCATTTGTTCGGCTTTAGGTTCTGGCGGTAGTTTCTTTTTAAAACGCAAATTGTCTGCCGCATTGGGAATCAACTGTTCTTGGCTCAACACTTCTTGAATCGCCTGTTCAATTAATGCCATTAAATCTTTTTCTTTACTTAAACGAACTTCTTGCTTAGTAGGATGGACATTGACATCAACTAACAGCGGATCCATTTCAATTTCTAACACAGCAATTGGAAAACGCCCCACCATTAGTTTCGAACCATAGCCGGCTACAATTGCTTTATTTAACGCGAAATTTTTAATATAACGACCATTGATAATCGTTGATAAATAGTTGCGGCTGGCCCGTGTGACTTCTGGCAATGAGACATACCCTGTCAAAGTAAAATCAAGGTCTTTTCCTTCAATTTTCAACATTTTCTTTGCGGTGCTAATGCCATAAATCCCGGCAATCGTTTGTTTTAAATCACCATTGCCTGTTGTACTCATCATTTTGTGGCCGTCATGAACTAAGCGAAAAGCGACTTTAGGGTGGCTTAACGCCAGACGATTGACAATGTCACCAATATTGGCCAATTCCGTTTGGATCGTTTTGACGTATTTCAAACGAGCGGGCGTATTATAAAATAAATTAGAAACGGTCATTTTTGTGCCTTTACGGAGGGCTGCTGGTCGGTTTTCTTCGACCTTGCCCCCTTTTAGAATCACATAGCTGCCTTCTTCTTCCTCAGCTGTGGCAGTTTCGACAATCATTTCAGAAACTGAGGCAATACTTGGTAAGGCTTCGCCTCGGAACCCCAAGCTGCGAATTCGGAACAAATCATCTCTTGTATGAATTTTGCTTGTGGCATGGCGTTTGAAGGCATTCAGTACATCTTCTTTGGCAATTCCTTCACCATTATCAATAATTTGAATGGTTTTCAAGCCAGCTTCTTCAATAAAAATATCAATTTGAGTGCTTCCTGCATCCAGTGCATTTTCCACCAATTCTTTGACGACAGAAGCGGGACGTTCAACAACTTCACCAGCAGCAATCTGGTTGGCTAGTTGTTCGGATAGTTCTTGAATTTTCCCCATTTCACGACCTCCTAACCGGTTCGGTTCCTAATTAGATACGTTTTTGCAATTGATGAAGCATGTTTAACGCATCTAGTGGTGTCATTTCTAATAGATTCATTTTCTTCAATGTGTCAATGACACTTAATTCTTCTGTTGAAACTTCTTTAAATAATGAAAGTTGCTCGGTTTCTTCATGGACTTCTGAAACTTCTTCATGATGAACTGAACTTGGAATCGTTGTTTCTTCCGCTTCTAAAGCGGATAAAATGGTGGCTGCTCGTTCTAAAAGCGGGCTTGGTAAACCAGCGATTTTAGCAACATGTATCCCATAGCTCTTATCAGCAGGTCCTTCCATCATTTTATGAAGAAAGACCACTTCGCCATCTTTTTCGACAGCGCCCACGTGAATATTCTTCAAGCCTTTTAAGGTTTCATCTAGAACAGTTAGTTCATGATAATGTGTAGAAAATAGCGTTTTGGCTTGTACTTCACGATGGATATATTCAATGATGGCTTGCGCTAGCGCCATTCCATCATAGGTTGCTGTGCCGCGTCCTAATTCATCAAATAAAATTAGGCTGTTAGGCGTGGCGTGCCGCAGTGCTTGGTTGGCTTCCATCATTTCCACCATAAAGGTACTTTGCCCTGCAATTAGATCATCAGAGGCCCCAATCCGTGTAAAAATTTGATCGAAAATTGGCATTTCAGCACTTTCCGCTGGTACAAAACAGCCAATTTGCGCCATGACCACCGTCAAAGCCAATTGACGCATGTAGGTACTTTTCCCTGACATGTTTGGTCCAGTAATCAAGAGAATATCTGTTTCTGGGTTCATGCGGATACTGTTTGGAATGTATTCTTGATGCCCTAAAACTTTTTCCACGACTGGGTGTCGTCCTTCGACAATCGCCAAATTTTTCGTGTTACTTCTTAACGTTGGTCGAACGTATTGATACCGTTCACTAATTGTTGCAAAAGATTGTAAAACATCAACCGCACTAATGGTTTTAGCCAGTGTTTGCAACCGATCAATGTTCGTTTTCACTTGTTCTCTCACGGCCAAGAACAATTGATATTCTAGTTCAACTGATTTTTCTTCGGCTTCTAAGATTAAACGTTCTAATTCTTTTAGCTCTGGCGTAATAAAGCGCTCCGCATTGGCTAATGTTTGCTTACGCTCGTATTTTCCTTCTTCTAAATTCGCTAAATTTGACTTAGTGATTTCAATGAAATAACCAAAGACCCGATTGTAACCAATCTTCAAGTTTTTAATCCCTGTTTCTTGGCGTTCTTTCGCTTCTAACTCCGCTAACCATTGCTTACCATTGCGCATGGCATCACGGTATTCATCTAATTGGTCGTTATAGCCGTCCTTAATAACGTTTCCTTCAGTAATTTGTAAAGGGGCTTCTTCATTAATCGCCGTCGCAATCAATGCCACTAAATCTTCAACAGGGTTTAAGTCGACTAACAAATCATCCCATTCCCCTTGATTGATCCCGACAATTAACTGTCGAATCGTTGGTACTTGTTCTAAAGAGGTCCGTAATTGAATTAAATCACGCCCATTCACACTGCCGAATGCCACGCGTCCTGCTAACCGCTCTAAATCATAAACGTTCGTCAATGCTGCTTGCAAATCTAAGCGTTCAAAATAGGCACTTAATAAGGATTGCACCATTTCTTGACGCGCCTTAATTTGACGTTCCTGAATCAGCGGACGATCCAACCATTGTTTTAATAAACGGCCGCCCATAGCTGTTTTCGTTTCATCTAATAGCCACAAAAGAGTCCCTTTTTTCTGTCCTGTTCGAATCGACTGACTCAATTCTAAATTGAATTTAGAATAATGATCCATTTTCAAGAAATGATCTGGCTGATATTCCACAGCTTTCTGAATATGGGACAAGCTCCGCTTTTGGGTAACGGATAAATAAGATAATAATTTGCCTGTAATTTCAATTTCTAATGGATTAATCAGTTCATTGGTTAAAAAACTAAACTCGGCATTTTCTTCCACCGTTTCTTGTGTCGAAAAGATAATATTTAAACGTAAACTTAAGTTCTCTTTTAACGATTCAGGAATCCCTGAACCTAGGACCATTTCTTTTGTTTGCAACGCAGAAGCTTCGTTTAAAACGCCCTCTTCATCAGCCAAGACTGCTGTTTTTAATTCGCCTGTACTCAAATCTACATAGGCAAAACCGAACTGATTACCATCTGTTAGCACAGCGGTTAAGTAATTATTGTCTTTGGCTTCCAAGCCTTTACTATTCATCACCGTTCCTGGCGTTACCAACTGGACCACTTCTCGTTTGACCATGCCCTTGGTAGTCTTTGGATCTTCCACTTGCTCACAAATCGCTACTTTATAGCCTTGCTCAATCAACGTATCAATATAGCCTTGCGCGGCATGATAAGGAACGCCACACATAGGAATCGGATCATCCGCATTGCGGTTACGACTGGTTAACGTCAATTCTAAGATTTGCGCTGCATTGATAGCATCTTCATAAAATAATTCATAAAAATCACCTAAGCGATAAAATAAAAACGCATCCTTGTATTGGGCCTTAATGGATAAATATTGTTCCATCATGGGTGTATTTTTTGTCTTTTGTGGCATTTAATTCCCTTCCTTCTCTAGCTCTTCGTTCACGCGGTATTGAATGAGCGCCGTGACATGTTGGACTAAGTCATTGGCTTCGATCAGTTGTTCGCGGTAGGCTACAACGAGTGGGTGCTCATCAAACTCTTTTGTTTTCGCATCAGCTCGTTGAATGGCTTCTTTTTCAGCAGTTGGTTTGCCATAGTGAGCAAATTGAACCGCATCTTTTTGCGCAGCTTTAATTTCTTCCACTAATTCTGTCAGCTTTTTGTTTTTCTTTACCTTTTCTTCAATCGCTTGGTAGCGCTGAATGACTTCATCTTGTCCAATTAAATGTAACAATTTTTCTAATTCTTTATTACTTTGTGCATCTAAATTCAACGGCTCCATTTTTTTCACCTTCATCTTTCACCGGCACTTTTTCTATAAGAGCAGAAAAAGTTAACCTCTTAATGATCCGAGATTAACTTTTCTTCTATTATTCTTGAAACGGGCGATCTTCGCTAATCTGAATCGGCTCAATCATCTTCGCTTGGCCCGTTTGGTCATCAATCTCTAAAATACAGGCAGATAAAATTGTCCGCCCTGTTTCGACTACCTCAAAGCGCTTCGGCAATGCTGTCATAAACTTCTCAATAATCGGTTCACGCTTCATTCCTAGAATCCCATCATAAGGTCCGGTCATACCGACATCACTTAAGAAGGCTGTCCCTTTCGGTAAAATCCGAGCGTCATTTGTTTGAACATGCGTATGTGTTCCAACAACGGCTGAAACTTGGCCATCTAAAAACCAGCTCATGGCTTGTTTTTCGCTTGTCGTTTCGCCATGAAAATCCACAAAAATGAGCGGTGTCCGTTTGCGAGCGATAGCCACTAGCTCGGCGGCTTTCTTGAAAGGATCTTCCAATGGCACCATAAATGTGCGGGCCTGTAAATTAATCACCGCTAGTTCCAATTGATTGACTTTCACAAAAACCATTCCTTGACCAGGCACATCTTCTGGAAAGTTCGCTGGACGAACCATTTTCTTCGCATCATCAATGAATTCAAAGATATCCTTGTTGTCCCACGTATGGTTACCCATCGTAACAACATCGACACCATCTTGCAAAAATTTCTTATAAATCTTGCCAGTAATTCCCCGACCAGATGCCGCATTTTCACCATTGGCAATGGTCACTTGTGGACGATATTTCTTCTTTAATTTAGGGACATACGTTGCTAGGGCTTCTCTTCCTAAAGAACCGACAACATCTCCTATAAATAATATACGCAAAAAGGTTCCTCTTCTCTTTTTAACATCTCTTGTTTATTATAGTTGTTTTCGCTTTGAAAAGAAAGTTTTGGTTTTAAAAGATTAAAAAAAGTGTCTCAACGAACAATCCTTGCAATTGTTCATTGAGACACTACACGCGATACTTATTCGCTTTTTATTTTATTTCGCATAGTCAACGGCACGTGTTTCACGGATAACCGTTACTTTGATATGTCCTGGATAATCCAAGTCATCTTCAATTTTCTTCCGAATGTCTCGAACTAAACGAACAGATTCTAAATCAGAAATTTCTTCTGGTTTCACCATGACACGAACTTCACGTCCTGCTTGAACAGCAAAACTTGAATCAACGCCTTCAAAACTATTAGAAATATTTTCTAAGTTTTCTAAGCGGCGAATGTAGTTTTCTAACGATTCACTACGTGCACCTGGACGGGCTGCAGATAACGCATCTGCGGCTGCCACTAAAACAGAAATAACTGAGGTTGCTTCCACATCACCATGATGCGAGGCAATGGCATTAATAACTACTGAATTTTCTTTATATTTCGCAGCTAATTCTGCGCCAATCTCAACGTGAGAACCTTCAATTTCATGATCCAATGCTTTCCCAATATCATGTAGTAAACCTGCACGTTTGGCTAATTGAACATCTTCGCCTAATTCGGCGGCTAAAACGCCAGCCAGTTTTGCTACTTCGATTGAGTGGTTCAAGACATTTTGACCATAACTTGTTCTGAAACGTAAACGGCCTAAAATTTTAATTAAATCAGGATGTAACGTATGAGCACCTACTTCAAAGGCTGCTTGTTCTCCGTATTCACGAATCCGTTCATCCATTTCTTTACGTGATTTTTCTACCATTTCTTCGATGCGAGCGGGATGAATCCGACCATCTTGGATTAATTTTTCCAAGGTCATTCGAGCGATTTCTCGTCTGATTGGATCAAATCCGGATAACACAACCGCTTCTGGCGTATCATCAATGATTAAGTCAATCCCTGTTAATGTTTCCAATGTACGAATATTACGTCCTTCACGACCAATAATGCGACCTTTCATCTCATCATTTGGTAAAGTGACCACGGAAACAGTTGTTTCAGAAACAGAATCGGCGGCGCAACGTTGAATTGCTAGGGAAAGCAAGTTCTTCGCTTTGCGATCAGATTCTTCTTTGGCACGTTGTTCTGACTCCTTGACCATCAAGGTTAGTTCATGATTCAACTCTTCTTCTGTTGACTTCATAATAATCGATTTTGCTTCTTCTTTTGAAAGGGAAGCAATTCGTTCTAATTCTTGATGTTGCTGATTAATTAAGTTTTCTACTTCTTTTTCTCGCTCATCAATTAATTGCTGTCTAGCACCAAGTTTCTCTTCTTTTTCTTCCAGTGAGCCTTCACGTTTTTCAAGAGAGTCATCTTTACGATCCAACGTTTGTTCCCGTTGAATTAAACGATTTTCTTGAGATTTAAGTTCTAATCTGCTTTCTTTCAACTCACTTTCAATTTCTGAACGATACTTCTGGTTCTCTTCCTTAGCTTCTAGCAATGCTTCTTTTTTCAGTGTTTCTGATTCTTTCCGAGCGTTCTCGAGAATACTCGACGCTGAAATTTTTGCACCATTTATTGCTTTATCATGACGTGACTTTGCAATAACAAATCCTAAACCAAGACCGACAATCAAACCGACGATAGCGAGGAGAATATTTAAAACCATATTTCCACCTCCATACTATCTTTTTGTTAATTCATATCTTGTAGTTTTTTGATAAACTAAAATCAATTATCAATATGCCTACTTGCATATTTGTGCATACACACAATTTTATTCTAATGTTTGTCGCGAAAGGTGTCAACTTAAAAAAGCCCTTTCTTTTGGAAAGGGCAGCAAATATTAGACAACGTCACATTTTTAGGTTTCCGCCGTCACGAATTGTTTAAATTTTAGAACAAACGCCGCATAGTCTGCTGTTTGACTAAGCTGCTTGATGTGGATGGGTTCGGACATGGACAACAGTCTATTTAACAATTTAGTTCTAAACAAAGAAAGACAACACCTGTCCTGTTCAGTAAGTGTTGTCTTTCTTCTTAACGAGTCGTATTCACTCGTTATTTATTCATCTAAGGGTAATTCTTCTTGACCTTCTGCTTCTTCTGTAATGGTTGAACCGTCACCGATGCCGTATGCATCACGGACCAATTTAGACACTTCTGCCATCATTTCAGGATGATCCGCCATGTATTGTTTGGCATTTTCACGGCCTTGGCCAATTCGTTCTTCTTTGTAGCCATACCAAGCACCACTTTTGCTGATAAGGTCTTTTTCCACAGCCATATCTAGTAATTCGCCTTCTTGGGAAATCCCTTGGCCATACATGATATCAACTTCTGCCACTTTAAATGGTGGCGCCACTTTGTTTTTAACGACTTTAATTTTTGTGCGGTTACCGACGATGTCTGTTCCTTGTTTTAACTGTTCTGCACGACGGACTTCTAGACGAACCGTTGCGTAGAATTTCAATGCACGTCCACCAGGAGTTGTTTCAGGATTTCCGAACATCACGCCAACTTTTTCACGAATTTGGTTAATGAAAATAGCAATTGTTTTTGTCTTATTAATTGAGCCTGATAATTTACGTAGTGCTTGAGACATTAGTCGAGCTTGTAAGCCGACATGGCTCGCTCCCATCTCACCATCAATCTCTGCACGAGGAACTAACGCAGCAACCGAGTCGATAACAACGATGTCAATCGCACCACTTGAAACTAAGGCATCGGCAATCTCTAAGCCTTGCTCGCCCGTATCTGGTTGAGATAAAAGTAATTCATCGATGTTAACGCCTAGTTTCTCCGCATATTGAGGATCCAATGCATGCTCAGCATCGATAAAAGCGGCTGTTCCACCATTTCGTTGCACTTCTGCAATTGCGTGTAAAGAAACAGTTGTTTTACCTGAACTCTCAGGACCATATACTTCAATAATTCGGCCACGTGGATACCCACCTACGCCCAATGCAACATCTAACGCTAAAGAACCACTAGGGATAGTTGAAATTTTTTGATCAGCTTTTTCGCCTAATTTCATAATAGAGCCTTTCCCAAAGTTCTTTTCAATTTTTTTCAGTGCGGCATCTAAAGCCACTTTACGATCATCTGCCAATGGATAATCCTCCTTTAATTTATATAAACTTATTTTTCATTTCCTGTTAGTAGGTCTATCATATCTCTTTTGTACCAAAAAAGCAAGAAAAAACCGAACAAACATTCGCATATTTATTTTTTATTAATGATTCGGCGCCGCAAAAGATCTAACCCTCGCATAACCGCACTCTGTCTAATATAATTTCGGTCACGGTTAAAATGGAAACATTCTGCAACGGTTGGTTGGCCTTCTTCCGCCAGCCCAATCCAAACAGTGCCTGTCGGTTGACCTTCGATTGGGTCACCAGCGACCCCAGTAAATGATAAACCATAGTTAGATTTAGCTAACTGACGCGCTTTCTCTGCCATTTCTTTGGCACACGCTTCACTTACCGTGCCATGTTCTTCTAAAAGTTCATGAGAAATTCCTAAAAAGTTCTCTTTTGTTTCTTGCGAATACGTCACGAAGCCTCCCTTAAAAATCTTCGAAGCGCCCGCAATTTCCCCCAGTGTACTTTGGAATAGGCCAGCGGTGAGGCTCTCAGCAGCCGTGACGGTTTGTCCGTTTTGTAATAACAAATCCACTGTTACCTTGGCTAAACTATTGTCATCCCCATACCCATAAAAATAGTCTCCCACTTTAGCTAAAACCTTTTCTTCCGTCGCTGTTAATAATTCTTCGCCAGCTACTAAGTCTTTTGTTTTAACTGTTAAACGAAGTGTCACTTCATTAGGCTTAGCATAAGGCGCAATGGTTGGATTCGTTTGGTGCGCAATCAACGATTGAATCTCGGTCACCAGCTGTGATTCACCAATGCCATAAAAACGCAAGACTCTTGAAATCAATTGTTCTTCTTGTGGAAACGCATTAATCAATAAAGGTCGTGCCGCTTGTTGAAACATCGGAATTAATTCATTGGGCGGCCCTGGTAAGAGCAAATAGCTTGTTGTGCCTTCTGTTACGAAAGAACCAACCGCTAATCCTGTCGGGTTTTGAAGAACTTGTCCACCTTCAATGGCTAACACTTGTCGTAGATTATTTTCCGTCATTGGCCGCTTAGACTGTTGGAAAAACTGGTGTAAGCGGTTCAATCCTTCTTGATCTTCTACTAATGATTTATGGAGATGTTGTGCGACAACTTGCTTGGTTAAATCGTCTTCTGTAGGTCCTAGCCCTCCACAAAGGACAATTAAATCACTTCTTTGTTCTGCTTCTGTTAGTAGCGTTTCTAAGCGGCCGCCGTTATCGCCAACAACGGTCTGATAGTAAACATCGATGCCTAGCGCAGCTAACTCTTCTGATAAAAAGGTGGCGTTGGTATTCACTACTTGTCCCAGTAATAACTCTGTTCCGACTGCAATGATTTCTGCTTTCATTGATTTCCCCTTCTCTAATAACATACGTAGTTAAACTCACTTTCCATTTTAGCACAACAAAATTTTTACAAAAGAATTTGAGCTTCAGGAAATAATTTTTTTATCAGGAAATTTATTAATTATTACGAAAAAAATGTTCATTTTCTCACAATACATTGTATAATAACGTTATATCGAAAGGAGAGAAATGAATGAGTGTAGTATTAGTACTTTTGGGTCTATTAGGGTTACTTGTCAGCGGGGGACTGACTATCAAAGCATTAATCAAGAAACAACCGAAAAAACAATATGGCTATGCCGCATTAGCAAGTGCCGCTCTATTTATTGGTGGGGTTGCCACGACAGATTCTTCCCCAACGCTTTCACTTGATGCAGAGAGTGTTGAAACCGATGCCAATGGCTCAGCCACCATCAAAGGCGAATACGACGGCAACAGCAAACTAACGGCCAATGGCAAGGAAGTAAAAACGAAAGACAAAACGTTTGCTTACAAAGTAAAACTGTCCGATGAAAAAACGCAAAAAATCACTTTTGTTGCTGAGAAGAAAGATACCAAAGTTGAAAAATCAGTCGAAGTCACACCGTCAAAAGAATTTATTGCGAGCATCACAGATTCTGAGCAAGAATTGGCCAAAACAGAAAAAGCCTTAGCTTACGCTGAAAAACAACCTTCTCAGAAAAACTATGATGAAGCCGCAACCTTAGTATCTTCATTAAGTCAAGAATACGAGGAATACAATGATCGCCTTGAAAAAATCAAAGAAGCAGTACCTGTTGATGAAGCAGTTACAACTGCTGAAAAATCTAAAAGTAAAAGCGATTATCAAGCAGCTGAAAAATTAGTAGCTGCTGCCCCAGTTGGCAAAGAAGGATTTCAACAACGATTAACGACTGTTCAAACCGCTATCGCTGAAAAAGAAAAAAATGAACAATTAGTCGCCAGTGCAACTGCCGCTGTTGAAAAAGCTGAACAAGAACCAACCAATGAAGCTTACTATAATGAAGCGATCAAACAAATTGACGCTTTAAACTCCCCAAATCAAGCTTTAACAAAACGGGTAGCCGTTGTTAAAACTCAATTAGATGCCCACAAAGAAAAACAACGAAAAGAAGCAGAAGCTCAGAAACTAGCCGCTGAAAAAGCGCAAAAAGAACAAGCCGAAGCGGCAGCAAAAGCGCAAGCTGAAGCAGAGGCGCAACAAGCCGCACAGGCGCCGGCGGAAGTCGAGACGGCTGCTGCAAATGCTGGTCCAGAAACAAGCGCAACTGTTCTTGTGACACCAACTGGCAGTAAATACCATGCACGCAAATGTGGAAATGGAACCTATACGGCAACTACGTTGGCAGATGCCCAAGCAAGAGGCTTAACACCTTGTTCTAAATGTTATTAATTTTTGTGTAAATAAAGAAAGAAGCGAGAGATAAAACATTTTATCTCTCACTTCTTTCTTTATTTATGATTTTTTTCTTTTATTGATACACACTGATTCGTTGATTTGGGTGTGCATTACTTTCCACTTCATCTAACATGGCAACGGCGTAGTCTGCGTAACTAATGTAGCTGTCACCTTGACTATTGGTTGTTAATTCTTCGCCAGCGACTTCATAATGGCCTGTCGCAGGACCATCAGCATCAAACATGGCTGCAGGACTAATATAGGTCCAGTGGATGTTTTGAGCTTCTTTCAATAAGTTTAAAGCTTCGCCCATCGCCGAAGCTAATGGCTGAATTTCTGCTGGGAATGATGGTGTATCTTTTAATTGAGTTGTGTGTTCTGGGTCCACATACAAGGTTCCAGCGCCCCCAACGACAAACAAGCGCGTTTTTTGATTGGTTAAAATCTCAATCAAATGCTGGGTAGATTTGGGGAAATCTTGCACATCAGGGAATCCTAAGGCACTAATTAATACATCAAACGCTTGAATATCTTCTGTTGTTAATTGATAAACATCTTTTTCAATGGTCGGTGTGCCATCTGTTATTTTTGAGGCATTACGAACGATGGCTGTCACGTCCATCCCGCGACGTTTAGCTTCTGCTAAAAGTAATTGTCCTTCTTTTCCTGTTGCTCCTAATACTGCTACTTTCATGTAAATCATCCTTTCATTTTTAAATAGAACTAAAATAGTTACATTTAATACTTTAAAAGTAGAGAGATTACTTATCTCTCTTAACTTCTATTTCATGAATCACATCTGCTAAGGTGATGCTTTTCAATTCTTCTTCCATTTTTTGTTGCACTTTAGTAAATTCAGTTTCTAGTACCGATTGGATATTTGCCCCAACGGAACAGTTTGGATTAGGATTTTGATGGATATTGAAAATCTCTCGTTCCAATTCAACCGCTGTATAAATTTCATACAGTGAGATCTCTTCTGGTTTCTTTAATAAGGTATTTTTATTGGCTCCACGCATGGAATGAATCAAGCCGGCTTTTTTTAACTGGCTCATTAGTCGTCGAACAACGACTGGATTTGTATTCACGCTCGAAGCAATGTATTCAGAAGTCACTTGTTCTTGAGGACCTGTTTCAATCAAACTTAAAATATGAATCGCAACACTTAATTTCGTTGACATGGCCATGTCTAATCACTCCAAACTAAATGTAACATTATTTGTTACATTTACAGAATACGCTGTTTCGTTTTATTTGTCAATGAGAAACCTCTGACTATTCAAAATAAAAATCATTTGTTGAAACAACACGGGCCCCAAACGGCATTAACGCTAATTTCGCCAATTTAAAGGACTGTTGCCCAAACGGAATACCGATGATTGTCAGACAAAGAAACAAGCCACTAATACAATGCCCAATTGCTAATGGTAGTCCACTGATAATCAGCCAAATAATGTTTACCACCAAAGATACGCCGCTATCACTATACACGACTCGCTTTTTAAACGGCCAAAAGCTCAACCCCGCTAATTTAAAACATTGTAAACCAATCGGAATACCGATAATTGTAATACACCAAATCACGCCTGCGAATAGCCAAGATAAGCCACCAAAAAAGCCGCCAAAGATGAACCATAAAATATTGCCAAGTGTTTTCATTCTTGTTCCTCTACTTTCCTCATTAAAAATTATGTATGTGAGTAAGTATACCACGAAAGCTTCTTTTTGTTTCAAACAATATTGTAAGGTCGCTGACTCGTTAAAAGACGAAGACGCTGTTTCATGATACAATGAAGAAACTAACGATAAAGGAGTAGACTTCATGGACTTACATTTAACCGTTGATCTAAAAAAAACAAAGACACTCATTGACTTAGCCGATCAGGCCCACTTAATCATTGAACAAACAACTAAATTACCGAAAAAAGAGGCAGCGATTCTTTTCTTGCTAAGAGATAACCAACTAGTTGCTTTAGGACTTGCTGAAGAAAAAGCTACATATAAAGAAGTTTCTTTTGATCACTCAATTTTATTGAAACCGACTTGGGACACAGAACTTGCCTATTTAGCGCAAGCTTTCCTAGATGATGCGAAAGAAAGTGGTTTAACATTGGAAGCGACCCCAACGACAGTCAAAATTCCGAAAAGTGCGGTAGCGACAGTGACTAACTATAAAGAAACAGTCACCTTTATCTTGGAACGTTTTGGCTACTCTCTGTTTAAAAAACCGGCGCCGAAGAAAGCCAGACCAGCCAAAGCACGCCACAAATGGACAAAAGAAGTCAGCCAAATTCCTTTTTATATTGATACTCGACAAAGCAAAGCAACTGTTTTTTGGCAAAAGCGCAATGAAATGCTTATTAAAGCTGGCGCGACAATGATGCCCGAAGCCCCTTTAAATAAAGACGGGTCTGTCGGTTTCTCCGCTAGATTTGGTGAAAAACTTCGTGATGAACGCAAGGGCCAATTTAAAGACTTTGTCACAACGGAAGATATCGTCTTAAAAAGCGTTAATGAAGTCGGCTTGTTTCTCTATTTTGCTGGAACAAACAGCTGGTTAGAGCTAGTTGATGAGAACGGCAAAACCTTAAATGAATGGACTGTGGTGGAATAAACCTTATAAAAAATGTCACGCCTGAACTTTACGATTCAGGCGCGACATTTTTTTAATTTAAATAACTTTTTGCTATCGCTTGATACTTATCAATCATATCTAAATAATTATCAATTTCGACATATTCGTCGACTTGGTGTGCAGTAGTGGTCACACCTGGTCCAAAGACAACGCAATCAAATGTATTGTCTGATTTAGTAAATTCAGCTAAGTCTGTGGTCCCAGCGCTTGTCACTAATGGTAATGGTTGATCAAATTGGGCTTGAATGGCTTGAATTAACGCAGAATCTTTCTCAGCTTTTACAGGAATTTTATTGTAATCAATCGTTAATTCTAACTGATGTTTTTCTTTTTTGTTCAATTCATCGACAATTTTTTGTAATAATGCAATGACTTGATCGTTGCTGAATTCTGGAATTGAACGGATATTCCCTTGCAAGGCTGCTTGACCTGGAATACTGTTCACTTGTGTGCCACCTTTAATGACGGTTACATTGTGAATCGTTCGACCTAATTCAGGATTTTCATAGTTTGCTGTGACTTCCGCCATTTGTTGGTTTGCTTCTGTAATAAATTCGTTCAAATTATTAATCGCGTTAATGCCTTCTTCTGGCATCGAACTGTGGGCTTCTTTTCCGTGTGACACAACAGAATAGTTAATTGAACCCATGTGCGCATACATCAAGTTATAATTGGTTGGTTCTCCAATGACTAAGGCACTTAAATCATCCGCATAGCCTTTTTCAGTTAATTGGCCAGCACCTAGCTCACCGACTTCTTCACCAACTGTACCTAAAAATTTAACCGCTCCATTTAATGGAACTTCCTTTTCTTTTAATTCAATCATTGCTAAAACCATTGCGACTAAGCCGCTTTTCATGTCCGTTGCGCCACGGCCATACAATTTATTTCCTTCAATATGGGCCGCAAATGGTGGGAAAGTCCATTGACTTTCATCCCCTTCAGAAACCACGTCCATGTGGCCACTAAACCCTAAGACTTTTTCTCGGTTTTCACCTAAATAAGCAACCAAACTACTACGATTTGGTGCATAAGAAACAAGTTCAGAAGGGATCTCATATTTTTTCAAAAGATTTTGTAAATAGATTGCCACTTCTTCTTCGTTTCCATTTACAGATTTAATTTTAACCACATCTTGTAAAATACTAATTTTTTCTGATTTTTCCATTGCCATTCGCCCTTTCTTGTTATGCTTAATTCTAGTGTACGCTTCTCTCAGTAAAACCGCAACTGACTTGGTTAGGTCAGCAAAAAACACGCGACAGTTTTAAGAAATGTCGCGTGTTTTTTACTGAGTTTATTTTAAATAATTAGGCGCTGCCAATTCATTCTCAATGACTTGATTAGGGATCACAAATTCAGGGGTGCCCATATAGTAAGGCGCAATTTCTCCTTGAGGAAACACAATCACTAATTGGTGTTTTTCATTGATATAGAAAGGTTGGTCCTTTTTAATTTTTTTGAAGGGTTGAACATCACTGGGGGCATCCTCTTTTTCGGACCAGTATATTTTATTGCTATCGTTCTTCATTTGGTCTGCTATTTGTTGTTTAATTTCACTACTAATGACATCAATGTAAAAATCATTTTTAAAAATTAAGGGGAGTGAAACGACAACATTGGCTCGTTTGTCGATGGTGTCATATTTCGTTGTCGTCGCAGAGCTGCCTTTAATTTCTGTGAAGGTTCGTTTGACCACTAGGAAGCGACGGTCGTCCACGACTTTTTCATAATCTCCAGTGACTGAAACACGAGAACCATCAAACAATTGCCCTTTGACTTGTTGAAATTCTGTTTGGGCTTCTTTCAAGTATTTTTTGTTGAGCGTGTCGGCTACTGAAGATTCTTGGGATGTTTGGATTTTAGGGACATCGATGTTTACTTCACTTTCCTGTTTTTTCGCTGTCAACGTTTTGATGGTGACTAATTGAACAATTTTATCTAACACAGGAATGTTGCGGGCTGCTTCACTAAAACCTGGAAACAAATTGACTGATAAGACAAAGCCACAAGCCACCACTAAACTACTTTGCAGTGAGCGGTTTCTAAAACGAAGCCAGGTGTACCGCTTTTTCTCTTTATGAAAACGCGCTTTGACTTCCGCTTGTAGATCCGTTGGCAACGGTTGTTGGCGGTATTCTTTTGAAAAGTTTTTAACAACACTTTTTACAAAATCTTCCATTATTTTTTCGCTTCCTTTCTTTTACTAATTCAATAGACTTCGGAGTTCATTCAAACTGCGGTACATCTTCGTTTTAATCGTGTTTTCGTTAATATCCAGGATCAAGGCGATTTCTTTTAGCGTAAATCCTTCAAAAAATTTTAATAGAATAATTTCACGATTGGGACTATCTAATTGATTAATAATTTCTTCAATTTCTAAAAAACTGCGTTGGGGATTATTTAAAAGGGCTAACACATGTTCATCTTTTTCAATATGAACAGCTTCTCGTTTCTTTTTACGCCAATAATCTGTCGCTACAGAAAGCAGAATTCGAAAGAACCACGCTTCAAAATCCTTAATATCGGGTCCTTTTTGGATGGCCTTCAGTGCCTTTTCAAAGCTTTCTTGAATCACATCCAAGGCATCTTCTTTCGAATGTGTATAGTTAAAGGCAATGCGATACATTTTTTCATATTTGGTATCCACAAGCGTTTCTAACGCGCGAATTTGTTTTTTTCTTTTCCAACCATCGAAAACCATCGATTTCTGGAACCTCCTTTCCTGTACACTTATATAGACGAATCACAAGCATAAAAAGTTTCAACTTTTTTATTATTTTTAATTTTTATATTCTAAAAGAAAAAGCGTGGTACAAAAATCACTTTGGATTTTTGCTTCACGCTCAAAATCTGATAAACGGCGGGAACAGAACCAGCTCCTTCGGAAATAAGCCGAAATTATCCAAAAATTAAAGAACAATTTCCGGAAATTTCTTCTTATTTCTCGGAGCTAAGCGGTGCTGTCCCGACCTTGTTTTCTTCTCCCGAGTGCGGTCTTAGTGCACTCAGCGTTTTAATAAAATGCGACCAATCAACAGGACGTGGTGGCGCTAGCCAAATAATTTGAGTAATCTCAGGCCAATCGACAAAATGAATATCCGATAAAATTAATTGTACACTTTCATCTACATGTGCTTTGAAAATGATATTCCATTCCGTAATTTTTTCAATATTTTTTTGTATCATACGATTATAGGCTTCACCAAAGGAAAAGTCGACACACAATGTAATCGGAGCCAAAACTTTTTTCAATGGTAACGCATCCACCATTAACAACAGATACCGATAAAATAAAAACTGTCTGGCATCCCAAACAGCGGGATTCGTTTTTTGTTCTTGAATAAATTGTCGACTAGCAGAAAAATACTCTGTATACGTTTCTGCAAAGTAGGTTATATCCATTTTGCGATAACTATAGTTTGCTTCTATTGGAAAATGGAACAATTTAAAATGAACGATTGTTACTTTTTGTTCAAAACCTCGCAGGACTTCCTCGGAAAGCTGAAATTGTATTTTTAAATAGCTTAACAAGTCACGATTCAATTGTTGAATTTCTGCAAATTTTTGGCAAAGTGCTGCTGAAGCTACTTGAAGCCACTCTTCAGCAATTAAAAATAAGAGTAAATAATTGCCTTCGTTTATTCGTTGTGGTTCTGGGACTTGAAGACTCTCTAACCAATTGAAAACATTCTGCTGATTGTCACCGGCTAATTGTTTTAACACTTGCGAATCTACTTTTTTCTCTACATAAAACTGTTGCTGCGTTCGTACTAAAGAAACCGCCAAAAAATGAAAACATTTAGCTTGTGCATAGCCCGCACGTTGATTAAGATGTACCTTCTCAGAAAAAAATAGCTCAAAGTTCCGAATCTGCTCTAAAACTTTTTTACCGTACAATGAAAAATCACGTTGGTATAATTGTAAAAAAACCAGTGTTGTTACTTCGCGTAAATTGGTTTCATTTCCCACCAAGTGAAATTCTTTATTAATTGTAATTTGATAATTTTCCAGCATTTTCTTTAATTCCTTGAACTCCTTATAAGCCAATGTGTGACTAACAAAGTGTTCTAAAGCAAACTCATTCACAGAATCAAAACGCTGAAAAAAGAAATCTTGAAACATAGCAAAACGTAACGACTCTTTAATATAGCAATCAATCAAAGTATCGGAAGTTTCCGTTCCTGATTCATTAAGAGTTAAGAAAATACCATCGCTCACAATTTGAAAATCCTCTGATAAACCAAATTCAATAAAATCGGCATTTAATTCAGCGACCGTTTTGTTCACGATAAATTCAGATAATTCTAACTCCTGCATTACAGTTTCTTTTGACTCTGTTAACATCGGTGCATTTTCCAGTAACTGAAATAAGGCGATTTTTCTTTTATCAACTTTATTTAAAAACATCATCAATATCATAGACTTCTCTCACATCCATTTTTTTCCCATACAATCCATTTCCTGAAAGAAAGTACCCAACCGCTGCTAAATAGCTTTCAGATTCTTCATCGCCGCCTGCACCAAGTCCGTTAGGAAAGACAAAATCTTTATTCACTTGTAAGGGATAAGCCGTTGTTTCTTTTGTTTGTTTCTTTTTTTCTTTTGACATTGCCGGTTTCTCCACAGGTTTGTCTTTTTTCTTGGGTGAAGGCTTTTTTTCTTCAGAAGGAACCGTAGTTTTTTGATCTTCCGGAGGGGTCGGCGCAGGTTGTTCCGGTTCTGACTTTTCCTGAGGGGTGATTGATTCTGGTTTTGGTTGAATTTCTTCCGTTGGTTCTAAGGGATTATAAATAGGTGTCGCCAATGTTTGAATTGGTTCTATTTCGACAGCCGTAAAAATTAGCAAAGAACTAAATAAAAAAAGATACTTTTTTCTCATGGCTTCTCACTCTCTCTACCTCTACTTTATGGGAAGCAATTCCTTGTAAAAGTACCTTTACTTTTACAAGGAAAACCCTTTTTGTCAATAGATAGCCCTTTTTATTACTCAGATTGTTGTTCTTCCTCTTTTTTCTTTTTACGATACAAGAAGAAAATCAATAAGAGCAGCGCTAGAATGATTAATGCAATCAGTAGATACAACCACCAATTAGTTCCTTTAATGGTTACGTCTTTTTCATTTAATTCTTTAGCGACGTCCCCAGAAATAGTAAATTCTTTTGTAAATTCCCATTTGTACAGGTACCGTTCTTCACCATTGGCGCCTTTGACTTGATAGGTGCCCTTTTCATCTTTTACACCATAGGCCGTTGATTTCAAGACATATTTCCCTGGCGTTAATCGTTCCCCTTTTAAAGAAATTGGGTAACTAAAGTTAGAGTTTGGCGCCACTTGCATATCCTCAGTATCGGATTGGTAAAGCGTTTCGCCTCCTTTTGAAACAGTGTTGATTAAATGTAATTGGTTTAAGTAGGCCGCTTGTGGGTTTTGTAAAGAAACATTGATGACGTTTCGCGCGTTGACTTGGCCTGGTTTAACCCCTAGTAATTTTAAATCTGGTTGAACCTTTGTCTCATTTTGCTGAAGAATAATAGCCACAACATAGGAGTATTCATTATTAATAGCTAACCCTTTTGATTGATCCGCAGAAGTCGTGGTTTCTTTCTTTTTCTCTTTGAGTGTTATGCCGCCAGCCATCACGCCATCAAAAGAATCTTTAGGCATCGTGATGGTTAAAGGTAAGGTCTTTTGGGAATGCTTCGGCAAGATGATTTCTTTCGGTGTTTCCACATAATCTTTTAAGTTAAAGCGTAAAGTTTTGTCAGGTTTGATCCCGTTTTGGCCATATTCTACTACGCCATTTAAATTTGTTGTCGCTGAGTTCACCGTATTTTCAATGGTAATGTCTTCATCTGTATCATTGCGTAACTGAATTTCTACGGTTTGTTTGGCACCAGGCGCCATTTTTAAGTCAAAGTAGGTTTTTGATTTGTCCACTTGATTTTCGGGAATTGTTGGTGTGACCGCAAAATTAAATTCAGAAGCGTGCGCCTCCACGCCAATCCAGCCAAATAACATACAAGCGATTACCGTTGCATATACTTTCCATCTGTTCATATTCATTCTCCTATGTCTGTCATTCTTTGTTGTATTATAAGCACCAAAAGACCGAAAGATAAGCCAAAAATTTTTGACTTATATCCCGATCTTGCGTGTATGCTGTCGTTCTTAGTTTCCTGTGTTAGCAGGTGTATCTGTCAAAGTCCAAGTAAAAGTTGTCGTGTATTTTTTCGCATATTTTGTGGTTGAACCAGGTACTTCTAAGGAAATACTTGTTTTAGCGGTATCTACACTATCGCCCCAGCTCATTAAGTACGTACCCGCACCTTCTTTATCGCCAGCAGCCATGACCACTGATTCAGCCCCAGTTGGGTTTAATTCAATCGTAGCTGGCGCTGTCGTTGGTTTTGCAGATTGTGAAGCTGAAACCACGCGTCCGTTGCTTAAAGTTACTTTGGTCGCTGTTAGTTCTTGGTTGGATTCAGTTTTGAATTGACCATTTTGTTTTACTTTTAGCGTCCAACCTGTCTCAGTCCCACGATTATCTGAGACTTGAACAAAGTTTGGGCCTTCTTGGTCGGCACCAGCGTTATCTTTGTATTTTTGTGTTTCTGCATAGTAGGTCATATTTTTTGAGGTAATCGTTTGTTCCCCAAAAGATAAGCTAGATGCATAGTCAATGGATAACGGACCTGCTGTCCCTGGCTTAGGCCCTGTCGGATCAGTTGGATCAACTGGCGTAATTGGTTTATCCGGATCTGGATTCGTCGGATCAACTGGATTCGTTGGGTTCGTATTTGGTGCAAATTGAATCGCTCCGTTTGTTTGGTATTCACCACCGTCGACTGCTAATGCACTCATTGGTACAAGTGCCAATGCGCCTAAAGTTGTGGTTGCCATCAATGTCATTACTTTTGTCTTTTTCATTTATTTCCCTCCATTATTTACTGGTACATCTGAAAGTAGCCAAGTCAATGTTGTTTTATATTGTACTGCATCCTTAGGGGTTTTCCCGGGAACAGTTAGTGAGATTGCCCGTGTGATCGTGGCATTTACTTGCTGTCCTTGTTGATTTTTTTCGGTCACTTTTTCTGCTTGCCCCCACAGCGTGATCCACGTTCCGGCGCCGGTCTTTTCTGGGGCTTGCATGACAACAGTTTCTGCGCCCGCAGCATCTAATTGAATGTTTGCGGTAGCAGTTGGCGGCAATACGTCCGTCGCATTTGAGCGCACACTGGGCTCAGTAAAGGCGACGGTGGCGCCTGTTAATTCTTTGTGTAATGTTTCTGCATTACGAAATTGACCATTTTGTTTCACTTTTAAAACCCAGCCAGCATTGGTTCCCCGTAAATCACTTACTTGTACATAATTAGCAGTTGCCAATTCACTTGCTGAACCATCTGGATTTTTATAGGTTTGCGCTCTGGCAAAATACGTTTGATCCTTATTCGATATCTCATTACTCCCAAAATCCAAACTTGAGGCATAATCGATGGAAAGTGGCCCAGGTGTGCCTGGATTAGGTCCATCAGGATTCGTTGGATCGACTGGTCGAACTGGTTTTTCTGGATCGGGATTTTCTGGATTTACTGGATCCGTCCCATCTGTGCTTGGGGTAAAAACAATCGACTGTTCGCTATCAAAAACGACTGTCGCCGCTTCAGCAGGAACAGTGGCGCCAAGCAACATTGTTCCGAATAACAAGGAGTAGACGACTGTTTTTTTCATTTACTTAGCCTCCAACATTCGTTGGTACAGATTTCAATGTCCATGTTAAGGTCGTACGATATTCTTTTGCTAATTTAATCGCTTTACCTGGGACATTTAATTTCACGGCAGTAGCACCTTCTGTCGCATCTTTCCCAAAACGATAGACCCAAGTCCCCATTCCTTTGCCATCTTCTGCTTTGACTAATTCTACTTCTGTTCCAGGAACAAAGGTATGTGCTGCTGTTGGTGTTGGCGCGTATGCGGCATCAACAATCGATGTCACACCTGCATTGGCAATCGATAAAGCGGCCCCCACTAATTCTTCATTTTGGGCTGTTTTGAATTGCGCATTTTGTACAGCGCTTAACGTCCAGCCTTCTTGTGTCCCGCGTTTATCCGTTACCTGAACATAGTTGGGACCTGTTGTCCCATCTTTAAATGTTTGAATTTGTGCGTAATAATCTTTCGTATCGGAAGTGATTTTTTGGGCGCCAAATTGAAAGCTTGAAGCATAGTCAATTGATAAGGGGCCTGCAGTCCCTGGTTTTGGTCCAGTTGGGTCAGTTGGATCTTCTGGTTCAACTTTTTCATCTGGATTGGTTGGGTTAACTGGCTTCGTTGGATCTGTATCTGGTTCAAATGTAATGGCGCCATTACTTGTATAGTTCACGTTAATGTCTTCCGCAAATGCTTGTTGTGTCGCTAGGACACCGCTAAATCCTACAATCCCTACTACTGCTAATACTGTTTTTTTCATCTTCTCTTCTCCTTTTAATAAATAATATGCCTATAGTGATAAGGCTGATTCCCAAATAAATAAATGGTGCTTGATTGGTGGTACCTGTCGCTGGTAATCTTCCTTGTCGCGATCCATATACGCCAGAAGAAAGGACGGATGAAGCGCCTCCGTCAGCTGGCTTGGTGGGTTCGGTCGTTGTGGAAGAATTACTAGTCGCTGTTGTCGACTCTTCTGTGGGATATTCATACGTTCCATAAAAGGAGACAACACCACTATTTTCATAAGCTGCTTCCCCAAACGCAGTGTCTGAATGACAGAAGCTGAAAAGACCTAAAAAACAACTAAGCAAAAGGTATTTTTTCATCTCACTTCTCTCCTCCTTGTTATGGTGCCATGACTAATGACCATGACAATGTCCCTTTGAATTCGCCAACTTTTTGTTTCTCGACTGGCACAGATAGTTTAAGTCCCCGTTGGTTTGCCGCACCCCAACCTTGGTTAATTGTATAACTACCTGAACCGGAGCCTTCATTTTCTGTAACAACCGTATCTCCTTTATTGAGTAAAAATTCTCCTTTGTCTGTAACCAATGACAAATCTTCCAATTGATTTGTGCCGTTCGTTAAGGGATTCGTTACCTGAACATTCAGTTTCCAAGGCGTACTTTCTGTCCCGCGTGTGTCTTGAACGACTAAATCATCTGAAAGAGTTGGCCAGTAAACTTCTGGCTTGGCAGAAATTTTTTGTTTGCCAAAATCAATTGTTTTAGGTACTTTTTCTAACGTTAATTCACCTGAAATAGACACATTGACTTTTTTATTTAACGTTTCACCAGCTTCTGTAAATTGATAATTGGCTGGCACCGTTTTGGCTAATTCTTCTGGTTTCGCTTGCTGAATGGCTTGGAAGGTTGCGGCATCAAGACTTGGTGTTTGATTGGCCCGACCATCTGCGAAAATCACCGTTGCTTGTGTCCATTGTGCCAACTCGTCTGAATTCGTTAAGCCATTTGCTTCTTTTAATTTCAAATGCGCACTTGTCGCATACAAAGCAAACGAACGATCTTTGGCAAGGACACTTTCATTTTTCACAACAACTAAATGAACCGTTTTGTTTTGCAAATTATCTCCTGACGTCCCTGCTTCTAATTGAATATCATGTGTCCGCGATACAGTTTTTTCTGCTAACGGCGCTTGAATTTGTGGTAAATCCGTCTCTTTTAATGAGGTCTTGAAAAACGGCCGACCTTTTGCACCGAGCATTTCTATTACTTTATCGACAGTCGTTAGTTGCGCTGCCTCATCTTCTGTGACAATCACCGATTGCCCCGAAAGTTCCACTTTATTTGAAAATTGAACTTTCACCTGATAACTGTAGTTCATATTCGTCGCTTTCCATGAAAGCGGGGTGGTATCTTTCTGCTCTGGAATTTGCTCTATCGCGCTCCCAACTTCACTAGATTTAACCGTTCCTTGGTGCAACCAAGAACCTGTTACTTCGTCAGGAAGGAAGCTTAGGGTTGGTGTTAAAGCACTTGAGGTCGGAATCATCAAACGTCCTTTTTGAACTTTTTGTCCAGCTACTTCGGTGCCCCACGCTTGTAAGGTTAATGGCGCATTGCCGGCTTTGACCTCTTTTACATCATGAGAAATAGTACCTGCACCTGCCACAATTCCAGGCGTTTCCACTTCATAATCGATGATAGAGCCAGGAATTGCTATTCCATAGCCATTGGCGCCCTTGGTCACATCGTTATCGCCAATAAATGTTTTTCCAGTCGCTTTTTCAATCCCATGAAACGTTGTTGGCGTAAGTTTTGTAGCATTATTGACCGTTGGATTAATCGTCAAGACCTGATAGGCTTTGACATTTCCAAACCAAGTCCCTGTGCTATCCACCAAAGCAGTTGTATCTGTCGTTGGTTTAATCCATAAAAGTTCATCTTTTGTTGGATCGACAGCTTCAAAATCCGCAATGTTTACCTTACCTGTACCAGGAATTGTTTCTAATGTTGCATGATCCTGAACCGTTAGTTTGCTAGCTGAGATTAAATTGGCCGTGTTGGTGATCCCAATTCCAGCGTTTTTAGATAGATGAATTGATCCGAATTCATTGTAAGTCGTACTGTGGTTCGCGGCAGTAGCAGAAACGCCATTTTTGATGTTCCCACCATTAGCCATTAATTTAATGCCATTGGTGACATTTAATTCCGTAAAGTTGACAACGCCTAAGCCTGTCGCATTTAGTGGTTCTGTTTGATAGTTATCGGTGCCGTCAACGTTAGTCCCAAAGTTAAAGGCCACTTTATTTGAACTAGCATTCACAATTGCATTAGTGAAATTATCTGTTGATGAACCACCGGATAAACCGTTAATACTAACTGCACCTTGAACATTTGCGGTAACATCACGTAAGATTTTTCCGCCACTGATATTGGAATACTGTGTCGCATATAAATTTCCAATACTAGAACCCGCTGCTTGAATATTCATTGTAATCTTGCCGTTCTTGGTATACGCAGCATTGGTTCCACCATCACCGTAAATGCTGGCCCCATTTAGAGATTCCACACCTGTTTTAGTGAAAATATTTAAAGTAATTGTGTTTGATTCATCCGTTCCTAGTGTCGTATTTTGACCATAGGGCCGACCACCAGTAATGTAGGTATTACCAGGCAACTTAAACTCTCCGTTGTAATTTCTTAAATCAATTAAGAGTTTGGCATTTCCAAGAAGTGAGCCCGCATTGGTAATCCCACCTGAAAAACCGTTCGCGCCTGTCCGAGGAGTTCCTGAGAAATTTCCTCCGTAGATGCGATTGTCTGAATTACCAGTAATTGTATGGCCACCGCTTGCTCCATAAGAAGCGCCCATCGAAGCATTAATTACTCCTTCATAAACCGTTACACCGACATTCCCAACATTTTTGGCATCATTCCAGCCACCGCCTGAAAGAAACCAATCGACTTGACCATTATTAACGATTGTTTGACCGTTTCCATAAACTCGAGCTGCTTGATAGCCTGTTCCTTCTAATGTGTCAGCAATCCCGCCATTCAATGTGTTAGAAGTATTGCCTTCAACGACACCTGAAAAAGAGCCACCATATGTCCAGCGAGCAATGGTATTATTTAAAACAGTCTTAGTATCTCCTTTTATATAGATATCCCAAGTATCATTACTAGCAGGATAGCCGCCGCCACCAACAATATCCCAACCTGAACTATACCCACGACTTTTATCGGTCGTTGAATAATCTAAACTCGTCGGTTTTGCGCCTGAATAAGCCATACCATCGCCACCTAAAGACCCATCACCATTCGCTGTTCCCACTTCAATTGTTGTATTTCCTTCAATATAGCCGCCGCGGCCAGCTGCAGTTGAGTAAATTGCACCATTATTAAACGAACCGCTGACTAATTTAGAAGAAATATTTCCAAAAACTTTAAAAGCTGCTGCTGATTTGGCTAATTCTGCTCTTTGTTGTGGTGTATAAGCATCATACGTTGCTTCATTTGAGGCCCCAATTTGACTCTTGTTAAATTTCGAAACATTGTTACCAGCACCGCCGTTAAAATCATTAATACCACCAGCGGAATTCGTTCCTGCTGTAACCACATTCGTAATATCTCCGATGATCGTTCCAGAATATTGGTTGCCTCCTTCAAAATCTGCACGACCCGCACTATACAACTGTGTATTTAAATTTGTAGTAATTCCATCAGTCGTACGATTCGTTCCTATATCGCCACGGGAAGAGCCACCAATAAAACGTTGACCCGCTGTATACCAACGGCCATATCCAGAAATATCGTTTGTTACTTTTCCACCAATATTTCCGTATTGAACACCGCCATAATACGTACTTAATTGGAAACCTGTAGCAGCATTCGTAATCGCAACCTTTGTTGAGACGTTACCAGTAACATTCGCTGTGTTGGTTGCGTTGGTCCCATAACCGCCCCCATAAATTGAAGCAATTCTGCCACCAGAATCATTGACAACCAATGAAGTATTCCCAGTCACTGTCCCAATATTGGCGCCCCCACTTAATGTATTTAGTCCGCTCCGTGTATTGTTAATAACAATCGTAGGATTTCCAGCTAAATTACCACCATTTTGGTTTCCGCCATAGAAATTCCATGTCCCTGTACCTGTACTATTTACTGTTAAAGTTGGGTTTCCTGAAACATCTCCTGTATCCGTTCCACCGTATACGGTCAGACCGTTTCCACTAGAACCGCCATTCAAGTTCAAACTGTAACCATTTAAATACATATTCGTACCTGTATAGTTTAGATTTCTCAAAGTGATGTTTGAGCCAAAATAGATATTTTGATTAAATCCTAACGTCTTAGAACCCGTTGGCGCCGTTTGATCCATACTAATCGGATCCGCGCTGTTTCCAGTAATCACTAAATGATTGACCTTGCCTTGCAAGGCGTAAAAGGTCATATTACTTGCCGTAACGGTGTCAGGAATCACTTTAGCGGTGGTCGCCGCACTCGTCGTAATATTGTTTCCTATATAAAGAGTGAAATCGCCATTGTTCCCCTGTTGATACAAATCAAACAAGGCTTCTTTCAAGCCAGCCTCTGTCGATGCATATTCTTTGTACGCTGCTCCATCTCCTGCAGGACTTGGCACAACAATCACTTTTGTTTTATCCGCAGGAGCAATTGTGTCCGCAATGGACTGATCAACTGAAACAGCTCTGGCCATGCGTGTCAGTTTCTGTTTAAAGACAGCCGTAAGTTGTGTATCTTCTGAAAACTCTAATTGAAGAAGTTCTTCATTTGTATATGTTTTTCCTTGGTAAGACCAGCCAACGAAAGTCGCATTTTCCTCACTATTCGCCCATTTTGGTAATTCTTCTGTCCGAAGTGGCTGATTTTTTTCTTTTACCACTTGATAACTTTTGGCATCATTTTGAAACAAAGCTTGATCCGTTGTTTCAAAGGTCAACGTGATTTGCTTCTGCTCTTCGCTTGGTTTTATTTCTGTGGAAGAGGTGGTTACTTTTTCTGTGATAGCACTAGATTCCGTCATTGATGACTGTTCTATAGAATGTGCGCTGCTTTCTTTTGTTGCTTCACTTGTACTGGTTTTTGCTGTTTTTGGCTGTGTCTGCGTACGTTCTGTTTGTTGCTCCCCTTCAATCGCCCACGCTGAAACAGATAAAAATGGTTGTACAAGTAAACAAGTTGCCAATAAAACAGCGATTTTCTTTTTCATTAACTTCATCACTCCTCCCTCGAAGTAAACTTTCCACAACCAACCTATGGCTCAAGTATACGAAGTTTTCTTCTGATTTTTTTAAAGATATTTTCTTAATTTCAAAAAAAAAATTTATTTTTTAATTTTCTTTTTGTTAACTAAACGAATTTTTTGCTGTTTTTGTAAGATAAAAATGTTAATTTGTTCACAAAAATAACAAAAACGTTGTTTTTAACATTAAAATTAACAAACGAGTTCGTAGTATAGCACGGATTTTTTCTCATGTAAACATCATTAAATAAACATTTTTGTTTAATTTATACATATTTCTCAGCTGAAAAAATGACAAAAATAAATAAACAGAGGCCTTAGAAATATTTCTAAGGCCTCTGTTTATTTATACGTATTCACAAACTGGACTGTTTCTTGGTAACATTGTTTAGCTTCTTTTGTTTGATAGTCGAATTGATATTCGTGGGTGATCGTTGCTTTCTTATCTTTGAAAAAGAGAGCTGAAACTGGAACATTTAAAGTTTTTAACCGCTGAACCAAGGCTAGTCCTTGCTCTTGGAATGAAAAGCTATTGCCATCTGTTAGATACGTCGGGGGAAATTCTTTGGTGACTTTATCCACTAAACTCACTTCTTGCAGTTCTGCACTCGTCTGCCAGTCTTTAGTGCCGAGCAAGGACCAAGCCACTGTTTTAACGAAAAATTTCATAAAACGATTATCACTTTGTTGGTTGGCCATTTGTTTCAAATCCACCGGACCACAATACGAGAGCGTGCCTTTTAAATGGCTAGCCGGCAATGCTGCAGTCATCCCTAGTTCTTTGGCATAGTTGGCATTGGTTTGAACTGTTGCATATTGTAGAGCAATCTGTGCACCCGCACTGTCCCCGCCAATAAAAAGCTTAGATAAATCTAACATGGGATACGCTTGTTTCTTTTCTAATAAAAATTGAACAAGTTCATTGACCTGCTGGAGCTGGCTTGGATAAGGTGCGTCTGGTGCTAATTCATAATTCATTGAAATAAAGGCAACTGAGGAATCAGCCACTAAACGTGTCGCAAACTCTTTCATCCCAGACTTATCTCCTCCCACATAGCCACCACCATGGACCCATAAAACGACTGGTACCGCTTGTTTTGACGTTTGGGGATAATACAAATCAAAGGTATTCTTTTTTCTTGAAGAAGGGTATGTTTGATTTTCTTGAAATTGGACATTGGGTAATGCTTTATCATAGGAAGCTGAATCTTTTATTTCAACTTCGCCTGCGAATAACTGGTTGATGACCCAAGCGCCTGGCTTAGGGGATAATTGAAAGGCGAGAAACACACCTAAGCAAATAACCACAATGATTCCTAACAACCAAAGGATAAAACGTACGATTTTTCTTTTCACTCTATTCACCTGCTTTAATTTGTAGCAAAATTATAGCATGTTTTTTAGCCAAAGCGTTTATTTTGAAACAGCTTTTTTAGAATTTGATGTACTTTTATCATTTGAAATGCTTTCTTAAAAGCTGTAAAATGAACAAAATGACTTTAACCTTTAGGAGGTTGCCAAATGAAAGCTCTGATTTCCATTGATTATACGAATGATTTTGTCGCCACAGACGGAAAACTAACCACTGGTGCCGCTGGACAAGCCATTGAAACGGCCCTTGTTCAACAAACAAAGCACTATTTTGACAATGGCGATTTTGTGGTTTTTGCCATTGATGGGCATGACCCCCTAGATCGCTATCATCCTGAAAATAAACTTTTCCCGCCCCACAATGTCTTAGGAACTGACGGGCGTAATCTGTTTGGCTCGCTAGCTGATTTTTATCAAGCTCACAAAAATGAGGCAACCATTTATTGGATGGACAAACGGTACTATTCTGCTTTTAGTGGTACAGATTTGGACATTCGATTACGAGAACGAGGAATTACAGAGCTTTGTTTAACTGGTGTTTGTACAGATATTTGCGTGTTGCATACGGCTGTCGATGCCTATAATTTAGGCTATCAATTAATGATTCCTGAACGCGCCGTTGCTAGTTTTGATGAACAAGGACACGAATGGGCGTTACGCCACTTTAAACAAACTTTAGGAGCAACCATTCTATAAAAAGACTGGTCAATCCTTCCACGCGCCCTATCTATACTCAAAAAATCGTGTAAACAACACAAAAGAGCCTGGGACAAAAATCACTTTGGATTTTTGTCCCAGGCTTAAAAATTGATAAACGGCGGGAACAGAATAAGCAGAGACTGCTAGCTGATAGAAATTAGCTACTCATAAAAGAGTGGGGAAGCCCACTTTTTTATAGACCAATGACCGTTGCAAAGAAAGGAACTACTAAAACAGTAACTACACCAACCACTACGACAGAAATACTAGCCATAGCAGCCTCTGTTTCGCCCATTTCTATGCCAACTGCCACACCTAGGGCATGTCCGGCCGCACCTAAAGCTAAACCTTTGGCGATTGGATTGTTAATTTTAAACCATTTCAATGCAATTCGGCCCAAGGCATAGGTTAGTACACCATTGAAGATTACAGTAAACGCCGTAATGGAAGCAATGCCGCCAACAGTTTGAGAAATAGGTACGGCAATCGCTGTTGTAGCTGCTTGTGGTAAGATTGAGGCCACTAAATGATTATCCATGCCAATCACTTTTCCTGCAAAATAAACAGCCACTAGCGAACCAAAAGAACCAATTGTTAACGCCGTTAAAATTTCTAACCAATATTTTTTCAACACGTCTCTCTTTTTATATAAAGGAATCGCAAACGCTACTGTCGCAGGCTCTAGAAAGAAGCTGATATATTTGCCACCTTCATTGTATTGCTCGTAACTAATTCCTGTTACTTTTAAAACGACAACGCCTAAAATCATCGCAACGAATAATGGCGTAAATAAGAAGAAACCTTTACTTTTTTTAAACAACCAAGTACCTATGCCAAATACAGCTAATGAAATAATAATGCCAACATACGGATTCATGCGCGAACCTCTCCTTTCGCTTTCTTCGTTGCTGCGGGTTCTTTTTCTTTTCGAGCATCTTTCATATGCAATAAAAAGGCGCCCGTCCAACCAGTTGTTGCTAGTAACGCTAATGTTGCTACTAAAATAACAAAAACAATTTGAACGCCAAATTGTTGCATAATCCCTAAAGAATTAACTAAGGAAATCCCTGAAGGAACAAATAAAAATGTAATAACCGTTGATAAGCTATTACCTAGCCCTTCCACTTGCTCCAATTTAACAACTTTTGTACATAAACCAATGAACAATAACACCATGCCAATTACTGAAGCAGGCATTGGTATTGGGGAAATGAACGCCAAGCCGTTGGCGATTAACATAATAATGGCAAAAACTGCTGCTTGTTGTAAAAATGAATATACTTTCTTTTCCATTCTTCTTCGCTCCCTTTTGTCTGTTTTCTATGGGTTAAGTATATAAAGAAAACGTTTTTTTAAGGGCTTTTTTTCATGAAATGCCAGAATTTCTTCACCAAATGCAAAAATCACCACTTGAAATGCATTCGACATTTCAAGTGGTGATTTTTTAACTTAAGCCAAGTTTTTCTTTAAATTCTTTGACATATGAACGGCTAACAGGTACTTTTGAGCCGTTGGTTAAAATTACTTGCAACGTGTTATTAAACCACGGCTGAATTTCTTGAATTTTTGTTCGATTCAAGATGAAACTTCGATGCGTTTTAATAAAGAGCGTGGCAGGTAATTTCTGTTCGATACTGTTGAGGGTCCCTGTCATCTTGTAGACCTGTTGATCTACAAAAATGCTCAGTTGCCGTTCTTCGACAGAAACGAGGTAAATATCTTCTGGCGCCACAAGATAAATGCGGTCTTCCCCTTGAATAGGTATTGCTTCAGATTTTGGTCCTTTTTCGGCAGTGTTTTCTGGGACAGCTTGACCCATTTCTTTCGATGCTTTTTCAATGACTTGTGTTATTTTTTCTTCTTCAAAAGGTTTCAAAATATAATCTTTTGCATTCACTTGAAAGGCCTTTAACGCATATTGATCATAGGCGGTTGCAAAGACCAAGTAGGGCGCTTTTTTAAGATGGGTTAATTTTTCCGCTAAATCAAACCCGCTTTCATCAGTCAAATGAATATCTAAAAATAACAGATCTGGCTTTTGATCCATCATCTCTTCCATTGCCTCCGCCACAGAATCCGCTTCTGCAACGCTCGTCACTTGCGGATGTTGGGAAACAAGATAGCTCAATTCTTCTCGTGCTAAGGGCTCATCATCAACGATTAATACGTGCATCTAATTCCTCCTGTTCCATCGGGATTTCTAAATGAACATGGCTCCCGCCTGTCTCTAAATTTTCAATTAAAAAACAACCTTCTGATCCATAAAGGTTCGCCATTCTGCGGGACAAGTTTTCCAGTGCCGTGCCGGTGCCTTTTTCCGAAGTCACTGTCGTCTTTCCTAATAGCAAGCGGCGTTCTTCAGGAATCCCTTGCCCATTGTCATACACATCCACATGTAATTTGTGTTGTTTTGCTTTGACCACTACCCGGACTTGATTGTTCTCCTTCCGGCTGCCAAATGCATGCTTGATGGTATTTTCCACTAACACCTGAATCGCATACGGCGGTACTTTTTCTGAAGCAACCGCTTCTTCCACGTCAAATGTTACTTGATAACGATTCGGAAACCGTGCTTGTTCTAATGACAAATAGGCTTTTACTTGTTCTAGTTCTTGTGAAACTGGGATTGTAGTTTGCACGGCTCCCTGCAAGTTGCCTCGAAAGTATTTACTTAATTGGAGCAATAGTTTCCGCGCTTTTTCACTGTCTTTCCGCATTAATGCGGAAATAGTATTGATGGCATTAAAGAAGAAATGCGGGTTCACTTGCGCTTGCAAGGATTTAATTTCAGCTTCTTTAAGTAATTTTGATTGTACTTCCGCTTCACCTAATTCAATTTGTGAAGAAAAAATTGTCCCAAGACCTTCTGCTAACTGTTCCTCGACATGCGTTAACTGCGCTGGATCCGTAAAGTACATTTTTAAGGTGCCAACAATTTGCTGATGGGAAAATAATGGAATCACAATCGCCGCTTGCAACGGACAATTAGGGTCCGAACAACCGACTTCTTCTTTGGCATGTGCGATGGTCATTCGGCCCGTCCGTAACACTTCCCGAGAAAGCTCTGTAATGACTTCTAGCTCTG
Organism: Enterococcus sp. AZ104; assembly: GCF_050546705.1. Taxonomy (NCBI): domain Bacteria; kingdom Bacillati; phylum Bacillota; class Bacilli; order Lactobacillales; family Enterococcaceae; genus Enterococcus; species Enterococcus sp. AZ104. Next base: position 2,626,035 of record NZ_CP172952.1, read on the forward strand.
GAATATGATGATCGCTTCCTGCGCCAACATGAGCTAAAATTTGATGACTGTTTGTCATGCTAATCGCACTGACTTTTGTATAATGCTTAATAATCTCCGCAACTTTTTTGCTGGAATTTTTATTGAGGCCTTCTCGAAAATATGGCAGTGTTTCCGCTGCTAATTCCAAAACATCGTGCGTCTGAACCGCTTTGGCCTGCTCTTCTTGTTTCAATGTCGTTGTTAGAATCGACATAAAAATGAACGTTCCTACGCTATTTAACAAAATCATCGGCAGCGCAATAAAACGAACCAACGTGGCCCCATCCGATAGATCACCGCTGAAAAAGAAAATAAAAATCATCTGAATCATTTCCATGCACGCTCCGACAATGGCAGAAAAGCCGGCAGACGGAAAAACGGTTTGCTTTGCCATGCGGCTCCCTAAAAAACCGGCAATTAAGCCAACAATTAAAGAAGCAGGCACATAAAAGAAACTATGCCCCCCGCCTTGAATAACCCGATGAAAGCCAGCAATTAAACCAACCGTACTGCCGACAATCGGACCACCCACTAATCCAGAAACGCCAATTACTAACGTACGCGTATTCGCAATGGAAGCATTGCTGCTTAAATAGGTTAGTAAATTATTGGGAACAATCTGATTCTTAGCGATTTCGATACCTGTAAAATTAGAAATAATAGCAAATAAACCAAAAATCAAAATCAATTGAACTTTTGAAGACATTTTTTCACGACTTAATAAAACACGCTTAAAATAAGGCACATTCACTAAAAGAAAGGCCAGTAAAATAATTAAGCCTACCCGTTCCATCATTAAAATAAATAATTCGACCACACCGGCACCTCCTTCCTATTAACTATACTATAAATCAAAGAAAAGAAAAAAATGAAGCTTCTCAAAAAAGAGGCTTCATTTTTTCTATTCATTAAAACGCAGGAATATTGGCACCTTTAGAATTTTTCTTGATGTATTCAGCAACTTCTTTTGTTGTCATCGCTTCTTTTAAAACCTTGATTTTTTCGCTATCTTTTTCGCCTTTGCGTGTCACAACTTGCAATGCGTAATGTTTACTTGCTTCTTCATCTTCTAACAAAATCGCATCTTTCGTTGTTAAACCAGCAGGTTCTAAGTAGGCTGGGTAGCAGAACACCATAGCGATGTCTTTTTCATCATAGGCTTTAGCTAAATTCAGTAAATCAATGCTTTCAAAAGTGATGTTTTTAGGATTTTCCACGACATCTGCCACCGTGCCATTAAAGCCGACACCTTCTTTTAATTTAATCACGCCGTTTGCATTTAAAATTGCTAAAGCACGACCTTCATTGGTTGGATCGCTAGGAATCCCCACTTTGGCATTTTCAGGTAAATCTTTCGCATCTTGGTATTCTTTTGAATAGAAACCACCAGCAAAATAATAAATCGGTTGCACAGCCACTAAATCAGCTTTTTTCTCTTTGTTAAACATTTCCATGAAAGGTTGATGTTGCGCAAAATTAGCATCCGCTTCGTCATGTTGCACGGCATCGTTGTAGGCAACATTGTCGCTCACTTCCATAATGTTAATTTTGTACCCTTTTTTCTCAGCTTCTTTCTTGGCAATCTCCAAGATATCTTTTGAAGATTCCAATTGCACGGCCACGGTAATCTCCTTGTCTTCTTTCTGGTCTGCTTGTTTATTTCCCCCACAGGCAGCTAAAATAACTGTTGCAATAACAGCGAATGTTGCTAAATAAAACTTCTTCATTCTTTTGTCCTCCTACTTTCTTTTGTCTAGTTTTTGGGCAATGAAGTTCCCAAGCATTTGTAAAATGAAGACCAGTGCAATCATAATCACAATGGCAACATACATAATACCGTATTCATACCGTTGATACCCGACACGAACTGCAAAATCGCCAATCCCGCCGCCACCAACAACACCCATCACCGTGGAATATGAAACCATACTCACTGTCGTGGTTGTGTAAGCAAGGACCAATCCGCTACGTGCTTCCACCAATAAAAAGTGCCAAATGTATTGGACTTTCGAGGTACCTAACGAATTAGCTAAAAAATAAATTTCTTCTGGAACATCCAACAGCACTTGTTCGACCAAGCGAGCAAAAATCGCGATCGCAACAATACTCAATGGCACAGATGAAGGAATTGGGCCAAACGCCTTTCCTAAAACAGAACGAGTAACTGGAATCAACGCAATCACAAATAATAAATAAGGAAACGAGCGAATAACAGTTACAATGAAATTTAAAACCCAGTACAGCCAAGGTTGATGCCCTTTGACTTTCGGATTAGCCAAAAATAGTCCTAAGCCTAAAGGCAAGCCAACAAGCAAACAGATAGCCATCGAAATCGACATCATAATCCCTGTTTCTTTTAAACCAATCAGCATAGATGGCCAATATTCGGCAAAGGTTTCTGAAAAAGTCATGGACGCAAACTCCTTTCCACTTTTTCTAAATAGGAAAGCGGTTCTTCCTCATATTGCTGAGGATTATTCAGAAATTCGCCAATTAACTGACCTTTTTCCATCACTAAGATACGATTACATAAGCGCTTCACGGTTTCTAATTCGTGACTGACAAAGAAAATAGTCGGCCGGAATTCCTGATGCGTCTTATGTAATAGTCGAACGACACTTTCTGTATTTTCTTCATCTAATGAACTCGTTGCCTCGTCACATAATAACCATTTTGGATTACGGCTCAACGCTCGAGCAATAGAGACACGCTGTTTTTCCCCACCAGAAAGCTGAGCAGGATACGCTTCTGCCTTATGGGCCATATCAACAAACGTTAATAAACGCTCAATTTTTTCAGGCTGTTTCTCTTTTAAAAGTTTCAAAGGCAACGCAACATTATCATAAATTTTCAAATTTTCTAACAAATTGTAATGCTGAAACACCATCCCCATTTGTTGTTGCTGCTGGCGAACTTCTTTTTTAGAGAAGGTTTGAACATTTCTGCCATCAATACGAATCTCCCCTTCACTCGGTTGTTCCATTAAATTCAACAAACGTAACAACGTGGACTTGCCAGAGCCACTTTTCCCAACAATCCCAACGATTTCTCCTGGTTGGACAGAAAAGTGAATATTTTTTAACGCGTGTGTCTCTTGATAGACTTTCGACACATTCACTAACTCAATCATGATTACCTCCTAAAGGCCGACAAACAAACTATAACAACTAAAAAAACTGTATAACAATTAAAGTAATTCTGTGAAACGATTTAAAAAAACTATTACGAATTAAAAAATAACACACGTTTCGAAAAACAGCGTTATATCAGAGATGTAACTACTTACATCATCTACTAAAACAGAAAAAAAAGCAACCTTTTTATTTGTGAAAAAAACACTATCTGTTTTTTGTCTGTATTATTTTGTACAAATGAATTAAAAATTTCCTGTTTCTACAGCTATTTCCCCACGCTCCTCTAAAAAAAGACATTCTCAGAAACGAGGCATCCAAAAAGGGAAAAACGCTCGTAACGATAATGTCTCTAATGGTTTACTTTTTAAATACAACTGTTTCTTCGACAGTAATTCTTTCAGCCAATGATTGAATCACTGGACAGTTTGGGGAGACAAGCTTCAAACACCGTGTCGCCCGTGCTTGAAAGGCTTCTGGAACAGACACATAAAAGAGAATCGTCACCTGTTTTAATGGTTGTGCGCGTCTCTCTACTTCTCTTGAATACGTGACTTCTATTTTTTCAAACTCAAAGGGAATGTGCGAATTTTCCAAAACGGATTGATACACGTATCCCCCACAAGCGCCAATTGCCGAAACGAGCATTTGAACTGGCGAATATCCCTCTTCTTTTGCTAACACCCAGCGCGCTGTTTTCGTTTGTAATTCAAATTTTTCCACACCACGAATAATCGTCAAACGTTCTACCATTGCCATCTTCACTCCTTTTTACTCTTTCTTAAAAGATACTACAAAACAGCGCTAAAACAAACATTTCTAACTTCTCAACTTAGCAAGTCCTAAAAAAAAACAAAATTCTCACTTGACAAACAACGCAACACCTGATAATATACTTCCGTTCAAATCGTAACCATTACGATTTAGATTTTATAAATCCAAAAAGAAAGGAAGTGCCTTATGGCTAAAAAATCAAAAATTGCTAAAGCAAAAAAACAACAAGCAATGATTGCAAAATATGCGCCTATTCGCCAAGCCTTAAAAGAAGCTGGCGATTATGAAGGTCTTAGCAAATTGCCAAAAGATGCTCATCCAAGTCGCTTAAAACTCCGCGATCAAACAGATGGGCGCCCACGTGGCTACATGCGTAAATTTGGCATGTCTCGGATTCGTTTCCGTGAATTGGCTCACCAAGGCTTGATTCCTGGCGTCAAAAAAGCAAGCTGGTAACTCATTATTTCGATAAAGACAACTAGCGAGGACAGTCGCATTTGGGCTGACCTCGCAGCCCCCTTTATCTTTTATACGCAATTAAAAAAATCAAATTGGAGGACGGTACTATGCGCCAAACCATTACGTTAGCTTGCGCTGAAACTGGCGAGCGCCTTTACTTAACAAGTAAAAACAAACGAAATACACCAGAAAAATTACAGCTGAAAAAATATTCACCAAAATTACGGCGCCGCGCACTTTTCACTGAAGTCAAATAACAGGAGGAAAACTTGATGGGCATTCCAATCACCATTGTTTCTGGCTTTTTAGGCGCAGGAAAAACAACCTTAATTAACCATGCGCTTGCGCAGTCACCGTTTCCTAAAGAAGAAATTATTATTATTGAAAATGAATTTGGTCAAACAGGCGTTGACCACGCATTACTTTTACAAACCACGGAACGAATTATTCAATTAAATAACGGTTGCATGTGCTGCAGCTTACGAGGAGATCTTCTTGCCTCTTTATCAGCAATCTTAGAAGTGTATCAAGAAGAACAACAACCCATTGCCCAAGTCATTTTAGAAACAACGGGCATTGCTGATCCGCAACCAATCATTCAAACAATTTTAACGACCCCGCACATCAAAAATCATTTCTATATAGACAGTCTCTTAACGGTCGTTGATGGGCATCATTGGCAACAACAGCTTCAAGAAGCCGAAGCCATCAAACAACTGGCCTTAGCAGATCGCCTCTTTTTTTCTGTCAAGGAACCAGCAGACAGCACTCAGCTACCAACGTTCCAAGAAACCCTTCGTACCATTAATCCTTTTGCTGATATTTTATCCTTTCAAGCCAACGAGCCTCTTTTGGCTAGTGACTTTTTTCAATTAAATAAGTTTACGGCAACACTTACAGAACACGAAATGACTCATTCCCCGCATGAGCACGCCCACGAGCATCATCACCATACCTTTCACTCCCTCACGTTAACGGCGTCCTCAGCCCTCAACGAACCTCTTTTCACTCGTTGGCTTGATTGGTTAATGTATACACATCAGGAAAAGTTATACCGTTTCAAAGGGATTCTCGCCTTACAGGAGCATGACTTGGCCATTGCCATGCAAGGCGTCAACCAGCAAGTGGCCTTTCAAATGACGAATCAACCCCCTCAAGAAACGACAATTGTTCTAATTGGCAAAGAATTAGAGACAAAAAAAATTCAAGAAACCTTTCAAACCCTCAACAAAATAGCTACTCCGTAAATTATTTTTTTACGAAATGGAGGTCCTATATATAATGGAAAAAACTGACTTATCTAGCGCTTATCGTCGACTGAAAAGTCCCAACATCAAAACACGAAAACGCGCACTTAAAATCATTAAAGAACATAAGCGCAATAAACAAAAGAAAATTGCGTAATTCACTAAAGGAGCACACCTATGAAAAAATTTACTCTTCCCCTGTTAGCCGCCTTATCGCTAATCCTTTTCGGCGCTTGCGGCAAAACAAACACCTCTGATAAAACCGCTGACGGCAAAGAAAAACTATCCATTGTCACGACTTTTTATCCTATGTACGATTTCACTAAAAATATTGTAGGCGATGAAGGAGACGTCAAATTGTTAATCCCTGCTGGTTCTGAACCACACGATTATGAACCATCCGCCAAAGATATGGCTACCATCCATGATGCGGATGTTTTCGTTTACCACAATGAAAATATGGAATCTTGGGTACCAAAAGCTGCTAAAGGCTGGAAAAAAGGAGCCCCAAACGTCATTAAAGGTACCGAAAACATGGTCTTACTTCCTGGCAGTGACGAAGACGGACACGACCATGACCACGAACATGGCGAAGAAGGCCACCACCATGAATTAGATCCGCATACTTGGGTTTCACCCCATCGTGCCATCCAAGAAGTCACAAACATCAAAGAACAGTTAGTCAAACTTTACCCTAAAAAAGCCAAAACATTTGAAACAAACGCAGAAAAATACTTAACAAAATTAACAGCCTTAGACAAAGAGTTCCAAACAGCTTTGAAAGACGCTAAGCAAAAAAGTTTTGTTACCCAACATGCTGCATTTGGTTATCTTGCCTTAGATTACGGCTTAAAACAAGTGCCAATAGCTGGTTTAACACCTGAACAAGAGCCAACCGCAGGGCGCTTGGCAGAGTTGAAAAAATATGTCACAGACAACCAAATTCGCTATATTTATTTTGAAAAAAATGCCAACGATAAAATTGCTAAAACGTTAGCTGACGAAGCAAATGTTCAATTGGAAGTCCTAAACCCGCTAGAAAGTTTGACACAAAAACAAATGGACAATGGCGAAGATTATCTTTCTGTAATGAAAGAAAACTTAACTGCTTTGAAAAAAACAACAGATACAGCTGGGAAAGAGGTTCAGCCAGAAACCTCTGAAAAAACAGAAAAAACCGTGGCTAACGGCTATTTCAAAGACAGTGAGGTGGCTGAGAGAACACTGACAGATTACGCTGGAAATTGGCAATCCGTCTATCCTTTATTAAAAGATGGCACATTAGACCAAGTCTTCGATTACAAAGCGAAACTGAAAAAAGATAAAACACCAGCCGAATACAAAACCTACTATGATGCCGGCTATCAAACCGATGTCGACCACATCAACATCACTGATTCCACCATCGAGTTTCTGGTCGATGGCAAACCACAAAAATTCACCTATAAAGCAGCCGGTTATAAAATTTTAAACTATGCAAAAGGTAACCGGGGCGTCCGTTTCCTTTTTGAAACAGACGATGCCAATGCTGGGCGGTTTAAATACGTCCAATTTAGCGACCACAACATCGCACCAACGAAAGCCGCTCATTTCCACATCTTCTTCGGCGGCGATAGCCAAGAAAGTCTGTTCAATGAAATGGACAATTGGCCAACGTATTATCCAAACGACTTAAGCAAACAAGAAATTGCCCAAGAAATGATTGCGCATTAAGCATTCAAAAGAGAGGAGGTAGCATTAGCTAAAATGCTACCTCCTCTCTTTTTTTATTTAGTCAAGCACACCATGTTCTGCTTCAAACGTCGCTAACAACTGGCGCACTTCATCCGTTGATTTTGTATTCATTAATTGTGCTCTTAAATCACTGGCACCTGGAAAGCCTTTGACATAAATTTTGAAGAAGCGATGCAGCCCAACGATGGAGCGAGGCACCAATTCTGCATACTTGTCTTGCAAATCCAATTGTAAACGTAGCAAGCCCAGCAATTCTTGTGGCGTATGCGTTTTGGGTTCTTTTTCAAAGGCATAAGGATTTTTAAAAATCCCCCGGCCAATCATGATGCCATCTACACCATATTGTTCTGCTAATTCTAGGCCCTTTTGACGATCGGGAATATCCCCATTAATCGTAATTGTCGTTTGCGGTGCGACACGGTCCCGAATAGCCATAATTTGCGGAATGACTTCCCAATGAGCATCCACTTTGCTCATCTCTTTTCGTGTTCGCAAATGAATGGATAGATTCGCAATGTCTTGCTCTAATAAATGCGTGATCCATGCCTCCATTTCCGCCATTTCAGTAAACCCAATGCGTGTTTTGACACTAACAGGTAAGCCGCCTGCTTTGGCGGCGTCAATCAATTCAGCCGCGACTTCTGGGCGCAAAATTAATCCGCTGCCTTTTCCGCGCTCAGCCACGTTGGGCACAGGACAGCCCATATTTATATCTAATCCTTGAAAGCCCATCTCCGCTACGCCGATACTCATTTCACGGAAAAATTCCGGTTTATCTCCCCAAATATGTGCCACCATCGGCTGTTCATCTTCTGTAAAAACGAGGCGCCCGCGCACACTGTCTTTCCCTTCAGGATGACAATAACTATCTGAATTAGTAAACTCTGTAAAAAACACATCTGGTGCCCCAGCTTCTTTCACGACATGACGAAAGACCACATCAGTGACATCTTCCATTGGTGCTAAAACAAAAAAGGGCTTTGGCAATGTTGCCCAAAAATTCTTGCTCATCTTCATATACTCCGTTTCTGATTTTTTCTTTATTTTCAACGACAATTGTCGACATATTCTGGTGCGAAACATTGCTATTATACAGGGAAATGCACGAAGAATCAAAAAAGCATACTTAGAAACAAGAAAACTGTCTGAATCTGCTCGCTAGAATGAGTGATTCAGACAGTTTAATCTTTTTACGGCTTAACTACGTAAGCCACGCCCTGTTTCTACAAGGTACCAACAAATGCCATATAAAACGACAATAAATAAGATTAAAATGGTCATAGAAATACCAATTGGCACATCTTGAACCCCTAGGAAACCGTAGCGGAACCCAGAAATCATGTAAACAATCGGATTAACTTTTGAGACAGCTTGCCAAAATGGCGGCAACATGGAAATGGCATAGAAAACCCCACCCAAATAGGTTAAAGGCTGTAACACAAAGGTCGGCACAATCGATACATCATCATAGGATTGCGCAAAAATACCATTTAACAAACCAGCTAAAGAAAAGAGAATCGCTGTCATCAATAAAGTCATGATGACCATCAGCCAAGAAACAACGTGCAATGGCACAAAAAATAGAGAAATGATGGTGACTAACGCACCGACCAAAATACTACGACCAACGCCACCAATCACAAATCCCCAAATAATCACATGAGTTGGAACTGGCGCCACGAGAATTTCTTCGATATTTTTCTGGAATTTTTGTGAGAAAAAGGAAGATGAAACATTGGCGTACGAGCTTGTAATGGCTGACATCATAATTAAACCTGGCACGATAAATTCCATATAAGAAAAACCGCCCATGTCGCCAATTCGCCCGCCAATCATTTTCCCAAAAATCACAAAATATAAGGACGTCGTAATCACTGGCGGTACCAGTGTTTGGACCCAAATTCGTAAATAACGGTTGGTTTCCTTCACAGCTAAACTTTTTAAAGCAGTAAAATACAGACTAAACATGTTGATCCTCCCTTTGGTACGTATCCTCGGTAATCTTCAAGAAGAGCTCTTCCAAACGGTTGGACTTATTCCGCATTGACAATACTTTGATTCCTTGTTGACTTAGCTGTTCAAACAAGTGATTGACTCCTTGGTTTCGTTCTACTTCCACCGCTAACGTTAACTCGTCCTCAAATACGCTTTGATAGCCTTCAATAACTGGCGCCTGCGTATAAGGTGCTAAATCAAAAATAAACGTTTCAAATTGTAATTTTGCTAACAAGTGCTTCATGCTGGTGTTTTCAATCAATTCACCAGACTGAATAATCCCAATGTTGCGACACAACATCTCAGCTTCTTCTAAGTAATGGGTCGTCAAAATGATCGTGGTTCCCTGCGCATTTAACTCTTGTAAAAAGGCCCACATTTCACGGCGCAATTCAATATCGACACCTGCAGTTGGTTCATCTAAAATCAATAACTTCGGCTCATGCATCAGCGCGCGAGCAATCATCAAGCGACGTTTCATTCCGCCAGAAAGCATCCGAGCCCGCTCGTTCCGTTTTTCCCATAAGTTGGATTGTTTTAAATACTTTTCACTCCGTTTCATGGCTTCTTTACGAGACACCCCATAATAGCCCGCTTGATTGACCACAATCTGTTGGACCGTTTCAAACGGATTGAAGTTAAATTCCTGCGGCACTAACCCAATCTGTTGCTTCGCCCGCACCATCTCCGTATCTAAATCATACCCAAAAATTTTGACTTTCCCCGAAGTCTTATTAACTAACGAGGTCACAATCCCAATCGTCGTTGATTTTCCTGCGCCATTCGGTCCCAAAAGAGCATAAAAATCGCCTTCTTCGACTGTTAAATCAATCCCCCGCAACGCTTCAACACCTGAAGCGTACACTTTGCGTAAATCTTGTATCACAAGAGCATCAGTCATTCGTAACTCTCCTTAATGTATAAATATTCATGAGTATTATTGTAACACTTCTCGATAAAAACGGGGGTTATTTTGATTAAATTTCACAGTTTTGCTTAGCTATTTTTCAACAACAAACTAACAACGAATAACGTGTTTATTTTGACTTGAAACTGTTTAAACAGTTCCAAGAGCGTTAAAACCCTTTCAAATCAAGGATTTAGAGTTCTCTTTTTTTGGCACAGAACTTGCTTTATATAAAAGTGAGGTGAAAAGAATGAAAAGAAAATTTTTAATTGCTAGTCACGGAAACTTAGCGAAAGGCTTCCAAAGTTCCTTGGATATTCTCGCAGACAAAGGAAAAGAGCTGGCGGTCATCAATGCCTATGTGACTCCTGAAGACTACACGCCAATTATTCAAACGTTTCTTCAGTCCCTTGGCGCAGAAGAACAAGCTATTATTTTAACAGATTTATATGGTGGTAGTGTCAATCAAAAAATTGTTCAAGAAGTCATGACGACAAAACCAGACAATGTTTTTATCATTTCCAATGCCAACTTAGCCATTGCCTTGTCGCTGATTTTCTTAAAAGAAGGCGAAAAGCTAACCAAAGAAGATATTCAAGCAGCAATTGCTGAAGCACAAATTCAATTCGTTGAATTAAACCCATCAAATGAAGAAGAAAACTTTTTTTAGGAGGAAATTAAAATGATTACACAAGTACGAGTAGACGACAGATTAATTCACGGCCAAGTAGCCGTAGTTTGGACCAAAGAATTGAATGCCCCCTTATTAGTTGTAGCGAATGATGAAGCAGCCAAAAACGAAGTAATGCAAATGACGTTAAAAATGGCTGTCCCTAATGGCATGAAACTATTAATTCGCTCAGTCGATGATGCGATTGATGTCTTTAATGATCCTCGTGGCAAAGACAAACGAATTTTTGTAATTGTGAACAGTGTAGCGGATGCTACTAAAATTGCGAAAAACGTGACAGATATTGAAAGTGTGAATGTTGCCAACGCTGGCCGCTTTGATAAATCAGATCCAGCCACCAAAACAATGGTTTTCCCGAGTGTCCAATTAAACCCTGAAGAGTTAGAAGCTGCCAAAGAATTAGCCAGTTTGACTCACGTGGAAAGCTATAACCAAGTCCTGCCAACCAACTCAAAATTAAGTCTAAAACAAGCCGTCAATTAAAAGGAGGAAATGAACAATGCTTATGCATGCAACAATGGCAGCCTTAGCTGTATTTATCTGTTTTGCTGGGAATTATTTAACTGGTCAAAGTATGATGGAACGTCCCTTAGTCGTTGGATTAGTCACAGGAATTTTAATGGGCGACATGAAAACAGGGGTTCTAATGGGGGCCTCTCTGGAAGCAATTTTCTTAGGAAATGTTAATATCGGTGGTGTTATCGCAGCGGAACCTGTAACTGCGACTACTTTAGCCACAACGTTTGCAATTATTTCAAATGTCGAACAAAAAGCCGCCATGACGTTAGCCGTACCAATTGGGATGTTAGCCGCTTTCGTGGTGATGTTTTTAAAAAATGTCTTTATGAATATCTTTGCTCCTTCTCTTGACAAAGCAGCACGTGAAGGCAACCAAAAAATGGTTGTGACACTGCATTACGGAACGTGGATCATTTATTATTTAATCATCGCTTCGATTTCATTTATCGGAATTTTAGCAGGAAGCGGGCCAGTAAATCTGTTTGTTGAAAGCATTCCACAAAATTTGATGAACGGCTTAAGCGCAGCTGGCGGACTTTTACCTGCCGTTGGGTTTGCTATGTTAATGAAACTGTTATGGGATAATAAATTAGCCGTCTTTTACATTTTAGGCTTTGTTTTAACCGCATACCTACAATTACCAGCCGTTGCGGTAGCGGTCATCGGGACAGTAATTTGTGTCGTGAGTGCCCAACGGGATGTAGAATTTCGCGACATTCTAAAAAGAAAACCTGCGGCGTCTTCTGCGGTTGAAGGCAGCGCGAAAGAAATCGAAGAGGAGGACTTTTTCGCATGAAGTTAAAAGAGAATTTATCTAAAGAAGAGAAAAAAATGATGCGCTCTGTTTTCTGGCGTTCTTGGACGATGAACGCTAGCCGGACAGGAGCTACACAATACCACGCAGTGGGTGTCATGTACACTTTACTCCCAGTTATCAATCGTTTTTATAAAACCAAGGAAGAACGGGCCGAGGCATTGGTGCGTCACACCACTTGGTTCAACGCAACCATGCATATCAATAACTTCATTATGGGGCTCGTTGCTTCGATGGAAAAACAAAACAGTGAAGACGAAAACTTTGATGCTAGCTCTATTACAGCAGTTAAAGCCTCACTAATGGGGCCACTTTCAGGCATCGGTGATTCCTTCTTCTGGGGCATCTTACGTGTTATTGCTGCTGGGATTGGGATTTCATTAGCCAGCACTAGTTCGCCATTAGGGGCGATTGTCTTCTTACTTTTATACAACGTCCCTGCGTTCTTAATTCACTATTATGCGTTGTATAGCGGCTATTCAATCGGTGAAAGTTTTATCCAAAAAATGTACGAATCAGGCGGAATGAAGATACTCACAAAAGTATCAAGTATGCTAGGCTTAATGATGATGGGCAGTATGACTGCTTCGAATGTAAAATTCAAAACGATTCTTGAAGTTTCCGTTAAAGGAAGCGAAGACGTAGTTAAAATCCAAGACTATTTGGATCAACTATTCGTCGGTATCGTACCATTAGCCGTGACGTTACTTGCTTTCTGGCTATTACGCAAAAAAGTCAATGTTAACGTGGTGATGTTTGGTATCATGTTCTTAGGCATCTTGCTAGGATTACTAGGCATCTGTTAAAATTGAAACAATAAACATTTAATTATTAAACACTTAGAGCCTGAGACAAAAATCCAAAGTGATTTTTATCTCAGGCTTAAAAGCTGATAAACGGCGGGAACAGAAGCAACCCCTTTCCCGACCTCTCTTTTGGAAGGACGATGAATCATGCGCTTGGAGACCTACCAACACTTAGTTGATATTTTAGAAACCAGCAACACCCCGATGAGCACACAAGAAATTGCCACAAAAATTCAATTAAGCCGCTCGGTAACCAGCTTATACTTAAATAAATTATTGGAAAAAGGTGAAGTCCAACAAACGGGAAAAAAACCCGTTTATTGGCAATTAACCCGTGCAACAACCCCCACGACCGATGTGTTTCGACAATACATCGGTAGCCAAGGCAGCGCCAAAAAAGCCATCGAACAATGCAAAGCCGCTATGTTGTATCCCCCATTGGGTATGCCTTTATTAATCCATGGAGCCAGTGGCGTCGGCAAAAGCTTTTTGGCAAAGCTGATTTATGAGTATCTGAAAAATGAACAAATCATTGGCCTGGAAAAATTCTACACCTTTAACTGTGCCGATTATGCCAATAATCCCGAATTGCTATCATCCATTCTCTTCGGCCATACCAAAGGCGCATTCACTGGGGCTGAATCAGAAAAACAAGGACTCTTGGCCCAAGCTAATAATTCCGTACTCTTTTTAGATGAAGTACATCGATTATCCAACGAAAACCAAGAAAAACTCTTTCAGTTTATGGATACAGGGACCTTCCGCCCTATTGGTGAAGAAGGAAAAATGGTGCATTCCAAGGTCCGGCTACTATTTGCGACCACCGAAAACCCGAAAAAAGTCTTATTACCAACCTTTTATCGCCGAATTTCCGTAATCGTCTCACTTCCGAACTTCAAAGAGCGCCCCATTCGAGAACGGATTGCGATTTTAAAAAACTTATTCCACCGAGAAGCGAAACGAATGACCAAAGACATCAACGTGGACGAAGAAATCTTTACGGCATTATTAGAAAATGACGAACCTGGCAACGTGGGAAGTTTATCCAACAAAGTGCAGCTCCTTTGCGCGTCGCAATTACGAAAAACTTTGCCCAATCAACCCGTCGTCATTGGCGATGCGACTCAACCAATGATTGCGATTCCTTTAGACAAAGAAGTGTTAGAAGAAGACACACTTTCTTCCGATATTTTCGCAACATTTGAAGCCTTATTTACAAAAGAAAAAACACTGGCCCACTTAAAAACTGAACTGACACAATTCATTAAATATTGTTTAGACGATGAAATAACCTTAGAAAATGATTATTTTTTACAAAACCTAGTCACGGAAGTCCAAACCAAAAACAAACTAATTATTAACCAACCTGAACAAACTGAAAAACCGATGAAAGATGTTGCCAAATTGCTGAAAATTTTACCGCCAACATTTAACGAAACAATGCTCCTTCCAGTCCAAGCACAGTTAAAAGAACACTATCCGCGAACGGTTTCCCTCGTGAAAAACTTAGTCAGTCCGCTGCCAGAAGAATACCGTTTCTTGACAGAGGTACTCTTATCTGTATTACTTAGCGGAGAAATTTCTGAAACGATTCCTTACCAAGCGCTCCTCGTGGCGCATGGTGAATCGACTGCCACAAGTATTCAAGCCGTTGCCAACAAATTATGTGGTACCTATATTTTTGATGCGATTAACATGCCCTTAACCTCTTCGGTCAGAGATATCGTCGCCGAAGTTAAAGAGTGGCTTTCTCAGCGGGACACATCACAAGGCGTCATTATGCTCGTCGATATGGGTTCCCTGACACAACTTTATAAAAGTTTGAAACCGCAAATTCTTGGAGAACTTTTGGTGATCAACAACCTGACCACTGCCTATGCGTTGGAAATTGGTCATCAATTAATGAACGAACAACTTTTCTATGGTATTGCTAAAACCGCTGAAAAAAAATTTAAAACCGATGTACAGTACTTTGAAGGCTTTTCAGTGGAAAAAAATATCATTGTCTCTAGTATTTCAGGTCTGGATATTGCCAAGCAAATCAAACAAATCTGTCAAAAATACTTGTATACTGATATTAAAGTCATTACCCTAAAATACAAAGATTTGGTGAACACGTTAGACATTGCCAACGCCGAAGAAAATTATTTAAAAGAAACCTCGCTCATTTTGACGACGTCCTACTTAGACAATCATACGAATGTTGCTAGCGTGAATCTCTTAGACATGTTAGACGAAGATGCAGGAACCCAGTTGATGGAACCTTTCCAAAACTTGATGCATCCCAATAACATTGATAGCATGATTAACGAATTTGTTCACTTCTTCTCGAAAGAAGGCTTGTCAGAAAAACTAGAATTTCTAAATCCTGACGTCATTATTAAACAAGTCGAAAACGTTACAAAAAACATTGAAAAACGCTTCGACCTCACACTCAGCGGCAAAATGAAATTTAACTTAATGATGCACAACGCGCTCATGGTAGAGCGGACAATGCTCGGCGTTGAAGACTATGAAATCCCTGCTAACCTAGAGGAACTAACCATTAACCAAAAACCATTTTTCCAAAATGCTAAAAACATTTTCTATACTCTAGAACAGTTTTATCGAATAGAGATTTCCAACTGGGAACTCTATGTTATTTATGAAATTTTGTCTTCTCGGTGAGAGGGGATGGGAAAAGCCACTTTCCAGAGGAAAGTGGCTTTTTTTAGTTTGTGTTCTGCGTTAAAAATTCATACATATTAGGTTCTACAGGTGTTTCTAAGGTAAAGTCTAATTTAACGACGCTTTTTTTCTTACCCTCTTTGTCTTGTTTTTCAACTTGTTGGATAGTTTCTTGAAGAGGGACTACTTCGCCTAGATAATAGAAATCTGTTTCATTCTCTTTTTGATTATATTTCCGTTTCACAAATAAATGAAATTTATATTCCCCAGGATTTCGCAAAAGTTGAACTTCTGGTGAGCGTAGATTTCTAGGCGCTTTTGTATACCAATGGAATGTTCGTTCATCAATAAATTCATCCTCATAAGCAATACGTGCAGCTTTAAAATCTTTGCCTTTATCCAAAGTTACAAAAATAGCAAAATGATTGTTACTGTTTGTATATCCACCAATACTTTGTTCATTTTGATTAAAGTTCATATTTAATAATCGTAAAACATCTTTACGACGATATTTTTTGTATAAATTTAACGGTTGGGATAAATCATACTCCATAGATTTGTTAATCCCTGTATGGATTACATCTAACATCAAATTGATAAAATAAGAATTCTTTTTAAACTCTCTGAATTTTTCTGTTATTTGTAAACAATTCTCTTTCATCTTAAACATTTGTGATAACAAATAACGTTTTCTAATTGTTGACTCGTAAAAAGATAAATCTAAGACTTTAACAACAGATGCTAGAGTATCTGTCGTATACGTCAGGTTAAACGTATCAAACAGCGCTGTGATTTCCTCTAAAGATAACTGTTCTTTATCTGTCATTAAAAATTCTTCAATAACATAAAGTTCATGCGGGCGAATTCCTGATAGCAATTCTACAGAAACAAATTTTAGTGCACCGTTTTCTTCTTCACTTAATTTAGCTTCTGTTTCCCCAATTCTCTCCAAGAAATTATAGTATGTTTTTTCTTTACCTATAATCAACAATGGATCCACGCCATCTAACACTTGAAAATCATTCAGGTAAGGAACCCTATTCAACCGATTTTTCAACTTAAAATAACTAGCTTTTAGTTCCGACATCGCATCTAATTTAGCTTGATCAATTGATTTAAAGATACGTTCACGAGCAACTTTTTCAAAATTAATTGAAGATAAACCACTGATATACGTCACATCAATTGTATCGCGACGTAAACTATTCTTAGTTTGAGAACTATCTCCAGATAAAGCCATAGGAATCATATAGTTATTTTTATAATTACCAATAAAATCAATTACCGTAACAAATTCTTTTGATGGGTCTTTTCTTAGCCCCCGACCTAATTGCTGAATAAAAATAATACTAGATTGCGTATTTCGCAGCATAATTACTTGATTTACTTTAGGGATATCAATACCTTCATTAAAAATATCAACCGTGAAGATATAATGAATCTCTCCAGTATCTAAACGCTTAATTTCCTTTTCTCTTTTACCAAAATTATGGTCACCTGATAAATAAGCACTCGGAATTCCACGATCGTTAAACATCTCTGCTAACTGCCTTGCTTCGTCTTTACGACTACAAAACACCAAGCCTCGAGGACTATCTCCCGAATAACCATAATAGTTAATTTTTTTTATTAAAAAATCAACTCGTTCTTCCTGTAGCAAACGTTTTAAATCGGTTGTTTCATCAATGATTTCATCATCTTTTTCATAATCAGTTACGCCAAAATAATAAAATGGACAAAGTAGTTCTGCTTCTAAAGCGGCTTGCAAACGTATTTCATACGCTACATTATAATCAAATAGCTCAAAGATATTAAAATTATCTGTTCTTTCAGGTGTAGCCGTCATTCCCAATAAAAACGTGGGATTGAAAAATTCAATGGCTTTAATATAAGATTTCGCTCCAGCTTTATGGACTTCATCAATCAAAATATAGTCAAACGCTTCTTTTCCTAAACGCTCTTGATATTCACTTTTAGATACTGTTTGAATTGTTCCAAATAGATATTTTGCATCAAAATTCTTAGAATTCCCTGATAAAACACCATAATCATCATCTTTTCCACCTAAAATCAATTTGAATGATTCTAATGCTTTCATTAAAATTAGCTCACTATGAACAATAAATAATACACGTTTAGGATGGAATTGCTGCACATCAAATGCTGCTAGATACGTTTTCCCTGTACCAGTCGCCGAAACAATCATTCCCTTAGTTGCGCCCGTTTCTCTAAGCGCTTTTAAACTTCTAAGCGCTTCTTTCTGCATAGAGTTCGGCAAAATATATTGCGTATCTAAACACTCGTTTTCAGAAACATCTTGCACTAACATCTTTCTATTAACAATAGGATGATAATTTTTTTCAAATGCATCGACCCATTCTAGGGTTAGCGACTGTGCCTCATGCCATTCTTGAATGAGATGCTTTTGAATAGAAGAAACCATCTCGCCATTCTCTCTTGAAGTTAATCTAACATTCCACTCATAGTTAAGTTTCAAAGCAGACATTGTTAGGTTCGAACTACCAATAACAAAGCTTTGATAATCCTCCATCTCAAACAAATATCCTTTTGAATGAAAACCTTCTTTTTTAGAAACTCGTACTTCTACATTTGGAATATTCAACAATGCTCGAAATACGTGTGGATCATTAAAATTTAAGTATGTTGATGTTAAGATTTTTCCAGAGATTCCACGCAAAGCCAGATCAGCCAGTTGTGTTTTTATTGCATTTAAGCCACTAGGTGTTATAAATGCAACGGCTATAAAAAAAGTCTTACAGCTTTTCAAATCTTTACTCAATGTATTCAATAAATAATCATGTTTTTTGGGATTGTTAACAATAAATTTAGGTGTAAGTTCGTCACCTAGAGTTTCCTTATTAATAAATGCCTTTTGTAACGCCAATTCTAAATTATCCATTTTGTTCAGTTCCCACACCTTTTTCTACTAATTTTTCCACAGTAGGAATATCAGCAGGCGCCCACTCAAGTTGGTTTAATTCATTTGGCGTTAGCCATTTAATTTGTAGATGTTCTGTCAACTGAGGTTCACCTGATTCTAAATAACAGATAAATGTAGTTAAATTAACGAAACCAAAATCATACTCATATCGACAAAAAGCATACTCTTCCTTGACGATCGTTACTTCTATTTTTAATTCTTCTTGCAATTCACGTTCAAGCGCTTGAACTTCCGTCTCACCATTCTCGATTTTTCCACCAGGAAATTCCCAAAGATTTGCTAATGCACGTTCAGGTCCTCTTTGACAACACAAAACTTTCCCGTTCTCCACTATGATTGCTCCTACTACGCGAATTTCTTTTTTCATATATTTTAACCCTCTAATCTAATTGATTTTGTTAGTTTTATTATATTTAGGATCGCATAAATAAGCTAGGGTTGCAATATTAGTGGCGTAAATTTCATTTATTATATTTGTTTTTTTGATTTACTATACTTTAATTACTTAATAACTCTTCAGTTTAAACATACTAATCTCTCCAAAAACCGCAACTTACTCTCTCCAAAACGCAAGAGAGAAAAAGTTAATAAAGAAATATCTCCCAAAAACGTATGATGAATTCAAAGAAAAAAGAAATAGCGGCGATCAAAATGAGGAAATCAACTAAAAAGAAATGTATCATCTGCGTAAGTGCGTTATTCGTAATGAGTATACTTGCTGAAATCGGAATCAATTATTCTCTTGGTAAGAAAGATAAACATATTGTCAGTATGTGAATTTTTATATACTGGTTTATGACAGAACACACACTGTCGCTACCATAAAAAAAGACACCTTCCAAAAAATGGAAAGTGTCTTGAAACATTGTAATTGATTGATAAGCGAACAAGATCGTAACGACTCCAAATAATTAACGTTTTGAGAATTGTGAAGCTTTACGGGCTTTCTTAAGACCTGGTTGGCTACTCTATAATTTTATAAAGTTGTAAAACCTTATAACAGCAGTCTTTTAAGTCAACTTTTTCAGGAGAGAGCTTCACAATATTTTACTGAATTTTAGATACTCGTTACCAATATTCGTAACCAAAATAAATATCTTGCACATCAGAACGATAAACATTTATGTGGTATACAAAAGCTTCTGCCAACAATATTGAGACTAATATTTATCAATAAACAATGTCTAAGTCAATGGCACTTCCTCAATACTTTATTTTAGTACTATATTCCTTAACTATTTGATTTCTAAAGTCTCTATCATATATTTTTTAAAATCTTCATTCTTCCAAAATCCTAACCGAATGCCATCAATTCCTCTAGTCATCAAAATATAATAAATATTTAGAACAAATAAAGTAAATTCCTTTTTGTTGTTAGGATTTATATCCTTCTTTGAAAACTTACCATTTACATTAAAAAAATTGTCAGGATTAGCAAATAGGTGTCCATTCTCATCAATTTGAATATCATTTCCAATTAATACACCACATCTATTTAAATCAACTCCTTGAACTGCAAAAACCGAACCAATTTGGTCTTCTGCATCTTCATCATCTGAATATAACCAATCTACTTGAGTTGAATTCCATCTACGCTTAATATTCCCTTCATGCCAATGAGTAATAGATGTTTCTTTCCCATCTGATTGTTTCCATGGTTCAACTAAACCTGCAAGAACTCGATTTATATGTTCAGGATTAAAATTTCTATCTTCTTCTATCCAATTAATCAAATTTTTTAAAGGTTCCTCTTCAAAGTATCCAAAATAAGCATCTACATTCTTATCACAAAATACATCTCTATTAAAATTAGAGTTAAAATTGGTTTGATCCAATAATCCTGTATCTTTATAAAGTAAAAATTTGATTCCATTGATAAAATCATCTGAAGTATAACTTTTCCCTTCTGGAGCCTGAATTCTAAATTGAGTTGATAAATATTTTTTTTCGAAATTTTTAGTTGCTTCTTCAAATTCTTTTCTAGTTATATTTGCGGGACGAATTGCCTGTAAAATATCATACATTAATATAACTTGACTTCCGATTTTTTTTAAACATTCCAAATGATTGTTTTCTTGACTAAACCTTCCTTTATAAACACTATTAAAAGATGCCATTTGTTTAGAAAATTTCCTAGATAGCTTATGAGATTCATCAACAATTACAATATCATAATTTTTATCAGAATTAATCAATTGCGTTGAAGTAAGTAACGCTAGATTAGAACTTTTAAAACCATATACACTAAAAATTTCTTTTGCTGTTTTAATCCAATTAGGCTGCAAAACAACTGCAATTTTTTTCTTTTTCTTATTTGTTAATAACTTAGCTACTAAATGTGTTAATAAAACTGTTTTCCCAGTCCCAGCATCCCCATTTATTACATAACTCTTATTTTGATTCAACTCAATTTCATTAATTAATTCTATTTGCTGAGCAGTTAATTCTTTTATTGGGCTGTATTTAACTAAAACCTGATTTCTTAACTTTTCAATAGTTGGTGTTTTTACCCACCCTTTCATATATAGTTCTTCCCAAAAAGGTAATATTACTTCCGAAGCAACTTTTTCTCTCTCCTTATAATCACATACACTATTACCTTTAGTTTTATTAATAACTTGATTGCTATCATAATAAATCATCTGTTTTCTAGTATTCGGATTATCTGCCAAAAAGTAAGTAATCAACTGACTTTCAACATCGTCTAATGCTGAACCATTGAAATAATAGGAAAACAAAATAATTACTTTATCAAAACTTGACTGTTGAAACTCTACTTTCGAGTTAAAATGCTGATTATTCCTTATTCTAAATTGTTTCGTTTGTCCAATATATATATGTTGAGATGTGGTTTCTTTATAAATATAAACAACATTTCTATTCATGAGAATGTTTTGTTCAGATTTTCTTAAATTCTGAACATTTTCTAACTCACCATTATTTATACCCAATTCTATATAATTATATTTGACCATGTCTAATTTACCTCATTATCTAACTTATCGTATTTATCTTTCTTACCAAAACTTTTAGAAATCGGATATTTTTTTTCATTTTTAGACAATTTTTCAGTAATTATTTCATCAATATCAAACCCTAAATTATCAGCCATCATATAAGAATAAATTAGTACATCTGCTAACTCTTCTTTGAGACTTTCTTTTTGTCTCTTCGCTTCATCTGATGTTTTCCATTGAAATAATTCTAACAATTCATTAGCTTCTAAAGAAATAGAGATGGCTAAGTCCTTTTCATCATGAAATTTTCTCCAATCTCGATCGTCTCTAAATTGATTAATTTTTTTCATAGATTTATTCATTTTAAAATCTCCTTAAACGTACAAGTAAATAATATGCTTGTACTTTCCAAATTTATTTCAATTTTTCTATAGTAATGGCTATCTCTTTTATTTTCTTTCTAATTTTATAATCTTAGAGATATCCTCTATCTCCAAAGCGTCCGCTATCCGTTCAATATGCTCCAAATAGATTTTCTTTCTCTTACCGTTCGCAAGATTACTTAAATTAGAAGGCTCTATTCCTGATATACGAGCAAGTTCCCTCAGAGACATATTTCTTTCTGCCAACAAATCATTAATCAATATTTCTACTTTCAATTCATAGCTATCTTCACTCATGTTTTTCTCCTCTAAATTGTTGTCTGTATAAACATGATATGGTGGTTTCCACATGAAACGTTGTTCGTATAGACATGAAGAATAAAAAAATTAATAAATTACTTTTTAGTTAACTTCATAATCTTAGAGATATCCGTAATTTCTAAAGCATCCGCTATTCGCTCAATATGCTCTAAATAAATTCTCTTTCTTTTACCATTCGCAAGATTGCTTAAGTTGGATGGCTCTATTCCTGATAAGCGAGCAAGTTCTCTTAAAGACATATTTCTTTCTGCTAATAAGTCATTGATTAATAGTTCAACCTTAAGCTCCTGATTTTCCTTAGCCATAATTTTCTCTCCATTAAAAATAAGTTTTTGTTGTCTATATGAACATGGTATAGTAAAATATTTTTATACTGTTGTTTATATAGACATGGATTTTAATTAAAAGGAGAGAAGAACATGGAAGTGTCAAATGAAAAAATAACCAAAAATAATTTACCGATTAAAAATGTCAATCATCACGACATCTACTCGTTGTATGATATGATTGAACAATTAAATTCTTGGAACGAACCTTTAAAGTTGATAGAGAGATTTTTTAGTGACCAAAAGCGACCGGTCAACAAACAACAAATCGCTAAACAATATTATGCACAATCAAAAATTTTTAACGCTTTTATTTCCGATTATCAGTCATTAATCGAAAAATTGGAAAAACAAGTAACTATTCTAAGAAACAGTGAGAAGTTATGAAAAAAGGAACTGCATCAACAATTGATGCAGTGCCTTAATTTTTCTAATCTAACTATCTTTTTTTAATTGAGAAATCTCTTTCTGAACTTCTTCCTTAAATGCTTCAAAATAGTCAGATTTAACTATTTTATTTGGCACATAACGATCCTCTTGAACATTAAAATTATACATTCTTATATCTTCTTTATTTGTTTCTCTATCAATGCCATAGTAAACAATGGAGGAATTTTCGATAGATAATCCTATCTCTTCAAAATTATTTGTAAAAAGATAATAGCCAGCTTTTTCTTCAATAAATGTAGGAAATTCAAAAAATAATTTCTTGTTCTTCTCATTAGGTGAAAAAGGAATCACATGAAGCCTATTATTTTCAACTTCTGCGTAAATATAATACATAATTTCTAATTGATTGAAATTTTCACTTTGTTCAATAAATTCATTTTTATATCTTCCAGCGTATAAATTCGACATTCCAATCATTGAAGTATAAACCAATTCACCAACTACTTTTCCCATTCTACCGTTATCTATGAAATATTTAGCTACTGTTAGCCACATCATATCATCATAAGAACGCTTCTCTTCAGGGATGCTTTCAAAAATTTCTAAAAGTATACCATCATTAAACTTAACTCCTAAGTTTTGGTCAATTAAATTATACAAGTATTCATCTGCTCTACCATACAAAACCTGATCTGGCATCATTTTACCTAAGAGAGCTATTTTTTCTAGTTTATCTCGCTTAGGAAGACTAACACCTTTTTCCCAATTATTAACTGAGCTTCTGGGAGAATTGCCAATTAATTGCCCGAACTCATCCATGCTATATCCTAAATTTGTCCTAATTTCTCGAATCCGCTCTCCTACTTTTAATTTATTGGGTTTCATTATTCTTTATCCTCTCAATATTTATGATAAAACAATCATACCAGATTCAACTTTCAGAGTAAAATATTTTTTGTACTATTTTTTGTACTAAAAAATAAATGGGATGAGGTAAAAGAAATGGCAATTAAAATTAATGATTTGGTTCTACCAAAAGAAAAATTGGAAAAAAAATATCAAGTGGTTCAAGTCACTCGATGGCAAAAGGATGGTGAAGCATTGGGATGGACCTATGAATGTGTCTTACCTAAATTACGTTTTGAAAAAGTTAGCGTAAAAGTTGCTAGTGAGTTTCCCGTTATCTCCAAAGAAGAATTAGAAGCACAGGGAATGGCACTTGTCTCTTTTGAAGGGTTATCGATTTCTGCTTGGGGTCGTGCCAATGGGCAATTTGTTAGTTATGGACTTTCTGCCACTGCTAACGCTGCGAAACTAGTTACGCAAAAATGAGTGAACAAAAATATTTCACTGCCCACGAAGTGCTTGAAAAAGTAGAGGGGGTAAATTCCCTCTCTACTTTGAACAAGTGGGCGAATTTTATCCAAAAAGAATGTGATTATCTTTTTCATGTAGACTACTTGCCTTTTGAAAGTCATGGAAGAAAAGGACGATCTGTCAATCATCGCAAAACTAGGCTCTTTTCTGCTGAAGACATTAAAAAGCTACAAAACGTGGCTCACTTAGTGCCTCAAATCGGTCGAGATCAAGCGCTCCGAAAAGTATTTGATGTCCATAAAAAAATAAATGGGATAAGTTCTCAAGAATTAATGGAAGCAGCCGAAAATTTGTTTGATGCTAAGTGGGTTGAAAAAGAAAAAGTCATTCAAGCATTGCTAAGGGAGTATAAACGAACGAGTGAACAGTTCCTTGAATTAAGTCAGCGTTTAGACCAACTAGAAAAACAGGCAGAATCTTCTCTTGACACTGCTTCCAGCGGGTGGTTTCGGCGGAAGCGGTAGGGCAATCAAAGCCCAATGCCGCTTTCCGTCCGAAAACAACCACACGATGGATGAAGTGTCTGGAAGAAAGGCGCAGACTTTCTTCCTCTTTACTTGTTCTATAGGACAACATCTGGCGAAAAAGAAACAAGCAACTAATAGCTAAAATGTTTCAATAGAAGCAATTCCAAAAACTGAATTTTATTGAACGATGATTCGTTCAACCATTAGGAGTGACGACGATTGTTTGCTGGCTATAACCAAAAAGTCATTGAAACTCCTACGTACATAGAAATTTGGGAATATGAACAACCTATTTTTTATAAGAAAGCACAGGAATTAGAAACAAAAAAAGAATCGCCTGATTGGCTGAAAGAAAAAGAGACAAGAAAACACTTTGATGAATTAAATGCCCAAGGACAATATGATAGCTTAAAGCGAAAACAAAAACATTATAAAACCAAACGATTTGATATTGCACGATTGATTGACACAAACTTTGATAAGCAAACAAAATTTTTAACCTTAACTTTTAAAGAAAATATAGAAGAGATTGAATATACAAATAGTGAGTTCAAAAAATTTATTAAACGATTAAATTACCAGCTCTATAAAACAAAAAAAGCCCAAATTCGCTATTTAGCTACGTGGGAAAAACAAAAAAGAGGAGCTATTCATTACCACATTATTCTGTTTCAGTTTCCTTATATTCCTCATAAACAATTATTGGCACTTTGGGGACATGGAGCCGTACGAATTAACAAAATTGATGTGGATAATGTAGAAAATCGTGGAAGATATGTCAGTAAATATTTTGATAAAGATTTAGAGTTAAAGGAACATAAAAAGAAAGCTTTCTTCAAATCTCAAAATCTTAAATCACCAAAAGAAACAAAGAAACTGGCAAATACTGCTTACGATACCTCAAATCAACAAGTTTTATTCACAAAAGAATACACGAAAAAGAAACCTATTTTCTTTACTGAATGGAACTTATATCAACATCATGAACCACAAATCAGCTTTGAAGAAAGCAAAGTGAAATACACAAAAATCAAAAAATAAGGAGGAGTTACCTATGAACGAACTCACTATTCTATTATCTGATACACAACAAAAACAATTGCAACAAATCATTCACCAATTACTAACCAACGAAATTGATCAATTTAGAACAGAACTCGGTTTAAATGAACGATACATCAAAAAGAATCAGCTCTGTCATTATCTTAACTTATCCAATAATACAGTGGATAAATTAATCGCAGAGGGATTACCAAAGATTAATATTCAAGGTGTCGTGCTTTATGACAGAATAGAGATTGATAATTGGCTAAAAGGATATATTCAACCTGCATGAAACATGATACACTCAAAAAAGTAGTTACCTTACATTCTGATGTGCAAGAAAGAAAGTAGGAAAAAACTATGGCAATTAAAAAAATGACAAATGGAAAATACAAAGTGAATGTTTATATGGGAGCTGGTTTTTCTCGTTACGTTGCTTATGCAGACACAAAAAATGAAGCTCTAATTATGGAACAAGAAGCCAAACTCAAAAAGTTAAAGGGAGAAGTAAAAAAGAAAAAAGGAGATTACACTTTTAAAGAAGTTTATGAAATGTGGTGGAAAAAGAAATACATTATCACTAAGCACCACGAACAAAGTACCTTAGATAGAACAAAAGCTGTTTTTCGCTTGCATATTCTCCCTTACTTAGGAGATAAAAAAATTAAAAAAGTTTCTTTTGATATATTGGAAAACCTTCAAATTCTATGGGCTTTTGGTGATGAAGAAAAGAAAATCAAACCTTACGCAAACTTCAAATTTTGCGTATCTTATACAAAACAGGTGATGAAATATGCTTTGCTAAAGGGGTACATAACAACTAACCCTTATGAGTTATTAGAAATACCTGTCAATGAAACGCTCAAACGTAAAAAAGAGGCTAAGCGTCAACAAAAATATTACTCCGTTGAAACGATTCAACAATCTCTAGAATTAATGAAAAAAGAGCATGGTTTCCAAAATTATGTCCTTCTAACATTGACCTATTATCTTGGAGCAACAAAAGGTGAAATTTATCCCCTTGTTTGGGCAGATATTGACTTTAAGAAACAACAAATCTCTTTATCCCATAAGTTAGTAAAGAATCCTGAAACGAAAAGATATGAGCGTGTAAGAGGGATGAAAAACGGCTATCGCTTTCGTGATGTTCCAATCAATGAAACCATTGTGAACTTGTTGAAAGAATGGAAACAACAACAAGCTGTTGAATTGAAAAAATTAAATATCAAACAAACACAACAGCAATTTTTATTCACTTATGTAAATCAAAGAGGTGACGTTAACCAACCACTCCATACTGATTGGTTAAACAATAAATTAAATCAGTTAGAGAAGAAATACGGGCTTCCACACATCATTCCTCATGGATTAAGACACACCTTTGTATCAGACTTATTGAATCAAGGAATAGACGGATTAATCATTAAATCTCTGGTTGGTCATGCAGAAACCTCAAATATGGTTAGAGACGTTTATGGACACACTAACGACCAAACAAAAATAGATACGCTGAAACTCTTAGAAGAATACAGAAATACCAATCTAAATGAATAGCTAGTTACGAGGTAAGAAGAAAGTCGTCACCAACATCGTAACCGAATCAAAAAAAGACACCTTCCAAAAGTTGGAAAGTGTCTTGAAATCCTTGATATAATAAGAATTAACGTTTTGAAAATTGTGAAGCTTTACGTGCTTTCTTAAGACCTGGTTTTTTACGTTCAACCATACGTGCGTCACGAGTAAGTAACCCAGCGCGTTTTAAAGCAGAACGGAAGTCAGGATCTACTTGTAACAATGCACGAGCGATTCCGTGACGGATAGCTCCTGATTGTCCAGCATAGCCACCACCGTTTACGTTTACGATTACATCGTAAGCGCCTTTTGTTTCAGTTACGCCAAATGGTTGGTTGATAACTTCACGCAAGTCAGCATGTGGAATATATTCTTCTACGTCTTTTTTGTTTACAGTAATTTTACCAGTACCTGGTACTAAGCGTACGCGGGCAACTGCATTTTTACGACGGCCTGTGCCGCTATATTGTACTTGTGCCAATGAATTTCCCTCCTTAAATTAAGTTCGTGATATCTAATACTTCTGGTTGTTGTGCAGCATGTGGATGCTCAGCTCCACCGTATACGTTCAATTTAGTAAATTGTTTACGTCCTAAAGTGTTTTTAGGTAGCATACCTTTTACAGAAGTTTCGATAAGACGGCGAGAGTTTTTGTCGCGTAATTCACCAGCAGTCACTGATTTTAATCCTCCAGGATACATTGAGTGACGGTAGTAAATTTTGTCTGTAGCTTTTTTACCTGTTAATTTTACTTTATCAGCGTTAATTACGATTACGAAATCTCCAGTATCCACATGTGGTGTGAATGTTGGTTTATTTTTACCACGTAGTACAGAAGCAACAACTGCTGATAGACGTCCTAAAGGAACATCTGTTGCATCTACTACGTACCATTTACGTTCTACTTCGCCAGCTTTGGCCATATATGTTGTACGCACGTTTCTTTCCTCCAATTTTGTTTTCGATGTTTGACATACACTTGAGTTTCCGGGGCTCATTGTGGGGCAAACAATACCATTTAATATTTTACCTTCAATCACTGATAAAGTCAATGTTTTTCTGCGCTTTCAGAAAATAGATTTTCACTTATTTTTTTGTGCCTTTTAAACAGAAAAAAACCGCCAACGTCAACGTCAGCGGCTTTGGGAGTTGTTTTAAATTATGCGTCAATACCAGGCGCTTTGCCAAGTTTGGCTTGTAACATCCAAATATTTTTTTCGATGTCTGTTTTGTTTGCGATGAAAATGTCTTGTGTGCAGTCGTCGCCTTCTTCACCAGAAACTTCGATTCCTTTTGCGTAAAGGTCTGCTAAGTAACGGTAGCCTGCTACTAATTTTTCCATACGTTCTGGAATGGTGCGGTCCCAGTTACCAATTTCATCTTCAATTTTTGTATTTTCTGCGAATTCACGCAATGTTGAGAATGGAGAGCCGTCCAATGTGATTAAACGTTCTGAAACAACATCTAATTGCTCATTGATTTGATCCATGTATTCATCCATTTGTGGGTGAAGTGTTAAAAATTCAGGTCCACGCATATACCAATGTGTTTGATGAATTACCACGGAAAATTGGCTTAAATCTGCAACGAGTTGGTTCAAAATTTCTTTTGTTTTTTCAAATTTCATTCTTTGTCATCCTCCTAAATATTATTTCTACACTCTTAGTGTAATATGAATTGTGAAAAAAGTACACTGAAAACCTTTCTTTTTTAAAATTATTATCAAATTATAATAATTACAATTAAGAATCTAATTAATTTCCTGAAATCGCTGTTTTTTCATCCGCAGTGACGACTTTTTGTTCTGCTTGAGTGAGGATCGTGTCGAGTGCCTCTGTCAACTGGTCAGTATCTTCTTTTCCTGTGACGAAAGCTAAAAAAAACTGATTCAGTCTCAGTTGCTCCACTGCTGGCAAGTACCATTGTCCTTCTACTTGCTTAACCGTTAATGGCAGTTCAACTGGCTCATGGCTGACATTGATTTGTTGGATTTCTTTTTTTAAAACGGCTAACGTGTGCTGCATGTCTAGCGCTTGTGTTTCCTGTTGCGTTTGCTGAAGAAGAGCAGTGGTTGTATCTTCAATCGCCGTCACAAAATCTAAGCCCTTAATCTGAAAAGTGATTGTCGCTTGCCCATTCAATTCTTTTGTGGCTACTAGTTGATATGACGCTTTTTTCTTCACTTGAGCCAGTAATTCTGCGCTAAGCTTCTGGGCTTCGGTCTCGGTGACTTCAGCGTTCATTTCTTTTAAGCTATTGAAAAATTGCTTCTGGAACTGTTGACGACTCGTCTGCAAATGCTCCACTAAGACTTTCGGTTCACGAAAAGTTTGAGAGAATGTCGCTGTCTTTTCTTTATAAATAAAGTAATCTACCAACTGTTGCGCTGCTTTTTCGCCAGAACGAGACGGCGCACTGCAACTTGCCAACGCCCCAATGAATAACAGAAATAGTGGTAGTAGCTGCTTCTTCATTCCTCATCCTCATTTCCTCAAGTCTTCGTCTCTCTTCTAGTTAAGCAACTTCTCAGCCATTTGTCAAAGCTATTTACTATCAATTATTTGCGGAATTCTGCTAATTTTTGATAACTTTGTGCTAAAACTTGTTGGGTTTCTTGAAAAACAGGATACAGTTCTTGATAAACTAGCAATTGATCCGCTCGTGGCGTGACCGTTTCATGAATCAGCACCTGTTGCGCCGCTGCTTGTAAATTTGGTAACTGCCCTAAGCCTTGCCAACCTAGCAAAACAGCGCCTAATGCCGAAGCTTCGGTGCTATCAGTGAACGATAACGTTTCTCCCAGCACATCAGCCATGATTTGACGGAACACAGGGGAATCAGCAAAACCGCCTGTCGCTCGAATCTCCTGAACGGGTCCACCGAGTTGTTTCAAATCCTCTAAAATAGTTTTTAAATTGAAACAGATGCCTTCCACCACCGCTCGAGCTAAATGTCCAGCATGGTGATTTTTGCGCAAGCCAATAAAACTTGCGCTCGCCTCTGCATTCCACAGCGGTGCTCGTTCACCTAGCAAATAAGGATGAAACAGTAAGCCATTTGCCCCGGCTGGCACGGTTGCAATTTTGGCCATAATTGGGTCATAGAGATTGGTCCCGTTTTGGATAGCTTGCTGACGTTCTTCTGCAAAAATCGTTTGGCTCGCCCAATCTAACGCAACTGCACCATTACTACTTGCGCCACCAATCACCCAGTGCTGTTCATCTAGAGCAAAACAAAACGTTTCACCTTGCGGATGCAAAAAAGGTTCTTCGACAATATACCGAAGTGCACCGCTCGTACCAACGGTCAAAGTCGCTACACCCATTCCTAGCGCTCCCAAACCTAAATTAGACAACGGGCCATCCGCGCCACCAAGAACTAAAACCGTTTCCTCCTCAACACCAAGCATCTCTTGCCAAGAAGGCGCTAATGCTGGAAAAATGAACGTTGACGGGGCAACTTTTGGCAACTGTTCCTCCTCAATAGATAAATACGCTAAAATCGACGATTCCCATTGCCGCGTGTGAATATTAAATAAACCCATCCCCGAAGCACTACTATAATCTGTCCAGTATTCGCCAAAGAAACGGTAAAAAATGTAGTCCTTAATCCCAATAAACTTGGCCGCGCTCTGCGCAACGGCTGGCTGATTTTCCTGCAGCCAGCGAATCTTGTACAAAGGCGCCATTGGATGAACTGGCATGCCTGTCAATTGATAAAACAATTGGGCCGCTGGCGTTTCTTTTAACGCTTCCGCATAATCAGATGCTCGTGTGTCAGCCCAAGTAATCACTTGGGTCAATGGGCGTCCTTGCGCATCCATGGCAATTAAGCCATGCATCGCTGAAGCAAAAGAAATGAGCCCAATTGGTTGATTCTTCACTTGTTGTGTGACGGTTCGAATACAGTTCACCACAGCTTGGAACAGCGTTTCTGGGTCTTGCTCCGCCATTCCTTCAGTCTCTTGAATTAATGGATAACGCACATAGCTAGAAGCTACGACTGTGCCATTTGCTTGAAAAGCCACTGCTTTGGCTTGCGTGGTGCCAACGTCGACACCAATCGCTAATTTTTCCATTTGATTCCCTCATTTCTTGTTTCTTTTATTATTCCTAACAAAAAAAGATTTGTCTAGTCAAACGAAAAAGTTTAAAAAAAGCGTAGTTTATTTTTAAGGAGGTAACCTATGTTTTTCTTGAGTCTCTTTTTGATTGGTGCCTGTTTCGGTTCTTTTTTATGCTTAGTGGCGGAGCGCTTACCAGTAGGGCGTTCTTTGTGGTGGCCCCCTTCCCACTGTCAAGGTTGCCACCAGCCTCTACAACTCTATGAATTAATTCCAGTTGTTTCGATTTTGCTGCAGCGCTTTCGTTGTCTAAAGTGTCAACAGCCAGTAGCTAAGAGTTATCTTTTAGCAGAACTTGTCATGGGCAGCTTAACCGCAAGCTGTTTTTCAGCTGGCCTGACGATTGATGCTTTGATTCTCTGGTGGTGGCTGACGAGCGCTTTCACATTATCCTTGATTGATTACTGGTATTTAGTGGTTGAACCGAAGATTCTTTATCCTAGTTTTTTTGTGCTTTGCTTGCTGAAAGTGGCGGGTCAGCATTCGTTTTACTTACTGACTGGTCTTTTTTGTTTTTGTTTTTTCCAAGCCGTCTTACATTATTTTCCGGAAGCCATGGGGCGAGGGGATCTTTTGTTACTGGGTTTGTGGGGCTGTTTTTTACAGGTACCTCAGTTGCTGATGCTACTATTTTTTGCCAGTAGTTATGGCCTAATCTATGGCTACAGCTGTAAATTTTTGGGGTATCCAGTTGAACAGACACTTCCCTTTGTCCCCTTTTTAAGTTTGGGCTTACTCACAATCAGTTGCTTATAGCAAATAAAAAAAAGCCGCAAGGAGCATGCTCCTTACGGCTTTTTAGGGTTTATTTATTGATGTTTTTCATCGCATCTTCAGCAGCCATTTGTGCTTCAATGTCTGAAATACTATAAACGTTTTCGCTAGCTACGCCAACTTCTTTTGGTTCCATGTTACGGTAACGAGCCATACCAGTACCAGCTGGGATGATTTTACCAATGATAACATTTTCTTTCAATCCAAGTAATGGATCTTTTTTGCCACGGATAGCAGCATCTGTTAACACGCGTGTTGTTTCTTGGAAGGATGCAGCAGATAAGAAGCTGTTTGTTTCCAATGACGCTTTGGTAATACCAAGTAAGACTGGACGACTAGTAGCAGGGACGCCACCAGCAACTAATGTGTCGTAGTTACGGTCTTTAAATTCTGCGATGTCCATTAATGTTCCTGGAAGGATTTCAGTGTCACCTGGATCCATTACACGGATTTTACGTAACATTTGACGAACCATTACTTCGATATGTTTGTCGCCAATTTCTACCCCTTGCATACGGTAAACACGTTGTACTTCACGTAATAGGTAGTTTTCAACAGATAAAACATCACGAACTTGTAATAATTGTTTTGGATCAATTGAACCTTCTGTCAACGGTGCACCACGGTGGATGATGTCGCCTTCAGCAACTTTCATACGTGCAGTGTAAGGGACAGTATAGGTACGTGTATCTGTTTTTCCTTTGATGGTTACTTCTTTTTGACGTGTGGCAGGATCTTCAGAAATATCGATAACTTCACCGGTTACTTCTGTAATCACTGCTTGCCCTTTCGGATTACGTGCTTCAAAGATTTCTTGGATACGAGGTAAACCTTGAGTGATATCGTCACCGGCAACCCCACCGGTATGGAACGTACGCATGGTTAACTGTGTACCAGGTTCCCCGATTGATTGAGCGGCGATTGTACCAACTGCTTCTCCGACTTCAACGTCAGAACCAGTTGCAAGGTTACGTCCGTAACAGTGCTTACATACACCATGTTTTGTGTTACATGTAAAGACAGAACGGATGGTTACTTTTTCAATACCAGCGTCCACGATTTCTCTTGCAAGATCTTCAGTGATTAATTGATCCGCACCAATGATGATTGCACCAGTTTCTGGATGAACAACTGATTTACGTGTATAACGACCTAATAGACGTTCGTCTAATGGTTCGATAATTTCGTTACCTTCACGAATGGCTTCGATTTCAAGACCACGGTCAGTGCCACAGTCGTCTTCACGAATGATTACGTCTTGGGCAACGTCAACTAAACGACGTGTTAAGTAACCTGAATCGGCTGTCTTCAAGGCCGTATCGGTCATCCCTTTACGAGCCCCGTGAGTTGAGATAAACATTTCTAAGACAGAAAGTCCTTCACGGAAGTTTGAGATGATTGGTAATTCCATGATTCGTCCATTCGGAGCGGCCATCAAACCACGCATACCAGCTAACTGTGTAAAGTTGGAGATGTTACCACGGGCTCCAGAGTCAGACATCATGAAGATTGGGTTACGAGCTTCCATACTTTCGATCAGTTTTTGTTGGATTTCGTCTTTGGCACCGTTCCAAACGCCGATTACACGTTCATAACGTTCGTCATCAGTAATTAAACCACGACGGAATTGTTTAGTAATTGTTTCAACTTGTTTGTGGGCAGCATCAATGATTGCTTGTTTTTCATGAAGAACCATGATATCGGCAATCCCTACTGTCATCCCAGCATAAGTTGAGTGTTTGTAACCTAAGTCTTTCATGCGGTCAAGCATTTTAGAGGTTTCCGTAATGTGGAATCTCTTGAAGACTTCAGCAATGATATTTCCAAGATTTTTCTTCTTGAATGGTAAAACTAATTCTTGCTCTTTAATGTGTGCAGGAATGTCTGTACCAGCTTCTACGAAGTATTTATCTGGTGTTTGAACAGTTAAGTTATAGTCTGTTGGTTCGTTCAAGTAAGGGAACTCAACAGGCATGATTTCGTTAAAGATGATCTTACCAACTGTGGTGATTAAGATTCGTTCTTTTTGCCAATCAGTAAATGGTTTGTCACCTAAAAGTGTTGTTTGAACCCCAATACGTGAGTGTAAATGCACGTAGCCATTTTGCCATGCTAAAACAGCTTCGTTCATGTCGCGGAAGATCATGCCTTCCCCTTCACGGCCTTCTTCTTCCATTGTTAGGTAGTAGTTACCTAAGACCATATCTTGAGATGGTGTAACAACTGGTTTACCATCTTTCGGGTTCAAGATATTTTGGGCAGCAAGCATTAACATACGAGCTTCTGCTTGTGCTTCTTCATTTAGAGGCACGTGAACCGCCATTTGGTCTCCATCGAAATCGGCATTGTAGGCTTCACAAACTAATGGGTGAAGACGAATTGCACGACCTTCAACAAGAACAGGTTCGAAAGCTTGGATCCCTAATCTATGCAACGTAGGTGCCCGGTTAAGTAAAACTGGGTGTTCTTGGATAACTTCTTCTAAGATATCCCAAACTTCATCTTCGCCACGTTCGATTTTACGTTTCGCATTTTTAATGTTTGTCGCAATTTCACGTTGTACTAATTCACGCATTACAAATGGTTTGAATAATTCAATCGCCATTTCTTTTGGTAAACCACATTGGTACATTTTTAAGAACGGACCAACGACGATTACGGAACGACCAGAATAGTCAACACGTTTACCTAATAAGTTTTGACGGAAACGACCTTGTTTCCCTTTCAACATGTGAGAAAGAGATTTCAATGGACGGTTACCTGGTCCAGTAACTGGACGGCCACGACGACCATTATCGATTAAAGCATCGACCGCTTCTTGTAACATCCGTTTTTCGTTTTGAACAATGATGCTTGGCGCATTTAAGTCTAATAAACGTTTTAGACGGTTGTTACGGTTGATAACACGGCGGTATAAGTCGTTTAAGTCACTTGTTGCAAAACGACCACCTTCCAATTGAACCATCGGACGTAAATCTGGTGGAATAACTGGGATAACATCCATTACCATCCAGCTTGGTTGGTTACCAGAAGCACGGAAGGCTTCTAAGATGTCTAAACGACGGATGGCACGTGTCCGTTTTTGACCAGAAGCTGTTTTTAATTCTTCTTTTAATTGCGCAACTTCGCCATCTAAATCGACGTTATCTAATAATTGTTTCACGGCTTCGG
The DNA here is from genome assembly GCF_050546705.1 of Enterococcus sp. AZ104. Lineage (NCBI taxonomy): Bacteria > Bacillati > Bacillota > Bacilli > Lactobacillales > Enterococcaceae > Enterococcus > Enterococcus sp. AZ104. Next base: position 2,661,667 of record NZ_CP172952.1, read on the forward strand.
CACCCATAGCAGCTTTGAAGGCTTGGCCATATTGTTCACGTTTTTCACGATATTCGCGTTCCGTTAACAATTGTTTTTTCTCTAATGTTGTGTCACCTGGTTCGATGACAACGTATGAAGCAAAATAAATGACTTCTTCCAATGCACGAGGGCTCATGTCTAAAACAAGACCCATCCGAGATGGAATTCCTTTAAAGTACCAGATATGTGAAACTGGTGCGGCTAATTCAATATGTCCCATACGTTCACGACGTACTTTTGAACGAGTGACTTCAACGCCACAACGGTCACAGACAATACCTTTATAACGGATACGTTTATATTTACCACAAGCACATTCCCAGTCTTTGGTTGGACCAAAAATGCGTTCACAGAATAACCCTTCACGTTCGGGTTTTAATGTACGGTAGTTAATTGTTTCGGGTTTTTTAACTTCCCCATAAGACCAGCTTCTGATCTTTTCTGGTGAAGCAAGCCCTATTTGCATACTTTCGAATTTATTTACATCGATCAAAAGGAATTCCCTCCATTTCCTTATTTAGAGAAGCTGAGTCAGCAACTTGTTAGCAAATGGCAAGCATCACTTGAAAGAAGGTCTGACGACACTTGGAACAAGTAATGGCTTGCGCAGTTGCAACAAAGTCGCAGTTGAATCAACTCATCAGAGTGGTAGCGACAAATTAGTCTCTGTCTTCGGCTGTTTCAATTTCTTGAACAACGTCTTGTGCTTCTTCTTTCACGACTGATTCTGCTTCTTTTTCCAGCTGTTTCGCTGATTGTTGTTCCGCAAATTTGGTTAGTGCGTCAACGGTGATTAAATCATCATCGTCATCGTCCATATCGCGTAACTCAATCTCAGCTTCCTCAATGTCCAAGACACGCATGTCTAAACCAAGTGATTGTAATTCTTTCACTAATACTCGGAATGATTCAGGCACACCTGGTTTTGGAATTGGTTCACCTTTAACGATGGCTTCGTATGTTTTCACACGTCCGACAACGTCATCAGATTTGTAAGTTAAGATTTCTTGTAATGTGTAAGCAGCACCGTAAGCTTCCAGTGCCCAAACTTCCATTTCCCCGAAACGTTGTCCACCGAATTGAGCTTTACCACCCAACGGTTGTTGCGTAACAAGAGAGTAAGGTCCGATTGAACGAGCATGCAATTTGTCATCAACCATGTGGGCTAATTTAATCATATACATGACACCAACGGAAATACGGTTATCAAATGGTTCACCTGTACGTCCATCGTAAAGAACTGTTTTAGCATCGCTAGCCATACCAGCTTCACGAACAGTTTCCCAAACGTCTTCATCGGTTGCCCCATCGAAAACAGGTGTTGCGACGTGAATACCTAATTGGCGAGCAGCCATACCTAAGTGTAATTCAAGTACTTGTCCGATATTCATACGAGAAGGTACCCCTAATGGGTTCAACATGATATCAACAGGTGTTCCGTCAGGTAAGAATGGCATATCTTCTTCCGGCATAATACGGGAAACAACCCCTTTATTTCCGTGACGTCCCGCCATTTTATCTCCTTCGTGAATTTTACGTTTTTGAACGATATAGACACGAACTAACATGTTGACACCTGGTGATAATTCATCGCCAGCTTCACGAGTAAAGATTTTCACATCATGAACGATACCGCCGCCACCGTGAGGTACACGGAGAGACGTATCACGAACTTCGCGGGCTTTTTCCCCGAAGATTGCGTGTAATAAACGTTCTTCTGCAGATAATTCTGTAACCCCTTTAGGTGTGACTTTCCCAACTAGTAAGTCGCCATCTTGAACTTCAGCACCAATGCGGATAATCCCCATTTCGTCTAAGTCTTTCAACGCGTCTTCCCCAACGTTTGGAATTTCACGGGTAATTTCTTCAGGTCCTAATTTTGTATCACGTGCTTCTGATTCATATTCTTCAATATGCACAGAAGTGTAGACATCGTCTTTAACTAAACGACGGCTCATGATAATGGCATCCTCGTAGTTGTAACCTTCCCATGTCATGAAGGCAACTAAGACGTTTTGCCCTAAAGCCATTTCGCCTTCTTCCATAGAAGGTCCATCCGCTAAAGTATCGCCTTTTTCAACTTTTTCACCTAAGTGAACAATTGGGCGTTGGTTGTAGCTTGTTCCTGAGTTAGAACGACGGAATTTTGTAACCATATATTTGTCTAATGCGCCATTGTCGCGACGAACGCGAATTTCTTTTGCATCGACGAATTCTACGACACCGTCATGTTTACATAGTAAAGCAGCACCTGAGTCATGGGCTGATTTATATTCCATACCTGTACCTACCCACGGAGAGCGTGGTTGAATTAACGGCACCGCTTGACGCTGCATGTTGGCACCCATCAAGGCACGGTTGGAGTCATCGTTTTCTAAGAAAGGAATACATGCTGTTGCGACTGCGACTACTTGTTTTGGTGAAACGTCCATGTAGTCAACTTTGTCTACGGCAACTTCTAAGTTTTCACTTTGTAGACGCGCCATAACAACATCATTGGCAAATGTGCCATCTTCATTTAAAAGTGAGTTCGCTTGCGCTACGATATAATGGTCTTCGATGTCTGCTGTTAAGTAATCTACTTGATCAGTAACACGGCCTGTCGCACGATCAACACGGCGATAAGGCGTTTCGATGAAACCAAATTTATTCACTTTCGCATAACTAGATAAGCTATTGATCAACCCGATATTTGGTCCCTCAGGCGTTTCAATTGGACACATACGACCATAGTGAGAGTAGTGAACGTCACGAACTTCATAACCGGCACGGTCACGAGTCAAACCACCAGGCCCTAAGGCTGATAGACGACGTTTATGGGTTAACTCACCTAATGGGTTTGTTTGGTCCATGAACTGTGATAACTGTGAAGAACCAAAGAATTCTTTGATACTTGCTACCACTGGACGGATGTTGATTAATTGTTGTGGTGTCAATGTTTCTGTGTCTTGAATAGACATTCTTTCACGAACCACACGTTCCATACGGGCTAAGCCAATACGGAATTGGTTTTGTAATAATTCGCCTACTGAACGGATACGACGATTACCTAAGTGGTCGATGTCATCGACATTGCCGATATCTTCCATTAAGTTGAAGAAGTAGCTCATTGAAGCAACGATATCTGCTGGACGAACTGTTTTTACGCTGTCGTCTGGATAGCCGTTACCAATCACATTTACGATACGTTCAGGATCTTTTGGTGAAAGAACTTGAATCACTTGGATCGTCATTGGTTCGGTTACTACCGCATCTTCACTTGGATAGTAAGTTACGCTGTTTAAGCCGTTGTCAATGTATTCGCCTAATGTTTCCATGATTTGGTGTGTTAAAACCGTGCCTTTTTCGACAATGATTTCACCAGTTTCTGGATCAACTAGCGTTTCAGCTAAGGTTAAGTTTAAGAGACGTGTTTTTAAGTCTAATTTTTTGTTAACTTTGTAGCGACCAACGTTTGCCAAATCATAACGTTTTGGATCAAAGAAACGTGCAGTTAACAAGCTACGTGAGCTATCTGCTGTTTTTGGTTCGCCTGGGCGAAGACGTTCATAAATGTCTTTCAAGCCTTCTTCTGTACGAGAATCACTTGCGTTTTTGTGTAAATCTTTTTCAATTGTGTTGCGTAAGCTTTCGCTGTCGCCGAAAATTTCGAAGATGGTATCATCTGAACCGAAACCTAAAGCACGAACTAACACAGTTAAAGGAATTTTACGTGTGCGGTCAATCCGAACATAAGAAATGTCTTTCGCATCTGTTTCCATTTCTAACCATGCACCACGGTTAGGAATGACTGTTGAGCCAAAACCTTCTTTGCCGTTTTTGTCCACTTTTCCATGGAAGTAAACACCTGGAGAACGAACTAATTGGGAAACGATAACACGTTCTGCCCCGTTGATGATGAAGGTACCCATTTCTGTCATTAATGGGAAATCGCCGAAGAAGACTTCTTGGGATTTAATTTCACCTGTTTCACGGTTGGTTAAACGTAATGTTACATGTAATGGCGCAGAATAGTTGGCATCATGTGCGCGGGCTTCTTCTACTGTGTACTTTGGTTCTTTTAATTCATAGTCAACAAATTCTAAGGATAAGTTTCCTTGGAAATCATCAATTGGTAAAATGTCTTCAAACATTTCACGAAGTCCCTCATCTAAAAACCATTGATAAGAGTCTGTTTGGATTTCAATTAAATTTGGTAATTCCAATACTTCACTGATACGTGCGAAACTTCTACGTTCGCGATGCTTTCCGTATTTTACTACGTGTCCAGCCAAGCTCTTCACCCCTCTAGTTATAAGTCTATCAAAACACCGATCCGAAAAATTACATTTACGTTACATATATTAAATATATGTAACAAAAAGCATTTTTTGCAGTTTTTAAGCAAAAAAAAACCAAAAATAGAACATGCTTCCGAAAAATTTTCTGGCGTTTCTACTTTTGTTTTCCTATAAAAAACCGGAACGGACAATATTTCGCTCCTGCTTCGTCACTTTCAGATAGTTTTTGCTCTATAGATTCTACTACCTTTGTCCAGAAAAGTCAAGGGTTTCTTTAAGGTTTTCTTTTTCATAAAAAGGAGTTTTTTTGTAAAGGGTTTTAATGAAAAAATGCGTAATAAATAATTACGCATTTTTTCAACAACTAGAAAATATATTCAATTATTTGGTCAATTTTCGCCATATCTTTTAATGGCAAATGCTCAATTTGACTTAATTTTCTTTCAGTGAAGTCCAAAGACTTCAGTTGTGAGATCACTACTTGCCCATGGGTTTCTATGTCATCGGGCAACGTATATCGAGTGGGAATATTTTTAATGGTGGAAGTAATCGGGCAAATCACAGCAAACATGGTTTTCCGATTAAATTCATATCTTGACACGACTAAACCAGGCCGTCTCTTCTGAATCTCTTTGCCTGCAGCAGGATTAAAATCAATCCATACAATATCTCCTTTTTTGGGAATGTACTTCTTTTCAACGTTCATTAAAAAAGTTCTCTCCCCTCAGGTGCAAGATCATGCCACTCATCTTTTTCATAATACTCACCTTCTGGACCTTCACTAAATGGATCCTGAATTTTAGGGACTAATGTAATTGTACCGTCGTCAGAATACATCACAATATATTCTTGGTCGACTTTTGGTTTTTTACCATTATCAGTGGGTAAAGTTAAAACGACCGAGCTTCCTTGTCTTCTTGATTTAGTTGTTAGCATGAAATCACTCCCTTCGCTTCATTATACTATGCCTTTGCAATGATGGAAAGAATTTTAAATCACACTTAATGTGACTGAGTTTACTATATAATGCGTAATAAATAATTACGCATTTTCCCCTATCTTCTATTCACACAAAAAAACGAATGCAAAGATGCATTCGTTTTTGACTAACCGCCACCTAATAAAAAGTCTAGGACATTCATGCCGCCGCTTGTTTGGCTGCGGTAAAGTTCGGTGTAGCCGCATTGGGTACAGCTAATTGTAATAAATTTTTTATTTTGAACATCAAAAATTTTCGCAAAGTTCCCACCTGTTGCTTGAAATTGGTCCGACACATAGTGCATGTTGCCACATTTCTCACAAACATATTGTTGCTTTTCCATTCCCCTCACTCCTTCTCAATAAAACAAGTATAGCAAACGCCTGCTTCATTTTCCTCCATCCTAAGATGGATTTTTTCACTAGTTGACCAAGCCTTTTCCTTTCCGCTACAATAAGTATAACGAATCGGAGGAAAAAATATGTCGACAAAAAGCCAAGTCCTAACTTTATTGATGAAACAAACGCCCGCATTCCTTTCGGGCGAAGAGATGGCACAACGTCTGTCCTTATCTCGCACAGCTATTTGGAAAGCGATTAATGAATTGAAAAAAGATGGCTATCAAATTACTAGCGTGCAAAATAAGGGGTATCGCCTTGAAAAATCAGATGTCCTTTCTGCAGAAGGCATTCAGTTGGCATTATGGCCCCAAACGCCGCCTTTAACAATTACCGTCCTAGAAACATCTGAATCTACCATGACCGATGCTAAGCGGGCGATTTTAGACCAGACGCCCGACAATACTTTGATTGTTGCTGACATGCAAGAAATGCCGCGGGGCAGGTTCGGCCGACCATTTTTCGCTACGCCAGGTAAAGGGATTTACATGAGCATGGTGCTTCAACCGAACCAAAATTTTGAAGAAATCGCCCAATATACTGTGATTATGGCCGTAGCGGTCGCTCGAGCAATGGATGCTCTGGCAGGCGTTCACACAGAAATTAAATGGGTCAATGATCTTTATTTAAATGGCAAAAAAGTTTGCGGGATTTTGTCGGAAGCCATGAGCAATGTGGAAACAGGGCAGATTTCCAATGTCATCATCGGCATGGGGATTAATTTTTCAATTACAGAAACCGAATTTCCTGAGGACATTCGGCAGAAAGTGACTTCTCTTTTCCCAGATGGTGAACCGACAGCGACGCGAAATGAATTAGTCGCCAACATTTGGAATCATTTTTATCAAATTTTAGACGAACGTTCAACGAAAGACTTTTTAGAAGAATACCGACAACGCTCCTTTGTGATTGGCAAAGACGTCGCTTTTACCCAAAACGGGCAAGACTTCCGCGGCGTTGCGACAACCATTAATGGAAATGGAGAATTGATTGTCCAGTTGCCTGATGGCACGGCCAAAACGTTGTCTTCTGGGGAAATTAGTTTGGACCAGATTGGTGAATGGCATCGAGGATAAGTAGGGAAATTTAGAAAAAAGAAAGCGGGACATCAGTCGTTTTGACTGATGTCCCACTTTCTACTTCTGAAAATAATCAGCTGAACAAAAGCAGCCCCTTCGAAAATAAGCCAAAATTGACTTTCTCACACAAGTGTTCGGCGTATCTTAATCCTTCCAAATGTTGAGAATCACGAAGAACGTAGTGATTTGATGATGAACAGGACCTACTTGGTTCTTGGCGCTAAACACTTTTGTCTCAGCCGCATTATCTTGATACCTGATTATTGAACATTAACATCTATCGCTTGATAAAATGAATTAATCGTGTCATTGATATCCCAAACGGCATAAATAACATGGTATCCTTTCCTATCAGCGGGAATATTTATTCTGTGTGTTTCTGTATCATTGACCATAAATCCTTGACCAGGAGGTAAATCTTGACCGATTGGTTGCCCTACTATGCCAATCAGTTCCATTTCGTCCATCGTTAATGGTGCATTAGGATTCCATCCAGGTTTCGTCATATAGTATCTAAAACGATTGGTCTTATGTTTTGCCGTCATCACCCATTTAAAATTATTCTCTCCTGTTGTTATATTACTTTTTACCCAACGAGTGGCTGTTTGTTCATCTAGTTTGGAATAGCTTGCTAATCCAGCTGAAGGCAACCTTCCATTTAATTGACCCGTGTCTAATAATTTAGTTGGCGCTTCAATTCCTTGGGGTGTCGTGATAATTTCTGGCTGTGAGCTGTCTTGACCAGGCCCCCATCCAAATCCGTTTGCTTCCGCATTTTTGACTCGACTGACTGGGCTATCAACATAGCCGTGTGCATAACTCTGCTGTGCATCTCCTAAAGCAAAAACACTGATCATCGTTGCGCCTACTGCAATTATGAATAACATCATTTTTTTCATGTATATCGCTCCCTTATAAGCAAAACCCTTCAAAAAACATGTAATCTTAATCAACTGAAACGTAAAATCTCCACAACATCATTTTTACTTTTTCGATAGCGACCATCAACTTTGTGCACAATTATTGTCGACATATTTATTTTAAATGAACTAGCAATTCAATAGCAACTGTCCGCCTTTTTTACTGAGAAAAACTTATAGCACTCTTATAAAAAATGTTTGTTTTTTAATTTATCATTATTGAACACCTACTATTTATAGCGATTAACCGAGAACAGCCTTGCCCACTCTTTTTTTAGAATGCTCAAGTACTGTTTTTTTTAACTGCTTCACTTCCCCACACCTTTAAATTTATTTAAAAAACAATAAATTTTCTTAAACTTCATTGTGAGAACCGCTGCATAAATTCTATACTTCTAGCGTTAGATAAAATAACCTTGTTAGGTGAGGCTCCTATCCAAACATAGGCTATTGCGCAGAAATGTCGAAAGACACCAATGTGTAAAACAGGAATGGTCGAATTAAGGCTCTTCTAAAAATAGCTAAGAGAAATCTTTACGTTGGATAGTGCTAAAGCTCAGACGATGAGAACCGATTGGCTTGCTGTGTCCTGTTTAGTCGCAAGCGCTTATTTACGATCGATGCTGGCTTAGTCTACTCTTTCAAGGGAAAAAGAAAGGGATTCTCATGCAAACATCGAATAAAAAATTTCCACTTTATGCCCTAACAACGCTTGGTTTTACTTTCCTCACTTTGTTAGTGGCGGCTAGTCCAAATTGGTTTCAACAAATGGACGAAGCTATCTATCACATCAAATGGCAATTAAATGCCCCACTTTTAACAGCGGTCAATCTGTTAGCAAAAACAGCCACAATTGGACCAATGCTGCTATTCTTCTTATTATTGATGGTTTACCTTTTACGCAAAAAAGAAAAAATTCTAGCCTTTTGGGCTGTCAGTAACCTATTAGCTGTCGGCTTCTTAGGGAGCGTTTTTAAACATGTGGTGGGTCGGGCTCGACCAAACCTAGGCGCTTTAGCTGATCGAAGCTCTGCTAGCTTTCCCAGCGGACATTCATTATTAGCAATGGCGCTAGTCTGTACGATTTTGATCATTTTGGCCTATCTTCATGTCGAAAAAACCAAAGGCATCAAAATTTTCTTACTCACTTATTTAGTTTTGATTGTGTTAGGTCGCTTAATCTTACGCGTTCATTATCCTAGTGATGTCATCGCTGGGATGCTCCTAAGTTATAGCTGGATCAACTTTTCATTTCAAATTGTTCAACGTTATTTGCCGGCATCAGAACCAGAGGAAGCAGAAGTACCGACACAACGCCGGCACCGCCATTCTCGTAAAAGAAAAAGTTTATTCGTGGTCTTCAGTTTAACCCTTTTATTTTTAGGCACACTTTCTGTTTCGGCTTACGGCGTCAGCATGTATCGCAATTTGCAAAAAACGGCGAACACCATGTATAAACCAAGAAAATCTTCCACGAAGAGTCCCGATTTAGCCAAAGGGGAGCCGGTTAGTTTCTTAATTATGGGAATTGCGAATGACTCAAAACGCAAAACCGATTACCGCTCCAACGCCTTAATGGTGGTTACAGTGAATAATCAATTACAAAAAACTACCATCACCAGCATCCCGCGCGACTACTATGTGGAAATGGCTGGCACCAATGGCGAATACAATAAAATCAATGCGGCCCACGTTTTCGGTGGTGCCGATATGCAAATTAAAACGGTTGAAAATGTCTTGCACATCCCAATCAATCATTACTTTTCAATTGATATGGATGCTATGAAGGACCTTGGCGATGCGGTGGGCGGCGTCACTGTTGACAATGCCTTTGCTTTTGACGCTGAAGGGATTCATTATCCGAAAGGCAAACAGCATTTAGGGGGCTGGGAAGCTTTACAATACGCGCGCATGCGTTACGAAGACCCCGAAGGCGACTATGGTCGTCAACGCCGCCAACGAGAAGTTTTAATCGAATTAACCAACAAGCTACTTTCTTTTAACAGCTTGCTAAAATATCAAGAAATTCTGGACGTAATCGGCGAACATGGTGAAACCGACTTGTCCTTTGACCAAATGATGGCGATGCTAAAAAAATACACCCCCGCACTAAAAACGATTGAAACCGATCAATTAAAAGGCTACGATTACACTGGCGATGGCGTGACAGGGATTGAAGGTATTTCTTATCAACTTGTTGAAGAGAGTGAACGCCAACGTGTCGAAAATGCCATCAAAGAACAAATGAACCTCTCTACGAAAGACACTGAACAATCGCAATAACGACTAAAAAGCAGCGCCCCTTAATGAAAGGGGCGCTGCTTAACTTTGCCTAGTTAGACGGTCATTTCAAAAATATTAATTTTTGTCACCGTTAGTAACGGCTCTACATCAGAGAGGTATGTTAGCGCATAGCTCTCTTTTCATTACCGTTATAGCACAATTACCTGAAAAAATATATTGGGAACTAATTATTTTTTTGTTTTACATGGTATAATCTATGTGTAGAGAAGTTATGGCGGTGGCAAGCGCACAGGAACATGCGCTTTGCAACGAGCATCGCAACAAAGTGAGAAGCATAGGAGCAGAGACTTTCCCTTTCGGTGGTGGTGCTTATGAATGTAAGTACTAAAATCTATGAAAGGAGAGGCCTTTTGTCTATCGCAGAAGCTTTAGCTCTGATGATTAGTTTCGGTTCTTTTATCGCGACTTTAATCTTCGGAATCCTAAAGGTTGTTAAAGAAGACAAGAAAAAATAACCGTCAACTTTGACCAAGTACGGTTATTTTTAAATAATCCAAAAAGTCACCGTCTTAAACGGCTCTACACTAGAGAGGTATGTTACAGCATATCTCTCTTTTCAACGCTATTATAGCACAACGACCATCAAAAGACCATCAATAAAAATGCCCGAGCCTTAGAAAAATAAGAGGCTCGGGCATTTTTATTTTAGGGGCCAGTCACTAAATTCCACGTGACGGCGGCTTGGTATTGTTGGCCAGCCATACCTTGGTTGGCTGGCACTTCTAGTTTGATGTTAGCTAACGTGAAGTCTAGTTGGTAAACGTCACTGCCTGTGAACTGTTGGTTTGCGACCACCGCTGTTGCGGTATTGTCGGCGGTTAAAGTCACGGTGCTGGTCTTGCCAAGTGGTGTCCTGGTTTCTGTTGGTTGGTTGTAATCGGTAAAGCTTGCAGCAGCGGCCGTTCCTAGCAACAAGCGGGTCGTTGTTGGCAAGCTGTCTGTGGCTGATTTCGGTTGTGACAGCTGGGCCGTTAAACTCCAATTGGCTTGGCTAGTATTCAGGCGTAAATAAGGGTTGCGAGTGCCATTGCCGTAGTAATCTGCGGCCTTCTTCAAACCATATTGTTGCTTACTTCCTGAAATTGCTAGTTTACCAAAATCAAATGTCGGGGTACTAATAAAGCCGTCGCCGTCAGGGCTCGTAATTTCTTGATCTAAATCTTTAATACGGACCGTATCTTTGGCGGTTAAGCTGCCAAAGTTGCCCGTTACCTCAACATCAGCGGTTAAAACTTGACCAGGTTGACCGGTCACGGTGGCTCCTAATATGTTCATTTTTAATTGACCGCCAGCTGGTAAAGGCTGATCCAACGTGATGGACACTCCTGCACCGGTCGTCCATTGTTCTTTGGTGACAGGAAAGGCTTTGGTGTTTTGACCCGTTCCTTGTACAAATATCGTGTTGGGTGCGCCGATGCCAGCCGCCCAAGTTGCCGTTGGCTTGATTTTAATGGTGGTTAACGGCGCTTCGCCTGTGTTCTTCAGTAGTGCTTCCCAGTAGTCCATTGTGGCGCCATTTTCGATTATGTCAACGGCACCTGTTAACGTTAGTTCCGCGGTGGGAATCGCTTCTTGGTACACAGCGGTCATGTCGTCCTCATCATTAAAAGTTGGTGTAAAACTTGGGGTCGTTGTCGTCTTTAATGTTGCTGGCTTGCTTTTGCCTTTAAACCACCCTTGGAAGATATAGGTTTTTTCACCAGCTTGGTAGATTTTCGGTAAAGTTTTTGCGGCAGTGTAGACATAGTTTTCACTGTCCATCACTAGCTGATTTCCTTGTGTAAAGCCAGTTGGTGGCGTGATTTTTGCACCACCATCATCTACAAAATGTTCAGTGACCCGCCGATTTTCTAAGTAATAATAAATGGTGCCATCGGGGGTCGATAAATTATAGTTGCCCCCAGCAGTTCCTGAATAGATACTCATTGAGTAAAGTGTCTTCGTGGGGTCCCACGTCCAGTAAGAACGGCGGGCAGTATAGCGCGTAGCACTTTTTTTGGTCAAATTATACGCAGTGGTTCCCACTAAACTACTAACAATGTTGTCGGGGTTTTCGATGCCACGGCGCACTTCATTTGGTACTGGATACTTGGTTTTATCCCCTGTATACGCAGTAGTTGGTTTAATCGAAATCGTCTGGTAATACTTAGGAATTTCAACACTCACTTCTTGCGGGCCATAAGTTAAGATTGTCCCATCGTCTGGGCGTGTGTAGACTTTTTGCGGGATGGCTAATTTCTTTAATTGACTTGCTGGCATATCGATTCCATCAATTGTGGGAAAAGTCGTCATTTCCCCTGTGGCTCCGTCACTTTCACCCATGGTCGCACTTAGCTTAAACTTGGCGGGATTAATCAAGTTTCCTTGCTCATCAACATAGCCGAATAAAGCTTCTCTCGCTGGCAACGTATAGGTTTTCATCACTGCTTCTTCATAGACCACATGCAAATCGTCATTGTCATCATAGGTCACCGCATAACTAGGCGTTTTGGTGGTTTCCAACGTGCTAGGTTTTGCATTCCCTTTGTACCAACCTTTAAATAAATACGTCTTCCCATCACTGCCTGTGTAACGTTCAGGCAAAGTGCCTTCTTGGGTAAAAGTAAAATCCTCCCCCGTCACAATGGTTTTCTTATCCTGCGTAAAACCTTCTGGCGCAGGAATCGCCCCGCCTGCGGGATTCTCAAATTTTTCCGTGACACGCCGCTTTGTTAAATAATAATACACAGGACCCGATGTTCCTCGTCTTTGGTGCGAACTAGTTGGACCGCCGACATCTCCATAAAAATAGGTCAGTGCATACGTAACGCCTCCTGGTGCCGTAGCTACCGTATATTTAAACGTCTTTTTAGGACCAAACGTCAGCTTATTGGGCATTTTTTCATTGGTTAACTCTAATTCCGTCTCCGCATTGGCGCCCACATAGTTCGTCACTTTGCCCCCAACGTTCGCAAAAACCGTTGGCACTGGATATTGCGTAGTGTCTCCTGTATAAAACGTACTTGGTCGAATGTCCAGGCTCTGATACTCCTTAGGAATAGTAAACGATACTTCAGAAACGCCATAAATATTACTTGGATCCCGATTGTTGGTATCATATTTAAAAGCTGGTGACGTTGGAATAGACAGTAACTTTCCGCCATTCACAGTGGTAGGCTCAAGGGGGGTTCGTTGTAATTTCTCTTCATAAAACGAAAACGAAGAAAGATTGACCGCCATCGTAATTCGGTCGGGATCAAACAACGTCCCGTCTTCCTCCACAAAGAAAAAGGGAATCTCGCGCCCTTCCACAGAAGAATAACCAATCGCTCGAGAAGCAATTCTTGCCGTTTCCTGTGGCGGCTCTGTTTTCGCTTCACTAGCGACCGTTGCCTGTGACTCTTCGGTTGGCTGTGTCGTCTGGCTCGCTTCGTCACTAGACTGAGATGTTGCTACTCCTTGCTCCGTCTCCCCAGTAATCGTTTCCGCTAACACAGTCACACCAACCACTGAATCCATGAACAAAGAACAACTTAACCCAACAACTAGCCATCTTTTCCAATTTACTCGCTTCATCTTGCTCCTTCTTTCTATGTAAAAATTCAATCTATAGTCTCTATAAAGTCCTTTCTTAATCAGTATCCTGTTATTATCGATACTGATAACTAGCATTTTTTTATTTATTTTACCAAAGAACACACCGCTTGAAATTTCAAATTTTGACATATTGAGTGCCGTTTTTTAGTGATTCCTATCCTTTCAAGGCTGAGCGCCTCTGTTCCCTTTGAAAACAAGTGTTATTTTAGCGAAAATCAAGGATTTAAACGCTCTTTTGATGAACTCCAACTGTTTTTTCCTTAATATTTAAACCAAAAAGCTCAAAATGTTAGTGATAACCACTAACATTTTGAGCTTTTCTCATGATAACTTAACTATTTTAAGGACCTGTAACTAGGTTCCATGTAACTGCGGCCTTGTATTGTTGCCCTTTAACACCTTGATTGGCTGGCACTTCAAGTTTGACATTATTGAAGGTGAAGTCCAACTGGTAAACATTACTACCTGTGAATTGCTTGTTGGCAATAATACTCGTCGCCGTGTTGTTGGCTGTTAAGCTAATGGCACTCGTAGTACCGACCGCATTTTTCAACTCGGTTGGTTGATTGTAATTGGTGAAGCTAGAGACAGGTGCCGCCCCTAATAATAAGCGGGTCGCTGTAGGCAAGCTGTCTGTCGCTGATTTTGGTTGCGACAGTTGCGCTGTTAAGCTCCAATTTGGTTGAGTTTTCTTAATTCGGACATACGGATTGCGTGTGCCGTTACCGTAGTAATCCGCAGCTTTTTTCAAGCTGTGTTGTTGCTTACTTCCTGCAACGCCCACTTGACCGAAATCAAAGGTTGGTACACTGATGAAGCCTTCGGTCGTTGGTGTGACTACTTCTTGATCATTTGGACGTATTCTCACGAAGTTGTCCACTGCACTATCTTTAATACCACCAAATACTACAACTTCTGCTTTCAAAACAGTGTTTGTTTTCCCTGTTGCGCGAGTTGTGAAAGCAATTGAAACTTTTTTGCCGATAGGAACGGCATTTGGTAAAGAAACCCCATTTGTCCAAAGTGTACTATTTACTGGGATTGATTTTGTCGTTTCTCCTTCTGGTGTCACTTCCATGAAGGTCGGGATCGTCAGACCAGCTGACCAATTGGGCCCTTTTTTCAAGGTGAGATTCTGTAAGGGTGCTTTGCTGGTATTCGTGATCGTTGTTGTCCAGATTACATTGGTATTCGTATCGATCACTTCTTTTGGTCGAGTTAATGTGACACTAGCCGTTGGTATTTCTTCCTTATACATGGCGGTCATATCGTCATTGCCATCAAAAGTCGCATTAAACGTTGGTGTTGTGGTTTTGTTCAAGGTACTTGGCTTGGTTTTCCCTTTATACCACCCTTGGAACGTATAGGTCTTGCCACCTGCAGTATACGTCGCTGGTAAAGCTTTTGCGGCTGTGTACTTGAAGGTGTTACTGTTCATTGGTACTTGGTTGCCTTGGGTGAAACCTGTTGGTGCAGTAATCTTGGCACCGTTGGCATCGACAAAGTTTTCGGTAACTTGTTTCCGTGTGACTTTGTAGACAAGTTTCGTTTGATTCGCAGGACTTTCATTAAACAGTGCCATCATTAAAAGTAAGCTAATTCCTGAAGAACTATAGCCTAAGTTTATGTTGAAAAATCGATTATTTGCATTATAAAAATAGGTTCCGTCTGAGCTAAAATTGAGCGAGTTAATCTGTTCTGTAGTCATATTATACTCTGTTGGTGCGACATTAGGATCAAAAATCGTGGAACTGCCGCTAGTGTACTTATGACCATAATAGTTCAACGGGCTACTTTGAGCGGTATCTATTTAAATACCATCTATATATTTTAATTGTTGGTCGATTGTCAATTTATCAACATGGAATCGTAATCTATTGGTAGAGCTAATCGGCAGACCATTATTGTATTTTTTTAACAACTCTTGGGACAAAGGAATACTGCCATTATTGATACTTACCGTATATTGCCCATTGCCATTATTTTTTGAGGTCACGTCATATAAATTATTAATTACATTGTCACTCGTACTTTGTACATAATACTTACCACTAAAAGTTAACGCCGGTGTGAAAGCCCCGCCTTTTTCATTCACAAAGTTCATATCGACTGATGGATACAATGTCGTAACTGTTTCTTCCTCATACACCACATTCAAGTCATCATTATCATCGTAGGTCACTTGATAACTTGGCGCTTTGGTAGTTGTCAATGTGTTGGGTATGGACTTGCCTTTGTACCAACCTTTGAACTTGTAGGTCTTACCACCTGTTGTATAGGTGTCTGGTAAGGTACCTGCTTGTTTGAAGGTGTAGGCATCGCTTGTGATTGCCGTTTTTTTGCCTTGGGTGAAACCTGTTGGCGGTGTGATTTTAGCACCGCTTGTGTCTACGAAGTTCTCGGTGACACGGCGATTTTCTAAGAAATAATACATGGTGTCGTCTGTAGTGTAGTAAGCAGGTGCATTTCCTGCATTTGCTGTTGATAAAATTAAGTCAAATACGGTTTTAGTTGTATCTGTCTCCCAGAAGAGTTGTCGTAGTCGATAAGAATGAGCGGTTGTCGTTGTAGCTAAAGTATACTCACTACCATCTGTTGCTAAACGATCATCAGGTAAGACACCACCTACGTATCTCATTCTTGTTGTAGCAATTGGATAAGCGGTACTAGAGCCTGTATAATATGTCCCAGGCTTAACTGTTGGCAACTTATACCGTTTAGGAACAGTTACACGGAAATTTGTACCACCAGAATAAGCAGAACTAACCGTTGGTGTATACGTTAGTTGTTGGCTCGGAATCGTTAACTGTTTCAAGTTACCATTGTTCACACCACTAGCTGTGCCGACTTGTTTCGGCGTACCATTCATGACAGTTGTTAAATTAGTTGTCATGTTAAAATTCGTTGGTGCGACTAAAGCACCTTTTTCATCGACAAAACCAAATTTATACGTAACTGCTGGAATCGTGGTGGTCTTTTCTTTTGTTTCCTCATACACCACATTCAAATCGTCATTATCATCATAGGTTACCCCATAACTTGGCGCTTTCGTCGTTTTCAAGGGCTCGGTTTTGGTTTTCCCTTTGTACCAGCCTTTGAACTTGTAGGTCTTACCGCCTGTTGTGTAGGTGTCGGGTAAGGTGCCTGCTTGTTTGAAGGTGAAAGCATTGCTGGTCATTGGTGTTTTCTTATTTTGAGTAAACCCTGTTGGTGGTGTAATGGCTACGCCACTAGTATTTACGAACTTTTCGGTGACTTGTTTCCGTGTGACTTTGTAGTTCATTGTTTGTTTATACGTAGAAGTCCCATCAAAGCCAATTAATACCATTTGCTTTTCTGGAGGATTATCAGAGACCGCCACTCTTAATAATCGAGGATAGGTTGTATTGGAACTACCTGCACCAAAGGTTGTTTTCATAGCAAATTTATTATCTGTTCCTTTTTTAAAGCCTTTATCTACGGCATTTAAAAAAGTAGGGTCCCCATTATTGAAAACAGGATTGACTCCCACATAACCAATAGGATACCTTGCTACAGGAATTTCTGTAGTTGTTGCTTCAATCTTATCGACATAATTCAACGTATTCGTGATGGTGATATCATCAATTGTATAGCCACGAAGATTATAAATATCACTGACTTGTGTATCAAAATTTGCAGGCATAGCGACTCGTGATTGTGTTCCTATTTTATACTTGTTGTTTTTTGAAGTATCTTTTGTCCCAACAATTGGTGTACGTGTTCCCGTTTGATTTATCGTGTTATCCGCTTTTCTTAAAAATTGAGTATAGTTACCAGAAAATGTTAATGGCTCATTGAATGCTTGACCATTTTCATCGACAAATTCTGCATAGAAACCTGGATAAACCCACGTATCTTGTGGAATCAATTCCTCATACACCACATTCAAGTCATCATTCCCATCATACGTCACCGCATAACTTGGCGCTTTCGTGGCGGTCAAGGTACTTGGTTTGGTTTTGCCTTTGTACCAGCCTTTGAACTTGTAGGTCTTACCACCTGTTGTATAGGTGTCTGGTAAGGTGCCTGCTTGTTTGAAGGTGAAAGCATTGCTGGTCATTGGTGTTTTCTTATTTTGAGTAAACCCTGTTGGCGGTGTAATAGCTACGCCACTAGTATTTACGAACTTTTCGGTGACTTGTTTACGTGTGACTTTGTAATTCACTGTTTGGCGATACATCGTAGTACCGTCAAACCCAAATAGTATTGGCCTACTCGGTGTGTCTCCACTACTTACTTGCAACAAATTCACCAAACCACTATTATCCGTATGAAGTGTTGAACTCAGAAAAAAAATGTTTGCACTACTTTTAGAAAATATAGAACTTCTTGCCCCAATTCCAATCGAACCATCGTTACCAAACTGTACTGTCTCAGGTGTCTGTTGAGCACTGTATTTGGTCAACCATAACTGATTTGAAGTACCTGAAGTATTAATACTGTCAACGTATTTTAGCGTATTATCAATTTTTAGCAAATCAATTGCATATCCCTTCAAGTTATAACCAGTTGGTAAATCTGTAAAGAAATTATATGGTAAAGGAACTGCTTGGCTGACCGCCACTTGGTATTGACCACCACCTACATTAGAAGAAGTAATTGGATAACTAACAGGGTCTGGGCTTCCGCCCCATTGATTATTAACATTACGGAACACATTAAGATATCTTCCTGACAACATTAAGTTTTCATCAGTAAAGGCTTTCCCTGTTTCATCCGTAAAAGCAAAGGTCATTCTCGGATAAATCACTTGATTATTCGGCACCCAACGTGGTGAAATGCTCTTTTGTAGGTCATTTTCACTACTAGTTGCTGGTGTTTCTGCTTGTTCCACTTCTGCTTGCGGTTCTTCTTTCTGCTCTTCTTTTACTTCTGTTTCTGCTTGTTTCTCCGCTTCTTTCGTTGCTTCTTCCTGACTCGTGTCAGTCGTTACTTGACTATTTTCCGTACTGGCTTTCGTTGTTTCTTCCTTCACGCTACTTGCTGGTGTTTCTTCCTTGGCACTACTTTCGGCGGTCGGACTACTTTCAATCGTCACGGTTTCCGCAACTGCCGTCACGCCAGAAAAGGCATTCACTAGCAAAGAACTACATAAGCCAATAGCTGCAATACGTTGCCATTTATTTCGCTTCATGTCGTCCCCTCTTTCTATGTACGATTCCCGCCAAGCCAATTAAGGCGAAGCCGAGAATGCTCAAATTTGCCTGACTCTTGCTCCCTGTACGAGGGAGCTGCGAGCCAGTTGTGGTGGTCTGTGTCGAACCACCACTTCGTTGACCTCCTTGCGGGGGACCAGCTGGTTCCTTGGGATCAGCAGCTGGCGCATCTGTTTTCGGTGGGGGATCTTTAGGAGCGGGTGTTCTCGGATTTTGGTAAAATTCAATCCCCACCGAACTAGAACCACCATCAGACGCTTCAACATTTATAAAAAAACTAGGAGAAGATAGTAGACACACAATCATTAAATAACGCTTTTTTTTCATTGAAAAACCTCCTTTTAACTCGCTAGCCTTTCTTGCCCTTTTACACAAGAAAGACAAAACAACCTTTTGTTACTCCTCTATAATAACAAAGAAACCCCCAGCAGAAATTGACGATTTTTTCGCACCCCATGCGAAAATTTTGAAGATTCCTATTCTGACAAGGGTTACAACAGCTGTTATTTAATAATCGGCTCAAAAAAAGGGCGATTTCGGCAAATTTTTACCAAAATCCCCTGACAAAATTTTAAGATTCCGCTATTTTTAACAAGAAAAGCTCAAAATGTTAGCAACGAATACTAACATTTTGAGCTTTGTTTGATTGTTTTGACGCAGGCCTCTGAAAAAAAACAGTATTTTTTTCGCCCAGCCCGCTATTTTTCCGCAAGACTAACCAAGTAAGGCGCTAATGAATAGCCCTAAGGCATAGGTGCCATTGAAAACCATTAAGTTCTTAATGGAATGACGGAAACTTTTCGGCTGCGGCAATTCTTGTTTAAACGTTTGAATATTTTTCCAAATGACAGGCAAAGTGGCAAACGTGATTAACACAGGCCATTGATAAATACCACTAATGAAGCCGAATAAAATCACCAGATAACCAGCTAGCGCTAACACTTGAAACAGCACAATCCCTGCTGGGCGCCCAATATAATAGACTAATGTATAACGGTGGTTCTCAATATCCGTGTCTAAGTCCCGTAAATTGTTGGCGAGCATGATGTTAGCAATCGAACAGACCAAGGGTAAGGACGCCACGACAATCGCAAGTACCGCCCAGAGATTGCCGTCTAAACGAAAGGCGCCGCTAGCGAAATCGACCGTTAAGTAAAAAGGCGGATTGGTGACGACGTTCAAGTAAACGGTTAAGACGAAGATGCCTAAGCCCATCGTGAAGCCACTGAAAATTTCTCCCAAGGGCATGCGGGATAACGGAATCGGTCCATACGTGTAGAAAATACCGATGAAGCAGCAAATCCCGCCTAATACGAGGAAGAGCCAGCCTGTTTGAACCGTTAAGTAAGCACCCACAACGGCAGTGAAGGCAATCATGGCGAAAATCATGTTGCGGACCAGTTGTGGTGAAACGCCTGATTGTCCGATAATGTTTTCTTCATACTTGTAGACGTCCGATTTGGCTTTTTTGAAGTCCATGTAATTATTAATGGCGGTGGTGGCCATATCAAAGACCACCATACCAATGAAGAAAACCAGCGTGTTGCCCCACTGAACTTCCCCAAAATAGGTCATTGAAAACAAGACCCCGATAATAAAGGGAAAGAGACTGGCAAGCTTCGTCTGAATTTCCACTACTTTTAAAAACACATTTAAAGACATTTTTAGTCGCTCCTTATTTCAAATCGGCCCGATTCCCCATCGTATAGCCAGAGTCTTTGCCGATTTCAAAGTTGCCTTCGATATCTTTGCTGATGTAGACTTTGTCGTCTTTTGTGACGAAAATGGCATCGGTTCCTTTCAGACTTTCGACATATTCTAGTCCTTTTTTGACGCCCATTGAGAAGACGGCTGTTGAGAGACCATCACCATCGATGGATTTGTCGGTGATAATGGTGACACCTGCGATGTCGTTATCAAACGGATAGCCAGTTTCACGATCGAAGAGATGGTGGTACGTTTTGCCATCGACTTTTAAGTAGCGTTCATAAATTCCTGATGTGACTAAGGTTTTGTTGCTTTCTTTGACTTGACCTAAGACTGTGTTGCGGGCTTTATTCGGATCTTGAATCCCGACTGTCCAATCCATGTCTTTGCCACGTGGGCTGTGTCCTAAGACGTAAACATTCCCGCCTAAATCGACGATAGCGGTGGTGACGCCGTTGTCTTTGAGGACTTTCACGACTTCGTCGGTGATGAAGCCTTTGGCAATTGCGCCTAAATCCAATTGCATGCCTTTTTCTTCAAGGTAAACGGTTTGCTCTTTGTCGTTGAATTTGACTTTCGTGTAATCAACGAGTTTCAAGGCTTGATCAATTTCGGCTTGGCTTGGTTTGCGGGCATCATCGAAGCCAATGTGCCACATAGAGGTGATTGGGCCAATTGCCATGTCGAAGCCGCCGCGGGAGTCTTTGCTGTATTCATAGGCTTTTTTCAACAAAGGATACAGGTCATCTGAGACTTTGACCGGTTTCACGCCTGCTTCTTGGTTGATTTCATCAATTTCTGAACCTGGTTGGTTGACTGTGATTTTATCGCCTAGTTCTTTGACACGGGCAAAGGCTTTCGGTAAGACGTCTTCTTTGCCATCATCGTAGATGCGAATTTGAACGTAGGTACCAAGCATTGTTTGACGGTCAGAGTATGGTTCTGTATTAATTTTCGCTTCTGGTTTTGAGGAACAAGCAGCTGCCACAAATAGCACTGCTAGAACACTCACCATGAGCAGAAGTTTCTTTTTCATAGGATTCCCTCTTCTTTCCTTCTTTAATTAAAAAATAAGTTCTCTTGCATAGTAGCCTTTTTTGGAAAAAATGAAAAGTCTTTCTCTTGGAAATTCACAAATTTCTGTGAAAAAATTTGTGAAATGATGGACAGAACTAGCGAAGAAAAAGGGGGCGGGAAAGTCAGCCAACCGACTTTTTCCCAACCCCTCAATGGTGTCAAGTAATTGCTGAAAAGCGTTTCAGGAACTACTTCACGATTCATTTATTATTACTTATTTTGTTACGATGTTGTCAACAACGATTTCAGTTGTGTCGCCTTTTTCAGCAGCGTTCACTAATTGTTGTGCGTAGTTGATGAATGAATGTGTGCTGTGTGTTGCACCAGTTACCACTTCAACACCTGCAGGTGAGCCGTCTTCTTCGCCCATTGCTTTAACAAATTCTTTGTTTAATGTTTCGATATATTCTTTTGGTCCAACGCCAGCAACGTCTTTCATTTTGCTTTCGTATTCAGTGTCATCTTTTTTAGATTTGCCGTCAGCGTTCACGTTATCGTAGTTAGATTCAGTCACTTTACCATCTTTTACAGTCATTGAGAATGTTGTGTGGTAGCCGTTTGAGTCATTTTTTTCTTTCAATGAGTACGTACCATCTTTCAATGTTGCCCCATTGTCGATTTCGATTGTGTCTGTGTTACCAGCTTGTGCTGCTTGGATCAATTGTTGAGCGTAGTTTTGGAATGATTCAGATGAATGAGTCGCACCAGTTACTACTTCCACACCGCTTGCGCTTTGTGCTTTAACAAAAGAATCGTTTAATTGTTTGATGTATTCTTTTGGTCCAACACCAGATTTTGCTTTCATGCTTTCTTCATACTTAGTGTCTTCTGTTTTAGATTTGCCGTCAGCATTGATGTTGTCATATTTAGATTCAGTGATTTTGCCGTCTTTTACAGTCATTTCAAAGACTGCACGGTAACCATTTTTTTCATTTTTTTCTTCTAATTTATACGTACCATCTTTTAAATCGCCACCGGCAACTTTTTTCGCTGGTGCTGATGATTCCGTTGATTTTTTCGTTTCTGAAGATGCTGCGCTAGAAGAGTTCGTTGTGTTGTCTTTCTTGTCTGCGCCACAGCCTGCTAATACTAAACTAAATAATGCAATTGCCGCAAAACCTTTAACAAATTTATTCACTTTCATTGATAGTCACCTTTTCTTTCATGATTTTCACAAACATCAAAAGTTTGTGATACATTACACATTATAATGGTTTTAAAAACGTTGTCAAGACCATCCCCTAAAAATATTTACATTTCGGTCTTTTTTTCATCAAAAACTCATCGTTGGAGTAAATTTGTTGACAATTAAAATTTATATTAGACAAATTCGTGAAATACTTATATAATGTTAGTCGATTGTGTACTTATTAATCATTATCACTATTTTACTACTTACAATATTAAGGAGCGGATTGTCAATGACAAAGCAAAATATTGTCGTTGTAGGTGCTGGGTATGCTGGCGTTTCAGCTACTAAATTTCTAGCAAAGAAATTTAAAAAAGATACGGACGTAACAATCACATTGATTGATCGCCATTCTTACCACACTATGATGACCGAATTGCATGAAGTAGCAGGCGGACGTGTTGAACCAGAAGCAATTCAATACGACTTACAACGTTTGTTCTCACGCAAGAAAAACGTAAAATTGGTAACAGATACTGTTACTGGGATCGACAAAGAAAACAAAGTTGTGAAAACTTTAGCAGGTTCTTATCCATTTGACCAGTTAATTCTGGGTATGGGTGGCGAACCAAACGACTTTGGAACACCAGGCGTGAAAGAAAATGGTTTCACCTTATGGTCATTTGATGATGCAGTGAAAATTCGTCATCACATTGAAGCAACCGTTGCTAAAGCAGCCATCGAACCAGATGCTGAAGTACGCAAAGCAATGTTAACATTCGTTGTCTGCGGTTCTGGTTTTACTGGGATCGAAATGGTCGGCGAATTAATCGATTGGAAAGATCGTTTAGCGAAAGATGCCAAAATTGATCCAGACGAAATTACATTAATGGTTGTTGAAGCAATGCCAACCATCTTAAACATGTTATCTCGTAACGATGCTGCCAAAGCAGAACGTTATCTAGAAAAGAAAAATGTTCAATTATTATTGAACTCACCAATCGTTGAAGTTGCAGCAGATCACATTAAATTAAAAGATGGTTCTGAAGTACCAACGCATACGTTAATCTGGACAGCTGGTGTGAAAGCAACTTCTGATGCCGCTGACTTTGGTTTAGAAGCAGCACGTGGTAGTCGTTTAGTTGCGAATGAATACATGCAAGCAAAAGGTTACGAAGACAAAAACATTTATATCATTGGTGACTTGGTTTATTACGAAGAAACACCAAATACACCAACTCCTCAAATCGTTCAAGCAGCTGAACAAACAGGTCATACTGCGGCTGCCAACATCGTTGCAGATATTAAAGGTGGCGAAAAACACGCCTTTAAAGGAAACTACCAAGGATTCATGGTTTCCATCGGCGCGAAATGGGGCGTTGCCAACTTATTCGATAAAATTCATTTGAGTGGTTTCTTAGCCATCATTATGAAACATATCGTTAACTTGAAATACTTCTTTGATATTCGTTCTGGTTACTACATGTTCCAATACATTATGCACGAAATCTTCCATATTAAAGATGATCGTTCTGTTGCTCGCGGACATACGTCTCGTTACGGCAATGTCTTGTGGAGTGTTCCGCTACGTGTTTTCTATGGTATGGTTTGGTTAGTCGAATCAATGAAGAAAATTGTCGGCAACGGCGATTACTTGAAACCAAGCACTTGGTTTGGTGATGGTTCTTGGTTCACAGATAAAGTCGTTTTCCCATTCCCTTGGTTACAAGAACAAGTAACAACAGGTGCTTCTCAAGCAACTGAAACAGCAACAACTGCTGCAAGTGGTGCGGCGGATGCGGCGGCAAGCGGTGGTGCCGATGCGGCAACACAAGCAGCGCACTTTGGTTTAAGCTACGCTTACGGCGAAACACCAATGCAAGTGTTTGATCACATGCCTAAATGGTTCGAAAGCGTAATGAAATTTATGATGCCAAACCAAGAAGTTGCTTTGTTCATGCAAAAATTCATGACAATCGTTGAAGTATGTATTGCTTTAGCATTGATTGCTGGTTTATTCACTTGGTTATCAAGTGCTGCTACAATTGGTTTAACAATTGCCTTCTGTTTATCTGGCATGTTCTATTGGGTAAATATCTGGTTTATCTTTGTCGCTTTTGCTTTGATGAACGGTTCAGGCCGTGCTGTCGGTTTAGACCGCTGGGTAATTCCATGGATTCAACGCAAACTTGGTAAAGCGTGGTATGGTACCCCGAAAGCTAGATACGGCGGTAAGTAAGCAATCGATAATCGATTGACAACTACGAGCAAAAGCTGAGACACATGTCTCCAGCTGACTATCATAGGATTTAGTATGTGGGACAGCAGTCAAGCATGACTTTTGTCCCACATATTTTCTTTTATATAATATGGTGGCTCAACTGAGGTCGGGACAGAATCGTTTATTTCCGAAGGAGTTGGTTCTGTTCCCGCCGTTTATCAGTTTTTGAGCTTGGAACAAAAATTCAAAATAATTTTTGTTCCAAGCTCGTTCACTGTGTTATGATAGACAAGAAAAAAACACCAAAGGAGAGAGAAGAAAATGACGATCAAAGAATTCATTAAGAAGAGTCGCTTGAAAACATGGGACGTTATTATTATTGCTGTTTTAGTTCTTGGTTCTTTTCTGCCCCTTGTTGTTTTTGCCATGCAAAACCGTGGTCAAGAAGCGGCTACGTATCAAGCAGTCTTGAAAGTAGACAACAAAGTAATCAAAGTCTTTGACTTAAAAAAGGACGGCCCGCATTATACATATAAATACGAAGCAAAAGACGGTGATTACAACCTGATTGAAGTAGATGGTGATCGTATCCGCGTGAAGGAAGCCAACTGTGCTGACTTAGTGGATGTTCGACGAGGCTGGATTTCCAAACCTGGTGAAACCCCGATTGCCTGTCTACCCCACAATTTGTTTATCACCGTGGAAGCTTCTGATGGGAGTGAAGACGGTAGCTTAATTTATTAAGCACGACAACTATGAGCAAATTACACAAGAATATTTATATTGCTATGCTCGTTGCCCAAGGGGTCATTATTGGTTTAATCGAAAATATGATTCCTTACCCTTTCGCATTTGCTCCTGGGGCAAAGCTCGGTCTAGCAAATTTAATTACCATTATTGCGATTTTCACCATGCGTAAGCGTGATAGTTTTTTCCTGGTCTGTTTACGTTTGATTTTAACGACATTACTAGGCGGCACACTTTCGACCTTTTTCTATAGTGCCAGTGGTGCCTTATTAAGTTATTTCGGCATGTTACTTGTCAAGCAGCTGGGGCCAAAACGGGTCAGCATTATCGGGATTAGTGCCGTTGGTGGTTTCTTACACAACGTTGGTCAGTTGCTAACGACCTCTTTCTTTGCTCATTCGTGGGCGCCGATGCTGTACTTACCATTTTTATCTCTGTTTGGGTTACTTTCGGGGATTGCCATTGGGATTGCCGCTAATTATTTACTACAACATGTCCAGACGTTACGAAAATTCCAACTGAATTATGAACAAACAACGAAACATAAGTGGAGTCAATTTTTCTAATTGAAAACCTGTCCGCCACAATTAAAGGAGTCATCTTATGAATATACATCCTATGTGGAATACCTATCCTACGTTATCAAAAGAATTAACAACTACTCTTCGCTTGATGGAACAAGCGGTTCAAATCGATAATCAAGAGATTCAAGCTGCTGTCCATGACATGATTCATTCTGGCGGCAAATTGCTACGTCCAGCCTACCAACTGTTGTTCTCTTATTTTGGTGAACAGCGGGACCCTAAAAAGGCGACAGCGTTAGCGGCTTCCATTGAATTACTGCATACCGCCACGTTAGTTCACGACGATATTGTCGATGAAGCTGATACGCGTCGTGGCTTGCCAACATTGCGTTCGCGCTTTGGAAATAGCACAGCCGTGTATACAGGCGATTATCTTTTTGTTTGCTGTTTCAAGCTCTTATCTGATTATTCTTCTTCATTAAAAAGCATTCAATTAAATTCGCGCAGTATGGAAAAAGTCCTGACTGGTGAGCTTGGTCAAATGGACAATCGCTATAATTTCGAGGTAACGATTGACCAATATTTAAAAAACATTTCCGGGAAAACTGCGGAACTGTTTGCGCTAAGTTGTTTTGTCGGTGCCTATGAAAGTGGCACCTCCCAACGTTTTGCCAAACGTTGTGGTGAAATCGGCGAAAATATCGGACTGGCTTTTCAAATTATTGATGATATTTTGGACTATACACAAACTGCCGATGCTATCGGCAAACCCGTCTTAGAAGACGTACGTCAAGGCGTGTATTCTTTGCCCTTGATTTATGCACTTGAAGCCAATCGTGAAGTCTTGTTGCCACTTTTAATGAAAAAAGAAGCCTTGACCGATGAAGAAACACAGGAAATTTATCGTCTTGTCCATGAACTAGGTGGCGTAGAAAAGGCCCAAGAATTAGCCACTCATTACACAGAAAAAGCGCTGAAAGAAATCAGCAAACTTCCTGAAACAAAGGCCCAAGCGAAAGAACAATTGTATGAAATTACACAAACGATTTTGACAAGAGAAAATTAAAAAAGCCGCTGGATCCTATTGAGGATTTAGCGGCTAGCTTTTTAGGTGATACCTTGCTATAATAAACACGAAGAGAGCGTACTAGACATACGCTCTCGGGTAGACCGTTTAAGACGGTAGCTTGATTTTAATACGGAAATAAACCCGTCAATCTTCGCTAAAGGTTATGACGGGTTTATTTTTTGTCGTTTTTATTACTGATTTTGACAATTAATGTTGCGAAAGCAATCGCAAGCATCAATGCTTCAAAGACAGTCACTACTATTCCTTTCTAGGGAAAGAGCAAACAAGCAAAAACATTGGCAGTCCCCCTTTTTTTGAGAAATTGCCACCGTCATAAACTTCCTACTTGTGTAGTATAACACATTTGTACTTTGTTAGAAGGCGCTTACTTTTTTATTTACTATTCGACTTTTCCGTTTCAACTTGCTATAATAAACACAAAGAGAGCGTACTAGACATACGCTCTCGTGTAGACCGTTTAAGACGGTAGCTTTAATTTATTGGTTAATAAACCCGTCAATCTTCGCTAAAAGTTATGACGGGTTTATTTTTTGTCGTTTTTATTACTGATTTTGACAATTAATGTTGCGAAAGCAATCGCAAGCATCAATGCTTCAAAGACAGTCACTACTATTCCTTTCTAGGGAAAGAGCAAACAAGCAAAAACATTGGCAGTCTCCCTTTTTTGAGAAATTGCCACCGTCATAAACTTCCTACTTGTGTAGTATAACACATTTGTACCTTCCTAGAATACGCTTACTTTCTTGATTATTCAACAGCCGCTTTCTTTTGTAATAAAAATCGCGCACCGTTTACTGGGATAAAACGATTCAGCCAACTAAAATTTTTTAGACTAACCAGACCGACCATCAAAAAAAGATGGTCGGTCTGGTTAGTTTATTGCTCTGCCCTTACTCCTTCTCCGACAATGCTCGCCAGACATCAAATGTTTGTTTTAAGCCTTGGACATTATGAACACGTAAAATTTCTACGCCTTGTTGTGCTGCATACAAGGAAGCAGCGGCTGAGCCAAAATCACGGTTGGCTGGTTCTGGTTCGTTCGTTAAAGCGCCAATGGTTCGTTTGCGAGAAACGCCGTATAGTAACGGATAATCTTGGTAGCGAAAGGCGTTAGGATCTTTTAACAGTTGAAGGTTTTCTGCGACAGTTTTATGAAAGCCAATCCCTGGATCGAAACAAATTTTTTCTAAGGAAAGCCCATATTTTTGGCATTGTTCAATTTTTTCTGTATAAAATTGGTGCAACTCTTCTTTTAAAGAAAGCGATTGGCGTTTTCTAGAATGCATAATCACAACTTGGACTTCAGGATATTGTGCGAGGACTTCTGCCATCCCCGGAGTGTCTAATCCTTTGATGTCATTAATCATTGTGGCGCCAGCTTGAATCGCGGCTTCTGCTACTTCGGGATAGTAGGTATCCACAGAAATCGGCGCTAGAGAAGTCTCACGTATTTTTTTAATTAACGGTAATACTCGGTCTGCCTCAACTTGTGGAGAAACTTCTTCGTAGCCAGGACGTGTGGATTGGCCGCCAATGTCTAAAATATCGGCCCCCGCTTCTAGTAGATGAAGCGCATGTTGATAGGCCACGTCGACCGTTGTGTAGCTACCGCCATCAGAAAAAGAGTCGGGGGTCGTGTTGACAATCCCCATAATTTGGTAATTCTTTTTTAAATCAATCATTGTCACATTGCTCCTTTATCTGCTGAATCATCTTTCGTAAAGCCCGCATTCTAGGACTTATCTTCATTCGTTCACTCGTGGACAACTCCGCTAAGGTTTTGCCTCGGTCTGGTAAATAAATAATCGGATCAAAGCCATAACCGCCTGTACCGCGCGGTTCAACTAATTCACCAGTCAAAGTGGCTTCCGTTTGCAACAGTTTGTCGTCATCGAGTACATAGACCAACGTGGCTGATAAGGTTAGCTCTCGGGTCGACTGTTGCCCTTCAAATAAGTGCAACAGTTCGCGGTTCTGTTCTTCCGGATTGGCTGAATGGAAAAAGCGGCTTGTATGAATACCTAATAAATCAGGAAAAGCAGTTAACGTTAAGCCGCCATCATCACCTAACACTGGGCAGCCAATTAATTGTTGGAAAAAGCGAGCTTTTAGATAAGCATTTTCAGCATACGTAGTGCCAGTTTCTGCAGGTTGTTCTTGACTGGTTGTATACTTTCGATAAGAGACAAGTTGAATAGCGGGGTCCTTAAGTCCTGATTGCATTTCTTTTAACTTACCTTGGTTATTCGTGCCAACAATGATTTCCATTTTCTAACGTATCTCCATTAAAAATTGATTTTTCCACTCTTGTTCTTTAAATAGTCCGGTAAATTGAAATGTTTTGGTGCTACTTTGTGGTGTTTTCACGCCGCGCATCGTCATACACATATGTTCCGCTTCAATGGCTACCGCAATGCCTTTGACGGGAATATTTTCTTGGAGTTTGCGGGCAATTGTCACTGTTAAATCTTCTTGAACTGTGGGACGTTTGGCACAATGTTCTACTAATCTTGGTAACTTGCTTAGTCCCAATACTTTGCCACCTTCTGGCAGATAAGCGACATGTACTTTTCCATAAAATGGCAATAAATGGTGTTCACACATTGAATAAAAGGCAATATCTTTTACTAAAACCATTTCTCCTTCATTTAAGCTATCAAATAATTTATAATCATCAAATTCAGGTTCGGTTAATCCACTAAAAACTTCTGCATACATTTTAGCTACGCGTTTGGGTGTATCAATGAGTCCTGCCCGTTGAGTATCTTCCCCCACTGCTTCTAAGATTGTGGTAACTGCCTGCTCAATTTGCGCTTGTTTTTCCTGCTCCATCTCTACCATTCCTTTTCGCTTACTCGCACTTCTTCTTGATTGCCACTGCGCTGAATCCACGTAGCTATTGGCGTACCCAATAATTGTTCCTCTGCGTAAACATCACTTAAGGGAATCAAAACAAATGACCGTTTTGTTAATTCTTGATGAGGAACTTGTAAGTGGGGCAACGTGACTGACTGCCCCCCTAATAATAAAATATCAATATCAATAATCCGCGGACCCCAGTGAATTAATTTTTTACGTTTCATCGCTTGTTCAATTCCTTGGGTAACAGCCAGTAATTCTTCAGCGGTATAGCTAGTATCAATTTTCAATACGGCGTTCAAAAAATCATCTTGGTCTGTATAGCCGTAAGGATCCGTTTCATAAAGTTTTGAAGAAGCCACGACCTGAATCTGCGGGTCTTCGTTTAAATAATTGCGGGCTTTCACTAAATTTGCGTACGGATCGCCGACGTTACTACCTAATGCTACATAGCCAATCATCTATACTTCTCGCTCCATTTCAATTTCAATATTGTCAAAAAGGCCGGGCATCGGCACACTATATTTTCTAATTTTAATGATAATTTTGTTCAATTGTTCTTGATAATCTGCGGAAATATCATCTAAAATAGCACTCGCTAAACCTTCGATTAAATCGTACGAGTGATTGTTTACTCGTTGGGCAATCAATTCATTCACTTCGGCATAATTGACAGTTTGAGTGACATCATCTGTTCGCCCTGCCTCAGCTAACGACAACTGCATTTCAAGGTCGATTTCTACTTGCTGTCCTAGACGTTTTTCTTCTGCCAAAACACCATTTTTTGTGAAAAATTTCAAGTTGTTGATTCTAATTTTATCCATCCTCTAACTCCCTACCCTCTGTTTTGCTGATTTTTTTAATCATAGCATATTTCTTGGAAAAGTCAGTAGTTAAAAGATGGAAAAGTGGTTATTGGTATGATATAAAAAATTACTTTTTACGAATCAAATAATATAACTCGTGTATTCAAAAAAGAGCGTTGCTGATGCAACGCTCTTTTTTGGGGTTTATTCGCCTTTTATCGCATTGTTACAAATTCTTCTGAGCCTGTTGGATGAATCGCAACAGTATTATCAAAATCAGCTTTGGTCGCGCCCATTTTAATAGCGACTGCAAAGCCTTGTAGCATTTCGTCAACACCGATGCCGATGCCATGCAAACCGACAATTTTTTCTTCTTTGCCGACACAAATTAATTTCATGTCGCATTTTTGACGGTATTCTCCTAAAGCGAAATACATTGGCGTAAAGCTAGAGCGATAGATTTTCACTTGGTCTTCACCATATTCTTCAAGCGCTGCTTTTTCCGTCAAGCCAATTGTCGCAACTGGTGGATGGGTAAAGACCACCGTTGGTACCAAGTTATAATCCAAATATAAATCGGTTTGTCCGTTAAATAAGCGTTCAGACAGGCGCCGACCAGCGGCAATCGCGACTGGCGTTAAGTCGATTTTCCCAATGACATCGCCGACTGCGTAGATGCCATTTTGCGTGGTATTTTGGAATTTATCTACTTTGACGTAGCCTTTTTCATCAAGGGCTACTTTCGTATTTTCTAAGCCTAATTGATCCGTGTTCGGCTGACGGCCTGTCCCGAAAATCACGGCATCTGTCGTGATTGATTCACCATTTTCAAATGTAATAACGTACTCATTCTGCGCCGTTTTTTCAATTTTAGCTGGTGTTGCATTCGGATGAATTTGCATGCCCATTTCTTGATAGCGTTCTAAGACTTTTTCAGAAAGCATGTCATCAAAGCTTCGTAATGGTCGTTCATGACGGAAGGCCCAATGTGTTTCTGCACCTAAGCCATGTAAGGTTCCTGCTAATTCGGCTGCGATGTAACCCGCACCGACAAAGACCACACGTTTTGGCATTTCTTCTAATGCAAAGAACCCGTTTGAATCTAAGGCATATTCTTCTCCTGGAATACCTAGTTTTTTCGGACGACCATCTGTCGCGATTAAAATGTGCGGCGCCGTATATTCCGTCCCATTGACTTCAATTGTTTGCTCCCCAGTAAACGTAGCGTAACCATGGATACGTTCAATGTTGTTACTGTCTAAACCACGATTATACGCACCATGTAAGAAGTCGATATATTTTTCACGATTTTCAACTAATTGTTTAAAGCTAAAATTTTTGATTTCAACATCAAACCCGTAGCCTGCTGTGTCTCTTTCCATCATTTCCATCATGCTGCTGGCTTGCCACATGACTTTTTTAGGCACACAACCAACGTTGACACAGGTCCCACCAATTTCGTTGCCCTCAATTAAAAGGACGTTGGCTCCGTGCATTCCTGCGCGGTTAGCAGAAGCAATCCCGCCACTACCGCCACCAATAACAATATAATCATAGGTTTTCATTTATTCTGGCTCCCTTTCAATTTGAACTTTCTCCCTTATTATCGCAAAAAATAGCAAAAAAAGACAGTCGTATTACTTACTTTTGTTTAGTTTTCTGCTGCTTCTGTTTCATGGATTCGTTCCGTAAAAGCACTGGGGGAAAGGAATTCAATCGTAGCATTGTCGAAGGGAATTCCTAAATCTTCTTTCGTTACGTTTGGGTTCATTGTAATGACGTAAAGTGTTTTGCCTAAGGAAAGTGCAATCCCAATTTCTAAATAACTTAGTCGGTCAAAGTCACCATTAATAAAAACGTAGGTTGCTTCGTGAAGATACCGTTTTATCACTTCAATATCTGTAAACATTCCGGTTTGAACACAATCTGCTAACCCGAAGCCCACTGCACCCATACAGCCATGCTCATCTTCAAACAGCTGAGGATCTACCAAAAGGTCCGTTTGAATACGAGGGTTTTGACCAATTTGGTAGGCGAATAATTTAGCCATAGTTATTCCTCCTTCTTTTTGATTACTCGTTAGAACGTAATAATTCAAGAACAATTTCTGTTTTGTCCTGCTCCGTTTGAATAGCTGTTCCTAATATCTTTTCTATTTCTTCTTTAGGTAATTTAAAAGCTTGATTTAGTTGACTTGCAGGAATGACTTGGTGCTCTAAAATCATGTGATAAACTTTTTGGAAAACTTCTGGCTGTTCGATAGTCAGTTGTTCATCGTAAGGCTCTTTCGTTTTCCATTTATTTTTAGCAATTCTTTTATTTAAATAGAGACGTTGATCATCATTAATTAACGCTAATGTGTATGTTTTTTGAATCATTGATTGAAGAGAAACTTTCCAATACTTTTTCAAATCAATATAGTATTCTAACGAAATAGACAAGAGCGAATCAGAAAAAGCCGCTGAAGGAAGGAGAAAATGCGCAGCAAATAGATTTGCTTGATACTCAATAATGTTCTTTAATTCTGTTTGCGAATACTCATGAATACTTTCAACACCGTTGTGTAATAAAATATGTCCTAGTTCATGCGCCACGTTAAAACGACGACGGACAGCAGATTCATGATTATCTGTGAGCATAATAAACGGCCGACCAATCATCCAACGCGAGACCGCATCTAGTGTTGGATTGGACATGTTGGCTTCTGAAATAATCACACCATTTTGTTCAGCCAACTGAATGAGATTAGGGACTGGCGAAATCAAGTCTAAGCCCCAAATTTTCCGTAATTCCTCAGCCTTTTTCACAATTTCTTCTTCTGTGATTTCATAAATACTCTTTTCAATTAATTCTGGTAAACAAACTTTGGGAAAGTTAACATATGTTGCTAATACTTTATACACTTCTTGCACATATTTTAACCGCTCTTTTTGCATATCTCTTACTTTCTTCGTCGCCGCACTTCGGCTTCTAAAAAAAGTTGCGCCTGAATACAATTCAAATGTATCTGCTGAAAAGAAACTACGGGGAAATTGTAAAACAGAAATTAGTTTTAATATGCTATCTGCTTTAGGAATTGTTTTTCCCGATTCGTAATTCGAAATCATTTGCCTAGATAGCTCTGCTTTTTCGGCTAATTCTTTCATTGTTAATCCTCGTGCAATGCGAGCCGAAGTTAATTGCTTTGGATTAAAAATCAACCTCTCGTTCATTTTCTAGTCCTCTCCTTATCAGTTCGTCAGCGGTTGACGTAAAAGTCAAATGTAGGTCCTTACGAACTTCCTCTGGATTTTTTAAAAGAACTGGTGCCTGCGTAATATCAATTTGGTCAATCCAACGACCAACTCCAATATCTGGTAACCCTAATCGAACAAAACGTAATTGATGATTCGATCCGCCATAAGTTAGTAATAAGAATGGCGGTTGATTGGCATCATAATACTCATTTAAATCTTCTGGTTTGTCAAATAAATTATACTGCTTATTTAATAAGCTCCCACGATTTCTAAATAATGCCTTTTTAGGAACTGAAGCTTCTGATAAAACTTTCGCTGGCGTTAAAATTGCGCCTTTGGTTTCAATCATTAAGTACGTATGACCATTGACATATCGACTACTAGCTTTGTCAGCTATTTCATGTGGGATTGCTGATGAAGTTAACACTTGTTTTAAACCAACATCAACCAATCCATGCCGAACGTGTCCCCAAACTTTTTTCATTTCTGCTCGTTGAAAAATAGATTCTCTTTCTGTTAGCTCCATTAAGTAGCGATATGCTTCTCTTATGCTTAACGATAAAACACCAACCATTCGTGCATCACAATTTCTTTTTAAATGTTCTTTTAAAATACTCATTATTTTCTCTCCTTTTTTCACAACACCCCAACAACATACCATGTTAACATTTTGCCTTTTCTAAAAAAATATGTCAACACAAAAAAATGAACTTAGGAAGGTAAGTCATTTCGACTTACCTTCCTAACTCTGAATTTTAAAATAAACGGCGAGACAGATATAGCTTCTTCTGTACTCTTCAGGATAAAACTTCAATCGACAGCCCTAGCCCGACCTCATATTTCAAATAACTCTTCTTATAACTTTTGCTTTGCACTGGTCCTCAATACATATTCCCAACCACTTTTACTCGTAAGCGGGTTGCATTTTCTGGATGATAGGCGAGTGGTGTTTCTTCCACCTCGACTAACTCGATTGTGCCAGGGACTGCACCCGCAAGTTCAGCTTGTTGGACGGCTTTTTCTTGGGCATCGGCCAACGCCGCGTCCCGTTGGATTTTTGAATAGACATAAATTTGTTCGTATTGTCCGCTAATCTGAGCGATAGAGGCACCGATGGCATTCGCCACTGCTCCGTTTTCGTTGCGAATTAGCGCTTTAACGCCTGTCAATTCTTCGGGGATGATAATACTCCCACCACCAACTAAAACGACCGTCACGTCTGCGGAACTGGTCTTCATGCGATCAATCGCTTCACTGACCAATTCGCCAATTTTTTGGTACACTTTTTCCGCAAACGCTTGGTCTAAATGAGCCACTTTGCTAGGATCACCAACTTGGGCATGACCTAAGCGAACCGCAATATCAGTGGTCGTTAATTGTGTGCCGCCAAAAACAAGGGCCTCTTGTGTAATACGGTAGCCGACACTGTCGGGGCCAACTGTCACAGAACCATCTGGTTGTTCACGCACTAGACTGCCGCCGCCGACACCGATTGACACGATATCTGGCATTCTAAAATTGGTCCGTACTCCGCCAACATCAACGGCCAGTGAAGATTCTCTTGGAAAGCCATCCACTAACACGCCAATGTCTGACGTTGTGCCACCAACATCTAAAACAACCGCATCTTTCAAACCAGCTAAGTAAGAAGCGCCACGAATACTATTTGTTGGTCCACAAGCAATGGTTAAAATAGGAAACTGTTTGGCATACGTTAACGACATTAACGTACCATCATTTTGACATAAGTACACTTGGGCGTGATGAATTTTTTCTTGTTCTAAGGCTTGTTCAAAGCCTTCGCTGGTCACTTTAATTACTTTGTGCAACGCAGCATTCAAAATTGTCGCATTTTCCCGTTCAATTAAACCGACAGACCCAATCATTGAGGAGCAAGATACAGGAACATCTGCCCCTAACACTTCCTTCGCAAGTGCTTGGACAAACAATTCTTGGTCATTTTTTAAAGAAGAAAAAACGCCAATTACTGCGATTGCCTCTACTTCTCCTCGCCAAGAGGCCAAAATCCCACGTAATTCTTCTTCGTCCAGTGCAGTCAATGGTTGTCCATCATATTCGTAGCCACCATGTGCTAAAGCATACGTTTCTGAAAGAGTGGCCACTAAATCCTTGGGCCAAGCTGTGTAAGGCAAGACCGAAGCGGTTGCTGGATAGCCCAAACGAAGGACCCCAACTTTTGCTAATTTTTTTCGCTCAACAATGGCATTCGTACATTGGGTCGTGCCCAACATTGCATGTGTGACTTTGGTTGGGTCCACTGCTGATTCTGCCAAGACTTTATTTAAGGCACCGGCAATCCCTGTTTGAATATCATCGGTTGTTGGAACTTTCACTGAATGAATCAAGTTTAATTGATGATCTAAAATAACAGCATCTGTATTTGTGCCGCCGACATCGATACCGATTTTATACATTTATTTGTCCTCCTTCGCTACTAAGTTTTCTAGTGGTTGATAATCCATTTCGTAGCCGAAATACCGAGGACCCACTGTTTCGATACCTTTTTTCGTTCGCCAAGCGGCATTCGCTTTCAAGCCCATTACTTGGACACGTTTGCCGTATTTCAGGCTTTCTGTTGTCACAGGCGTTAAAGTTTCTAAATCTACCATACAAATCAAATCAGGCGTCATCGCAATCACCTGACCATCTTTCTCGGCAATTAAATTTTCATTTTGAAAATGGACGACTGCTTCTGAACCAGCGTCACTGTTTAAGCCACTCAATTTGACACGTCCCAAATTGAAGCCACCTTTTACTTCTCGTTCTACATCTAGAATTTTTCCTTGGAACAATTCAAAGCCATCCGTAACTTCTACTAATGCTTGGCGTTTTTCTTGTTCATCTGCATAGGTACCTCGAATCACTTTGCCAATTTCTTCTGATAATGTCACGATGTTGTGAATACCATAGTCTTGTAATTGTTTGCCTGTCGCGGGATA
This sequence comes from Enterococcus sp. AZ104, assembly GCF_050546705.1. Taxonomy (NCBI): domain Bacteria; kingdom Bacillati; phylum Bacillota; class Bacilli; order Lactobacillales; family Enterococcaceae; genus Enterococcus; species Enterococcus sp. AZ104. Next base: position 2,698,757 of record NZ_CP172952.1, read on the forward strand.
AATACTCACTAAAGCACTGGCGCCCATTTCAACCGTTTGAACACGAGCAAGACGTTCTGTCCAAGTATTATCAATCGTTTCCATAATGCCGATATTTCCTTTTTCATCGGTAATTGCCATAGGGGTCGCTGACATCCCATTCAAATGGAACGTTACCATAGGCAATTCTGGAAAGGCCCGACCCATACCATCACAATCCACCAAGGGAATGCCTAGCTTCGCTGCAACAACAATTGGAATCATTGAATTGACGCCACCAGCTTCCATTGGAAAGGTTCCCGCAATCGTTTCTTGGTCTAAATATTTTCCTAACTTCTCAAAGACACGGACGAATTCGTCGCCTTTGGGAAATTTTTCAATTGCGACAGATGGGGCACCCATCATTGCGGCGGGTAGGAAAAAATCCTCCGCGGCAATTTCTTCTGGAGAAACCAGTTTGACAGGTCCGTTTTCTTCGATGGCGGACAAAGCCATCATTTTACCAATATAGGGATCACCGCCACCTCCTGTCCCTAAAAAAGCTGCTCCTGTGGCTATATTCTCAATTGCTTCTGCATCTAAATAACGCATTCTCCGACACTCCTCTTCTTCATTCCACTTCTAATGATTCGGTGTTCGTCTGTTGACGTTTTGCACCGAAATAATAAATAACAAACGATAAAACAATGCCAATTAGCGGTTGGTTAGGCAATTGAGGGACATTGGGAAAGAAACTCATAATCACCGGAATGCCCCCCACTGCAGCACCAATTAGCCATGAAAAAACACCTAATTTATTCACGCCAGGCGTTGGCTGCCATTTGGTTCGATCGCCTTTGTTAATCAACCAATAGGCAGCAATCATTACACCAGCCACTGGTGGCACCATCGCAGAAAGGACGGACATAATCGGCGTAAAGTAATTTAAAATCCCCATAACTGCTAATAAGGTTCCAATGGCGCCGGCCGCACCGACAGCGACTTTTTCTTTTTCTTTTGGAATATCAAAGACATTAATCAAGGCCAGTCCGCCAGAAAAAGCATTCACGGCATTCGTGGTCCAAGTTGCTAAAATTAGCGCAATAATTCCTAAAACTGGAAAACCGAGATTCATAAAAACTTCCGTGATATCTGCGGTGTTCGATGCAATGGTCAAGACCGCACCAACGCCAATCATCAACAAGCCTGTCGGTAAAATCCCTAAGGTGGCCGCTTTGACCACATCTTTACGAGAAGAAACATATTGAGAGTAATCTCCAGCAATTACTGCGCCTAATGCAAAAGAACCGACAGTCATTGAAAGACCTGACATAAAGCTTCCTGCTGTTTGAGGTGTATATTGACTAACAGCTTCCCAACCGTTGTTTCTTAACGAAGCCACCAAGCCATAAAGACAAACCAGAACTAACACAGGAACCGCAAAATAATTCAGAATTTTCAATATTTTTATGCCATAAAGAGCCGAAATAAGCATGATAACTCCCCAGATTAAGGAAGAAAGCGACACAGGTAAATCAATGCCGTAAATTTTTAAAAAGTTCGTGAAGGCGCCGCCGCTGACATTGGCTTGCAAACCAAACCAACCTAAGCAAGCAATCGCTAGAATAATGGAAATAATCTTTTGCGAACCTTGAATGCCAAACACTTGAGAAGCGACTTTGACAGAAGGTTCTTGTAAGTCGGAACTTTGAATTCCTTGTAAAATCATTAAAATAACAATAATACCGTAACCAATAAATCCTGTTAACAAAGCTTCCCATAAAGGCATGCCTGCAACTAACGTTCCTCCAATAATTAATCCTGGCACGCTAATCATTGCGCCCGCCCAAACAAATGCTAAGCTAAGCCACGATTGTTGTTGCTCGTTTTTTAATTTCATTCTCATTCCTCCTTAATTATTTTTTCAATTATAACGAAAAATCAGTCATAGGTCTTTTTTAAATTAAAAAAAATATCGAGGAAGTTTTGGCTTAAAATAAAAAAGCAGACAAATCGGCTACTGCCGATTGTCTGCTTTTTTCATTCATTCGTGACCAAGCGATATAAGATCATCGCCAAATAGACTTCATAGGCTTCGGCGGCGTTGGTCATATCATAGCCGAGCGCTTCATTAATTTTACTGATACGATATTTGACCGTATTTTTATGAACAAATAGGCGTTCGCCGCATTCTTTAAAATCACTACTTGCATCTAGTAAAAACGTTCCTAATGTCATTAACTGCTCTGATTCTTTTAAGAGAGGTTGGATAACTGCTAAGCGTTGTTGGATTGCTTCTTCTCCTGCTTGGAGACACGTCATCATTTGTTGAACTGTACGAATTTCCGCGATTGATAACACTTTTCTTTGTGGATAGACGCGCTTTAAAAACGGCGCGACTTGATTAGCGGTTTGGTAGCTGACACGCACTTCAGTCGTGTTACGAACTTTCGGACAAAGGATGATTTCACCTAAATAGTCCTGATAGTCTGTGGCTTGCAAGTATTCTTTACTAATCGTGGCTTCAGGCTGTTTGTGTAAATAATTACCTAAGAGAACAATCAGGTAATTTTCTGTTTGCTGGACAATCGTTGTTTGGTAATAGTAACGTAGGAAATCTTTCAAATCTTGCTGAATAGCGTGGATTTCTTGTCCTTGTTGCCAAATAGGCAAAAGCCACATCGTTTCGACAGAAGAAATATCAATCATTAATTTTTTGGCTAATTGGTACATCTTATCACTTTCATCGTTAATGATTGCTTGGACTAAGGCATACTCACTGACTTCGTCATAGTTTTTCCCCCATAAATTCAGAGCCATCTGAACGACTTCCACCGCTTGATTCATCTCAAAAGAGGTTAACTGCTCTTCTTCTCGAATGAAGTAAAGCTTCAATGTTTGTCCATCTTTCTGAGGAAGTTTTTGCGAGGTAATGAAGTAGGTCGTTTCTCCCAGCGCTACTTTCTCTTGTGATTGATAAAGTAACTTGGTTAAGGGCAATTTCGTGCTTCGCGGCCAATTGATGGTGCTGATGATTTCATTGGTATAGGTGGTTAACGCAATGTTGACTTTTAAAAAATCGGATAGGATTTTCAAGGTCATTTCCACACTGCGGTTTTGTTCAGGCAAAAGGGAAACTTTTTCCAAGAGGTCCGTTGCAAAAGAAGCCATTTTATTTTTATTGACTAACAATTTCATGACTTCATAAATGACTTCGTTGTAGCGTAATGTTGGATCGTTTTTAGGCATTTGGATTAAAATAAAACCTAAAGAATCCGCTAATTGAATCACTTCCTCTGCAACTTTCGGTACGATAATCCCAACGTAGTACAAGATTAGGCCTACTTCGCCTAATTCATGGAGATGCCGAATCGTTTCGCATTGCTTCACCACATCATGACGAATGGCACAAAATGAACCAATCAAAATTTCGCCAGCATGGTATTCATTTGTTTTGTGAAGTTTTTCCGAAAACAAAGACATATCAGAGACTTCTAAAAAAGAAAGAGAAGCAACAGATGTGTCCAATTGGTTTTTACCAGAAAGTACCGTTGCTTCTCGCAAAGACGGTAATTTTAATAAATCATTCACGCGGACACTCATATTTACTCCTCCTTTTGGCTGGTTTATTTTTTCTTACGAATCATATCGCCGACTGCAACAGGTTGCGTCACTTCCATTGTTAATAACATCATGGGATTAGGTGCCCGATCGATCGCTTCACCGTCTTCATTATACATCTCTTTAACGGTTTGGTGGAAATGGGTAAACCCGGGACCATAAAATTCAATTTCATCGCCGACACTGAAAAGGTTCCGTTGACGAATTGTCGCGACTTGCGTCTTTTCGTTGTACGCAATCACTTCGCCAACAAATTTATATTGTGGAATTTTACGACGTTCGCCGAATAATTGTTCATTTTCACTTGGTGTATTGTAATAAAAACCAGTTGCTAATTCACGTTGTGCTACTTTCCATAATTCATCAATCCACTCTTGTTGGCAGACATAGTTTTCAGGGTCTTCCATGTAATAATCGACGGCTTTTTTATACACATTAGCGACTGTCGAAACATAGTGAATGGATTTCATGCGACCTTCAATTTTAAAACTATCGACACCATTTTCAATTAATTCTGGAATATGTTCAATCATAGACATATCTACGGCGCTCATTGAAAACTCTTCTTCAACTTCCCCTTCACTGGTTTTGCTCCGACGTTCTGTCCCAAAAGGCATATCAAATAACTCATATTTCCAGCGACAAGATTGAGAACAACCGCCACGATTGGCATCCCGCATCGACATATGATTGGACAAAGTACAACGTCCTGAATATGAAATACACATTGCTCCATGAATAAAAGCTTCAATTTCAATGTCCGTATTTTCACGAATCGCTGCAACTTCCTCCATTGAAACTTCGCGCGCTAATACCACACGTTCTAAGCCTTCATTTTTCCAAAATTCTAATGTTTCATAGTTGGTTGCTGAAGCTTGTGTCGATAAATGGATAGGTAAACCTGGTGCTTCTGTCGCACAAATTTCGATTAAAGCTGGATCGGAAACAATCACAGCTGAAATTCCGATGTCTCGCAATTCTCTGAAAAACGCTCCTGCCCCTTCCTGGTTTCCTTCATGAGTGACCATATTGGCAGCGACATAAACTTTCGCATTATGTTCGCGGGCAAAAGCTACGCCTTCCGCCATTTCTTCTGGCGTGAAATTTCCTGCGCGGCTACGCAGACCGTAGGCATTCCCTCCGATATAAACGGCATCGGCACCGTAACGAATTGCGACTTTTAGTTTTTCTAGCGTCCCGGCTGGAGCCAACACCTCGGGACGCTTCAATGTTCGTTCTGTCATTACTTTCATGTTCTTCTTCCCCTTAAATGAATCAATTTATTTTATTGCATCGGCACTTAAATCAAAGAAACCATTGTCTAAGCCACGACCTGTTGGATGTAATTTTTCAATTTCAGCTGTTGCATGAGCTGCTTGATCTTCTGACCAAGTTCCCGCTTCAAGTGCTGCTTTCGCTTCAGCAAATAAGCGAGCAATCGCGACAAAATTTTCACCTGGTGTGTAAAGGCCATCGAGCTTCCATGTACGATAGTGATGGTCATACAAGTTTGTTAACTCATTCATCAAGTTCACATCGTTATTGGCAAAAATATGCGTACCATGACTATCTTCATAAATGGAATAGTGGGTTTCTGGTTTTTTGGGTTCAGAAATAAACAGCCCTTCGTCTTTCGTAACCCCTTTGTCGTTCTTTGTGTAATTGTAGTAATTTTGAATTAATGGGCGTTTCGATTGATGAATACAGGTCGCCCCATAGACAAGAATTTCAGCTGGAACTGCTAAGTTTTCTTCCATTGCGACCATTTCTTCAAAAGGTACTTCCCGAGCTAGGACAGCTCCGATGGCTCCTCGTTTACTCCAAAAATTGATTTGACGTGAGCTCGTTACTAAGGTTTCGCCATCATAAACGTAAGGAATTTCTAATCCATCTCGTTGCATAATAAACACAATACCTGGATCACCCAAAGTAATTTTATCGACGTTGATTTCTTTTAAAAATGTCAGATACTCTGGGACTAATTTCATTTTTTCAGGGTGCATAATGCCATTTACTGCAACTAGCACTTGTTTGCCCATTTCATGTGCACGTTTCACAATCTCGCGTTGTTCATCTCGTGTAAAAGATACGGGCAAACGCAACCCGAATTTTTCTTCTCCAATATATAATGTATCCACACCTGTTGCGAGTAATTCTACAGCCTGATCAACAGATTCTGCAGTTGCAATCAGTTCAATCATAAATATAGCCTCCTTCTTTATGACCGTTTAATAGTATCATACGTTCACAAACTTTAAAAGAGCCTATCTGTATTAAACGTACATTTTTCACAATGTTTCCGAAAAAATTTTGGTAGAAAAGCGCCAACCGCTTACCTACCAAATGCTCTTTTTTTAATTACTGGTCATCTGTTCTTTGGTCACTCGTTCAAGTGGTATTTTCGTTCATAAAACGTTACTACAACGGTGAATAGCCACGCTGCCGCTAAGCCTAACAAGCTGCCTAAAACAATCCCCAAAAAGCGGAATTGAATCAACGTTATCACGTACTGCTGACGAACGAGCAATGAAAGCATCAGAGCCATAGGCGTTGTGAAAAATTGCGCCAATCCATAATTACGACGAATAAAATACTCAACGGTCACAAATAAGATTGTAATCACGACAATCGATTCAAAAGTTGTCAAAGCTAAATTAAGCAGAAAAGCGGAAATAACCAATCCAATCGTTGTGCCAAAAATTCGCTGAATATTTCGCTGCTTAATCGCACGTAAATTGTCTCCTTGTAAAATGGATGCACAGGAAACGACTAACCAATACGGATTCTGTAAATGTAAACTTTCGCTGATATATACAGCAAAAAATAAGACAAAGCTATAATATATGCTATCTAATGGCGCTTCTGGATGCCGATAAATTCGTTCCCGTAATGATCGCTTAGCTAGCGGGGCACTGATTTCCTTCTCTGTAAAATGCAACACTAGTGCAAACAAAATAGAAAAGCCAATGCCTAATAACATACAGCCACTCATGAACGGAATTTTTGCTAACGGAATACTCGTACTGGCACCCATCGCTGTCACCATCACACCAAAGAAGGCCCCTGGTTTTGAAATATCGTATACTTCAAAGAAAAAGCGGCCACCAAAACCGACCAGGGCAACAACAATGGGAATAAGCCATGCAATATGGGTCGATAACATGCCTAACAAATTTCCTAAAAAAAGGTAACTACCGACCACAGATAAACGAGTCATTAACTGTTTTAATGGTAGCGGCTGATAATATAAAAAAGTAAAAATACCTAACGAGCCAAAGCTTGAAATCAATAATTGATGATTGATATAACCCAAAAAAAGAATGCTGAACATAACCAAGCCAGCAAACACTAGTCGAAAAGGATTATCCTTTGGACGCTGATAATGTAGTAATTCTCGAAAAAAAGATTGTTCCATTCCATCACCCCTCCTTATTAACGTAGCACAGAAAAATCAATCTGGCAATTCTCAAAAAGAAATCGCCACTGGAAAATAGAAAAGCCTGGTATAAAAACCCTAAATGGTTTTTATACCAGACTTCGCATCTCATCTATACAGTTTGTAATTCTTTCGCTTCTGTTTTTGGTGCTTTTGGTGCCCGCACATTTAACGTAATTTTGCCTTTGCTAGCACCTAAGGTTACTTTATCCCCTAACTGAATTTGACCAGAAAGAAGGGCTTCACTTAAACGATCTTCCACTTCTTTTTGCAAGGCCCGACGAATTGGACGTGCGCCATATTCTGGATCAAACCCGACTTTACCAATAACTTCAATTGCAGCTGGTGTGATTTTCACTTTAACCTCTTGTTCGGCCATCCGTTTCACGACAGATTGACTCATAATTTTTACGATTTCATGAATTTCCTCTTGTTTCAAGGAATGGAAGACAACCGTTTCATCAATTCGGTTTAAGAATTCTGGACGGAAGGCTTTTTTCAATTCTTCCATGATTCGTTTTTGCATTAATTCATGATTTTTAGAAATGTCTTTCACATTGAAGCCAACATGTTTTTCTTCACGAATCGCTGTTGCTCCTAAGTTGGAGGTCATGATTAAAATCGTGTTACGAAAATCGACTTTTCGTCCTTTGGCATCCGTTAAATGGCCATCATCTAAGACTTGTAATAAAATATTAAAGACATCTGGATGGGCTTTTTCTACTTCATCTAGCAAAATAACGGAATAAGGACGTTGACGAATTTTTTCAGTTAGTTGGCCGCCTTCTTCGTAGCCGACATAACCTGGAGGAGAACCGATTAAACGGCTAGTACTGTATTTTTCCATAAACTCAGACATGTCCACGCGAATCAAGGCTTCTTCGCTGCCAAACATCGCTTCGGCTAAGGCTTTGGCAAGTTCTGTTTTCCCAACCCCTGTTGGTCCTAAGAACATGAATGAACCAATCGGTCTTGCTGGGTCTTTCAAGCCACTACGCGCACGACGGATAGCGCGTGAAACAGCTTCAACTGCTTCATTTTGGCCAACGACCCGTTGATGTAAAATGGTTTCTAATTCCATCAATCGTTCGCTTTCTTTCTTCTCTAGCTGCTGCAAAGGAACGCCTGTCCATTGTGAAACAACCCCAGCCACGTCTTCTTCTGTTACTTGTGTACTGTAACCAGACAGACTTTTTTCTTTCACTGCAATCAATTCTTCTAGTTTTTCCATCACTTGTTTTTCTTTTTGACGAATCCGAGCAGCACTTTCAAATGATTGGTTTTGAATGGCCTCTTCTTTTTCCGTAATTAATTGAGAAATTTCGGTACGCAATTCATTAATTTCTGAAGGTTGATCTGCCTTATCTAAACGAACTTTTGCTGCAGATTCGTCCATTAAATCAATTGCTTTATCTGGTAATTGGCGGTCATTTAAATAGCGAATCGATAATTGAACCGCTGCATGTAGAGCTTCATCTGTAATTTCTACGCCATGATGTTTTTCATAGCGGGAACGCAAGCCTTTTAGAATTTCTTCTGCTTCTTCTGGGGTTGGTTCTGCTACTTGAATACGGGCAAAACGACGTTCCAAAGCGGCATCTTTTTCAATATATTTTTGGTATTCATCCAGAGTTGTCGCACCAATTGTTTGCAACTCGCCACGTGCTAAAGCAGGTTTTAAAATATTTGAAGCATCAATCGCCCCTTCTGCACCGCCAGCACCGATCAAGGTATGCAATTCGTCGATAAATAAAATGACTTGTCCATCTTGATAGATTTCATCGACAACTTTTTTCAAGCGATCTTCGAACTCACCTCGATATTTGGTTCCAGCAACCAAGGCACCCATGTCTAGCATCATTAAACGTTTGCCTTGCATATCTTCAGGGACTTCCCGGTTGACAATTTTCTGGGCTAACCCTTCTGCTATCGCTGTTTTCCCAACACCTGGTTCACCGACTAAGACAGGATTGTTTTTGGTACGGCGACTCAAAATTTGGATCAAACGACGAACTTCGGTCCCGCGACCAACTACTGGATCCAAACTTTGTTCTCGTGCTAACTTGGTTAAATCTCTTGCTAAAGAATCCAATGTTGGCGTCCCTTGTGGCGCATTTTTACTTTGACCATTCCGACGACGTTGTGCGCCATTGGGTTCGGAAACGCCCATTTTTTTCAATAATAATTGACGCATTTTGGATAAGCTTAATCCTAAATTCACTAAAATTCTAGACGCTAAAATTTCTTCGTCTCTTAACAAGCCTAATAATAAATGCTCGGTACCAATCTTTTGAGCCCCTAAGCGCTTCGCTTCATCTCCAGCATAGGCAAAGATTTGTTTGGCTCTTGGTGAATAAGGTAAGTATAAGTTGTTATTCCCCATTGGACTTTGCATGGTGCCATAGCCACTTAAATGCTCAATTTCTTCACGGATGTCTTCTGTGTCAGTATTCAATTGTCGTAATGTTTTTCCGGCAATCCCATTCGGTTCTAAAACGAGTGCTAATAATAAATGCTCAGAACCGACGGATTGGTGACGAAAATACTTCGCTTCTTCTTGGGCAATCGCCAGTACGGCTTTCGCACTTTCTGTAAATAGTTCATCCATAGTTATTCCTCCTCATAGCTCAAGCGCTCTAAAAATGAACGCATTATTTGAGCTCTTAGAAAATCTTCGTGATTCCCCAGACCATTCAATGTGCTTTTACTTAAAGCAGCTAGCATTAAATTGCCTTCCTTTTTCGTAATCACTTCTTCTTCATACAATGTTTGAATAAATGTTAGCGCATCTTTTTCTGTTAAGGTTGCGCCAATCAATTGATCCATTTGTTTTAGTAATTGATCGTTATCTGAAATTTGTACTTTGACAATGCGAATATAGCCGCCTCCACCACGTTTACTTTCAACTGCGTAGCCTCGTTGGATGGTAAAACGTGTATTAATTACATAGTTAATTTGTGAAGGAACGCAATTAAATAAATTAGCCATTTCCGCCCGACGGATTTCAATTTTATTACTTTCTTCTAAAATCTTTTTTAAATAAGCCTCGATTAAATCTGACGTATTTTGATTACTCATAGTCTTCCATCCTTCTTCTCTCTTGACTAATATTGACCATTATTATATCGAACTTTGCCTATTAAATAAAGAGGAACGCTTTGACTTTAATAAAAAAATGCAAAACAGGAGGAGCAACCTCAGTCAAACTGACTTAAGTTCCCCTCCTAAAGTTGAAAATATGTTATTGAATCACAGAGGCTGAGACAAAAGTGTTTAGCTCCAAGAAATAAGAAGAAATTTCCGAAAATTGTTCTTTAATTTTTGGAGAATTTCGGCTTATTTCCGAAGGAGTTGCTTTTGTTCAGCTGATTATCTTAATGTCTCACAAAAACGATTCTTCGCCATAGGCTTGATCTAAGGCTTGTTGAATATCTTCGATAATAGATGTTGGCTCTTCCAAACCAACGTACATGCGAATGTGCGCTGGCGACAAGCCTCTTTTCTGAACAGCCGCCAAGTTATTGCCTTTAAATACAGGCAAGGCCAAACTTTCAAAGCCACCCCAACTGACCCCAATTGTGACCAGCGTCAATGCGTTCACAAATGTTTTCAAACGTTCAAAATCGGTATCTTTTAAATCAATCGCAAACAATGAGCCATAACCTGTTAAATATTTTTCTGCTAACGCTTGTTGTTGTTGATTTCCTACAAAAGGATGATATAAGCGACTGATTCGCGGATCCTTTTGCAAAGCCGACAGCACCGTTTGGATGGCTTGAGACTGATGCGCCAACCGAACGGGCATGGTACGAATACCTCGTAACGCTAACCAAGAATTGAAGGGACTATTGACTGCTCCTAAAGCTTGATGACCATGTTCAAAAATTTGATCTACAAGCGCTGCTTTGCCAATGACAGCCCCTGCTACAATATCCGAATGACCACCAATATATTTGGAACAAGAATGAATCACCAGGTCCACATTATGGCATAAAGGATGCTGAAATAACGGTGACGCCCACGTGTTATCAATGACAGTGTATGCGCCGATTTTTTGTGCTAACGCAGTTATTTTTTCTAAATCTAGCAGTTCAAACTTTTGTGAGGACGGACTTTCAAAGTAAATGACTTTGGTGTTTTCCTGAACAAATTGAAAAAGTTCTTCTGTTTCTGCAACGTCTACTTTGGTCAAGGATACGCCAAATTTCTCTAAATATTGCACAAACGAAACAGATTCTCCATAAATTGTATTGACCATTAAAACATGATCGCCTTGTTGGAGCAACGTAAACAGCGTTGCCGAAATAGCGCCCATTCCTGAGGCAAAAACTTTACATTTTTCTCCACGTTCCAAACGAGCAATTTTTTTCTCTAAAATTTCTGTTGTGGGGTTGGTGCCACGTGTGTAAACATAATTATTTTTTTCATCTATACTCGCTGCCATAAATTCTTCGTAAGTTGGAAAATAAAAGGAAGAGGTTTGAACCAACTCGGGCACCATCGGATGATACATTTTTTCCATTCCTTTTTCCACTTCACAGCAAATATTTTCATCATTCTCAACATGCATTTCCTTCACTCCTCTTTCTCTACAATGTTTCTGGTACTTCATGGGCTTCTTCTTTTTGATATTGTCGATCTAAGGCTTTTACAAATGGATAATAAATAACGACACTAGCCGCAACAGCTAAAACTTGCGTCACTGCACCTTGCCATTTTCCCACTAAAAAGCCCGAAAACAGAAAAGGCGTAGCCCATGGTGCTTGAATGTTTGTAAACATTGGCATGAACCCAATTTTCATTGACAGAAAGGCAATCAAGACCGATACAATCGGCGCGACCGCAATCGGAATCAATAATAAAGGGTTAAAAATAACTGGGAGTCCAAAAATCAAGGGTTCATTAATGTTGAAAAATGCTGGAACAAACGAAATTTTCGACATGGCTTTCATTCTAGACGAATGTCCGGCGATGGCCATTGCAATAGCCAAGCCAATCGTGCAACCAGCGCCTCCAATTGTAGCAAATTGATCGAGCATTTGGACCGTGCCAAAGTTGCCACTTTGAGCAGTTAATTGTCCTAATTCCGCTAAGCTTTGGTTTTTGTCTGCATTCGCATATAAAATAGGATATAGCATGGAATTGATGACAGTTGGATGAATTCCAAACCACCAGAACAGTCCATTTAAGCCAGCCACAATAATAATTGCAAAAGGGGTTCCGATTAAACCTTGCAGTGGCGCTTGAATCACCGCATAAATTAATTGCGGGAAGGAATCCGCAAACGAAAGCCCAATCCCATTAATCAATAAAGCCACCGCTACCACAAAAATCCCAGGAATCAATGCACTAAAAGCTTGGCTCACCATAGAAGGCACGCTGTCAGGCATTTTGATGACTAATTTTTTCTTAATACAGAAACGAGTCAACTCAACCGAAAGAATTGACATAATAATGGCCGTAATCACCCCTTGCGTTCCTAACCAATCAAACGATAAAACTTTCGTCACAACTTCGCCTGATTCAGTGGTCACCGTTTTCGGTAAAACGACTACGTAAGCGACAATTCCTAAAATTAATGAAGTTAAACGATCCATTTCGTAACTTTCCGCCAATTTATAGGACATCGTCCCAGCAAAAATAATTCCCATCATGTTGAAAGTTGCTCGATAAGCTGGTGAAATCATATCCGCCCAACCTGCACCGAAAATTCCAGCCATAAAATCGCCATACCCTGCTACTGGAAAATCTGTAATCAACATAAAAATCGATCCAATAATTGTTAACGGCATAATTGCAAAAAAACCATTTCTTAAGGCTTGAAAATAACGTAAACTTGTAATCCTTGAAACTTTAGGCACTACGGCTTGCTCCACCCAGTTTGTTAACTTATCCATTTCACTTCTCTCCTTAATCCTTTGTGATATCCTCATCATAAAGAAACCGCTTTCTGATGTAAATACAACTAACTGATTCTGTAACTATGTTTCATAATTCATACGCTTAAGGTATACTGAAAGCGAAACAAAGTACCACAGAGAGGTGAACCCATTGAATCTAATCGAATGTTTAGAACAAAAAGAACGCTATACATATAACGAAGGGCTAATTATTGATTTTATTTTATCTCATACTGAACGAGTCCTGCATATGTCGATTTATGAACTAGCAGAAGCCACCAACTCTTCAACCTCTACGATTGTTCGTTTGTGTAAAAAAACAGAGACTAGCGGTTTCAAAGAATTTAAAATCCGCTTGTCCCGCGACTTAGAAATTCACTACCAAGCAATCCGGAATGTTGATGCGAATATGCCTTTTTTAGCGCAAGATTCTGATTTACTAATTGCCAAGAAAATTGCGCAGTTAACGACTGAAACCGTTCAATCCACTCAACAGTTATTAACCGAGGCCATGTTAAATAAAAGCATTGATTTACTTTTAACCGCTGAAAATATTTTAGCAGTGGGTGTCAGTAACTCCTACATTCGCTTAACGGATTTTCAAACAAAGTTATTACGCATTCAGCTATTTATCCATTTAATCCCTTATCAAGCTGAACAATTTTATTTAGCCATCAATGCCACCAAAAATGACGTAGCCATCCTCGTCTCTTACAGTGGTAACACTGCAGAAATCGTAAATGAAGCACGGATTTTTGCAGAAGGAGGCACCCCGATTATTGCCATTACTTCAGACTTGAACAGCCAATTAGCTAAATACGCCACAGTG
>NZ_CP172952.1:2717500-2765913 GCF_050546705.1 Enterococcus sp. AZ104
GGCGGAGTGCTTAATGCGTTTGCTGCAGCACTGAAGGGCGGAAACCCTCCAACACTTAGCACTCATCGTTTACGGCGTGGACTACCAGGGTATCTAATCCTGTTTGCTCCCCACGCTTTCGAGCCTCAGCGTCAGTTACAGACCAGAGAGCCGCCTTCGCCACTGGTGTTCCTCCATATATCTACGCATTTCACCGCTACACATGGAATTCCACTCTCCTCTTCTGCACTCAAGTCTCCCAGTTTCCAATGACCCTCCCCGGTTGAGCCGGGGGCTTTCACATCAGACTTAAGAAACCGCCTGCGCTCGCTTTACGCCCAATAAATCCGGACAACGCTTGCCACCTACGTATTACCGCGGCTGCTGGCACGTAGTTAGCCGTGGCTTTCTGGTTAGATACCGTCAGGGGACGTTCAGTTACTAACGTCCTTGTTCTTCTCTAACAACAGAGTTTTACGATCCGAAAACCTTCTTCACTCACGCGGCGTTGCTCGGTCAGACTTTCGTCCATTGCCGAAGATTCCCTACTGCTGCCTCCCGTAGGAGTCTGGGCCGTGTCTCAGTCCCAGTGTGGCCGATCACCCTCTCAGGTCGGCTATGCATCGTGGCCTTGGTGAGCCGTTACCTCACCAACTAGCTAATGCACCGCGGGTCCATCCATCAGCGACACCCGAAAGCGCCTTTCACTCTTATGCCATGCGGCATAAACTGTTATGCGGTATTAGCACCTGTTTCCAAGTGTTATCCCCCTCTGATGGGTAGGTTACCCACGTGTTACTCACCCGTCCGCCACTCCTCTTTCCAATTGAGTGCAAGCACTCGGGAGGAAAGAAGCGTTCGACTTGCATGTATTAGGCACGCCGCCAGCGTTCGTCCTGAGCCAGGATCAAACTCTCATAATAAAAGTTAGAACAATCTTACGATTGTTAAGCTCAATTTGTTTGCTAGCATATTGCTTGCTTGTTAAAAATGTTTGTTGTCTTGAATTGAATCAAGACGCCCTACACATTTGGTTCGTCTATTCTTTGTTCAGTTTTCAAAGGTCTACGTTACCTCGCAGCAACTTTTATATCATAACAAACTTTCGTTTGAATGTCAAGAACTTTTTTAAAAAAGTTTTTTTAAGTTGTTTTGCTCGGTTGTTGTTGTCTGTTGTGACAACTTCTATATCTTATCATCTCGTTTGTTATTTGTCAACAACTTTTTTGTTGTTTTTTCAAACTTTTTTCGAGAGATTTGAAATCAAGAATTGTTATTTAATTATTGATTTCTGAATCGCTCAGCTGTGTGACTCGCCTTGCGACATGTAATAATATACCAAGATTTCAAGCATTGGTCAATCATTATTTTCACTTTTTTTAAACTTTTTTTCAATACCGATTATTATGATTGGTATAGGTATTTTCGTTCGTTTTTTACCCCCTTTCATCCTTTTTTGGCTATAGTTTATTAACTTTTAGCAAAATCTTCTAAATTTATCGTAATATATCAAGGATTTTGTCCTTTTTAGCAATTATTTGTTAAAATATGGAAAAGAGATTTTTTTATATATGGAGGAAATGAACGCTTATGAAAATTTTAGTTGCAGATGATGATAAAGAAATTGTAGAACTATTGAGTATTTATATTCATAATGAAGGATACGAAGTCGTGAAAGCTTATGATGGAAAAGAAGCGTTATCCAAATTGCACACAACACCAGATATCGATTTATTAATCTTGGACATTATGATGCCAATCATGGATGGAATGGAAGTAGTGAAAGAACTTCGAAAAGAATCGCAAATTCCAATTATTATGTTAACAGCAAAAACAACCGATATGGATAAAATCAAAGGCTTAGTTGCTGGTGCAGACGATTATGTCACCAAGCCTTTTAATCCTTTAGAAGTAATGGCTCGGGTAAAGTCTATTTTACGTAGAAGCCAAATGCAATTAACCAAAGAAGAACCCGATGAATTAGAAGTCGGCCCATTAATGATTAATAAGGACTCTCACGAAGTCAAAACAATAGAAGGAAAAGAAATTCAATTAACCGCTCTTGAGTTTGGTATCCTCTATCTATTAGCTAGTCATCCAAATCGTGTGTTTAGTGCGGATGAAATTTTTGAGCGTGTGTGGCAACAAGAAAGTATTGTTTCTGCTAAAACCGTGATGGTTCACGTCAGTCATTTAAGGGATAAGATTGAAGAAGCAACTGGTGGAGAAAAAGTCATTCAAACAGTGTGGGGAGTTGGATATAAGATCGATGCTCGTTAAACCTAAAAAGATTGAAAAACAAAAACGAATTACCTTAACTTCTAAAGAAATCAGCGAGTTATTAGCAGAAGCAATTGTGACAATTGTTTTATTACTACTATTAAATGTCTCAATTATGTTCCTTTTAGGACAACTACTTAGTGAAAACTCGCCCTTAGCTGGTGTCATCTGGGCCACTAAGGATGCGGTCGCTAAAGAATTAAATACTGATTTGTTTTGGAGCTGGAATAAATTTGTCTTACCTATTTTCTTTTTAGTAGATGCAGCTGTTCTCTATTGGCGCTTAATTCGTCGCTACCATCAAATGCAATTGCGTCATATTATCAGTGAGTTACATTACATCGCTGATGGTAATTACAATCACCGCATTCCGTTTGAATTAAGTGGTGATTTAGCAAAAGTCGTGACGAGTATTAACGGTCTGGTGGATAGTACTGTCGCAGCCATTGAAGATGAACGGCGAATTGAAAAATCAAAAGATGAATTAATTACGAATGTCAGTCATGATATTCGGACACCGTTAACTTCTATTATTGGTTATCTGGGATTGATTGAAGATCGTCAATTTCATAGCCAAGAAGATTTACTGAAATATACGCATACCGCTTACGTCAAAGCGAAACAAATGAAATTATTAGTTGATGATCTTTTTGAATATACAAAAGTCCGTCAACCAAGTGTACCGATTCATACGACGACTTTTGATATGGCACAATTAATTGAACAGCTTGCTGCCGATTTTGAATTGGAAGCGAAAAAGATTAATATGCAAATCCAAGTAAAAGCCAATCCAGCTTCTTTAATGATGGAAGGCGATACAGAAAAACTAGTCCGAGTCTTTAACAACCTTCTTTCAAACGCTTTGAAATATGGCAAAGGCGGCCATCATATTGTAATGGAAGTAGACAAAGTCGGCACCGAAGCAATTATCGCTGTTCGCAATGATGGACCAGCTATCCCTAAACATTCTTTAGATCAGTTATTTGACCGCTTCTATCGTGTCGAAGAATCCCGATCACAAGAAACGGGTGGTACTGGTTTAGGTCTGGCTATTGCACAAAGTATTGTCGCTTTACATGGTGGATATATTTATGCGAAGTCTGATCAAAAGTGGACTTCCTTTATTATTCATCTACCCTTACAGCGTACCAACAAGAAATCAGAGAGTTAATTGACATCCCTGAACTTTTTCGGTATTCTATAGAAAAGAGAAAACTAAGAGAAAAAGTATTTATGGCACTGAATTCCAGAGAGTTTGCGGGGGTGCGAGCAAACATTCATCTATAAAGAAGTCCGTCTCTTCCAGGTGTCCAGCGAAATAAGTTGGAACGGTCTGCAGCCGTTATCTGCAAATCAAGGGCAGTAACATTACTGAACTTGGGTGGTACCGCGAGATTTCCAGTCATTTCGTCCCAAGAATATTTATTTTTGGGGTGAGATGGCTTTTTTGTTGTTTTCTACAACAGTTATTATTGATTATGTACTAATTTTAAGGAGGAAAAAATATGTTAGATGTAAAAATGATGCGTCAAAATTTTGACGAAGTAAAAGCAAAGCTACAAACCCGTGGTGTGAAAGAAGAAATCTTAGTGGAATTTCTGCGTTTAGATGAAAGTCGCCGTGATTTATTAGTCAAAGTCGAAGAAATGAAAAAATACCGGAACGATGTGTCTGCTGAAATTGCTCAATTAAAACGGAACAAAGAAGATGCAACGGCCAAAATCGCGGAAATGAAAGAAGTCGGCGGTAATATTAAAGCGTTAGATGCAGAAATTAATGCTATTGACGAAGAGCTACGTGGGATCACAACTACTTTACCGAACTTGCCAGATGATTCTGTGCCTGTTGGTGCTGGTGAAGAAGAAAATGTAGAAGTACGTCGTTGGAGTGAACCAAGAACTTTTGCTTTTGAACCAAAACCACACTGGGAAGTTGCTGAAAACTTAGGCATTCTAGATTTTGAACGTGGTGCCAAAGTAGCTGGTAGCCGTTTTGTTTATTACAAAGGCTTAGGTGCACGCTTAGAACGTGCGTTATACAACTTCATGTTAGATTTACATGTTTATGAACATGGCTATACAGAAATGATTACGCCTTATATCGTTAATGACACCGCCATGTTCGGGACTGGCCAATTTCCTAAATTTAAAGAAGATGTCTTCCAATTACAAGATACGGATTTAACGTTAATTCCAACTGCGGAAGTCCCTTTAACCAATTACTACAACAATGAAATTTTAGATGGCAAGGATTTACCGATTTACTTTACGGCCTTGAGCCCTTCTTTCCGTTCTGAAGCTGGTAGCGCTGGTCGTGACACACGAGGATTAATTCGTTTACACCAATTTAATAAAGTCGAAATGGTTAAATTTAGTGATGCAGAGCATTCTTATGAGGAATTAGAAAAAATGACGAATAATGCCGAAGAAATTCTGCAAAAACTGGGATTACCTTACCGTGTCATGGCTCTTTCAACAGGTGACATGGGCTTCTCAGCTGCGAAAACTTATGACTTGGAAGTTTGGATTCCCGCTCAAGAGACATACCGTGAAATTAGTTCATGCTCAAACTGTGAAGATTTCCAAGCGCGCCGTGCGATGATTCGTTACCGTGATGAAAATGATAAAGTCCAATATGCGCATACACTCAATGGTTCTGGTTTAGCCGTGGGACGGACAGTCGCTGCTATTTTAGAAAACTACCAAAACGAAGATGGCTCTGTAACTGTACCAGAAGTCCTAGTTCCTTACATGGGTAACCTAACAGTTATTAAATAAAGGGAAGATGAAGGTCGTTGTCTGATATCAGATAACGGCTTTTATTCTATAGGAAAAGGAGCCTGTAACAAAAATCACTTTAGATTTTTGTTACAGGCTTAAAAATTGATAAACGGTGGAAACAGAAGCAACTCCTTCATTCTACAGAAAAAGAGGCAGACGTCGAAATGACGTCTGCCTCTTTTAAATTTCAAAAAAATCAGCTTTTATTTTATTGAACAGAATAGTTTGGTGCTTCTTTTGTGATTTGAACGTCATGTGGATGTGATTCTTTCAATCCGTTACCACTCATTTGAACAAATTGTGCTTCTTCACGCAACGCTTTCAGGTCTGCTGCACCGACGTAACCCATCCCTGATTTCAAGCCACCGATTAATTGGAAGACAATATCAGAAACGCTTCCTTTGTAAGCGACACGTCCTTCGATTCCTTCTGGCACTAATTTGTTTGCTTCATTGACACTTCCTTGGAAGTAACGATCACTTGATCCTTTTTCCATTGCACCCAATGAGCCCATGCCACGGTAAGTTTTGAAACGACGGCCTTGATAAATTTCAAATTCGCCTGGAGATTCATCTGTACCTGCTAACATACTTCCTAGCATTACAGCATGTCCACCAGCAGCTAAGGCTTTCACGATATCACCAGAATATTTAATACCGCCATCAGCGATAATTGCTTTACCATATTCTCTAGCTACAGAAGCAGCATCATAAATCGCTGTTAATTGAGGAACACCAACACCAGCAACGACACGTGTTGTACAAATTGAACCAGGTCCAATACCAACTTTGACAACGTCCACGCCGACATCATACAATGCTTTGGTTGCTTCAGCAGTGGCAACATTACCAGCAATTAATGTTGCTTCAGGGAACGTTTCACGAATTTCTTTAATTTTGCGAATAACGCCGGCACTATGGCCATGTGCAGTATCGATAACAATCGCATCGGCACCTGCTTCTAATAATGCTTCCGCACGTTCGAACGTATCACTAGTGACACCGACTGCTGCCGCCACAAGTAAACGACCGTGTTCGTCTTTGGCAGCATTTGGGAATTCAATCACTTTTTCAATGTCTTTAATTGTAATTAAGCCACTTAAGCGACCTGCTTCATCAACGATTGGTAATTTTTCGATTTTATGTTTTTGTAAGATTTTTTCTGCATCTTTTAAAGATGTGCCAACTGGCGCAGTGACTAAATGATCTTTTGTCATGACTTCTTCGATTTTGATTTGGTAGTCCGTTACAAAACGCATATCACGGTTTGTAATAATTCCGACTAATTTACGGTTTTCCATTGTTTCTACAATTGGCACACCGCTAATACGGTAACGACTCATTAATTCTTCTGCATCCGCTACTAAGTTTGTTGGTGTTAGAAAGAATGGATCAATGATAACGCCGCTTTCAGAACGTTTGACTTTACGTACTTCGTCTGCTTGTTGGGCGACAGTCATATTTTTATGTACGACACCTAGTCCACCTTGACGAGCCATCGCAATTGCCATATTACTATCTGTAACAGTATCCATACTGGCACTCATCAATGGAATATTTAACTTGATATTTTTAGCTAATTGTACACTCATGTCTACATCATTTGGTAAGACATGGCTTTCTGCAGGGATTAATAGCACATCATCAAATGTAAGACCTTTTTTCGCAAATTTTGTTTCCCAATTTGACATTTTTTTGTCCACTCCTCGACTTAATTTTATATATGAAAATAACAGATAATACTAAGGAAGTCAACTAGATTTGTTTAAATAATCAATGAGGAATAAAGGACAAAATGCCGAAATCGGTTTGTCCTCTATTCAACTCTTCCTAATTAAGGTCCTACTTTCATCGTTGTTCTTTTATCATGTGTTTCTTTTTTTGTTGTAAAAATCGGCTAAATCCAAAACCACCGACAGAAAGCAAGGTCATCATTGTCCCTATTTTTTGCACTTTTGTTCTTTGGTAACGGATGTCGACATGTCCTGTACCAGATAAAGAAAGAGCGGCTAAACCTCCTTGATTGGTTAGGCTCATTTTTTTAGCGCCCGTTTGGTTTTTCATTTGAATCGTGGCTTGATAGCCTAAGTAATAAATAAAAGGAACGGTCACCTTCGCTGATTGATTCACCACTTGGTAGTCAAATGAAATTTTCCCATAAGGCATTCTAACGTTTGTAATGGTTACTTGTTCTGCCGAATAATCAAGTTGTCGTTTTTTCTGTTTCAATAATTCCTGATAATTGATTTCATCTGGCAAATATTCATGGCCCGCACCGATATAAAAAGGCGTTGGTTGCTCATACTCAGCTTTTGTTAACAGGTGGCCTTGTTGTGACTGAATACTTTGATATTGATAAATGCCCAAATTGCTGATGGCAAGGAAAACCAACAAAGCCACGGTCCAAGATTTACGGAAAACGCCCCATTCGTCTTGTGCAATGAAAAAAGCGAGCATTACAGAAAGAATCCCTAAAAACCGCCAAGGAAACTGAATCGTATTTAAAGGCGTGTGGTTCAGCCAGTGCCAAGGAAAAAGCGTGGTAACCATCAATAAGAGTACCAGCGTCAAACCAATAAACCGTTTGTTCTGAATTTTTTTGCTGGCAAGCGAAACCACTGCTACAACAAGCCCTACAAACAAAAGGGTTCCTAGATTCGCTGTTTTCGCGTGAAAAACACTGCTCTTTAAACTATTAATGAAAAGAGAAACAATGGGATAACTTCTTTCGGAAATATAAGTGAGTGGATTGGAGGTAACTTTAAACACTTGATTTTTCATTTGTTCAGCAACTGGTAAAAGATAAAAGGCCAGCCAAAGCAGCGTCAAACCTGCAGCCTTCGCTAATGCCCACAGGACCTCCTTTTTAAAAAACTGCTGCCAATAAAACAGAATGTATAACCCAATCCAAATAGAAACCATTTCAATAGAAATAAAGTGAGCCAACCCAATCCCAGTCATCGCCAGCGGTAACAACGGCCAACATTTCGTGGTTCCCTTTCGTAATAAAAACAGGCTCGCTAAGACCAACGGAAAAAAGCTTAGCGCCAAAAATTCTCCTAACGCTTGGCGATTAAACAAGTCTTGCATGCGGTAAATAGATAAGCCATACAAAATGGCAAAGAGATAGCTTCTTTTTTTAGAGAGCGCCATTAATCGGCCTGCATAATAAGTAAGACTAAATGTTGCCAAGTTTACCGCAAAAACAAAAATCGCCATACTAGCGACAAAGGAAAGCCCCAGAACACGCAAAAGCGCAGGTAAATAAAGATACGCATCTGGATAAAACAAACTAGAGGCATAGCCATAGCCTCCCAAGAAAAAATAATTGATTTTAGGAAACCAGTCGTTGTTTTTAATTGCTAATGCGAGGCCTTCCACCCGATTTTGATGAAAGCGGAAATCACTTGCTCGTAAAAAATTCTCTTGAAAATAGACAAAATAGAGAGAAAGTCCACTTAATAAGAGAAAACTAATAAAAATGAGTAGCCGCTCGTGTTGACGGCACCAAGACTTCACTTGTTGTCCCATAAGAGGCTCCTTTCTTTACAAACTTCTGAAAACAGAAGCCTGGGACACTAGTTTTTTCGACTAATCCCCCAGGCTTTAACTGTTAAAACGCTCTATTGAGAGAGCGACTTTACTTGTTGCAGTTTCTGCGTCAGCCGAGCGCATTCACAATTGAGCGCGCGCCGTTTATTGACGTGTCATGAAACTACCTTGAATATTGTATTTTTTCTTGAAGAAATAGCGTGCTACAAAGGCTAACGCACCGATTACTAAAGCAATCATCGGATCTAAAATGGGATTGATTACTGGTGGCAGCATCGCTGAACCAGCGAAAACTGCAATCCACAAGAACATTCCGCCAAATAGAATGGCGGTCGTTTTTAACCAACCAGGACGTTTGCTTTTGTCGCCACCTTGACGATCAAAACGGTAAACATATTTGTGCATTAGATAGAAAACATAACCCCCAGCCATCGCACCTAAGATATATGTGGTTAATCCGAGAGGTTGTGCGGTTCCTTTTGAAAATAGAGACATCGCCGCTAACATGATTGTTAATAAACCAAGTAATAGTAAGGTATTGTCGAGCCAAATCATCCAGCCCGCTGGTTCTTTGACTTCTGCTGGTTTATTTAAAATTGCTTCCGTCCGTTCTGAAACAGTGCCAAATAACTGACGGGCTGTTTTGCCTGTTTTTTGACCGGCTACTAATTCTGGTAAAATACCGTGTAGAGCCAATGCTAACTCTTCTTCTGATAAATTAGCCGCTTTTAATGATTTTTTTAAGTCAAAAATGTATTGTTCATTTCTTTTAGTCAAATTCTGTTCTAATTGACGATTCTCAGCCACGATTGCTCGTAATGCTTCTGCTTCCATAGTTGTATCCTCCTCACCCTCATGTAGAGGGAACCTCTTTCTAAACGGCTGAATGGCCTTAAATATGTGGGCTTACCCCAAAACAAATTGCTTGTTGGGCATGGGTCTTTTCTTAAACGTTAAAACGGAACAACATAACATCGCCATCTTGAACGACGTAGTCTTTTCCTTCTAAACGAACACGGCCCGCTTCTTTGGCAGCTTGCATATTGCCATATTTATCTAGGTCTTCATAAGAAACTGTTTCCGCACGAATGAAGCCTCGTTCAAAGTCACTGTGGATAATCCCAGCTGCTTGAGGTGCCTTGATTCCCTTACGGAACGTCCATGCACGAACTTCTTGTTCACCAGCTGTAAAGTAGGTAGCTAAGCCTAACAAATCGTAAGCCGCACGAATCAATTGATCTAAGCCAGATTGTTCAATGCCCATTGCTTCTAAAAATTCAGCCTTGTCTTCTTCAGAATCCAATTCAGCAATTTCTTCTTCTGCTCGCGCACTAACTACGATTACTTCCGCATTTTCACTGGTTGCAAAATTACGAACTTGTTGTACATACTCGTTGTTGTCTGGATCCGCCACTTCATCTTCTGAAACATTTGCTACATAAAGGACCGGCTTTGTGGTTAATAAGAAAAGAGATTTAACAATTTTCTCTTCTTCTGGCGTAAATTCAATCGTACGAGCAGATAAACCTTCTTCTAAAACTGGTTTAATTTTGTCTAAAACAGCTAATTCTTCCACCGCTTCTTTATCTTTTGCTTTCGCCATTTTAGCCACGCGAGTATAGCGCTTATTGATTGAATCTAAATCTGCTAAAATTAGCTCTAAATTAATTGTATCAATGTCTGCTAAAGGATCAACGAAATCCGCATCCCGATTTTGTTCACGCATGATATTTTCGTCATCAAAACAACGAACCACGTGACAGATTGCATCTACTTGACGAATATGACTTAAAAACTGATTTCCTAGCCCTTCTCCTTTACTGGCACCTTTAACAATTCCGGCGATGTCTGTAAATTCAAACGTTGTGGGAACTGTTTTTTTCGGTTTTACTAGTTCTGTCAAGCGTTGTAAACGGGCATCTGGTACTTCAACCATGCCGACGTTCGGATCAATCGTTGCAAAGGGATAATTTGCAGCTTCTGCTCCTGCTTTTGTAATTGCGTTAAATAGGGTCGATTTACCAACGTTTGGTAAGCCGACAATTCCAGCTGTTAGTGCCATTTGTTTTCCACTCTTTCTCTCAGTCTATTCTCTTTTCTATTAGAGGCATCAAAGCATTAGTCTGCTTTTTTCTCGATTACTTTTTTTAATTTTTTAGTAAAATCACGACGCGGCATCATGACAATATGCCCGCAATTCGTGCACTTGATTTTGATATCAGCGCCCATGCGAATGATTTGCCAACGATTTGCTTGGCAAGCATGCGGCTTTTTCATTTCGACAATATCGCCTAAATCATACATGTTCCAAGCCTTCTTTCTTCTCTTACTTATATAAAAATACCATGATTACAATACCATTTTTTAACGAAACTAGCAAAAGGATTTGTGACTTTCTGTCTTACTTTCTCACTTTGCTTTTTATTCCTCGTCAAAATGAATATCTAAAATATCTAAAATTCTAGCCAAATCCGAAGAGGACAAGTACTCAATTTCAATTTTTCCTTTGCCTTCTTTTTCTTGAATCGCTACGGTTGTCCCAAATTTATCCATTAAGCGGTCTTCACTTTCACGAATATAAATGGGTTTTTCTTTGATGGCTTTTTTCGCTTTTTTGCCCTTTTTGCCTTGTGTTTCGTTTAATTCAGCGACAAGTTGTTCTAATTGTCGAACCGTTAAATTGTCTTTAATACAACGATTAGCTAATGGCAATAGCTGTTCTTTGTTCTTCAAGCCTAATAACGTCCGTGCTTGACCCATTGACATGCTTTGTTTTTGAACCATTGCTTTGACCGCATCAGGTAAGGTTAGCAACCGTAAATAATTGGCAATATACGGGCGACTTTTTCCCAAACGTTCTGCGACTTCCGCTTGTGTTAATTTCAAATTTTTCATTAGCATTTCATAGGCTTCTGCTTCTTCTAGCGGATTTAAATCTTCCCTTTGTAAGTTTTCCAAAACAGCAACTTGCATCATGGATTCTTCATCAAATTCGCGAATAATTGCGGGAATTTTTTCTTTGCCGGCTAATTTAGAAGCCCGGAACCGACGCTCACCTGCAATAATTTCATAGCCTTTAACTGCCGATTTACGAACAATAATCGGTTGAAACACACCGGAATGTAGAATCGAGTTTGCAAGTTCTTGTAAAGAGGTTTCATCAAATGTTTTCCGCGGTTGGTAAGGATTGGGACGAAGTTCGTTTAATAGAATTTCTGTCACTTGTTCGTTCTTAACGTCGACATCTTCTAGCTTTGCGATATCTTGAAACAAGGCATCGATGCCTCTGCCTAAACCTTTGCCTTTATTCATTCTCCAACACTTCCTTTGCTAGTGCTTGATACACTTCGGCACCTTTTGAGCGAATATCATAGTCAATGATTGGTAAACCATGACTTGGTGCTTCGGATAAACGGACATTTCTTGGAATAATCGTGTCATAGACTTTTTCACGGAAATATTTACGGACTTCTTCCACGACTTCGGCACCTAAATTGGTCCGAGCATCGTACATGGTTAACAAGACCCCTTCAATTTTCAATTCAGGGTTAAAATGTTTTTGAACCAAGCGAATCGTATTTAGCAATTGACTCAAGCCTTCTAATGCGTAATATTCACATTGAACAGGAATTAGAATCGAATCACTTGCTGTAAAAGCATTGATTGTTAAATGCCCTAGAGAAGGCGGGCAATCAATTAAAACGAAATCATACATGTCTCTTACTTCATCAATTGCTAATTTCAAGCGCGATTCTCGAGCCATCATTGAAGTTAATTCAATTTCAGCGCCTGCTAATTGAATAGTTGCAGGGACAATATCTAAATTTTCACGGCTGGTATGTTGAACCACGCTAGTGATTGGTTCTTCATTTACAAGGACATCATACACATCGTGTGCGACATCTGGTTTAGGGACACCCATGCCACTGGTAGCATTTCCTTGTGCATCAATGTCGATCAGTAAGACTTTTTTGCCTAAGTTTGCTAAACATGCGCCTAAATTTACAGTGGTCGTTGTTTTACCAACGCCGCCTTTTTGGTTCGCTACAGAAATAATTCGTGTCATGTGTGTGCCTCCATCTTATTTAATCGGTTGTTTATTTGGTAATCCAGGTTTTCTGGGATATTTTTTAGGGGTTTCTTTTTTCTTTTGAATCACGACAATGTGGCGTTCGTCTGCCGTAATCGGCAAAGTAAAACCAACTTCTTTTTGAAATTGACCGCCTAATGTAGCGATTGCAGGTTTTGCTTCATTAATTTCTTCTTCGCTTTTCGATGCTTTTAAGGCTAAAAAATAGCCTTCTTTTTTAACTAAGGGTAAACACAGTTCACTTAAAACATTTAATCGTGCAACTGCTCGCGCTGTAACGTAATCAAACGCGCCACGAAATTCTGCTTTTTGACCAAATGTTTCTGCACGATCATGATACAAAGAAACATTAGCCAAACCTAGTTGATTCACCAACTCTGTTAGGAAAGTAATTCGTTTATTTAAAGAGTCAACAATTGTGACATTTAATGAAGGAAAAACAATTTTCAAAGGAATACTTGGAAATCCTGCGCCTGCGCCAACATCACAAATGGCTTTATCGCTGGCAAAGTCTTCAAAGAATGCCAACGAAACAGAATCATAGAAATGTTTCAAATAAACTTCTTTTTCTTCTGTAATGGCTGTTAAATTCATTTTTTCATTCCATTCTACTAGTAAATGGAAATATTGGTCAAATTGTGTCATCTGTTGGTCTGTCAATTCAATGCCTTTTGCGGCTAATAGTTGTCTAAATTCTTCGGGTAGCATAAAGACTCCTTCCTTTTTTGTGAAACAGAAAAATGTTTCACAATCATCTTTTCCTACTTTAACGCAAATAGCAATTTCTTGCAATGCTTTTCGGAAGATTTTTGCCTGAATGATAAAAGAAAAATCCGCCTTTTTGTGTAGTAAAAAGGCTCTAGCCTACGGGCCAAAATGTTCAATTGGCGGCAACGAAAACCGCCTTTCTCTAAGAGTAAAACAAGCCAATGTTTCATGTGAAACATTGGCTTGTTTTACTTACTATAATCATCGCACTTTATTTGTCGTTCTCTGCGGTAGTCGTATTCTTGGATACGGGGACTTAACCAACCTTTTTTGGCTGTTTTTCGTAATTGATGATCAAATCTCCCTGGTGGTGAACTATCTAGTAATTCATGGGTACGATTATTCCGATTTGCATAATTAAACGATTCACCATTCAAGACTTTTTCCTGGTATTCATTGTTTTTGGCCGCTTGATAATAAGCTGGATTACTAATTAATCTGCCTCGCCAGTCTTCAACTAACACATCCCACTGGGTTACAAAGGTCCCTTCTTCATTCAAAATAAACTCACTGTGAAAATTAGGCGTCAATCGTTTCTTATTAATTAAAGAATAAGATGCCCCCTCAGGGTATTTGTTGTGTAAACGAGCAGAGCTTTTTTTCAGTTTCCGCCCGCCCATTCCTTGCGGCTTCGCCGCAAAAACATAGCGTTTTAATGCCTGTTCATCGGTGTCCCCTTCTTGTTTAAAAAAATCGCGGATATACGTGATATTTTGACGATCAATATACATTCTTAATTGATGTATCTTTTTCGCTTTCTCTTGATTAAAGCTCCCAAGAAGACCTAACGGATAGGCTTTTTGAACTGTTTTTGCCAACAAATCCCAAAAAGTCGCATGCGGTGCAACCGTCTTCGAGAAACGATAAGGTCCTACTAATTGCAACATGCCATGCTGATCCAACACTGCACCTAATTGCCATAACAGTAACGAGAGCTTTTCTTGCGGACGATAAGCCGAAAAGCGAAATAATCGCTCATACGCTGAAGAGCCCACTTCTTCCACTTCAGAAAACAGTTCCGCGACTGCTGTTTTCGCTTGCTCAAGTGGCAAGAAACGCGTGTCTTTTATGGCGCTTTCCACTAATCCATAAACAGCTTGGCGGTCCCAGCCAGCGTCAATCGCCGCCTCTACACCAGCACTCATTGCTTGTTGTAATTCTTGCCAACGTCCCATCTTCTCGCCGCCTTTTTCTATATACTTCTTCTATAATGATAATCCTTTCCCCGCAAAATGCCAACTGCTTTAACGCAAAAAAACAACCCGCCCTTTGGGGAAGGGCGGGCGGAGGAGTTAAAAAATGAAAAAGTGTTTTGTTAGGGTTTTGTTTATCGGGTATGTTTAAATAATAGCCGTTAAATGTGAAGAAACTATGGTAAAAATGCGCCTTCTTTTCAACAAAATTTTGAAAAAGTCTCTTCAGAAATTAAGATTTTTTTGCGAAGTTGCCCACTGGCTACTCCCATTCAACATATTATATATTTAATATCTATAAAATCACAAAAGAAATATACACAATAATGAATATTTATTCAACGGTTAATAAAACAACCAAAAAAGAGCATGGGACAAAAATCACTTTGGATTTTTGCTCCACGCTCAAAAACTGATAAACGGCGGGAACAGAAGCAACTCCTTCGGAAATAAGCCGAAATTCTCCAAAAATTATAGAACAATTTTCGGAAATTCCTTCTTATTTCTCGGAGTTAAACACTTCTATCCCGACCTCTTTCAACTAAATTAAATGATTTTCTCTTAAAATATCACCAATATACGTATCCTCAAATTTCTTCACAAAGTGTTCAACCATTTTGCGTTCCACGAACGGCATATCCATTTCTGTTAATTTTTTCTTGTCAGATAAATAATAAACAGAGTTTGCTAAGACGCGCAAGTCGTATGCAGAAGCAAACACTTCTGGTACTCCGCGTTCAACCTCTAGCAATTGATAAACAGCTTCCATCGCTGTCCGTACAGAATACTCTGTTGTAAACACCGTATCTCGTTCAGTATCTGCGAAGTTCCCAATGAAAGCAAGATTTTTAGAGCCGTTTGGTACAACTAATGGTCGATCGCCTGGTTCTCTTAACATAAAGTAAGAAGTGATAAACGGCATATAAACCGGAATAGTGGTAGCCGATTCTTCTGAAATACGTTCAATTTCCCCTTCTGGGACCCCTAAATGATAAAGTAACTCTTGCGTAATTTCTTGACCTGTACATTGTTCAATTGGTTTTTTGATATAATTTCCTGGTTTATTAGAAAGTAATCCATATACCCAAGTTATAGATTGTTGATCATTTTGTTCTTTAAAATGCGGTTGTCTATGCATAGCGAAACTCATCATCCAATTAGAGTCTTTGATAGTAATAATACCACCTGTGACAATTTTTCCTGTGCGTAATTTACGATGTGTTAACCGAGAAAGATACGGTTCAATATCGAAATTTTCCCACGTAATCGTTGCTGAGACAAACCAACTTTCATCTGGTAAATTTTCACAGAAAACTTCTGGGTGCCCAAATTCTGGGGATTGTTTTGCTAAGTTTTTCCAGAGATTCCAACTTCCCCCTAGTTCATGAGTAATTGGTGCTGGTGTATGATGATCTCCTTGCGTCGAACTTTCAGTAATTGAGCCATTCGTTACGAAGACTAAATCATTTTCAGTTAAAGGAATTTCTTTGGTTTTGCCCGCTTGTGTCAACAATAATCGCCGAGCAACTTTAGTAGCTCCTTTGATGTCGACTTGGATATCATTGATCGTTGTTTCATATTGAAAGTCTACCCCTTGATTGGTTAAAAAGCTTAATAATGGTTTCACTAACGATTCGTATTGATTGTATTTGGTAAACTTCAAGGCTGTAAAGTCAGGCAAACCTTTGATGTGGTGGATAAAGCGCATGATGTAGCGGCGCATTTCAATGGCAGAGTGCCATTTTTCAAAAGCAAACATTGAACACCAATAGATCCAAAAGTTGGATTCAAAAAATTCTTCGCCGAAAACATCTTCAATTTTTTTGCCAATTAATTGATCTTCAGAAGTCATAAATAAATCAACGATTTCTTTTTGTGCTTTTTTGGATAAAGTAAATTGTCCATCATCGGGGACACGTTCGCCACGGTTATGAATAATGCGGCAATTTGAAGAATTCGGATCATCTAAATCTAACCGGTAAAACTCATCTAGGACAGAGGCATCTTCTACTTCTAATGATGGTACCGAACGAAATAGATCCCACAAACACTCGAAATGGTTTTCCATTTCGCGTCCGCCGCGAGTGACAAAGCCATCATGGGGAATAAATTTACCATCTAAAGAACCGCCAGACAGCGTGAGTTCTTCAAAAATGTGAATATTTTCGCCCTTCATTTGACCGTCACGAATTAAGAAAACAGCCGTTGCTAAACCTGCTAGGCCACCACCAACAATATAGGCACTCTTGTCATCTACACCTTTTGGTTTTCTTGGTCGAGCAAATGCTTCATAATTTCCATTTGTGTATCTCATTCTCGTTTCCTCCTATCATTTGATACCCTCATCATACTGCTACCAAAAAAAATACCCAAAAGATAACCCTTTTTTTTAAAAAATTCTTTGACAAATAAAGAAAATTGTCTAATTTTTAAGCAAGTGAATAATCGTAGATGTTTCATGTGAAACAAAAAAAGAACGAGAAGAAAAATGGCCGCTTTTTCTTCTCATTCTTTTTATGCTAATTCGTTTACCGTTTCTACTCCAAAAACAGCAACCCAATCTTCCTGAAAATCAGTTACTGCTTTTTGAATGGCGGGCATTGCCAAGCCTTGTGTCACGAGTTCTGGTGCGATAGTGACCGCTTGCGCCCCCATTTGACAGGCTTGATTAATTTGTGCCACGTTTTTAAAACTAGCAGCTAAGATCTTACTCTTTGCGTTCGTCCGTTTAATTTCTGCAGCTAAATGCTCAATAACCTTTTGAGAATCAATTGTTAAATTCTCCATCCTATTATAATACGGTGCTAAATAATCTGCACCTGCCGCAATCGCTAGGTAGCCTTGAAATTCTGTATAAATAGCGGTTGCTGTTATCCGATAATTTGCCTGCTTTAGTTGTTTGATGGCTGCCAAGCCTGCTTCATTGACTGGGATTTTAATGAATGTTTCTTGGCCTAATTGTTGTACAATGGTTTGGGCATCTTCTAGCATCTCTTCTGTCGTTTGACCGACCACTTGGACGTGCAAACTCGCTTGTCCAATCGTTTTTTTGATTTCTTTCATCTGCGCAAAGAAGTCAATTTTTCCTGCTTGTTTAACAATACTGGGATTAGACGTTACGCCTGCCAGTGGTAAAATTTTCTGATACTTTCGAATAGCCTCAAGATTAATTGTATCTAGCATAAATTCCATCTTTTACGTTCCTCCCTTAAACGATAATTATAGAATAGTGATTGTTGTACCAACAGTTATTTCAGGAATAGCTTTTTCTTCAACATATAATGTACCTGGTAATTCAGGTGTTGTTGCGCCATCAAATTTAATAGTAATGTGACCCAATGTGTCTAAATTAGTTAATACTACCTCGCCTACAGCGGTAATCTGGTAAGTTTGTTCATCAATCACTAACGTTTGCTTGTCCGTAATCGCTTCTGTGACTGGCTGAACCTCAATGTTATAACAATAATCTGCTAAAGCATCTGGTGCATCTTTTCCAAATAAGATGACCATTTTTTCTTCTTTAAATAATTCGGCTTCTGGTCCAATAGACTGAACCTTTGTTGTAAATACTGACATTTCCCATCCTCCAAAAAAATTTTTTAACTATACAATCCAAAACTTGCTAACCAAGCAACTAGTACTCGAGGGGCACCATTTAAGAAACGAGAATATAAAACAGAAGGGACCCCGACTTCAACGGTTTCAGCTTCAGCTTCTTCCAAGCCTAAGCCCACGGGAATAAAGTCGCACGCGTTTTGTGTATTAATAGCAAACAATGCTGGTAAGGCTAGTTGTGGCGGAATGTTGCCTTTCCCAATTTCCACACCAATTAACGTACCAATTACTTGGCTGATTACTGCTCCAGGACCTAATAAAGGAGAAAGAAACGGCAGAGAACAAATAAAACCAATAATTGTTAACCCCACAATGTTTCCTGCCAATGGCGCCATGATATTGGCAAAAAATTCACCAATTCCTGAACCTTGGATCACACCAATTAATAAAGAAACAAATGCCATAAACGGAATCACTGTGTTGATCATCGTTTGTACGCCTTCACGGGCTGATTGGTTGAATGTCGCTACAACTTTTCCTGCACCCATACCAATTTTCGCAACAAAACTTTGTTGTTCCGCTTTTTGTTCAGTAATTTTTTTACTTGTATCATATTTAAATTCTGTTTTTTTCGAGGTGGGCTTTTCTGTATCAGCAGCAGCTTCTTCTGATGTCAATGTAATCTGTTTCGGGCCTACAGCGGAAACATAAATTGTCTCATTAATGTATTGTGCTAAGGGACCACTTTTGCCAGTTGGAACAACGTTAATAGTAGGAATTCCTTTTTTAGGATAAATCCCGCAACGAAGAGTGCCTCCACAATCAATAATGGCTAATGCGATTTCATCATCTGGAATCGATGTCTTAAAACCATTGACCGCTTCCATTCCTGTCAATTCTACGATTTTATCAACAATTGCGGGTTTCTCGCCGCCACCTGTAATGTAAATAAATTTATGTTTTTCTTCTGTCGGTGTAATCACTAAGGGCCCACCATAACCGCCATTTCCTTTAACTACCTTAATACTATTGTACGTCATCTCACCTTGCTCCTTTCTAATCCACAGCAATCTCTACTGTTTTACTAAGGGTAATTCCTTGTTGTTTGCAAACATAGGCGGTAGTGAAATCGGTAACCCAACCGCCAATAAAATTCATTAATATCCCTACAAACATATAGCGAATCGCTAGGTCCATCGAATTTAGTCCTAACGTATCAATCCCTTGCGCAATCCCTAACCAAACGAACAATTCACCAGGATTAATATGAGGAAAAACTCCATTACTGGTATGACAAAATTGCGCTTGTGCAGCATAATAGCTAGGTTTATAGTATTCTGGTAAAAATCGAGCCATCGTAAAGGACATTGGATTGCCTAACATAAAAGCGGATAAAAAAGGCAGCACTAAATATCGCGTAACAGGATTTTTGGCAGAAAGTTTGGCTACTTTGGTTACTCTTTCTTCTCCTAGAAAAGCAATTAAAGTATTCATAGCTACCATTAACATCAAAACAACAGGTACGATGCCTGTCATCCAAGAAATAAATGTTTCTGCTCCTGTTTGGAAAAGGTGCATAAATCCTTCCGCAAATTTTGTAATATAAGACATTACTCGACACTTCCTTTCAATTTTGTTTGTACTTTATTTTTCCATAATTGCCATTGAATTTTGGCTCCATTAAGCGGCGTTAATGGTTGTGTTTCTTGATAATTGCCAAGCTCAACACGTAAGTAAATTTCTCGTGCATTTTCCATCGCTTGTTGGGTTAATTTATTTTCCTTTTGTACGAGTGGATGGTAATGATCCATATAATGAATATCCTCGTTCACGTACTGAGGTAAGGGATGAAATTTAGCTAGAACAGTGACACCTTGCATCTTTCTAGCGGCTAAGATTTTCCCTTGTGAATCCACAGCAAACAAGATAATCGTGCCTGCTTTTAACTTCCCTGCACGTCGACCAATCGCGACTTTTCCTAATTGTCGCAATTCTTGGTAGTTTTGATTAAAGTGTTTAATCTGTTTCATTCCCATAGCTATCTGAACGAAGTAAGCTGTTAAAAAAAGCGCCCCGAATACGTAGATAAAACTCATATGATAATCCCCTTCCTTTGCATCCACTCTTTAACCGCTAAAACATCTCGTTGCTTCCGTAACTCATTACGTAAACGTTCGTCTCCTGCGATTGTAAACAAGCGGTCATATAGTTGTAGTAACTCTGCTTCAACAGTGGCCGTCAGCTCTTCTGGAATACCCAACAGCAAAATAACATCAACTTTACCTTCTGGTGTAACCAGTGATTCTTCAAAAACCCCAATCGATAAAATAATCGTTGGTAAGGCTTGATTAATTGTATGGGGAAAGGCAATCCCCGATTCAAAAATAGTTGTTTGTTGATCTTCTCTAGTAAAAATTCGTTCGATAAATTGGGGATCTACTAATTTTTCTGCTTCTAAATCAGCAATCATTTTCTGGATATTCGCTCGGTAACCTTGAGTATTCTCTAATAATTGATAGGTCATATGAATATTTTGAGATTCCACGGAACGAATTTCTTTTGCTCTCTGCCACTCATTTCTGAGCCAAGTATCGTTAAATAAATTAGTTAAATGGATCATCGGTGTTTGTGGTCGAATATTTTTTAAGGGAATGGTTGTAAAAATAGCAAAATATTGATTCAATTCTCTTCTCTCTGCCTCTTCTTCAGAAAAATGGGCAATCTGGACGTCTGGACCCAAAACTTTTTCCAATTGCCGCTGAATGATCAAGGCCGTTCCATGACCTGTACTGCAGATTACAGCGATTTCTTTTTTGGCTCCCGCTTCATAGTTCCCTCTCAATGCTAGCTCAAAATACAAAGCGAGATACCCAAATTCAACCGTCGGCACACAACGATTTAACAAACGGCCCAATTCTTGCAAGCCAATCTTGGCTAATTCATAGGCCAAAGGATATTGTCGTTCAATTTCTCCGTAAAATAAATCGTGACATTCCACATGAAAAACGAGTCGATTCATCACGTTTCTTAAATGATCTTTCATTTCTGAAAACAAGAAGTCCTCATCAAATTCAACAACAACTGAATGATGAATTTTTTTCATCATTTTTTGAAAATAGTCAGCTAAGAGTCCTTCATCAGCCAATAAAGAATTACGAATATGGTTTGTGTTGATGTTAAAAGGAAAGCTGATAAAGGAACGTTCCCATTGGCTTAACGTTACATTATAGGTTATTTCCAAGTGATACATCAGTTCTTCAATCTGCTCGTTATGACGAACATAATCAACATATTCTGGTGGTAGTTCCGTAATGAGTTTTCCAGCTAAAACACGCTGCAAAACAATTGAAACCACTCTTCGTAAAAGAAAACTATCTTGTTTTGCTAGTCTTGTTTCTTTGATTATTTTTTGTATCATTTGTTTGGTAGTTTCATGAAGAAACTGTTCTTCAAAATATTCTTGGACGTAATTCACATGAAGTAAGCGTAAATCAAACTCTTTTCCTTCTAAATGAATGCCACGGTTTGGCGTACCTACAACCGCAACCTGCCAAGGAGCAATCAGCTCTTTCATGCGCTTAATGTCTTTGTTAACTGTGCCGCGACTAACGGCGAGTTCTTCGGATAAATCATAAGTTGAAATAAATTGATCTTCTTCTATTAATCGTTTGATAATGTAGGAAACACGCTTGCTTGAAGAATTAAAATCAGATTCCCTTTTTAGCCGTCCAGACAAAACCTCTTCAAAACCTTCAAAGTTATTGATTTCTAACTGAAAGAGATTTTCCTTCTGAATAATTTGGGCGATACCGATTAATTCATCATTCAATGTATCAATGTTTTTACGAACTGTTTGAGGACTTGCGGCTAATTTCTCTTGCAATTCCTGTAAGCTCATTCCTTTGTGATCAACTAGTAATTTTATTACTTGGTACCATCTATTTACTAGCGTCATTTAGTTTTCCCACCTCTATCCTCTTGTTTTACCTCCAGCTACGTTTGTGGTGATGCCTGTAATATAGCTTGAACGGTCTGATAAATAATAGCATACTAAGTCAGCGACTTCATGGAGTTTTCCGCTACGACCTAATGGAATCGTACTTGTTTTTGAATAACCTGCTCGCAATTGCTCCACAGAAATGTTTCGTGTATAAGCCAATGCTTCTTCGTATGCTAAAGTGCGCAAGCCCGTTTCTTCCATAATGCCTGGCGCAATCCCCACGACACGGACGTTTGATTTTCCTAACTCTTTAGCCCATGAACGTGTATAACTGCTGACTGCTGCTTTCGTTGCAGCGTAGGCGCTTTGCCCTTCGGAGCCTTCTAATCCAGCTTCTGAAGACATATTAATAATGACACCTGCTTGTTTTTGTACAAGAATCCGGCCCACTGCTTGGCTCATTAGGTAGAGCCCTTTTTGATTGATGGCTACAATTTTGTCGAATACCTCATCCGATAATTCATAAGGCCCATGAGGATGATTTTTATCCACCAATAGACGAGGAATATTGATTCCGGCGTTATTTACTAGGCCATCTACGGTTCCAAATTTTTCCACCACTTGAGCGACACCTGCTTCTACTTCTGCTCGAGAAGTTACATCGACTTTCACAAAGAGTAAATGCTCATGTTGCGTTTCTGATGCTGAAATATCAAAATTAGCGACATAGACCTCTTGCGCTAACAAGCTTTCAACAATGCTGCGACCAATACCAGATGAGCCTCCTGTAACAATCACTACTTTTCCTTTAATTCCTAACCAATCTGTCATTTGTTCCACTCCTATCATTTGTTTGCGCTTTCAGTATAGGTCAGTTTGTGAAATTATTTAAGACAGTCTTTTTTTGCAGTTTAGAAAAAAAAGTAGACTAATTCAAAACAAAAAAGCAGTTGCTTCTTCACAATCAATCATCCGTGAAGAAGCAACTGCTTCAAATTTTTATTATCCTTGTACTTTCGCGATTTTTCCTTGTTCGATGTAGACCATCAAAATGCTAATGTCAGCGGGGTTCACACCGCTGATACGGCTTGCTTGGGCAATCGTTTCTGGTTGGATTTTTTGTAGTTTTTGTTTTGCTTCTGTAGCCAAGCCGTTAATCGCTTGGTAATCGATGTTTTCTGGAATGCGTTTTGCTTCCATGCGTTTTAGTTTCTCAACTTTTTCCATGGCTTTTTTAATGTAGCCTTCGTACTTGATTTGAATTTCTACTTGTTCAATCACTTTTGGATCGAGCGCCTCTTCAGGTGCGGGAATAAATTGAGCGACTTCTTGATAACTGATTTCTGGGCGTTTCAGAAAATCTCTAGCTAAAATACCATCTTTTAAGCCAGCAGCGCCTTTGGTTTCCAAAAATGCTTGCACTTCTTTGGTTGGTTTAATCCGATGTTTGCCTAAGCGGGCAATTTCCGCTTCAACAGCCGCTTTTTTGACTAGATAGGCGGCATATTGTTCTTCTTTGACTAAGCCAATTTCATGACCCATTTCTGTTAAACGTAAGTCCGCATTGTCATGTCGTAAAATCAAACGATACTCCGCACGTGACGTTAATAAGCGATAAGGTTCGTTAGTGCCTTTTGTAACTAAATCGTCAATCATGACACCAATATAGCCATCACTACGTTTTAAAACAAGAGGCTCTTTGCCTTGAATTTTCAATGCAGCATTAATTCCTGCCATCAAGCCTTGACCAGCAGCTTCTTCGTAGCCACTAGTTCCGTTCGTTTGACCTGCTGTATAAAGATTCTCAATGACCTTTGTTTCTAATGTTGGGCGTAATTGGTGCGGGACTACCACATCGTATTCAATGGCGTAACCTGTACGCATCATTTCTACTTTTTCTAATCCTTCAATAGAATGAAGCATTTCTGTTTGGACATCTTCTGGTAAAGAAGTAGATAAGCCTTGGACGTAAACTTCTTCGGTATTCAACCCTTCTGGTTCCAAGAACAATTGGTGTCTTGGTTTGTCTGCAAAACGAACAATTTTGTCCTCGATGGATGGGCAATACCGAGCGCCCACACCTTCAACAATCCCAGTAAACATTGGGGCGCGGTGTAGATTTTTTTGAATAATTTCATGCGTTGTTTCATTCGTATAAGTTAACCAACAAGGTTCTTGGTTTTGATTGTAGGCACTATCTGGCGTGCTGTAACTAAAGTGGTTGGGTTCTTTATCGCCTGGTTGTTCCTCTGTCACAGAATAATCAATCGTACTTGATTTTACTCGTGGCGGCGTTCCTGTTTTAAAGCGATCGATTTCTAAACCTAATTCTTTTAAATGATTGGCTAAACCAACGGAAGGTTGCGAATTGTTTGGTCCTGATGAATATTTTAATTCACCAATAATAATTTCGCCACGCAAGGCAGTACCGGCAGTAATCACCACTGCTTGACTACGGTATGCGGCACCTGTTGAAGTTACAACACCACAACAAACGCCATCTTCCACGATTAATTCTTCAACAATCCCTTGACGAAGGGTTAAATTTTCTTCTTTTTCAATGGTATGTTTCATTTCTGTCGCATAGGCATGTTTGTCAGCTTGCGCGCGCAACGCACGCACTGCTGGACCTTTACCAGTATTTAGCATCCGCATTTGGATGTAGGTTTTATCAATGTTTTTACCCATTTCGCCGCCTAATGCATCGATTTCTCGGACAACGACTCCTTTGGCAGGTCCACCAACAGAAGGGTTACATGGCATAAAAGCAACCATATCTAAATTAATTGTTAAAAGTAACGTTTTAACGCCCATTCGTGCGGCTGCTAAGGCTGCTTCAGAGCCAGCATGTCCAGCACCGACGACAATAACATCATATGATTCTGCTTGATATTGATTCATAAAAAATTCCTCTCTTGTCTTATTTTCCTAAACAAAATTGACTAAATAACTGTGTAATTAATTCATCTTGGACACTATCGCCGACGATTTCCCCTAAATAATCCCAACAACGGGTCATATCAATTTGAACTAAATCGACTGGCATACCT
This sequence comes from Enterococcus sp. AZ104, assembly GCF_050546705.1. Classification (NCBI taxonomy): domain Bacteria; kingdom Bacillati; phylum Bacillota; class Bacilli; order Lactobacillales; family Enterococcaceae; genus Enterococcus; species Enterococcus sp. AZ104. The sequence goes on from NZ_CP172952.1 coordinate 2,742,687, forward strand.
GCTTCGATGCCGTTAATCACTTCTTGTAACGAAAGCGCTGCTTGATCCAGCAAAGCAATATGACGTGTATTAGAAATATAGGTAGCATCTTTTTCGCCTGTTTGGCCGCCAAAGAAAAGATCAGCAATTTTCGCTTCTAACTGGTCTAAGCCTGTGTTTGACAACACCGAAACGGATAAAATTTCTTCTGCAGGGACTAATTCTTGTAATTCGTTAGGATCTAGTTTTGTCGGTAAGTCCATTTTATTTAAAAGAATAACGCGTTTTAAGCCTTTCGTTGCTTCCAACAGTTGACGATCTTCCTCTGTCAATTCTTCGCTTTGATTTAAGACTAACAAAATTAAATCCGAATCTGCTAACGCTTTGCGGCTGCGTTCGACACCAATTCGTTCCACAATGTCTTCTGTTTCGCGAATCCCCGCTGTATCAATTAATTTTAAAGGAACACCGCGAACGTTAACGTATTCTTCAATGACATCACGTGTCGTTCCAGCAATATCTGTAACGATAGCTTTTTCTTCTCGTAACAGATGGTTTAACAAACTGGATTTCCCGACATTTGGTCGGCCAATAATTGCTGTACTTAGGCCTTCTCGCAAAATTTTTCCTTGTTTAGCGGTCGTTAATAATTGTTGAATCTGCGCTTTCACAAATTCGGCTTTTTCTAAAAGTAATTTCGTGGTTAATTCTTCGACATCATCATACTCTGGATAATCAATATTAACTTCTACTTGCGCTAAAGTATTTAAAATTTCTTGTCTTAATGAACGAATTAACGCCGACAAGTTACCATCCAATTGGTTCAATGCAACATTCATCGCCTTATCTGTTTTAGCACGGATTAAGTCCATCACTGCTTCTGCTTGTGAAAGATCCATTCGGCCATTTAGAAAAGCACGTTTTGTAAATTCCCCAGGTTCGGCCATTCGTGCGCCTTCACGTAACAGTAATTGCAATAATTGGTTCACCACGACAATGCCGCCATGACAGTTAATTTCTACCACGTCTTCTCGTGTAAATGTTTTCGGTGCCCGCATCACAGAAAGCATGACTTCATCAATCAATTGATCGTTTTGCGGATCAACAATATGACCATAATGAATCGTGTGCGTGGGGACTTTAGCTAAATCTTTAGTGCCTGACCGATAAACTTTGTTTGCAATAGCAACTGCTTGCTCGCCACTTAAACGAACAATACTAATCGCACCTTCACCTGGCGGCGTAGAAATCGCCGCAATTGTATCAAATTCCATTGTAGCTGATTGCATAATTAGCTTCCTTTCTTCATAACAACAAAAAAAGCGCCCACTCCTCCTGCATTAAAAAATTCAGGTTGGATTTAGCACTTTCACTGCTTGTTCCTTCGATTTTCTGAAAATAGAATAGCACATTTTATTCTATTTGGCAATTTTTCTTCATTAAATGGAACGAGAAAACGTATCATTGAGTGGGGAATTCTCAACAATACGTTTTCTCATCTATAGGAATTAAAGGAGAGAGCTAGTTTTTACGTTTGCGTTTGATGATTCCCATGCTCGCAAGGAGTGCGACAAAGGCGCCAAACAAACTTGTTGTCACGGCTGAAGACTCTTTTTCACCTGTGCTAGGTAAGAAGCCTGTTTTCCCGTGATTTCCAGTGCCATAACTGATGGTGCTTAGTTTAGGGTGGTAGCCACTACCATTTGTACCGAGGCCATTGCCTAGTGAACCTAAGCCAGAACCTGTTGTGCCTAAACCAGAACCTCCATTTGGATTTGAACCTGTGTTTGAACCATTCCCATTATTCCCGCCAGTTGCGCCATTGTTTCCTGTATTGCCGCCTGTATTGCCGTTATTTCCGCCAGTGTTACCATTGCCTCCTCCAGGATTCGTTGGGTCGGCTGGCGTCATGAAGGTTGTAGCCGTACTGTAATGTCCTGCGCCATCGGTAGCTGTCGCAAGTAAACTTTGTTGAGCAGTCGCTTGTCCCGCTGTTAATTGGATAGCGAAGTTGCCTTCAGCATCGGTGGCACCTACAGCAATCACACTTCTTAATAGTCGGTTACTAATTTGAATGATTCGGTTTGGTTCAGCTGTTCCTTTGATGAGGTAGCCGGCTTTAGACGTTCCTAAAACTGAAGAAACAGTTGGTGCCGCAATTTTAATTTCTGGTTCTCCCGTAATATCGGCTGGCGTCATAAATGTGGTTTTAGGACTCACATTTCCTTGTGTATCTGTGGTTAGTGCGGTTAACGTTTCTTTTTCTGTTGCTAACCCTGCTGCAATATGAACGGAGAAGGTGCCTCCAGTAGTTGTATTGCCACTTGCCAATAATTGTTCACTGCTATTGTAAAATTGAACCGTGACATTTGGATCAGCAGTTCCAGTGACTGTATAGCCATTGGCTTTGTTTCCTTCAACCTTCGTAATAGTTGGCGCCGCTAAAACAACATCCGCTGGAATAACGGCTGTAGCTGGTTGACTTTCATTGCCAGCGCCATCTTTGCTAATAATCGTAATCGTTTCTCCTGGTGTCACTACGCCAGCTGGTAGAGTCACCGTATATTGGCCGGTTTCGTTAGCAGTGGTAGCAGCAATGATGGTTCCGTCTGCGTCACGGACATCAATAGTGGTTTTGGGCTCCGCCGTTCCAGTGATTTCGTAACCTTTACCAGAATTTCCGGTAATAGAATCAATGGTTGGTGTGGCTAAGTCGGCTGGTGTAGTTGCTGTAGCTGGCTGACTTTCTTTTCCTGTTGCATTTTTCGCTACGACAGTTATTGTTTCGTTAGCTGAGGCCTTCCCTGGCTCTAAAGTCACTGTGTATTTGCCATCAGTTCCAGTAGTTGCCATGCCAAGGACTGTGCCATCGGCGTCACGCACCTCAACTGTTGTACCAACTTCTGCTGCTCCTACTACTTGATAGCCGTTTGTCGTGCTACCAGTGATTTTGTCAACAGTAGGTGTCGCGACTGGTGCATCTGGATCAGCAGGTGTTTTGAAAGCAGTCGGATTACTTTCTTTCCCAGCAGCATCTTTCGCAATGGCAGTTAAGGCTTCGTTAGCTGTTGCTGTGCCCGTCGGAAGAGTGATTGTAAATGCGCCAGCACCATCAGTCGTTCCCGTAGCAATAACTAAACCTGCTTCATTGTGAATCTCAATGGTGACATTTGGCTCTGCCGTGCCGGTTACTTGATACCCAGTGGCAGTTGTTCCTGTAACAGTCGTCACAGTTGGTGCTGCTACGGTTGCATCTTCAGGGACCGTCACTTCTGTTGGTTGACTTTCATTGCCGTCACCGTCTTTTCCAACAACTGTTAATGTATCACCAGGATTAGCGGCTCCCGCTGGAAGGTCCACAGTAAAGTTCCCTTGATCATCCGTTGTCGTTGTACCAATAATTGTTCCATCTGGGTTCCGTACTTCAATGGTGGTATTAGGGTCCGCCGTCCCAGTGATTTCATAACCAGTTGTTGAATCTCCAGTAATGTCACCAATTGTTGGTGTGGTAACATCAGCGGGTGTCATAGCTGTAGTTGGTTGACTCTCAAGTCCAGTATCATTTTTAGCAACTACATTCACTGTTTGTTTAGCTGTTGCTTTTCCTGAAGCTAACGTCACAGTATATTGGCCAGTCGGTCCAGTTGTTGCGGTGCCTAAAACTGTTCCGTCTGTTGCACGAACTTCAATGGTGGTGCCAAGTTCAGCGGTACCTGTCACTTGATATCCTTGTGTTGTATTCCCAGTAACTTTGTCGACACTTGGCGGTGCCACTACTTCATCTGCTGGTGTTTGGAAGGTTGTCGGTGTACTTGTATTGCCATCAGGATCATTGGCTAACGCTGTCAATGTTTCATTCGCATTTGCCGTCCCAGCTGGAAGGTTCACGGCAAAGGAACCAGTCCCATCAGCAGTCCCTGTTGCAATCACGTTCCCATCTGCATCACGAATTTCGATGGTAGCATTCGGATCAGCGGTGCCTGTCACCTGATAACCAGCAACTGAATTACCTGTTACTCCTGTTACAGTTGGTGCTGTAACCGTGGCATCAGCAGGAACAAGGACTTCAGTCGGTTGACTTTCATTTCCCGCGTTATCCTTTCCAATCACTGTTAACGTATCCCCAGGATTGGTCGTTCCCGTTGGTAGCGTTACAGTAAAATCACCATTCGCATCAGAGGTACCTGTACCAATGACTGCCCCAGATGGATCACGAACTTCGATTGTTGTGTTAGGGTCTGCTGTTCCTGTAATTTCATAACCCGAACCAGAGTTGCCTGTGATGTTATCAACTGTTGGTGCAGTGACATCAGCTGGTGTTGTCGCCGTTGCTGGTTGACTTTCCGTGCCACTAGCGTTTTTCGCTACAACGCTCAGCGTTTGATTTGCTGTTGCTGTTCCTGAATCTAAAGTCACTGTATATTTTCCGTCAGTTCCAGTTGTTGCAGTACCAAGGACCGTGCCAGCTGCATCGCGAACCTCAATGGTGGTGCCAACTTCAGCAGTCCCTTTGACCTCATAGCCTTTTGTTGTACTACCTGTTACAGTCTCAACAATTGGCGTCGCCACGGGCGTATTAGGATCCGCTGGTGTTTGGAACGTTGTTGGCGTACTTTCTGTACCGCTAGCGTTTTTCGCTACAGCCGTTAATGTTTCATTGGCGCCTGCTTCACCTGCGGGAATGGTAGCTGTAAATGCCCCTGTCCCATCAGCAGTACCTGTACCTATTACGGTGCCTCCTGCATTTCGGATCTCAACCGTGGTATTGGCATCAGCGGTGCCTTTGACCTCGTAACCTGCCGTTGAATTACCTGTCACTCCTGTGATTGTTGGTGCGGTTACGGTTGCTTCATCCGCTGGTGTTTGGAACGTTGTTGGCGTACTTTCTGTGCCGCTGGCGTTTTTCGCTACGGCAGTTAACGTTTCATTGGCGCCTGCTTCACCTGCGGGAATGGTAACTGTAAATGCCCCTGTCCCATCAGCAGTACCTGTACCTATCACGGTGCCTCCTGCATTTCGGATTTCAACCGTGGCATTGGCATCGGCAGTTCCTTTAACTTCGTAACCTGCCGTTGAATTGCCTGTTACTCCTGTTACGGTAGGTGCGGTTACTTCACTAGTAGTACCTGCAGCAAAATAAATGTTGGATACACCGTCTGCTGTTGCTAATAAATTAACGTCTAAAAGATCTGTTTGAACGACTGTTCCTACAAAACGAGCATCTAAATTATTGGATAAATTTTGAGGTGTTGAAACGGTAGTTGGTAAAGTAACCGTAGTTGCGCCTAGTAAAGAAGCATCCACTAACTCATTCACACCTGAACCACCAACCGCTAATAAAGGCAAAGCACCTGAAACAGCCACGTTTACCGTGCCTTTGACAGGAAGCAAGGCTGCATTTATGGCTGTAGCGACAAGATTACTTGGGATACTGGTTCCTTTTGCCTCCAAAGCTTGAACTGCCGCATTCAAATCTTGTAAGATGTTTGAAACATTTTGGGCTAAAACTAACCCTAAACCATCACTAATTGGTGCGCTAATGTATGAGCCGTCAGCTGCTAATGTTTCCGGAGCTGTAAATGAAGCAGCACCTAAGTTTTCAATGTTATTCACTAATTCCAACTGACGATTCACTTCCGTCAAATCAATATCAACACCAGTTAAATTCCCTAAAGCCCCACTGGTAATTTGAGTAATCACATTGGTTAAATCATTGGCTGCATTCAAAACGGCGGTCAAAAAAGTAACTTTTGAAAGATCAATCGTGACATTGGTATTGATTGCTGCGCTGCCTGCTGCAGCTACATTTCCTCTTAACTCAGGAGGAACCACTAACACCGCTTGTTTTTGTCCACTAAACACAGCGGAAGCATCTGCTAAAGCGCCACCAGAAACCGTGAAATTAACTGGTTGATTTTGGTTTGCGGCTGTCCAACGATTACTCGTTGAAGTGCCACTGTCATTATTTGACGTAACATTTGATAATAGTTCGATATCCAAGACCGCTGCTGATGCACTGATTGTGCCAGAGGTAACAGCTATACTTACAGGGATTGCTAATGACGTAAATAATAAACCACTTGATATTGCTAAATTAAGCATCTTGCGTTTTGTCCATTTTTTATGCTGACTTTTCCGATTAAAATCCTCAACAATTTTCTTTTTCATCTGATCGTCCCTCTTTTCTTTAAAATAAACGATAAATACCAAGATCATTAGCTTCCCCTAGTTGTTCATCTCCCCCTTTAGCGATTTAAATGGATTTAACACCTGCAGTTTAGTACATTTCCTCAGCTTTTCAAAATATAATGCTGTGAATTTTTATACAAAAATTCATTTGATAACAAGCGTCCTGGATATGTTAGAAAACTCACTAATTCATTAGTGAGTTATTATACAATGAGAGGAAAATGAGGAAGTTTATACATTTCTCCCCAATCATTAAAGATAAATAAATTATTTTATTATAACTTATCGTTTGATAAATCGATAATTAAATAACGGAAAATTTTTTTATTTTTTTGAGAAATTCCACTATTATTTTTTCTGCTTCTTTGACTGTTTTTATCAATTTTATGGCTGTAAGTCATAAAAACTTTACATCAAAAAAATGACTCTAATCTATAACAATTTTTTCTATTTTTAAGATTTTTTTTATGAAATTTTTTATATTAAAAAAATTTCATAAAAAAAGGCGACAGCCGTTTTTGAACGAATGCCGCCTTTTAGACAAACAAAAACCTGATTCTAAAAGAATCAGGTTTAGGAAAAGCAAATCAAGATTCGCTTCAACTGTTTATCATCGTATTTGTATACTCTGATAAGAATGATTTCGTAATAAAATATACTGTGTTTCGTGGTATTTGTCAATCGCTTTCTTGAATTCTCTTGAGACCTTTCCATAAGCATATAAGGTCAAAACAACTGACCAAATCAGCGTTGTAACTATCTTTTTAATTAAGGGGTCAGCCAATTTAATTTCATTAGTTTATCTAAAAACACCACCAAAATTAAAGCATCTGCACTGCCACCAATACTCCAATTTTTTTCTTTGAATAAGTGATTCAATCTTTCTAAACAAAGGGTTCCCCGTAACGTTTGTGTCCCCCCTAAAGCAAAATATTCCTGGATTAACGGTTGATATATTTCAAAAATTTGGACATTTTGACTTCGTTTAATCAAATTCGTATCCTCAACATAGAGCGATAAATAAAGGAGCGTATCAATGAGTTTTTGTTGTTGTGTGCCTTGATGTTTTTGATAATAAGGCACTCCCTGTTCAAAGACAGCGGGATAACCTTGTTGCGCCTCACCACGGATTCCAGTCAAGCCATGCTGAACAAATAGTCGTTCACCCCAAGTTAGTTTTTCTAGCTCATTCGTAGCGAGGTTTTCAAAGTCGGCCAGTAAGTCTTGCGTCATTGTTTGAAGCGTTTGTTGAAACAATTGTAAGGTGCAAGGGGTCTCCCAAATCATTAGACGACCACAGACAGCTAAAAAAATACCTAGAGAAAAAATCGCTCCTTTATGTGTATTGATACCTTCTGTTGCCTCAAACATTGCTCGTTCTGCTTCTAAACCAACTTGTCGAATCGCGCGAAATGTTGCCTCAATCGGCAAATGACGTAGCTCTGTCCCAGCTTGAACGAAGGTTTCAAAATAAGGAGTCAAAACCACACTACTTTCTAAAAAAGTGAAAACATCCATATCTTGATGGGCGCCTGCATCGACTGGATCCACCAAGCCTGGTTTATTTAAACAGGTCACTTCATAGAGTAGTGCCAATTGTGCTTGCTGCGCTAATTTACTCCTTGCTTGCTTTGTCATTGCCTTTTACGTCCCTTCTTCTGCCGTGGCCTTTTCTTGTTTTATATAGTCTAGTACAGCATTAAAAACCGTGTCAACTACGCCGCCATCAAATACATTAGGTATGAATTTTTCTGCTGTGGGTTCTGAAATCATAGCGGCCAAGCTTCGTGCTACTGTCATTTGCAAACCGACATCGACTTTTCTGCCTTTCGCTGCCAATAACCCTTTAAAAAGACCTGGAAAAGCTAAAATGTTGTTCACTTGATTCAGATATTTGGAAGAACCAGTTGCTAATAAACGGACGCCATTGGCTTGGGCGAGGGCTGGTTCAATTTCTGGTTTAGGATTTGCTAAAGCAAAGATAATTGGGTCTTGGTTCATTGATTTAATCAGGGCTGGTGTTAGCACATCCGCTTCTGATAAGCCTAAAAAAACATCCTGATTGACGACAGCGGTGGCTAAATCTTTATTTTCTACTGATGGTTTTATTACCTGTCGAAGCAAAGCACGTTGGTAAGGATTCAATGTCGGGTCTTCTTCTCTTAAAACACCTTGGCGATCTACTAAGGTGAGATGCGTAATCCCCGCTTGAATACATAACTTAGCGGTCGCTACACCAGAAGCACCAACTCCGTTAATCACCACATGTAATTCATTTAAAGGTTTTCCTTTAATTTTAGCTGCGTTAATTAGTCCAGCTAAAACGACGATGGCTGTTCCTTCTTGGTCATCATGATACACAGGAATGTTCAAACGTTGTTGAAGTTTTTCTTCAATTTCAAAACATTTTGGTGCAGAAATATCTTCTAAATGGATTCCTGCAAAACTATTTTGTAAATTTTCAATTGTTTGAACCATCTCGTCAACTGATTTTTGTTCCAGTGCTAAAGGAATAGCATCGACCCCCGCCAAATTTTTATAAAGTAAAGCTTTGCCTTCAACAATTGGCAAACCCGCTTGCGTGCCCATATTGCCGAGACCCAGAACAGCTGACCCATCTGTAATAACCGCAATTAACTTACCACTAATGGTCCACTCGCGCGCTAATTCATGATTTTGGGCAATCATTAAACTCAATTCTGCGACACCAGGTGTATACATTTTGGCTAAATCATGATGGTTTAACACCGCTTCTGTTGCTTCAAGACTTAGCACACCAATATTTTTTTGATGAATTGCTAGAACTTCTTCTAACACATTGTCACTTCCTTTCACGGGCTGCCTTTTTTCTATTTGATGAAGCAAGGGTTTGAACAACCGTTATCGTCGCTCAAACCCTTGCTTCTTTATACATTTGCGGAGCACTTGCCCGTTCTATTCTGGCAAGTCAAGTTTGACTGTCACTTTCTGTAACGGTACATCGTAAAAAGGATCTTCGCGACGTCCTAAAAAGTCTTTTCCTTGTTGTGGGAACATCGCATATAATAGGACATCCTCTTCAGATTTTGCATATTGTTGGATTTCCTTTTCTAAACTATGCAACTCTGGTTTCAATAAATCCGCTGGTCGACAAGTGATTACCTCTTCATCCCCAATGATTTTTTGCTTAATCTCTTCTGCGATAGGTGCTGGTGATTTGCCATATTCTCCGCGCACATAATCTTTGATTTCATTCGGTATTAAGGAATATCTTTCCCCAGAAATCACATTCATTAAGGCTTGTGTTCCAACCATTTGTGAAAGCGGCGTAACTAGTGGTGGGTACCCTAAATCCGCTCTTACTTTAGGTACTTCAGCTAAAACTTCTTCATATTTGTCTTGTAAACCTTGCTCCGTTAATTGACTTAATAAGTTTGATAACATACCACCAGGCACTTGATAAATCAAGGTTTTCGGTTCCGTATCTTTAACTTTAGGGTTTAAAATGCCTTCACTTCTAAAACGATCACGAATCGGATTGAAATAGTCAGCAATCTCTGTTACTTTTTCCATATTTAAACCTGTTTCAAAGCCTAAATCTTCTAACGCAATGGCTACAGATTCTGTGGCTGGTTGACTCGTACCGCCAGCGAAAGAAGAGATAGCTGTATCGATGATATCCGCACCTGCTTCAGCAACTTTTAAATAGGTCATCTCAGAAATACCACTAGTCGCATGCGTATGCACCTCTAAAGGTAAATCAATGGCATCTTTCATTTTGCTCACTAATTCAAAACCAGTTTGTGGCGTCAAAACGCCTGCCATATCCTTAATACAAATGGAATCCGCTCCTGTTTGACTTAATTCTTTGGCTAATTTTACAAAGTAATCGATGGTATGAATTTCACTCGTAGTATAAGAAATCGCTGCTTGACAGTGTCCGCCAGCTTCTTTTGTTGTTTGAATTGCTGTTTGTAAATTACGGACATCATTCAAGGCATCGAAAATACGAATAATATCAATCCCATTTTCAACTGATTTTTCGACAAAGGCCCGCACCACATCATCAGCGTAATGACGATATCCTAGTAAATTTTGTCCTCGTAATAACATTTGAAGTTTGGTATTTTTAACTTCTTTGCGAATTTGGCGAAGACGTTCCCAAGGATCCTCGTTTAAATAGCGGACACAGGAATCAAACGTTGCCCCGCCCCACATTTCTAATGCATGAAATCCTGCCTCGTCCATTGTTTTAATAATCGGCAGCATATCTGAGGTTGGCATCCGTGTTGCAATTAAACTTTGTTGTCCATCCCGTAGCACCGTTTCTGTAAAACGAATTTTTTTACTCACTTGGCTGCTCCTTTCGTGTCAAAATTATTTCTGTTATTTTTTCTTGCATTGCTTCAAGACTGTGACGTCGATTTCGTCCACAGACTTTCGCCTCTTCTTGGCACATAAAACAGCGCCGTGGTGGCAAGCCTAAATCTCCTCGATGAAGGCTTTTTAGTTCTTTATTTCCCCATAAAACATCTAGGTCCACTAAACGACCATAAGGATGTGTTTCTTCAATTTTGACCATTCTTTGTTTTAACTCTTGCGGGGCTAACGAAACCGCCAAATAATATTCAGGCCCTGTTTTTTCATTCCGGTAAAAATTAACAATCGGTACTTGATCCAGCAATTGTTGCTCGACTTCGTCAATTACTTCTAAAAAAACAGCCGTTAAGGTGGGCGAATTTTTCACTTCTCCAGGAATATTCATTGTGGCAGATAAGAGACTAGCTTCTGGTGCTGTTTCTAACAACTCCTTCTGTGTGGCAGCTCTTTGTTCGCGAGCATCCAACATCTCTAAAAGTGTTACTTTTTCCCCATTAAACATTGCGTACCACATCAATTAGACTACCATCTCGGTATTCAATTAACGCAACCACTTTGTCTCCATATTTAATTGGTTCCGGGGTGCCAACAATGTTGTAGGCTTTGTCTTTCAACTCTTCTAACGTAAACTGAGGAACATCTAAGGTTTTAAAACAATCAATTAAGTCTGTTCTTTTTGGATTGATTGCAATGCCGACTTCTGTTACTACGACATCGACACTCGTACCTGGTGTAACGACTGTATTTACTTGCTCAACGATTGTTGGAATCCGTCCACGAACAAGTGGTGCAATCACTAGACTCATTTTACAAGCCATACTTGTATCGGAATGTCCGCCAGAAGCACCACGGATGACACCATCTGAACCAGTAATGACATTTACATTAAAATCTGTGTCCACTTCTAAAGCAGATAAAATAGCTGTGTCTAATTGATTAATAACCGCCCCTTTGCTAAGCGGTGAGGCATACATATTGGCATCAATTTCATAATGATTGGCATTTTCCCCTAAAGAAATAGCTGATGGATGATCAAAGTCTTGGACGTCAATAATTTTTTCTACTAAGCCTTCTTCCAAAAGTTCCACCATTGCATTCGTAATTCCGCCTAAAGCGAAACTTGCTTTAATGCCATCTTTAAGCATTTGTTCTCTCATGAACCGCGTAACTGCTAGTGAAGAGCCACCTGTTCCTGTTTGGAATGAGAAGCCTTCTTTGTAGTAAGGAGAATGTGTAATTATTTTTGCGGCATATTCAGCAATCAATAATTCTTTAGGATTCTTTGTAAAACGTGTCGCGCCTTTGGCAATTCCATCTGGATCACCAATTGCATCAATTTCTACCACATAATCAACATCTGTTTGTGGAATACTGATAGGGGTATTAGGATATGGTACTAATGTGTCAGTAATGATGACCACTTGATCCGCATATTTTGCATCGACCATCGCATATCCAAGAGAACCACAGGTAGCTTTTCCTTTGGTTCCATTCGCATTTCCATAAGCGTCTGAACTTGGTGCACCTAAGAAAGCTACATCAATATGGATATCGCCTGCTGCTACTGCCCGTGCCCGGCCACCATGTGAACGAATCACCACAGGATTTTCCATGATACCTGCTGAAATAGCGGCGCCTACTTTATCTCTCAAACCTGAAGAAGTAATGTTGGTGACTACTCCATTTTTAATGTGTTCGATCAAAGGTTCATGAACATTTGCAATTGAACTAGGTGCAATCGAAATGTTTTTCAGCCCCATGGCGGCAATCTCGGCTAAAACTAAATTCATCACATAGTCTCCTTCACGGAAATGGTGATGGAAAGAGATGGTCATGCCATCTTTCAACCCTGTTTTTTCAATTGCTTCACGAATACTTCCTAAAAGTTTTGTCTCCCGAGGTTTCACTGGTTTAATTGCTCGGCTCGCTTCTTGATAAGCATCAATGTGTGCTAATTCTCCTTCATAAATGCCATATTGCTCTGCATAAGATTGAGGAATGTCTTTGCCTACTTTATTTACTACCATGTCTATATTTCCTCCTCGGTAATTAATTTAGCCGCCAATGCTAACGCAATGACCCGTTCAGCTCGTTCAACAATTGGTTTATCAACCATTTTTCCATTTACGGAGATAACACCGGAACCTTTTGCTTCGGCTTCCCGAATGCCCCAGATTACTTCCTTAGCATTCTGGATTTCTTTTTCTGTTGGCGCATAAATAGTATTAACTAATGGGATTTGACGAGGGTTAATCACCGATTTCCCATCGAAACCTAGCTGTTTAATCAAACGAACTTCGGCTTCAAAGCCTTCCGTATTGTCTACATCTGAATAGACCGTATCAATAGCTGCAATCCCAGCTGCTCGAGCGGCATGTAAAATCATGCTACGAGCAAAGAATAGTTCTTGGCCATCTGGATGGCGCCGTGTTTTCATATTGGTAACATAGTCTTCGGCGCCTAACGCGATGCCAATCAAGCGAGTTGAACTTTTGGCAATCGCGGGCGCATTTAGAACACCTTCAGCCGATTCGATAGCAGCCATCATTTTCGTTGTTCCTACGGGAATGTCATTTTGCTGTTCTACTTCTGTAATGACTGCCTCGACATCAATGATATCTTGGGCTGTTTCTGTTTTTGGTAAACGAATCACATCGACACCAGCTAAGACCATTGCTTCAATATCTTCTGCGCCACCGGCATCTAAAGCATTGATCCGAACAACAATTTCAATATTGCCATAATCGAAAGTTTTCAAAGCAGAATGGACTAAAACACGGGCAGAGTCTTTTTCTTTTAATGAAACTGCATCTTCTAAATCAAACATGATTGAATCTGCCCCATACAAAGGTGCATCTCTTAGCATTGCTGCGTTCGCTCCAGGGACAAACATCATTGTTCTTCTTAAACGTTCCATGAGTCCAACTCCTTCCAATCATACGTTTCTTTTTCAGCGCCTCGATGTAAAACTGTAATCATCCGAGCTTTGATTGTACAATCTAATGCCCCTTTATCAATCGCCTTGACCGCAACGCCTTGGACATCTAAATGTTCCAAAGTTGTCGTAATCACCTGACGAATTTGATTGCCAAATTGTTTTTCGACACTACTTTCTAATTCAATGGTATTTTCTGTTGATTCAATGGGTTGGACGGTAATCATAATATCACTTGATTCTACTGTCCCTGCAGTAGCATTTTTGATAATCTTCACTTTCTTCACCTCATTAGTTTCTTGTGTTCTACTAAGTATTGATAACTTGTTGCTGGTAAAAACTTCTTGAGTGTCTCTTTGTCGCCTTCAGCCATCGCTTTGCGAACTTTCGTCGCACTAATCAGCTCTCCATCACTCGCTAATCGCGGGACAATGGTTAGCGTTATCGTTTGTCCGAAAACTTGTTGCATTGCTTGATTGTAGACAGCGGTCACTTCTGAATAAGGCTCTTCTCCCACATAACGTTGCTGAATTTCAAGTATTGGCGCAATTCTTTCTTTAAATAACGTTGCATCAAGCGTTGCTTGAATTGCAGCTACCTCTAATGGCGCTTTTTCTTTCAAAAAATAGGTAGGAAAAGTCGCAGACGAAACTAAGTAATCTTCTGTAGATAGGACTGTCACATTGGGTAAATGGGCTACCCCTTTTTGCACCATTGCGAAACGTGCTTCTTTTGAAAACAGCGATTTATCTTCAGATAAAACAAACACATAAACGTGTGGACTTTCTTTGGCTGCTTTTTCGACTAAGTACTGATGGCCTTTCGTAAAAGGATTTGCATTCATGACAATGCTACTGGCTGGCCCTGCTTTTTTATGCTGTGTCAGGTAATCAAGATAATCGGCAAAATCTGGTTTGCCTTGCTCCATAAATAGCACCTCTTGATTCGCAACCACTTTTTGAAAGCCTAGCGACTGAAAAATTTGTTCATTTTTTGGTTTTGTATACAAAAAACTGTGTAATTGGTTTTCTTCTCTCAGTTTTTCAAGTAGATGAACCACCAATTGGGTTAACAAATTTTCAGATTGATATTTTTTACAAACGGCCACGCACTTAATCGTTTTGCCTGAAAGCGAGCCAGAGGCGATTAATGCTGTGTCATCATATATGCCAACGGTGTAATCAAGTGCTTCTGTCGTTTGCAATTCGGCTTTTTCCATTAATTCGCGCCAAGCTTGATAAGCTTTTTTATCTTTTTGCAACCAGATTCTTTTCATTGTATATACGCTGCTCACAGCAATAACCTCCTTTATTTTTTAATTGGAAATAATTTTGTTAGTAATTTAGATGCTAGATAAATGATAAATAAAACAACGAAAACGCCGCCCCAACCAAAACCTAACAGTTCAAAAGCAATTTTTAAATCTTCCATGTTAACAGACATGTATTCGTTCTCCTTTCTGTCCTATGTTAAAAAGGCTAATAGTAAGCCACCAGCAATTACAGAAGCGATTTGTCCTGAAACGTTGGCACCAGCAGCATGCATTAAAATAAAGTTTTGTGGGTCTTCATCTGTAGCCATTTTTTGAATGACCCGACTAGACATTGGGAAAGCGGAAATACCTGCAGCACCAATCATTGGATTGATTTTTTCTTTTCTAAATAAATTCAAGAATTTAGCAAAAAGTACGCCGCCGACTGAGTCCATAATAAAGGCGACTAACCCTAAGCCAATAACCATCAACGTATCGACTTTTAAGAACTCTGCATAGTTCATGCTAACGGAAATAGATAGTCCTAGCAAGATACTAATAATATTTACCAATTCATTTTGAGCTGTAATGGATAAACGATCCAAAACGCCACATTCTCTTAATAAGTTCCCAAACATTAAGAAACCAACTAATGGTAATGACACCGGCGCAATTAACCCTGCGACAATCGTAATAACAACCGGGAAAAGAATTTTCGCTGTTTGAGAAACTTCACCGGCCCGATAAGTCATACGGATCCGACGTTCGGCTTTCGTCGTCACTGCTTTAATCGCTACTGGTTGAATAATCGGAACTAACGCCATGTAGGAGTAAGCGGCAACCATTATGGCCCCCATGTATTTTGAATGTAAGGTATTTGCTACGAAAATAGACGTTGGACCATCAGCGGCACCAATAATCCCAATCGAAGCAGCATCGTTTAAATCAAAACCTAATAAAACAGCCATAATAACTGTAAAGAAAATCCCAAACTGTGCAGCGGCACCAAACATCAACATAAACGGATTTTGTAACAATGGCCCGAAATCAATCATTGCCCCAATCCCAATAAATAATAATAACGGGAATAATTCTGTTTTTATTCCAAAATCAAAAAGAACATTAAACGGACCTGGCTCGCCGCCAGCGCTCAATACGCCGGAATTAGGAAAGTTCACTAAAATCGTTCCTAAACCCATCGGCACTAAAAGTGTTGGTTCATACTCTTTTTTTATTCCTAAATACATTAATAGTCCACCAATCAGCATCATCACAATGCGTCCTGGTTCTTGGCCCATTCCTATAACACCTTGAATCAGTGTCTCCACACAAATCACTTCCTCTTCTTAAATTAATTCTAGTTAATTGTTATTAATGGTTCCCCTGGATTCACAATTTGGCCTTGGGTAACATGAATTCCTGTTACCGTACCTGCTTTTCCTGCAACGATTTCATTTTCCATCTTCATTGCTTCTAAAATTAACAATGGTTGGTTCTCAGACACCGTATCACCAACATTGACTAATACTTTTAACACAGTTCCTGGCATTGGCGCAGGCATTGCATCTGCTCCTGCTGGGGCGGCTGGCTGTGCTGCTGGCGCTGGGGCTTCTTCAACAGCAGGGGCTGGTGTTTCTGTCGTAGCAACTGGCGCTGTTGGTTGTGGCGCAACAGGTGCTGGTTGTGGGACGCCACCGATTTCTTCCATCTCGACTAAATATTCTTTCCCATCAATTGAAATTTTAAATTTGCGTAACATAATGATCCTCCTCAAGGTTTTGTTTTGAAATTCTTTTGACAACTAGCTGAGACTCTTCTGAAAGCTCTGCAGCTATACTGGCTGCAATAATGGCAACTTCTTTTGCTTCTGGATTTCGTTTTGCGATTTTTTTGATAACAAAACGACTTTCTGGAAACTCTCCTGCTGCGATGGCAGTGGCCACAATACTTACCAATTGATATTCTTTTGGCTCAGCAGGAATATATGCTGGTATATCTATCCATCGCTTTTCCAAGTTATCCGCTTCACGTTGGATAACGCTTTCATTAATCTCGGTATCCTGCGTGTGTTGCTCTTTCTTGAATAAGGACTTAAATAGGCCCATATTGTCTCTCCTTTCACTAATTCTTGGTATACGTTCATTATAGAAAAAACCGTTAAAAAACCTAGTGAAAACACTAGCTCAGATTGTTCTTTTATTGTTTATTTTGTGAAAAAAACTCTGTAAACATTGGTATATAAGCATTTATCAGCCGTTAAGATTCTATTAATATTATATTAAGTTATTAATAAGAATTTGATTGTTGAATTGTTTTTTTGATGTTCTTTTTGTTTTAGGCTATTTATTCTCTGCGAAAGTTTGTATATTCTCACACTATAGACAAACACAAAAAATATTTTTTGTTGTAAACCAGAATACTGTGAAACATTTCTCATGGCTATTCTTTTTTATTAACACCGGTTGTTAACGCTTACAAAAAAGTTCTAAAAAAGAAAGGAAGAAAAACATGTTACTCACTATTTTAGCTTATGGTATGATTATCATCTTTATGTATGTAATCATGAAAAAGAAATTGTCACCGTTTACATCTTTAGTAATTATTCCTCTTATTTTTACTTTGATTGCAATTGCAACTGGAGTAGCGAGTCCGCCACCTGGTGCTGACGGTGTTGTCCCTGAAGTCAACATTGGGAATTTCGTCTTAGATGGGATTTCAACTACTTCAAAAACTGGTATTATGTTATTATTTGCCATTCTTTACTTCTCTATTATGTTGGATGCTGGTTTGTTTGACCCAATCACTAAAAAAATGATTTACTTTGCTAAAGGCGATCCAATGAAAGTCTTGATGGCTACTGCGGTAGTTGCTGCTGCTGTTTCCTTAAACGGAGATGGAACAACTACGACCTTGATTTGCTGTTCTGCGTTTATTCCCATCTACAAAAAACTTAATATGAAATTGATGAATTTAGGTGTGCTTGTTATCTTACAAAACACCATTATGAACTTATTACCTTGGGGCGGTCCAACAGCTCGTGCCATGGCCGTACTAGAAGTTGATGCCGACATTCTTTCTTATTTAGCACCTGGTATGATTTTATCTGTATTGTATGTTATCTTCTTTGTTGCTTATCGCATGGGGAAAAAAGAACGTGCTCGCTTAGGCGTGACAACTCTTACTGATAAAGAATTGGAAGAAATGACTATTGTTAACGATCCTGAGTTATTAGAAATTCGTCGTCCAAAGAATTTTGCATTCAATGGTATTTTAACGATTGTCTTAATCGGTTGGTTAGTCCTAAGTTCATTCGTTGGTCAATTAGGTTTGCCTTCGTGGATTGAAATGCCACCGTTATTATTATTCCTAGTTGGTACTTGTATCGCTTTAATGATCAACTATCCAAAATTAAAAGATCAAAGCAGCCGCATCAGTGCAAATGCTGGTGACGCTGTGCAAGTAGTTATCTTAGTTTTTGCTGCTGGCGTCTTCATGGGCTTATTCCAAGGTTCTGGTATGGCCAATGCCTTAGCAAATAGCTTTGTTAATATTATTCCAAAACAATTAGCCGGCGCTTGGGGCTTAGTGATTGCGTTCATTTCAGCACCAGGAACATTCTTTATTTCAAACGATGGTTTCTATTTCGGTGTCTTACCAGTCCTAGCAGAAGCTGGACGTTCTTATGGATTTGACAATATGTCTATGGCTTTAGCTTCCTTAATGGGGCAAGCATTCCACTTATTAAGTCCATTAGTGGCATTTATTTACTTGCTATTACGTTTAACTGGTTTAGATATGGGCCAATGGCAAAAAGAATCAGCAAAATATGCCTTAGGAATTTTCGTTATTTTCGTTGTTACAATTGTTGCTTTAGGTCACATGCCTTTATTTATTCCACAAAATTAAACGTCGTCGCTGAAACCGTAGGAGTGCCTTTTCTCCTCGGTTTTCTTTTCATTTTGTCTTTTCTTGCGTTATATTTTCATTTTTAATATTATATTTATTATCTATAAAAATAACCTATAGGGAGGTGCCTCATATGAATCCAACGGTTGAAGCAGTAAAACGGAACTTAGATTTAACCAGCAGTAAACCTCTAAAAATTTGTACCTATGAAGCCTTTAAAAAAACCATTATTTTAGGGGATATTCCTGCAGGTGAACGGATTAACGAAAAAGAATTTTCCGAGCAATTAAACATTAGTCGGACGCCCATTCGCTTTGCTTTACAAGAATTGGTCAAAGAACAATTGGTGGAACATATACCTATGGTGGGTATCGTGGTTAAAGGGATTAGTATGAAAGATGCTTATGAAATTTATGATATTCGTAAATCTTTGGACACTTTAGCAACCATTAAAGCCATGGAACTCATGACACCAGAAGATTTTGATGAATTGGAAGCCTTACTTCTCGAAGGAGAACAATACAATAAAAATAACCAAGTAGATGACTTACTACAGAACTTTTCAGATTTTAATTCCTTTATTTATACTAAGAGTCAGATGCTACGTTTAAAAAAAATTGTGACTGATCTCCATGCTTACTTAATCTATTTCAGAGATATTGCAATTCGTGCCTCAGAACGTCGTAGTATTGCCCTAGAAGAACATTGGTTAATTTTCCGCGGAATGAAAACAAAGAATATTGACCAGATCACACTTTTAACCCATGAACATCTAAATCGTTCGCTTCAATTTATTTTGAAAGAAATGGAACGTCGACAAATTGAATAATCAAAAAAGGCCCGCAGTCGCTCGTGCAACTGCGGGCCTTTTTTCATTTTTTTTGTACGCAACCATCTGGCGTAAAGGTATAACCAATGCCCCAAACGGTCCGAAGGTAACAAGGTTCTTTCGGGTTTTCTTCTAATTTACTTCGTAAACGATTAATAAAAACCATAATCGTATTCGCATCGACATCCCCAGTACCCCAAACACTGCTGTAAATTTGTTCTTTAGAGAATACTTGCTCGGGATTCTCCAGAAAAAATTGAATTAATTGAACTTCTTTCGAAGACAATGAAATAGGTAAATCCTTTTTAAATAGTTGATAACGACCATAATCAAAACGGAAATCGCCTACCTGTAGCTCTTCTTTTTTATAAACATTCAATTGTTTTCGAATCATTCGAGCTCGATTCAACG
The DNA here is from genome assembly GCF_050546705.1 of Enterococcus sp. AZ104. Lineage (NCBI taxonomy): Bacteria > Bacillati > Bacillota > Bacilli > Lactobacillales > Enterococcaceae > Enterococcus > Enterococcus sp. AZ104. The sequence goes on from NZ_CP172952.1 coordinate 2,762,547, forward strand.
AAGCAATCACCTGAGCCTTAAAAACATTCAAGGAAAAAGGTTTCGTTATATAACTATCCACGCCCATTTCCAAGGCTGCAATGATATCCTCTTCTTCTTTTTTGCTACTAAAAAAGATAATTGGCACTAGTGGATATTTCTCTCTAATCATTTGGACTAAGTAGTAACCATCGCTGTCATGTTCCAAGTTATCATCTAAAATGAACAAATCAAAGGTAACTCTGGACACAATATCTTTTGTTTTTTCAATTGATTCACTTTGGTAAATAAGAATACCTGTTGATTGTAATGCTTTCCAAATCAAGCGACGAACTGCTGCATCATCATCTACAACCAGTATTTTCTCCGTACGCATACCTGTTGCTCCCCCTACGTCTCTTTACAAAACTTTTTCATTTGAATTTACTACTGGAGTAATTACTGATTATCATAACATAAAAAAAGAAACGGAGACGGCTAAAAAATCATTTAACAAAGAAACGTTGGCAACTATTCAGTCCCTGCTGAGAGTTGCCAACGTTTCTTTGTTTGTTTAAAAATACTTCTTAACTGGTTCAACCACTAAATACCGATAAGGTTCATCCCCTTCAGAATGGGTTTTGATTTGCTCATCTTTACTTAGCGTGTGATGAATTTGTTTTCTTTCAAAAGCCGGCATTGGTTCCAAGAAGACTGGCCGCCCAGTGCGTTTGGCTTTTTCCGCGGTGCGTTTCGCTAAACGTTCCAAAATTTCATGACGTTTTTCACGATAATTTCCGACATTCACAACAATCGATAGCTTATTGCTTGCAATGCGGTGAATAAAGACTTGCGCTAAATACTGTAACGCATTTAACACTTTTCCGTGTTTTCCAATTAAGATACCTTGTTTTTCTGTTTCTAAATGGAAGATAATATTGCCATTCTCGCGCGCTATGCGAACCATGGCAGGGGCGTTCAGTTCATTTGAAATATTCGTTAAATACATCGCTAATTCAGTAATAGCAGCTTCGTCTTCCAGATTTTCTAAAGAATGTGTTGATTCCTCTGAGAGACTAGGAATTGCTTCGGTTAATTCCTCAACTGCTTCTTCCACTGCTTTTGCTTCATCGGCAACAACAATATCTTCCACTGTTTCTTCGACCGCTTCTGTGACTTGCTCACTAATCGTTGGTTCCATTGAAATTTGGGCAAGTTTTTTTCCTAGACCTAAAAATCCTTTTTTTCCTTCGTCTAACACATCAATTGTAACATCCTCTTTGGTTAAACCAAGTGCTTGTAAGCCTTTCTGCGTTGCTTCTTCGATTGTATTTCCTTCATAAATCGGCATCTGAACGACCTCCTTTATTTTTTCTTCCCTTTTTTCTTAGGACTTTTTGCTCGTTCAAGCGCTCGCTCCCGTGCTTTGGCTTGACGTGCTGCTTCCTCCCGCTCTTTACGGATTTTGAATGGGTTGTTTAATAACAATGTTTGCCCTGTTTGGAAGGCATTTGAGACCACCCAGTAAAGAGATAAACTGCTGGCTAATGAAATCCCCATAAAGAAGATCATCGCTGGCATAACGTAATTCATAATTTTCAGTGAGGCATTTGTTTCTAGTTGGCTCATACTTGAAAGATACGTACTAGCAAACGTAAAGACAGCCGCTAAAATCGGTAAAATTAAATACGGATCCGGCTTATCGAGGCTTAACCACAAGAACGTTCCTTCTTTTAACTCAGGCACGCGTGAAATGGCTTGATACAAAGCCATCATGATTGGTAGTTGAACCAACAGTGGTAAACAGCCAATGTAAGGATTCACATTATTCTCTGCATACAAACGTTGCTGTTCTTCTCGGAATAAGCGTTGTGTTTCAGGATCTTTTGAAGAATATTTTTGTTGCAAGGCCTTTAATTGAGGTTGCAACTCTTGTGTTTTACGCATACTCTTCGTTTGGAAATGCATCAACGGCAATAAAATAATCCGGATGACTAACGTAAATAGGATAATCCCAATTCCGACACTGCCGCCTAATGATAGGAACTTAATCGCTTGGGCAAAATAATAAACAATGTATCGATCCCAAATTCCTGTACTACTTTCACTTACGGGCGCGGTTCCGCAGGCGGATAAAACAAAGACTAAGGTCACTAACCCAGCCATTAATAATAAGCGCTTATACTTCTTCACTACTCAATTCCCTCTCTTACATCTAATATTTTAGCTAAATTTAACACATGTGTTAAATTAGCTTTCACTTCTTCAGACGATAATTTTTCCAATCCTGGACGTGCAATCACGATAAAATCAATTTCTGGAGAGATACGGTCTTTTAATTGAAATAAACTCGCGCGGATTTTCCGCTTCACAGCATTTCTTGTGACCGCGTTTCCAATTTTCTTCCCAACAGAAATCCCCACTCGAAAATGGGCTTGTTGTGGTTTCTCTAAAACGTACACCACGAAACGACGATTTGCACAAGATTGTTTTTTATTAAACACCTGTTGAAATTCTTTTTCTTTCTTGACACGGTAGGACTTTTTCATCGGCATCCCTTTGTTTCTATATTTTTTTACTTCTTAATAATAATAGCATATTTCCGCTCTTTTTTAGTAGCCTTTTCTATAGAATCCTGCTTTCTTTTATTGAAAACAGAAAAAGAACCCTTAGTTATCTTCACATCTTCCAAAAAATTATGGAGATAACTAAGGGTTCTTAGAAATTGACTGTTTAAAAGACCAGACCATCATTAAGCAGAAATAACTTTTCTACCTTTACGACGACGGCTTGCTAATACGCGACGGCCATTTTTAGTGCTCATACGTTTACGGAATCCGTGAACTTTTTGGCGTTTACGTTTGTTTGGTTGATACGTTCTTTTCATGCAATTACACCTCCTGAAATTGTAACTATCCATCAATATATAGACATACTTTGATAGTATAACGAGTAATGGGGTCTTTTGTCAATAAAATTTAAGAAATATTTCCTGAGAAAGATTCGTTTCAATTATCCACAAATTAAATTTTCCTGTGAGTAGCTTGTGGATAGTTTTCCACATTTTTTTCTGTTCACAGCCATTTTTCCACTAGTTTTACACAAAAAAACAGCCTGTTAAAAAGTTTTGCACAGGTGTTTTTTCAGCTGTTGATAAGTTCTTGAAACATGATTGTGTCAAGCTTAATTATTCTTAACTTTTTGTGGATAACTCATTCAACAACCACTTTCTTCCGCAAGTGTCGACACCCTGTGGAAAACTTTTTTCACCCTTGTGTACTTTTTTTCCACATTGAACAATTGCTTGTGGAAAAAGTTTTAAAAAAATGCTAAAATCGACTATGCTCATTCTTTTAAGTTATCCACATTTTTTAGATAACCAAAATTTAAACATATAGGAGGTCACTGT